>CAVXYR010000001.1:0-181736 GCA_963766115.1 uncultured Solirubrobacterales bacterium
GTTGATCGCTTCGTTGGCGAACACGCCGGAACCCAGGGCCGGTTCACAGATGGTCAGCTCGAGCATCTCGACTGCGATCGTGATTCCGCTGGACCCGTTCTCGGGTGCATAGTCGTCGAGACCAGGCAGTTCCGCGAGAGCGTGCTTCACGACGCACCGAGTGAGCACTCGGCGTGTAATAGCTGGCGGAGCGTTGGCGGTGCGCCACGACAGGCGGAACACGAAGCTGCCTTGCGGGTGCGATCACCCGTTCCTTGCGGCCAGTGTCCTCGTCGGTGGTCATGACGAAGACGTCGTCGGGATACTCGCCAGCGTCGTCAACGGGGAGCATCAGGTGCCGTCGGTCGGGTCGCCACCTTCGCGACGTCGTACAGATCGGTGTGGGCGTAGAAGCCGGTGTAGGCCATAGACCCCCTCGTAGACCACACCGATCTGGGTCATTCCGAGCTGCGCGTACGAGATGAATCCCGCGGCATCGTTGCGCCGCTTGCCTGGTGCGAGCATGAGCTTGCGCAGCAGTTGCAGGCGCCTCGTTGCGTAGCGGCACTTCGTTGATCAGCTTCGTCGACTCGGGCGTGAAGAGTTCGGCGTCAGGCCGGGGAACTGGATGTAGAGGTCGGTCACGGCGCTCCAGATCGTCTATTCCGTCATTGGCCCAGCGAAGGAGCAACTGCTGTTCGGCCGAGTCGGCGTGATAGCCGCCGTTCACGAGCTCGAATAGCGGTCGAGTGACTGTTGAAAGTGCGATCCGTTGCGGGCGTGGTCGTCGGTCAGATCAACCAGGCAGTTCACGGAGGCGGTCGAGGCTGTAACCGTCGACGTAGTCCTGGTCGTCCACGGGCACGATGCCAGTTTCGGGACGCGATTCCGCGTACAGCAGCACGATGAGCCGATGCAGGTATCGGAGTGACTGACGGGTGAGATCGCGGGCATCGACGTCGGTCGGGTGAACTCCTTCCGGTTGCGTTCGCGCAGTCGGCGTCGCGTTGCGCGATCACCTCGTTGGCGATGATCTCGATGCTTTCGCGGATGCCGGTCGCAGCTCCTTGGAGACACCGACGGCGTGCTTGTGTGACTTGTCGACCAGGGTCTCGAGCGCCGACTGTCCATCGACCGGCACGAGCGCGTCGGCGGAGAAGAGTGCCGCGATGGTCTCCAGCTCGCCCTTGGCGGACGTGTCGTTGCGGTCGAACGCCAGGCCGAGATCGACGGCGAGGAAGCGCCTCGGACCACTTGGCGCGTTCGGCCAGGAGCACGACGGAGCCACCGAGGACCAGCACGTCGGCGGCGGTTCGTCGGTGTTGTAGATCTCGCCGACCGCATCGGCTGCCGCGTAGACGGCTCGCTTGTCGACGTTGCGGTAGACCGTGTGGCGGAGTTCGCCGGGTTGGTCGACGCCGGTGTGGAGCTGGCGTTCGTCGAAGTCGAACAGGTCGTCGACCGCTGGTGCGTTGCCGGCTTCGATGCGCGACCAGCAGCAGCCCAGGTCGAGGTCTCGACCTTGGCGGCGACCGGCACGTCGAGGAGATGCTCGGTGTTCTGCTTGAACTCCAGGTCGGTTCGGTCGGGCTCGAACCCGAGCAGGCCGAGCACGACGTTGTGGAGCCGACGCAACGCGTCGTCGGCGTTGCTCGGACTGGCCTCGTTGGCGTCGGCGCGAGCGGCGAAGAACGCTGCAGCGCCGCCCTTGAGTCGGCTGCGGGCGGTTGTGCTCGCCGCGGGCTTCGGCGGCGTCCCAGGTTGAGCTGGAGATCGCCGAGGTCACTCGCGAGGACGGCTTCGAGGTAGTGGTTGGAGAAGAACTCGCCTCGGTTGGTGATGCTGTCGAAGCTCATTGATCCCTTCCCACCAGCACCGCCAGCACGCGGACCAGAGGTTCGCCGGCGGTGCGCATCGATTCGATGAGTCGTTGCGTGGCGGTGCGCACCACGTCTCGTTCCTTGTTGCGGCGATCCCGCTGTGGCCCTTCGAGCCCGAGCGTCAACTGGCCGGACTCGTTGAGCCAACGTTCGAGCCGCTCGGTCGGGGCTGCGAGCACGCTCGTCGAGTTCGGCGTCGTACTCGTCGCGGCGACGCTTCAGTTCGGCTCGCGCCGTGGCGACGACGTCGTCGAGCTGGTTGGTGAGCGGTGCCAGATCGATCGAGCTGGCCGTCGTTGGGCATCGCCGGGCCGACGCCGGCCCGCTCCAGCGTCGCGAAGAGGTCGTCGACCATCAGTGCGCCCGACGGTCCGGCGAACACGGCCATCCACTCGACCAGCTGTGGTTGACCGCGACCGTTCGAGTATTGGCCCTGCACGCAGAACACCGGGCTGGTGACGTTGGCCTTCGAGCACCGGCGCCTGGTGGCGGCCGAGGCTGACGAGCACCTTGTCGGCCAGCCAGCTCGTCATCGGGTGAAGCGGAGAGAGGTAGCCGACCTCGGGCCAGCTCGACTTGCTCGATTCCCTCGCCGCTGCCAACTGCCGCTCGGCGGTCAGTCCGTCGCCGGTCACCTTGAGCCGCTCGGCCACCTTCTGCTCCGACAGGTAGCTCTGCGGCAGCACGCCGAGGCGAGCGATGAGATCCCGGGGCGGGCGGATCGAGAAGAACTCCGGGTGTTCCACCTCGGTGCGCAGTTCGAGATCGTTGATGGCATCGTCGAACGCGGCGTCCATGGCCTCGCGGACGAAGGCGTGGTCGTCGGCGAACAGCGACGGCGGCCGGTCGACCGGGCACCTCGTTCGTTGCCGGTTGCGCCGCCGATGAGGGCCAGGATGTCGAACTCCTCGTGTGGCTCCTCGGGGATGATGGCGTCGGGGTCGTCGCCTCGGCTGAGGCTCTTCATCACCGACTCTTCCTCGAGCCCGGCGTCGTGCAGCCCGAGCAGGCTGCCGCTCTCGCCGAACGCCTTGTGGGCCTGCTGCTCTCGTTGGAGGAGCTTGCTCAGGATGCGGACGTCACCGGTGAGGCGGGGATGGTCGGGGGTTTGGATCAGCGCACGGATGTCGGGCGAGTGCTCCTGGCCGTAGCGGTCGATGCGGCCGTTGCGCTGCTCGATCGTGATGAGCGACCAGGGAAGGTCGAAGTGGATGAGGTGGTGGCACTGGCGGTGGAGGTTGACGCCTTCGGATGCCATGTCGCCGGTGAACAGCAGCCGCACGTTGTTGTCGGCGAGGCCGAACTTCTCGATGACGTCCATCTGCTTGACGTCGGCGAGCCCGCCGTGCAGCACGAGGTGCTGGTCGCGCTCGAGCCCGAGCAGGCCGGGCACGGTGGCGGCGAGCCAGTCGAGGGTGGCGATGCGCTCGGAGAAGATCACGACGCGAGCCTTCGACTTCGGGGCCGACACCGATCTCCCGGAGTTGCTCGACGAGGGCGGCGAGCTTGGAGGACGTGTCGTCGGTGATCTTCGTCGCCCGGTCGAGCAGCGTTTCGAGGGCGTTGTCCTCGGCCTTCTGATCCATGCTCAGGCCGGCTGCGGTTGCGGGGTTGGCGGCGAGGGTCTTGCGTCGTTGCTCGAGCGTCTGGATGAGGGCGTGATGGCTCGACAGCGCCGAGCTTGAAGAGGGTCCAGGGGAACAGGCTCTTGCCCTTGCCCGTGACCGGCGGCGAGCCCGAGATGGGGTGGGTCCAGGTGTCGGCGAGTTCGGCGAACATCGCCTCCTCGACCGGCGTCGGCGTGACGGGGATGGCTCTCGGTTCCTTGCGGTCGGCCCACATCGACCCGACTTCGGCGGCGACTTCCTCGTGGCCCTTGTGGCGACGCACGTAGAGGTGCTCGATGTCGCTCTGGCGGATGTTGGTGGGGTCGGCGATGGCGGTGGGGTCGAGCAGGCGGATGAGCTCGGCGAAGCTGTCGGGGTCGCCGTTGTGCGGGGTGGCGCTCGTGAGGAGGAGGGCCTCGGTGCGGGGGGCGAGGATGCGGGCGAGCTGGTTGTTGAGGGTGCCGCGGTTGACGAGGTTGTGGCACTCGTCGATGACGACGGCGTCCCAGCGGATGCCTTCGAGATGGTGGCGGTAGCGGCCGGCGTTCTTCGAGGGTGTCGATCGAGATGATCGCCCGCTTGTAGTAGGTGAACGGGTTGCGGTTCGCCGGGATCTGGCGGCGCACACGTCTGGATGCCTTCGCTGTCGAGGCGGACGAGCGGGATGGCGAAGCGGGTCCAGCAGTTCGTGCTGGAACTGTTCGAGGATGTGGCGAGGGGTGACGACGAGGATCTTGTCGCCCTGGCCGCGGCGGATCAGCTCCGACAGGATCATCCCGACCTCGAGCGTCTTGCCGAGACCGACGGCGTCGGCGATCAGCAGGCGGGGGCGGAGGCCGGTCGAGCGCCTTGTGGGCGGCGCGGCGCTGGTACTCGAGGCGGTTGAGGAGCTGGTGCTGGGAGACGGCGAGGTCGGTGTTCGTCGCCGGGATCGGCGTCTTGCGGAGGATCGCTTCGAGGTAGAGGCGTGACGTGCGGAAGTTCGGCGAGTCGTCCTGGACGAGCGTCGTGTCCTCGGGGCGGAGCGGGATGATGCGATCGAGGTTGTGAAGAACGAGGCCTCGGTGTCGCGGACGAGCGTCGACGTGCCGATGCAGCGAACGAGGAGACCGTCGGCAGGGGTCTGCTGGACCTGGCGGACGAGCCACTCTTCGTCGCGCACCTCCACCTGCGAACCGGCGGCGATGAGGGGAAGAAGATCGGGAGGGGTTGAAACCGCCATTCAGCCCATCATGGCCCAACTCGGTCCGACGACGCGGAACCGACGCCAGCTCCCCGCAGCTACCGACGCTTCCCCAATCCAGGCGCTCCGCCAGAGACCGTGCGGACGCTCGTCGAGCGTGGTGTCCCACCGCAGTCACCACAACGTCGCCGACTCGGATCCGGAAACGACGACACGGGCTTCGTGCGCAGACACTCTCGACACGTCAAGGTCTTCGGAGCAGCCTTCGCAGGTGTCTTCGACGACGTGGTGTTCTTCTTCTTGCTGGATGATGCCTTGGCCTTGGCCTTGGCGGGCGGGGGCGGGATCGGACGGTCGACCGGTGGAGATGCGCCGATTCTCTTCTTCCCGGCGTGCTTCTTCCGAGCACGCTCGAGTGCGAGATCTGATCCGCTCGGTCGGCCCGTTACGCCCATCGGAATAGCATTCGAGGACGAGGTCTTCTTCCGTGCCGGCTTCTTCTTCGGTTTCGACTTCGACTTCGGCTTGGCGTTGGGTGCGCGCTACGCAGCTGCTTCCACCCGCTTGCACTCGAGTTCCTTGCAGCCAGGGTGGCCGCATGGTTGCCCTTTGGCGTGAAGCTCAGTGCGCCGGCGCTCGGCGGCGGAGCTCGCCTTCGTCTTGTTCTGGTTGTTCTTCTTCTGCTTCGCAAGACGAGCTTCGACACAGGTCGTTATCGTGCAGCCGCGGAATCCGCATGGCTCGCCGCGTTCGTGCGTGAACTCACGCTGTATGGCCTTGTCCGCCGCAGCTTGCTTCCTCTTTGCCGCCCACGCTTCAGCGCAGACCTGAATCTCACAGTTGCCCGCCCCACATGGTTCGCCTCGGGCGTGGCGATCAGCTCGCTGTCGAGCCTTTGCACTCGACTTCCTCGATGACTTTGCACGACGCTTTTCGGCAGCCTCAGCCTCGATCTGGGCTTTCGTGAGGTACTTACCGTTGCGCTTCACTCGCCACTTCGCCGGGCCGGGTCGGGCGGCAACCACCGGGCGCCGAGGGAGCCATTCACTCATACGTCGACCGCTCACTCAATGGCTCTGCCTCGATGGACATGCACCGACAATAGGCAGGCATCGGCGGTTCTGTAGCCCCTGCCATTGGTCACATTCCACATCGTTCGCGTCGACCGCTACCGGTGGGGAACACTGGCCGATCGTAGGATCAGGTCACTAGGGCTGCCATGAGTAGGACTGACTCCACTAACCACGGCGAGACGTTCGCTGGCGCGGTGTCGGCGCGGTTCGGGCTCAAGCCCGTTCATGTCGTTGGCCTGGTTCCCAACACGGACTGGACGGTCGGCGACCAGGTCGCAGCGACGTGTCCCGACTGTGAGATCCCGTACCACCTGGTCACTCCACGCCACGGGACCGTTCGCGACGGCGCAGTGGTGTGTTCAAAATGCGGCTGGGCGGAAGCCGTAAGCAGTCTCGACCGCGCCACACAGCGCGAGATCCGGTCGACATCGTCGGCGACCGCTGCGGAAACCCCAATTCGACCACGCCCGATTCAACCGCAGCGCACTCCGGAGCCCCGTCCAGCACCTGCCGCCAGACGACGGGCACCAATTCGGACCGGTCCGATGCCCGACCTGGCCGTCGACCAATTGGAATCGGAACTACGCGGAGAGCTTCGAGGCCGCCGCCTCGTCTGCGAGGTACCAGCCGACCGGGCACGGCGAGCCGAACTCAAGGGAGCGATCGAACAACTCCGGGATCTCGGCATCGCCGACGACCAGCAACTGTTGGCACGGCGCTACCCGGCGATTACTGCCTGCTTCCTCGTCGCCGCCGCCACCTACGGATACGCGGCCGGGAACCTCTACGACAACCTCCCCGTTACGAACCTCGACGGACCGCTTCTCGGTCGCGCCTTCGGACGGGCACTGGCTGAACTCGACCTCGAGCGCTTCGACGCCATGGTTGCCGACGGCGCCCTCCGCTACGTCGCCCCGATTCTGGGCCACGCAGGAATTCCGGAGTACTGCTGCGACGACTACCTCGGGCTCGTGCTCGACGAACTCGATCGCGGCACCGACGACGCCACCGAGATGCTCACCAATCTCCGGCTCGCACCGTCACGACTCACCCACATCGACAAGCCCGTCGGCCGGTTCCTGCTCCATGGCGGCTCGATCAGCCGTGACTATCTCGATCGCACCATCGAGATGACCCAGGACTGGTTGATCTCCAACCTTCAAGGCGACGCAGCCCAATACGGGCTGCCCCCGTACGTCTGGGAGGCACTCGCCAAGCGAGAGCGATCGAGCGTCGGGAGTCGTGCACGTCGACGAGGGGCCAGCGTCACCCCCACGGCCATCGATCTCCATCGACCCGTGGGACCCGACCGGGCCGTCCGCCGAACTGCCTCCTGTTCCACGGGCAATCGGCTCGGGCACGTGGCGCATCAGCTCAAGTGACCACACGTTCGACGTTCGGACCTCCAACCTCGAAGAACGTTCCGTCGTGCTCCCACGTTCTCGCGCCTGGACAGTCGATCTCATCATCGACGGCTCAGTCGTCCGCCGGTCGCAATTCGTCGGGCTCTCCGCACTCCAGGGCCTGCTGTTCGACCAGAACGGCGCACTCGTACGCGACCCCACACGAGTCAGCCTCGAACAAGTGCTGGTACTCGCCCCATCCGACGCCGAACTCAGCGTGCGCAGGCGACCGCCGAAGACGAGCCGCCACGCGTCATCGAAGAACTCCCAGACCCAAGTGGCGACTGGACCGGATTCAGCCTCAAGCGACTCGATCTGGCGAGCGTCCGCAAGCTCAACATCAGTCGTGGCGGCACGACACGGACGTGCTGGGTGAGCGACCCTGTCAAGGCCCCCTCACTGGTTGGCGCGACGATCGACGGCGTCGTCACCGCCGATGGCCTGCCGGTGTACGCCGAGGCGCCGGAGCTAGAAGTGCCGGGCGAGTCACAACGACTCGCTGTGGAGCATCAAGGTCATCGTCAACGGCACGACGACGATCAACACCGCAAGTGACCCCGACACTTGGCTGGCCGCCATCATCCCGTCCGATGAACTCGCCGAAGTGGAGATCATCGGACGCGGCCCACTGGGCAGCGACTTCCGAAGCCACTTCGTCGTCGTTCCCGGGCTCACGGTCGAACGCCCCGACCGCGTCATCCTGCCCGGTGAAAGCCGGCCAACACTCGGCGTCTTCGTGGCTGATTCGATCCGGCTCGAGGATCAACCGTTCGGTGCGCCCATGGTCCGTGAGATCCGCGAGGTCGGGGATCGAAGTTCGGTTGAGGTCAGCGACGCCAACCGCACACTGCAGCTCACTGTCACGCTCCCGCTCCTCACCTGGTCGTTGAGCACCGAGCCCGGCGCAGGCGAGACCGACACGAGAGTCGGGCGGCTCGTCATCGACGACCTTCTCGACGATGCAGCACCGCTCGCCAAGGTTCGCTGCGGCAAGGCCGGAGTCGAACTCTCCATCGAGGTCGAATCACGTAGCGAGATCCTCTACGCCTCGCCCTACGTTCGAACGTCACGCGAGGGCCGTTGGGCGTTCGACCTGAACCCGGCCAAGGACGCACTCCGAGCCTCGACCGCCGTGACGACCAACCTTCGGCTACGAGTCGATGGGCTTCGGGTCCTGCTTGCCGAGCTCCGACAAGACCCAGGGGTCACCGACGTCGACCTCCAAGCCACCGGGCACGGCCAAGTGTGGGTGAACTGGAACGAGACCCGACGGGTCACGGACCGGGTTGTCAGGATGTGGCCACTCAGCCGTCCGTGGGACAGCCCGATCGTCCTTCCTGTGGCCGACGAATCGTCACCACCGCTGGCATTCGACAGCACGGAGATTCCTGCGGGAACCTACGTCGTCGAGGTCGCCGTTGACGACGGATGGACGGCCCCGCGCTGTCCGACGGCTCGACTCGCCCCACGTCTGCAAAGCGACCATCGGAACCACTGACCTGCGATCCGACGACGCGCTCGACGTCATCGCAAACGCGCTCGAAACCGGACGGCTCATTGCGCGACTCGAAGACGCCGACGTCGACGCGTGTGCGAACGAGATCCTCATCGCCCTCGAGAGCCAACTCCTCCTTGGCCTCGACCCAACAACACTGGGCATCTTTCAGTTTCTCTGCCAACGACTCGCCGCCCGGCCCCAAGCACTTGCCCGAGCACTCGACAATCAGGTCGGCACCGGCATGGCGCCGGACACGCTCCTCGCGCTCACCATCGAACTCACCCCATTCATGGGCCAACCAAGCGAAGCGGGGGCGACCCCGGCGCTCTGGTCTGGCACGCCACCACTCGCCGCCGCGCTTGACCTCGCCAGCGACGACCCCGAAGCGCCCGAACGGTTGGAGTCGTTCGCTGGGATCGACGAACTCGACTCATGGCAGCCGGACACCACTCCTGTGTCGGATACCAACATGCGGGTGCTCCTGGACATGCAACCCGCCCAGCTTCGGATGCTGCGCACGATTCTCGAGGCCGTGCCGCTCTACGTGCTCGACCCAGAGACCCGCCAGACCGCCGCCTTCGAATGGGTCATCGCCCACCGGAGCGGCGAGTTCGACGCACACGGCTGGGTGCTCACACACCGGAATGGGCTCGATGCGCTCCCGATTCCCGACTGGGCTGAACCGCTGATTGCTGCCGAGCGCCTCACGGCAACCACCACACGGTCGTATCACGAATCGCGCCTCCCAGAACTCGTGATGCGAGCCGCGTGCTGCCTGCTGATGTCGGACGATCCACAACCACGACGGGCACTTCAAGAACTCCGTCAGCATGCTCCACTCATCGTGGCGCGAGCGCTGACGATGGCGGTTGTCGTCGACGCACAGCAGAGGAAGAAGCAGGCATGGCCCAACTGAATGCACTGGCAGCAAGCAAGCGAATCGAGGCCCGCTACACCGATTACCTGCGTGCGACGTTCTCACCCGCACGCCAGGAGTGGCGACAGGAGTTCGAGACGGCACTCGACCAGTTCGCGTTGACGACAGGACCGTTCCTGCAATCCTCCCCGCCCTTCGAACACGGCAAGAGCATCGATGAGCTCATCAGCGAAGGCGTGCTCTCCCCCGGATTCGAACGGCTCAATCAGTCCGCCCTGCCATCCAAGCGACCGCTCTACCTCCACCAGGAGCAGGCGGCAAGAAAGTCCATCGACGGCCAACGCAACCTCGTCATCACCACAGGAACCGGCTCAGGAAAGACCGAGTGCTTCCTGCATCCCCATCCTGCAGGGACTCCTCCAGGAGATCGACGACGGCACGATCCACACACCCGGCGTTCGAGCACTCCTGCTGTACCCGATGAACGCGCTCGCCAACGACCAGGTCAAGCGACTGCGCCAGCTACTCGTCGACGTCCCCGAGATCACCTTCGGGCGATACGTCGGAGAGACCCGTCGAAAGCTCAGCGAGGCCGAAGACGACATGCGGTCCCGCTACCCCGACGAGCCTCGGCTGCCCAACGAGCTGATCTCACGCGAGCAGATGCAGGAGAGCCCGCCACACATCCTGCTGACCAACTACGCCATGCTCGAGTACCTCCTGCTGCGCCCAAGCGACGCACCACTCTTCGACGGCGCAACCGCCGAGAGCTGGCGGCAACTCGTGATCGACGAGGCCCACGTGTACGGAGGTGCCCAGGGCGCCGAGGTCGCCATGCTGCTTAGGCGAGTCAGAGACCGCGTGCTCAGCAGCCGCCGTGGCCAACTCCAATGCTTCGCTACCAGCGCAACGCTCGGCCGCGGCGTCGAGGACTACCCGCAACTCGTGGCATTCGGCGAGGCCCTCTTCGACGAACGCTTCGAGTGGAACCCCGATGACCCATCTCGGCAAGACGTTGTCGCCGCAACACGGCGACCGCTTGTACGAGCGAAAGCCGCGTACGAACTTCCCGAGAACCTCTACGGAGAACTCACCGCCGGGCGCGACGCAGGCGAAGGGGCTCCCGAGCTCGCCGAACGGGTGCGGAAGATCGCGCCAGACGTTCCGGTCCCGCGCAACCGACGTTTCGACCGCGCACTTCCTCAGTGAACTGCTCAGCCAAGACCGGCGAACCATTCTTCTGCAGCAACGCGTCGGCGATCGGGCAGCAAGCGTCCGCGAGCTCGCGTCCGACTTGTTCACCCATGAGGGCGTCGAGGCGCTCGTCCAGCAGGTCGGCCTCGCCGTCGCGGCTCGGGCCGAAGCGGAGGACTCACCGCTGTTACCCGGTCGCTATCACTTCTTCCTCCGCTCGCTCGAAGGAGCGTTTGCATGCCTCCACCCAGACCACGTCAGCGGCGAGCCGCGTCTGCTGCTTCGTCGGCATGAGACGTGCCCGTCATGCACCCGACGCGATGTCCAATCTCAGATGGAAGAACTCGGAACGTGTCGCCGGTGCGGTGCCGAGTACCTCGTCGGCCGACTGGAGATGAAGAACGACGTCGACGTACTCGTTCAGCCCGGACAATTCGACGCCGGAATGCGTTACTTCCTGCTCGGGGAACCGCTCGACGTTGACGACGAAGACGAAAGTGTTGGCGAGGTCGACGATGCGGTCGCTCCAACGGATCGCTGGCTTTGCCCGGGGTGCGGCGCCGTCGGCGAAACCGCGAACGCGAAGATGTCTCTGCGAGACCAACCGACCGACACCTCGAAAGATCACCGCCGCCATCCCTGCCGGCGGTGGTTCGATCCTGCACCGGTGCCTGTCGTGTGCATCACGGATGACCGGAGAGATCGTCTTTCGTTTCCTCACCGGCACCGATGCGCCCGTCTCGGTCATCGCGACCGAGCTCTACCAATCGATCCCACAATCCACGGATCCGCGCCAGGCCCACCTCACCGGCGAGGGCAGGAAGCTCCTCACCTTCTCCGACAGCCGACAAGACGCTGCGTTCTTCGCGCCGTACCTCGAACGCACTTATCTCCGCTCCGTGCAGCGCCGACTCATCGCCGATGCGGTCCACGCCGCCGGCGGCGACGCCCGAACTGACGACCTCATCATCCCCATCCGTGAAGCCGCGCTCGATGCGCTCGTGCTCGACCCCGACGACTCGCCCATCAAGCTGCGCTCAGAGATCAGCACCTGGCTCATGCTTGAAACCCTGGGCTTCGACCGCCGCAACAGCCTGGAGGGGACGGGCATCGCCGAAATCGCGATCGCCATCCCGCGCCGATACGAACCGCCCGCCGCGCTCGAGCGACTCGGGTTCACGAAGGCCGAGGTACTCGATCTCCTCCAATTGCTGCTGCACACACTTCGAGACTCGGGCGCGCTCACCGTTCCGCAAGGCGTCGACATCCGAGACGAAGTCTTCGAGCCACGCAACCGGGAGATCAGCGTTCGAGCAGCCGGCTCGGGCATCGGGATCGTCGCATGGAACCCCGCCGTTGGGTCATTCAACAAGCGCGTCGATCTCCTGACGAAGATCTTCCAGCGCAAGGGCATCGATGCGAACCCTCGCGACGTCTTGGCTCGAATGTGGGAGCACCTCACGACTGACGCGCAGTGGTCGAAGATCCTGATCAGCCAGAGCACCAAGCAAGGCGTCGTGTGGAAGCTCTCGCACGAGCACCTTCAGTTCATTCCACTCTCCGGTACCCACGCGCCGTCACGTTGCGCTCGCTGCCGTCAGATCACCTGGCGAACCGTCGAGTCGGTGTGCCCAACCTTTCGCTGCGACGGCACCGTTGAACCGATCGACGACGTCGATGCGTTGCTCGATCACCACTACGCAAAGCTCTACCGGTCGATCGAGCCGATCGGCATGGGCGTGCAGGAGCACACGGCCCACTGGACCCCGGCTCGGGCTGCTGAAATTCAGAGCCAGTTCACTAATGGATTGCTGAACGTGTTGTCGTGCTCGACGACGTTCGAACTCGGTGTGGATGTTGGCGAAGTCCAGGCCGTCCTGCTTCGAAACATGCCGCCATCGCCGGCCAACTATGTGCAGCGGGCCGGCCGCGCCGGGCGCCGCACCGACTCAGCTGCACTCGTCGTTACCTACGCGCAACGACGCAGCCACGACCTGACGTTCTTCGAGGCGCCAAACCGCATGATCGACGGGCGTATCGATCCGCCGATCATCGTGCTCGACAACACGACGATCGGCCGACGGCACGCTCACTCCATCGCCTTCGCAGAGTTCGAGCGAGCCACCACCGAACATCGACAGGTCGACAGCTTCTTCGTCGACGACACCGGCAGTGGGAGCGGCCGATCAGCCTGCGCCGACTTCGTCGCGTGGCTCCGAACCCATCCTTCGGATCTCGCCGACGCGCTTCACCGGGTGCTCCCCGAAGCGACCGCATCGCAGATCGGGGTCGCCGACTGGCGGTGGGTCGACGCGCTGGTCGAGCCACATCCAGACGACCCCACCCACGGCTGGCTCGATCGCGCCGAGGCCGAAATTCTCGACGACGTACAGACAATCGCCGACCTCGAAACACAGGCCAGCGCTGACGGGAAGCACGGTCTCGCCGGCTACTACCAGAAAGTCGGACGAACACTTCGCCGACGATCGCTGCTCGGATACCTCGCGTCGCGAAACGTTCTGCCCAAGTACGGATTCCCCGTGGACGTCGTGGAACTCAACCTGCGCTCGGGCGGTGACGCCGACGCACCGAACCTGGAGCTCTCGCGTGATCTTCGCATCGCCATCAGTGAGTATGCGCCAGGCTCGACCGTCGTTGCCGGGAAGCACCTCTGGGCGAGCGAGGGTGTCGCCGTCCGCGCCGATCGGGCACTTCCGAACTACAAGTGGCGCGTCTGCCAGAACTGCAAGCACTTCCGTTTCGCCCTCGGCGACATCGCCGCTGAGTGTCCAATGTGTGGCGAGACTGCGGCCGCTCACAGCGGCACATTCATCATCCCCATCTTCGGTTTCGCCGGCGCCAAGATGGATCGACGCCCAGGCGAAGCCCGACCCCCACGGTCCGGTGTGGTCGAGACGCACTTCGGTTCGTACAAGGACTCGACACCGAAATTCGTCGATGTCCCCGGCCTCGACGGCGTCCGGTATCGAACGAGCCGATCAGGCCGTGTCACCGTGATCAACCGAGGCCCGATGGGACGCGGCTTTCGGATCTGCGAATGGTGTGGACACGGCGAACCCGCACCAGCAAATCGCAAACCAGGCAAGCAGGACGCCAACCATTCCGACGCCCGGCGACCCGATCGGAAGTGCGCTGGCACTCTTCACTTTCGACAACTCGGGCATGAGTACCTCACGGACACCGTCGAGATCGACCTGTCGCAACCGCTCGACGACAGCGAGGCTCGCAGTGTCTTGTACGCCCTCTTGCAAGGCGCCGTATCCCTCAACGTGCAGCGCTCTGACCTCGACGGAACCATCTCGTGGGGTGGCCCCAACCAGCCGCCAACAGTTGTGATCCTCGATGCCGTCCCTGGGGGCGCCGGCCATGCGCTCCGGCTGGGCGAGCGACTGACGGAATTGTTCGAAGCCGCGCTCTCCCGAGTCGAGTCGTGCGAGTGCGGCGAAGAGACCTCGTGCTATAGCTGTCTGCGCGACTACTCGAATCAGACGTACCACGACCGGCTGAGCCGCGGTGCGGCAATTCGCGCGCTGCGCGCCGTTCTGGGGCGCCGCGGAGCATCGGCCCGGCTCTTCGATGAGGAAGTCCTCTCGGATCTCGAGTTGCTCCAGCCTGACGCGCGAGGATCTGGTGGAGGCAGTCATCGCTGGCGGCGGACCACCACCGGTTGTGGGGTGGAAGTCCAGGGCGAGGCAGGTGACCTTCCCTGGATCGTCGAGGCAGCTTGCCGACGCAAAGGTTGCGTTAGTGCTCGACAGTGTCTCACCGCGAGAACTCGCTCTGACAGGCGACGGTTGGACGATCACCACCCCGAACGACGACGCAACCCGGGTACTGGCGCTCCTCCAGCAGTACTCACGGGCGACGCCTGTCGACCCCTGAGAGCGGCCGGACCATCGACCCGCGAGCGTCGCCATCACTAGTGTCGCCATCGCCGGCAGAATTGTTCCCGCGACGAAGAAATGGTTGCGTCAACCTGCCTAAATCAAAGGTTGACTCGCCACTTTTCTCCCTATTAGAATCACTTTCTCCGTCGCTGCTGTCGTCAGATCCAGCTCGGACTGCTTTGCTTCCTTTGAAGATACGCAGGGTTGAATGCTCCATCTTTTCATCGACACCAGACTTGAGGTCTTGCAAACTTCGTAGCAACCCAGCAGGGGCGTCAGCGTCGTACTCTGGCTCTTCATCCGACTCACTTTCCTCCTCTTCATCAGACGCGTGCCTTCGTTTTGCTATATCCAAGTTCTCTTTCTTCGTGTAATTCGCTCTGCCAATATCGATGTAAACAGCGTCTTTGTCGAATGAAACCGCTCCCACATTCGACAATGGGGCGAACAATAATGAATCCTTCGACTTGAGAGTCTGAAAAAGAACATAAAAAACATTAGAACAATGGCAAGAATGACGAAGCGACGAAATGAAGGAGTAAGTAACGTACTTTCTTCTTGTTTTCGTGATCTGGCAGTGGACATGGATCTGGCAAAGCGCTGACTTCTGTCATGCTAATAGTCTCCGACTCCAATCAAGTGTATTTTCATGCCAGGTTTCAAATGTGTTCCACGTACATATCCATAAAAGGTCACGGATCGATCGCACGATGGGTCCTCGGCCACCTTGTTGGGATGCGTAATGTCTTCATGTCGGTCCACGACTACATACGGATGCGTGTTGCGCCAGATCAAAGGTCGATACTGAAAGAGGAGTAGAGAAAGAGAGAGAAAAATAGAATGAGAAAATGACAAACCAGGAATCTCACATGTCCGTCACTCCATGCAACTGCAACATTCATCAAATCACGTAATGTGGTATGCTCGTCCTCATTTGGGTTCAGACAGAAGTCACCATAGTTTCTAATCACGATGTCGACTATTCATTCGCGCTAGTCCAGTCGTTCATTCTTACCTTGACTCGTGAGATGAACAATGTTAGTTGCTTGACTTCATTCTTGAGATACTTTCCATTGACAATGCCGGAAAAGTAAAACATTTTGGCACCCTCATAAATTTCCGTCCAAAAGCGATGTTTCAAGAGCTTTTTGGTCTTGCGCAAGTTCTTCGTGGTCTTGAAACTGATCGAGATGCGTAAAGACACCCATGACCTTTGGGAAATCCATGAGTCTGTAGGACATTGAGGAATTCAAACGTTTCCATTTCGAATCCAAACTTGGCATCGACACATAATGAAGCACGAGATCCGCAATCTTGGCACAATCCAACATGGCGGCAGTATCATTGGGACATTCAAAACAGGTTATACGACGATGTTTACCGGTCACGACAGTAATGGGACCTGTAATGGTGGTCAGATTGTGATTGGTGTACATTTTCACGAGCGATCGAATCAGAGTGGACTGTTTTCCATGAAAGACATAACACGCGGTTTTGAGAATCTGTGTTCCACAAGCCTAACATTAACTCAAGCAGAAGGTTGAATGTGATATAGCCGTACCTTTCCAACGCCCGGTGGTCCCATGACACACACCAAACTCGGCGGAGACGATGCCGCTTCTTGTGCTCGTCGATCCTTGAGTGGGACATATTCTTTTTTTTTGTCCACGATCCAAGTTTCGTTGAATGGTCCGTTGAGTTCTACCAATGTTGGCGACTGAGAAGGCCCTGGAGTTGTGCCGTTGCACACGAGTGCCTTCCTTCTTGGCACGCTTGTCCTTTTTCGCTTCTTTCGCACCGCGGCCCTCCTCTACGCCCTTTGTGGCCGTGGTCATCCTGTCTTTTGCAGCTTCGTCGTCCATGGCTGCTGAGACTGTTCACTATGAATTGAGTCGTGTCCTTCTGCTCGTTCAAGTGCGATCTAGAAAGTCGTCTCCGGTTCTTGCAGAAACGCGACAGCAACGACAGCGCACTCGTCTTTCAGTAAGATGCGCTGACACGAAGAAAAATGAGTGCAGAAGAATAATTTGACTGGTGATCCTGAAAACGGTGGTAAAGCAAGACGCCAGCAATTAGTTTTTTTTTTTTTTTTTTTTTTGTTCTTCGTTACAGTATTGCTGAACGTCGTAATGCGGTCTTCGTCGAGCTACCTTAACAAAGTATGTTGGCACCCCCCCCAGACTTCTACCAAAGCTACGGAGATGTTCGTTCAGTTTACAGCGCAGAGCCGTTCCCGCATGCCCAATGGACCGAAGCAATGGTGAATTCAGGGTTGGCAGGAACCGCGACCAGGCCGATTCGGGTCCTGCGCGTGATCGCCAGGCTGAACATGGGTGGGCCCGCCAAGCACGTCGGCATTCTGAGCGGGCGGCGAATGGAGACCCGTGGTTACGAGACCCTCCTGGTCCACGGATCGCTGGCCCCCGGCGAAGAATCGCTGCAGGAGTACGCCGAAAGCGAGGGCGCGGAGCTCGTCTTCCTGCCCGAACTGGTACAGCCGATCAAGCCGCACTCCGACCAACGCGCATTCCGGGAACTGGCGAAGCTGGTGCGCCGCTTCAAGCCTGACGTGGTTCACACCCACACGGCCAAAGGGGGCTTCGTAGGGAGGTCAGCGGCGCTGACGCTGCAGGCCGCGGCCGGTGATCGTTCACACCTACCACGGGCACGTACTCGAGGGCTATTTCGGCCGCGGCAAGACCAGCCGTCTACCGCGGTCTGGAGCGGACTGCCGGTCGCGTATCGGACCGGCTCATCGGAGTCAGCCAGGCCACTGTCGACGACCTGATCCGTCTGGGCGTCGCGCCGCGGGACCGGTTCAGCGTCGTTCCGTTGGGACTCGACCTCGATTCCTTCACCAGCCTCGACACCACCCCCGATATCCAGTCGCGTCGAGATCTCGGCATAAGTAGTGACGAGGTGCTGTTCTCGTTCGTCGGGAGAATAGTGCCGATCAAGCGCGTGGATCTGTTGCTGAGCGCGCTGGCCCTGGCTCGCCGTAACGGCTCCAAGGTTCAGCTCGCAATCGCCGGTGACGGCGAGACCCGGCACGATCTGGAAGAGCAGGCGCGCAGTCTGGGCATCGCCGATTCGGTGCATTTCCTCGGATACCGTCGCGACCTGGTGACGATCGCCGCAGCTTCCGACGCCGTGATCCTGAGTTCTGACAACGAAGGGACTCCCGTATCGCTGATCGAGGCCAGCGCAGCCGCCAGGCCCGGTGTCGCGACCGACGTAGGTGGTGTCCGTGAAGTCGTGACCGATCGGACGGGGATTCTCGTACCACCCGATGATGTCGAGGCACTTGCCAGCGGCATGGAACGGCTCGCGGGGGATCCCAACCTACGGAAGACCATGGGAGCGCGTGCCCGCGAACATGCGATGAGCCGCTATTCGGCCGAGCGGCTGGTCGGAGACATCGACTCGCTCTATCGGGAGCTGCTCGACGCCCGAACCGGAGCCGGGCAACTCCCGACTACCCTGGATGCCGAAACCACGCCCGTCAAGTCGGAGGAAGCCGCCTAGCGATGTGCGGCATTGCCGGTTTCGAAAGAAGGGGCGAGGACTTTGGTGTGCTCGCGGACTCCCTGCTCGACAGCCTGAACTCCCGCGGTCCAGATGGCCGATTCCAGAGAGAGACCTCCGGCTACGGGCTGGTCCAGACCCGGCTTGCTGTCATCGACCTCTCCGATCGAGTGCGTTACCCGATGCCCAACGAGAACGAGGATCTCTGGCTGGTCTTCAATGGCGAGATCTACGGCCACACGGCGCTTCAGCGTGAGCTGGAGTCCCTGGGCCACAGATTCAGGACCGATTGCGACGCCGAGGTGGTCGTGCACGGGTTCGAACAGTGGGGTCTGGATGTCTTCAAGCGGCTCAACGGCATGTACGCGCTGGCCCTGATCGACGAGCGGAAACACGAGATCACGCTGGCCCGGGACGCGACCGGGATCAAGCCGCTGGTCAAGACCACCGGGGAACGCTTTGCCTTCGCATCCGACTCGATGGCACTCGTTTCGGCGGGACTGAGCCGCGGCGAGGTCGACGAACGGGCGATCGCCGAGTACGCGGCCTTCCTTTACGTGCCGCCCCCGCTCACCGGTCTCGCCGATGTCGTCCAGGTGGAACCGGGTACGGCGATCACCAGGTCACGAGACGGCAGCGAGAGAACCGTTCGTTGGGTCTCCGGTGTACTTCGACACTCCGGCACCGGATTCGCCGGTGAGCACGGAAGAGCTTAATCAGACTCTGCTTGATTCGATGGCCCGCCAGCTTGTCGCCGACGTCGAGGTTGGCGTCTTTCTCTCGGGCGGTGTCGACTCGTCTCTGATCGCGGCCCTGGCGGTTGAGGTTGGGGCAAGGCCGAAAGCTTTCACGGTCGCGTTCGACGGACACGGCGACTACGACGAGTCCGCCCGAGCGGCGCAGCTCGCGAAAGCGCTCGGAATCCCCCACCACGTCGAGAGCATGAGCGTCGGGTTTGCCGATGCAGTCGAAGGCGTGTGCTCTGCCTACGATCAGCCTTTCGCCGATTCGTCGGCGATACCGATGCTTGCCCTTTCCCGGTTCGCCCGTTCCGAAGTGACGGTCGCCCTGAGCGGCACCGGAGGCGACGACCTTTTCGCCGGCTACTACCGGCACCGGGCACACCGCCTGCTCGCGAGCCGTTTCGCTGCTGCCCGACCGACTGACGACGAAACTCGCCGAAGCCCCGATCCACAGGGGTGCCGAGCGCGGCAGCGCCTCCGCTCTCGCTCGCTCGTACCTGGCCCGCATTGCCAAGGCGGGTACCGGAGATGACTACTCGCAGTACCTGGCGCTGGTCGGCGAGATGACTTCGAGCAGCGGGCTGAATCTGCTGCGTGAGCGAAGCGACGGGTGATGTCCGAGCAGGTGTTGCCGAACGGCTCGGACTTCGCCACCCCGGCTTCCGGGTCGACCCTGCGTCAACTTCAGCGCTTCGAGCTACAAAGCTACCTGCCGGGAGACCTGCTGACCAAGGAGGATCGGGCCAGCATGGCCTTCGGACTCGAGGCACGGGTGCCGCTGCTCGACGCTGAGGTTGTGGCCCTCGCCCAAAGGGTCCCCGATCGCCAGAAGGTCTCGCTACTCGGAGGTAAGCTGCTCCTTCGCAAGCTTGCGCGCGAGAAGCTTCCGGCGAACGGCGCGAGCGGACGCAAGCGGGGCTTTGCGGTCCCTCTACGGGACTTCTTCGCCGGGCCGTGGCACGACGAGGCAAGAGACCTGGCTCACGAATGCGACTCCGACCTGATCGACGGTCCGGCGGCAGCCCGGATGCTCGACGCCGGACACTCGAAAGCGACCGACATCTGGACTATGGCCGCGCTTGCCGCATGGGAGCAGCGGCTCAACAGTTGTCGCCGCGCCAAACCGGCCGTTGCGGCACCTAGAGCGAAGCCCAGCCGGCCGCAAGGGATGCCGTCTGGGACTTCGGCTCACGTCATTCTCACTCTCGCTGCTGATAGATTCGCCGAATGCCTACTTCTGGCTCAACTGTCCTCGTCACTGGCGGGGCCGGATTCATCGGATCCCATCTGGCTCGCCGCCTTCTCAGTGATGGGTACAACGTCCGCATCCTCGACAACTTCGCGACCGGAAGCCGGGAAAACGTCCTGCCCCTGCTTGACGACATTGATTTGATCGAGGGTGACATCCAGAGCTACGAACGCGTCTCACAACGCCGTTCGAGGCTGCGAACTCGTCTTCCATCAGGCAGCCCTTCCGTCGGTCCCGCGCTCCATCCAGGACCCTCTGACCAGCAATGCCTCAAACGTGATCGGCACCCTCAACGTGTTGCTCGCTGCTCGTGACGAAGGAGTACGCCGCGTCGTCTTCGCCTCTTCTTCGTCCGTCTACGGTGCGAATCCGGAGCTCCCCAAGCACGAAGCCATGGCGACTCTGCCGATCTCCCCCTACGCGGTGGCCAAGCAGGCCGCGGAGGGCTACTGTCGCGCCTTCTTCCAAGTCTATGGCTTGGAAACGGTGGCGCTTCGTTACTTCAACGTGTTCGGCCCCAGCCAGGATCCACTTTCACAGTACGCGGCGGTAGTGCCGAAGTTCATAACCGCCCTGTTGGAAGGACGCCGGCCGTTGGTGTTCGGCGATGGCAAACAGTCCCGGGATTTCACCTACATCGACAACACCGTCGATGCGAACTTGCTGGCGGCAAGCGCTGAAGGTGCGGCCGGTCAGGCTTTCAACATCGCCTGCGGTGAACCGGATCAGCCTGAACGACCTGCTCGCCGAAATTCGCGAACTCACAGGCAGCGACCTCGAAGCGGAGTACCTAGATCCCCGCCCCGGTGACATCCCCCACTCGCTCGCCGACATATCGAATGCTCGCGAAGTGCTCGGTTTCAACCCCGAAATCGACCTTCGTGACGGACTGGCACGTACCATCGAACTATCACCGTGAGATGGGCGCCACCGAGCAGTTCGATGTTCAGGCTCTGAAGCCGGCCTGAAGCTGAAGCCTACTGAGATCGAAGTGACCTCTGTTGCAGCCGATTCCGCGTACCCGGAAGTAACCCCCGGGGCCGCGGGTTCGGATTGTCGACTTCATTCCGTATCTCGAAAAGCACGGGGTCGACCTGTCCTTTCGGCCGACCATGACCGGGGACGAATACTCGCTCGTTACTTCGGAAGCGTCCCCGGCGCGCAAGGCGCGGACGCTCGCCGGTGCCGCGTCTCGCCTCGTGCGCAACCGGAGCTTCGACCCGGACACCCTGTCCCTCATCCATCGCCTCAGGTTCCTCCTGCCACTCCCCGGTGTCGACCCTCCGCGCAGGCTTGATGTCTACGATTTCGACGACGCTCTCTTCGTCGGTTCCATCGGGCACGAGAACCGGCGCTTCGGCTGGGTCAAGCGCGAGGCCGAACGCTGGAGCGCTTACACCAGTCGAGCTCGACTGGTCATCGCGGGCAACGAGTATCTGGCGGCCCGTGCAAGCACAATCGCACGTCGGGTGGAGGTGGTTCCCTCCTGTGTCGATCCCTCGATCCAGCCCGTCCGGGAGCACGGAGAGCAGGAGGTGGTCAGGGTCGGCTGGATCGGTTCGAGGATCGACCGCCGTCTACCTCGATCAGTGCCTGCCCGTGCTCGAGAAAATCAACCGGAACGAAAGACGGGTGGAGCTGGTCCTGGTCGGGGCAGGCACTTCTTTTGACGCGCCGTGGATCACTTCCCTTCCCTGGACTCCGGAGAGTGAAAAGGACGCCCTGGCAAGCTTCGACATCGGGATCATGCCGCTGCCCGACGACGAGTGGACGCGCGGCAAATGCGGTTACAAGCTGCTCAAGTATTTCGCTGCGGGAGTTCCTGCGGTCGCGAGCCCGGTCGGAGTCAACAGGGCGATCGTCGGAGAAGAGCGTGGGGTGCTTGCTTCTTCCAGTGACGATTGGTTCGAAGCGCTTGAGATGCTCGTCAGAGATGCTCAGGCGCGGAGGGAGATGGGGTTCAACGCCAGGCAGTTCGTCGAAGCCAAGTACTCGTACGAGCGTTGGGCTCCGGAGCTCGCAGGCATGCTCAAGAGTCTCTGATCAGAGCCGGGTATGTGGGTCAGCTTCGTCTCCCGGGTGACGCCACGCAGGTCGAGAACGAGGGTGCTCTTCTCGACGATCTCGGTCGAGGTCGAACTCCGGATGGGCAGGTGACGATCACGGTCAGATCGGCCTTCTCCAGCGCCGGGGACAGCTCCGAATTCTCCAGTCCGCTTTCGGCCAGGGCCGGAACGTGGGGATCGTGGTAGCTGAGTTCCGCCCCGAGTTCGCCCAAGAGGCGGAGAATTCTGATCGCCGGCGACTCCCTGACATCGCCGACCCCTGCCTTGTAGCTGACCCCGAGGATCAGGATCCTGGTCCCGTTGACCGGCTTGCCGTTTTCGTTCAGCACCCTCTCGATCCGGTTTACGCAAAACAGCGGCTGGGACTGGTTGATCTTGCCGGCCAGCTCGATGAACTCGGGATAGAAGTCGTGCTCACGGGCCTTGAAGGCGAGGTAGAACGGATCGACCGGCAGGCAGTGGCCGCCCATCCCGGGGCCGGGCTCGAAGCGCATGAAGCCGAACGGCTTGGTCGAGGCGCGCGTCGATCACCTCCCAGACGTCGACCCCGAGCCGGTCGCAGAGCTGGGCCAGTTCGTTGACCAGGGCGATGTTGACCGAGCGGAAGATGTTCTCGAGCAGCTTCGAGAGCTCGGCCGCCTCGGGCCCGGAGAGCGGGATCACCGTGTCGCAGATCCGCTCGTAGAGCCGCTTCGCCGCCGCGGTGCACTCCGGGGTCAGGCCGCCGACCAGCTTCGGCGTGGTGCGGACCGTGAAGTCGGTCCGGCCCGGGTCGATCCGCTCCGGCGAGAAGGCGAGGTGGAAGTCGCGCGCCGGCCGTAAGCCCCGAGCTCTCCAGCCCGCCGGCCAGCAGGTCGCGGGTGGTTCCCGGGTAGGTGGTCGATTCGAGCACCACGAGCTGGCCGTGGCGGAGGATTCCGGCGATGATCTGCGCGGCCGCCTCGAGGTAGGAGAGGTCGGGCTCGCGCGAGCCGGTCAGCGGGGTCGGCACGCAGATGATGATCGCGTCGCAGGCGGCCAGCTCGGCCGCGTCGCCGGTCGCATCGGATCGATCCCTCGAGGCTCGGCCAGCTTCGCGGACGGCACGTCCTCGATGTAGCTGTCGCCGCGGCCTATCGCCTCGACCTTTTCGCGGTCGAGGTCGAAGCCGATCACCTTCTCGCCGGTCTCGGCGAAGGCGACGGCCAGCGGCAGGCCGACGTAGCCGAGGCCGACGATGCCAATTCCCCGGGACTCCATCCCAGAGGACGATACGTTCATTCAGTCTCCGCCAGTTTGATGACTAGTCGTCTGCGCTTTGCGCTTGAGTCCCGTGCAGAATACCGGTCGGGACGCGGCCTCAGGCGACTGACAGCCTCAGCCCGCTCCGGGAAGATGTCCCGCTCGGTCGCCTTGGCCGGGTCGACCGAGATGCCCGGGCCCATGGTGGTCTGAGACCGAGATCGAGAGGATGTAGCGGCCCTTGGTCGAGGCCGGCTTGGCTTTGGTGATCTCGTCGAGGACGGCGGCGTAGTTTTCGAGCAGCTTGTCGGCGTCGAATGAGGCCTTGCCGAGGGCCAGGTGGACGATCGCCTGGCGGTCGGTCCGGTACTCGACCTTGCCGGCCTTGGACTCGGAGACGGCCTTTTCGACGTCGTCGGTGACGGTGCCGACCTTGGGGTTCGGCATCTTGCCCGAGGGGCCGAGGACCCGGCCGAGCTTGCCGACCGTCGGCATCATGTCGGGGGTGGCGATGACCACGTCGAAGTCGTCGAAGCCCTCTTCGATCTTGGTCGCCAGGTCGTCGGATCCGACGATGTCGGCTCCGGCGGCCTCGGCGTCGCGGGCCTTGTCGCCCTGGGCGAAGACGGCGACCTTGACGTCCTTGCCGAGCCCGTGGGGCAGGGCGAGGGTGCCGCGGAGCTGCTCCTCGGCGTGGCGCACGTTCACCCCGAGCCTCACATGCAGCTCGACCGTCTCGTCGAAGGTGGCCGAAGCGGTCTCCTTGATCAGGTTGATCGCCTCTTCGGGCGGGTAGACGTGGTCGCGCTGGACCTTGCCGAACTGCTGGCGGAAACGCTTGCCGTGCGCCATGGTTACTTGACCTCCACGCCCATCGACCGGGCGGTGCCGGCGATGATCTTTGAGGCCGCGTCGAGATCGTTGGCGTTCAGATCGGGCATCTTGCGCTCGGCGATCTGGCGGATCTGATCCTGGGTGATGGTGGCGACCTTGTCTATGTGGGGTTCACCGGACCCCTTCTTGATGTTGCAGGCTTCCTTGATCAGCACGGCCGCCGGCGGCGTCTTGGTGATGAAGGTGAAGCTGCGGTCTTCGTAAACCGTGATCTCGACCGGGATGATCGTGCCGGAGTCCTGCTGGGTCTGGGCGTTGAACGCCTTGCAGAAGTCCATGATGTTGACCCCGTGCTGGCCCAGGGCCGGGCCTACCGGCGGGGCCGGGTTGGCCGAGCCGGCCGGGATCTGGAGCTTGATCAGGGTGAGTACTTTTTTAGCCATGGGCCTGGGGTGCTTTCAGCTTGTCGGTGCAGGATATGAGTGGTTAGAGCTTTTTGACCTGGTCGTAGCCGACCTCGGAAGGGGTCTCGCGGCCGAAGATCGATACCAGGACCTTGAGCTTGCTCTGGTCCTCGTTGATCTCGGCGATCTCGCCGGAGAAGTCTGACAGCGGGCCGCTGATGATCTTGACCGTCTCGCCGATCTCGAACTGGGCCTGGGTGCGGGGCCGCTCGGCGGTCTCGCGGTGGAGCAGCCGGTCGATCTCGGTCTTGGTCAGCGGCACCGGGGTGTCGCGCTGGCCGACGAACCCGGTCACGCCCGGGGTCTCCTTGACCAGCCGCCAGGAGTTCTCGGTCATGTCGAGGTTGACCAGCACGTAGCCGGGCATGGTCCGCTTTTCGACCTGGATCTTCTGGCCGTCCTTGATCTCGGAGACCTGCTCGGTCGGGACCAGGACCTTGCGCACCCGGTGGCCCTGGCCCATGGTCTGGACCCGGTGCTCGAGGTTGTGCTTGACCTTGTTCTCGTGGCCTGAGTATGTGTTGATGACGTACCAGCGATACATAAGTTCGTTTGACTTTCTCTAGATGACTCTCTGGACGACCCAGTTGACGATCAGATCCAGCACTCCGAGGTAGACGGCGGCGACGAAGACGAAGACGATCGTAACCGCGGTCGCCTGCATCAGAGTATCCCGGTCGGGCCACTGGACCCGCTTCAGCTCGGCCCACGAGGATCCGAGGAAGGCGAACACCCCGCCCCGCTTGCGCTCCGACTTGGCCTGCTTCTGGCGCTTTGCCAGCTGCTGCTCCTCGCGCTTTTTCTGTTCGGCCTTGGCCGCCTTTTCTGCCTGCTTTGCCTGTCTCTTTTCTTCCTTCGAGCTCAGCTCGCCCCTGCGGGGGGCGTCCGGGGTCTCGAGATCCTCTTCCGGGGCGCCGGCCTGGATCCCGGCCTCGACCGCCTCGATCTCGGCGATGTCGCCGGACTTCGGTACCTGGGTGTCGTGCTGGGCCTGGGACTCCCCGGCCTGCTCCTTCGCCCGTTCCGCGGCCTCACGCGCCCGGCGCTCGGCCTTGCGCTGTGCCCGGGATTTGGCCACTAGCGCGTTTCCTTGTGCGGCTGGTGCTTCTCGCACCAGCGGCAGTACTTGCGCATCTCGATCCGGTCCGGCGTATTGCGCTTGGACTTGTTGGTTTGGTAGTTACGACGCTTGCATGATTCACAGGCAAGTGTCACCGCGATGCGGACATCTCCGCGAGCCATATTTCCTCACTGCTCGTTGCAGGTACCTGACAAAAAAATAAACCCCGGCCGAGGCGCGAAGCGACCGCATAGCCTACCGATCTTTCCCCGGCTGTGACGACCGACGAGCCTGCTACGTCGATCATGAGGTAATCCGCTCGGCCACGGTCTTCCTGACCGTGACCGACGTGCCTTCCTGGGCTGTCCTCGCGGAATGATCCTTACGGTTCCAGACCTACCGCGATATTTGAAGCGGATCTCGATCTTCCCGATCTTGCGGAGTCCCTTCCGCACTGGCCTTCACGTCCCCCGGCCTCCATTTGCCGAACGGCGGATATCACGATCTAACGTAGCACCTATTCTCGGCTTTGTGCAGCGCTTTTCGGAAACGCGTCGCCGATTGATGTCATGTTCGGGTTTTCGAGTACCTCAAAGTTTTTAGGTACTCCACCCGGCCTTTTGACAGGGTCAATGGGAGATCGATGGTGCGGTTCAACCGGTTGAATTCCGGCCGTTTTGACCTGATCCGGGGCCGGAAAATATTTCGGGAAATCGCCGTTACCGGACCGCTTCGGCCCAGTCGAGCCGCTGCCCGCAGAGCTCGGCGGCCCGATCGGCCGGGACCTCGATCAGCTCGCCCCCCGGCGGCGAGGGGCTGAGGATGACCGGGCCGAGGGCGAACGGGTAGGCCCCGGTACCCGGCCGGAGCGGTCCCCCCGGCTCGTAGGCAAGGACGACCGGCTGGGTTCCGGGCTCGAGATCGAGGTCGCCCAGCTCGATGAACTGGGAGTTGTTGTTGAGCCGGTTGCGGGCCGAGCCGGCCGGGATGCCGCCGACCGTGACCTCGACCCGGCCCCGGGCAGAGCCGCCGACCCAGACCGTGTAGCGGCCGGCAACCGGGATCTCGACCGTCCCGCCGGCGCTGCCGTCGCTCAGCGGGGTCAGCGTGCCGGCGGCCGGGTCGCTGACCCAGTCGGCGGGGAAGGAGTCCAGGGTGGCGACCGCGTTCGGGGGGCGCGGGGCGGCGATCACCGAGCCCCCCGGTCCGGCCTTGCGGCCGAGCCGTTCGATCACCGGGCATGGCGGGACCGCCGCCGGGTCGAGTGTCGTCGCCGAACGGGACGTGCTCGATCAGGGAGGCGGGGTCGAACCCGTCCGGGCGCTGCCAGACCTCGTAGTAGTCGCCCTGCTCGACCAGCCGGTAGGGCGAGGGCGGGCGGCTCTGCAGCGGGTTTCGGCGGAGGACCAGGGTCGGGTAGGTAAGAAGGCCTTCGCGGTCGGGCGAGAGGGCGAGCCCGTCGGTGTCGGTCCAGGCGCCCTTCTCGGCCTCGGAACCGTCGCGGCGCGGGATCGCCCGGCGCCGGAGCTCCGATGCGCCCTCGGCGTCGGCCAGCCGGAGGAAGTGACGCACCCCGTAGGGCTGGTATTCGGTCATCAGGGTCGGCCCCTGGCCGGCGAACTGCTCGCCGATCTGCTCGAGCTCGGCCAGCTGGGCCCGGGGGGAGAGCCAGGACTCGTGGTAGGCCAGCGCGTTGGAGACCAGCACCCCCGCCGGAACGATCAGAAGTACCGCCCCGAGGGCCTTCAGCCGGCCGGCGCCCGGGCGAGCGGGCAGGTCCCCGCGGTCGGCGCCACCGCTCAGCAGCCAGCCGATCCCGGCCATCGCCAGGATCAGGAACGAGGCGGTGCCGGTGGCCAGCGCCTTGCCCTGGATCCAGGGCGAGCCGACCGCGTAGACGATCAGCGAGCCGAGGCCGGTGCCGAAAGCGAAGACCAGGAGCGCCGCGGCCCGGTCCCTGACCGCGGCCAGCACACCGAAGCCCCAGGCGAGCGCGGCGGCGGCGATCAGGATCGCGGTGAGCGAGCCCCGAGTCGGGGCTGACCCGGAAGTCACCGACCGGCCAGGGCCCGGCGTACTGGGCCGGCTCGAGCGCCTCGATCAGGTTGCCGAGCTCGCCGCCGCTGGTCAGCGGCCCCTGGTCGGGGGAAAAGAAGCTGCCCGAGGCGAGCACGGTCGGCAGCCCGATCAGGGCCACGCCCGCGGCGACCACCAGCGCCCTGGTCAGGTAGACGCGGACCAGGGTCCCGGCCGGCGCGACCGGCTCGGGCGAGGCGGAAGCCCGCCGGACGACGACCGCCATCAGGACCGCGGCGGCGAGGGCGATCGCGAGGAGCCAGGGAGCGCCGCCGGCACCCATCACCCCGATCAGCGCCGCGCCGGCGAGGATCGGGGCCGGGGCGACGGCGCGGAGCGAGCTCGAGGTGCCCGGCCGGACCAGCGCGGT
The DNA here is from genome assembly GCA_963766115.1 of uncultured Solirubrobacterales bacterium. Taxonomy (GTDB): domain Bacteria; phylum Actinomycetota; class Thermoleophilia; order Solirubrobacterales; family 70-9; genus 67-14. Next base: position 28,211 of record CAVXYR010000001.1, read on the forward strand.
GATCGCTGCCGCGAGCAGCGCCACCAGCAGCGCGGTCGCCACCTCCTTGACCCCGCCCCAGTAGGCGTAGCCGACCAGCAGCGCCGGCTGGGCGGCGATGAAGACGAGCGCCGATCGCGCGCCGACCCCGGGCACGACCCGTCGCAGCAGCTCGAAGAAGACCAGCGACATCATCGCCGCCATCAGCGCCATGTAGGGCTGGAAGAGCCAGGCCGGGTCGGTGCCGGTCAGCTCGCGGCCGACCGCGAGTGGGATGAAGGTGCCCAGCGGGTAGCCGGCCGAGAGGTTGATCTGGACGGTCGCCTCGTAGCTGGACGGGGCCAGGCCCGAGGTCGAGTGGCCGTAGGCGAGGACGTGGTCGGTGAAGGCCAGCCAGGTGGAGGTGTCGTCGAGCTTGATGTAGCCGGCGAAGCCGGCCTCGCCGGAGAAGATCACCGGGGCGCCGAAGACCAGGAACACCCCGAACGCCCCGACGACCGGCCAGGGAGAGATCGCCCGGACCCGTTCCCCGAGCGGCCAGGCGAGTGCGAAACCGGCCACCGCCAGGGCGACGATCACCGCGGTGGTGAACTCGGCCAGGCCGGAAAAGCAGGTGACCAGACCACCGATCGCGATGATCGCGGCGAAGCCGAGCGCCGGCAGCAGCGGCCCCGGGCAGGCGGCGGCCGCTCACGGCTTCGGCCAGCAGGCCGAGGCCGAGGCTGAGCGCGAGCAGTACGACGCGGAAAGAGGATCCAGGCGAGAATCAGGGCAGGGGCACGATATCGCCACTGCGGACGACTTTGAGCGCCTCGTTCTTCTCCGGCAGGTAGACCTCGATCTGGAGGTTGGGCTGGTCCTGATAGGCCAGGGTCACGCTGTAGGGCCTCGACCGGTCATAGAAGCCGACGCCGTCGCGGTGGGCGACCCGGACCATGCCCTTCTGGTCGGCCAGCGCCCTGGTCGCCCGGTAGGCGCCCTTGAACGGGTAGGTGCCGACGTCGAGGAAGGTCTGCTCGGAGGCGCCCGGATCGGTTCCCTCGGGCAGGTAGCGGATGTGGACGTTGCCGTCGGAATCGCTGTACTCGAGCTCCATCCCCGGCCGGTCGCCGGCCCAGTAGAGGGCGTGTCCGGCCTCGTCGGGGAGTGCGGTCGCCTCGTCCGGCGGGACGATCCGGGATTCGCCGCCGACCATCCCGGCGGTCGCGGTCTGGCCGCCGTCGCGGTTGTCGGAGGTCAGCAGCCAGACGGCCAGGCCGGCGGCGACCGCGATGCCGACGACCATCAGGGTACGAGCGCCCGGCCCGTATCTCGGATCGTGGCTGGACGGTGTCGGGTCGGGCTGGCTCAAAACGGGGGAAAGAGACCGTACGCGGCCAACCTTCAGAGAACTTCAAGGCCGGCCGGGCAGCGAAGCAGAGCCCGGAAGCGGATTCGAACCGCTGACCCCTTCCTTACCATGGAAGTGCTCTACCAACTGAGCTATCCGGGCGTGGGCCGGCAACTTTACCGGGGCACCCGAAAAGCCGCTGTAACGCGGGCGGGCGGAGGTCAGTCGGGGCGATCGGCCGGGCGGTCGGTTTCCAGATCCCTGCGGATCATCTCGCCGATCGCCTGCTCGGTGGCTTCGTCCATCGCCAGCTGGAAACTCGCCAGCAGGGCGTCGGCCGCCAGCGGGCGCATCCGCTGCAGGGCGTCCTGTACCCGGGACCACTCCTCCGGTGGCCGGCCGGCCTTCTCGAACGGCTCCCAGATCTGTTCGTTGAAGACCCCGATGAATACCTCGGCGATCGCCCCGGACCTCTCCTTGAGCGACTCGAGCGAGGCCATGGCGTCGCCGGCCGGCACGCCGAGCGCCGCCAGTTCGGTCCCGATCGCCAGGAGCTTCGGGCTCAGGACCTCGAAGCGGCCGTCGCCGAGGTGGCGCAGCAGGCCGAGCTCCTCGAGCCGGTGCATGCCGTCGGCGTCGAGGGCGGTCTCGCCCCACGGCTGGGCGATCTCGGAGACCTCGAGGATCTCCGGCTGCTCGTCTTCGTAGGGGGCGGTGAACGAGCGGGTGAAGCTCAGGAGGTCGCCGGACGAGTCGCCGGACGACTCGAGGATGCGGCGGATCGCCTCGAGGTTTATGCCCTCCTCCTGCAGCTCCCGGATCAGGGCGATGCGGGAGATGTGCTCCTCGCCGTAGTAGCCGGTCCTGCCGACCACCCGGGGCGGCGGCAACAGCCCGCGCGACTGATGGGCGCGGATGTTCCTCACGGTCATCCCGGTCAGCCTGGCCAGATCCTCGATCGTGATCTCGCCTGCATCCTTTTCGGTTTCCTCCGTCACCTGTAAGGATCGTATGGGCTGGGGCCGAGTGCCGACCCCCAATCCGGGCTAAGGGTCATTCCCAATAGACAAAACCGCGACCGGCCCTCAGCCTGTTGAGCATGAACGAAAAGACCCCACCCACAGAATCTGTCCCCGAGGGCGACCGCCCGCCGTCAGGCGAACGGCCGCGCCGCAAGCTGACCCGCTCGCGCGACGACCGCTACATCGGCGGCGTCGCGGCCGGCCTGGCCGGCTACCTCGGCATCGACCCGGTGCTGATCCGGCTGGCCTTCGTCGCCTCGATCCTGATCGGCGGGATCGGCGTACTGGTCTACCTGGTCCTGCTCGCGGCACTGCCGATCGAGGGCGACCCCGACGTCCCGCCCGAACCGGTCGAGGGCAAAAAGCGCAACCTGGTCATAGCCGGCACGGTGCTGGTCGGCCTTCTGGCCGTTTTCTCGTTCGGTGACTCGGGCTTCGCCGGCTGGCTGTTCGGCTTCGGCCCCGGCGTCGTCTTCGGGATATTCGCCTGGCTGGCTGCCGCCGGCCTGCTCACCCTGCTGCTCCTGGCCGCCCGCGATGATTCCGGCCCGGCCACCGGAGCCGACGGTCCGGCGGGCAAACCGGCGACCGGCACCGGGTCCGCGGCAACGGGCGCCCCGGCAGCGGCCGCTGCCGCCTCGAAGGGACCGGACGAAACGGCACCGCTGGTCGCCCCGTCCCCCAGCCAGACCGCCCCGACCCGGGTCATGCCCGGCGCCACCGAAGATCCGACCGCGGTGATGCCCGAGGGCCAGGAGGGCGACGCCCCGTCGACCGTCGGCAGGATCATGACCTGGATCGCGATCGGGCTCGCCTCGCTGGTCGTACTGACCGTGCTCGCGGTCTCGGCCGCCTGGACCACCGCGGTTGCCGGTGCGGTGCCGATCGCCAGCCTGGTCGTCCTCCTGGGGGCCGGCATGGTGGTCGCCGGGATCAAGGGAAGGACGGGGATCGCCGCCTGGATGCTGGTCATAGCACTCGCCCTTGCCCTGCCGATGGCGGTCGTCTCGATCGCCGACCTCAGGATCGAGGGCAGCTACGGCGAGGTCAAGGAAAACCCGACCATCGCCGGGGACCTGCCCGAGGACGGCTACGAACTGGCCGCCGGCAACATGACGATCGACCTGCGCAAGTACCCGTTCCGCCCCGGGAAGACGGTCGAAATTCCGGTGAACAGCGGATTCGGCCTGACCAGCGTCGTGGTGCCCGACCGGGTATGCGTCGCCGGCGAGTTCTCCGGCAAGGCCGGTCTGATCGACGTCCGGGGGACCGAATCGTCGGGAGTCGAGATCAAGCGATCGATCGGCGATCCCGGGAACGGTGCCCCCACCCTGGTCCTCGACGCCGAGGTGAAGCTCGGGGCGCTCGAGGTGGCCGACAGCACCGAGTGGCGGGTCAACGGAAGTGACCCCGGCAACTTCGGCACCTTCAACCACAGCGACGGCCAGAACCGTGCCGTCCGCCGGCGGGCCGCCGTTGCCTGCGAGGGCGCGGCCGGCAAGGGCGCGCCCGGCAAGGCCAACAAACGCTCCGGGAACAGGGGGTCGTCCGGCTGAGCATGTCGACCCGCTCCCGTCTCAGCCGCGATCCGGACCGGGCCCTGGTAGCCGGGGTCTGTGCCGGGATCGCGCGGCGCCTCGGCATCGACCCGGCACTGGTCCGGGTCGGTGCCGTTGTGCTGACCATCGTCACCGGGGGGATCGCGGCGCTGGTCTACGGGCTGCTCTGGGTCATCATGCCCGCCGGCGGTAGCAGCCGGCCCCCCGGAAAGCCCGCCTCCGCCGCCGGCCGGTCCGCCCGGTGAACCGGACCAATCGCGGGCCGCCGCGGGCCGCGCCTCCTGGATCGTCGGGGCCGGGGCCGGGCTGATCGCCCTGGGCCTGCTGTTCATCTTCCGCGAACTCGGGATCTGGTGGAGCGACTCGCTGGTCTGGCCGCTGGTGCTGGCGATCGCGGGCTTCGCGCTGTTCTGGCGACAGTTCACCGGACCCGGCGAGGACGAGCCGGGCCCCGCGGACCGGATCGAAAGCCCGCGGAGTGCGGCCCTCTCCGCCGCCTCGGGCGACGCCGGCGGCCGCGCCGAGCAGCCGCGCGCAATCGCGGCCGCCTCCGGCGGGCGGAAGTCCCGGCTCGGGCCCTATCGGGGCGGGTTCGGGATCGCCCTGATCCTCGGCGGTGCCCTGCTCTTCCTCTACATAAACGGCGCCCTGGGCGGCGCCGGCAACGCCGCCCTGGCCGTGGTCACCGCGTTGATCGTGCTCGGCCTGGTCCTGGCCCCGCTCTGGGTCAGGCTGGCCCGCAACCTCTCGACCGAGCGGGCCGCCCGGATCCGCTCCCAGGAGCGGGCCGAGGTCGCCGCCCACCTGCACGACTCGGTCCTCCAGACCCTCGCCCTGATCCAGAAGCAGCCCGAGGACGCCCGCCGGATCTCGACCCTGGCCCGCCGGCAGGAGCGCGAGCTGAGGGAGTGGCTGTCCGGGGACGGCGAACGTGACCGGGCCGATTCGCTGGCCGCAGCCCTCGAGGCCGTCGCGGCCGAGGTCGAGGAACGCTACGAGGTGCCGGTCGAGGTGGTCACGGTCGGGGACTGCGACCTCGACCCCCGCAACACCGCCCTGGTCGCGGCCGGCCGCGAGGCACTGACCAACGCGGCCCGCTACGCCGGGGAAGCCGGTCCGGTCCGGATCTACGCCGAGATCGACGCCTCCGGCACCCAGGTCTTCATCCACGACCGGGGCGATGGTTTCGACCTCGACTCGGTGCCGACCGACCGCCGCGGGGTGAGAGACTCGATCCTCGGGCGCATGGAACGCCACGGCGGTTCGGCAAGGGTGCGCTCGACCCCCGGCGAAGGAACTGAGATAGAGCTGATCATGGAGGCGAAATGAGCCAGACATCGGTAGCGATCATCGACGACCACGCGATCTTCCGGGCCGGGGTCAGGGCCGAGCTCGAGCAGGGGGTCGAGGTGGTCGGCGAGGCCTCGACCGTGCGTGAAGGGGTCGGCCTGATCGAGAAGAAGCGGCCCGACGTCGCCCTGCTCGACGTCCACATGCCCGACGGCGGCGGCCTCGAGGTGATCCGGCAGGTGGCCGAGACCGTTCCCGGGCAGCGCTTCCTCGCCCTCTCGGTCTCCGACGCGCCCGAAGACGTGGTCGCGATCATCCGGGCCGGGGCCCGCGGTTACGTGACCAAGACGATCTCGGGGCCCGACCTGATCGCCGCGATCGAGCGGGTCCACCAGGACGACGCCGTCTTCTCGCCGAAGCTGGCCGGATTCGTGCTCGACGCGTTCGCCGGCCCGGACGGCGGCGCCGACCCGGTCGACGCCGAGCTCGACCAGCTGACCCCGCGCGAGCAGGAGGTCTTACGGCTGATCGCCCGCGGCTACCTCTACAAAGAGATCGCCCGCCGGCTGGAGATCTCGGTCAAGACGGTCGAGGCCCACGCCAGCTCGGTCCTGAGAAAGCTCCAGCTCTCGACCCGCCACGAGCTCAGCCGCTGGGCGGCCGAGCGCGACCTGATCGACTGAGCGGTCCGCGCCTGCGTGGCCCGGGTCGAAGCGCCGGGCCTGCCGGGGGTCTGCCCTAGCCCCAGGGCAGGGTGGTCTCCGGAGCGGAGCTGCCCGGGCGCTGGTGCGCGTCGTAGCGACCGAGGATGGCCTCGGTCGTCTCACCGTCGATCCCCAGCCTCTCCCGCAGGGTCTCGGCGAAGTCGTCCATCGCCATGCCGAGCATCTCGCCGCGGACCCGGAGCGCCTGCGGGCGGGACTCGTCGACCGCCTCGTCGACCAGACCGGCCAGGAACGGCATCAGCCCCGAGAGCGCCTTCTCCTCGTCTTCCGAGCGGAAGTGGATGGTGATCGGGAAGTGGATCAGGTTGCGCCGGGTGGCGACCAGCTGCCTGCTGAACGAGGAGAGCAGCCGCTCGAGCAGTTCGGGGTCGGCGTCGGCCAGCTTCTCCCCCAGGCGCTCTTCCGCCATGCGGCTCAGGTGGACCTCGTGGGCAAAGGCGTCGCGCTGTGAGATCGCGTTGTAGATCGAGATCAGCCAGGAGACGCTGGCGGTCACCAGACTCAGCCCGAACAGCGTCTCGACCGGGCCGAGGATGCGCAACAGGGAGCCCTGCGGCGAGATGTCGCCATAGCCGAGGCTGGTCAGGTCGACCAGCGACAGGTAGAGGGCGACGTCGAACCCGGCGTGATGGTCCGGCACGAGCCCCGGGGCGTAGTAAAAGCCCTCGGGCAGAAAGGGGTAAAAGACCAGGGCCCAGCCGACGATCAACAGCGCCGCCCAGCTCGCGACCACCGTGATGTAGCCGATCGGCCCGATCAGGACGGTGGCGGACGGGACGGACGACGAAAGCCGGTGGCCCAGCCAGGAAACGGCCCCCACCACCCAGCGGCCGATGTGACTTCTGCCGAGCGGGTGGAACAGGGTCGCGACGATGTCGCGCAGGGTGGCGACGATCACCACCACACCCAGGATCAGCCAGATCAGGTCCATGCCGGCCTCACGACGAGGCTTTGAGTCGGTCTCCCAGCTTGGCTACCAGCCCGTCGACGTCCTCGATCGTCGTGTCCCACGAGGCGACCAGCCGGATCACGCCGCTCTCCCCGAGCGGGAAGACGAGCGGCCGGTGCGGCTCGCAGGCGGCGGCGAACCGCTCGGCCGCCTCCAGCTCGAGCGTGATGAAGACCGTGTTGGCCTCGACCGGCTGGGCCAGCTCGACCCCGTCGATCCAGGCGACCGCCTCGCCGAGCGCCTTGGCCATCGCGTTGGCCGAACCGGCCAGCTCCCGCCAGAGATCACCTTCGAGCAGGGTGACCAGCTGGGCCGAGATGAAGCGCATCTTCGAGGCAAGCTGGAGGGTGCCCTTGCGCAGGACCGGGAAGCCATCGGTCAGGGCCGCATCGCTGAACACGACCGCCTCGCCGAACGCGGCCCCGTTCTTGTTCGCCCCCAGGCAGAGCACGTCTACCCCGTTGTCGGTGCTGGCCTCGGCCAGCCCGACTCCGAGCGAGGCGGCGGCGTTGGCCAGCCGCGAGCCGTCCATGTGGAGCAGCATGTCGTGCTCGTGGGCGAAGTCGGCCAGGGCCCGGACCTCGTCCGGGCTGTAGACGGTGCCGACCTCGGTCGCCTGGGCGATCGAGACCACCACCGGCCAGGCGACGTGCGGCACGTCGACCCGGTGCGGCATCTGGTCGGCGGCCGCCTCGGGGGTCAGTTTGCCGTCCGCGGTTTCGACGTTCAAGAGCTTGAGGCCGGCGATCGCCTCCGGGCGCGCCGGTCTCGTCGATCGAGAGGTGGGCGGTCGCCGGGCAGATCACCGCCTGGTGGGGCCTGGCCATCGCCCTGAGCGCGGCGACGTTGGCCCCGGTCCCGTTCAGCATCGGGAAGATCTTCGATTCGGGGCCGAACTCGGCCCGGGCCAGTTCGTCCAGGCGGGCGGTCTCGGGATCGGCGCCGTAGGAGCCGACGTGGCCCTGGTTGACCCGCCCCAGGGCGGCCAGCAGGTCCGGATGGACGCCGGAGCAGTTGTCGGAGGCGAAGCCGCGGGAAGGTTCCATCAGCGCGAGAGTATCGCCCGCGGCAGGTCCTCATCGCCGAGGGGCGGGCCGCACCGGGGGCGGGCCGCCCGGCGGGGCCCTTGCAATAAACTCGGCCGTCAGCCGGGGGAGTGCCCGAGTGGTTAAAGGGGACCGGCTGTAAACCGGTTGGCTCCGCCTACGTAGGTTCGAATCCTACCTCCCCCACTGACTTACATCCAAGTCGCTTCGCTTCGCTGTGCGACTTGGATGGGGTTCCGTGTGGCGGCCGGAGACTGGCAAGTCCACCGCCTTCGGCGCGGGAATTATTGATCGCCGGCTTCGTTGGGTCAATCTCGGGGGCCGAGGTATTGCCGGCCTGGCCGGCCTAGCGGCTAACCGACTTCTCTCAGGCCCTGGGCCTCGGGTAGGGACTTGATCTTTCGCAGGGTGCTGGTCTCGATCTGGCGGACCCTTTCGCGGGTCACGCCGAAGGCCTCGCCGCACTCCTCGAGGGTCTTCGGGTTGAAACCGTTCAGCCCGTAGCGCATCACCAGCACCTCGCGCTCGCGCTCCGGCAGCGAGTTGAGGACCTTCTTCACCCCTTCGCTCCTGAGGTTCATCGAGGCCTCGTCGAAAGGCTCCATCGCGTTCTCGTCGCGGACCAGGTCGACCAGCTCGGTCTCCTCGCCGTCGCCGACCGGCTTCTCCAGCGAGATCGGGGTCTGGGAGACCCGCCAGACGTTTCGCACCTCGCCGATCGTCCAGCCGAGCTCGTCGGCGATCTCCTGGGCCTCGGGCTCGCGGCCCAGGTCCTGGACCAGCTGGCGCTCGACGAAGTGGACCCGGTTCAGCTTCTCGACCATGTGGACCGGGATACGGATCGAGCGCGACTTGTCGGCCACCGCCCGGGTGACCGCCTGGCGGATCCACCAGGTCGCGTAGGTGGAGAACTTGTAGCCCCGCCGGTAGTCGAACTTCTCGACCGCCCTGATCAGGCCGAGCGAGCCTTCCTGGATCAGGTCGAGGAAGCTGAGGCCGCGGCCGAGGTAGCTCTTGGATATCGAGACGACCAGGCGCAGGTTGGCCTCGACCATCTGGCGCTTGGCCTCCATGTCACCGCGCTCGATCCTCTTCGCGAGTTCGACCTCCTGCTGGGCGTTCAGCAGACCGACCTGGCCGATCGAGCGCAGGTAAAGACGCAGCGAATCAAGGGTGGCCTCCGGCTGCGAATCGGCTGCGGCCGCGGCGATCGGGTTCGGCGCAATCTCCTCCGGCGGCGGGGGAGGCGGCTCCCCGGCCTCGACCACCGGCTCGCCCGGGCCCGCCACGGCGTCGCCGGCGGCGGCTCGGGCAGTGGCATCGCTCTTGGTGATCACTTCGATGCCGATCTCGGTGAGGTGTGCGTGGAAGTCCTCGACCTGGGTCCTGGTCACGTCGAGCTCGGCGACCGCCTCGGCGATCGACTCGACCGTCAGATACCCGCGCTCCCTCCCTGCGGAGACAAGTACCCGTAGCTCTTCGCTGTCCAACTCCATCCCGACCCCCGTGGCTGGGTAATTGGTGATCTATCCTCGTGAAAGACTGAGGAGCGGGATTATAGAGGCAAGAAGCACAAGGGTCGGGCTTTCGGCAGTCGCGCGGGTGATTCCCCGGAAGCGGCCGACCGGCTCACCCGACTACGATTCAGCGAAGCGAACTCGACCGATCGGTCATCCTTGAATCCAGACACCGCGACAACCGCCAACGGAATCGACGTTCAAGCGTCCACCCCGGCCACCAGGGTCAGCCTTTCACGGGTCGGCGTGACCGGGGTCGAGAAGGTGCTGCGGATCGGCGAGGACGGCCACTACCACGCCGAACTCGAGTGCTACGTCGACCTCGGGCCCGACCAGGCCGGGGTCCACATGTCGCGCTTCGAGGAGAACGTCGCCGAGGCGATCGACGAGGTAACCGGCAACGGCACGATGAAGGCCGAGCAGCTCGCCGCGCGGATCGCCGAGCTGGTCCGCGAGAAACAGCGCGGCATCAGGGCCGAGGTCTCGGTCACCGCCCGCTACCCGGAAACGGTGCCGGCCCCGGTCTCGGGGATCGAAAACCAGGAGATCTACACCCTGCTCGGCACCGCCGTGGCCTCGGCCGGGGCGACCCGCACCGTGACCGGGGTACAGGCCCAGGGGATGACCGCCTGCCCGTGTGCCCAGGAGATGGTCGCCGACCTGGCCCGTGAAAATCTCGCCGGCCGCGGCTACAGCCCGGAACAGATCGAGGAGATCATCGAGGCGGTGCCGATCGCGACCCACAACCAGCGCGGGATCGGCACGCTCTACGTCGGCTGCGCCGAGGGTTCGACGGTCGACATCGACGCACGCGACCTGCTCCGCCTGGTCGAGAACTCGATGAGCTCCGAGATCTACGAGCTGATGAAACGGCCGGACGAGCTGTCGGTGGTGGCCAAGGCCCACGCCCGGCCCCGCTTCGTCGAAGACTGCGTCCGCGAGATGCTGCGCCAGGTTCTGACCGACTACCCGGCGCTGCCGGCCGAGGCGTTCGTCATGGCGCGCCAGGAGAACCTGGAGACGATCCACCGCCACAACGTGGTCGCCGAGCGCTACGGCCTGATCGGCGAGCTCCGGTCCGAGCTCGATGGCGCCGGCCACTCAATCGGCCACCTCTCGATGCGGGAGTGGCTCGAGCTCTCCGGCTGAGCCCCGCCGCCCGGCTCAGACAGACGAGTCGCGGTCTGGCGTGCCTGCTTCCTTCGTCTGCTGCTCGGCGAAGCGGCGGCGCAGCCCGAAGAAGTAGTCGAACCCGCTGATCAGCGTGACCAGTACCGCCAGGTAGACCAGGGCGTCGACCGCGGGCGGGGCCGGGTTGAACGCGATCAGGGCGAACACCATCGCGATCTGGAGCACCGTCTTGACCTTGCCCATCCAGCTGGCGGCGATGATCACCCCACGGTCGGCGGCCAGCGAGCGCAGGCCGGTCACCGCGAACTCACGGGCAATGATCACCATCGCGACCCAGGCCGGAAGGCGGTTCAGTGAGACCAGCGAGACCAGGGCGGCGGTGACCAGCAGCTTGTCGGCGAGCGGGTCCATCAGCTTGCCGAAGGTGGTGACCGAGTCGCGCGAGCGGGCGATGTAGCCATCAAGCCCGTCGGTCAGAGCGGCCAGGGCGAAAACGATCGCGGCCAGCGTGTCGCCATTGGGTGTGCCGTCGAGCAGGGCGACGACCACTACCGGGACCGCGAGGATCCGGAGGATGGTCAGAAAGTTGGGGAGATTCAGCGGAAACAGCGGATCGCCCCAGGGGAGCCGGCCGGCGCCGGGCTATTCCTCGGTCTTCTTCTTTTCGCCGAGTTCCGGCTTCTTGTCTTCGTCACCGTCTTCGCCGCCCAGCGATCCGCGGAAGTTGCGGAAGCCCTCCCCGAGTGATTTGGCGGCTTCCGGGATCCGCTTCGGGCCGAGGATCAGCACCGCGATCGCCAGCACGATCGCCAGCTCGAGTGGACCGACGTTGGGCAAAAAGCCGAAAGCCGGGTTCACGCCGGGGTTTCCTCACTGCTGGTCACTGGACACCTAGTGTACGGATCATGAGACCGGGCGCCCCCGGGGAGGACCTCGGGGAACTTGAAGCTGCAATCACCACTTGCCGGCGCTGTCCGCGGCTGGTCGCCTGGCGCGAGGGCCAGGCGGCCGAGCCGCCCCGCCGTTTCCGCGGCGAGAGCTACTGGGCCCGGCCGGTACCCGGCTTCGGCGACCCGGGGGCCTCGATCCTGATCGTCGGCCTCGCCCCGGCCGCCCACGGCGCCAACCGGACCGGCCGCATGTTCACCGGGGACCGCTCGGGTGACTGGCTGTACGCCGCCCTCAACCGGGCGGGACTGGCCAACCTGCCGACCAGCGTCGACGCCGGCGACGGCCTGAGACTCGACGGTGCGTTCATCACCGCGGTGGTCCGGTGCGCGCCGCCGGCCAACAAGCCTTCGGTCGGGGAACGCGACAACTGCCTGCCGTGGCTCGAGGCCGAGTTGCGGCTCTTCCGGGACGCCGGGGTGCTGGTCGCGCTGGGCTCGTTCGCCTGGGACGGGGTGATCCGCGCCGCCCGGGCGCTGGGCGACGAGGTGCCGCGGCCGAAGCCGCGTTTCGGCCACGGTGAGGAGGCCGTTATCGGGAGTCGGACCATGGTCGGCAGCTACCACCCCAGCCAGCAGAACACCTTCACCGGCCGCCTGACCGAGCCGATGCTGGACGAGGTGTTCGGCCGGGCGAAGGAGCTGGCCGGACTGTAATTGCCTTCCCGGCCGCACGAGCCGGCAGGACCCCGGTCGTCCTCCAGGGCGGACCCGGGTGCAACAATGGGCAGATGGAGGACGGGGACGAGACTCCGAGCGGGACGCGGCTGCGCCGGGCCGGAGCGGCGGCGGCCCTGGCCGCCGTCGGCTTCTTCTTCGTCGTGGCCCCGGTGGTCGGAGATGGTCTCAACCGGGTGGCCGGCCCGGCCTCGCCGGCGCTACCCGCCACCCGGGTGGCGACCTCGGAGCAGGTGGCGGCCGCGGGCATCGCCCCGGACCCGGCCGCGGTCGAGCACGGCCGCGCGCGTCGGGGAACAAGAAGGTGAAGAGGGTGTCGCTTCAGTCGCGGGTCACCGACGAGCCGGTGGTGACCGAGGAGAACAGGGGAAGCTACGTCGGGGTCAGCTGCCCCAAGGGCTCGAAGGCGATCTCGGGAGGGGTGCTCAACAAATACATAAACCTGCTGGTCTCCTCGTCGGCCCCCAACCACCCGATTTCGGGCAAGTACACCCCGCGGACCTGGTGGCTGACCGTGACCAACGCCAACGTCGACGGCCAGGGCGGATCGCTTCCGTGGCGCGGCATGGTCAACTGCCTCAAGCCGGTCAGACTGAACAGGTAGCGGTCAGCCCAAGTAGCGGTCAGCCGCCGTCATGCCGTTCGGCCGGTGTGGCAGCCACCCGCTTCGCGTTCTTGTAGATCCGGTCGCGTTCGCGCTGGAACGGGTCGTACCGCATGCCGATCCACGACAGCAGTGCCCAGGCACCGAACGGGAACGAGAGCGGGATCGCGACCAGGAAGAAGGCGGAGTTGAAAAGGGACGACCTGAAGGAGAGCCTGGCGTCCCACTCGTAGCCGTCGGCGATCAGGCCGCGGGCAAGCGCATGCCTCTGCGTCCAGGCCGAGGCGAGCGAGACCAGGCTCATGTTCACCGCGTAGAGGATCACGGCCACCGGGTAGTCGCCGTACTCACCGAGGATCTGGCTGGTGAACGGGATCAGCACCACGAAGATCAGGTAGACGATGTTGATCAGCATCAGGCCGCGGTCGAACTCGGCCACCTCGCGCATGAACCGGTGATGGTGGATCCAGAAGAACCCGATCACCATGAAGCTGAACAGATAGGCCCAGAGGTCACCCCCCTGGTCGGTGATCCCCTCCCAGAGGGCAGAGGCCGAATCGATTCCGGACGGCACGTCGATCTGGAGCACCAGCAGCGTGGCCGCGATCGCGAAGACTCCGTCGGTGAAGGCGAGGATCCGCGAAAGGTCCCTGCCCCGCTCGAGGTCGTCCAGCTTGCGTTGCTTTTCCACGGATCGATCTTGCCAAGGGCCCCGGACGATCCGGCCGGACCCGGCCGGGCGGTGCCTCCCTACAATGCCCGCAGCGCCGACGTAGCTCAGTTGGTAGAGCACTTCACTCGTAATGAAGGGGTCAGCGGTTCGATTCCGCTCGTCGGCTTTCGGTTTCCCCGGCCAGGGAGCCTCCGGACGGGGACCTAGAGTGGCCTTGGTGGAAGCGAAAGAAAGCTCGCGCAGTTCGGCCTGGTTCGGGACCCTGGGCGCGGCGATGGAGTGGTACGACTTCACGCTGTACGTCTATCTGGCGCCGGTCATCTCGAAGCTGTTCTTCCCCTCGGACAGCTCGCTCGACTCGCTGCTGGCGACCTTCGGGGTGTTCGCGGCCGGCTACCTGATGCGCCCGCTCGGCGCGGCGATCCTCGGCAACATCGGGGACCAGCGGGGCCGCAAGTTCGCGCTCGGTCTCTCGATAAGCCTGATGGCGTTCGGCATGCTGCTGATCGGTTTTCTGCCGACCGAATCCTCGATCGGGCTGCTCGCCCCGTTGCTCCTGGTCCTGATCCGGCTGGCGCAGGGCTTCTCACTGGGAGGGGAGTTCAGCGGATCGATCGTGCTGCTGGCCGAGAGCGCCGAACCGCGCCGCCGGGGCTTCACCACGAACCTGGTTCAGTTCTCGACCGGCATCGGGTTCCTCGCCAGCTCGGCGACCGTGGCGGCCCTCCACGCCCTGCTGACCAACGATCAGATGGACTCGTGGGGGTGGAGGGTCCCCTTCTTCATCGGGGCCGGGATCGGCCTGCTCGCCCTCTACCTGCTGATCACCAGGGTGGAACTCGACGACGACGGGGGCAGGAAGGGGGACGCTCCCGCGGATATCCCGCTGAAGACCCTGTTCGAGACGGAGCGCAAGCCGCTGCTGATCAGCTTCCTGCTCAACGGGAACCAGTCGCTCATCTACTACGTGGTGGCCACTTTCATCCCCACGTTCGTGACTTCGATCCTGGGCGGGAAGCCGGAGGAGGGTCTGTTCGCGTCGGCGCTCGCGGCGATCGTCTTCATGTCGCTCGGGCCGCCGGCGGGCGGGCTCAGCGACCGGTTCGGCAGGCGTCCGGTTCTCGCGGTCGCGGCGGTCGGCATGGCGATCGCCGCGATCCCCCTGTTCGCCCTGATCAGCCTGACCACGCTGCCGGCGGTGCTCGGCGGCCAGCTGGGGTTGATGCTGCTCGTGGTGCTGTTCACCGCGCCCGCGCTGGTGATCGCGACCGAACTGTTCTCCCGCGAGACCCGTTACAGCGGCGTCGCGGTCAGCTACAACTTCGGTGCCACCGTCTTCGGCGGTACCGCCCCGCTGGTCTGCACCGCCCTGATCTCGGTCTCGGGCTGGGACCTGGCCCCCGGCCTCCTGCTCTCGGTTGCCTCGGTCCTGATCCTGATCGTGATCGCCTACACCCCCGAGACCGCGCCGGTGAAGGTCGGCGAAGGCGGTGCCGGGCGGACGGCCTGTCACCATTGACGGATGGGCGATGAAGCCAACCCCTCGCCCCCGGAGCCCGATCTGGAAGAAATCAGGTCGGGACTGCTCGAGAAGCGCGCCGGCATCGAACAGCGCCTGGCCGTCATGAAGAAGCCTCCGGAACGTGGCTCGACGATCGGATTCGGCAAGCGCATCGGAGACGGAACCTCGGAGGCGGTCAGCCGCATCACCGAAGTTGCGATGGCCGACGACCTCGAGATCACGGCGGCCGGGATCGACCGGGCGCTGGAAAAGATCGAAGAAGGCACCTACGGAACCTGCGACGGCTGCGGACAGCCGATCGCCGCCGGTCGCCTGAAGGTCTCCCCGGCGAGCTCACTTTGCATCGAGTGTGCCGGCCGCCGGGTCTGACGCCGATCGCGACCAACCCGATCCGATGAAGGGGTCAGCGGTTCGATTCCCCGGTCGGCCTACTCCCCCGATTGCCGGCTGATGCAACCGGAATCGGCTTTTCGTATACGATTCGACCGTGCCGGAAACGTTCACCGTCTTAGGGATCGTCGGCAGTCTCAAAAAGACCTCGTTCAACTGGAAGTTGATGAGACGGGCCAAGGCAGTCGCCACGGAGGGCATCTACCTTCGATGTCTTCGCCTACCTCGGGGCGCTCCCGCACTTCAGCGAGGACCGCGAGGGTGAGCACACCCCGCGGATGATCCTCGATTTCAGGAGGCGGATCGAGAGCTGCCGACGCCATTCTCGTCGCCACACCCGAATACAACAGCTCGATGCCCGGCGTACTGAAGAACGCGCTCGACTGGGCCTCCCGGCCGGCCGGGGAGAGCGTGCTCGCCGGCAAGCCGGTGGCCGTGATGGGCGCCAGCCCGGGACGCTACGGCGCCGCCCGGGCGCAGGCCGACGTACGCAAGGTGCTGACCGCAATCGGGGCCGAGGTGCTCGACCAGGAGCTGCCGTTCCCCCGTGTTCACGAGCTGTTCGACGAACACGGGGCGCTGCTCGATCCAGGATCGGAGCCCAGGCTGGCCGCCCACCTGGCGGCGCTGGTCGAGCTCGCCGGAGGACCGGCCCCGTCCGAGGAAGGACGAACTCGCCGACTACAGCCACTCCTGCCAGCGCCTCGCCGGCGATCAGCGCGTCGCTGAGACGATCCGAACCGCCGGCTGACGCGTCAGGCCGCCCGGGAGCCAGCCAGGGTCAGGCGTCGTCCACCGGGTCTTCCGGGTCCTTGAATCCCTCCCAGTGGGTGCCGTCACAGAACGGTTTGTTGGACGAGCGGCCGCACCGGCAGAGCGTCTGGCGGTTTCGGACCTCGTAGCTCTCGCCGTCGGACGAGCTGACGGGGATGCCGCCTCTCAGGTGGTAAGGACCATCTACGGATGCGCGAATGGCCGGACTCAGCGCCTCCTCGACCGGGTCGGTGGAACCCGGTTCGGTGTACTGAAGCGCACCCGAGGGGCACTGCCGGACGACCTGCGTGATCTCGCCGGCGGGTGCGCCCTCGGGATCGATCCACGGTTCCGACTTGAGTTTCCAGACCGAGGGGAGCCGGTCGGTGCACTCGCCGGCGTGGGCGCAGACGCTGCGGTCGTCGAGAATCGTCACCTGCTCGGCCTCATAGGAATCTTGGCGCTCGGCGATCGGCCCCTTGTCCGCGGTCTCTGTGCCGTCGAATCCGACCTTCTTGTGGGTGCCGTCGCAGAACGGCTTGTTCGAGGACTGACCACAGCGGCAGAGGAAGGCCTTGCCGTCTTTGGATACATCTTCGCCCCGGGCATCGATCAGCTCGGTTATCCCCTCGACCATGTAGGGGCCGTTTTCGGTGACGGTGACGCTCGGTGAAACTTCCTGCCGATCGTTCGTGCTGTCGGTCATCGCTCTCCTCCTCGGGGGGTCTGACCGTGAGTCTAGGTGACGCGCTATCCGGGCTCGACCGGTTCGGGCTCTGGTTGCTCCGTCTCGGCCAGACACACCTTCACGTAGAGCGAGTCGATCCCGTAGATGCCGCTGACCGTCTGCAGCTCGGGTGAGTCGCAGATCTCCAGCTTCTCGATCCGCTCACTGAGGAAGGTGAGCGCCTCGCTGAGCTCGGCCTTGGCCAGGTTGGAGCCGACGCAGAAGTGGATCCCGGCGCCGAAGGTCAGGTTCCTGGCCTTCTCGCGGTCGATCGTGATGTCGAACTCGGTCGGGTCGGTGAACGCCTCCGGATCGCGGTTGCCGGTGAACGAGCAGACCATGATCACCGTCCCGGCCGGGAACTCAACCCCGTTGTATTCGAGGTCTTCGGTCAGCTGCCGGGCGGTGAACGGGGTGATCGGCTCGAACCGGAGCGCCTCCTGCACGGCCCTGTCGACCAGCGTTTCCGGATCTTCGCGCAGTGCCGCCCACTGCTCGGGGCTGCCGGCGAGCAGCCGGATCGCGTGGGCGAGCTGGTTCTGGGTCGTGTCCACCCCCCCGACCAGGATGTTCAGGACCAGGTTCTCCAGCTCGACGTCGGAGAGCCGCTCTCCCTCCTCCTCGGTCGCGATCAGCGAGGAGATCAGGTCGTCCGACGGGGTCGAGCGCCGGGCCTCGATCAGTGGCCGGACCCAGGCGTAGAACTCGGCCACCTTCTCCTGGATCGTCGCGACGGTGTCCGGATCGGACAGCGCGATCGCGTCGAACTGGCGCTGGATCCACATCGACCAGTCGTGCAGCCGCGGAGCGTCTTCGGCCGGCGCGCCCATCACCCGGGCGATCGTCTGCGAGGGATAGGGCCGGGCGAAGGCCTCGATGAAATCGAACTCGATGCCGCCGTTCGACGCGTCATCGCCGTCGAGCGAGTCCCACAGCCCCTCGAGGAACCCCCGCATCGCCGGTCGGTAGGCGTTGGCCGCCCGCGGTGACAGCGAGGGATTGACCAGCCCCCTGAGGCGACGGTGGGAGTCGCCCTCCTGATTGATGATGTTGTTGTCGATCTGCTCCCTGAGCGGCCCTTCGGTCACCCCGAACAGGTCGGCCAGCAGCTGGCCGGGAAAGATCGCCGACTTTGTCCGCAGGAAGAACTCGCCGGCCTCACGGTCGAGGACCACGGTCGCCAGCGGCGCCTGGGCGAGCCACTCGCCCGACTCGAGCAGCCGGTTCATCTCGCGGTGCCAGCGCCTGCCCTTGAGGCCGGGGTCGTCGAGTTCGAGCCCGGGCAGGTCGAGGTCGGCTAGATTCGGCACCGGGTCAGGTTAGCCAAGCGTCGGGACGGCAAGCGGGAGGCGGGGGTCGGAGCAACTGAAACTTGGATCGGTCAGACCGATATCGGCGAGGTCCTCCCCGGTCGGATAGTTTCGGATCAGATCACCGAAAGGAAGTTGTGAGCTTCTCAGAATCCAATTCGACCCCGAGGGGTCCTTCGCCCGCCATGATCGTCGCCCTGCTCGCTCTTTTTGTCGCGCTTGGTGGGAGCAGCTATGCCGCTCTGAAAATCAACGGCAAGAACATCGCCAAGCGTTCCGTCGCAGGCAAGAAGCTCAGGAAGAACACGTTGACAAGCAAGGAAGTGAGGAACGGGTCTCTGTTGGGAGCCGACTTCAAACCCGGTCAGCTTCCGAGCGGCCCAACCGGTGCGACCGGACCTGCGGGCACCACCTCAGTGGTCATGAGGAAGAGTGCCGAGGTCAATTTGGCCGCGAACGGCTTCGCTGCGGCCAGCGCAAACTGTCTGCCGGGCGAAACGGCGACCGGCGGAGGTGCTTACAACGAATCCCAGGTTCTCTCGATGAACATCACGTCCAGCTATCCACTTCCCAATCCCCCCGCGCCCCCCGCAACGGGGGATGGCATCCCTGCGACGGGCTGGAGAGTCTGGATGGGCAACAAATCGCCGGATCCAAATACATTCCAGGCATATGTGATGTGCGCATCGCCATGAGCGCCCCGACTTGAGGAGATGCGTCTGACGGCCCCGGCCGGCGACCGTGCGCCGCCGGAGAAGGCCGGCCACCCAAAGCGGGCGGCGGGCGCCAACTAGGAGTCGGCGAACTTGTAGCCGATCCCGCGTACGGTCAGGACCAGCTTGGGGCGCTGGGGGTCTTCCTCCACCTTCTGGCGGAGGTTCGAGATGTGGACGTCGCAGGCCCGCTCGTCCCCCTCGAACTCGGTCTGCCAGAGCTCCTCCATGATCTGGGAGCGTTTGAAGACCTCGCCGGGACGGCCGGCCAGCAGCCTGAGCAGCTGGAACTCGGACCGGGTGAGGCTGATCGGGCGGCCGTCGATCGTGACCAGGTGCCGGGCGAGGTCGATCGTCACCGGCCCGGAGACGATCCGGGTCTCCTCGGGGACCGGCGATCGGTCGAGCTCCTGGCGCCTGAGCTGCGCCCTTACGCGGCCGAGAAGCTCCCTGACCGAGAACGGCTTGGTCACGTAGTCATCGGCGCCGACCTCGAGGCCGACCACCTTGTCTACCTCGGCGTCCTTGGCGGTCAGGATGATGATCGGGACGGCCGAGCGCGAGCGGACCTCCCGGCAGATGTCGAGACCGCTGCGGCCCGGCATCATGATGTCGAGGATCAGCAGGTCGAAATCGAAATCGCCGGCCAGCTTCTGCTCGGCGTCGGTGCCGTCCTCGGCCGCGACCACCTCGAAGCCCTCCTGCTCCAGTGAGTAGCCGACCGAGTCCCTGACCGAGGGTTCGTCGTCGGCAAGGAATATGCGTCCTGAGGTATTGGTGCTCATGCGATCGGGGTCTCGGTCTTTTCTATCAGTGGCAGGCGGACCCAAAAGGTACTGCCCTCGCCCTCCACGGAGTGGGCTCCCATCTCCCCGCCCATCACATCGGCCATCCTGCGGGCGATCGCCAGGCCCAGTCCGAAGCCCTCCTGGCGCCGGGTCTCGGAGCGCCGGTAGAAGCGCTCGAAGACCCTTTCGATCTCCGCCTGGGGTATCCCGGTGCCGGTGTCGATCACTTCCAGCAGCATGTCGGCCTCTCCCGCCCGGCGGCCCCTTACCGTCACCGTGCCGGGCGGCGGCGTGTTCTTTATGGCATTGGTGACCAGGCCGATCAGGACCTGGCGCAGCAGGGTCGGGTCGCCTTTGGCGGCCAGGCTCTTCTCGACGTCGATCCTGAGCTCGATGTTCGGCGGCACCTCGACCGCGGCGGCCACGTCGCGGGCGGCCGTGTTGATGTCGACCACCTCCACCTCCCCGGCCCCGAGCGCCTCGACCCTCGCCAGGGTCAGCAGCGACTGGGTCAGCCGCGACATGCGCTCGGCGTCGGCCGAGAGCCGGTTGAGGAAATGGTCACGGGCGTGCGGGTCGTCCTTGGCCCCGGACTGCAGGACCTCGATCGCCCCGGAGATCCCGGCCAGCGGGTTGCGGAGCTCGTGGGCCGCGTTGCTGACGAAATCACGCTCGGCGAACTCCTTGCGCATCTCGTCGGTCCGGTCGCGGACCACCACCAGGACCGCCTTCTCGCCGGGCAGCGAGCGGGCCTGGAGGGCGTAGGCCCGGTCGCCGATCCGGAGCGCCGGATGGGCGGCGAATCCCTCGACCGAGGCCCTCCTGATCTGGGGCAACAGCGGCTCCGGGGGACGCCCGCCCTGATCCAGCAGGGCGGTCGCGGCCGAGTTGTAGAAGCGGACCGGGCCCTCGTCGTCGACCACCATCACCGCGTCGTTGAGGCCGTCGAAGATCGCGGTCAGCTTGTCCCGGTCGGCGGTCAGCACGCCGAAGCTCTCCTTGAGTGACACCCGCAGCGATTCCAGCGAGCGGGACAGGTCGCCGATCTCGTCGGCGCCGGACGATGGCAGCTCGACGTCGAAATTGCCGGAGGCGAGGTCGTCGGCCTCGGCGGCCAGCCGTTTCAGCCGGACCGTGATCAATGAGGCGATGCCGACCCCGAGCAGGGTCCCGATCACTATCGCGATCAGGGCGGCCCGGGTGCTGTCGGAGCGGACCTTGTCGATCGCACTCTGGATCACCACCGGGCTCGAGTAGCGGCCGACCGCGGCGCCGATGAAACCGGAAGCGTCGGTCACCGGGACCCCGACCAGGGTCGTCTCGCCGTCGCTGAGATCGACCGTCGAGCGGCTGCCGGCGAGCGCGTTGTCGAGCACCTCCCGGTACGCCTGGCTGTTGGGGAACTCCGACGAGGCGTTGGCCGCGGCGACCTGTTCACCGTCGGGGTCGAAATACCAGGCGCTGTATCCCTCGCCGCTGGCCGCCTGGACCTCGGTCTCGGCATTGGCCCCCTCCTGGCCGAGCCGGTCGGCCAGGCGGAAGGTGCGGCCGACCGCCAGTTCAGTCGATCGGTCCGACAGCGTCTTCTCGCTCGAGTTGATGACGAATGCGTAGACGATCCCGGCCGTGAGCACGCAGACGAAGGTGAATCCGGCAGCCAGCCAGACCCTCATTCCGATGTGGCGGCGGCGACGGCGTGGTTGCCGGACTCTCATACGGCAGTCACCCTAACCTGAGTCGTGCCAGAATCGCGGCGTGAAGATGCTCCTGATGATCCCGGCCTGGAACGAGCAGGAATCGATCGAAGGCGTGATCGACGACGCCCGGGCCCATTTCGAGGGGGCCGAGATCCTGGTGGTCGACGACGGCTCGACCGACCGGACAGCCGCGGTCGCCCGGAGGGCCGGCGCCACCGTCGCCTCGCTGCCGTTCAACCAGGGGGTCGGGGCGGCCCATCAGACCGGCTACATCTACGGCCTGGCGAACGGCTACGAGTTGTGCGGGCAGGTCGACGGCGACGGCCAGCACCCGGCCGCCGAGCTGGTCCCGCTGGTCGACGCGGTGGCCGCCGGCGATGCCGACCTGGTGGTCGGCTCGCGCTTTGCCGAAGCGTCCGGGTACCACGCCTCGTTCGCCCGCCGGATCGGCCAGCGGCTGTTCAGCCTGCTGGTCTCGACTTCGACCCGTCAGACCTTCACCGACACGACCAGCGGCATGCGGGCGCTGAACCACCGGGCGATGGAGCTGTTCGTGCGGCGCTACTCGCCGGAGTTTGCCGAGGTCGAGTCGCTGCAGCAGGCGGTCCGGGCCGGGCTGGCGGTCAGGGAGATGCCGGTGCGCATGGTCGCCCGCGAGCAGGGCAGTTCGTTCATCACCCCGTTCGGCTCGGCCTTCTACCTGTTCAAGACCCTGACCGTGCTGCTGGTCGGGCACCTCCGGCCCGGCAGGGTCAGCCCGGAGGCCAAGCCGTGATCCGGGGCGCGATCGCCGACGGACTCACGGGTCCCGACCGCCTCGCCGGCCTGCTGGCCGCGACCGATCCGGTGGTCCGACTGACCCCGCAGGCCCGGATCGTCGCCGCGATCCTGGCGGTGCTGTTCATGTTCCTGATTCTCGACCTGATCCGCCGCGACAGGCTGCTCGAGCGCTACAGCGTGGTCTGGTTCGTGCTCGGCCTGGCGATGCTGGTCGGCGCCGCGTTCCCGGTGCTGCTCGAGCTGATCGCCCGGGCGATGGGTGTGCGCGACGCGACCATCGCGCTGTTTTCGATGGTCCTGTTGATCCTGCTCGGCCTCTCGCTCAACTTCAGCGTGATCGCCTCGCGCCAGGCCAAGCAGATCACCAGGCTGGCCCAGCAGAGCGCGATCGAGTCGACCGGGGACGGGCCCGGTGGCGATGACGGAACCGGTGGTGGAGGGCCCGTTGGCGACGAGACCGAGCCTTCCAGCGGCGGCGAGGACCGCCCGGCAACGCCGCCGGAGCGCTCAGGCCCGGTTCAGTAGGGCCTCGAGCCGGAAGCAGAGCGCCTCGAGGGCGAGCTCCTCGGAGACGTTCAGGGCGAAGCGCCTGCGGGTCTCGGCGATCAGCTCGACCGCCTGCCGGGCCGGGCCGAGGCCCATGCCCTCGGTCTGCTCGCCCAGGACCTCCAGCCGGTCGGCGTTGAAGACCAGCTCGGGGGCCTCGCTGATCACCGCGGTCCAGTCCCGGGCCCAGCCTGCGGCCAGGCCGAGCGAGAGGTCGAGCAACCGCGTCCGCTCCCTCCGTTTGGCCCGGCGGACCGCCTCTTCGATCTCGGTCTTGGTGTGCTTGGTGCCCTCCTTGACCTCGAGCTCGAGCTCGGCCGTGACCTGATCGCCGGCTCCCTTTCCGGCCTCCTCGGCGATCGCCAGGACCTTCAGCCAGGGCGAGTCGGTGAAGTCGGCCACCAGGGTGGCCGCCATCATCGCCTCGACCGCCGCCCTGACCTCGCGGCCCGGCTCGCCGGCCAGCAGCCGGGCCCGGGAGAGGTCGCCCCCGGAGAGCCGCGCCGCGGCCCGGATCGAGTCCGGATCGGCCGATCCCTCGAGCGCCGCCTCGATCACTGCCTGGCCGAGCGGGTCGAACTCGATCCCGCGACAGCGCGAGGCGACGGTCGGCAGGACCGCCTCGCCGTCGGCGCTCAGCAGGATCAAGTGGGCGTGGGCCGGCGGCTCCTCGAGGGTCTTCAGCATCGCGTTCTGGCTTTCTTCGTTGAGCGCCTCGGCCGCCTCGATCACGAAGACCCGGTGATCGCCCTCGAACGGGCTGAGCGGCGCCCTCCGGATCACCTGCTCCTTGACGTCGGCGAAGGCGTGGCTCATCCCGGTCGGCCTGAGCCAGACCAGGTCGGGGTGCGGCGAGGGGTCCATCAGCGCCCGGCGCCGGGTGTCGGCGGGGTCGGGGCTGTCGGCGGCCAGGATCTCGGCGGCGAACGCCCGGGTGACCGCGGCCTTGCCCGAGCCCGAGGGACCGCGCATCAGGTAGGCATGGGCCGGGCCCTCCCGGAGCGCCGCTTCCAGCTCCAGCCGGACCCGGGGCTGGTTGACGGTCGCCGTCTCCAGCGGGGCGGGGTCCGGGGTGCTCACCGGCCGAGCCTCGGCTCGACGACCGCCATCACCCGCCGGTGGACCTCGTCCGGGGTGCCGCTGCCGTCGACGATCACGAAGCGCTCCGGCTCGCGCCGGGCGATCTCCTCGTAGGCAGAGGCGACCTGTTCCTGGAAGCGGACGCCCTCGGCCTCGAAGCGGTCGTCGCTGCCGGCCCGGCTCAGCCCGGTCTCCGGCTCGACCCTGATCAGCAGGGTGAGGTCGGGGGCCAGCCCGCCGGTGGCGGTCCGGTTCACCTCGTTGACCAGCTCGACCCCCAGCCCTCGGGCGACCCCCTGGTAGGCCACGGTCGAGTCGGTGAAGCGGTCGCAGACCACCCGGCCGCCGGCTTCGAGCGCCGGCTGGATCACCCGGCCGACCAGGTCGGCCCGGGCGGCGCAGAAGAGCAGCAGCTCGGCCACCGGCTCGAGCGGGGTCCCGGGGTCGGCAAGGATCGCCCTGATCCGCTCGGATGCCTCGGTCCCCCCCGGCTCGCGGATCGCGATCGTGTCGGGGCCGAGCGCGGCGACCAGCAGCCCGGCCTGGGTCGTCTTGCCCGAGCCGTCAACCCCTTCGAGCGTGATGAACAGGCCGGCTCCTCAGCCTCGGGACTTCTTGTCGCCGGAGCGACCACCGGCGCGCCTGACCCGACGGGTCCCCAGGTCGGGCGGACCCGACTTGGAGGCGGCGACCGTCTTCGAGCGGGCCCCGGACTTCTTGCCGCCACCGTTCTTCGAGCCGGCGGTGGTCGCGGTCTTCTTCGATCCGCCCTTCTTCTTTGCGGCCGTCTTCTTCTTGCCCTTCGACTTGCCGGCGGCGGCGTCGGCCTCCTTCTTGGCCTCCTGCGCGGCCTGGCGTTCGGCCTTCTTCTCGCGCATCTCGACCATGGTCGGGCAGTCGTCGTTGAAGCAGAGCTTCCAGGGCCGGCCGGCCCGGCCCCTGGTCTTGACCGTGACCCGCGGGGTGCGGTGGCAGATCGAGCAGTTCTCCTCCAGCGGGGTCACCTCGTAGAAGTTCGGCTGGGGCATCGGGAAGGTCTGGTCGCAGGAGTCCGGGTTGTCGGCCTCCCAGCCGGAGCAGCCGACGAACGACTTGCCCGACTTCTTGGCCCGGATTATCCGCAGCATGTTCGGCGATCCGTCCTCCTTGGTCCTGCCGGCTTCCTCGCAGACCTTGCAGGGGCCGAGGATCCGGTCCTTGTCCATGCCGGCCCAGATCTTCTTCGAGAGCTCTTCCTCGCCGGCCAGGATCTCGTCGAAGGTCTCGTGCAGCAGCTTGCGGCTGTCGCCGACGACCTCGTCCTTGGTCATCTGGCTCTCCACGATCTGGTCCATCTCGGCCTCGAGCTCGGAGGTCATCTTGGCGGTCGCCATGTTCGGCACGTACTGCTTGAACGCCTCGTACATCGCCATCCCGGTCTCGGTCGGCTCGGGCGGGTTGTTGCGCACGTAGCGGCGGCTGTAGAGCTTCTGGATGATGTCGGCCCGGGTCGCCTTGGTCCCGAGGCCCTGCTCGTCCATCAGCTGGATCAGCTTGGCCTGGGAGAGCCGGGACGGCGGCTGGGTCTCCTTGTCGACCATCCAGGGGCTGCCTTCGACCGGCAGGCTCTGGCCGACCTCGAGCGCCGGGATCTCGTCGTCGGCCGAGCGGGCATAGGTGTAGACCGCGGCGTAGCCGGGGTCGAGCACGACCTTGCCGCGCACGAAATAGGTCTCGCTGCCGGCCTCGATGTCGGCCCGGGTCGATTCGGTGATCATCGGGGTCATGAAGGTGGCCAGGAAGCGCCGGACGATCAGCTCGTAGACCCTTCGCTTGGGGCCTTCCAGCGCGCTCGGGTAGACCGCCTGGGTCGGGTAGATCGGCGGGTGGGCCTGGTCGGTCTTCTTGCCGCGGGTCGGGTTGAGCGGGCCGTCGAGCAGGCCCGACGCGGCGGAGAAGTCGTCGATCCTGACCAGCGAGGCGACCGTCTCCCGGAGCGGCAGCGAGTCCGGGTAGACCGTGTTGTCGGTGCGCGGATAGGAGATGAAGCCGTCCATGTAGAGGTCCTCGGCGATGCTCATCGCCGACTTCGGGGTGATCCCGAGACGACTCGAGGCGTCCTGCTGGAAGACGTTGGTGTTGTAAGGCGTCGGCGGCTTGTTCGTGTTCTTGCGCGGGGTGACCGACTTGACCGTGCCCGGGCTCTCGGTGCCGGCCAGCGCGGCCTCGGCCTCGGCCTTGTCCCAGAACTTGTCGGTCTCGTGGTGGGCCTCGAAGGCGGCACCGCTCGGGTGCTCGAACCTGGCGAACAGCTCCCAGTAGGGCTTGGCGACGTGGGCGCGGCGCTCGAGCTCGCGCTCGGCGACCAGGCCGAGGGTCGGGCTCTGCACCCGTCCGACCGAGAGGAAGTTGGCACCGTAGGCCTTGGCCGAGAGCGAGACGGCCCTGGTCAGGGCGGCGCCCCAGATCAGATCGATGTCCTGGCGGGCGGCGCCGGCGTGGGCCAGCGGGTAGGAGAGTTCGTCGAGGTTGTTGAACGCGCCCTCGATCTCATCCCGGGTCAGGGCCGAGTAGCGGGCCCGCTTGACGGTCGGCTCGAGATCGGGGTTGACCGCCAGGGCCTCCTCGAGGGTCTCGAGGCCGATCAGCTCGCCCTCACGGTCGAAGTCGGTCGCGATGATCAGGCTGGAGGCCGCCTTGGCCTGCTTCCTGACCGCCCGGATCACGTTGCCGTCGGTCGGGCGGGTGACCAGCGGGGCGTCGATCAGGCCGTGGATCAGGTCGAGCTTCCACTGCTTGAACTCCTTCTCCTCGGGGAAGGCGCGCTCGACCGCATGGCCCTTGAGGCCGATCGTCATCTGATCGCCCTCGGGCCGGACCACTTATATAGAGGGACCTTGAACGATTTGTCGGTGGTGACGTCGCCCCCCGAAAGTATCTCGGCGATCTTCTTGGCGGAGTTGTTTTTCTCGGTGATGATCAGTCGCATTGGCGGCGAGAGTAGCAGGGGCGGCAAACGGCACCGGAAAGCGGAACCGGCGGGCGGGGCCTTTTCCATGATTCCTTGGCCTAATATCGGACCCCGTGAAATGCCTCGTAACCGGCGGCGCCGGATTCATCGGATCGCACCTGACCGACGCCCTGCTGGCGCGCGGTGACGAAGTCACCGTATTCGACGATCTCTCGACCGGATCCCGGGAAAACCTGGCCTCGGCCCTCTCTTCCGGGGCCGAACTGATCGAGGGTGACGTCTGCGACAGGGAGTCGGTCGAGCGGACCGTCGCCGCGCCGGTCCGGACGTGATCTTTCATCTCGCCGCCCAGGGTGAGGTCCGCCGATCGATCGAGCAGCCGGCCTTCGACGCCACGGTCAACGTGGTCGGCACGGTCAACCTGGTCGAGGCCGCCCGGGCCTCCGGGGTCGGGCGTTTCATGCTGGCCTCGACCGGCGGGGCGATCTACGGCGAAGGCTCCGGCCGGGACCTGCCGGTGGCCGAGTCGTCGAGCCTGGAGCCACTCTGCCCCTACGGCCTGAGCAAGCTGGCCGGAGAGGAGTACCTGTTGCTCTACCGGCGGATGTACGGGCTGAGCTCGGTCGCGCTCCGCTTCGCCAATGTCTACGGGCCACGGCAGCGGCCCAAGGGCGAGGCCGGCGCGGTGGCGATCTTCGGCGAGCTGCTGCTGGAAGGCAAACGACCGGTGGTCTTCGGCGACGGCACCCAGACCCGCGACTTCGTCTACATCGACGACGTGATCAAGGCGGTGCTGGCGGCGACCGACTCGGAGATGGAGGGACCGGTCAACATCGGCTCCGGGATCGAGACCAGCCTGCTGGAGCTGCTCGAAGGGCTCTCCGGGCCGGGCCGGAGGGCAACAGCTTCGACCCGGTCTTCGACCCGCCGGTCAGCGGCGAGGTCAAGCGGATCTCGATCGACCCGGGTCGGGCCGGGCGCGAGCTCGACTGGCAGCCGACGGTCGGCCTCCGGGACGGCCTCGGCCGGACCCTCGCGGCGCTGTAGGCGCCGGGCCGGCCTCAGGGGCCATTCCCACCGGTCGCGACCTTCTACGCTGTCTCCATGCCCGCCCAGGCCTACGCCGGAAAGGAATGCGTCTGCCAGCACCGCAAGCCGGTCTGCGACCAGACCTGCGTGCGCGACATGCTGGAAACCCCGTTCTACATCGCCTGTCTGAAGCTGACCGGCCGCCGCTGCCTGGTGGTCGGCGGCGGCAGCGTCGGCCTCGAGAAGGTCGAAGGGCTGCTCGCCTGCGGCGGCGAAGTCGAGTTGATCGCGCCCGCGGCCTGCCCGGAGCTGGAGGAGCTGGCCTCGGAAGGCTCGATCACCTGGGAAGAGAGGGCCTACGCCGGGCGCCGACGACCTCGAGGGCCGGTTCATGGTGATCGCCGCGACCGACGACTCCGAGGTCAACATCGCGGTCTACGACGACGCCGAGGAGCGGGCGATGCTGGTCAACGTGGTCGACGTGCCGCCGCTCTGCAGCTTCATCCTGCCGGCGATCGTGCGGAGCGGCCCGCTGGCGATCGCGATCTCGACCGCCGGCGCCTCCCCCGCCCTGGCCAAGCGGATCAAGAACGAGATCGCCGAGCTCTACGGCGACGAATACGCGCGGCTGGCGGTGATCCTCAACCAGGCCCGGGGCTGGGCCAAGTCGACCCTGCCGACCTACCAGGACCGCAAGGCGTTCTTCGAAGGGATCGTCAACGGCGAGCCCGACCCGGTCGAGCTGATCCGGTCGGGGCGGGAGTCCGAGCTGACCGGGCTGATCGAGGCGGCGAAGTCGGACGCGGCCCGTTCGCTCGGTGCCTGAGCCGGCGCCTGGCCGGCTGAGCCGTAGCGCGGCCCGGCCCGCGCGTCCCATGCCGGCGGGCGCCCACCGGGCGGTCAGGCGAGCGGGCGGAGGAAATCGAGCAGCAGGTGGGAAACGGTGGCCGGGTCGTCGATGTACGGCCAGTGGCCCGAGTCCGGCAGCACGTGGACGTCGGCCGCGGGGAAGGCCTCTTTCTGGCGCTCGGCGAACTCCGACCCCAGGTAGGGGTCGCCGGCCCCCCAGATGACCAGCGCGGGCAGGTCGGCCTCGGCCAGCGGTGGAGTCAGCCTTGCCGCGTCGTCGGAGATCGATTTGGCGTCGCGGTAGAGGTCGAGCACGGCCGCCTTCGTCCGCCGGTCGAAGTTCTCGTACATCTCGTCGATGAACTCGCGGGGCAGCCCCCGCGGTTCCTGGCTGCTTATCTGGCGGCGGAACATCGCGCTGGTCACGGTCGCCTGGGCCAGTCCGCCGAGACCCCGGGTCTGCCAGATCCGGGCCCAGCGGTGCCATTTGTAGCCCGGGAGGATCCCGGTGTCGATCAGGACCACGCCGGCGACCCGGTCGGGATGGGCCGCGGCCCACCTGAGCCCGAAGAAACCGCCGAGGTCGTGCAGCACGAAGATCACCCGGCTGATCCCGAGGGTGACCAGCGCCTGGTCGAGGAACTCGGTGTACTCGTCGATCGTGTGCCCGAAATCGGGCCCGGCCACGGTCTGGCCGAAATCGGGCAGATCGAACGCCACCGCCCGGCGCAGCTCGCCCACCTCGCTGACCAGGGTGGCCCAGTCGCCGGCCGAGCCGGGGTTGCCGTGAACGAAGACGACCGCCTCCGAGGCCTGATGGGGCCCGGCCTCCAGCAGCCTGGTCGTGACCGGGCCGACCCTGATCGAACTCCACTCGGGCGGCACAGCGACGTTCACCGCGAGCTCATCCCCGTCCCTAGAGGGCGAAGAACGCGATCGCCGCGAAGTGGGTCGCCGCCGCACCGATCACCAGGAGATGGAACACCTCGTGGTAGCCGAAGTAGGTCGGGTTGGGGTCGGGCCGCTGGGTCGCGTAAACCACCGCGCCGACCGTGTAAAGGATCCCGCCGGTGGCGATCAGCAGCCCGGCCACCACACCGGCCGTGCCGACGATCTGGGGAAAGGCGACCGCGCCGATCCAGCCGACCGCGACGTAGACCGAGGCACTGACCCACTTGGGCGAGCTGGTCCAGGTGAGCTCGACCGCGATGCCGATCGCGGCACCGGCCCAGACCGCGATCAGGATCGCCGTCGACCAGGTACCGGACATGGTCAGCAGGGCAAACGGGGTGACCGTGCCGGCGATCAGCAGGAAGATCATCGAGTGGTCCAGCCTTCGCATCGTCATGCGGGCCCTGGCGGTCTGCCAGTCGACCCGGTGGTAGAGGGCGCTGGTGCCGAACAGGGCGCAGAGCGAGACCGTGTAGATGGCTACCGCGAGGAACTTGCGCGGGGTGTCGGCCAGGATCAGCAGCGAGATCCCGAGGCCGAGCGAGAGGAAGAAGGCCCATTCGTGGGAGACGCCCCGGAACTTCGGCTTGACCGCCTTGATCGTCTCGGCCGCCGAGTCGCGGATCGCGTGGGCCCGGTCGACCGCCGCCTCCCGGGCGATCCCGGCGCGCTCGACCGCGTTCTCGCGGGCCGCGGTGGCGCGTTCGACCGCGTTTTCACGAGCCGCGGTCGCCTTCACGCGGGCCGTGTCACGAGCCGCCGTGGCGCGCTCGACCGCGGCCTCGCGACGGGTGGTGCCGGCCTCGTCAGAGGCGGTCTCCGCGGCGCCTTCGGGCCGGCTGTCGGGGGACTCATTCACACGGGGATCGTACATGGGAGCGACGTTACCGCCGGAGCAGGGTCGGCGTGGTGACCGGGATCACAGCGTTTTCGAACCGGCCGGGCCCGAATCCGGGTCCCGCCGGCCACCCTTCCGGCCGCGGATATGTCGCAAACCACGCAAAGAATTTACAGGCTCGTACGCTACATATAGCGTATGGGAAAGGTGTCCGACTCCACTCCTAGTATAATTGGCCATGTGCTGTGCCCCAACTGCGGACACCAGGAAAGCCGGGTTCTCGAGAGTCGTAGCTCCGAGGAAGGCGTCGCCGTGCGGCGCCGGCGCCGGTGCGCGAAGTGCGAGCACCGCTTCACCACCTACGAGCGCTGCGAGCAGCAGCCGCTGTTCGTCATCAAGCGCGACGGCCGGCGGCAGCCGTTCGACCGCGAGAAACTGCGTGGCGGCCTCGAGCGGGCCTCGCACAAGCGCCCGGTTCGCCCGGAGGCGATCGACGAGCTGCTCGACCGGATCGAGTCGGCCGCGGTCCGCTCGGGCGGAGAGATCGAGGCGGCCCGGGTCGGCGAGATGTGCCTCGGCGGGCTGCGCCGGATCGACCAGGTCGCGTACCTGCAGTTCGCCGCGGTCTACCGTCAGCTCGGGGTCGAGGACGTCCAGGCCGAGCTCGACCGGCTCACCCCGGAAACGGCCGGCAGAAAATGAACCGGCAAGTTGCGGGTTAAGCCAGAAAAGGCGACCGACTGATCGGTTACAAGAAGGGTCCGCAAAAAGTTCCGCACAGATTTGGCAGTAACCGGCCTCGGCCGGGCAGAAACAGCGAAAAAGCACCAGCCGGCGAACAGCAGCCGGAATCAAGGAGAGAGCGAGAGAATGTCCCAGTCCGTATCCGAGTCGTCCCGCATCAACCCCGAAGGGGTAGTCATCCAGCGCCGCCTCACCCGCGAGGGTGTTCATCCTTTTGACGAGGTCGAATGGGAGCTGCGCGACGCGGTGATCGGCGATCCCGAGAACCCCGCCTTCGAGCAGCGCGGGGTCGAGTTCCCCCGCTCCTGGTCACAGAACGCGACCAACATCGTCGCCCAGAAGTACTTCCGCGGCCAGCTCGGCTCGGACAAGCGGGAGAACTCGGTCAAACAGATGATCGGCCGGGTCGCCGGCACGATCGCCGGCTGGGGACGCAAGGGCGGCTACTTCGCGACCGAGGCCGACGGAGATGCGTTCGAGGCGGAGCTGACCGCGATCCTGCTCCATCAGGAGGCGGCCTTCAACTCGCCGGTCTGGTTCAACGTCGGCTTCGAGGAGAAGCCGCAGTGCTCGGCCTGCTTCATCCTCAGCGTCGACGACACCATG
Organism: uncultured Solirubrobacterales bacterium; assembly: GCA_963766115.1. GTDB lineage: Bacteria > Actinomycetota > Thermoleophilia > Solirubrobacterales > 70-9 > 67-14. The sequence continues at coordinate 59,934 of CAVXYR010000001.1, forward strand.
GAGTCGATCCTCAACTGGAACACCAAGGAGGGAATGATCTTCCGCGGCGGCTCCGGGTCGGGCATCAACCTGTCCAACATCCGTGGCTCGGTCGAGCCTCTTTCCAAGGGAGGCACCGCCTCCGGGCCGGTCAGCTTCATGCGCGGCGCCGACTCCTGGGCCGGCACGATCAAGTCGGGCGGCAAGACCCGGCGGGCCGCCAAGATGGTCGTGCTGGACGTCGATCATCCCGATATCGAGCACTTCATCTGGTGCAAGGCCGACGAGGAGAAAAAGGCGGGCGCGCTGCGCGACGCCGGCTTCGACATGTCGATCGACGGCGAGGGCTTCACCTCGATCCAGTACCAGAACGCGAACAACTCGGTCCGGGTCTCGGACGAGTTCATGGAGGCCTGCCGCGACGACGCCGACTGGGACCTCAAGGCCCGCTCCGACGGCTCGACCACCAAGACCCTCCCGGCCCGCGACCTGATGAACCAGATCTCCGAGGCGGCCTGGCAGTGCGCCGATCCCGGGGTCCAGTACGACACGATCATCAACCGCTGGCACACCTGCCCGAACTCGGGCCGGATCAACGCCTCAAACCCGTGCTCGCGAGTACATGCACGTCGACGACTCGGCCTGCAACCTGGCCTCGATCAACCTGATGAAGTTCCGCAACGACGACGGCAGCTTCGACACCGACGGCTTCGCCGCGGCGGTCGACACGGTCTTCCTCGCCCAGGAGATCCTGGTCAGCTTCTCCAGCTACCCGACCGAGGAGATCGGGGTAAACGCCAACGCCTTCCGCCAGCTCGGCCTCGGCTACGCCAACCTCGGCGCCCTGCTGATGAGCGACGGCATGCCTTACGACTCGGAAGAGGGCCGCAACGTCGCCGCCGCGATCACCGCGCTGATGACCGGCCGGGCCTACCGGCGCTCGGCCGAGATCTCGGCCGCGATGGGCCCGTACGAGGCCTACGGGGAAAACCGCGAGCCGCACAACAACGTGATGCGCATGCACCGCGACGCCTCCTACGAGATCCCGTTCGAGGGGGTCTATGAGGATCTGCTCGAGGCGGCCCGCTCGGAGTGGGACGCAGCGGTCGAGGTCGGCGAGGAGCACGGCTACCGCAACGCCCAGGCGACGGTGCTGGCCCCGACCGGCACGATCAGCTTCCTGATGGACTGCGACACGACCGGGATCGAGCCGGATTTCTCGCTGGTCAAGTTCAAGGAGCTGGTCGGCGGCGGCAGCATGACCATCGTCAACCGCTCGGTGCCGATGGCGCTGCGCCGGCTGGGCTACAGCGAGGCCGAGATCGCCCAGATCGAAGCCCACATCAACGAGAACAACACGATCGTCGGAGCGCCCGGCCTCAAGCAGGAGCACCTGCCGGTGTTCGACGTCGCGGTCGGCGAGCGGGCGATCTCGCATACCGGCCACATCGACATGATGGCGGCGACCCAGCCGTTCCTGTCGGGGGCGATCTCGAAGACGGTCAACATGCCGAGCACGGCCTCGATCGACGACATCGCCGACGCCTACACCCGCGGCTGGGAAGGCGGGCTGAAGGCGCTGGCGATCTACCGCGACGGCTCGAAGACGGCCCAGGCGCTGCGGACCGACGCCCAGGATGAAAAGGACGCCGGTGAAGAGGCGGGCGCCGAACAGGCGGCCGGCCCGGTCCGCCAGCGCATGCCGAAGACCCGCCAGTCGGTGACCCACAAGTTCTCGGTCGGCGGACACGAGGGCTACATCACCGCCGGCAAGTACTCCGACGACTCGGTCGGCGAGATCTTCCTGACCGACATCGGCAAGGAAGGCTCGACCATGCGCGGCATGATGAACGCGTTCGCCACCGCGATCTCGCTCGGGCTGCAGTACGGGGTGCCGCTCGAGGTGTTCGTCAACAAGTTCAGCTACATGCGCTTCGACCCGGAGGGAATCACCGGCAACCCGGAGATCCCGTTCGCCAAGTCGATGCCGGACTACATCATGCGCTGGCTGGCCTCGCAGTTCATCGAGGACACCGATTTCCTCGAGGAGCAGGGCATCCTGACCCCGGAGGTCCGCAGCCGCAAGGAGGCCGAGGAGAGCCTGCTCAGCCCCGGCAACGGCTCGGGCAACGGTGGCAACGGCCACGGCAATGGAGCCGGAAACGGCCATGGCAACGGCCATGGCGAGGAGACCCCGGAGCCGGCCGCCGACTCGGGTGGCGCGGTCCCGGCCGGATCGGCACTGACCGACGACGTCCCGGTGATCCCGGCCAAACTCAAGGTGTCGGGTGGGACCGCCGACCTCGGCCCGGCCTGCGACCAGTGCGGAGGCATGATGCAGCGCACCGGCTCCTGCTACACCTGCTCGAGCTGCGGGAACAACACCGGCTGCGGCTGATCCCTGATCCTGTAGCCGGCGCCATGCGCCGTCCGGGCCTACGGGCCGTACGTCCTGGGTACTGTCCCTCCGGCCCGGACAGCGCCTTGCTTGGCTACAGGATCAGGGATTGCGGTTGACCCTCAATCGGCCGACATCGGCGTGACCATTTGCCGTGGGTACCACTGTCAATCGGTCACGGGCACCGTGACACGCGATCCCGGCGACTCAGTTCCTGATTCCTGAACCTCTAGCCGGCGCCATGCACCGTCCGGGCACCGTTTGCCGCGGTTTCGGACCGGGCCTGATGTAGGCTCGGGCGGGCTAGGAGCCGGTGGAGGAGAAGTGCTGATAGTCCCGCTCGCCGGTCCAGTTGCCTCCCCACTCCCATCCGGCCCGGGCGAAGATCCTGACCACGGCGCCACGGCCGGCGATCATGCCCTTGCGCCGTGGCCGGCGGTCGGCAAACGGCCTCCCTTTGGCCGGCGAAACATGGCTGCCGGCGACATAGGGGTTCTCGACCGGATTGACGTCGATCGCCCGGCCATAGGCATGCTGGCTCCAGACGCCGGGACGGCCGGCCACCTCGCGACAGTTGAAGGCGGAAGTGTTGTCGGCGTTCATCGAGCGGTTGTCGTCGGAGCCGTAGGCGTCGACCAGGCGCATCCGGCGGATCGCGAAGTGGAGACGAAACAGCCTGTGCATAACGGTCAGCATCTCCTGAGAAGCCCCGGCATGAACAACCAGCCGGCCCCGGTGGACCCGTCCATCGAAACCCCAGTGGCGAACCTTGAGAAGGCGCAACCTGTTCAGCGGCACGGGGCAGCCGCGATGCCAGGAATTGCCGGTCATCCGCCGGCGGAGTCGATTGCCGATCCTGGAAGAAACGCCGCTGAACCCGGCTGCCGACCCAGGTCGAATGGAGGTGCCGTGACCGGAAACAGCGACACCGGGGGCCGAAGTCAGCTCCGGTCGTAACAGCACCTGGGAATCGGGTATCGCGGCACCGGACGCCGCCGCACCCGAGGGCGTGATGGCCGTCGGGGCGGCCGCGGCGAGCGACAGGAACAAGACCAGCCCGCCCGAACGGAGGTGGGTTGCTACGAACATTCCCGCAGGGTAGAGGCGGAGTGGGAAAGGAGGGGACCGACGGACCGGAAGGCATGCCCTTTCCCGGAGGCCGCCCGGCTCCGTCGCTACTTCCGGACCAGCCTGACCTTCTTCGTCCTGGTCTTGTTCGGGCAATCCCCGCCCGGTTTGTAGATCAGCTTGACCCGGATCGTGACCCTGCCCTTCTTCTTCAGGGTCCTGGCCGCCTTGCCCTTGGCCTTGACCGGGAGCTTGCCCGCCCCGCCGGGGCCGAGCTTCTTCGATGCGCGCTTCACCGTCTTCGAGCCTTTGAGGATGACCTTGCCTTCCCGGCCGGTCCTGATCGCGAGCTTGGCGGTGCCTCTCTTCCTGTTCTTCTTGAGTTTGCCCGGCTTCAATGTCGACGGGGGACAGACCTCCGGGGGCTGGGGTGGCGGTGGGTCGGCCTCGAAGCCGGCGGTCACCGCCTTGGCCTCATCCATGGTCAGCTCGCAGGTCAGCTCCTGGCCCGAGCAGGCCCCGTTCCAGCCAGTGAATCGGCTTCCTGGTTCCGAGGCCGCGGTCAAGGTCACCCGGGTGAAAGAGGTGTAGTCCTGTTCACAGTCCGAGCCGCAATCGATTCCGGCGGGAGCCGATGTGACCGTCCCCCTCTGGTCATCCAGGTTGACCACCGACAGCGGGAACTCCGGCGCCTGGGTGGAGGCCGTCCAGATCAGGTCCCAGATGCCGTCGTATCCGCGCCAGACCGCGGTCGCCTTGCCGTCCGGCCCGATCGCAAGATCGACGTTGTCGGAGTTCTTGGAGGTATCCGAGACGTCCGCGATCGCTCCGAAGGAACCGCCTGGCGGCCTCGTCCTCGCCTGAACCACGTCAACCGGACCTCCGATCTGGTGCCAGGCTACGGTCAGTGTGCCGTCCGGCCCGGTAGCAAACCGAATCCCAAAGGAGTCCTTTCCGGCCGCGGACAGATACTCGACCGGGCCGAAGACCCCACCCGGTGGTCGTGTTCTGGCCTGGAGTCTCTGGTTGGAGCCGTCCGTGCGGCGCCAGACCGCCGTGACCGTGCCGTCGGAGCCGATCGCGACCTTGGATTCTTGTGCATCCTCCCCGCCCTCCGAGAGATCCTCGACCGTCCCGAAGCTGCCACCCGCGGGCCGGGTGGCAGTCTGAGAAATATAGTTGGAGCCGTCATCTCGGCGCCAGACCGCGGTTGCCGTTCCACCCGGCCCGACGGCGACCTGCGCCAGACTCGCATCCTCCCCGCCCTCGGAGAGATCCTCGACCGTCCCGAAGCTGCCACCCGGAGGTCTGGTCCTCGCCTGTATGACGACGTCGAAGGCGTTGTTCGCGCGTTGCCACACCACCGCCGTGGTTCCGTCGGGACCCGTCGCGACCTGAGGTTGCCTTGCATTCCGGCCGCCCTCCGAGAGATCCTCGACCGTCCCGAAGCTGCCACCCGGAGGTCTGGTCCTCGCCTGAACGATGTCGTCTCCGAGATCATCTTCGCGATACCAGACCACTGTCGTGGTTCCGTCTGGCCCGATCGAAAGTTGAGGGAGGTTCGCGCTGTGCCCGTCGGCCGACAGGTCCTCAACCGGTCCGAAGCTGCCACCCGGAGGGCGGGTTCTGGCCTGAACGATGTAGTTGGGGCCGCTCGGGCGTGACCAGATCACTGTTGTGGTGCCATCGGGTCCCACCGCGATGCGATCCCCGGTGGCGTTCGCGCCCGGCTGGGACAGATCGGCGATCGGGCCGAAGGTTCCGAGCGGTGCACGAGTGCGGGTCTGAACGATGCCGTCCCGGATCCAGATCACGGTCTCGGTGCCGTCGGGCCCGATCGCAATCCGGGGGTCATCGGAATCCTCACCAACCTCCGACAGACTCTCCGGGGGCGGAACCCAGGGCCCCTGGGGTGCGGCCCCTGCTTCCGCCGGCCCGACCAGACACAGCAGTGACGCGGCCGACAGACCGGCCAGGGCCGCAAGCCTCCTGATCGAGTTCGCGCTGATCAACATCTCTGTGCGTCTCACCGCCTTTGGTCGCACCACCTGCCGGAAGCAGCCCGCCGACCAGCCCGAGCCGGTCGCGTGGCCATCGGAAATTCCGGCTTCATCCGACCCTAAACGACCCGGATGCCTGGAAGCAAGTCGCGGGTCCCGGCAAGGTGCGTCCGGCCCCAGGCCGCACGGGGTGTGGATCGGCCCTCGCCCTGGATGGCGCCGGACGTGTCGGTAAGGTCACGCGGGTGTACTCGAACGTAGCCCTATCCTCCTGCAGGTGTGTGAATTGAAGAAGAAGCTTGCCTTCGGGATAGCCGGTGCCTCCGCCGCTTTGATCGCCGGCTGGCGGATCGTCCAGAGCGAGTCCGAGACCGCGTTTTCCGGGGCGAATGGAGGCAGGGACAGAGAATCAGATCCGGATGTTCCTTCGGTCCCGGATCGGTCGTCTGACTCGGGGCAGACGTCAACCACCCAAGACGGATCGACCAATGGCGGGCCGGAACCAGCGGGGCCTGGTGCGGGTGTGCCGGACGAGGCCTCGAAGTCGGAGCTGTACGAGATCGCCCAGGGTCTGAAGATCAAGGGCCGCTCGAAGATGAGCAAGACCGAACTGCGCCGGGCGATCGAAGCCGAGGGCTGAGCCCGGCGGGTCTGGCCCTGCCGGGCTTTTCACTACCCCGGTCCGTTCGCCCGCGGGTCAGCCGTCGTCCTGGCCGAAGGCCCAGCGGATCTCGGAGACGCTGAGGCCGGAGGCCAGGCAGGCGAGCAGTTTCATCCGGGCGGCCTGGGGTGAGAGGAAGCCGGCCGGGATCATCTCGGTTTCCCGCAGGTCGGCCTCCGAGGCCTGGTAGCCGTAGGTCGCGTTGAGGATGACCCCGCGCTCGGGGCGCGAGTAGACGACCACCGGGATCCGCTCGGCCGCCTCGGCCCAGAGCTCGAGGATCGCCGGCGAGACGTGGCCGGCCCCGAGGGTTCCGATCACCACTCCGTCGGGATCGGTGGCGAGCGCAGCCCGGGCCAGGGTGCCGTCGTCGCCGGAGCTGGTCGGGACGACCAGTACCCGTCCCTTCAGGTGCGGCGGATCGAGCGCCGGGTTGCGGGGGATGTTCGACCAGATCGTCGGGTGGCCCTCGGTCACCCGGCCGAGCGGACCGGTCTGGGGCGAGGAGAAGGCGACCAGCGAGGTGGTGTCGGTCTTCCGGGCCCCGCGGGCGTGGTGGATCTCACCGCCGAAGCAGACCAGCACCCCCATCCCGGCGGCGGCATCGCTGGCAGCGATGCTGATCGCGTCGACCAGGTTGGCCGGGCCGTCCGCCCCGGGGCTGGACGCCGGGCGGATCGCCCCGGTGAAGACGATCGGTGCCTCGGCATCGTGAAGCACGTCGCAGAGCATCGCCGTCTCCTCCAGGGTGTCGGTCCCGTGGGTGACCACCACCCCGATCCCGCGGCGGGCCGTGTCGCGCGCCCGGCGGCAGATCTCGAGCTGGTCGGAGAGGGTCAGGTGGGCACTCGGTACGTTGATCAGCGTTTCCGCTTTGAGATCGTCGATCCCGACGCTGCGCGGAATCGAGCGGAGCAGATCGTCGGCGTCGAGTTCGGGTGACGCTCCGGCTTCGCCGGTCATCGAGATCGTGCCGCCGGCCACCAGAACAGTTACCGGCCGCGGCCGGGTCGCGCTGCGCGCGTCGGGATGCATCGGGCCACTCTATCCATGCCTGCTCTAGCCTTGTCCCGATGCCGCTTGCCGATAATTACGACGGCCTGCTGATCGACCTCGACGGGGTCGTCTGGCGCAACCACGAGTTCCTGCCCGGTGCGGCCGAAACCCTCACGACCCTGCTGGCGGGCGGCCTGCCGCTGGCTTTCGTCACCAACAACCCCCGGCTTTCTCCGGCCGAACAGGCAGGGGTCCTGCGCGAGGGCGGAGTCGAAATCAGGGACGATCGGGTGGTGACCGCCGGCTCGACCCTGTTCGATTTCGCCCTGGGGAAGTTCGGCCCGAGCCCGAAGGCCCTGGTGGTCGGAACCGACTCGTTCCACGCCCAGGCCGCGTCGGCGGGGATCGTCGAGGTGGCCGGGCGCGAGCGGGGCGAGGCCGACGGTGCCGGCCCAGGTGAAGCCACCGCCCAGGCCGGGTCCGGGGCCACCGCCGAGGTGGTGCTGGTCTCCGGTCACGAGACGTTCGACTACGCCGAGCTGAGGGCGGCCGCCATGGCGGCCCGGGACGGCGCCTTCCTCGCCGCGACCGGCCGCGATCCGATCATGCCGATGCCCGACGGCCTCTGGCCCGGGACCGGGGCGATCCTGGCCGCGATCGAGACCGCCTCGGGCAAGACGGCGGTGACCACCGGAAAACCGGAGCCGGCTATCTTCGAGGCCGCCCTGCGGGCGATCGGCTCGCCCGGCCGGGTGGCGATGATCGGCGACCAGCTCGGGACCGACATCGCCGGAGCCCAGGCGGCAGGGCTCGACGGGATCCTGGTCGAGGCCGGCACCGATTCTGACCGGGGCGCCCACGACGGCAAGACCACGCCGGACCACCGGATCGACGACCTGGCCGGCCTGTTGCTGCCGGCCTGACGACCTGGCCGGTCTGATCCGGGGGGTCTGGCCCGACCGGCCTGAGCCGACCGGCCTGAGCCGACCGGCCGGCGCGACCGTCCTACTCGCCGATCCGGGCCGGCCTTCCCGCCTCGAGCCCGGCCGTCACCTGGATCACGATCACGGCGATCACCATCACCAGGGCCGGTGTCCAGCTGCCGCTCGAATCGTGGATGACCCCGGCCAGGACCGGTCCGCCGGCGGCGATCAGGTAGGCGAACGACTGCCCGAATCCCGACAGCTCGGCCGAGATCGAGTGGGTCGCGCTGCGACTGACGAAGAAGGAGAGCCCGAGCGTGAATCCGGAAGCCTGGCCGATCGAGATCATGATCGCCCAGGCGATCGCCCCGCTCGCCCCGAAGACGGCCAGCCCGGCCAGGCCGATTATCGTCACCGCGCCGCCGGCCAGTACCGGGTACCGGTCATCCCCGACCCGGTCGCCGGCGAAGGTGAGCGCGATCACCGGGATCAGGCCGCAGATCTGAGAGATCGCGAAGATCAGTCCCGCCCGGACCGGCGGGATCCCGGACGCGATCAGGATCTCGGTCAGCCAGAAGATCATCACGTAGATCGCGAACGCCTGGGCGGCCATGAAGACCGTGACCGCCACCGCCAGCTTCGAGCGCAGCAGGACCTTGAGGCCGAGTTTCTCGGGAACCTCCGGCCTGTAAGGCGGGCGGCGACGCCGGATCACCGCCCAGACGACCGCCGCGGCCAGGGCGGGCAGCGACCAGATCCCGAGTGACCACTGCCAGCCGAGCCCCGCCTTTGACAGCGGGATCGCCAGGCCGGCGGCGATCGTGGCCGAAGCGACCAGGACGGTGATGTAGATGCCCGACATGCGTTTCTCGGTGAGTGGGTAGTTCCGCCTGACCACCGCCGGCATCAGGACGTTGCCGAATGCGATCGCGACCCCGAGCACCGCGGTCCCGAGAAAGAGCACGGCGACGCTGGGGATCACCCGCAGCAGGATCCCGACGGCCAGGGTGAACATCGCGATCATCAGGACTTCCTCGAGGCCGAACCGGTGGCTCGCCCGCGGGGCCAGGGCCGAGAACAGCCCGAAGCAGAGCGCCGGAAGCGAGCCCAGCATCCCGGCGGCGGCCGAAGTCAGCCCGAGGTCGTGCTGGATCTCGCCGATCAGCGGGCCGGTCGCCGCCATGACCGGGCGGAGGTTGACCGCGATCAGAAGGATGCCGGCCAACAGGAGAGCGTCCCCCGGCCGGCGGTTTACCCGGGTCGCTACCGCCTCAGCTGCCGCCGCCACGGCAGGGCCGCCAGGGCTTTGCGTAGAGGTCGTATTCCTTGCCGATCGCACTGAAACGCAGCCTTTCCGCGGAGCCGCAGAACCTGCGGTTGGCGATCTCGTACTCGACCTCGAATACCGCCTTGCCGGCGCGGATGAACGGCCGGTACTGACCGCACTCGTTGTACTGGAAGCACTGCTCGACGACCGCGAAATCGAAGTTGCCGACCAGCTTTTTCGCCTGGCGGCCGTCGTTCTTCAAGCCGACCGCGAGGCCGTTCCGATGGGCCTGACGGGCGATCCAGCGGTTGAAACGTAGCTGGTGCTTCGCCTTGAGCGGGAACCCTGTGCGGTTCTCGTAGCCGGCGATGTTGTCGGGCTCGAGGCCGTCGAATCCCTTTCGGGCACACATCCTGATCCGGTTCTTGAGCGGCCCGGCGAACTTCCTGTACCTGCGGATGTCGAGCCAGCGCTCATTCGGGTAGCCCTCGTACTTCTTGCCGATCACCGACTTCGGGAACTGGTTCCTGTCGGGGCGGTAACGCTCCCAGCTGCCGACGTCGATGTAACAGATGACCTTGCGGCCCATCGCCTGGAGCTCCTTGACGGTGCGGGCGGGAACGTCGAAACCATCGACCTCGTAGACCGGGGCCGGGATCGAGGTGTCGATCCTGCCCTGGAGCTGGAACTGCAAGGGCTCGGTCGTGGGCTCGGGCGCCCACCTCGACTGGTCGGCCGACGAGTTCTCCGGGTCTCCCGAGCAGGCCAGGAGAAGCAGCGCGGTCGCCGCGGCGGCGGCCACGGTGAGCGGCCTCAGGCGGGATCGGGGAGCGGCGGGCATCGCACGAGGATAGTGCCTGTCAGCTCAGCCTAGTTCGGAGAAGCCGGGCGGGGCCTTGGAGATGGTGCCGGCACCGGCCAGGCGCTTCTTGTGGGTGCGGATCTCGGAAAGCATGCGCTCCAGCCTCGGCTCCTTCTCGGTATCGAGGTGGGTCATCGCCCCGGCGACCGCCGGATGGACCGCTTCGATCGCGTCGTGCGATCGCCTGGGCCACCGCGCGATAGGTCGGGTGACCCTCCCGCCCCGACCGGAGCTCGATCATCTGCATCGCCTCGCGGGCGTTGAGGTCGAGGATGTAGCGGATCCGATAGCCGAGACAGAGCGCGTACGGGGCCAGTTCGGGTCGCCCGGCCTCTCTCAGCCGTTCATATTCGTCGCGGGAGATCTCGAGCGCCCGCTCGTATTCGTCGGCGACCCCGGCCTCGCGCAGTTCGGCCGGCACTCCCGCCCCGAGGTCAGGGGTCAGCGTCTGCCACTGGCAGGTCAGCATCCGGTGCCGCTGGAGGTCGCGGAAGGCGCCGTAGTCGGAGACGATCTCGAACCGGTAACTGACCGCCTCAAAGCCGCGGCCCGGACGGTGGCGCCGGTTTTTCCGCTCGCCGACCATCGCCGCCATCAGTTCGGCCCGCTCCTCCGGTGAGAGCTCGGCGATCCGCACGCGGATGTCGGTCTCGCCGGCCCCGGAGGCTTCGAACAGGCAGGCCGCGAGCAGGTCGTCCTCGGTCCCGTGGATCTGGAGCAGGTCGACGGTCGGGGAGTCGTCTCCCTCTTCGCGCCGGTCGAGCCCCAGCCGGGCGACCCAGTCCTCGGTCACCTCGCGCCGTTTCTCGAGGAAAGAGATCATCTCGCCGCCGCGTTCGGGCCGGTCCACCCTCGACACGAAGCTCGGGATCACCTGCTTCAGCTCGTCGAGGATCATGCCGCCGAACTGGCGCGCCTCGGGCAGCGGAGAGGCCATCAGGCGAAACAGCAGCTGTTCGTAGGCCTGGCCGGAGGCGAATATCCCGACATGGCTGAGGGTCGCCGCCGGAAGCAGCCCCCGCAGCAGGTCCAGCGCCTTGGCCTTGATCGAGCGGCGCCAGGGACCCTCCGGCTCGCCGTCGCCACGTGGCCAGCGCCCGGCCGCCCACCTCTCGACCTCGACCAGCGAGTCGGAGTAGATCGAGAAGACCGAGTCCATCGCCTGCCCGTAGGCCGGGCCGAAGTCATCGTCTCCGAAATAGCGGTAGCCGCCGCCGGGCATCTCCTGGTCGTAGGCGATGTAGCGGGTGGACTGCTCGAGGTAGGCCGCCAGCCGGCCGCGCTGGAGCGCCTTGGTCAGGATGTTGGACACCCATTCGCAGGCGACGTGGGCGCCGCCGACCTGGGCGATCGAGTCGTCGCCGTAGCCGACGAAGATACGCTCGTAGAGATCGGCAGCCCGCTCCCCCTCCTCGCCGTCGAACGGCCGCGGGCCGGACGGCATCTCGGCCGCGAACTCGTCCAGGTAGAGCCGCCTGAGCGTGCCCGGATAGCGCGAATAGCGGGCAAAAAGCGCTCCCTTGACCGTCTCCGGCAGGTTGGTCAGGGCAAATACCGGCCGGTCCAGGTTGGTGAAATGCGGCGCCAGCAGCTCACTCTCGGCAGGGGTAAATGACTCGACTGGGTAGCGCACCGGTCGAACCTAACAGGCCCGCCCGACAACAGTTATGTCGACTCGGGCCGGCTCCTGCCTTCGTAGTCGTAGAGCCCGTCCCGGGGCTCGGCCAGCGATCCGTAAAGCTCCGGCCGCCGGGCCCGGAGTAGGCCCGGAAGGGAGTCGAACGGTTTCGGCTCCTCCATCGAGTCATCGGTGTCCCGCAGCCAGCGGGCCCGGTCGAGATCGAGCGTGGCCAGGCAGAGCCCGGGCTTGGCCGACTCGGCCAGAACGGCCTCCGGCCCGGCGATCAGTGCCGACCCCTCTTCGCCGTCGAAAAGCTGCTGGGTCAGGGCCACGAAGCAGCCGTTCTCGATCGCCCGCGCCCTGGCGATCAGCTCGCCAGTTGGGGGCGACCCGGTGGAACGCTCCCCCGGCCGGGGCCAGCAGGATCTCGGCGCCCCGGACGGCCAGCGAGCGGGCGACCTCGGGAATCCAGAGCTCCGAGCAGATCGCGATCCCGAAGGTGACCCCGCCCGTTTCGAACAGACCGAGTTCCGGGCCCGGAGCCATCGGCGCACCCGAGAGCACCGGATGCACGTCGCCGGTTGCCGGATGGCTGCGGACGTAGCGGGCCCGTTGCCGGCCTTCGCGATCGGTCACGTAAGCCACGGTGAGATGGCCGCCGCCTCCACCGCGCTCGACCCGGCCCCAGCAGACCGCGCACCCGGCGTTCCGGGCCGCCTCGGCAACCGGCCCGGAGGCATCGTAGCCTTCGTCCTCCGCTTCGAGGTTCGCCGAGAGCGGCCCGGGGTAGCTCTCGGGAAACAGCACCATCCCGGCCCCCTCCCGGCCGGCCTCCGCGATCAGCCTCACGGCATCGTCGACCCGCGATTCTTCGGGAGCCGCCCGGTCGATCGCCGGCTGGGCGACGGCGAGCCTGAATGTAGAGGGCGGACGACCGGCCGCCGGGCTCACGCCGTGACCTCCGCCGACAAAACCGTCACTTCCAGCGCTCCGGCACTCCACCCGGGTATCTCCGTATCGGGGCAGGCGCTGACCGCGCAGTCGCAGGCGCGCAGCGCCTTCAGCTCGATGTGGTCGCCGGGACTAAGGCTGACCTCGGCCAGCCCGCGGTAGGTGTCGTCTTCGACCGAGTGGTTGACGAAGAAGGAGAGCATGCCGGTGAGCTCGCGGCGCTCGATCCCGAGCGCCTCGGAGATCAGGTCGCGGCAGCCCGGCCGGCCGTCCTCGTAGACGCCCGACCAGCAGCCCGGGTACATGATGTCGTTGCGACCGTCGCCGATCGCCGCGGTCACCTCCAGGACCGGCTCGCCGTCACCGTCGTAGAGCTTCGATCCCGGGTCGGCCGAGAAAGCGAGCCACGGCCTGCCGTGGAGTTCCCAGCCGATCGCGTTGCGGGTCACCGCCTGGTCGAATCCGACGAAGCTGAAGTCGCCGCCCTGGCTGCCGTCGGGGGTGGCTATCCGGATCAGCTCGCCCGGGGCAAGCTCGAATCGGCGGGCGGTTCCGTGGTCGACGCGGACCGGGTCGGGCGGTTTCATCGGCAATCACGATACCGCCGGTCAGCCGGACCGACCGCCGGGCGGGGCGGCCATCAGCTCGACCAGGTGGCCGCCCGGGGTCTTCACCTTGGCCCGGGGAGCGCCCCAGTACTGGGTGCGCCTCGAGACGTCGAGGCCGGCCCGCTCGAGACGGCCGATCGTCTCCTCGAAGTCCGGGGCGACGACGGCCGCGTGTCCGCTTGACGGGATCGCCGGCGACTCGGCCGACACCAGGTGGACCTGCGTCCCCTCGCGCTCGAGCCAGAAGGTCCCCGGGCCGAGTCCCTCGGGTACCTCGACCGGCACGAAACCGACTGCCGACCAGAATCCGACTTCAGCTTCGATCCTGTCCGGTGCGACCTCGAGGGCGACGTGCTGCAGCATGCCCTCATGGTCTCAGGTCGTCGGCAATGCGGCAGCGGGGTCAGCCGAGAAGCGACCAGCCGACCGCACCGGCTACGACGATCGCTGTGGTGTAGACCAGCGCCTCCGCGGTGGTTCGCAGGTCGAGGCCGTAGGCGTGGCCGACGATCATCGAGTTGAGCCCGGTCGGCATCGCCGCCATCAGGTAAAACGACCGCGGTATTCCCGAGAACGGCATCGAAAGCACGATCAGGAGCGCCGGCGAGAGCAGCAGCCGGGCGAAGATCACCCCGGCCACCGGCTTGTGGATCTTCGGCGGCAGCCGGATCGCGCCGATCCGCTCTTCTTCGGCAAGCACGGCGCCGACCGCGAAGAAGCCGACCGGAAGGATCAGGATGACCAGAACCCAGGAGATGTCGACCAGCAGGGTCGGAGCCATCCAGCGCGGCGCCAGCGCGCCGAGGATGGCCGCGTAGAGCAGCGGGTTCTTGGTGAAGAAGGCCCGCAGCCGCTGCCAGAATCCTTCACCCGCGCGGGTCCCGAACGCCGCCCCGACGCCGAACCCGTAGACCATCAGGGCGATGCCGCTGACCACGACGTCGTAGACCACTCCCTGGGTGAGATCGTCGCCACCCATCAGGGTGAGCACCAACGGATAGCCCAGATACCCGGTGTTCGAGACGATCACGCAGCAGATGACCGCTCCTGCCACGGGTCGCGACAGCTTGAGAAGGGGCACCGCGATCACCCACGCGGCCAGCCCGACCAGGGTCACCGTGAGCAGCCCCAGTCCCAGCCCGACCCCGACCCCGAGATCGAAGTCGGCCCGGGCGAGATTGACGAAGATGATCGGCGGGATCACGAAATAGAGCAGGATGGTCATTGACCGGCGCGAGCCCGGCCCGGCCAGTGCCGGCCAGCGGCGCTCGGCGTAGATGCCGATCAGAACGGCGGCGATGATCGTCAGGGTGATCCAGACCACGGCGTCTACCCTAAGTTGAAGTCGACCGGCAGGTAGGCTCGGGGCATGCATGACGCATTGATCGTCGGCGGAGGCCACAACGGCCTTGTTTGTGCGGCCTACCTCGCGCGAGCGGGCCTCGACGTGCTGGTGCTGGAGCGCCGCGGGCTGGTCGGCGGTGCGGCAGTGACCGAGGAGCCCTGGCCCGGGCACCGGGTCTCCAGCGCCTCGTACGTGGTCAGCCTGGTCCCGCCCCGGATCGAGCAGGAGCTGGAACTCGCCCGGCACGGCTACCGCGTGTCGATCATCTCACCCGATTACTACGTCCCTTTCTCCGACGACTCCGCGCTGACCCTCTGGGGCGATGTCAAGCGCGACGCCGAGCAGATCGCCCGCTTCTCGACCGCCGACGCCGAGGCATACGCCGAGTTCGACGTCTACTTCGAGCAGATCGCCGGCCTGCTGCGCGACCTGCTGTTCGTCATCCCGCCGAATCTCACCCTGGCCGACCTTCCCCGCTGGCTGGCCCTGGGCGCCCGGATGCGGCACTGGTCGGCGCGTGACATCGCCGAGATCACCCGCCTGTTCACGCTCTCGGCCGCCGACTTCCTCGATGAGTGGTTCGTGGACGAAAGGATCAAGGGCGCTCTGGCGACCCAGGCGATGGTCGGCGCCTGGGGCGGGCCGATGAGCCCGGGATCGGCCTACGTGCTGATGCACCACTGGATCGGCGAGGTAAACGGTCACCCCGGCGCCTGGGGCTGGGTCCA
Source organism: uncultured Solirubrobacterales bacterium (assembly GCA_963766115.1). Taxonomy (GTDB): domain Bacteria; phylum Actinomycetota; class Thermoleophilia; order Solirubrobacterales; family 70-9; genus 67-14. Next base: position 75,341 of record CAVXYR010000001.1, read on the forward strand.
TGGCGGCACCGGCGGTATCAGCGAGGCTCTGGCCTCGTCGGCTCGAGCTGCGGGAGCCGAAATCCGGGTGGACAGCCCGGTCGACCACGTGGTGGTGCGCGGCGGCCGCGCGGTCGGGGTGGAACTGGAGAACGGAGAGGTGATCGAGGCCCGGCAGGTGATCTCCAACGCCCACCCGATCACGACCTACCGCGACCTGATCGGCGAGCAGCACCTTCCCGACGAGGTCGTGCGCGACATCGGCCGCTTTCGCACCCGCTCCGGCTCGGTCAAGGTCAACGCCGCGCTCTCCAGGCTGCCGACCCCTTCGGCATGGAAAGGCGAGGTCCCCGGCGACCCGCACCGTGGCCTGGTCGCGATCGCTCCCTCGATCGAATACCTGGAGCGGGCCTGGGACGACGCCAAGTACGGCCGCCCTTCGAGCAACCCCTACGTGGAAGCGATCTTCCCGACGGTCCACGAGCCCGACCTCACGCCCGGGGACAGCCATCTGATGCTGGCCTTCGTCCAGTACGGGCCGTACGAACTCGCCGAGGGTGACTGGGACGACCACCGCGACGCGTTCGGCACCAGGGTGATCGAGACGCTCGGTGAGTACATGCCGGACCTGGAGGGCGCGGTCGATCAGATCGAGGTGCTCGCGCCGCCGGACCTGGAACAGCGCTTCGGCCTGCTCGGCGGAAACATCATGCAGGGCGAGATGACCCCCGACCAGAGCTTTTTCATGCGCCCGATCCTGGGCTACGCCGACTACACCACGCCGATCGAAGGGCTCTACATCTGCGGGGCGGGAGCCCACCCCGGCGGCGGCGTGATGGGGGTGCCCGGCCACAACTGCGCCAAGGTGGTCGGCCGCGACGCCCGCCGTGGCCGCCGTTCGGCGGCGGTCGGGCGGCTGAGGGGCCGGCTCAAATGAGCTGCCGGTCCGGGTGCGGCCGGCCAGGTCGACGTCGCGGGTGCTGCCGCTGCGGAAACTGCCGCGGCCGAGGCGCAGGCTGCGGCCCCGGCAGGAACGCGACCCTCGGTGCCGCGACGATCCTTGCACTGGTGCTGGCGGCGGCACTCTGGTGGCGCAAGAACCCGTCGGCCTGCCCCTACGGGCAGCGGTTCTGGGTCGAGGCCCCGCACCCGCTGATCACCCGCGAGCGCCTGCGGGACGCGCTCGACCCCCGGCCGGGCGAGCGAATCCTCGAAGTGGGTCCGGGAACCGGCTACTACACGCTTGACGTGGCCGAGTGGATCGGACCCGACGGAATCCTCGACATCTTCGACGTCCAGCAGGAGATGCTCGACCACACGATGCCAGCGGGCAGCCGATGGCGGGCTCACCAACCTCCGCCCCACCCAGGGCGACGGACGGGACCTTCCGTTCGACGACGAATCGTTCGACGGCGCCTTTCTGGTGACCACGCTGGGCGAGATCCCCGACCAGGGGGCCGCGGTTGCCGAGCTGGCCCGCGTGATCAAGCCGGGAGGACGGCTGGTGGTCGGCGAGCTGATGGGCGACCCCCACTGGGTCTCCCCCGGCGCGATCGAGCAGCACGGGGAGGCGGCCGGCCTGATCCTGGAGCGGCGGATCGGGTCCTGGGTCGGCAGCTTCAGCCTGCTGCGCAAACCCGACTAGAAGGCGGGCCGGCGGGCCGGCTCAGATCTCTTCCGGTTCCATCCTGATCGCGCCCGAGGGGCACTCGGCGACACAGATCCCGCAGCCCTTGCAGAAGTCGAGGTCGATCTCGTAGAGCTCGCCGGGCTGCCCCAGCTTGATCACCGCGTTGTCGGGACAGACGCCATAACAGTTGTCGCAGGAAAAGCAGTTGCCGCACGACATGCACCGGCGGGCCTCGAACAGCGCGTTCGACTCGTCGAATCCCTCGACCACCTCGTCGAAGGTGCCCTGGCGGCGGACCGTGTCGAGCCGGGGCCGGTGGGTCCGCGGCGCGTCCGAGTAGTACCAGGTGTTGAGCGTCTCGAATGAGGCCAGCTCGGGCTCGGGCGGAGCTTCGTATCTGGCTCCGCGCAGCCAGGCGTCGATGTGGCGGGCGGCCTTCTTGCCGTGGCCGATCGCCACCGTCGCCGAGCGCTCGGCCGGCACCATGTCGCCGCCGGCGAATACGCCGGGGTGGCCGGTCATCAGGTCCGGGCCGACAGTGACCACGCCGTCTTCGATCTCGATGTCGGGCACGCCCTCGACCAGCGAGAGGTCGCAGTCCTGGCCGAGCGCCAGCACCAGTGAGTCGGACTCGAGCTCGTCGAGCTCGCCGGTCGGCTGCGGGAAGCCGGTTTCGTCCAGCTCCATCTTCTCCAGGACCAGCTTGCCGTCGTCGGCCTTCTTGATGGTCGAGAGCCAGCGCATCATCACGCCCTCCTCCTCGGCCTCTTCGACCTCGATGTCGTGGGCCGGCATCGCCTCACGGGTTCGGCGGTAGACCACCACCGCCTCTTCGGCCCCCAGCCGCTTGGCCGTACGGGCCGCGTCCATCGCCGTGTCACCGCCACCGTAGACGGCCACGCGACGGCCGAGCAGCGGTTTCTCGCCGGTCTCCAGGTCGTGCAGCATCGCCACCGCGTCGAGCACGTGGGCGGCTTCCCCGGCCGGCACGTAGGCGCGTTTGCCGACCTGGGCCCCGACCGCGAGGAAGGCGGCGTCGAACCCCTCCTCGGCGATCGGTTCGAGTACGTCGGTCACCTTGCTGTTCAGCTCCAGCTCCACTCCGAGATCGAGGATTCGCCCGACCTCGGCGTCGAGTACATCGCGCGGCAGCCGGTACTTGGGGATGCCGAAGCGCATCATGCCGCCGGACAGCGGGCCGGCCTCGCGGATCGTCACCGCGTGGCCCAGCCTGGCCAGGAAGTAGGCAGCGGACAGCCCCGACGGGCCGGCCCCGACCACGAGCACCCGCTTACCGGAGGACTCCGGAGGCGGCTCGACCCGCCAGCCCTGCTTGATGCCCTCGTCGCCGAGGAAGCGTTCGACCGAGTTGATGCCGACCGACTCGTCCAGCTCGGCCCGGTTGCAGGCGGTCTCGCAGGGGTGGTAGCAGACCCTGCCCATGATCGCCGGGAACGGGTTGTCCTCCATGATCTTCCGCCAGGCGCGCTCGTAGCCCTCGCCGCCCTCCTCGGCCTCGTAGAGCCACTGCTGGATGTCCTCGCCGGCCGGGCAGCCGTGGTTGCAGGGCGGCAGCCGGTCGTGGTAGACCGCGCGCTCGGTCCGCCAGCTGCCGGTCTTGTTGGCCAGGCTGGAACCGACGTCGAGCGTGATCGCGAAAGGCTTTTCCATCAGCGGGGCTCCATCATCGCGGCTTGCCGTGGGTTTCCCTGAGCAGGCTGGTCACGCTGCTCTCGGCGTCGGGCTCGACCAGTGCCGGGGGCGTTCCCTCGTCCGTTTCCGGCGGCCGGGCCAGATCGGTCGCCTCGCCCGGGAACTCGGCCCCTTCGTCGTCGGCCAGCAGGCCGAAGCGCTCGATGTTGCGGTCGGCCCCGGCCTGGATGCGATCGATGACCTCGGTGTTGGGCTCGGGCTTGAACAGGTGGGCGAAGCGGCGCTGCAGCTTCAGGTACTCGGTTACCTGCACCCGGCGACGGATCTTCGAGACCGCTGTCACCTCTCCCTTCTCGGCCTCGAACACCGGGAATATCCCGGTCTCCTTGACCAGCCGGGCCAGCCGGATCGTGTCCTCGGAGGCCGAACCCCAGCCGAGCGGACAGGGGACGAAGACGTGGAGGTAGCGGGCGCCGCGCAGCTCCATCGCCCGCTCGACCTTTTCCTCGAGGTCGCGCGGCTCGGCCACCGTGGCGGTCGCCACGTAGGGGATCTCGTGGGCCATCGCGATCATCGGCACGTTCTTGCCCTGCCCGAAGACGTTGCCCGGCTCCGGCCCGACCGGCTTGGTGTTGGCGGTCCGGGCGGCCGGCGGGGTCGCCCCGGATCGCTGCACGCCGGTGTTCATGTAGCCCTCGTTGTCGTAACAGACGAACAGCACGTCGTCGTTTCGCTCGAACATGCCGGAAAGACAGCCGAAGCCGATGTCGACCGTGCCGCCGTCGCCGGCCTGGCCGACCACCCGGATGTCCTCGCGGCCCTTGGCCTTGAGCGCCGCGGCGACCCCGGCGGCGACCGCCGGGGCGTTGCCGAACAGCGAGTGGACCCAGGGCAGCTGCCAGGACGACTCCGGGTACGGGGTCGAGAAGACCTCGAGGCAGCCGGTCGCGTTGGCGGCGACCAGCTTGCCGCCGCTCGCCCTCATCGCGGCGTCGAGCGTGTAGCGGGCGCCGAGCGCCTCTCCACAGCCCTGACAGGCCCGGTGGCCGGAGGTCAGCGTGTTCGAGCGCTCGGTGCGGGCCTGGGTCGAGCGCTGCTCCGGGTCGAGCAACCGGTTTCCGACCACGAAGGTCCCGGTCTGGTAGCCCTTGATCTTCTGCTCGGCCGTCTGTTCCTCTTTCCCCATTCCGCCGCCTCCCTCAGTGCGAGTCCGATGCGACGGTGCCGATGTCGCGGAGGATGTTTTCGGCGTGGGGCCCGAGACCACGTCCGTTCTGGTTGCGGCCGATCTCGCGCTCGACCACGTCCTTCTTCAGGTCGAGGAAGTGGAGGCCGCCCGGCTCGAGCCCGCCCCCGAGCACGTCGTCGAACAGCGACCGCAGCGACTTGCGGGTGATCGGCCTGCCGCCGAGCCCGGCGACGATGTCGAACACGGTCGACTCGCACCCAGACAGCGCCAGCCGCACGTTCTGGCCGACGATGCCGCCGGCGCCGACCGCGAACGCCTTCTCGATCACCACGACCCGGTCGGCGCCGGCCAGCGCCTCGCGGACTTCGTCGATCGGCCAGGGCCGGAAGCACTTGATCGCCAGCGCCCCGATCTTCACGCCCTGCTCCCGCATCTCGTCGATCACGTCCTCGATCGTGCCGAGCACCGAGCCGAGCGCGACCACGATCGTCTCGGCGTCGTCGGCCCGGTAGCTGCGGACCAGGCCACCGGATTCGCGGCCGAAGACCTCGGTGAAGTCGGCGGCGATCTCCGGGATCGCGTCGAGTGCCTGGAGCTGCTTGGCGTGCATCAGGTACTTGACCTCGGTGAACGCCTCCGGGCCGACCATCGCGCCGATCGTCATCGGCTCGGCCGGGTCGAGCATCTGGCGGGGTTCGAACGCGGGCAGGAAGCGGTCCACCTGCTCCTGGTCCGGCAGGTCCACCTGCTCGAACGCGTGGGTGAGGATGAAGCCGTCCATGCAGGCCATGACCGGCAGCGAGAGCTCCTCGGCCAGCCGGAAGGCCTGGATGTGGAGGTCGACCGCCTCCTGGTTGGTCTCGGCGAACAGCTGGATCCAGCCCGAGTCGCGCTGCGACATCGAGTCGGAGTGGTCGTTCCAGATGTTGATCGGCGCGCCGATCGCCCGGTTGGCCAGGGTCATCACGATCGGCAGGCCCAGCCCGGAGGCGTTGTAGAGCGCCTCGGCCATGAACAGCAGCCCCTGGCTGGCGGTCGCGGTGTAGGCGCGGGCCCCGGCCGCCGAGGCCCCGATGCATGCCGACATCGCGGCGAACTCGGATTCGACCATCATGTACTCGCACGGCTCGATCTCGCCGGTGCGGACCATGTCGGAGAGCTTCTCGACGATGTGGGTCTGTGGCGAGATCGGGTAGGCCGAGATCACCTCCGGCCGGCACATGCCGACCGCCCGGGCCACCGCCTGCGAGCCCTCGAGCTGCTCAAGCATGGACGCCTCCCGCCCCGGTCGAGGCCGCCTCGGCGAGGCTGTCGCGGACGAACTCGCATGCCGCGGTCGCCGCGGCGGTGTTGGACTCGCCCAGCTTTCCGGGAAAGCGGTCCCGCAGTGCCTGGGTGACCGCGTCGAGCGAGACCAGGTCGCAGAGACCGGCGAAGCCGCCGAGCAGCACGCTGTTGGGCATCGGCCGGCCGAGGTGCTCGCGGGCGATCGCGGTGGCCGGCATGGTGAGTATCCGCTCCGGCCGGAAGCCGGCGACGAACTCGGCCATGCCGAGCTGCTCGAAGCCGCGCTCGCTGTTCAGCAGGATGTAGCCGTCCGGGTCGAGGCCGGCGAACAGGTCGACCTGGTGGAGCAGGGTCGGGTCCTGGATGATCACCGCATCCGGATGGGAGACCGGTTCCCGGGTCCGGATCGGCTTCTCGTCGATCCGGCAGAACGAGACCACCGGGGCCCCGGTCCGCTCAGAACCGAAGGTCGGGAAGGCCTGGGCGTGGCGTCCCTCGTCGAACGCGGCCACGGACAGGAGCTCAGAGGCAGTGACCACCCCCTGACCGCCCCTGCCGTGAATGCGTACCTGGAACAACTTCTACTCCTTGAAGAGAGGTTTGCCGTCCGTTCAGCAAAGGTAGCAGGGGGCGGTTCTACTTACGGACCAGCTTGACCTTCTTCTTGACGGTCTTGTTCGGGCAATCGCCGCCGGGCCTGTAGACCAGCTTGACCTTGATCTTGACCTTGCCCTTCTTCCTCAGGGTCTTCGCCGCCTTGCCCTTTGCCTTGATCTTGATCTTGCCCTTTCCGCCCTGGCCGACCTTCTTCGAGGACTTCTTCACCTTCTTCGAGCCCTGGAGGATGACCTTGCCCTCCCCGCCGGCCGTGACCGCCAGCTTGGCCGTGCCGTTCTTCCTGTTCTTCTTGAGCTTGCCGGGCTTGAGCTTGTTCGCCGGGCAGACGTCCGGAGTCGGAGGGGTTGGCGGGGTTGGAGGGGTCGGCGGGTTTGGCGGATCGGCCGTGAATGAGGCGCCGGCAGTCGCAGCTTCGGTGATCTCCAGCTCGCAGGTCATACCGGCCGCTCCTTCACAGGCTCCCGACCAGCCGGTGAAGGTGCTGCCGGCGTCAGGGGTGGCGGTCAGGGTGACCTCGGTGTAGGAGGTGTAGTCCTCGGTGCAGTCGGCTCCGCAGTCGATCCCGGTGGGGGTGGAAGTGACCGCTCCCGATCCGGTGCCTTCCCTGGTCACGTCGAGGGTGAACTCGGGGGGTTCGGTTGAGGCGGACTGGATCACACCGTTGCGCCGCCAGACGGCGGTGGCTGCGCCATCAGGACCCACCACAATCTGAGGGTCGTTCGCGTCCTGACCCGGCTGTGACAGTTTCGCTATCGGACCGTACGAGGCGCCCGGCGCCCGGGTACGTGCCTGTGCCAGGGCATAGCTGACATCCGTGCCGGTCCAGACCACCGTTTCCGTGCCGTCCGCTCCAATCGCGACCTGGGGGCCGTAGCCGCTCTTGTCAGGAGCCGAGAGGTCTACCGACGCAGCGAACGACCCGCCCGGAGCCCGGGTCCGCGTCTGGACCACATCGTCAACACCGTCCGACCGGCGCCAGACTACGGTCGTGGTGCCGTCCGGTCCGACTGCAATCTGGGACTCTGCCGCGTCTCCCAGCGGTGCCGAAAGGTTCACGATCGGCCCGGTGGGCCCACCGGGAGGCCGGGTCCGAGACTGGATGATTTCGTTGCTGCCGTCCGAACGCATCCAGATCGCGGTTGCCGTCCCTTCCGGGCCGACGACAATGCCCGGGTACGATGCGCTGGTTCCACCCACCGAGAGGTCGGCAGTAGGGGCAAATGCTTCACCCGGAGGGCGTATCCTGGCCTGAATGATGTAGTAGAGAGAGGCGTCCTCGCGGCGCCATATCGCGGCGGCAGTACCGTCGGCACCGATCGCGACAGCGGGTTGGGAACTGGTCTTTCCGGGCGCGGTCAGATCCGTGGGCGGCCCGAAAGATCCACCCGGCGGCCGGGTGCTGGTCTGGATTATCTCGGTGGCATCAAGCTGCCAGACAGCGGTAGCTTCGCCATCCGGCCCGACCGCGATCTGAGGGGCCCTCGAGTCCTGCCCGGAGGGCGAGAGATCCTGTACCGGACCGAACGACCCTCCCGGAGGCCGGATTCTGGCCTGAACGATGTTGTTGAGGCCGTCGTTCAGGTACCAGACCGCGGCAGCGGTACCATCGGCTCCGTATGAGATCTGCGGCGCGTAGCCATCGCCCTCCGCGGGAGAAGTGAGGTCCTCGACCGGTCCGAACGAGCCCCCCGGAGGTCTGGTCCGGGACTGAATGATGCGGTCGACGCCTTCCTGTCGTTGCCAGACCACAGTCGTGGTGCCGTCGGGGCCGGTCGCGATCTGCGGCTCTGTGTTCTGCCCCGTGACGGTGAGGTCGGCGGGCGGCAGGGCCCAGGGACCCTGCGGGGCGGCTTCGCCGATCGCCGGCGCCCAGAACAGGCCGCACACCATCACCAGAACTCCCACAAAGAGCCTCTGCTTCTTTGATTCTCCCGTTTTGACCTGTCCCACGTAGACCCCTTTCCCCGATCCAACCGGACGGGATTTGTTCCCAGTTGAACTAACCCCAGCGCCGGTTCCGGCTTGGCAGGAAACTAACAGATGAAGGTCGGCCCGGCCGGCCTTTTCCGAGAGGCCGTCGCGCCGGAGCAGATCCGACCGAGAGGTGGCCGGCTCAGGAGATGTAGGCGGCCAGAGCGTTTCCGGCCTGCTGGGCGAACTCGACCAGCGGCTGGGGGATGATCCCGAAGAAGATCGTGACCGCGGCGCCGAGGGCGGCCGGTCCGAGCAGGTACCAGCGGCGGCCGGACCCGGAGTCCTCGTACTCGTCCGGGGCCGCCCCGGCGATCGCCGGGGGCATGCCCGGGGCCGGCGTGGTCTCAGCCTGCGGCTCGGTCCGCATCCAGACGGTCGCCACCACCCGCAGGTAGTAGGCCAGCGAGATCATCGTGCCGATCGCGATCATCACCGCCAGCCAGGTCCAGTCGCCATCGATCAGGGCCTGGATCAGGTAGAGCTTGCCGATGAAGCCGGCGGTCGGCGGCAGGCCGGCCAGGGCCAGCATGGCGATGGTCAGCGGCCAGGCCACGGCCGGGTTGTCGCGCCCGAGCCCCTTGAGCGAGGCGATGCTGTCGGAGAACCCGGTGCGCCGCTCGTGGATCACGATCACCGCGAAGGCGGCCAGGTTCATCGCCACGTAGGCGGCGAGGTAGAAGACCAGCGCGTCGACTCCGGCCTGGGTCCCGACCACGATCCCGCACAGCATGTAGCCGGCCTGGGCGATGCCGGAGTAGCCGAGCATCCGCTTGAGCGAGGTCTGGGCCAGCGCGCCGACGTTGCCGACCACGATCGAGATCGCCGCCAGCGCCGCCAGCATCACGTCCCACTGGTCGATCAGGGGGCCGAGGGCCACCAGGAAGAAGCGGATGAAGATCGCAAACGCGGCCGCTTTGGTCGCCACCGCCATGAACGCGGTGATCGGGGTCGGCGCACCCTGGTAGACGTCGGGGGTCCACTGGTGAAACGGCGCGATCGAGATCTTGAACGAGAGCCCGACCGCGACCATGCCGACCCCGACCAGGACCAGCGAGTCGTTGAGCAGCTCCGAGCCGCCGTCGCTGAATCCCTGGGCGATCTCGGAAAAGCCGGTGGCACCCGAACCGCCGTAGACCATGGCCAGGCCGTAGAGCAGCGTTGCCGACCCGACCGAGCCGACGATCAGGTACTTGAGCCCGGACTCGAGCGACTCGCGGCGGCGCAGGTTGGTCCCGCAGAGCGCGTAGAGCGGGATCGAGAGCAGCTCCAGCGCGATGAAGAAGGTGAGCAGGTTCTGGGCCTGGGTCAGCATGACCATGCCGAGCACCGAGCCGAGCAGCAGGCCCAGGTAGTCGCTCTCCCCGGCCTGGGAGGAGGCCGGATCGTCCCTGGAGAGCAGGATCGCCACTGCCGCCGAGATCACTACCAGCAGCGAGAGCGTGATCGCCAGTCCGTCGATCCGCAGCGACCCGGCGACCAGGTCGGCCTCGGTCCCCCACTGCCAGATCAGGCAGCCCGCGGTCACCGCCAGGGTGAACAGCGCCAGCGCCGGGCCGAACCGCTTGAGCGAGTCGAACACCGCGACCAGGACGACCACGACCAGCCCGGCGGTCAGGCTGATGATCGGCGACAGCCCGGCGTAGTCGATCGTGGGGGCGTCGAAGCTCATTCGCCGCCCTCCCCGTGGCCGGAGTCTTCTACCACTGCCGGTGTCACCGGCCGGGTCGCTGCCGTGAGCCCCTTCGCCGGCTCCGGCGCTGGCGACGAACTCGCCCTCGGTCCCGGCCTCGGCGTCGTCGAACACCTTGACCACGTTCTCGGCCACCGCCGGCTCGGAGCCATGGATGATCAGCTGCGGGCTGAACGCGAGCACGACCACGCAGAGGACCATCGGCAGCACGACCAGCGCATCGCGCAGTGAGATCTCCCGCGAGTCGGCGCCCTCGGGCAGCGGGTTGTGCATGGTCCGCTGGTACATCCGCAGCGCGTAGAAGGCGGCCCAGACGACGCCGCTGGAGGCGATGATCGCGATCGCGATGTCGGTCTGCCAGATGCCGTTGAGGATGAAGAACTCGCCGATGAAGTTGGCCGAGGCCGGGATCGCCAGGGTGGCCATGGTCACGATCAGGAAGATCACCGCGAAGACCGGCGCCCGCTTGGCCAGCCCTCCCATCGGCCCGAGCTGCTCGGTGCCGGTCCGCTCGGCGAGCAGGGCCACAACCAGGAAGGCCGGGACCACGACCAGGCCGTGGTTGACCATCTGAAGTACCGCGCCCTCCGAGCCGGACTCGTTCAGGGCGAAGATGCCGGCGGTGATGAAGCCGAGCTGGGCGACCGAGGAGAAACCGAGGATCAGGCGCAGGTCGAACCGGGTGAAGGCCATGAACGATCCGTAGATGATCGAGCCGAGCGCGATCACCAGCATCGCCGTCTGGAACAGCTCGGTCGCGTCCGGCATGATCGGCAGGACCACCCGGAGGAAGCCGTAGGCGCCGACCTTGGACAGGACCGCCGAGAAGACCGCCAGGGCCGGAAGCGGGGCCGCCCGGTATGAGTCGGGCATCCAGCCATGGAGCGGGAAGGCCGGCATCTTGACCAGGAAGGCGGCGGCGAAGAACCAGAAGATCCAGTTCTGTGATCCGGTCGGCAGTCCCTTCTCGGTCAGCTCGGCCATCGAGAAGGTGAGCTGCCCGCCGTCGGCGGCGATCACCCCGACCGCGATCGCCCCGACCAGCATCAGCAGTGAGCCGATCAGGGTGAAGACGATCATCCTCAGGGTGGCCGACTTGACGGTGACCCCGTCGCGATCGCTTCCCCAGATGCCGAACAGGAAGTAGAACGGCACGATCATCAGGTCGAAGAACAGCACGAACAGGATCAGGTCCTGGGCGAGGAAGGCGCCCAGGGTGGCGGTCTCGCCGGCGGCCAGCATGAAGTAGAAGAGGCCGGGCCGCTCGACCCCGCGCAGTGCGGTGAAGGCGATCGCCGGAATCCAGGCCAGCGCGGTCAGCAAGACCAGGAAGATCGAGATGCCGTCGATCCCCAGGCTGTAGTCGATCCCGAGGCCGGGAATCCACTCGGTGTCGATCACGTACTGCATGCCGCCGTCGGGGTCGAAGCCGACCAGGACCGCGATCGCCAGGGCGAGCGTGATCACCGCGCCTGCGCCGGCAGCCCAGGGGGCGAGCCGCTTCGGCACCAGCATGGCGATCAGTCCGAAGATCAGCGGGGTCCAGAGGATCGAGTTCAGCATCAGATGCTCCGGATCAGGAAGTAGAGGCCGATGGCGACGATCCCGAGCAGCATCAGAACCGCGTAGCTGCGCAGCATCCCGGTCTGGATTTCACGAACCCCGACCCCGGCCGAGCGGACCAGGTAGGCGGTGCTGCGGGTCAGGCCGTTGATCAGGAAATCTTCGATGAAGTCGTTGAAGAACCGGCCGGTCGCCTTGACCGGGTTGACGATCAGGAAATCGAAAGCCTCGTCGAAGTACCACTTGTTGAAGAACAGCGAGTGAACGTGGGGAAACCGCCTGATCAGGGCGGCCGGGACGTCCGGCTTCTTCACGTAGACCAGCCAGGTCACGAAGAGGCCGAAGATCGAGATCGCGGCGCCCTTGCCCAGGCCTGCCCACGATTCGGCAACGGTCGGATGGATCTGGCTGAGCGGCGAGTCCTCGAAGGTCGGCTCGAGGAAGTTGAACACGACCTCGTCCACCCCGGGGATCTGCAGGAAACCGCCGACCAGGGCGAGGAACCCGAGCACCGCCATGCCGATCTTCATGCCGATCGCCTGCTCGGCGATGTGGTGCTCCTCGCCGGGATAGCCGACGTCGGTGTCCTCCGGCTCCATGGTGTGCGGGTTTTTGGGCTCGCCGTGGACCACGTGCCCGGTGTCGATCAGGTGCTGGGCCTCCTCGCAGGGTTTTCCCGGCAGGATCCGGAAGAGGATCCGGTAGGAGTAGATCGCGGTCAGGAAGGCACCGATCAGCATGCCGACCGCCATCACCTCGTAGATCCCGCCGCGGAAGCTGGCGTAGTCGATGATCTCGTCCTTCGAGAACCAGCCCGAGGTGACCGGGAAGGCGGCCAGGGCGAAGGCGCCGATGATCAACATCGCCGAGGTGAACGGCATCGCCCTGCCGAACCCCCTCATCTTGTCGATGTTCTGCATGTTGGCCATCGCCGCGATGATCGAGCCGGCCGCCATGAACAGCAGCGCCTTGAAGAAAGCGTGGGTCATCAGGTGGAACAGCCCGGCCGAGTAGGCCCCGATCGAGACCCCGACGATCATGTAGCCGATCTGGCTCATGGTGGAGTAGGCGATGATCCGTTTGAGGTCGACCACCACGATCGCGATCGTGCCGGCGATCAGCAGCGTCGCCAGGCCGACGAAGGCGGCGATGTCGGCCGCGGTCGGGGCCAGCTCGAACAGGGGGTGGGTCCGGGCGATCAGGTAGACGCCGGCCGTGACCATGGTGGCGGCGTGGATCAGGGCCGAGACCGGGGTCGGGCCCTCCATCGCGTCGGCCAGCCAGGTGTGGAACGGCATCTGGGCCGACTTGGCGAAGGCGCCGACCAGCAGCAGCAGGCAGATCGCGACCACGGTCCATTCGTTCGTGGTGAACACCTCGGGGGCTCGCTCGAACACGGTTCCGTAGTCGACCGAGCCGAGATTGCTGAAGATCAGGATCGCCGCCAGGTACAGGCCGACGTCGCCGATCACGTTGATCACGAAGGCCTTCATGCCGGCTTTGGTCGCCGTCTCGCGCCGGTACCAGTAGCTGATCAGCGCATAGGAGGCGAAACCGACCAGGGCCCAGCCGACGGTCAGCAGGATGAAGTTGCCGGCCAGGACCAGGACCAGCATCGAGAAGACGAAGAAGTTGAGGTAGCTGAAGAACCGGTGGTAGCCCACATCGGACTTCATGTACGAGTAGGAGTAGATGTGGATCATGGTCGAGACCCCGGTGACCACCAGCACCATGTAGACCGAGAGCGGATCGACGTAGATGCCGAGGTCGATCTTGAAGTTGCCGACCGCGGCGTACTCCCAGAGACTGGAGGCGACCTGGCGCGACTCGGACGGCTCGCCCTGGATCGCCACCAGCGCGCCGATCCCGCAGACGAACGCGGCCGCCACCGCGCCGATCCCCAGGAGCCCGGCCGCCCGGGTCGGCAGGACCCTGAAGCCGAACCCGATCACCAGCGAGCCGAGCAGCGGGAAGAGCAGGACGAGCCACCCCCAGGTTGCGGCGCTCATCCCTCGAGCTCCTTCATCTCGTCGACGTTCAGCGGCAGGCGGCGGCGGAACATCGCCACGACCAGGCCGAGCCCGACCACCACCTCACAGGCGGCGACCACCAGGACGATCAGGACCATCACCTGGGCGTCCTGATTGCCCAGCATGCGGCTGAAGGCCAGGAACGCCAGCGCCCCGGCGCTCAGCATCAGCTCCAGGCAGAGCAGGATGACCACCGGGTTGCGCCGGACCATCACCCCGGCGAAGCCGATGCCGAACAGCAGCGCCGAGAGGACCAGGTACCACTCGATCGCCATCAGCCGGTCCCCTCCTCTTCCCGCTTGCGGCCGGCCAGCACGATCGCCGCCACCGCCGCCACCAGCAGCAGCAGCGAGGCCGCCTCGAAGGCGATCAGGAAGTCCTCGAGCATCAGCCGTCCGACCGCCTCGGGCGAGCCGAAACCGGCGTCGATGTCGGCCGGGCCGTCGGTGCCGAGCGCGGTCAGCGACGACCCCAGCACGGCGATCGAGATCTCGACGAACAGGGCCAGGGCGAGCAGCGGCCCGATCACCCTCAACCTCGGCATGGCATCGAGTATCGGCTCGTCGATGCCGCCGACGTAGGCGGCGACGAAGACGTAGATCACCATCACCGCGCCGGCGTAGACCACGATCTGGGCGGCGGCCAGGAACTGGGCCCTGAGCAGCAGGAAGAGCCCGGCCAGGAAAACCAGGTGGACGATCAGCGAGAGCGCACTGTAGAACGGGTTGCGCAGGACCACCACACCGACCGCACCACCGATGGCCCCGATCGCCCCGGCGAAGAAACAGGCCTCGACCATTACTCGCCTTCGCCCCTGAGCGGGGTCCGCTCGATCGGCTCGGCCAGCAGCATCTCCTTGGTGAAGATCAGGTCGGAGCGGTTGTAGTCGGCCATCTCGTAGTCGTGACCCATGGTGATCGCGTCGAACGGGCAGGCCATCTCGCAGTAGCCGCAGAAGATGCAGCGGGCGAGGTTGATCTCGTAGACGGCGGCGTAGCGCTCACCGGCCGAGACCCGGTCGTCGGGGTCGTTCTCGGCGGCGACCACCCGGATGCACTCGGCCGGGCAGGCGGCCGCGCAGAGCGAGCAGCCGACGCACTTCTCGAGGTCGGAATCCTCGAACTTGTGCAGCTTGTGGCGGCCGCGGAAACGCGGGTAGACCGGGGTCTTCTCTTCCGGGTACTGGATCGTCACCGGCTTGTCGAACACCCGGCCCATGGTGGTGCGGAGGCCGCGCAGGGTCTCGCCGAAGGCACGATACGCGCCGCCCACGCCACCGGGCTCGGGCCCGCGCGGGACGACCTTGATCTCTTCCGGGCGGATGCTCACGTGACCACCACCAGGACTGCCGTGACCAGTACGTTCAGGGTCGCCAGCGGGAGCAGGATCTTCCAGCCGAAGCTCATCAGCTGGTCGTAGCGGAACCTGGGGAGGGTGGCCCTGATCCAGATGAAGAAGCAGGTCAGGAGCAGCATCTTGACCAGCATCCAGACCGGGTCGAGCCAGTCGGGGCCTGGTCCCATCCAGCCGCCGAGGAACATGGTCGCCGCGATCCCGGAGACGATCAGGATCTCGATGTACTCGGCGAAAAAATAGGAGCCGAAGCGCATGCCGCCGTACTCGGTGCTGTAACCGGAGACCAGCTCGGCGTCGGCCTCAGGCAGGTCGAACGGCACCCGGTTGGTCTCGGCGAACCCGGCGACCAGGAAGACCAGGAAGCCGACGATCTGGGGAACGATGTACCAGATCTCCCCCTGGGCCTTGACGATGTCGACCAGCGAGAGCGAGCCGGCCATCATCACCACGCCGAGCAGCGAAAGGCCCATCGCGATCTCGTATGAGATCAGCTGGGCGGCCGAGCGCATCGATCCCAGGAAGCTGTACTTCGAGCCCGAGGCCCAGCCGCCGAGCAGCAGGCCGTAGAAGGCGATCGAGCTGAAGGCGAAGAAGTAGAGGATCCCGATCGGCACGTCGATCCCGTACAGGCCGACCCCGCCCTGTACGTCGCCGAACGGCAGGATCGCCAGGGTGATCACGGCCGAGAAGATGGTCAGCGCCGGGGCGATCTCGTAGAGGAACGGAACCGCCCCCTGCGGCCGGAAACCCTGCTTGGAGAGCAGCTTGCCGACGTCGGCCAGCGGCTGCATCAGGCCGTACGGACCGACCCGGTTGGGTCCGTAGCGCTGCTGGAAGCGGCCCAGCAGCTTGCGTTCGGCCACCAGCAGGATCGGCACGATCATCAGGATCACCAGGAAGATCACCAGCGACTTGACCACCATGATCCAGGTCGCGTCGACGAAGTTGGTGTCAGCCAGCAGCGGGGTCAGCACGCCTACTCGTCCCCGTCCGCTGCGTCGCCGGGACCGTCGGGGGCTTCATCTTCGGCGTCCGCCGGTCCGCCCCCGGCGGTCACCAGGTCAAGTTTCGCTTCCGGCCTGCCGATCTCGACCGTTGCCGGCTGCCCGTTGGCAAAGACGTTGGCGTTGCCCTCGATCGTGCCTTCGATCAGGAAGCAGGTCCCCTCCGGAATCGCCGCCCGGATCGCCACCCTCGCGTTGACCACGGTCCCTCCCGACTTCACCGAGACCTCATCGCCCCGGCTCAGCCCGAGCCGCCCGGCATCTGCGACCGAAACCTCGAGCCGCTGCGCCGGGATCAGGTAGTTCAAAGCCGGGCTGAGATCGGTGACCGGGCCGGCCCAGAGGTCCCGGTAGGTCCCGAGGATCAATCGATCACCAGGGGCGGGGCCCGGTGAAGGTTCCTCCGGCGAACGGTGGTTCGGAGCTCCGGAGGAACCTTCCCCGACCCCCGCCTCGGTCCGCGATTCACCATCGGCTGCGGGATCCGTCGCCTCGCCTTCGAAACGTGAGGCCTCGCGGCGGTCCTGCCAGCGGATTCCGCGGCCGCCGATCTCCTCGTCGTCGAGTCCGGCGTAGAACGGGACGGCCCTGGTCACGGCCTCCAGCGCCTCGGGGGCCGAGCCGATCCCGGTCTCGTGGGCGAGTCTCGGCGGCCAGTTCGGCCAGCACCAGCCAGCCGCTGCGAATCTGGCCGGGCCGTTCGGCCGAGGGGCGGACCCGCTGCAGGCGTCCCTCCGGGTGGGTGACCGTGCCGTCCTTTTCGGCGTGGCTTTCCAGCGGGAATACGAGGTCGGCATGGTCGGTGGAATCGGTGGCGACCATCGAGAAGCAGATCACCTGGTCTGCGGCTTCGAGTGCCTTGCGCCAGCCCTCGGGGTCGGGCAGGTCGCGCAGCGGGTCGACTCCGTAGAGGATGAGCGACTTGATCTGTCCCGACTCGACTCCTTCGCGGATCTGCTCGACGTCGCGGCCGGGAGTGGTCGGGGCGAGACCCGGTCCGGCGTCCGGCAGGCAGCCGACCTCGCGCAGCCCGCGCCCGTTGGCGACGTCTGGGATCTCGATCAGTCCCGAATCCTCTTTGCTTTCCAGGCCGAGCGCCCCGCTCAACTCCAGCAGGGCGGCCACCGCGTCGGCGCCGCCCTCTCCCCGGCCGAGCCGCTCGCCCCAGACGATGACCACGTGCTCGGCACGGCGGAGCAGTCCGGCGATTCCGAGGTCGCTGCCCGACTTGACCGCGGCGGCCAGGCCGGCGACGAAACCGGCCGCCTCCCCCGGCGCGTAGCGGGCGGTTTCGGTCGCCCCGCCGTCGAGCGCGCTGGGCCGGTCGGTCGCGACCGCCAGTGCGGTGCGGGACCGCCGTACCGCCTTGCGGATCCGCAGATCGAACGCCGGGGCCGAGTGGATCGGATCGGTGCCGAGCACCAGGACGACGTCGGCGTCGTCTATGTCGGCGACCCGGGCGGCGATCGCCGGGTCCGAAAGCGCCACCTGCGCCTCGCGGCCGACAGTCGGGGCCTGACGGCTGTCGATGTCGGCCGAGCCGAGGCCTTCCCGGATGATGCTCTGGACCAGGAAGCCTTCCTCGTTGGAGGCGTCGCCGACCAGGGCCGCGGTCGCACTGCCGGCCGCGGCGAGCCCTTCGGCGGCGAGTTCGATCGCCTCGTCCCACGAGGTCGGGACCGGGTTGCCGTCCTCGAAGCGGACCGGGTTCAGCACGCGGTCGGTCGAGTACATCATCTGGTAGCCGTAGCGGCCGCGGTCGCACAGCCAGCCGTCGTCGACGTGCTCGTTGTCGCGGGCGATCACCCGCTTGACCTGCTCGTCGCGAACGGTGAAGCTGACGTTGCACTGGCTCGGACAGAGCGTGCAGACCGAGCCGCCCTGTTCGATGTCCCATGGCCGGGCCTGAAAGCGATAGGTGTAGGAGGTAAGGGCCCCGACCGGGCAGAGTTCGGTGATGTTGCCCTGGAACGGGGCGATGTAGGGGCGGTCATCGAAGGTGCCGATGTAGCTGCGGTCGCCGCGCTCGAGGATCTGGAGCTGCGAATCCTCGGAGACCTCCTGGCTGAACCGCACGCAGCGGTAACACATGATGCAGCGCTCGCGGTCGATCGCGATCAGCGGCGAGAGCTGGGTCGGCTTCTCGAAATGGCGCTTGGTGTCGACCACCCGGCTTCGGTCGTTGCCCCAGCCCATGGTGATGTCCTGCAGCGGGCACTCGCCGCCCTTGTCGCAGACCGGGCAGTCGAGCGGGTGGTTGACCAGCAGGAACTCGACGACCGCGTTCTGGGCCTCCTTGACCTGCTCGGTCTGGGTGTGCACGACCATGCCGTCGCGGACCGGGGTCGAGCAGGCAGTCTGCAGCTTCGGGATGCCCTCGATCTCGACCAGGCACATCCGGCAGGCCCCGACCGGCTGGCCGAGCTTGGGCTCGTAACAGAAGACCGGGATCTCGATGTCGCCGAGCTTGGCGGCGTCGACCAGCATCTCGCCCTCGGTGGCGGCGATCTCGCGACCGTCGATGGTCAGGGTTATCGGCTTCGGCCGCTTCTTAGCCATGGGTGATCTCCTGCGGTCCCTCGGGCAGCGGTCGCCCGACCAGCCTGATCCGCTCGGCAGCCTCGGGACCGGCGTCGGAGTCGCCCGGGGCGGAACCGTCGACCTGGGCCTCGCGACCTTCGTCGCCGGGGAAACCCTGCATCGCGCCGGCCGCGATCACCTGCTCGAACTCCTCCCGGAACTTCTTGACCATGGCGCTGACCGGCATCGCCATCGAGTCACCGAGCACGCAGAGGCAGTGGCCGATGATGTTCTGCTGGACCGACGAGATGATGTCGAGGTCCATCGGGGTCGCCTCACCGCGGACCACCCGTTCCAGCATCTTCACGGTCCAGTTGGTGCCCTCGCGGCAGGGCGAGCACTTGCCGCAGGACTCGTGGTGGTAGAAGCGGGCCGTGCGCAGGGCCATGTGGGGGATCGAGACCGAATCGTCGGCGACGATGATCGAGCCCGAGCCGAGCATCGAACCGGCGTCGGCCATCGCCTCGAAGCTGTACGGCGCGTCGATCTCGTCCGCGGTCAGCACCGGCGAGGAGGACCCGCCGGGGTAGAGCGCCTTGAGCTCGTGGCCCTCGAGCATGCCGCCGCCCAGGCTGAAGATGAAGTCGCGAAGGTTGACCCCCAGCTCGACTTCGTAGTTGCCCGGTCGCCGGACCCGACCGGAGATCGAGACGACCTTGGTTCCCGGCGACTGATCGGTGCCGAAGCTGCGGAACCACTCGGCACCGTTGGCGATCACGTGCGGCACGTTGGACAGGGTCTCGACGTTGTTGATCAGGGTAGGCCCGCCGTACAGGCCCTGGACCGCCGGGAACGGCGGCTTCAGCCGCGGGTTGCCGCGCTTGCCCTCGAGCGCGTCGAGCAGCGCGGTCTCCTCGCCGCAGATGTAGGCGCCGGCGCCGCGGTGGACCACCAGTTCGAGGTCGTACCCCATGCCCTGGATGTTCCGGCCGAGGTAGCCGGCCTCGTAGGCCTCGGCGACGGCCCGGTCGAGGATGTCGGCCTGCTGGTCGTACTCGCCGCGGATGAAGATGAAGGCGTGGCCGATGTCGCCGGCCAGGGCCGAGATCACGATGCCCTCGATCAGCTGGTGCGGGTTTCTCTGGATCAGCTCGCGGTCCTTGAACGCGCCCGGCTCGGATTCGTCGGCGTTGCAGCAGAGGTACTTGGCCTGGCTGCCGTGTGGCAGGAACGAGACCTTCTTGCCCATCGGGAAACCGGCCCCGCCGCGACCGCGCAGCCCCGACTCCTCGAGTTCGTTGACGATCTCGTCCGCTTCGAGCTCGCGCAGGGCCCGCTCCAGGGTCTCGTAGCCGCCGTAGGAGCGGTAGCCGTCGATCGTCGCCATCGCCGGGTCCTGCGCGTGCCGCAGAAGCACCCGCGTCTCGGTCACCCCGCCGGCCTGGTCCACCGCTTCCCCGCTCACCGGTTCGGCCCCTTGTCCGAGGTCACCCGGTCGTCATCGCTCTCCCGGGTGCCGCCGGGCAGGTCCCTCTCCGAGAGCGCCTTTTCAGGCACGGGGTCATCGCCGCGGCGGAGCTGATCGATCACGGTCTCCGCGTCCCCTTCCTCGAGCGGGCCGAAGTAGCGCTCGTTGATCGAGGCCATCGGAGCCAGGTCGCAGGAGCCCAGGCATTCGAAGCCGGAGACCAGGAACTCACCGTCCGCCGAGACCGCCCCGCCATGGCCGGCCAGGTCGCGGTCGGCATCGGCCGCCTTGCAGAAAGCATCGAGCAGGCCGTCGGCTCCGCGCATCCAGCAGGAGATGTTGGTGCAGACCAGGACCTGCTGGTTGCCGGCCGGGGACAGGCGCAGGAGGTCGTAGAAGCTGGCCACCGACTCGAGGTAGGCCGGAGTCACCCGCATCACCGCCGCGGCCTGGCGGATGCCCTGCGGTGTGCACCAGCCATAGGTGCGCTGAACCGCCCACAGCGCAGGGATCGCGGCCGATTTGAAGCCTTCGCTGGAGTCCTTGTCCGGGTAGCGGTCCATCAGGGTCTCGATCGTCTGCCGCAGCTCGTCCGGGCAGTCGACATCGGACAGCTCGGGAATCTCCTGAGGGTCGCCCAGCGATTCGCGCCCGGTGGTATTGGCCTGATCGACCGGGAACCCGGGCAGGCGGGTCTCCCCGGCCATCTCGGACTCCTCGCTCACCGGTCGATCCCCCCGAGGATCGGGTCGAGCATCGCCAGGGTCTGGATCAGGTCGGCCACGTATTCGCCCAGGGCCATGTCGCGGAGCGACTGCAGGTTGACGAACGAGGGCTCGCGAAAGTGGACCCGGGCCGGCTTGGAGGAGCCGTCGGCCATGACGAAGCAGCCGAGCTCGCCGCGGGGCGACTCGACCGGGTTGTAGACCTCGCCGGGGTCGACCCGGAAGCCTTCGGTGACCAGCTTGAAGTGGTGGATCAGGGACTCCATCGAGGTCGAGAGCTCGGATCGCGGCGGCAGCACGTATTTGCGGTCGTCGGCGATCCAGGGACCTTCGGGCAGGCCGTCCAGGCACTGCTCGATGATCTTCAGCGACTCCTTCATCTCGGTCAGCCGCACCCGATAACGGTCGTAGCCATCGCCGACCGTTCCCACCGGCACGTCGAATTCGAGCTCGGGGTAGGCCAGGTAGCCCTCCTCCTTGCGCAGGTCCCAGGGCTCGCCGGCCGCCCTGAGCAGCGGGCCGGTGACCCCGAGGTCGAGCAGCCGCTCCCTTTCGACCACACCGACGTCCTTGGTCCGGATCAGGAATATCTCGTTGCGGTCGAGCAGCGCCTCGTACTGGGCGATCCCGGTGTACATCATCGAGATCAGGTCCCGGACCTTGGTCTCGAACCCGGCCGGGATGTCCTCGGCCACCCCGCCGATCTGGAAGTAGCGGGTGTGCATGCGCTGGCCGGTCGACATCTCGAAAACGTCGAGCACCCGGTCGCGATCGCGGAAGCAGTAGAAGTAGACCCCCATCGCCCCGAGGTCGAGTGCGGTGGTGCCGAGCCAGACCAGGTGCGAGTGCAGCCTGTTCAGCT
The DNA here is from genome assembly GCA_963766115.1 of uncultured Solirubrobacterales bacterium. Classification (GTDB taxonomy): domain Bacteria; phylum Actinomycetota; class Thermoleophilia; order Solirubrobacterales; family 70-9; genus 67-14. The sequence continues at coordinate 96,889 of CAVXYR010000001.1, forward strand.
CCATGTGGAGAACCCGCAGGTACTGGGCGCGGCGCGGCAACTCGAGCCCGACCAGCTTCTCCACGGCGCCGACGTAGGCCTGATGTTGAAGAAGTAGGAGAGGTAGTCCATCCGCTCTACGAACGGGATCACCTTCCAGTACGACATCGTCTCGCAGGACTTCTCGATGCCGGTGTGCACGTACCCGACCATCGGCTTGAGGTCCCTGACCACCTCGCCCTCGAGCTCGACCACCAGCCGCAGAACCCCGTGGGTCGCCGGGTGGTGCGGACCCATGTTGATGGTCATCATCTCCTGCTCGGGTGCCAGCTCGATCTCTGCCCCGGGCAGGCGCTCCTCCAGCTCCGACTTCAGGTCGTCCGGGGTCAGGTCCTGGTCGCGTAGCGACCCGGCGGCGGACGCGCCGGTTCCGGAAGTGGCCGCCACTACTCCCACCACCCCGGGTTGGCCGCTTCGTCCCTGGTGAAGATCACCGGTTCGCCGCCGACCGGGAAGTCGCGGCGCTGGGGCCAGCCGACGTAGTCCTCCGGCATCAGGATCCGGCGCATGTCGGGATGGCCGTCGAAGACGATCCCGAAGAAGTCGTAGACCTCCCGCTCCTGGAACTCGGCCGTCGGGAACAGCGAGACACAGGAGTCGAGATGCGGCAGCCGCTCATCCGCCGGCATCTCGCCCGAGGCGGGATCCCCGGGGGCCGAGCCTCCGGGCGCAATGGAGCCCTCCGGGTCGGCCCCCGGCGATCCCGCCGCTGCGCCCTCAGCTTCCGCGGCGACCGCCCCACCCTCGCCTCCGGAACCACCTTCAGCTTCCGTGTCGGGTCCCGTTCCGGATGCGGCGGCTTCGTGGGAGGGGAGATCGGGCGCCAATTTGGAGGGCTCCACTGCGCCCGGATAATTGGTGCCCGATCTCCCCTCCACCTCGACAGCCGGGTCTTCGATAACGGCCTTGACCCGGAGCCGCTCGTAGCGGTCTCGGTTGATCAGCTCGTAATGGACGGCGTAGCGCGGCTGGGCCGGGAGGTAGTCGGCCCCGTGCACCGAGGCCAGGAAGCCGTACTCCTGACCCGGCGTCTCCTTCAGCCAGGTCAGCACGGCGATGATCTGGTCCGGATCGACGACCAGCGCCGCCTGGTCGCGGTCGAAGCTGGTGTCGAGCACCGCCCCCGGGTGGGAGCGGTTGATCTCGGCCAGGATCAGTTCGAGGCCCGGAGCGTCAGGCACCGAGCACCTCGCGGGCACGCCGGTAGGCCTCTGCGGCTTCCTCGGACGGGCGTGAGGCGGGACCGCTCCTGGCCCACTCCTCGGACCCCTCGGCCCCGTAGCGCGAACGCCATCCCGGATCGGCGTTTCCGACTATCTGCGCCTGCAGTTTGTTGAACCCGTAGAGCAGCGCTTCCGGCCGCGGCGGACAGCCCGGCACGTGCACGTCGACCGGAAGGAACTTGTCGGCCCCCTGGACCACGGCGTAGTTCGAGAACATGCCGCCGCTCGAAGAACAGGCGCCCATCGAGATCGCCCACTTCGGCTCGAGCATCTGGTCGTAGATCCGCCGCACGACCGGTGCCATCTTGATCGAGACCCGGCCGGAGATGATCATCAGGTCCGCCTGCCGGGGAGAGGCGCGGAACGCCTCGGCGCCGAACCGGGCGATGTCGTAACGCGGCGAGACGGTCGACATCATCTCGATCGCGCAGCAGGCAAGGCCGAAGGTCGCCGGGAAGATCGAGTTCGCGCGGGCGTGGTTGAGCAGCTTCTCGAGCGTGGTCATGCCGACCCGCTCCTCGACGTAGGCATCGAGGTCGGCCCCCTCCATGTCCCCGCGCAGCATGTCGCGGGCCCGGAGCTGCCTGGCGCGGAGCTCCTCCGGTCCGGTCGGCTGATCGAGCCGGGCGTGAGCCCTCAGCTTCTGGCGCTCTATCTCCAATCCAACGCCCCTTTGCGCCAGACGTAAACCAGTGCGACGAACAGCAGCGCGACGAAGACGATCACTTCAGCCAGCACGAAGACCGAGTCGGTGGTCTTCAGGATCGCGCCGACCGGATAGAGAAACACGACTTCGATGTCGAACAGGATGAACAGCATCGCGACCAGGTAGAAGCTGACCCCGAATCGGAAGCTCTTAGAGATCTCCGACGGCAGGCCGCACTCGTACGGGTCCGACTGGCGGATCCCGGCGCTGGTGGTGGGATCCTTGACCCGCTTGGGGCCGAGCACCAGGTTCAGCGTCGCGAAAGCCGCTCCGACAAGGATGCCGAGCGCGGCAAAGACGAGAATTGGCAGGTACTGATGGAGCAAGTGGAGGTCCTTGTCGGGGACATAGGGTGTCCCCTTGGATCAGGGGTTATACACCTACTCTTACCTACTTTGTATCAAGTTGCCACATAGTGATTTTTCGCATATGCAAGCCGAACTCCGACTCATTTGGACGGGATTGATCGATGGCTGACCCCTACTTGGCACTGGGCCTCACGGTGATCGCGCTCAACCTGATCGCCGGGGCGGTCGGAGCCCTGGCCTGGGCCGGGCACCGGGTCTCGATCGCCTTCTGGTACCTGCTTCGCACCGGCCAGGTGGCGACCCTGGTCTTCGTGGTCTTCGAGTTCGTGATCTACGCCGGCGGGGACCGCGCCGACGACTCGCTGCACTACCTCTACATCGTCCTGCCGGTGGTCGCTTCCCTGATGGGTGAGGCGATGCGCGGCGCCTCGGCCGGTCAGGAGCTGGGCGAAACGGACTTCTCCTCGCTGGGACCCGATCGTCAGCGCGAGGTGGGCCTCGCGATCTACCGCCGCGAAACCGGCGTGATGACGGTGACCGCCCTGGTCATCGCCTTCCTCGTCTGGCGCGCGCTCGAAACCACCGCCGGGCTGTTCTGACCGGCCGGCACCCGCCGACCGGCAGCGGTACCGGCGGGGTCCCGTGATTCCCGGGGGTGTCAGGAAAGCCGGTCGATCGCCTCCGTGATCGGGGTGGAACCGGCACTCATCCTGAAGGTCGCACCGATCGAGCCGTCGCGCCGAAGTGCCTCGGCAACCATCCCGGCCACGTCTTCCCGGGCGACCTCTCGGGTCAGCGACCGGTCGTCGGTTGTCACCAGCCCGGTTCCCGGTTCGTCGGTCAGCCCGACCGGCTTGACGATCGTGAAATCGAGACCGCTGGAAGCAAGCTCCCGGTCCGCCCTTCCCTTCGCCCTGAGGTACACGGAGAAGACGTCCTCCCCGGAGGCGTCGGGGTCTGCCCCGGACGCGCTGATCATCACGTACCGCCTTGTGCCGGTGCGTCGCGCTGCCTCGATCAGCCTCACGGCCGCGCCGTAGTCGACCGACTCCTTGCGCGCGGCACCGCTGCCGGGGCCCGCACCGGCGGCAAAGACGACCGCGTCGCATCCGGCCAGCGCCCGGTCGAGCTGATCGTCGGAAGAATGCTCGAGGTCGATGACCAGTGGCTCTCCGCCCGCATCGGTCACGTCTTCGAACTGGCCGGGGTCACGGACCATCGAGACGACCCGGTCGCCGCGATCACTGAGCAGCCGGGTGAGCATCAGGGCGATCTTCCCGTGCCCTCCGGCAATCGCTGTCTGCATCATCGGCCTCCTCGTCGTTCCGGTCTACCGGGTGTTCCCGGGCAAGTTTACGGTGCCCGCGGCGAGGACAGTCACCGCGCCCGAGACCCGGGGGCGCCCTGCTTCCATGCGGGCCTCGATCCGGCTCGGCCGACCCATCTCGACCCCCTGTTCAACCACGATGGCGTCGATGTCGAAGCAGTCCTGGAGGTAGGCGACCAGCGGGCCGGCCGCCGAACCGGTCGCCGGATCCTCGATCCCGGCGAGGTCGGCGCCGAAACACCTCGCCCGGACCGTGCGCGATCCCCGCTCGAGCACGAACGGGTACACGTTCAGGGCCGGACCTGCGTCGAACTCCGCAAACCGGCCCGGGTCGGGACTCAAGCCGGCGAGCGCCTCGAAGTCGCGGACCGGCACCAGCAGCGCCGGCAGGCCGGTTGAAGCGATCTGACTGCTCAATTCGGGATCGAGCCGGTCGACCGAAAGCCCGAGTGCCGCCGCGGCCGGTTCCGGCGCAACGACCTGACCGAACTCGGCCGGGGGCTGGAGCATCGAGGCCCGCCAGCCGACGCCGTCGAGGGCCGCCTCGACGGCCTGGAGCCCGACTCCGGTCTGCTGGGTGAAGCTGCCCTGCTCAAGCCCCCGTTCGATCGCGACGGCCACCGCGGTGCCCAGCGAGGGATGCCCGGCGAACGGGATCTCCGAGCTGACCGTCCAGATCCGGTTGCGGTAGTCGGCCCCGGGGCCCGGGGCGGCCGAGGGACCGGAGCCGGACGTCTGGACCGGTCCATCCCCCTGGGCCGGAGCGGGCGACTGAACGAAAGTCGTTTCCGAAAGCCCGACCTCGCGGGCGAAGGCCAGCATCGTCTCGTCGGAAATCCCGTCCGCGTCGAGCACGACCGCCAGGCCGTTCCCGGCCAGCGGCCGGTCGGTGAAGACGTCGAGCCAGTAGAGCGGCCGGCCCGGCTCAGGCATCGGCGCGTTCGATCCCGTCTCCCGACTCGGCGTCCAGCGCCCGGAACAGCCCTCCGTGGTAGACCAGCGGCTCGCCCGGCTCGGCCTCGACCTCGATCACCTTTCCGGTGACGATCACGTGGTCACCGCCCGGCAGCACGTCGCCCAGCCCGCATACGATCCGGGCGAGCGAGCCCTCGACGATCGGCACCCCGAGATGCTCCTTCCAGCTCACCGAGCTCCACTTCTCGGCCTGCGCCGCTTTGGTCGCGAATACCTCGGCCGCCGGCTGCTGCCCCACCCCGAGCACGCTGATCCCGAACCGCCCGGCCTTCTGAAGCGCCGCAAGGGAGCGGGATCCATGGTCCAGGCAGACCAGCATCATCATCGGCTCCAGGGATAGCGAACAGACCGCCGAGGCGGTCGCGCCCGCCGGTTCCGCCCCTCCGAAAGCCGAGACCACGGTCACTCCGGTGGGCAGCAATCCGACAGCCCGGCGGAACTCTTGTCGATCGGGGACGTCCATTCTCCGCCGTAGACAATATGATGCCCTCGCTGTGCGAGCCATGCTGACTACATCCGTTGCCGTCGCTGCCGTCATCGGCCTCTCCGCCTGTGGATTCGGGGAACAGGGCATCACCGTTTCCGAGAGCGAGCCCGAATACAGGGGCGCCCAGCTCTTCGCCGCAAACTGTTCCGGCTGCCACACGCTGAGCGCGGCCGGCGCCGAAGGGACCGGCAACCAGAGCGCCCGGGCTCAGGGCCCCAATCTCGACCAGCGCCAGGAAACGGTGAATTCGTCACTTTTCGCGATTCAGAACGGTGGTTATTCCGGGGCGATCATGCCGCAGAACATCGTGGTCGGCGACGAGGCCAGGGAAGTGGCCGAGTTCGTCGCCAAATACTCCGGATCAGAAGCCGGCGACGAGTAACCGACCGCGGGTCCGGTGCTTGACCTCAAACTAATCCGCTCCGAGCCAGAGCGGGCAAGGACTGCCCTGGCCCGCCGGGGGGCGGCCGACTCAATCGACGAGCTGCTCGCCCTCGACCAGAGGCGCCGTGAACTGCTGCCCGAGATCGAGGGCGCCCGCTCCAGCCGGAAACAGGCCTCGGAACGAATCGGTGCCGCCAAGAAGGCCGGCGAGGAACCGACCGAGGCGATCGAGGCGGTGCGCGATCTGAAGGCCCGGCTGGAGCAGCTCGAGACCGAGCTGGCCGAGGTCGAAGAGAAGCGTGACCGGATCGCCGCGGGCCTGCCCAACCTGCCGGACCCGGCCAGCCCCGACGGCTTCACCGAGGAGGACGCCGAGCTGGTCAGGGAAGTCGGACAGATACCCCGGTTCGATTTCGAGCCGAAAGACCACCTCGAGCTCGCCGAGGCCGGAAACCTGATCGAGATGGAAGCCGCGGCCACGGCCTCCGGTTCCAGGTTCGCCTATCTGAAGGGCGATCTGGCGATGCTCGAGTTCGCCCTGGTGCGCTTCGTGATGGAGACGATCCGCGAGCAGGGCCATGAGCCGGTCGTGCCTCCGGTACTTGTCCGGGAGGAGGCACTGTTCGGGACCGGGATGCTGCCCGGCGACCGCGACCAGATCTATGAGATCCCCAGGGACGAACTGTTCCTGGCCGGAACCTCGGAGGTCCCGCTGGCCGCCCTTCACGCCGACTCGATCCTCGAAGCCGATCAGCTTCCGATCCGCTACGGCGGGTTCTCTACCTGCTTCCGGCGCGAAGCGGGCGCCGCCGGCCGCGACACGCGGGGAATCTTCAGGGTCCACCAGTTCGACAAGGTCGAGATGTTCTCGTTCGTGCGGCCTGTGGACGCGGCCGCCGAACACGAGCGGATCCTGGCGATCGAGGAGCAGATCCTCACCCGGCTCGAGCTGCCCTACCGGGTGGTCAACATCGCGGTCGGCGACCTCGGTGCCCCGGCCGCCCGGAAGTTCGACTGTGAGGCCTGGATCCCGAGCCAGAACCGCTACCGCGAGCTGACCTCCTGCTCGAACACGACCGACTTCCAGGCGCGTCGGCTGGGCTGTCGCTACCGGCCGGAACCCGGGGCTCCCCCGGAGTTCGTCAACACCCTCAACGGAACCGCGCTTGCGGTCGGCCGGGCATTGATCGCGTTGCTCGAAAACCACCAGAGGGAGGACGGGTCGGTGGTCCTGCCCGGCTTCCTCCGCGACTACGGCGCGCCGGTGGAGATCGGCTGACCGTGGACACCAGCCGGATCGTCATCTGCGACGACCACGAGATCGTCCGCGAGGCGCTCCGGGCCAGGATCGAAGCGATCCCGGGTTTCGAGGTGGTCGGCGAGGCGGCCGACGGCCGCAAGGTGATCGACCTGGTCCGCAGGACCCGGCCCGACCTCCTGATCATCGACGTCGAGCTCCCCGGGTCGGACGGAATCTCGGCCAGCATCCGGATCCTCGAGCTCTGGCCCGACCAGAAGATCCTGGTGTTCACCGCGCACGACCAGGCTTCGGTTTGCGACCTGGTGGCTCAGGCAGGTGTACACGGCTGCGTCTCCAAGTCGGCCTCGACCTCGGAAATAGAAAATGCCTGCCGGGCAGTGCTCGGAGGTGAAACCTGGTTTGAGACATGTGCCGGCCAGATCGCAGGGGAGGGAGACGAGCTGAAGCGGCTGCGCAGCCTTTCTGACCGGGAGTTGGAAATACTGAACCTGCTGGCCGCCGGAATGAGGGCCAGCGATATCGCCGAGGTGACCGGGATCCGGAAGGCCACGGTCTACACCCACGTCCGCAACGTGGTCAGCAAGCTCGGCGTTCAGACCCGGACCCAGGCGGTCGGGATGGCGATCCAGTACGCGTTCCTGAACCCGACCGACGCGCCGGTCCGGCCGTTCAAGCCTGCTCGCGGAACTCCAGCGAGCAGCCGTTGATGCAGTAACGCTGCCCGGTCTCGCCCGGCCCGTCGTCGAAGACGTGGCCGAGGTGAGCCTCGCAACTCCTGCAGACCACCTCGGTCCTGGTCATGCCGAGGCTCCGATCGGTGCGGAGCTCTACCTGCTCGAGGTTGGCCGGCTCGGTGAAACTCGGCCAGCCGGTCCCCGAGTCGAACTTGGCGTCGGAAGTGAACAGCACCGTCTCGCAGCAGACGCAGGTGTAAGAGCCGTCGCGGTGGTTGTCCAGATGGGGCCCGGTGAAGGGGCGTTCGGTCGCAGCCCGGCGGGTGACCTCGTACGCCTCGGGCGAGAGCTTGTCCCGCCACTCCTCGTCCGACCGCCTGTCCTGTTTCTGCTCGTTGCTCACGTGATCCCTTCGCTTGGAGAAGTCGGACCAATGGTAGCTGCCGCGCTGAGCGGGCCCGACCGGAGGCCGACGACCGGGTGTGGGAAATTCGTTTCAGAAACAGAGTCGATCGGACAAGGACTGGCAATTTCGAAATCGATCTTGTAGGTTCTTGGAACTGAAGTACGGGCCAGGAAGGCCGCGAGGGAGATTCTGGTTGATACGGGTTCGAACCGGGAGTCTCTTGTTTGACTCTCGAACCCGAAAAGGGATACGTCTGTGTTACCCGTTACTCGCCTTGGGAGTTTTCACTTGCTGCGCCAAAACTGCGCCGGACGGCTGTCTGTCCTGGTGCTGGCCCTCTCGCTGCTCGCCCTGCTGGTAGCGGTGAGCCCCTCGGACGCCCCGGCCGCGAAGAGGTCCTCCGGCCACGTGAGCATCAGCCGGATGATCGCACCGACGGACGTCTGCCCGACCGAGCCGGCGACCAGGAAAAAGCACCGTGCCCGGGCAAAGCGGGCGATGGCCTGCATGACCAACTACGCCCGCCGTCAGATGGGGCTGAAGAAGCTGCACACGATGCGACGCCTCAACCATTCGGCGAAGATGAAGGCCCGGGACATCCTGCGCTGCGACCAGTTCAGCCACAATGCCTGCGGCCGCAGCGTGCTCTACTGGTTCAAGCGGGTCGGATACATCGGAAAGGTCTGCCGGTACATCAGCGAGAACATCGCCTGGGGAGGCGGGCCGCTGGGCAACACCCGCAACATCTTCACCGCGCTCATGCACTCCAGGGGCCACCGCGAAGCGATCCTCAGCAGGCACTACACCGCTGTCGGCAACGGCGTGGTCCGTGGCAACATGAGGGGGCATCGCGGAGCCGGCGTCTGGGCGCAGCACTTCGGCGGCGGCTGCTGAGCTTGAGCCCCTACCGCCTGTCCGCCGCCGCGCGAACCAGCGGCGGACGCCACTCCACCGGCGGACACGACTCGCACTAGTATCGGGGGCCATGGAGACCCGACCCCGAGGAGAGCGAACTTGACTCAGGAACCGGAACTCGACGTCCTGCTCGGGACCGAGAAGACCTTTCCCCCTCCGCCCGATTTCGCCGAGGCGTCCGAATTCAACGACCCCGGCATCTACGAGCGCGCCACGGCCGACCCCGAAGGCTGGTGGGCCGGCTGGGCCGACAGGCTCGAATGGATCGAGCCGTACGACCAGGTCCTCGACTGGAGCGACCCTCCCCACGCCAAGTGGTTCGCCGGAGGCAAGATCAACGTGAGCGCCAACTGCCTCGACCGCCACGTGGCGGCCGGCAACGGCGACCGGGTCGCCTACTTCTGGGAGGCCGAAGACGCCGGCCAGGCGGGGTCGGAAGGCCGCAAGGAGATCACCTACGCCTGGCTGCTCGACCAGACCCAGCGTTTCGCCAACGTGCTCAAGGATCTCGGCGTCGGCAAGGGCGACGTGGTCGGAATCTTCATGCCGATGGTCCCCGAGGCCGCAGTCGCGATGCTGGCCTGCGCCAGGATCGGCGCGGTGCACAACGTGGTCTTCGGCGGCTTCTCGGCCGAATCGGTCAGGGAACGCATGGAGGTTTCCGAGGCGAAGGCCCTGGTCACCGCCGACGCGACACTGCGGCGCGGCAAGCCGGTGGCGATGAAGAACCAGATCGATTCGGCCCTGGATCAGCTTCCGGCGATGAACCACGTGATCGTGGTCGATCGCTGCGGCACCGGGCCGTCGATGAAAGAGGGGCGAGACCACGACTGGGCCGAGGCCGTATCCGCGGCCGACCCGGCCTGCCCGCCCGAGCCGATGGATTCCGAGGATCCGCTCTACCTGCTCTACACCTCGGGCTCGACCGCCAAGCCGAAAGGCATAGTCCACACGACCGCGGGCTACCTGACCCAGGTCACGGCAACACACCGCATGGTCTTCGACCTCAAAGACGACGATGTCTACTGGTGCGCCGCCGATATCGGCTGGGTGACCGGCCATTCCTACATCGTCTACGGCCCGCTGGCCAACGGAGCGACTTCGGTCATGTACGAAGGTGCCCCCGACTACCCGGACAAGGACCGTTGGTGGGAGATCGCCGAGCGCTACCGGGCGAGCATCCTTTACACGGCACCGACCGCGATCCGCTCGTTCATGAAATGGGGCGACGAGTATCCGGCCCGTCACGATCTCTCCTCGCTGCGGCTGCTCGGTTCGGTCGGCGAGCCGATCAACCCTCGCGCCTGGCTCTGGTACCACGAGAAGATCGGCGGAGGCCGCTGCCCGATCGTCGACACCTGGTGGCAGACCGAGACCGGCGGCATCATGATCAGCCCGCTGCCCGGACTGACCACGACCAAACCGGGGTCGGCCACGGTGCCGCTGCCCGGGATCGAGGCGGCGATCCTCGACAGCGAAGACAACGAGGTCGAGGTGGGAGCCGGCACCCTGGTCCTGACCCGTCCGTGGCCGGGCATGGCCCGGACGCTCTACCGGGAACCGGATCGCTTCGTCGAGACCTACTGGGACCGCTACGGTCGCGACACCTACCTGGTCGGCGATGCGGCCCGCCGCGACGAAGACGGCTTTTTCTGGATCGTGGGTCGGATCGACGACGTGATCAACGTGTCCGGGCACAGGCTCTCGACCATGGAGGTCGAGTCGGCCCTGGTCTCCCATCCGAGCGTCGCCGAGGCGGCGGTCATCGGGGTCACCGACGAACAGACCGGACAGGCGATCGTGGCCTTCGTGACCCCGAGGGACGGGGTCGCCGAAGGGCCCGAGCTGACCGCCGATCTGCGTGAACACGTCGCCGACAAGATCGGCAAGCTCGCCCGTCCGAAGAAGACCTGTTTCGCCTCCGACCTGCCGAAGACGCGGTCCGGCAAGATCATGCGCCGCCTGCTCCGTGACATCGCCGACGGCAAGGACCTCGGCGACGTCAGCACCCTGCGCGATCCATCCGTGGTCGAGTCACTCAGCGAGCAGATCAGCCGCGATCAATGAACCGGACCGGGGCCGACCGGCACCCGGGCGATAGGGAGTCCCCGGCCGACCAGGCCAGCCTGAACCGGGTCGTCTCCCGGCGGATGCTGACCCTGTTCGTGATCGGCGACATCCTCGGTGCCGGCATCTACGCGCTGGTCGGGGAGGTGAGCGGAAGAGTCGGAGGGGCCGTCTGGGTCTCATTCCTGGTCGCGCTGGGACTGGCCGTGTTCACGACCTTCTCCTACGCCGAACTGGTCACCAAGTACCCCCGGGCTGCCGGCGCCGCCCTGTACGTGAACCGGGCATTCGACCGACCTTTCCTGACCTTCATGGTCGCGTTCGCCGTGATCTGCTCCGGCCTGGCGTCGGCGGCTGCCCTGTCGCGTGCGTTCGGCGGGGACTACTTCGCGACTTTCGTCTCGCTGCCGACGGTCGCGATCGGACTGGGCTTCATCGCGGTGATCGGCTTGATCAATTTCCGGGGAATCCGGGAGAGCACCCGTTTCAACATGGTCTTCACCCTGGTCGAGATCGCCGGCCTGATCCTCGTGGTCGCAATCGGGGCAGCCGTCCTCGGAGAAGGCGGCGGCGATCCGGGGCGGGCGGTCGAGTTCAAAGGGGGCGGTCCGGTCATGCTGGCCGTCATCAGCGGTGCCGGGCTCGCGTTCTTCGCCCTGATCGGCTTCGAGGATTCGGTGAATCTGGCCGAGGAAGCCCGGGATCCGAGAGCCGACTTCCCCTGGGCCCTGTTCGTCGGGGTCCTCGCCGCCGGCCTCATCTACGTAGTCGTGACCGCGGTCGCGTCGATGGTGGTCCCTACTTCCGAGCTTGCCGCCTCAAAAGGGCCGCTGCTCGAAGTGACTTCCCGGGGACCGCTCGCCGTGCCCGACCGGCTGTTTTCGGTCATCGCCCTGTTCGCGCTCGCCAACGGCGCGCTGATCAACACGATCATGGCCTCGCGCCTGCTCTACGGGATGGCCCGGGAGGGCATCGTCCCCGAGGTATTCGGCCGGGTCCACCCGGGGCGCCGTACCCCCTGGGTTGCGATCGTCTTCGTCACGGCCCTGGTCGGCCTGCTCCTGGTCACCGGCGACCTCTCGGATCTCGCCGACACGACGGTGCTCCTTCTGCTGGGAGTGTTCGCGGTGGTGAACGTCAGCGTCCTGGTGCTGCGCCGGGATCCGGTGGCCGCCGAGCACTTCCGCGCGCCGACCGCAATGCCGGTGATCGGCATCTTCGTCTCCCTCGGACTGATGACGACCAAGCAGCCGGAGACCTTCGCGCGGGCCGGGCTTCTGCTCCTGATCGGGGTGCTGCTGTGGCTGCTCGCCCGGTTCGACCGCGGCAGGCGCTCCCGTCGTCCCTGAAGCCGGACCCGGCAAGCTCCGTGCCGTGAACCTCGCCGACCGGGGCCGCTACTGGCGCTTCTTGCGCTTGCGGCGGGTGATATCCGGTTCGGAGCGTTCGTCGGCGGTCATCGGCTCAGCGGGCTCGACCCCGGAGTCACCGTCGCCCGGTTCGCCTTCGACCTCTTCGGCGTGGCCGTCGATCACTGCGACCGTCACCGTCGTCGCCCCCGCCGGACTCGCCGGACCCGCCTTCCGGGTCACCATCACCTCCGGCGCCGAATCCCCCCTGCTTCGGCCAGGGCGTCGCTTCCCCGGACGCCCAGGCGGGAGGCCGGCCCCCGGGCACCCAGCCGGCGAACAGCAGCCCGATGTAGATGAACCAGATCAGGGTGAACAGGGTGAAGAAGACGAAAACGGCGCCGAGCGCCATCCCCAGCGACCCCCAGAAACGGGAAAGCAGGCCGACCCGCATCGCCCAGAGCGATACGTAGACCACCGAGATCGTGAAACCGAGCAGTCCGGCCAGGCCGAATCCGGTTTCGATCGAAGAGAGCGAGGCGTCGTTCCTGACCTGCTCGGCTTCGTCGTCGGCACACTCGGTCCGGAAATCCGCGATTTCCGCGTCGTTCGGCTCGCCCGTGGACTCGGCCACGCGGTCGTCGACACATGAGTCGATCGTCGTCGCCGGCACGTCCTTGAAGTCGGTGGCCGCCTGCAGGACCGAACCGGCTCCGAGCAGGCCGCCGATGCCGAGGAAGAGCGGGGCCACGATCAGAACGCCGATCAGGGTACGCCTGACCTGGTCGGTCCGGCCGGTAATCGCCTTGAACAGATAGACGAGCGGAACCGCTAACAGCGACCAGCCGACGAACTGCACGATGCTGGCGATCACCAGCGGCGTCCGGTCGGCATCTATATCGGTCAGGTTCTCGGCCAGGCCGGACGCGGTGCGGACGGCCGAGGCCGACGAGCCGAACGAGGCCAGGATCAGTACGACCCCGGCGACCGAGGCGATGCCGGCGATCAGGGCCCAGCGGCGCTCGCGTTCGAGAAGCTGTGACTTGGAGTTCATCGGGACCGGACGCTATTTGAAACCGGGATCCGGGGTCCAAGCGCCTAGCCGGACCCCGAGTCCGGGGCGGGCTCTTCTTCGTGATCCTCGGTACGGATCGGGTAGTACTCGTAGTCGGTCGGTTCGGTGATCTTCGAGACCCGTTCACCGACCGCCAGGACCAGGTCCAGAAAGGGCGCGGCGACGGCGATCGCCGATTCGAACCGTTTCCTGGTCCGGTCCTGCCCGGACTCCAGTTCCTCCATCAGGCGGTCCCCGATCTCAAATCACGCGCGTTCATCGCTCAATACGCTACAGCGGAGTTGAAGCCCGAACTTCCCCAGGTCCCGCTGGAGGCCGGCGCCGGTCCGGACAATCCCCCCTGCCCGGTATGTGGCGAGCCGCTTTTTCCCTGGGTTCCACTACCGCTCAGCACCGGCATGTCGCACCGCTGCGAAGCCTGCGGCCTCGGCGCGCTCAGCCGGACCGGCACGACCGCGGACGCCCTGGCCGACCTCGACCGGGGTGGCTCGGACGGGCTCGAGACGGTCTTCGAGAACCGGGATTCACTGCAGGCCTGGCTCGGCGGCGGAGCCTGGAGCGGCCTCGGAACCGACCGGGCATACCGGTTCACGCCGGAAGCGATCCGCCGCCTCGTCGCCAACCGGGACCAGATCGTGAAGACCATGAAGTGGGTCCCCGGAGCCTCGATCGCCGGCATGTGGCAGAGCGGGATCAACCTGTTCACCTTCGGCCAGAACGTCGCCACCGGTGCGCTCGGCAGCGCCGTCGCGGTCCGGGCGGCGCGACCCTGGCAGCGCGGCCTCGACCTGTTCATCTCGGTCGCCCTGGCGGTCCCGATCGGGATAATCGCGGTACCGCTCGAACTGCTTGGTGCCCTGCTCAAACGCGGCGGCACATACAGGGCAGGGTTCGAGGTGCTCTGAACCGCTGCGGTCAGTCCGGCAGCGCGTCGGCTCCGAGCAGCTCGATGATCGACCCGTCGATCTCGCCGGTTGAGGTGACCAGGCGCTCGGCCCGCGGGATCCGCGGCAACAGCGCATCGGCCGCATCGGCGAGGATCGCCGGCGAAGAGGGCAGGGTCACCACCGTCACACCCGGAGAGATTCCGGCCAGGCGGGCCGGATCGATCGTCCAGGCCGGAACCGCCGGCAGCTCGATCAGGAACGAGCGGGCTGCGGCGGGGCGACGATCGGCCGTTTCTCCGAGCCGCTCGGCACCGGCTCCGAGGGTCGGCAGCCCCCCACTCAGATACAGCCCGTAGGCAGCCGATTCGCCGCCCCGCTCGACCGCGGCCCGGATCGCCTCGGTGTCAGTAGAGACACCCTCGGTGGCCTCGGTGAGCAGGCCGAAAAGAGGAGGCTCGACCAGAATCGCCCGCGAGACCAGCTCCGGCTCGGCAAGAGCCAGCTCGAGAGCGACGACCGCCCCGAATCCGACCCCCAGCACGGTCACCGGCTCATCCGGCGCCGGATCGGTCCGGTGAAGCAGCCCGGCGGCCTCGATTGCCTGCTCGGCGATCGAGGTGCGGCGGTAGTCGCCGGTCGCCTCGCTCTCACCCCAGCCGGTCCGGTCATAGGTGAGGATCCGCATCTCGCCGGCGAGCTCGCCGGCCGGCCGCTCGAAGCAGGTCGAGTCGGTGCCGGTCCCGTGAATCAGCAGGACCGGCCTGCCGCTACCCTGCGATCTCATTCCGGGGAGAGCCGAGGGGTCCGGCAACCGACCAGGGGCCTCAGCGCAGGCCCTGACGCGCCTCGCGCACCAGAGTCACGGCTTCGGGAAAGACGATCCGGATCGCGTCGCGGACCTGGATCGCCTGCTCGTCGGTCCCGCCGGTGAGCTCGAGGCGCGAAATCGAGGCCACGGTCATGTCGACAGCGAGCTTGATCGCGTTGTCGGCCCAGGCCACTTCCTGCGAGGACTGCATCTGCTCGGCCATTTCCTGCATCCGGGCACGCAGCTCTTCGGGATCGCCGAACATGTCAAACGGGGAGCCTTCCATGCAGGAAATGTAGCTGTTTGTTCGCACCGGCAGCTCGATATGTGAGCGAAGCCATCGCAGGATCGGGTAATGAGCCGGCCGGAGAACAGCTCAGCGGGATCGGCGACGGTCGAGCAGACCGGGGTCGTGCTGCTGATCGCGCTGGCCATGGCGGCGCTGGCCGGCCTTTACCTGACCGGTTCCCGAGAGCCTCCCGGGCGGGAGCTGGGACAGAGGATCGCCAACCGGATCGCCTGTGGTCCGCGGGCCCTGGAAACCTGCGGCCGGCATCCGGCGGTCTCTGCCTACGGCTGGCCGCTCGCCCGGCTTGCGCGGTACCTGGCGCCTTCGCCGATGGCCCGGCCGGGACCGGGAGGCGACGTCCTGGTGCCGGTCGACTTTCGCTACTGCCAGAGGCCGAGCTGTGCTGTGCCGCAGCCGGGGGAGCGCGGATCGCGGCTGACCACCGCGAACCGCCGGACCACCGCTTTCACCGAGGTCAGCGACCGCCGCCGCTCGACCGGGGCGATCGACATCACCTACTGGCTCTACCGGCCCGGTCTCGGCTGGGAGGAACTCCGCAAGCGCGCCGGCCCCGGCGACCTCGAGGCGGCCTCGGGAACCCGGGTCCTGCTCAAGGACAGCCCCAGGCTGGTGCCGCTGGAAATCCTCCCCGGCCGCAACCACTACCGCCTTCCACCCGGCGAAGAGCCGCCCTGGAGGTGGCGGGTCGAGGGCCTCCACAACGGCCGGTCGAGCTGATCTGGACAGGCTTGCTCGGCAGCGTGATCCAGAGGTCAGCCGCGGGGCCGGCGGTCCCGGCCGCGCGGTCCCGTCCGTCACGTCCTAGGACCAATGTCCAATTGAAAAGGCGACCGGCGATGCCGCATTCTGACCGTGATGTTCCAATCAGATGGCACGGAGGCCAGCAAAGACAGGAGATTCAAATGAGGAACCGAATTGGGCGCGCAATCGCCGTTTTCGCTTTCGCGGTGGCACTGTTGTTCGGCGGCGCGGCGGCCACGCAGGCCAGCGGCGGCGCTGACGACGGCCCCGGCCACCACAAGGGTGAGCACCACAAGGGCAAGCACCACAAGAAGGGCCACCACAAAGGTGAGCATCACAAGAACGGCCACCACAAGAAGGGCCACCACAAGAAGGGCCGGCTGGCGGGCGGAACGCGTGGGGAATCCTCCAACCAGGGCCACGATGACGACGGACCCGGTCACGATGCCGATGACGATCACGGCCAGGGTGACGACGGACCCGGTCACGATGCCGATGACGATCACGGCCAGGGTGACGACGGACCCGGTCACGATGCCGATGACGATCACGGCCAGCACGGACCTGACCACGACTGATCGGCTCGCCTTGACGGCGCACCGTCCGAGCGGGCTCAGAGCAACCGACAGACCCGCCGGAGATTGACTCCGGCGGGCCGTGGCTCGCTTCGCCCGCGGCAGACGCGACAATGGTCCGGTGTCTCCGACGGCCACCCACAAGGACAGGGCCAGCGGCATCCGAGCGCGAATCGGCAATCCGGTAGTCCAGTTCGCGCTGGCCGGACTGCTGGCTATTCTCGCGATCGGCCTGTTGTCGGCTTACCTGCTGAGACAGGCCGGAATCGAGGAGGCGACTCGCGACGCGAAAAGGATAAGTTCACTCGCCGGTCGCGGGATCGTCGAGCCGTTGACCAGCCCGCGGCTGGTCAACGGCGATTCGCAAGCCGCGGCGGAAGCTCAACCGGGTGGTCCGGAAACGGATTCTCAACCGGAACGGGATAGTCCGGGTGAAGATCTGGGATGCCGACTCCCGGATCGTCTACTCGGACGAGTCGCGCCTGATCGGCGAACGGTTCGAACTCGGTACCGAAGAACTCGAAATTCTGAAGAACGGTGGAATCGAAGCTGAGACGACGGATCTTTCCCGACCCGAAAACCGCTTCGAGCCACGCGACGTGGATCTGCTGGAGGTCTATCTTCCGATCCGCACCAGCACGGGCGAGCACTTGCTGTTCGAAACCTATATCCGATCAAGCTTCGTCAGCACCTCAGGTCAGCGGGTCTGGTCTACGCTCGCCCCGGTCCTGGTCGGGGCACTGCTCCTGCTTGCCGTACTGCAGTTGCCGCTCGCGAGCTCGCTCGCCCGCCGCCTGCGCCGCGGGCAGGACGAGCGTGAGGCGCTGCTCAAGCGTGCGATCGACGCCTCCGAGCTGGAACGGCGCAGGATCGCCCAGGATCTGCACGACGGAGTGGTCCAGGATCTGGCGGGGGTCTCCTACTCCGTCGCCGCGGCGGCCGGCCGAGCCGAACGGGAAAGGAGCGCCGACGCATCGCGACTCGCAGATTCGGCCTCGAGGCTCCGTCAGAGCGTCCGCGACCTCCGCGGAGTACTGGTCGAGATCTACCCTCCCGATCTGCACCGCGTGGGCCTCGACGCCGCGCTCTCCGACATCATTGGCGGCCTCAATGCCCGTGGCCTTCACGCCGAATCAAGCGTCCCCGACGACCTCGAACTGCCGCCAGGGGTCGAGACGCTGTTCTTCAGGGTTTCGCAGGAGGCGACCCGCAATGTGGTTGCGCACGCCGGGGCTGAGCATCTGATGATCCGGGTCAGCCTGTCCGGGCAGCAGGCCCGGCTGGAAATCAGCGACGACGGCCGAGGGTTCTCGCCCGAGCGCGATGCAGCTGCGCCGGACCATTTCGGCCTGCGCATGCTCGCCGACCTCACGGCGGACGCGGGCGGCACTTTCGATCTCGAATCCGAACCGGGCGCCGGGACGCAAATCCGGGTGGAGGTACCGATCTCGTGATTCGCGTGCTGGTGGTCGAAGATCATCCGGTGGTCCGGGCCGGGCTCGAAGAACTGCTGGCCGGAACCGAGGACATCGAGGTTTGTGGCTTGGCCGAGGACGGCGCAGTGGCTATTCGGCGGGCGGGTGAGCTCGAGCCGGACGTGATCCTGATGGACATCTCGATGCCGGTGACGGATGGAGTCGAGGCGACCCGGGAGATTGTCGCCGCCGATCACGACGCGCGAGTCGTGATCCTGACCTCTTTGTCCGACCAGAAGGAGATTCTCGAGGCGATTGACGCCGGAGCGATCGGCTACCTGCTCAAGGACGCAGCTCCGGACGAACTCTTCCGGGGCATCCGGGCCGCCGCGTCCGGAGAGTCACCCCTCGCTCCGCGAGCCGCCGAGGCACTGCTTCGGGCCCGCCAGGCAGGTGACAGCGCCGGCGAGCTGACCGGACGCGAGCGCGAGGTCCTTGCCCTCGTCGGCGCGGGCCTGCCGAACAAACTGATAGCCCGCCGGCTGGAAATCAGCGAAAAGACTGTGAAGTCCCACCTGACGAGCGTCTACCGGCGGATCGGCGTGGACAGCCGCACCGAAGCTGCCCTGTGGGCACAGGAACGGGGCCTGGTCGACAGCCTCTGACCTGCGCCCGGAAATCCCGGCCGGCGATCCTTTCATATGGCCGGAAATCTCTACCAGACCGCGGCATGTTGCTCCATCACCCCGGCACCCCTGGTCAGGTCGATCCCCTGGAGCCTTCCGGAGAAGGTTCCGAACCGATGCGTGTAGTCAATGCGGATCAGGCCGAAATTGTCGCTTCGGATGCGTTCGGCGTCGTCGCGGAACTCGAACTCGAGCCGGTCGCCGTCGCTGAAGATGACCGAGTCCAGATCGCTGAAAACCACCGGGCCGGCTTCAGACGGCACCCCGTCCACCCAGACTGAGCGTTCACTCCCGGTCGGGGGATCGTTGATGCCGGCGACCAGATTCCAGCTGAGGTTCCGGCCGTCGGCCGCGACTCCGACCCCTGCAGACCAGGACCAGTTCGTATGCCGGGCCATGAAGCCGGCCGAATGGTCGTCGACCCCGAGCCCGTCGACCTGCCAGCTGCGCCCGGCGGCCTCGATCCGTCCGGCGATCGGCACGCCGGCCCGCTTGCGGGTCCAGACCCAGGCGCGCCCGTTCGGGCAGACCACTTCGACCGGATCGCAGTGGCCGAGCACAAGCGACGCCCTGAGTTGCGGCGACCTGATCTCGACGTAGTTGCCCTCGATCGCGACCTCGGCCCGCCCCGGCCTCATGCGGGTGTGTTCGAGGACCACGCCCTCGTGCCGGTCCCAGAAGGACCAGAAGGTGGTGCGAAAAGGGCCGACCAGAACAGTGGCCGCGCAAAGCATCACGTCGTCGCCGAAAAAGCCTACGTAGCGCCAAGCTTTTCGCATCGTGCCCCGGTGCATCAGGGGGAGCCGGGCCGGCGGCAACGGAAGATCGGGCCGGTCCCCACCGGGGCCCCGCCACGAAAGCCGGGCCCTCCGCTCGTTTTCTGGAATGGCAGCAGCGGTAGGTCCGGTCATTCCCGGCTACACTACTCCGCTGTGCCTGAGACCGCCAAGACATCCGAGCCCGAAATTACCGCCACCTACGACCCCGCCGACGACGCGATGTGCTCGCGGGCCAGGGAGCGGTTCAGCGCCGATCGCAACCGGCGCCTGCCCCGGCGAAACGGCCGCCACGCCACCCTGCCGAACTTCATCATCATCGGCGGGCTCAAGTGCGGCACGACCTCGATCCACCACTACCTGGGCCTGCATCCCGAGATCAACATGTCGAAGCCGAAGGAGCTCAACTTCTTCGCCGCCGAGCAGAACTGGGATCTCGGATTCGACTGGTACCGCAGCCGGTTCGATGACCGTTTCAAGATCAACGGCGAGTCGTCGCCCCATTACACCAACCGGCCGCGTTTCAACGGAGTCGCCGAGCGCATCCACGAATACTGCCCCGACGCCCGGCTGGTCTACATGGTCAGGGACCCGATCAAGCGGATCCTTTCCCACTGGGTCCACGCGACCGGCGCCGGCTACGAAACGCGCGAGTTCGAACCGACGCTGGCCCTGCCGGACACCTCCTACATCGATCGCTCGATGTACTGGATGCAGCTCCAGCCCTACCTGGAGCTGTTCGACCGGGATCAGATCGAGATCATCACCCAGGAGGAGCTCGGCAGCGAGCGCGACGAGACGATGCGCAGGGCATTCGGGTTCCTCGGCGTCGACGAGGACTTCACCTCGGAGCAGTTCGACCGCCAGTGGGAAAAGTCGGCGGCCAAGCACGAAGGCAAGTACCAGGTGATGGAGAAGCTGATCAAGCTGCCCGGTTTCAGGTCGCTCGACCGGAACTTCGACCGCCTGCCGGAGTCGATGCGGTGGATGGTCGAGAAGGTCGTTCACAACCCCGACAAGCCGCCCGCCCCCAAGCCCGAGATCCCGACCGACCTGATGCAGACCCTCAAGGGCCGCTTCCGCGACGACGTCGCCGGAATCGAGGGCTTCGCCGGGCGAAAGTTCGACGGCTGGCACGACTACTCCTGACCCGCCGGGCGTAGGGCCGTAGTACCGTCGGAAGCGATGAGACGCCTCCTGCCCGAACCGGGCCCGACCGATCCGGCGGCCGAGCTGGATGACTACCGGCCGTTCGAACGGGGGCTCCCGGACCGTCCCTTCGTCGCGGTGAACATGATCACCACCCTCGATGGACGAGCGGCCGTCGGCGGCCGCTCGAAAGACCTCGGCAACCAGACCGACACCGAACTGCTTCTCGGCCTGAGGACCCGCTTCGACGCGGTGATGGTCGGCGCCGGGACGATGAGGGCCGAACGGTACGGACGGATCATCTCCGACCCGCAGGTCCGGGCCCGGCGGGAGCGGATCGGCCTCCCCCACGATCCGCTCGCGGTCATCGTCAGCGGAAGCCTGGACCTGCCGTTCGACGCCCCCCTGTTCACCTGCGGCGGCGGGCGCATACTGATCTTCACCAACCACAAAGGCCCGCGACCGGAAACCGCGACCTCCCTGCGAATGATCACCGTCGACGGAGAAATCCGCATGGCCGAGGTCCTGCGGCATCTGCGACGGGAGCGGGGTGTCCGCGCGCTGCTCTGCGAAGGCGGGCCCCACACCTTCGGCCAGCTGGCGCGGGGCGAGCTGTTCGACGAACTGTTCCTGACGATTTCACCCGGGCTGACCGGCGGGGACGCGCCGCGGATTCTCGAGGGCCCGATGAGCCCGGCCCGCGACCTCGAGCTGACCAGCCTGGCCGAGGCCGACGACGAGCTTTTCGCCCGATACAGACCGCGACCCCCGGCCTGAGCGAGGCGACATCCGGCCTTGGCTACGGAACCGTAACATGCTGACCGGGAGAGCCCGATCCGGATACGCTACGGCCCATGGACTTCGAAGCAGGACCAGAGATAACTGCCCTCCGCGATCGTGTCAGAGCTTTCCTCGACGAGCACGTCTACCCCCGCGAATTTGAACTGACCGAGGCGATCGACGACGAGGTCGGGCCCGGTGTCCCGTACCCCGAGGCACTGGTCGAGATCCGGGAAAAGGCCAAGGCAGAGGGCCTCTGGAACATGTTCATGGCCGACGACGAGTACGGCATCGGTCTGAGCAACTGGGAGTACGGCCTGATCTGCGAAGAGACCGGACGGTCTCCCCTGGTTGCCCCAATGGTCTTCAACTGCGCCGCTCCCGACACCGGCAATATGGAGATCCTGGCCGAGCACGGGAGCGACGAGCAGAAGGAACGCTGGCTCCAGCCGCTGCTCGACGGCGAGAGCCGAAGCTGCTTCTCGATGACCGAGCCCGAGACCTCCGGTTCGGACCCGAGGAACCTGGCCGCCAGCGCAGAACTCGACGGCGACGAATGGGTGATCAACGGGCTCAAGTGGTTCACCTCGGGCGCCGTCGGGGCCGATCTGGCAATCGCCATGGTCAACACCGAGCCCGAAGGCAACCCCTACGCCCGGGCCTCGATGATCCTGGTCCCGACCGACGCCCCGGGATTCGAGCTGGTCAGGCCGGTCCCGGTGATGGGGCACGACAAGGGCCCCGGTCACTGCGAGATTCGCTACACCGACTGCCGGGTGCCGGAATCGAACCTGCTGGGCGAGCGCGGGGCAGGCTTCCTGATCGCCCAGGACCGCCTCGGGCCCGGCCGGATCCACCACTGCATGAGGGCGATCGGCAGCGCCGAGCGGGGCCTCGAGATGATGTGCCTGCGGGCAGCCGAACGGGAGGCTTTCGGCGGACCACTGGCCGAGAAGCAGTTCGTCCAGGACTTCATCGCCAAGTCGAGGATCGAGATCGACCAGGCCCGCCTGCTCACCCTGCTCGCCGCCTGGAAGATGGACACCGTCGGCAAGCGGGCGGCCCGCCAGGAGATCTCGATGATCAAGGTGGTGGCAGCCAACGTGGTCATGGACGTGCTCGACCGTGCGATCCAGGTGCACGGCGCGCTCGGCATGACCGACGACACCCCGCTGGCCGCGATGTGGCGCTACAGCCGCACCCTCCGGCTGGCCGACGGCCCCGACGAGGTCCACAAGATGGTGATCGCCCGGCGCGAGGTCGGGCGGCAGGTCAAGAAGGCGGCCGGCGAGGCTTAGTCTGGCAGTACGGGGTGGGGCAACCCGCCCGGGAGGCCGCTACCGCCTTGGGGACTCACACCTTCGCTGAATGGAATTGCCGTAATCGGGGAGCCTCCCGGGCGGGTCACCCTACCCTCGTCGCTCAGATTCGCCACGACGGCCGGAATCGGGGAGCCCCCGGGACTTACCCCTTCACCCTCGAGGTCCCGGCCCGCGCGCCCGCTGGCGGAGCAGAAATCGGGAGCCTCTCCGGAGGTCGACCTCGCACCCTCAACGGTCGCGGTCGCCGCGCCTCGTCTTACTTCTCGACGTTCACCTGAAGGAAGGTCGCCGATATATGGGTGCCGTCGTCGCTCGTGTTGTGTTCATTGAAGAGATCGTCCAGTTCGGCCTCGAGCTCCGAATCGCGGCCGCTCGCCGCGGCCGCCTCGAACGCATTCATAGTCGGCCCGTAGTAGTCCCTGAACATGGCCACCAGCTCTGAAGGTGAGTGCGGGTCTTCGAACGTCCAGGTCTTCCTCTCGAACGAGACTTGCTGCCCGGGGATCCCGGCCGAACCAAACCGCTCGACGACTTCGTCCTCCACCCCCCAGGTCATCGGGCTGACGAACCCTTCTGGGGGCGGCGGGGCATAAGTGGAACTGATCTTCAGGATCTGTGCCACCAGGGTCGGGTCGTTCGGGATCCAGTTACCCATCACGATCCGACCACCCGGCTTGGCCACCCGGACCATTTCCCTGGCGACATCAGGCGGGCTCGGAGCAAACATCGCCCCAAACACGCTGACCACCAGGTCGAAGCTGTCGTCGGAAAGGGCATCCAGATGCGACGCGTCGCCCTCCTGGAAGGTGCAGTTGGCCAGGCCGAGCTTTTCTGCCCTCGCGTTTCCCGCGGCGACCAGGTTGCTGGCGATGTCCACACCCAGAACCTCGGCTCCACGCCGGGCCGACGGCACCGCCGTCGTCCCATCACCACAGCCGAGATCGAGTACCCGGTCCCCCTCCGCTATGCCCAGGGTCTCGACGAAGGCCTCTCCGCTCGCCCGCATGCTCTCCGCGATGCGCGTGAAGTCGCCCTTTTCCCACAGCGCCTTGTTCGCATTCATTGGCAGTTCCTCTCCTCGGTCTTGCTGGTCCGATCAGCCTAATTCATGCGCTCGCGGCGGGCCGCGATTCGAGCCGGTCAGTGAGCCGGCGACGGTGCCGGTCATATCGACGGGGTTGACCGGCCGACCGGTCGGATCCCGCTCAGCCGTTGGGGCAGATCACGGCCCGCCCACTGAGGTCGCCCGCGCGCATCCGCTCGTACGCCTTTTCGGCGTCGTCGAGTGAGAACCGCTCGGTGTGCGATTCGATCCGGCCGGCCCGGGCGAGGTCCAGGACCTCCATCAGCTCGACCGCGCTACCCCAGTAGGGCAGGGTTACCTGTGCCTCGAACGGAAGCGCTCCGTAGGCGAACCCCAGAGTCCCGCCGGCCAGACCGACTACGGTCAGGTGGCCTTCCGGGCGGATGATTCCGCCGGCAGCGGCCAGGGTCTGATCCGACCCGACCATGTCGAGCACGAGCTGGGCCCCGAGTCCGCCGGTGAGTTCCCTGACCCTTTCCACCGCCTGTTCGTCCGAAGGGATCGCCTCGTCGGCGCCGAGCTCGCGGGCCAGCTCGAGCTTGTCCGCGGCGACGTCGATCGCAACGACCCGGGCGGGACTGAGCGCACTCAGGATCTGCACGGCCATGTGCCCGAGGCCGCCGATCCCGATCACCACCGCGGTCGAGCCGGGAACCAGCAGTCCCAGCGATCGTTTGATCGCGTGGTAGGGAGTCAGGGCCGCGTCGGTAAGCGGCGCGGCGTCGCGGGGATCGAGTTCACCCAGTGGAATCAGCAATCGCGGGTACGGGACCAGCATGTATTCGGCCATTCCCCCGTCGAGGCCGATTCCGCCCCCGAACGCGCCGATCTCGGCCTGACGCTCGCAGTAGTTCTCGGCCGAGAGCCGGCATGAGCGGCAGCGACCGCAGCCCCACGGCCCGTGCACGATCACCGGCTCGCCTTCCTCAAGTCCCTCGACCCCGGCGCCCAGTTCCTCCACCCAGCCGGCATTCTCGTGCCCCAGGGTGAACGGCAGCTCGAGCGGGAGCTGGCCCTCGGGCCACTCCATCAGGTGGAGGTCCGAATGACAGGCCCCTGCTCCGCCGACCTTGATCAGGACCTGCCCCGGCCCCGGCTCCGGTTTCGGCACTTCGCAAAGCTCGGGGGCTGTCTGCCACGCGGTAAGTCGATAGGCCTTCATCTTGATGGGTCCTCTCGTCGGGATCTCACTCCCGGCGGGACGGCCGCCGTCAGGGGGAAACCGTGCGGGAAGCGATCGTGATTCCATGATCGCAGGTACGGTGCGCCGTCCGGGGCCTTTACAAACCGGCCACCTGGTGGGACAATAGGCCTTGATGTCTTGCTTGACCGGAAGTCTTGCTTGACCGGAGGTTGCAGTTGGGTGGATTGACCAAGACAGGTTCCACCATCCGGTATTTGACGGGAGTCGTATCGGCAGGGGTGGTTGCGCTGGTTCTGCTCCTGGCCGGTCCGGTGCCCGATTCCGACGGCGCGGTCTTCGACCTCTCCGACGAGACCCGGGTCAGGGATCCGGCGATCGCGGTCGACGAATCCGGAACCGCGCATATCGTCTGGAACGTCTCGATAATCGGATCCGACGACGACATGGTCTATTGCCGGCTTCCGCGGGGTGCCACGAGCTGCGAACGGATACAACGGATCGATCTCCCGGGAGAGGATTTCTCCGGCCCCAAGGTCGTGATCACCCGGAACGACGAAATCGTGCTGGTCTCCCCGCGCTGCTGTTTTCCACAGGCGCCCGTATTCACGGTGACTTCCAGTGACGGCGGCGACAGCTTCGGCCCTCCGGTCACGGTCGCCACCGAGTTCTCCGTTCTTGACGAGGTGGCCCTCGGTCCCGGTGACTTCTCGCTCGCGCTCAGCGGGGGCAACAGCGGGCCCGACTTCGCTTCGATCTGGAGAGCGGCCCCGCTCGATGGCTCGAACCCCGGCCCCAGGATCCCGCTCTCGCCGTTCCCCAAGGCCTACAGCGTCAGCACCGGGTTCCCCGATCCGACCAGCCCGATCGTCGCCTACTCGGACCTCAACGACGTCTACTTCCGTCAGTGGGACGGCAGCGGCGACTACAACGATGTCGGCAACTGGCTGCCGGAAGGCCCGCGGGTGGCGAGCGGCTCCGAGCCGAAACTGGCCGGCGGCGTGCGTGGCGTCTACCTGATCTACCTCGGATCGCAGCCCCCGTACCAGTACTTCGTGCGCAGCTACGACGGCTCCGGATTCCCGGCCTCTTCAGAGAAGGTGGTCAGCAACCCGGGGACCGGGCAATCGGCGATCCGCCGCGATTTCATCCAGGACGCCGAGGGCAACCTGCATGCCGTCTTCCTCCAGCGGAACAAGAGCGGTGACTGGATCCTGAAGCACCGGGTATCCCGGGACGGCAACCAGTCCTGGAATGGGTCGGAGACGCTGGCGAACGGTGGTCCCGCGGGCGTCCTCTACCACCTCAGGGCCGGCGCCGCCCCGGACGGTGGCGGTGGCATCGTCGGCGACAACAACGACGGCGGCCGGGTCTGGTTTGCCCCGTTCGGTCCACTGAAACCGACGCCGGGTGGCTGCAAGCCGTTCGTCAAGCTGGGTCAGACAAAGGTCAGGGCGCTGAAGGGCTGCTTCAAGAAGAAGAAGGGGACGAAGACCTGGGTCGCCTCCGGGCCGGTGAAGGTGAACGGGATCGACATCGAGCCGAAAGGGGGAGGCGGCTCGAACTCGTCGGGCGCGGGTGTCTCAGCCGGGTTCAAGGTGACCGCGAAGCCCGGTGGACGCACGCTCATGACCAGCGGCGCAGCCCGGGTCCATGCCGGGGCCGTGCTGCTCGACATCGGCAAGGTCAACTGGAAGCTTCCGGCAAAGAACGGCAAAGTGGTCAAGCTGGGCACCGGTGACGGCTCGGTCTTCAAGAACCTCGGCAAGTACGCCAAGGAGGTCTACGACCTGCCGGTGATCGGTGACGCCGAATTGAAGATCGAGGGATCGGGCACCGAGATCCCGACCCACTTCAGGATGCCCGGGATCCTGGGGTCGGTGAGCGGCGACACCACCCTGGCCACCGACCAGTACGGGTTCGATTCCAAGAACCTGAAGATCGATGTGCCGAAGGCCGCGATCGGGCTGCTGCACCTGGCCGGAATCGAAATCAAGTACGACGGCGCCGACCGCTTCAGCGGCGACGCCCGGATCGCGCTGCCTCCCCAGTACTCGAAAGAGATCGCCGAAGTTTCGTTCGTGATCGAGGACGGCGAGCTGACCGTGCTGAAGGTGGAGCCCCCGCCCTTCAATCCCACTCTGCCGATCGTCGGATCCCCGCCCTCGCCGATCGTCGGACTGGACCGGATCGACTTCTCCTACATCCGGGCACCGGGCTCGAGGCTGTTCGAGGGAGGCGTGTACCTGATCGGCGGCCCGAAGGGCCTCGGACTCCAGCTCGACGGCAAGATCAGCCTGAAGTTCCCCAACTCGGGCCCGACCACGCTGAGCGCCGGCGGCGACCTCAAGGTGGTCACTCCGTTGGTCAAGCTGCCGCTAGGCAACGGGTCGGCCACTTACGCGGTCGGTTTTCCCGGCAGCCTGAAATTCAGCGGATCATTCTCGGTGCTCGGGGTCAGCGGCATGGTCAGCGGCTTCATCGACCTCAAGTCGGGCAAGTTCAGCGCCTCCGGAAATGCCCACAAGGGCGGCCTCTCCGGCGAAGCGGTGATTTCGAGCAAGGGCATGGCCGCCTGCGTCAGCGCGCCCCTGGTCCCATCGTTCGGTTTCGGCTGGAAGTGGGGCAGCCTGTTCCCGTCGGCGCCGCTCTGCCCGGGTCTCGGTTCGTACAAGATCGCGGCTCCGACCTCGAGCGCCTCCGTGAGCAGCGCCGCCGCGGCGGTCTCGGCCACCGGCGCCAATCTGCCGAAGGGCCTCGGTGAGGCAGCGATCGCGGTACTGGGCGTCGGCGGTGCACCCGACATCACCGTGACCGGCCCCGACGGGATGACTCTGGCCAGCGGAGCGACCGAAGTCGAGCAGGCCCCGTACCGGATCACCAGGGTGCCGGCCGAATCGCGAACGGTCGTCCAGGTCGCGAGTCCGATCGGCGGCGACTACCTGATCGACCTCCAGCCTGGCTCGGTACCGATCGACCGCGTGATGACCGCCAAGGCCCTGCCCGAACCGAAGGTCACTGCGAAGGTTGGAGGCAAGGGTCGCAAACGCAGGGTCGGTTTCCGGATCAGAAAGATCGCCGGCCAGCGGGTCACTTTCGCCGAACAGGGCGGCGCTGTCTATCGCGAACTGAAGACCACGAAGAAGGCGAAGGGCAGCTTCCGCTTCTCACCCGCACGCCGGGCCGGCCGGTCGCCGCCGGATCGTCGCTCTGGTCGAGCAGAACGGCCTGCCGAGAACCAAGCTGACCGTAGCCAGGTACAGGGCACCCGGAACCGCAAGAGCGTCCCGACCGAAGAAGGCCCGGGCACTTCGCCGAGGCAGAAAACTCGTGGTCAAGTGGAAGAAGGTGAGGCGGGTACACGGCTACGAGGTCCGGGTGATCCTCCCGCGCGACGGACGCCGCCTGGTTTTCTACCCCGGCCGCAAGAAGACCCGGCTGAAAGTCGGTGGGATCGAGCGGACCGACAAGGCGAAAGTGACCATCGCCGGAATCGGCGCCGACGCCCAGCCCGGTCGCAAGGCGGTGGCAACGATGAAGCCGAAGAAGCAGCGCCGAAGGAAGGGGTCCGGGCGGCGCTGACAAGGCCCTTCGGCGAGCGGGGCGGAGCATTGCGGGTGGGGTGGCGACTCCCGGGGAGGCCGCTACCGTCGCGGGTACCCTCCTCTTCGCTGTGACCCGGAGAAGTAATCGGGAGCCTCCCGGGAGTCGCCACCCCACCCGTCGATGGCGCCGGTCAACCGACGCCCGATACCGGATCGCGACCGCTGGTCGCACAAACGGATGGGCTCGCCCGACAACCCGGTCAGGTCGCGGCGGAACGGTGGCCCGGGCCCGGCAATGGTTTCCGGGAGGCTCCCGATTACTTCGCCGACCCGAATCGGAGGAGCGCGTCCCCGCGACGGTAGCGGCCTCCCGGAAACTATTGCCGGGCCGGGTTGCCGAGCCAGGTGGGCGGGCCGGGCCGCGGGGCCGTTTGCCGGTCCGGGTTGGCGCGCGGGCCGGGGTTACATCCGGTCGGTCGCGGCGAGCCCGGCGTCTACCAGGGTCTCGACCGTCCGGGCAAGGTCCTGGCCACCGGTGCCGCCCTCCTTGCCGTACTGGCCCTTCTGGAAGCGGTCGAGCACCCCTTCGCAGATGATCGCCAGCTTCCAGTAACCGAGGGCGACGAAGTAGTCGAGGTCCGAAATATCGCGTCCGGAGACCCTGGCGTAGTGCTCGGCCAGCTCGTTCCGCCCCGGAAAGCCGGGGGCGACCGTGGCCGGGTTGAACAGTGGGACCACGGCGTCACCGGCCTCGACCCAGTAGACCATCAGCAGCCCGACATCGGCCATCGGGTCGCCCAGGGTGCAGAGCTCCCAGTCGACCACGGCGGCAACCTCGCCTCCCGGGCTGTAGATCACGTTGTCGAGGCGGTAGTCGCCATGCACGATCGTGGTCGTGGTCTGCTCGGGGACCGCTTCGCCGAGCCGCCTGGAGAGTTCATCGACCGTCTCCAGCTCGCGGGTCTTCTGCTTCTCCCATTGCCCGTGCCAGCGCTTCAGCTGACGTGGCACGTAACCGTCGTGGCGGCCGAGGTCGCCGAGTCCGACCTCGTCCGGATCGACCGAATGGATCTCGGCGAGCGTGTCCACCAGGCCGGTGGCAAGTCGGTGGCGCTGCTCGGGGGCGGGAAAGAGCTCGACCTGGTCGGGGGTCCTCAGGACCGGGCCCTCTACGAAGTCCATTACGTAGAACGGTGCCCCGTTCACCTCGTCGTCATCGCAGTATCCGACCACCGGCGGCACGGGAACCGGGGTGCCGGCCAGGGCCGAGACGACCTTCACCTCGCGACCCATGTCGTGGGCCGAGCCGAGCCGTGTTCCCAGAGGGGGCCGCCGCAGGACCCAGCGCGAGCCCGCCTGGTCGGTGACCAGGAAGGTCATGTTTGACATGCCACCGTGGATCCTGTCGTAGTCCAGCGGCGGCTCGAGGTCGTTCACCTTCCGCCTGAACCATTCCTCCAGCGGACCCTCTGAAATCCCTTCGCTCGTGGCGTTCATCGAGCCGAATCCTACGCGGCCGGCCTTCGTCCAGGCTTGCGCACCCGGACGGTACCCCGGCCCGGCGGCGGTAGAGTGCCGGTCCAGGATGTCCGAGGAAAGACGCTTTGAGGCGATTCTCGACGCCGTGCCCGGAGCCTTCCTCACGGTGGACGAAGAGATGCGGGTGACCTGGCTCAACCGGGCCGCCGCCGGATGGGTCCCGATGCTGACTGAAGGCGTGGGCATTCGCGAGGCCCTCTCGCCGATCGTCGGGGTTGAGAAGCTCGACCGGCTGCTGCTTCTGAAAGAGAAGATCGCGTTCAGGACCGCGCCCGAACAGCCCGAGCTACAGGCGATGCTTTCGCCCACGCCGCTCGACGACAACTCGACCCTGTTGATGATCTGGGAGACCAGCGTGGCCGAATACGAGACCGACCGGCGGACCACCTTCATCATGGGTGCCTCACACGAACTCCGGTCGCCGCTGACCGCCGTGGTCGGGTTCTCCGAGATCCTTCAGATGGACGGCGACGGTCTCAGCCCTTCGCAGGCCGAAGCGGCGGCGGTCATCCACCAGAACGCGCTTCACCTGCGCGACCTCGTGGACAGCATCCTCGACATGAGCCAGAACAGCTTCGGGGAGCTCCACCTCCAGATCACACCGGTCGACCTGGCGACACTGGCAGGGGAGGTGGTCGACTCGGTACGACCCGGTGCCGAAGAAAAAGGCCAGGCATTGAAGCTGGAGGTTGAACCCGGTCTTCCGGAAATGGAAGCCGACGCCGGCCGGCTGCGTCAGGTCGTTCTCAACCTGGTTGAAAACGCCGTAGCCCATACTCCGCCGGGATCGAGGATTGCAGTCACCGTGAGCCGGGCCGGCGATCGGGCCGAGGTCAAGGTCGAAGACAACGGGCCGGGCCTGCAGTTCGATGATCCGAACGACGCTTTCGAGCCTTTCGGGAGGGGTCCGTCATCCAATCTCGACACAAGCGGAGGTTCCGGGATCGGGCTGGCAATGGTGGTCCGCCTGGTCGAGCTGCATCGCGGAACCATTTCGGTGAGCTCGGAACCGGAATCGGGAGCGGCCTTCACGGTCAGCCTCCCGTTTGAACGGGCCGAAGACCCGGACCAGGGCGCGATCGGCCTCCAGTGAGCCGGATTCTGGTAGCCGAGGATTCCGGGGCGATCCGCCTTCTGTTCAGGCGCCGGCTGGAGATGTCCGAGCACACTGTGGTCGAAGCGGCCGACGGGCGACAGGCGCTGAACCTGTTCGCCGGGAGTGAAGGCGGGGAAAAGCCCGATCTGGTCCTGATGGACGCGATGATGCCGAACATGAACGGCTCGGCCACGATCGAAGAGATCAAGAACCTGAGCCCCGAAACGCCGGTGATCGTGGTCAGCGCGATAAACGGGCTGGAAAGCTCACCCGACTGGCAGCTCGCCGACGGCCATTTCACCAAGCCGGTCGACTTCGACCGCCTGCTCACCAGAATCAGCGAACTGACCGCGCCGGGCATGCCATGACTCTCGGGCCGGTCGTTTCCGGCCCGTCGGGCGGCGGACCCTCAGCTGCGGGCGATCTCTACGCGGATCTCGGCGCCCTTCAGCCTGGTCCCGTCAAGGAACTCGACCGTCTTCTCGGCCCGGTCGCTGTCGATCTCTACGAATGAGAACCGGTCGAGGATCCTGATCTCGGAGACCGCCTCTTCCGGCAGCACGGCACCCTCGTGAAGGGCCCAGCGAAGGTCGTCCTCGGTGATGCCGCTGCGCTTGCCGCGGTTGATGAACAGCTTGGTCTGGCCTTCCGCGACCTCCGGCGGGCCCTGTTGATCCGCTTCCTCCGCGCGGTCCGGCTCCCCCTCCCGGCGGTCCCTCTTCTTCGGGCGGTCCGCCTTCTCCCGACGATCGGAATCGTCCGGACCGGCCACGGGTTCCGGTTGCTGCCGGTCGCCGTTGACGGCCGCCGGCTGCTCGTCGAGCGGGGCTCCCCTGCCCTGCCGGCCGCGCAACCTCGGCGCGTGCTCAAGCCGCTCTTCGGGTGTCTCCCAGGCGGTGATCGAGATCTTGATGTCCGACTTGATCTGCTCGAGATCCTTGCGCTGGGCCGGGGTCACGAAGGTGATCGCCCGGCCGGTGCGCCCGGCCCGGCCGGTGCGCCCGATCCGGTGGACGTAGGTCTCCGAGGTGTTCGGCAGGTCGTAGTTGATGATGTGGGTGACGTGCTCGATGTCCAGTCCCCGGGCGGCGATATCGGTGGCGACCAGGAGCTTGGTGCGGCGCCCCTTGAACGAGATCATCACGCCGTCCCGACTGCCCTGGCTGAGATCGCCGTGCAGCGCCTTCACCCCCAGGCCCCGGTTGCGCAGGTCACGCTCAAGCCGGGCGCAGCCCAGCTTGGTCCGGCAGAACATGATCGCCTGTTCAGGGTCCTCGGCCTTCAGCACCTCGACCAGCTTGTCGGTCTTGTCGCGACCGGCGACCTCGACGTAAGCCTGTTCGATCGCATCGACGGTCAGGGTCTCCGGTTCAATCGAGACGGTGATCGGGTCGTACATATAACCCTCGGCCAGCTTCTGGATCGGAGGCGGCATCGTGGCTGAAAAGAGCGCCGTCTGGCGCCCGCTCGGACACATGCGGAGGATCTTCTCGACGTCTTCGAGGAAGCCGAGGTCGAGCATCTCGTCGGCCTCGTCGAGCACCACGAAGCGGGCCGCGGTCAGAACCAGCGACCGGCGGGAGATCAGGTCCTTCATCCGGCCGACGGTGGCGACCACAACGTGTGCACCGGAACGGAGCTGGGACTGCTGGCTGCGGATCGGGGCGCCGCCGAAAACGGCAACGATCTCGATGTCGAGGTGCTCGGCGTAAGTCCTCAGTGCCTGGGTCACCTGGATGCAGAGCTCGCGGGTCGGGGTCAGGACGACCGCCTGGACCTCGTCGTTGTCGGGGTCGATGTACTGGAGCATCGGGATGCCGAAGGCGGCCGTCTTGCCGGTCCCGGTTTGAGCCCTTCCGATCACGTCGTGTCCGGCGAGGAGGTGCGGGATGCTCTCCTCCTGGATCGGGCTCGGCTCGGTGAAGCCCAGTTCGTCGATGGCCTGCTGAGTTTCGGGGGAGAGCCCCAGTTCCTTGAATGTGGTCACAGCGAGGGATCCAACAGGATTTTGCCCATGGTCCGTCGTCCGGCCAGATCCCGATGGACCCGGCGGGCGTCGGAAAGCGGGTGAGTGCCTCCGAGAACCGTCTTCAGATCGCCGGTCGCCGCGGCGCCCAGAACCCGCTCGATCCCCTGTCGGGAGAGCTCGGGACGGGTAAGCAGGTGGACTATCCAGAATCCGATCACGGCACGGCTGTTTCTCATCAGGTGGCCGGTCCTGACGCTGTTCTCCTCACGCGAAGCGATCCCGAAGGTGACCAGCCGCCCGAAAGGGGCCAGGGCGCGGAGGCAGTCCTCGAAGGCCTGTCCGCCGGCCATCTCGAGGACCACGTCGACCTGGCGGCCTCCATTCGCATCGAGGATCTCCTGCCCGAGTTCTTCGCTTCTCGAATCGACCGCCGCGTCGGCTCCGAGCTCCAGGGTCAGGTCACGCTTCTCCGGGCTCGAAGCGAGCGCGATGATCCGCCCCGCCCCCATCGACCGGGCGATCTGGACTGCCAGGCTGCCGGTCCCGCCGGCGGCGGCGTTGATCACCACCGACTCGCCCGGCTGGAGGTTGGCCGAGATTCTGAGGATCCCGTCGGCGGTAAGCCCCTGCAGGAGCAGACCTGCCGCCTGCTCGTCGTCGACCTCGTCCGGAATCGGCACGAGAGAGCCCTCGGGGGCCGCTATCGCCTCGGCGTACGCACCGTTGGACACCACCGCGGCGACCCGTCTGCCGTCCGGAGCGGTGCCGACGAACTCGGCACCCGGCACCAGCGGTAGCTCCTGTTCGGCCAGGTAGTTGTTCTGAGTGGCGTGCGTATCGGCGTAGTTGACGCCGGTCCGGCTGATCCGGACCAGAGCCTCCCCGGGACCGGGCTCGGGTTCGGGCAGATCGACCAGGTTCATGACCTCTGGTCCCCCGAATTCGGTTATCTGAATCGCTTTCACCTGCCCATATTGGCACGGAACGCGCTAACCCAACACTTGGCTTTAGGATTCAGGTCCGCAGCTGCCTTCCGGCAGCCGGACGCCACCTTCGAACGAAAGGAACCCGTTGTCGCTGACCGTTGTCGGCTCGATCGCCTTTGACGCCGTCCAGACCCCCTTTGGAGAGCGCGAGCGGATGCTCGGGGGTTCGGCCGTCCATTTTTCCCTGGCAGCCAGCTACTTCACGTCGGTGAGGGTGGTCGGCCCGGTGGGCGACGATTTCACCCTGGACGAACTCAAGGTACTCGAAGGGCACGGCGTAATCACCGACGACATCGAGCGGGTAGAGGGAGCGTCGACCTTTTTCTGGAAGGGCCACTACGAGTACGACCTGAACACGGCCCACACCGACGACACCCAGCTCAACGTGTTCGGCGAATTCGAGCCCAAGCTGTCCGCGGAGTCGAAAGGCGCGGACATTCTCTTTCTGGCGAACATCCAGCCCGACCTGCAGCGCCAGGTCAGATCCCAGTGCGATACGGCCCACTTCACTGCGCTCGACACGATGAACCTCTGGATCGACACCGCGAAAGAGTCGCTGCTCTCGGCGATCGGTGAAACCGACTGCGTGCTGATCAACGATGCCGAGATCAGGCAGCTGACCGACGAGCCCAACCTGGCCAGAGCCGCCAACGCGGTCATGGCGCTCGGCCCGAAGGCGGTCATCGCCAAGCAGGGCGAGTACGGCGCGGCCCTGTTCACCCCCGGGGGCTTCTTCGCTCTCCCGGGGTTCCCGCTTGAAGACGTACGCGACCCGACCGGGGCCGGCGACAGCTTTGCCGGAGGCTTCCTCGGCTACCTCGACGGCGAGTGTGAGGTGATCGACCAGCGGGCGCTGCGGACCGCGATGGGCTACGGGACCGTGCTCGCCTCGTACAATGTCGAGGAATTCGGCACCGAGCGGGTCAGCCGCCTGACCAGAGATGAGATCGAGTCCCGGCTGCAGGCTCTCAGGTCGATGACCGACTTCAACCTGAATTAGTTTTCGGGTGCAACTTTGGTCAGACCTGACAGCGATGCCGCATCCGGTGGACGGGTCGCTTCGATTGATGGTATCCGGGCCCTCGCGATTATCGGGATCGTCGTATTCCATCTCTTCGGCATATCCGGAGTCCTGACCGCCGGCGGCCATTCATTCCATGAGCGCCTCATCTGGACGTTCTTCGGCAACACTCTCGACGTCTTCTTCATCATCAGCGGATTCGGGCTCTATCTGCCGGTCCTGAGGCGGGGCGGCGAGATCGGGCCGGTCTTCGACTGGTTCCTGAAACGATTTGCCCGTCTGCAGCCCGAGTACTGGATATGCCTGGTCGTACTTGTGCTGATGATCGCTTTTGTGCCGACCGACTTCGGCGCCCCGGTCCCGAGCGTCGGAGATTTCCTGATCCACTTCTTCGATCTCCAGACCGTCTATCACATGACGGCTCCCAGCTTCCGCGTAGGCTTCTTCCTCGGCGGCGGCGCGCTCTGGCTGGTCCCCGTGATTGCCGGGCTCTACCTGCTCTTCCCCCTACTGGCCTGGATGATCAGGCGCAACGTCTACGCGACCGTCCTGATCGCGGCGCTGATCACCGCCAGCTGGAAACTGGGGCCGGCCCACCTACCCGGCATCTTCCAGGCGGTCTCCGGCCAAGAGGTCAGCGATGACGTCGTGCGCGTGGTCGCGGCCGATCAGACCCCGGCCTACCTCTTCTCCTTCGCGCTCGGCATGGTCGTCGCGATGATCTACGAGCTGGCCGCCCGGAACCCGGGAAACCCCCGCGTACGCCGCGGCGTGAAGCTGTGCTTCCTGATCGGCATTCCCCTGTTTCTGCTCGCCTCGATCAACTTCACCGACGTCGCGATGAATTCGCCGGACGGCATCGACGGAAGCACCAGGGGCCGAAACCTCGCTTTCAACGGGCTCGCATCCACGACCGCACGCGCAATTCTGGTCACGGGCCTGATCCTCGGGCCGCTCTGGCTCCAGAGACCTTTCGCCAGCCGGCCGGCGGCCTGGTTCGCCCGGCAGAGCTTCGGCGTCTACCTGATCCATTTGCCGGTTGCGTTCCTCGTCCTCGTCTACCTGACACCTCCGCAGACCGGAACGTTCGTTGCCCTGGTCGTTTGGATCGCTCTCGTCCTGCCGGTTGCCACGGCATACGGTTGGTGCTCGCGCCGATTGGTCGGCCAACCTTCGTCCCAGGCTGCGAACCGGTGGATTCAAGGGCGGCGGGGTACGTCTCAATCCTAGGAGCCGCATGTCAAGCTCGGCAGAGGGACAATGCGACGAGCCCGACATGCAGATACTGGCCGGGATCACCAACCTCAAGCAGAAAAGACGCGATCCCGAGGAGCAATTGATGGGGACCGAAGAATGAGCGAAGATTTGGCTGAAGATGTCGCGGCCGGGACGGCCACCGCCGGCGATTCTCTGACCGTTACCGACAACCGGACAGGGCGCACTTACGAGCTGCCGATCGAGTCCGACACGATCACGGCGATGGACCTGCGCCAGATCAAGGTGCACGAAGACGACTTCGGGATGATGTCGTACGACCCGGCCTATACGAACACGGCTTCGTGCACTTCCTCGATCACCTACATCGACGGCGAGGCCGGCGTGCTCCAGCACAGGGGCATCCCGATCGAGCGGCTCTGCGAGAAGTCGACCTACCTCGAGGTCGCCTACCTGTTGGTCTTCGGGGAGTTGCCGACCAGGCCCCAGCTCGAAGACTGGACCTACGACATCACCCACCACACCTTCGTCCACGAGGACATCAAGAAGTTCCTGACCGGCTTCCGCTACGACGCCCATCCGATGGGGATGCTGCTGGCGACTACCGGCGCCCTCTCGACCTTCTACCCGGACGCGAAGAAGCTCGAGGACCCGGTCGAGCGCTACCTGGCGACGATCCGCCTGATCGCCAAGATCCCGACGCTGGCCGCCTTCTCGTACCGCCACAACTCGGGTCTGCCTTACGCCTACCCCGACAACGACCTCTCCTACTCGGAGAACTTCCTCTCGATGATGTTCAAGATGACCGAGACCAAGTACGAGCCGGACCCCCGGGTGGCCCGGGCGCTCGACGTGCTGTTCATCCTGCACGCCGACCACGAACAGAACTGCTCGACCAGCGCGGTACGCAGCGTCGGTTCCTCCGGGGCCGACCCCTACTCCGCGGTGGCGGCCGGGATCGCCGCACTCTACGGCCCCCTTCACGGCGGAGCCAACGAGGCCGTGCTGAAGATGCTCAGGCACATCGGGAAGGTCGAGAACGTGCCCGACTTCCTCGAAGGCGTCAAGCGCAAGGAGGAGAAGTTGATGGGCTTCGGCCACCGGGTCTACAAGAACCACGACCCGCGAGCCCAGGTGATCAAGGACCACGCTGACGACGTCTTCGAAGCGACCGAGTACAACCCGCTGATCGAGATCGCGACCGAACTCGAAAGGCACGCGCTGGAAGAGGAGTACTTCGTCTCGCGCAAGCTGTTCCCCAACGTCGACTTCTACTCCGGGGTCATCTACGAGGCCCTGAAGATCCCGCCCGCCATGTTCACCACTATCTTCGCGATCCCGCGAACCTCCGGCTGGATTTCCCAGTGGCTCGAGATGACCGACCAGCCCGGCGGCAAGATCGCCCGCCCGCGCCAGATCTACACCGGCGACATCGATGCCGAATACACCCCGATCGCCGAACGGACCGGCGGCGAGACGATCTCCGGCCCTCCGGCCACCCGACCCGGGGCCTGAGAACCGGACCGGGACGCCGGGCAACCCGAGGAGCCCCGATTGGCCGCCTGGAAACTGACCATCCGCGACGGATCAGACGTTTCCCGACAGGGTTTCGACGACCTTGACGCCGCGATCGACGCGGCCGAGGCGGCGACCGACGCCGTATTGGCCGAAGGCCCGGCTTCACGGGTCAAGGCGATCCGCGACTACGAACCCGAAGAGCTGGTCAACGCCAGGATCGAGATCGCCGGCAAGGGATTCCTCTCGCCACCGACCGCCGGTCTCGACGTCC
Organism: uncultured Solirubrobacterales bacterium; assembly: GCA_963766115.1. Lineage (GTDB taxonomy): Bacteria > Actinomycetota > Thermoleophilia > Solirubrobacterales > 70-9 > 67-14. Next base: position 134,919 of record CAVXYR010000001.1, read on the forward strand.
AGGGCGACGGCACACTGATCGGGTTCAGTGGGGGAATAACCCGCAAGCGTTTCCCCACCGAAAGCCGCGACGAGATCTTCGCCGCGATCCGGGGGGTCCTGAGCGATGGGTGAGTCGTCGGAGAACCCGGCGGTCGGTTCGGCCGAGGGAACCGGGCAGGAGATCCCCAAGGGCTCCTACGCTGCCGGCCGCAGGGTTCGCCTGCCTCAGGGTGCGGCGCCGCCGATCACCGTGTTCGTCAACGGCCTGACCCAGACCGCCGGCCGGGACTACGAAATCAAAGGCTTGGACATCGTGTTCACCCGCGAAATCATCAAGGAAGAGCTGGGTACCGGCCGTAAGGTTGCACTGCTGCTCGGGCTTTTCGGCACCTATCGCAAGCACGAGACGATCGACGTCGAGTTCAGCCGTGGCGGCAAGATCGAACTGGCCGGCGACCTCGAAGTCCACCGTTAGTCCGGGCGGTCTTCGAGTTCCCGCGCCGGCCCGGGCGGTCCGGTGCCCGGCGTCAGCGGGTGATTCGGACCTGCTGCCTGGTGCCGCCGGAAAAGCCGATCACCGCGCGGTTGATCTTCTTGCCGCTGCGCAGTACCTTCCGGCCGAGTCCGGTCGGCTTCAGCCTCACTTTGACGGTGCCGGCCTGACCGAGGCTGAACTTGCCCCTGGCAAGAGCCGAACCCCTGGCGACCTTCTTTCCGTTCAGCTTGAACCCGCCCTTGGTCAGTAGCGTGGCTTTCCCGCTGCAGGCGGCCGGGCAGGTAATCCGGGCCAGGTAGCGGTTCTTCTTCTGCTTCACCTTGCCGCCGACGACCCTCGGGACGACCGGGGTTCCGGCGACCTGATCGCCGACCGGGTTGTTGACTACCGGCTTGCCTGAACCGTCCCCGACCGGCGGAGCCGTGACGCTGCCCTGGACCGAAACGGTGGCGGTGGAACTGTTGTTGTCGCTGTTTTCTTCGCCGGAGGTGGTCGAGATCTGAGCGGTGTTGAAGACGGTACCCGGCCCGGTCAATTCAGCACTTGTCCGGTCGCCGAGGCAGAGCAGGCTGAGCCGCGCGGTCAGCGGCTCGCCGGTCGGGTTGTAGAGCTTGAACGCGCGGGTCACCGGACGGGGGTCGTTGCCCAGCGAAACCAGCCCGGGATCGAGATCCCAGCCGCCGACTATGCCGCGGCTGCCGTCGGCACAGATCAGCTGGGCCTCGTTGACCTTTCCGGGCTGGACCTCGACCTCGGTCCAGATCCGCTCGAGCATCAGGTTGTGACTGTGGCCGTCCTCGAACGAGACCTGCCTGTCCATGCAGCGGATGGAGAAGGTGACCCTGGCCACTTCGTCGGCACTGAAAATGAACTTCCACCCGGTCCCCTTCGGCTGCGAGTACAGGAGCCGGCCGGCGCCGTCGGAAATGAAGCCCGGCTGGATCGCAACCTGGTTCGGGCCACACTTGAGCACCGCCCGCTTGTTGCTGGCGGCGAATACCGTCTTGGTCACGATCACCGGGTCGCTGACGACCAGTCCGTGTGAGTGGCCTTCGTTCACCGCGGTCTGCTGCTTGATGCAGACGGCGAAGACCTTGGCCTGGGCGCGTCCGGAGGCCGTGTTGTGCACGGTGCCCTGCCATGAGTCGAGCGAGGCGGCCCGCGACTCGAGAACCCTGGCTTCGGTCCAGTCGCCGGTCCCCTGGTCGATCTGGTCGATCCGGGTCGAGCCGTCGGATGCGAAGTATCCGGCGGGGCAGGTGACCGAGACGGTCCGGGTCTGGCCGGGGTCGAGGTCGACCTGGGCTTCCACCTTCTGGACGTCAAGCAGGTGCTCGCTGTTCGGGCTGCCGGTCGTGAACTGGTCGACCGAGGCCTTGACTTCGAGCGTCACCTTCTGGCCCGGCTCGAGTTCGCCGACGGCACAGGTGATGCTGCCGCCGCTTTCGGTGCACGGTGCATCGGCTGAAACGAAGCTCAGACCGGACGGCAGTGTGTCGGTGATGACCACGTTCCCGGCGACCGCAGTACCAAGGTTCTCGGCGGTCAGGGTGAAGGTGATCTGGTCGCCGGGGAACGGCGAGGGGTCGTCGACGGTCTTTTCGATCGCCACGTCGGCCTCGCCGACCACCGGCGTGACGTTCTCGTCCCGGTTGTTCGACGGGTCGGAATCGGGCAGGTCGCCTTCTACCGAGGCCGCGTTGACGATGTCGCCGGTGGCGCCGCTGGAGACCTTGACCGCGATCGAGACCTGGGTCTGGCTTCCCGGAGCGAGTGATGCGATCGAGCAGGTGACCGTCTGGCCCGCGGCACCGCAGCCGGGATCCCCGCTGACCCAACTGAGGCCATCAGGCAGAACGTCGGTGACCTCGATGCCGGTTGCCGCGTCGGGACCACCGTTTCGCACGGTGAAGGTGTAGGCCAGGTCTCCACCGGGGGTGGTGGTCGCCTCGTTCGCTGCCTTCACGATCGAGAGGTCGGCGACGTTGCCGACGGGAGTGGTCACGTCATCCTGGTTGTTGGCCGGGTCGGGGTCGTCTTCGATCCCGGTGACCGCGGCCCGGTTGATCAGCTCGGTCAGACCGGGTTCGACCGTGCCTTTGATCTCGACGGTGAACGAAGCGCCGACCGCGAGGTCGCCGACGGCGCACTCGATTGCTCCAGCGACGACAGAGCACTCGGTCCGGTTGCTGCTGACCGCCGAGAGACCGGCCGGAAGGGCGTCATTAAGGACCACTCCGGTTGCCGGGGAGGGACCGTGGTTGGTGGCGGTGAGCCGGTAGGTCACGACGTCACCGGTTACCGGGGCGGCCGGTGATTCGAGTGACTTGACCACGCCGAGATCGGCGCCGACAACTTCGACCTTGGCCGTATCGCTGTTGTTGTCAGGGTTAGGATCGCTTTGCTGGCCGGACACCGACGCCCTGTTGGTAAGCATTCCGCTCGCATCGAGATCGGCCTTCACGGTCAGGCTGACCGTGTGCGAGGCGCCGGAGGCGAGATCGCCGACCGCGCAGGCCAGGACGCCCGAAGTCGGCTCGGCGACGCAGCCCGGGGGCGGTGCGGCCGAGACGAAGCTGAGGCCGTCGGGCAGCGGGTCGCTGATCGCAACCGAAGTCGCCTTCGACGGGCCGTGGTTGGTCACGGTGAGATCGAATCCGAAGGTCTCGCCGGTGCCTACCTGGTCCTTCGACGCGGTCTTGACGATGCCGAGATCGGCTACCCGCGACGAAGGATTGGTGCTGGTCGAATTGTTGTCGCCGAGATTGGCATCGCCTCCGCCCGAGACGGTGCCGGTGTTGGCCACCTCGTCGGCGATCGTCTCGTCGAGGCCGACCGTGAGCACGATCGGCGGGTACGAGGTGCCCGGCGCGAGCACGTCGCTCCTCGAACAGCTGAGTGACCCGGCCGGGAGGGGATTGCAGTTCCAGCCCGGAGCGTTGACCGCGGTCGCGGTGATCCCGGCCGGAAGCGGATCGGACACGGTGACCGTGCCCTGGGTGCCGGCGGAGCCGTGGTTGTCGACGGTGAAGGTGTACTCGCTGGTGCCACCGGCGACGAAGTCGCTGCCGGTCCGCGTCTTGTTGATCCGGAGGTCGGGCGCCTCGGCCACGACCTTGACCCCTGACACCGCGGTCAGCGGCGTACCGGTGGTTCTCGAGAGGAAGCCGGCGGTGGCCTGGTTTTCGATCACCGTTCCGGCGGGGATCGGGTTGGTCCCGGGCCCGTTGACCCGGACCCGGAAGGTGAGCTGGTAGGAGTCACCCGGTCGCAGGTTGCCGCCCAGGGTGGCATCGGCGCCCTGGCCGAACCGGGCCTTGACCCAGTGGTTGGTCCCGTCGTATTCACCGAGGTCGTCCCCCGATGCGTCGGTCTGGGCACCGGTCGGGCCGGCCGAGTTGACCGAAAGGTCGATCGACCCCGGGACGTAGGTCGTATTCGCCGGAATCGGGTCCCGGACCTCGAAGTTCCTGGTCCCGTCCTGGCCGACGTTCTTGCCCGAGACCCGGTAGGTCAGGATGTCGCCCTGCTCGACAACGCCCCCGTTTTCATCGGTCACGGTCTTTTCCTGCTCGACCTTCGGCGCGTAGATCAGGGTCTGGAAGGTGATCACGCCGGGCAGGTAGTAGTCGCCGCTGGTGGTGACCCGCAGGGTCGCCGAAGTCGCGTTGTTGGGGACCATCCCGTTGGCGCTTGTCCAGGCCGCGTCGATTCCGAGCGCATTGGGGTAGGCCGGGTTGCGGTCGGTGTAAAGCACTCCGTTGTGGGAGATTCGGGAATCGAAGAAATTGGTGGCCGGGTGCTGCGCATCGGAGAGGGTGTGGCCGTTGAGCGAGGTCGAGTCACCGACCAGGGTCTGGTCGCCCTCCCAGGCCAGGAAGCCGATGTCGGTCTCGACCGGGCCGGCCGGCGGCGTCAGGAACCCAGAAAATGGAATGTCGGTGGGCGGGCTGTTTGCGCGAATTGTCTTGAGGCCGTCGAACACGGTCAGGTTTCGGGCCGGTTCCGTGGTATTCCGGTAGACGACCACCAGGCTCCAGCCCGCGTAGTGGTCCGAACCCTTTCCGGCCTGCACGTTGGCCGCCGCGTAGGTGCCGCTGCCACTGCCGGCCAGCGGAGCAACCAGGCTGGTCACATCCTTGAAGGCCTGGTATCTGTACTGGTCATCTGAGGAGTCGTCGAGCTGGTCGGCGGTCAGATTCAGGTAAATGCCGGAACCGGGCAGCTTGAACTTGACCTTGTTGCGGCTGGCGGGATCGGGGGCCGCCCTGCTGCCGGAACCGGATCGATCGCCGCCCCAGTAGAGCCCGGCAAACAGGATGTCGGAGCCGGCCGGAACGGACAGGTTTGCGGTCGAGGAGTTGAAGGTCGAGCTGTCCGAGTCGACGTCGACATAGGTCATGTCGAAGTAGTTGTTGTGGTCCTGGCCACCCGAGGTCGTCGGGGACACGTTCTGGGCCCGGCTGCAGTCGTTGTCGCTCGACGGGCAGGTCATCAGGGTGTTGGCGATCCCCTTGATGCTGCCGGTGTCGTTGGTCGAGAACCTGAGTTGAAAGGCCCGGTCCGCGTGAGCGGAAGAAGCCATGCCCAGGGCGAACATCGCAAGAATTGCGAAGGACAGGACAAACCTCTTGCTTACGGCTCCAAAAACCGTCTTATTCACGACTTCTCCGGTTCCAGCTCGACGGCCCGGCGCAGGGCCCGGCGCGACAGAGCAAACTTGACGTCGACTTTTCGTTATTTCTGAATCAATCCCTACGTTCCTTGCTCAAGCCCGGCTGCTCCCGGGCTGCGCAAGAAAACCTGCGATCACTGGTTGCCGACGGCGCTGCCGGGCTCATCCCGGAGCGACAGCCGATCTCCCTGGATCGCGAATTCCTGAAAAAGGTTAGCGCACCGCGACCACCCTGTCTGGAAACTCCCGATTCCGGGTGCGGATTTTCAGCCGGGTCGCCACCCGCCCCGCCGGGGGTTGGCCCGGTGCTCAGTTGAAGACGTAGAGCAGCAGGAACGCGGTGACGGCAAAGACGGCTCCGGCCGCTATGACTCCCCTGTCCTCGGCCACGATCGCGGCGGTCGAGCGGTCGTCCGAGCGGTCGTAGATCAGGTACAGGTAGCGGAAAATTCCGTAGACCACCGGCGGGATGGTCAGCATCATGTCCGAGCCGATCAGCGGCGAGTTGACCGTGTAGATCGCGTAGCTGATCACCGTGCCGGTGGTGACCATGGCGACCATCTGGTCGAGGAACGGCAGCGAGTAGTGCTCGAGCACCGGTCGGCTGCTGGTGCCCTCGTGCAGCTCGGAAACGGCTTCCTGCCGCCGCTTGGTGAACCCGAGGAACAGGGCGAGCATGCCGGTACACAGCAGCAGCCATTCCGAGGCATTGGTCTCGACTGCTTCCGAGCCGGCCATCACCCGCAGGATGAACAGCGTGGCCAGGGTCATCACGTCGATGATCACGACCTGCTTGAGGCCGAACGAGTAGGCGACCTGGATCACCCCGTACCCGGCGACCATCAGACCGACCTTCCAGTTGACGGCGGCGAACGAGACGGCCAGTGCGCCGAGCGCCAGGGCGCCGGCAATCGCCCAGGCCGCAGGGATCGAGAGTTGGCCTGCGGCGATCGGCCGGAAACGCTTCTTCGGGTGGGCGCGGTCCAGCTCGACGTCGTTGAGGTCGTTGATGAAGTAGCCGGCGCTGGATATCGCGCAGAAGGCGGCGAAGGTGATCAGCGCCTGACCGATCGCCCAGGGGTCATCGACCTGGCCGGAAAACAGCAGTCCGGCGAAGACGAGGACGTTCTTGACCCATTCGTGCGGGCGGGCCGTTTTGAGCGCGGCGCGCAGCGGTCCGCGCTCGGGCGCTCGCGCCGGTTCGCCCTCGGGGGCTGACTGTTCGGGGGTCATCGTTTCCATTGGATACGGATCTCCCGCCGCGGTCCCGGAAGCGAGCGGCGGTCGGTCGAGGTGCAGTCGGGGAAGGCTAGCGGCTCAGCCGGAGAGGGGCCGCGACATCGGCGAGGTGAAGGGATAGCTTCAGGGTCCGGTCGGGACGGCCGGTCGAGCGGATTGATCAGCTCTCGCGGAGCGGATCGACCAGCACGCCGGGATTGAGCAAGCCATCGGGGTCGACCCCGCTTTTGGCCGCCCGGAGGGCCGCGGCGAAAGGTTCCGGACGCTGTCGGTCATACCAGGGTCGGTGGTCGCGGCCGACCGCGTGGTGGTGGGTGATCGTGCCGCCGCCGTCGATGATCGCTTCCGAGGCGGCCGCCTTGATCTCCTCCCACTGCTCGATCTCTCCGCCGCGGACCGCCGGCGCGAGCACGGTGAAATATGGCGCCGCCCCGTCTGGATAGACGTGGGTCAGCCGGCAGCTCACCCGGGGCGCCCCCGGCCCCTCCGGAGGGCCGCCGCAGACTCTCGCCACCGCCTCCCTGGTCGCCGTGATCACCTCGTTGTGGAACCGCTCGAACCGGTCCCAGGTGATCGCGCTCTCGAAGGTCTCGGAAAGCACGCCGCAGGAGACGAAGGTGTCGCGCAGGTACGGCGCCAGCAGGAACGCGTTTCGCCAGCGATCCGATCCGGCGGCGGGCCCGTCCGATCCCGAGCCTGCCGCGCCGGTGCCACCGCCAGAACCGGTGCCGCCGCCCGGCCGATCGTCCGGCCCGCTCACCTTGCGCGATGCGACCCTGCCACCGTGGTCGCCGGCGATCGCGATCGCCTGGTCGAGCTGGTCGCCGACCGGCACCGCGGCAGACTCGAAGCCGAGCAGGAGAAGGGCGGCGCTGCCGTCGCCGGCACCGGTGGTCAGGGCCTCGAGCGGATCGATCAGCCGGCAGTTACTCGGTCCCAGCCGTGACTGGGCGACCGCCCTGACCGCACCGGTCGCGGCGGCGGTGAAGCCGCGGAATTCGAGGGTTGCGGAGGCCCTGAACAGGGGCCGTGGGCGGATTCGCATCCAGGCCTCGGTGACCACCCCGAGGATGCCTTCGGAACCGAGCAGCAGCCTGTCCGGCGACGGACCGGCCCCCGATCCCGGAAGCCTGCGGCTCTGCCACTCGCCGCGCGGCGTCAGGGCCCGGACCGATTCGACCAGGTCGTCGATATGGGTCTCGCCGGTTGCGAAATGACCGCCGGCCCGGGTGACGATCCAGCCACCCAGGGTCGAATACTCGAACGACTGCGGGTAGTGGCGCAGGGTCAGGCCGTGCTCTCTCAGCTGGTCCTCGAGCGACGGCCCGCGCACGCCGGCCTGGATCCGCGCGGCGAGAGAGACCGGATCGATCTCGACGACCCGGTCGAGCCCGGTCATGTCGAGCGAGACGGAGGGCATCGATTCGTCGGCCAGACGGGGCTCGACCCCGCCGACCACGCTGGTCCCGCCGCCGAACGGGATGACCGCCGCCCCCCACTCCGCTGCCCGCTCCAGTACTTCGAGCACCTCGGCTTCGCTGCCGGGCCGGGCCACCAGATCGGGCGGGTTCGGGAACTCGCCCCGATGACCGCGCACGATGTCCCGGTAGGACTTGCCCAGCGCGTGGACGGCCCGGTCGTGGCGGTCGTCGCTGAACAGGCCGGCGGTGCCGGTTCCGGGGACCGCCAGCCGTGCGTCGGGCATGACCGCCGCCTCGAGGCCGACCGCCGGGACCGCCTCCCCGCCGAACCCCAGCATCTCCCGGATTCCGGCGGCCGCACTCTCTACCTCGGAGGCCGGGCGCTGCTGGTCCTCATAGCCCCAGCCCCAGTGCTTGAGCCTGCGGACGGTCACCAGGCTTTTCCCTTCAGCGGGCTTCGCCTCTTTCTCCTCAGCGGGCTTCGCCTACCAGTGGACGCCGCGCAGCAGGTGCGCGAACGCGACCGCCTCGGTCGAGGGCGCCTTGTCGGCCTCGCCCTGGCCCTCGGCCTCGCCCTTTGCGGCCTTCGAGTCGGGGAACAGCTTGTAGCCGGTGTTGAGGATCGCGTCGGAAGCCTTGGGCGAAACCGTGTACATCAGTTCGCCGAACGTGCCGAGCCTGGTCGCCACCTTCTTCGGCTTGCGGATCATCGCGCCGGTGATCATCTCGGCCGCCTCGTCCGGGCTGATCGTCGGGAAGGCGTCATACATCTTGGTCGGAGCGATCATCGGGGTCCGGACCAGCGGCATGTATATCGCCGTGATGTTGACCTTGTCATCGATGATCTCAGAGGCGATCACGCGACTGAATGCGTCGAAAGCCGCCTTGGAAGCGACGTAGGCAGAAAACCTCGGGGTGTTCGTCTGCACCCCGATCGAGCTGATGTTGATGATGTGCCCGGACTTGCGTTCCCGCATCCGCGGCAGCAGCGTGAGAACGAGCTTCAGCGACCCGAAGTAGTTGAGCTGCATGGTGCGCTCGTAATCATGGAAGCGGTCGTATGAAAGCGCCACCGAGCGCCGGATCGACCGGCCGGCGTTGTTGACCAGGACGTCGACGTGGCCGTGCTTGGCCAGCACCTCGTTGGCCATCCGCTCGATGTCGTCGACGTCGGACAGGTCGCAGGGACAGATCTCGGCCTTGCCGCCGGCCTCCTCGATCTCGGCCTTGGCCGCTTCCAGCTTGTCGACGCTGCGGGCGACCAGAAGCACCGTCGCCCCGGCCACCCCGCACTTGACCGCGGCCGACTGGCCGATGCCGGACGAGGCGCCGGTGATCATCACGATCTTGCCGCTGATCGCTCCGCTCAGCGAGCGGTCCTTGAACAGGTCGGGGTCGAGGTTGCGTTCCCAGTAATCCCAGAGGACGTCGGAGTAGGACTCCAGCGGCGGCACCGAGATGTCGGTCCCCTCGAGGGCGTCGAGGGTGTTCCGGCAATCGAATTTGGTCGGGTAGTTGACGTAGACCAGGACGTCGCGGGGGATCCCGAGGTCGGTCAGGACCGTGTCGGATATCCGCTTGACCGGCGGGAGCATCATCATGCCGCCGCGAACCGCCGGCGGGATCATGTCGGCCATCTTGGGGTCGAGCCGCATCGACATCTGCGGGGCGTGGGCGGAGCTGGCAAAGAGGTTGAGGATCTGGCCGACGCTGTGGGGGTTGGGATCGGTCAGCTGGAAGGTCTTGCCGTCGAGCCCCTCCTCGTGGCTGATGTGATCGATCGCGTCGGCGACGAAGTTCACCGGGACCAGGTTGATCTGCTTGCCCTCGATGCCGATCGTCGGCATCCAGGGAGGGATAACGCCGCGGATCCTCTGGATCAGCTTGAAGAAGTAGTAGGGCCCGTCAATCTTGTCCATCTCGCCGGTCTCGGAATCGCCGACCACGATTCCCGGGCGGTAGACCCTGAGCGGCCGCTCGAGCTGGTCGCGGGCGATCGCCTCCGACTCGTGCTTGGTCCGGAAGTAAGGATGGGTATCGAGTTCCTCGGCCTCCTCGAACATGTCCTCGCGCCAGATCCCCCTGTACAGCCCGGCCACGGCGATCGAGCTGGCCAGTTCGAAGCAACCGACCTCGAGCTGATTGGCAAGCTGGACCGCATGGATCGTCCCGTCGATGTTGGCCGCCCGCACGGCTCCCTCGTCGGCTTCCATGTCGTAGACCGCAGCCAGATGGTAAAAAAGGTCGATCTTGCCGGTCAGATCCTCGATCTCGGCCGACTCCACTCCGAGCATGGGCTGGCTCAGATCGCCGACCACCGGCACCACCCGTTCGCCGGCCTCGCCCCAGCCCGCTCGGAGCTCTTCCAGCCGGCCGCGGGAGCCCTCGCGGACCAGGACGTGAACGGTCCCCCCGCGCTTGAGCAGGCGCTCGACCAGGTAACGGCCGATAAAACCTGTGCCACCGGTTACGAAGTAGTTCATCGCTCCTCCTCCGAGCTTTCAATCGCGGGCAGTCCGGACTTTCCGAGACCCTACAACGCTTGCCTCGAAGGTGAATCCGGACCACTTCCGGAGCGGCCTCAACCCGGCCGCCGACATTGCGCATAGACTGAGGACAGATGGCCGAACCCGCGATCCTCGAAGTTGCGATGCCCGAGATGGGTGAGTCGGTGACCGAGGGTACCGTCCTCGAATGGCACGTTTCGGTCGGCGACGTGGTCGAAGAGGGCGACATCCTGGTCGAGGTCTCGACCGAAAAAGTCGACGCCGAAGTCCCGGCACCCGCCGCCGGCAAGATCACCAGGCTCTGTGCCGAGCCGGACGACGAGATCGCGGTCGGGGCGACCCTCGCCGAGTTGGATTCGGCCGACGCCGACGGCCCCTCCCCGGCAGCCCCGGAGGCAGCCGAATCTGACGGCGGGCAGGGCGCGGCCGAGGACACCGGAGCCGGCGCAGCCGATTCGGGCACCTCGCCCAACGGCGGCATCGAAGTCGGCGACGGACGGGCCACACCGATCGCCCGCAGGGTCGCGGCCGCCGAAGGGCTCACGCTCGACCAGATAAACGGTTCCGGACCCGGCGGCAAAGTGACCAAGGTCGACGTGCTCGCGGCCGCCGACGGCAGTGCCGCCCCCGAGCCGGGCGGGGTCGTCCGCGGCGCGCCCGGTGAGACCCCCCTGCGCGGGCCGGCCGGAATGCTGGCCAAGGCGATGAACGAGAGCCGGTCGATCCCGACCGCGACCTCGTTCAGGACGGTGGCGGTCGACACCCTCGACGCCAAACGCCAGGGCCTCAACGTAGCCCTCGCCGAACGGGGCATGAAGGTCTCGTTCACGCACCTGGTGGCCTGGGCGATCGTGCAGGCGGCCCGTGAGTGGTCGGTCATGGCCCGCCACTACGAGGAACGCGACGGCAAGTCGTTCTCGATCGACGAGGGAGAGATCAACCTCGGAATCGCGGTCGATGTCGAACGCAAGGACGGGTCCCGCAGCCTGATGGTCCCGGCGATCCGTGGCGCCGACGCGATGAGCTTCACCCGGTTTCACGCCTACTACGAAGAACTGATCACCAAGACCAGGGAAAACCGGCTCACCCCCGACGATTTCGCCGGGACCAACATCACCCTGACCAACCCGGGTGGGATCGGCACCGTCGCTTCGGTGCCGCGCCTGATGACCGGCCAGGGGACGATCGTCGCCGCCGGGTCGATCGCCTACCCACCCGAGTGGTCTCACGCCGACACGGACCGGATCCAGAACTCCGGCGTCTCCAAGGTGATGACCCTTACCTCGACCTACGACCACCGGATCATCCAGGGTGCCGAGTCGGGCAATTTCCTCAAGAGCCTCGACGGTCTCCTGGCCGGGGATTCGGAGTTCTACGAGAAGGTCGCAATGGACCTCGGACTCGATCCCTCGGTGCTGGCCATGTCGGTGCCCAAGGCGAGCCTTGCGATGCCGATGGGAGCCACCCGGACATCGAGCGCGATCGCCGAGCCTCCGGCCCCCGAGCTGCTGCAGGCAGTCCAGGCGGCGACCTCGCTGCTGAAGGGCTACCGGACCCGCGGGCACCTGGCGGCCGACCTCGACCCGCTCGGGAGCGAGCCGAAGGGCGACCCCTCGCTCCATCCCGAGACGGTCGCCCTGACCCCCGAGCTGATGGCCCAGATCCCGGCATCGGTCCTCCGGGTGGGCACCCCGGGCGAGACCCTGCTCGAAGCCATGCCCCGGATGCGGGCCGCCTACACGGGCGCGATCGGCTACCAGTTCGAGCACATGTCGTCTCACCAGCAGCGGGTCTGGATGCGGGAGATGATCGAGACCGGGGCCCACCGCAAGCCGTTCAGCCAGGAAAAGCAGCGCCTGCTGCTCGACCGGCTGATCGACGTCTTCGAGTTCGAGCGCTTCCTGGAAAAGGCCTACCTCGGCCAGAAAATGTTCTCGATCGAGGGCCTGGACGCGATCGTCACCATGATCGACGAGCTGAACGCGACCGCCGCCGCCGGCGGGGCACAGGAGGTCGTGCTCGGAATGGCCCATCGCGGCCGACTGTCGGTGCTCGCCCACAACGTCGGGCGGCCGGTGGAATCGATCTTCGCCGAGTTCGAGGGCTCGAAGCGGATCGAAGACGTCAAGGCAGTCGCCGCGATCCCGCACGGCGGCACCGGCGACGTCAAGTACCACTACGGCCACGCCGGCGAGTCAACTCACGAAGACGGCCAGACGATCACGGTCCACCTCTACCCGAACCCGAGCCACCTCGAGTTCATCAACCCGGTGGTCACCGGCGCGACCCGGCTCTCCCAGAGCGAAGCCGAGGGCCCCGAGCTGACCCACGACGGCAAGCGGGCCGTCCCCGTCCTGCTCCATGGCGACGCCGCCTTCCCCGGACAGGGCGTGGTCGCCGAGACCTTCAACCTTCACAGCCTCGACGGCTACGCGGTCGGCGGCACGATCCACATCATCGAGAACAACCAGATCGGCTTCACCACCGATCCGATCGAGTCGCGCTCAACCCCGTACGCGGCCGACATGGCAAAGGGCTTCAACGTGCCGATCATCCATGTCAACGCGGACGACGTCGAGGCCTGCAGCCAGGCGATGGCCCTGGCGATGGCCTACCGCGAGCGCTGGGAACGGGACATCGTGATCGACGTGATCGGCTACCGGCGCTTCGGCCACAACGAGACCGACGAGCCGGCCTACACCCAGCCGAAGATGACGGCCGAGATCAAGGCACACAAGCCGGCTTCCGAGCTCTACGCCGAGAAGCTGATCGAGCAGAAGGTGGTGACCCCGGAAGAAGTGGAGCAGGCGGCGGAAGAGCGACGCATCGAGCTGAAGGAGACGCTCGCCGACCTGCGCCAGAAGATGGACTCCGGGGTCTACGAGGACCCGACGGCGACCAACGTCGGAACCGGTGAGCTGAGCCAGAGCCCCAGCCCCCCGGTCGCGACCGCCGTGGATGAGGACCAGCTGCGCCGGCTGAATCGCGAGCTGCTCGAAGTGCCGGCCAGCTTCACGGTCCACCGCAAGCTGCGCAAGCCGCTCGACAACCGGATCGAGGCGCTCGAGTCGGGCGGGATCGAGTTCGCCCACGCCGAGTCGCTCGCCCTGGCTTCGCTGCTCACCGACGGAACCCACGTCCGGATGACCGGGCAGGACACCGAACGGGGCACCTTCTCCCAGCGCCATCTCGTACTGCACGACGAGAAGACGGGGATCAAGTACGCGCCGATCCAGCATCTCGACGACGCCAAGGCCCCGCTCGAGCTGTACAACAGCCCGCTTTCGGAGACCGCCTGCCTCGGCTTCGAGTACGGCTACGCCTCGTCGAAGCCGGACTCGCTGGTGATCTGGGAGGCCCAGTTCGGGGACTTCGCCAACTCGGCCCAGGTGATCATCGACAGCTTCATCGCCTCGGGCGAGTCGAAGTGGGGCCTGACCTCGCGTCTGACCCTGCTGCTGCCGCACGGCCACGAAGGGGCCGGCCCGGAGCATTCCAGCGCCCGGATCGAGCGCTTCCTCTCGCTCGCCGCCGAGGGCAACATGCGGATCGCCAACCCGTCGACCGCGGCCCAGTACTTCCACCTGCTCCGGCGCCAGGCGCTGATCCGCAAGCCCAGGCCGCTGATCGCGTTCACACCGAAAGGGTTGCTGCGGCAGGGCAGCGCCACAGCCAGCCTCGATCAGCTGACCAACGAGCATTTCCATTTCATCCTCGACGACCCGCGGGCGACCAAGCGCCGGGAAAAGGTGAAGCGACTGGTTCTCTGCTCGGGCCGGATCTACTACGACATCGACGGATCCGGCAGCCGGGAAACGGCCGAAGACGTCGCCGTCGCCCGGGTCGAGCAGCTTTATCCGTTCGCCCGCGAGCAGCTCAGCAAGATGATCGCCTCTTACCCGAACCTGGAAGAGGTCACCTGGGTCCAGGAGGAGCCGAGGAACATGGGGGTCTGGAGCGTGATGCGGCGCCGCCTTCCGGGCATCCTGCCCGACGGGGTCGAACTCCGCTACATCGGCCGACCCGAAAGGGCTAGTCCCGGCGAGGGCTACTCGGTCGCCCACATCCGCGAACAGGAACGGATCGTCCTGACCGCGCTGACCGTCGGCGCCTGAGCGAAGAGCGAAAGAAGCGGGCAAAGCGAAACCCGACTATTGACGCCGACGGTTCCGGGGGTGTAGGATCGGCGTCGCAGCCAGAAGTATTTTGGGAGATTCGGAATAAGGAGCAGGACCGAGATTGGTGGCCCGTAGGGGGCCGTACCCGTCAGAAAATTTCACAAGCCCACTCCCGGCGGTTTATCCCCGGGGGTGCTCGCGTCGGCATCCCTCCCTGGCTACCGACGCGCAGGCGTGGTGAGGGCCGCGCGGACCCCCTGCCTCCCGCGGCCCTCGCCCGCCACCTTTCTCACTAAGGAATCATTTCCCGCTCAGGAACCGGTCTCGACCTCGACTTTGGCCGGGGCAGGGATCCGGCCTAGCCGTTATTCAGGTCCCGAAGCACCGTCTGGAGGATGCCGCCGTTCACGAAGTAGCGGACCTCGTTCGGCGTGTCGAGCCGGACCGTGGCCTCGAAGACGACCGGGTCGGCTCCGGTCCGTTCGCAGCTCACCGTCACCGTCTTTGCCTTGCCGTCTTCGAGGTCGCCGATCGTGATCGATTCTTCGCCGGTCAGCCCGAGCGAGGCGACCGATTCGCCGTCCGGGAACTGGAGCGGCGCGACTCCCATGCCGATCAGGTTGGAGCGGTGGATCCGCTCGTAGCTCTCGGCGATCACGGCGCGGACCCCGAGCAGCTTGGTCCCCTTGGCCGCCCAGTCGCGTGAGGACCCCGAGCCGTACTCCTTGCCGGCGAGCACGACCAGCGGCACACCCTCCTCGGCGTAGCTCATCGCCGCCTCGTAAATCGAGGTCTCCTCACCGTCGGGGAAGTGCCGGGTGAAACCGCCGGACTTCTCGACCAGCTGGTTGCGGAGCCGGATGTTGGCGAAGGTCCCGCGGACCATCACTTCGTGGTTGCCCCGCCGCGAGCCGTACGAATTGAACTCACCGGGCTCGACCCCCTGTTCGATCAGCCAGGCGCCGGCCGGGCTGCTCTTCTTGATCGCGCCGGCCGGTGATATGTGGTCGGTGGTGATCGAGTCTCCGAGCAGCGCCAGGACGCGGGCCGACTCGATCGGCTCGACCCCGGGCGGATCGGGTGGCATGCTCTCGAAGAACGAGGGGCGCCGCACGTAGGTCGAATCGGGCCAGGTGTAGCGGTCGCCTTCGGGCACCGAAACGGCGCGCCAGGTCTCGTCGCCCTCGAATACCTCGCCGTAGTTTCTGGTGAACATCTCGCGGCGGATCGACTCGCCGACGACTTCGGCCACCTCATCCGCGTCTGGCCATATGTCTGCCAGATACACCGGTCGGCCGTCTCGGTCTTCGCCCAGCGGATCGGTCTGGATGTCGATGTCCATGCGGCCGGCCAGCGCATAGGCGACCACCAGCGGCGGCGAGGCCAGGTAGTTGGCCTTGACGTCCTGACTGATCCGGCCCTCGAAGTTGCGGTTGCCGGACAGGACGGAGCAGACCACCAGGTCCTTTTCATCGATCGCGGCCGAGATCGCCGGATCGAGCGGGCCGGAGTTGCCGATGCAGGTCGTGCAGCCGTATCCGACCAGGTTGAACTGAAGCCCGTTCAGATGCTCGGTCAGGCCGGCCCGGTCGAGGTAGTCGGTGACCACGGTCGATCCCGGCGCGAGCGAAGTCTTGACCCACGGCTTGCGGCTGAGGCCCCTGGCAAGGGCGTTGCGGGCCAGCAGCCCGGCGGCGACCATCACGTATGGATTCGAGGTGTTGGTGCAGGAGGTGATCGCGGCGATCACGACCCGGCCGTGGTCGAGGTCGAACGAGGTGCCGTCCTCGAGGATCACCGGGACCGAGTCGCTGCTGGTCTGCTCGACCGCAATGGAGGTCGACGGCGCGCCCTGCGGCCGGTCGCCCTCATGGTTGGCATGCTCTTCGGCCGGCGGGTCCGATGCCGGGAACGACTCGTCCAGGGCTTCGTCATAGGCCCCCAACTCGCCCGCGGCCCTGTCGTCGAACTCGCGCAGCGCCTCGAGAAAGGCCGGCTTCGCATCGGAAAGCGAAACCCTGTCCTGCGGCCGCTTCGGTCCGGCGATCGACGGGACCACCGAGCCGAGGTCGAGCTCGAGTGTGTCGGAAAAGGTGGGGTCAGCCGAGTCGGCGGTGTGGAACATGCCCTGCTCCCGGGCGTAGGCGTCGACCAGCGCGATCGTCCCGGTCGGTCGCCCGGTCAGTTCGAGATACCTGAGCGTCTCCGCATCGGGCGGGAAGATCGCGCAGGTCGAGCCGAACTCCGGCGACATGTTGCCCAGAGTCGCCCGGTCGGCCAGCGGCAGTGTGGAAAGCCCGGGCCCGTAGAACTCGACGAACTTGGAAACCACACCTCGCTCGCGCAGCATCTCGGTCACGGTCAGCACCAGGTCGGTCGCGGTCGCCCCTTCGGGCAGCCGGCCGCCGAGCTTGAACCCGACAACCTGGGGCAGCAGCATCGAGACCGGCTGGCCGAGCATCGCCGCCTCGGCTTCGATCCCGCCGACGCCCCAGCCCAGCACGCCGAGGCCGTTGACCATGGTGGTGTGCGAGTCGGTTCCGACCAGCGTGTCGGGGTAGGCCGGCGGCGGGCCGTCGTCCCCGGCGCTGCGGCTGTAGACGACCTGGGCGATGTACTCGAGGTTCACCTGGTGACAGATCCCGGTTGCCGGCGGGACCACGCGGAAGTTGTCGAATGACTGCTGGCCCCACTTGAGGAATTCGTAGCGCTCGCGGTTGCGGTGGAACTCGCGCTCGGCGTTCACTTCAAAGGCCATGCCGTTGCCGAAGGCGTCGACCTGGACCGAGTGGTCGATCACCAGGTCAACGTCGACCAGGGGATTGATCGCGGTCGCGTCGCCGCCGATCTCGTCCATCGCATCGCGCATCGCGGCCAGGTCGACCACGGCCGGGACCCCGGTGAAGTCCTGCATCAGCACCCGCGCCGGCTGGAACGGTATCTCGGCCGAAGGCTCGGCGGCCGCGTCCCAGGAGGCGATCGCCTCGATGTCGGCCGGGCTCACCGACACGCCGTCTTCGAGCCGGAGCACGTTCTCGAGCAGGACCTTGATCGAGTAGGGCAGCCGGGCGACATCGAACTTCTCCTGCAGGGCGTCGAGCCGGTGGATTTCGTAGGCGGTCCCGTCTACTTCGAGGGTGTCGCGTGCTCCGAATGAGTTGCTGCTCATGGCCTCTTTCCCGTTTCGATTGTCCTGGCGCCGGCCGCGTACCCGGGCCGGCGGTTACCTCTTGTCGACCTGGCCGGCGGCGACTTCCGACGCCGCCTTCTGGCCGGCCTGGCCTTTCTGTGCCAGATAGGCCAGCCCGGGGCTGAACGATCCGATGTGGGCGATCGCCTTCTGGACGGCCGGCGCGACCATGATCTCCAGTTGATCGTCCTTGATCGCTTTCTCGACCGCCTCCGCGACCTCTCCCGGGCTGGTCGTGCCCAATCCGGCCGGAGCCGACGCCCCGGACTCGGCGAACATGCCCGCGTCACGGACAAACCCGGGTGCGACCAACGAAACACCTACCCCGGTGCCGGCCAGGTCGGCCTTCAGCCCGAAGGCGAACCCCCGCAGCCCGAACTTGGTCGCGTTATAGATCGAGGACCGCGGGCTTCCGACCTTGCCGGCCAGCGAGCCGATCAGGATCAGGCTGCCCCGGCGGCGCTCCAGCATTCCCGGCAGGAGCGCCTGGCTCAGGAGGATCGGTGACTCGAGGTTGATCCGCAGCATGCGAGACACCTGTTCCGAGTTGAGATCGTCCAGCCGGCCGGTGCTCGGCAGGGCCGCATTCGCTACCAGGCCGTCTATCTCACCGGCATTCTCCGACAGCTCGACCGCCGCTCCCGGCACTCCGAAATCGGCAGCGATGACCGAGTGCCCGCTGCCCGGCAGCTCGTCCACGAGTTCGTTCAGCGCCTCCTCGGATCTGCCGGACACGGTGAGGATCGCTCCGGAGCCGGCCAGCCGGTGGGCCATCGCCCGGCCCAGCCCGCCGGTCGCGCCGGTCAGAAGCACTCTGCTGCCCGCTATCTCCATTCGTTCAACCTAGCATTGGAACTGCTGCCGACAGGGCCGGGCCAAACCCGCGAATCGGCTCGACTGGGGCCGGACAGAATCCCCTGCTCCCTGAAAAATCCCTGCAGAATGAAGGAATTGCCCCATGTGTTAGCGAAATGCGTGCAGATGGTCTAGTATTTCGCAAGTTCAAAAACCGAAACGCCGAATCCCTGGCCGTCAACGACACCAGGGAGCGGGGGAACCGAGTTATTTGGGGCGAACCCACACCGATGTGGGGGCGCAGGCTCCTTAAGAGCGCCAGCCCGACAGCTAACCCCGTAGGCCGACAAAGGAGATCGGTACCAACTTGTTCCGCGACATCGTCAGTTCCAGACTTCGAGTAGCAGGATTTTCGGCCGTGATCGGCCTCGCATTCGCCCTTTTCGCCGGGCTCGGCCCCGCCTCCGCTTCGGCGGCCTGCTCGGCCGAGAACAGCGGCGGCCTCTCGATGAGCGCCAACGACTGCAAGCCGATCAAGAAGGCCCGCCTGGTCCGTGGCCGGGCGATCGCGCCCGATTCAGCCCCGGCCCGGGTCAAGCGCGTGATCGCCTGGGCCAACAGGATCCGGAACAAGCCCTACGTCTACGGCGGCGGGCACGCCAGCTTCAAGTCGCAGGGCTACGACTGCTCCGGTTCGGTCAGCTACGCGCTTCGCGGCGGCAGGTTCATCAAGCGCTCGATGCCTTCCGGCAGCTACATCAACTGGAAGCGCAAGGGCGCCGGTCGCTGGATCACCACCTACGCCAACGGCGGCCACATGTACATGGTCGTGGCCGGGCTCAGCTTCGACACTTCGAACATGCGCTCTACCGGCGGCAACCGCTGGAGCACGACCATCCGCTCCAGCAGCGGCTTCACTGTCCGCCACCCCGGCAACTACTAGGCCGGCCGACACCGCACCCGGTCAAAGACCCCGGCGCGGCCGGGGTCTTTTTTGTCCACGGCGCCCGCGTCCCGGCTACGGCCCCTGTTTCCCGTATACCTAGACTCCCCATATGGAGAGTTCCACCCCATCTCGCACTCCGACCCCGCCGTTCAGCGGCGAGCACGACGAACTGCGGGAGAGCGTACGCCGGTTCACTGAAAACGAGATCGCTCCTAACATCGACGCCTGGGAAGAGGCCCGGGAATTCCCGCGGGAACTGTTCACCCGCTGTGGTGAGCTCGGCCTGCTCGGCCTGAAGTTCCCCGAGGAGTACGGGGGCCAGGGAGGCGACCATCTGCACGACGCGGTCTGGGTCGAAGAGCTCTCGCGCAGAGGAGCGTCGGGCGGGGTCGCCGCCGGCCTCAACGCGCACGCCTCGATCGCGATGCCACCGGTGTTCGAATTCGGTGACGAGTGGCAGCGGCAGCGCTGGATCGTGCCGGGAATCAGGGGCGAGAAGATCGGGGCACTGGGCATCACCGAGCCGGGCGCCGGCTCGGACGTCGCCTCGATCCGGACCACCGCCAAAAAGGTCGATGGGGGCTACCGGGTCAGCGGCGCCAAGACCTTCATCACCAACGGGGTCCGCGCCGACTTCCTGGTCTGCGCCTGCCGGACCAGCGAAAAGGGCGGGCACGGCGGGATCTCTTTCCTGGTCCTCGAGAGCGACATGCCGGGATACCGGGTCACCTCGAAGCTGGAGAAGCTCGGCTGGCACGCCTCCGATACGGGCGAGATCTCGTTCGACGAGGTCGAGGTGCCCGATTCGCACCTGCTCGGCCAGGAGAACCGCGGATTCCAGCTGATCATGGCCAACTTCGCCTGGGAGCGGCTCTTGATGTCGGTCGGGGCACTGGGCTCGATGGACCGGCTGATCGAGCAGAGCCTCGGGTACGCCCGGGAACGGGAGGCCTTCGGCCGGCCGATCGGCTCATTCCAGGCGATCAGCCACAAGATCGCCGACATGGTCACCAGGACCGCCGCCTGCAGGACCCTGACCTACGACACCCTGCGGCGGTTCGTCGATGGCGAGGTCGTGATCCGCGAGGTGGCGATGTCGAAACTGCTTACCCAGCGCACCCTGGTCGAACTTGCCGACGAAGCCCTGCAGATCCACGGCGGATACGGCTACATGCGCGAGTACGAGGTCGAGCGCACGCTGCGCGACGCCCGCCTCGGCCCGATCGGTGGCGGCACCGACGAGATCATGAAAGAGATCATCGCCAAGAACCTCGGGCTGTAGGAATCCGCATCGATGATCGCCTGCCGGGTTAAGGTGATCGGATGAAGCGGATCTTCGCGACCTCGATTATCTCTTTCGCCCTGCTGATGTCGGCCGGAGCGGGCGCGGCTTCGGCGGTGCCGATCGCTTCGTCCACCGACCCGGAGCCGACCCTGCCCTCGAACAGCGGCGGAGCCGCCAACGCGCACAGGATCAAGGACGCGAAAAAGGCTCCGCAGAACCCGTTCCTGGGGAGCAATCCCTGGAACAACATCCACAACGACACCTGGATGACCGACGCCTACCACCGTCGGGCGCCGCTGGGCAAGAGCTCGCAGACCTTCTCCGGCGCGATGCCGAACGCAATCTGTGCCTCGCTCGCCTTTGACAGCCGCGGCCGCATCATCACGATCTGCCCGACCCGCGGGGCGGCGCCCGTCGTCCGCATGATCGACCCCGAATCGCTCGAGGTGCTCGCCACCTACACAATGCCGTTCAGGGAGCCCCCGGCCGGAACCGCGGCGTACCAGAACTTCGCCGGCGGCGGCTATTTTTACGCAGACAAGCGTGACCGACTCTGGGTTCCGACCCAGGACAACCACATCCAGGTGATCGGCGAGACCGACGACGGCAGCGGATTCGAGCTCCGTCGCGACTTCGACCTGACCTCCGCCGTCAAGCCGGCTACCGAGCGTATGAATTCGGCCCTGCCCGACTTCGACGGGCGGATCTGGTTCGTGGTCAAACAGAGCGGAAAGGTCGGGACGCTCGACATCAAGACCCGCAAGGTCCGCTTCCTCAGGCTGGACGAGCCGATCGAAAACTCGTTCACCGTCGCGGAGGGCGGCGTCTACGTCGTCACCGACAAAGGGATGTACCGGTTCAGGACCAACAGGAAAGGCGCACCCCGAGTGGCGTGGAGGTCCGGCTACAGGAACACCGGCGTGGCCAAGCCGGGCCAGGCCGGGCCGGGCAGCGGCACCACCCCGACCATCCTCCACGGCGGCTACGTCGCGATCGCCGACAACGCCAACCCGATGAACGTGGTCGTCTACCGGACGAAGAACAGGCTCGCCAAGGGCGAGAAACGCAAGGTCTGCGAGGTTCCGGTCTTCAAGAAGGGAGCGAGCGGCACCGAGAACACGCTGGTCGGGGCCGGCCGCTCGCTGATCGTGGAGAACAACTACGGCTACACCAACCCAATTCCGCCCGAGGGATCGATCGCGGTGACGGAACCCGGTTTCGCCCGGATAAACGTCTGGAAAAACGGCAAAGGATGCAGCAAGGCCTGGACCAACCACACCGAGCGCGGGGCATCGGTCGTGCCCAAGGTCTCGGTGAAGACCGGCCTGATCTACACCTACACGATGCCGGACGACCCCTCGGGGGCGCGCGGCTACTACTGGACCGCGATCGACTTCCGCACCGGCGAGACCGCCTGGAGACGCTTCGCAGGGGCCGGCCTGCTGTTCAACAACAACTACTCGGCGATCAACATCGCCCCGGACGGCACCGCCTACATCGGAGTGATCGGCGGCATCGCCGCCCTGCGGGACGGCTAGTCCAGGCTCACCATGACGTGCTTGATCTGCGTGTAGTCCTCAAGCGAATACATCGACATGTCCTTGCCGTAGCCGGACTCGTTGTACCCACCGTGGGGCATCTCCGGCGCCATGATGATGTGGTCGTTGATCCAGACGGCACCGAACCGGAGTGCGTTGGTTACCCTCATCGCCCTGCCGATGTCTCTGGTCCAGACCGATGAGGCGAGCCCGTAACGGGTGCCGTTGGCCCAGGCGATCGCCTCGGCCTCATCGGTGAACGGCTGAACCGTCATCACCGGTCCGAAGATCTCGTTCTGGATCATCTCGTCGTCCTGTCTGAGGTCGGCGATCACGGTCGGCTCGACGTAGAAGCCGGGCCGGTCGGGGCTGCCGCCGCCGGTCGCGACCTGGGCGTGGTCGGGACGCCGCTCGATCATCCCGGTGACGTGCTGGAACTGCTTTTCCGAGTTGACCGGGCCGAGCATCGTCGCCGAGTCGTCGAGATCGCCCATCACGTATCCGCCGGCCTCGGCCGCCAGACCGCTGACCACGTCGTCATAGACCTTGGGACCGGCAAGGATCCGGGTCGCCGCGGTGCAGTCCTGGCCCGCGTTGAACAGACCGGTGCCGGCGATCGTTTCGATCGCGGTCTCCATGTCGGCGTCGTCGAAGACGACCACCGGAGCTTTGCCGCCGAGCTCGAGGTGGACCCGCTTGAGCGTGTCGGCGGCTTCGCGGGCGATCCACTTGCCGGTATTGATCGAACCGGTCAGCGAGACCAGCTTGATGTCGGGGTGACGGACCAGGGTGGATCCGGCCGGATCGCCGTGGCCGCCGATGAAGTTGGTCACGCCGGCGGGAAATGCCTCGGCGCACATCCGGGCCAGCGGGCCCAGGGTCGACACCGGGGTCGACTCGGCCGGCTTCAGCACCAGGGTGTTGCCGGTCGCCAGGGCCGGGCCGATCTTCCAGGCGGCCATCATCAGCGGGTAGTTCCAGGGGGTGATCTGCGCCACCACGCCCATCGGCTCGCGCCGGACGAACGAGGTGTGGCCTTCGACGTATTCCATCGCCGCCTTGCCCTCGAGATTGCGGGCGGCAGAAGCGAAGAAGCGGATGTGGTCGGCGGTCGTCTCGAGCTCCTCGTCGATGAACGCCTGCCGGGGCTTGCCGGCGTCGGCGGTCTCGAGGTCGATCAGCTCTTCCCCGTTCTCCATGACCAGGTCGGCCAGCCTGAGCAGGCGGTCGGAACGCTCTTTCGGGGAGCTGGTGGCCCATCCGCCCTCGAACGCGGCCTTGGCCGCCGCTACCGCCCGGTTGACGTCCTCGGAATCCGAAAGCGGGGATGATGCGATCACCTCGCCGGTCGAGGGGTTGATCACATCTTCGGTGGCGCCTTCGGCGGCATCGACGAACTCGCCGTTGATCATGTTCTGCAGCTTGATCGTTCCGGTTATTGCCATCTCGTTCCTCTCGTCCTGGTGTTTCCCGATTCGTTTCGCCCGCTCGCCCGGACCGCCCGAGCCCGGCGGTCGCGGCCCTCCGGTTGCGGCCGGCCGCCTACCGGTTTGCGCCGGTGGCCGGTACGGCTTTCATCTTCGGCGAGGGTCGTTCAAACCCAGCCCAGCGCTTCCTCAACCGGCACGTACTCACGCCCGACCCCTTCGGCGACCCCGGAGTGGGTGACCTTCCCGTTGGCGACGTTGATCCCCGGCCGGAGCCCGGGGTCCCGCTGGACCGAGGCCTGGACACCGTTGTCGGCCAGGGCGATGGCGTAGGGCAGGGTGGCGTTGGTCAGTGCGTGGGTCGAGGTGATCGGCACCGCCCCCGGCATGTTGGCGACGCAGTAGTGGGTGATCCCGTCGACTTCATATACCGGGTCACGGTGTGTGGTCGGCCTGGAAGTCTCGAAGCAGCCGCCCTGGTCGATCGCGACGTCCACAAGGACCGCGCCGGGCTTCATCAGGCTGAGCTGGCTGCGCTTGATCACGAACGGTGCCCGGGCCCCGTGGACGAGAACCGCGCCGACCACCAGGTCGGCCCTGGGCAGGATCTCCTCGACCGCGAGCGTGGTCGAATAGACGGTCGAGGCCTCGCGACCATAGGCCATGTCCAGTTCGCGCAAGCGGTCGATCGAGCGATCGAAGATGAAGACGTCGGCCGCCATGCCCATCGCGATGAATGCCGCGTTGGTGCCGACCACTCCGCCGCCGATCACGACCACGGTCGCCGCGGCGACGCCGGGTACGCCTCCGAGCAGGATCCCCCGCCCGCCGAGCGGCTTCTCGAGCATGAAGGCGCCGGCCTGGGTGGCGATCTTGCCGGCGATCTCGGACATCGGGGCCAGCAGGGGCAGCCGGCCCTCGGCGTCTACGACCGTTTCGTAGGCGATGCAGGTCGCACCGGAGCCGCACAGCCCGGCGGTCTGTTCGGGATCCGGTGCCAGGTGCAAGGTAGGTGAACAGGAGGTGCTCGGGCCTGAGCATCTCGATCTCCTCCGCCTGAAGCTCCTTGACGTGGAGGATCATCTCGCCGGCCTCGAACACCGCGGCCGCGTCAGGCACGATCCGGGCACCCTGCGCCTCGAAAGCGGCGTCGGTTATCGCGCTGCCCTCTCCTGCCGAAGCCTCGATGAACACCTCATGACCGTGCTCGGACATCTCCCGCACCCCTGCGGGAGTGATCGCGACCCGGTACTCGTCCTGCTTGATCTCCTTCGGAACGCCTACCTTCATGCCCTCATCAACCCTCTCTCTGTTCGAAGCGGAGCTACTGGTGCCGGCCCGCAAAAAGTGCCACGCCGGGTAAGACTATTTCCACATTCTCTTCGAGGCCTCTTCCAGGACCGGACGCAGCACGTCGTGGATCTCCTCGAACTGCTCGGTGCCACAGATCAGCGGGGGCGCGAGCTGGATCACGGGGTCGCCGCGATCGTCGGTCCGGCAGATCAGGCCTCGGTTGTAGAGCTCGCCGGAGAGGAAGCCGCGCAACAGGTGTTCGGCCTCTTCGTGGTCGAAGGTCTCCTTGGTTTCCTTGTCCTTGACCAGTTCGATCGCCTGGAAAAAGCCGGCGCCGCGGACGTCTCCGACGATCGGGATGTCGTGCAGGGTCTCCAGCATCCCGCGGAATTCCGCTTCTTTGCGCAACACGTTTCCGCAGAGGTCTTCGCGCTCGAAGACATCGATGTTGGCCAGGGCAACCGCGGCCGCGACCGGGTGCCCGGCGAAGGTGAAACCGTGGGCGAAAGAGGCGTCGCCCTCCATGAACGGCTCGGCGATCCGGTCCGAAGCGATCATCGCCCCCATCGGTATGTATGCCGAGGTGAGGGCCTTGGCCGAGGTGATGATGTCCGGCTGGTAGTCGAATCGCTCGCACCCGAAGAAGTGGCCGAGCCGGCCCCAGGCGCATATGACCTCGTCAGAGATCAGCAGGACGTCGTACTTGTCACAGATCTCACGGACCTTCTGGAAATAGCCGTCCGGCGGCACGAAGCAGCCGCCGGCGTTCTGAACCGGCTCGAGGATCACCGCAGAGACCGTGTCCGGTCCCTCGAACAGGATCCGTTCCTCGATCGCCTCGGCCGCCCATACCGGGTCGTGATCTTCCGGCCAGCGGTAGATGTTGGTGTTCGGCACGTGGCAGCCGCCCGGTGCAAGCGGCTCGAACTGGGCCCGCAGATCGGGGATGCCGGTGGCCGAGAGCGCCCCGAGCGTGGTGCCGTGGTAGGCGACTTCGCGGGCGATGTGCTTGGCCTTCTGGCCGTTGCCATGCATCCGGTGGTAGTTGCGGGCCAGCTTGAGTGCCGATTCGACCGCTTCGCCACCGCCGCTGGTGAAGAAGACCTTGTTCAGATCACCGGGTGCCAGCGAGGCGATCTTGGTCGCCAGCTCGATCGCCCGGGGGTGGGCGTAGCTCCAGAGCACGAAGAAGTCGAGTTCCTCCATCTGCCGGGCGGCAGCCTCGCCGTACTCGGTCCGGCCGTGGCCGGCGTTGCAGCAGAAAAGGCCCGACAGCCCGTCGAGGTGGCGGTTGCCCTTGTCGTCGAAGACGTATGGCCCCTCGCCACGGGCGATGATCGGTATCTCGTGCTCGTCGCTGTAGCCGCCCATCCTCGAGAAGTGCAGCCAGAGGTGCTCGCGCGCCTTCTTCTGGTAGTCCATTCCTGTACCGATATCACTGGTGGTCGCGGTTGACAAGCAGTCCTCCTTATTGCGGGCCTTCCCTCGGGACGACCCGGGTCTCGCTGGTACCGGCAGCATATTTGGGAACAGGGACAAAGACAAGCAGTCCGGCTTGTCCGGGCACAACAACCTCGCCGGCCGAGGTCATCGAACGGTCCTGACGGAATGAAGAACTCCGGGACGGACTTGCACTCCCGGCCGGTTATGTCGTACGGTTCTCTCGTTGGTAGCGGCCGCCGGACTCCCGGGCCCGGCTGCCGGAGAGGACCACCGCGAGGAGAAGAGGGTTCGATGGAGAGTTCTGCAGACCTTCCGCCCACCGAGGGCGACAACGGCGAAGCCGATCCGCCGGCGGCTGCCGGGACCGGCCACGAGTCGGGCGCCGAGGGGACGGTCAGGCTCGAAGGCGTGACCAAGAAGTTCGGCGGTTTCGCGGCCGTGGCCGACATGGACCTCGAGATCGCCAACGGTGAGTTCTTCACCATGCTCGGCCCGAGCGGCTGCGGCAAGACGACCACCCTGAGGATGATCGCCGGCTTCGAACAGCCGACCGAGGGCAAGGTGCTGATCGACGACGTAGACGTGGCCGGGCAGCCCGCCTACAAGCGCCCGACCAACACGGTCTTCCAGAGCTACGCGCTCTTCCCCCACATGAACCTCGAGGAGAACGTCGCGTTCGGCCTCAAGCGGAAGAAGGTCGGCAAGGCAGAGATCAAGAAGCGGGTCGCATACGAACTCGAGCGGGTCGGGCTCTCCCGCGAGGCAAAGCGCAAGCCGGCCCAGCTCTCGGGCGGCCAGCAGCAGCGGGTCGCCCTGGCCCGGGCCCTGGTCAACCTGCCCAAGGTGCTTCTGCTCGACGAGCCGCTCGGCGCACTCGACCTGAAGCTGCGCAAGGGCCTGCAGGTCCAGCTCAAGAACATCCAGCGCGATGTCGGGATCACCTTCGTTTACGTGACCCACGATCAGGAAGAGGCCCTGACCATGTCGGACCGGATCGCGGTCATGAACGAAGGCCGGATCGAGCAGTGCAGCGGACCCGAGGAAGTCTACGAACGTCCGGCAACGACATTCGTCGCCGGCTTCATCGGCGTGTCCAACCTGCTGCCGGCCGTGGCTACATCGGGCAACGAGGTCAGGATCGACGGCGGCCCGACGGTCGACACCCCCGAGGCGGCCGATTTCTCGCCGAACGAACGCTGCTTCGCGGTCGTCCGACCGGAAAAACTCACGGTGTCCACATCTGACGAGGCTCCGTCGGACCGCCCCAGCGTCGACGGGGTGGTCGAGTCCTCGCTCTATCTCGGAACCTCGACCCAGATGGCGGTCCGGGTGGGCGACGACGTCAAGATGACCGTCCTGATTCCCAACGCTTCCGAGTCCGCCCGGCATGAACTGCCCGGCGGAGGGGCCCGGGTCAAATTGATCTGGGAGCCCGAGCACATGCATCTGACAAGTGAATCGCCCGAAGACAAGACGGCCGTCGAAGCTGAAGGCATGTCCACCGAAAACCAGCAAGAAGGAGCAGCAGCGTGAAAACGTCCTCGAACCATCGGTCCCTGAAACTCCTCATCCTGGCCGCAATGGCCCTGGTCGCCTGCATGGCCCTGGTCGCCTGCGGCGGTGACAGCGGCATCAGCGAAGGCGCCAGCAACGAGAACGTGTCGACTGCTGAAGGCGGCGAACCGGGCAACAGCCTGACGATTTCCAACTGGCCGCTCTACGTCGATCCGGGCAAGAACGGCTCGATCGCCGCGTTCCAGAAGGACACCGGGATCAACACCAAGTACATCGAGGACGTAAACGACAACAACGAGTTCTTCGGCAAGGTCCAGCCGCTGTTCTCCCAGGGCGACTCCGGTGGCCGCAGCATCATCGTGGTGACCGACTGGATGGCCGAGAAGATGTGGAACCTCGGCTACATCCAGAAGATCAACCACGACGAGCTGACCACGGTCTTCGACAACCTGACCGACGACCTCCAGAACCCGGCCTTCGACCCGGACCGCGAGTTCAGCGTGCCGTGGCAGTCGGGCATGACCGGCCTGGTCGTGCGTGAGGACCTCGCCCCGGACGTCAAGTCGGTCAACGACCTGTTCGACTCCAAGTACAAGGGCAAGGTCACCATGCTCACCGAGATGCGGGACACTGTTCCGCTGGTGATCGCCGCCGACGGGACCAACCCGAACGAGGCTACCCCGGAAGACTGGACCGCCGCGATCGACCGGCTGCAGAAGGCCGTCGACGACGGTCAGATCCGCCGCTTCACCGGCAACGACTACGTCCAGGACCTGGCCAAAGGCACGGTCGTGGCCGCGATCGGCTGGTCCGGAGACGCGGTCCAGGCGCAGATCGACAACCCCAACATCAACTACGTCCAGCCGGAGCAGGGCTGCTCGATCTGGTCGGACAACATGCTGATCCCGGTCGGCGCGCCTGACACCGCGGCTGCATACGAGTTCATGAACTACGTGTACGAGCCCGAGGTCCAGGCCAACATCACCGAGTGGGTGAACTACGTGAGTCCGGTCAAGGGGGTCAAGGAGATCCTCGAAAAGCGCGATCCGTCGATCGCCAACAACGAGCTGATCTTCCCGTCACCGGAGTTCACGGCCAACTGCTTCGACCAGCCGTCGGTTCCGGGTGACGAAGCCCAGCAGAAAGAGATCGAACAGCAGTTCCAGGACATGCTGGCCGGCTGATCCGGCTGAACTGGACGCTGGCGGATCGATGTCAAAGGTGATCGGACACCGGGGGTGATTGATCACCGATGACAACGGTTCGCCAGCGAATGGTTCCGTATTGGCTGCTCGGCCCGGGGATGCTGTGGCTGCTGTTCTTCTTCGTCATCCCGATGTACTTCATGGCGACTCTGTCGCTGAAGACGGGCTCGCTGGAGACCGGCTACCAGCTGACCTGGACCTGGTCCAACTACACCGACGCGATCAGCGAGTACAGCACCCAGTTCGGCAGGGCCTTCTACTACGCCGGGACGGCGACGGTGCTTTCGCTGTTGATCGGATACCCGTTGGCCTACGCGATCGCGATCAAGGGCGGGCGCTGGAAGAACCTGATGCTGTTCGCGGTGATCGCCCCGTTCTTCACCACCTACCTGATCCGGACGATCGCCTGGAAGACCATCCTCGATGATTCGAGCGTGGTGGTCGACGCCCTCAAGTTCCTTCACATCGTCCCCCAGGACGGGCGGGTCCTGGCGACCTCCGGCGCGGTGATCGCCGGTCTCACCTACAACTTCCTTCCGTTCATGGTGCTGCCGCTCTATGCCGCCCTGGAGCGGCTTGACCTGCGGCTGATCGAAGCCAGCAAGGACCTCTACGCCAACTCCAGGCTGACCTTCTTCAAGATCACCCTGCCGCTGACCGCGCCGGGCATAGTAGCCGGCACCCTGCTCTGCTTCATCCCGGCCGCCGGTGACTACGTCAACTCGACCTTCCTCGGCGGCACCAAGCAGGCGATGATCGGCAACGTGATCCAGTCCAAGTACCTGGTGATCAATGACTACCCGGTCGCCGCCGCACTCTCGTTCACCCTGCTGGTCCTGATCATGATCCTGCTGTTCGCCTACATCAAGTTCGCCGGGACCGAAGCCCTGATGGGCGAGGAGGATGAGGCCTGATGAAAGCCTGGACCTGGCTGAAGGACCATGCGGTCAACATTTTCGCCGGGCTGGCCCTGTTTTACATGCTGGCCCCGATCGCGGTGATCGCGATCTTCTCGTTCAACAACCCGGTCGGCCGCTTCAACTTCGAGTGGGTCGGCTTCTCGCTCGATGCCTGGAAGAACCCGTTCGGCATAACCGAGCTGACCGATGCGCTGATCACCAGCGTGCAGCTGGCCGCGCTCTCGTCGATCGGAGCGACAATCCTCGGAACCCTGATCGCGATCGCGCTGGTCCGTTACAACTTCTTCGGGCGCCGGACCGCCAACTTCCTGATCGTCATCCCGATGGCCACCCCCGAGGTGGTGATCGGCGCATCGCTGCTCTCGATGTTCCTCGTCTACGGCGCCAAGCTCGGCTTCGGCACGCTGCTGATCGCCCACATCATGTTCTCGATCAGCTTCGTGGTGATCGTGGTCCGCTCGCGCCTGATCGGTTTCGACGAGAGCCTCGAGGAGGCCGCGGCCGACCTGGGTGCAAACGCGTTCACCACGTTCCGCAAAGTCACGCTGCCGCTGCTCGCTCCCGCGGTCGGCGCGGCGCTGATGCTCTCGTTCGCGCTCTCGATCGACGATTTCGTGATCTCGAACTTCAACTCCGGCGCGACGGTGACCTTCCCGCTCTACATCTTCGGCGCCAACCAGCGCGGGATCCCGGTCGAAGTCAACGTGATCGCGACCATGCTGTTCGCGGTCACGGTGATCGCGATGGCGGCGGTGATCATCCAGCAGCGCCGGGCCGAGAAGATGGCCGAGAAGCGGGCCGACGACGCCGGGACCACCGGCATGTCGATGCCGATCTGAGTCGCCCGGCCGCATACGATCCCGCCATGGACTACGAAACGAAGTTGCTGATTGGTGGAGAACGGATCGAGGGCGAGGGCGCCGCGATCGAGGTCGAGAACCCGGCGACCGAGGAGATAGTGACCACGGTCGAGTCGGCCTCGACCGCCCAGCTCGAAGCGGCGGTCGCCGCGGCCCGCGCGGTCGCCCCGGGATGGGCCGCGATGCCGGCGGTCGACCGGGTCCCCCTGCTGCGTGGCATCGCCGAGGGACTGCGCGAGCGGACCGAACAGCTCGCCGCGCTGATGACCACCGAAATCGGCCGGCCGCTGACCGAATCACGTGACGAGGTCGAGTGGTGCGCGGCCTGCTTCGACTACTACGCCGAAGTCGGCCGCTCCGAGATCGGCAGGGTGATCCCTCCGATCGAGTCTTCGCAGTTCGCGGTCGTGATCAAGGAGCCGCACGGCGTGGTCGGCTGCATCGTTCCCTGGAATTTTCCCCTGCTGCTGCTCTGCTGGAAGCTCGCCCCGGCCCTTGCCGCCGGCAACACAGCGGTATGCAAGCCATCCGAACTGACCCCACTTTCGACCCTGGCACTGGCCGATCTTTTCGAGGACCTGCCGCCGGGCACCGTGAACCTGGTTGCCGGCGCAGGCGAGGTCGGTGCCGGCATCGCCGAGCACCCGGGGATCGACTGCGTGGCGTTCACCGGCTCGGTCGAGACCGGACGCAAGGTCGGGGTGGCCTGTGCTGCCCGCAACGCCCGGGCGAATCTCGAGATGGGCGGCAAGGACCCGTTCATCGTCTGCTCTGACATCGGGCCCGAGGCGCTTGAGATCGCCGCCCGGGGCGGGGCCTGGGCCGCCTACCTGAACGCCGGCCAGGTCTGTACGTCCTCGGAACGTTTCTACGTGGTCGAAGACGTGTTCGACGACTACGTGGCCGCCTTCGTCGCCCACACCGGATCGCTGGTCCTGGGTGACCCGCTCGACAGGAAGACCGACATCGGGCCGATGGTCTCGGGTCCCCAGAGGGCCAAGGCCGCCAACCAGGTCGAGGAGGCGGTCGGCAGCGGGGCAGAACTGCTGATCGGCGGCGGCGACGGCGGCCATACAAGCGGGCACTACTTCGAGCCGACCGTGCTCACCGGCGTGCCCACCGGGGCCGATTTGCTGACTGAGGAGACGTTCGGCCCGGTCGCCCCGATCGTGCCGGTCGAATCGATCGACGCCGCGATCGAGCAGGCCAACAGCCTCGACTTCGGACTCGGCGCCAACGTCTACACCCGCGACCTCAAGACCGCGATCAAGTGTCTCAAGGGCATCCGGGCCGGTTCGGTCTGGATCAACGATCCGCTGACCGACAACGACGCCGGGCCATTTGGCGGCTTCAAGAACTCCGGCATAGGGCGTGAGCTGGGAACCGAAGGCCTCGACGCCTTCCGCGAAGCAAAGCACGTGCACATGGATTCCGAGATCGAGGTCAAGGAGTGGTGGTACCCCTACGGTTAGGCGGGGAATGGCGCCGCGCCGGGCGGGCTGATCGCCTCTAGACTCCGCCCATGCTCGACCAGGACCGGACCCCGTACGTTGACGCGCTGATCGATTTCGCCAGGAGCGAACCGGGTCGGTTCAACGTGCCCGGCCACCAGGGAGGCGTCGGCGCCGACCGCTCGCTCTTCGAACTGGTCGGCCAGATCGGCCTGAACAACGACATCCCGGCGCTGGTCGAAGGGATCGACGTCGGCGACCCGAACCCGTTTCAGGAGGCCCAGCGGCTCGCGGCGGACGCCTGGGGAGCGAAGCGGACCTGGTTTCTGACCAACGGCGCCTCCCAGGGCAACCAGTCGATGTGCATGGCGCTAGCCCATATGGGACGCGAACTGGTGGTCCAGCGCAACGTGCATTCGTCGGTGATCGACGGGATGATCATGGGCGGACTGACCCCCACCTTCGCCGCCCCGGAGATCGACCCGGAACTGGGGATCGCCCACTGCCTCACCCCGGACACCCTGGCCGAAGCGCTCGACCGCTGCCCCGATGCCGCCGCCGCGATCATCGTCTCGCCGACCTATTTCGGGGCCAGCGCCGACGTCGCAGCACTGGTCGAGGTCGCCCACTCGCGCGGGGTGCCGCTGGTCGCCGACGAGTCCTGGGGCGGCCACCTCCACTTCCATCCGGACCTGCCCATGAGCGCGATCGACGCCGGCGCGGACCTGGTCATCTCCTCGACCCACAAGATCGTCGGCAGCCTCACCCAGTCGGCGATGCTCCACCTCGGGTCGGACCGGTTCGAGGCCGAGATCATCGATCGCTGCGTCAGCATGACCGAATCGACCAGCCCGAACTCGCTGCTCTGCGGCTCACTCGACGCCGCCCGCCGGCAGGCCGCCGTCTACGGAGAGGAGCTGCTGACCGAGACGATCGGCGCCCTGGCCGAGGCCCGGGCCGAGATCAGGGCGATCGACGGCCTCGACGTCCTGGACGAAAGCCTGCTCGAGCAGAAGAGCGTGATCGGCTGGGATCCGCTGCGGGTGACGATCGACGTGCGGGGGACCGGAACGACCGGCTACCGGATTGCCGCCCTGGCGCGAAAGCTGGCCAACATCAACGTCGAACTGACCTCCGACACGGTCGCGGTGGCCGTTTTTGGCATCGGCACCGGCAACCCGGCCCGGGTGCTCCGCCTGGTCGACGGGATCATCGCCGCGGTCGACCAGATCGGCGCCGAGCCGCCCACGACCAAGCCCGAGTTCGCGACACCGCCACCGTGGGGTGAAACGGCGATGATCCCGCGCGAAGCCTTCCTCGGGCCGCAGGACGTGGTCCCGTTCTCCGAGGCCGAAGGCCGGATCGCGGCCGAGCCGCTGGCGACCTATCCGCCCGGCATCCCCAACGTGCTGCCGGGCGAACGGCTGACCCGCGAGACGCTCGACTTCATCACCGATTCGGTGGAACACGGCGGCTACGTGCGCGGGGCCGCCGACCGCGAGCTGACCACGCTTCGAGTCGTCGCCGAATAGACAGTCCATAGCGGGGCAGGCGACCGCCTGCCCCGACCTTCGCCAACCACCCCGAGCCGACCGAAGCCTGCCTCCCGCCGGTGGCGAGGAGGCGGCTCCGGCGCCGTACCGGGACGATCAGTCGAGCTCTGCGACCTCGCCCTGGTAGCGACTCATCGAGTCGGCCAGGCCTTCGTTGATCATCGCCCTGACCACCCCCTGGTTTTCGACGATCAGATCGGCCCGGGTCACCTGCCGGTCGAACTCCTCGTCGGCCCGCAGTGAGTCGATCTGTTCGGCGCTCCCCCTGAGCAGAGCGAACCCACCCAGGTCACCGCCATGCGGTGTCAGCAGGACGACCTCGAAATCCTCGATCTTCCCGCTGCTCTGGAGGCCGCCCCAAAAGGCAACGCTCTCGTTGAACACTTCGAGGGCGCGCTCCTCGCGACCACGAACGACCTGTCCCCAACCGATGAATAGTGCGGCGTCAGCCATCCTGACTCCTTTCGTTGGTTGCTCCGACCATAGAGCCGGGGACCGGCCGGGTCAAGTCGTCCGAACCGGCCCGTTTGCGGCCGCTGGACAGCCCACCGGCGCCCGCGGCCCATGATGTCCTGAACCCAACGAGAGATCTTGACCGGACGCATCATCTCGGCTAGCTTTGGGGGACACGCCCGGCAGGAGCAGCGCGGGCAAGGGAACCGTGCAGATGTGCCGGGCCCAACCAGGAGGTATCAAATGAATTTGCGGCGCTTGCGTCCATCGCCCGCGATGGCTGTTGCCCTGCTTGCCCTGATCGTCGCGGCCGGTGGCACGGCTGTGGCGGCGAACAAGATCGGGACCAACCAGCTCAAGAAAAATGCGGTCACGACCAACAAGATCAAGAAGAAGGCCGTCACGACCAACCGGCTCAAACCGAAGGCCGTGACCAACGGCAAGATCGGTCCGCAGGCGGTCAAGTCCGGAAAGATCGCCGGCGAAGCCGTCACCAGCTCGAAAATCGCCGGAGGAGCGGTCGACGGATCGAAAATCGCCGACGGTGCGGTGGACGGATCCAAAGTTGCCGACGAGTCGCTCGATGACTCGAAGATCTCCGACTACAAGGTGATGGGCAATTCGTTTCTTGTCGTAACCGCAACCAATGGTCTGAGTGAAGCGGCCGCCCGGGCGGCGGCGCCGGAAAACCCGATGTACCAGAAGGGACCTCTGGAGATCTACGCCAAGTGCTTCCGCGACACGGTCGCGGACCAACTCCGCGGAGAATTCTTCGTTCGTACGAGTGAGGATTTTTCGATCATGGAAGGATCGGGGGCACCCAGCGACCTGCCGGGAGGGCCGCTGGCGACCGACTACCTCAACATCGCTACCCCTGAGGCAGACCGCCTGCTGGACACCCAGACGGTTACCGGACCGGGTGCCAGCTATAACGAAGATGAAGGCCTGGCCGGGGGCCCGGACGGCACTTCGCTCCACATCCTGACCGGGATCGGGGTCAAGAACGGTGCCGTGTTCAACGACGGCCCCTACGGACCCGGGAACGCCTGCATCTTCGAGGGAGCCGTGTTCGGCTGAACCGGCGAGACAGTCGAGGCACGCGCCGGGCGCTCAGCCACATCGCAGACAAGCCACCGCACCAAACGGTGCGGTGGCCCGTCTGCGTTCGAAAGGATGCGGCTCCGGGAAGGAAGCGACTCCGGGACGCCGGGATGCGGCTTGCTCAGTCGCGTCCGGGGTCGCGCTCGATCAGCTCGATCCGGTAATCGTCCGGGTCGCGCACGAAACAGAGCCGGGAACCGCCCTCGCGAACCGAGTAGGGCGGCCGTTCCGGCTCGATCCCCTCGGTAGCGAGCAACTCCAGGGTTGCGTCCATGTCGTCGACGGTGATCGCAATGTGGCCGTAGCCGGTCCCGATCTCGTACGGCTCCTTGCGGTCCCGGTTCCAGGTGAGCTCCAGCCGGGGGCCGTCGCCCTCGAGGCCCATGAAGACATTGATCGCCTCGTCGCGGATCGGCAGCCGCCCGATCTCCTTGAACCCGAGACTCTCGTAAAAGGTGACCGAGCGTTCGATGTCGAGGACGCGATAGCAGGTGTGAATCAGTTCGGACATACCGGAAGGCTAACGCCTCGGCGGCGCGGAGCCACGATCGCAGTCGCCGATTCGGGCCGGTGGGTAGGCTGCGCCCATGAGTACATATGACCGCGTCGCCGACCTGCCCCTCCGGATCGATTCCTACGAACTCCAGCCGCTGGCCATCAAGCCGTCGCCCGACTTCGAACGCCTGACCACGGTGTCCAGGTGACAGCCGACGGCCTGGCCGGTAACGGCGAAGACATCACCTACGAGGGCCTCGACCAGATCGCGTTGCAGGACGCGGGCCCGGTTCAGGACCTGACCGTCGCTCGACACGGTCGGCGAGTTCTGTGAACTGATCGGGCAGCTCGACCTCTTCCCGACATCACCGGAACGGGAGGTTTCCCGCAACTACCGGCGATGGGCATTCGAGTCGGCGGCACTCGACCTCGCCCTGAAGCAGGCCGACACGGACCTGGCTGCGCACCTGGGCATGGAGCTTTCGCCGCTCACCTTCGTCGCCTCGATGGGCCTCGGCGGCCGCTCGGGAGAGGCTTCGGACTTCGGCAAGCTCGAGGCCAAACTCGAGCGATACCCGACCCTGCAGTTCAAGCTCGACCCGGCACTCGACTGGGACCAGGATCTGATCGACAGGCTGGCCGCGACCGGGGCGGTCAACACGCTCGACCTCAAGGGCCAGTACAAGGGAACGCCGGTCGACATCGACACCGATCCCGGGCTCTACCGGCGGCTGGCCGACTCGTTTCCCGAGGCGTGGCTCGAGGACCCCGACATAAACGACGAGACGAGGCCCGTACTCGAGCCGCACATGGACCGGGTGACCTGGGACGCGCCGATCCACTCGGTCGGCGACATCGCCGACCTGGAATACAAACCGACCGTGATCAACATCAAGCCCTCCCGCATGGGCGGCCTGAAGTCGACCCTCGACGGCTACGACTACTGCCGCGAAAACGGGATCGGTGCCTACGGTGGCGGACAGTGGGAACTCGGGGTCGGGCGCGACCAGATCCAGTACCTGGCTGCACTGTTTCATCCCGACAACCCGAACGACGTCGCCCCCGGCGGCTACAACGACGCCGAACCGAAGCCGGGGCTGCCGACCAGCCCGATGGAAGTACCCTCAATCGGCTTTGGAATCCCTAATTAGGCCTTAGCCGGGTCTTACCCGGACGACGGCCGACCGAACTCGCCGGCTGCTGTACGGTAACTGCAAATCACCGATCGAGCGGAGTTGAGATGGCCAAAAAGAAGAAGAGTTTCGCGGATACCCTGAACGAGCAGATCTCGAATGAATTCGCGGCCTCGCAGCAGTACGTGGCGATGGCGGTCTACTACGACAGCGAGACCCTGCCCCGCCTGGCCGCGTTCTTCTACCGCCAGGCGGTCGAAGAGCGCGAGCACGCGATGATGATGATCCAGTACCTGCTCGACGTCGGTGAGAAGGTCAAAGTTCCGGACATCAAGTCGCAGCCGACCCAGTACAAGGACGGCATCACTCCGGTCAAGGAGGCGCTGGCCCAGGAAGAACGGGTCTCGAGCGAGATCTTCGGCCTGTTCGAGCTGGCCCGCCAGGTCAAGGACTACCGGGCGGAGCACTTCATGCAGTGGTTCGTCAAGGAACAGGTCGAAGAGGTGGCCCTGATGGGCGACCTGCTCAACGTGGTCGAACGGTCGAGCGAGAACCTGCTGCTCGCCGAGGAATACATCGCCCGCGAGGGCCTCGGCGAAGAAGGAGCCGACCCGACCGCGCCGCCGCCGGCCGGCGGCGGCTGATCCACCAGCGATCGGCCGACGGGCCGAGACCGGCCGCCCGTCGACGACCCGGATTCAACCCGCCTCGCGCAACGGACGGAGCGCCTCCGCCCACCTGGCCAATTCGTTCAGCATCGAACCGGCGGCCTTCAACTGTCGCTCGTTCGCCTCGAAGCTCCCGTCTTCGGTGATCGACTGCGAGACGTGCGGCAGCGGGACCTGAGCCGGGATCGGCATCATCGAGAGCTGAAGCAGGGCCGGCTTGAGCGCCTGGGCGGCCCGCTGACCGCCCGAGATACCGCCGTAGGGGACGAAGCCGACCGGCTTGTACTTCCATTCGTGATGGAGCGTGTCGATCGCGTTGACCAGCGAAGGCGCGGGAGACGCGTTGTACTCGGGCGTGACGAACACGAACGCGTCGGCCGGCCCTATCAACTCGCTCCAGTCCCGGGTGTGCTGCTTCGCGTAGTCGCGCAGGTGAGGCTCCTCGGGCTCGTCCATGAAAGGAAGGTCCACCTCGGCAAGGTCGACCATGCAGACTTCAAACCGATCGTCCTTCCGGGCAACGGACTCGAACCACTCCCCGACCGGCAAACCGACCCGGCCCGGGCGAACGCTGGCGATGATGACGTGGAGTTTGATCATGGCCACGACCCTATTGACCCCGGGTCCCCGCGAGCGATCCCGGGTCCCAGCTACACCGGCGGCCTCCGCCGTGCGAGTCAGCCGACGCTGAACCCGCGCAGTCCTTCTACCGCGACATCCCGGCGGTCGACGGACTCTACGCGTGCTTGAGCGGACCCCTGCTCGCAGGCCCGCTCGACCGAGGCGACAGCGGAGGGATCACCCTCGAGGCGGATCGCGACTGATCCGTCCGAACGGTTCGTCGCCCAGCCCGCGACGCCGGCCATTCCAGCGGCATCGCGAACCGACGCACGGAAGAAGACACCCTGCACCCGCCCGCGGACGATGATTTCCCGGGCAACCTGGCCACCGGGGTTCTCAGCAACAGAGTCGGGTGTCATA
Source organism: uncultured Solirubrobacterales bacterium (assembly GCA_963766115.1). Classification (GTDB taxonomy): domain Bacteria; phylum Actinomycetota; class Thermoleophilia; order Solirubrobacterales; family 70-9; genus 67-14. Next base: position 173,608 of record CAVXYR010000001.1, read on the forward strand.
GGGGAACGGTACGGCACCGCATCTTCGATCGGCAAGAGGAAGACAGGTCGCCGCAGGCGGGCTGCCGGAGGCCGCAGCGGGCCACCCGGAACCTCAGACCGAAGCGGGAGCGACGGGACTCGAACCCGCGGCCTCTGGCGTGACAGGCCAGCGCTCTAACCAACTGAGCTACGCCCCCGTAAGGTGGTCGGCGCTGCACCCGACCGGCGGGCATTATCGCAGTGTCGCGCGATCCGCGTAAGCTGGCGGCCATGCGACTCATGACCTATGACGGCGGCAACGGCCCCAGAGCCGGGGTCCTGAGCGGGGAGGGGCTGCTGGACGCCTGGGAAACCCTCGGCGATCCTGGCCGGTCGAGCCTGCGCGAACTGATCGGCGAAGGGCGCCTGGACGATCTGGCCGATCGGGTCGCCTCTGGCGCGGGGCTCACCCCGATGGATCCCTCCGCGGTCACTATCCTGGCCCCGGTCCCCGACCCCGACAAGATCATCTGCATCGGCCTCAACTACCGCGCACATGCCGAGGAGGCCGGAATCGACCTGCCCGAGGCCCCGACTATCTTCGGCAAGTACCGCAACTCGCTGACCGGTGACGGAGCGACGGTCGAGCTGCCGGAGGCGAGCGCCAAGGTCGACTTTGAAGCCGAAGTCGCTTTCGTGATCGGCCGGCGGGCGAAAGAGGTCCCGGTTGAATCGGCCCTCGAACACGTAGCCGGATTCACGCTGCTGAACGACCTCTCGGCCCGCGACCTACAGTTCCTGACTCCACAGTGGATGGCCGGAAAAGTGTTCGACGGCTCGGCTCCATGCGGTCCCGCCCTGGTCACCCCCGATGAGGCAGGACCGCACGACGGGATCGGCATCTCGCTGGAGCTGAACGGCGAGCAGATGCAGGGCTCCTCAACGGCCGACCTGATCTTTTCGGTCCCCGAGCTGGTTTCCCGGTTGTCTGCCTGGATGACGCTGGAACCGGGCGACATCGTCTCGACCGGGACCCCTTCCGGGGTCGGCAGTGTCCGCAAGCCACGGGTCTGGCTCGGAGACGGCGACCGGCTTACCGTAGCCTCGCCGACCCTCGGCGAACTGCACACCGTGATCACCCGCTAGAAGGACGCCCAGCCGGCAACAGCCGGACCATCGCTCAGCGGCGCTTGGCGCCGGCGATCTCGTTGCGAACCGCCGGAATGCCCGCCGAAGCCGGCTGCGCCGGCGCCGCGGCGGAAACGCGACCACCCAGGCTGCGCGAACGTGCCGCCGACCATCGGACCCGGACCGGTTTGACCTTGAGCAGGCGGTTCCAGGTCTGGGTTCCGACCGTGCCGTCGTCCTCCAGGCCGCGGCTCCTCTGAAAAGCCATGACCGCGGCCCTGGTCTTCTTGGCGAAGATCCCGGTCACCGGCACCTTCTTCCCGGCCCCGTTCAGATACTGCTGGAGCCAGACGACCTGGTCTCCGCGACTGCCCTTCTTCATCGTCGGATGCTCTTTCACCGGCTTGTAGCGCTTGAACGGGCCGGGCGATTTCCGCGCGAGGGCCTTCCATTCCGAGTTCTTGGTCTCCTGCCAGGACCACCAGCTCGGGGCGCTCCCATAGCTCTCCATGTACCGGCGGAACTGCATCAGCTCCTTGGCGCGGGGGTTCATGTAGGTCTGACCGACCGGATAGATCGGACGATCGTAGAGCGCGTTCTGGTACCAGGTCGTATCGACCCCCTCCCGGACGGAATCGCCGATCGCCTTCCAGTAGGTCTGCGGCAGGTTCGTGGTGGCGGCCCCGGGACCCAGGAAAACCGAGTAGGGGAAACCGGGGTGATAGTGGACGTAGGGGAAGGTGCTGAGGGCCAACGGGAAGCGGTTGCCGACCCGCTTGCGCAACGCCCTGATGTAGCGGTCGGCAGCCGAATACTCGCCCTCGTACTCAGTCTCGGCGTCGATCACGAAGCAGTCGGCGCCCTGCTTCTTCGAGTAGGCCGAAACCTTGGCCTCCCGGCCCGGCTTGTCCCCGTATACGTACTGCCAGCCGCATACCTTGAGGCCGGCCCGCTGGAACCGCTCGACCAGCTTGCGGTTGAACTGGCTCCAGGTGTTGGTGCCGTCGCCGGACTTGATGTAGAGCGTGCCGATCCCGGAATTCCTGGCCTGCTTGATGATTCTGCCGGTGTTGCCGCCGTGGGAGCTGTCCACGTACCAGATCCACATCCCCGCGCGATCGTACGGCGATCCCTTGGGATTCTGACTGGTCACCTTGGGGGTCAGAGCCCCCTTGGATGAGGCCTCGGAAGCCGATGGCGAAGCCAAAAACAGCAAGCCGAGCAGGACCGGGAAAAGGGCCGCCAGGGCACCTTTCCGGTGGATGGATAGTGACGTCATCGGTTGCTCAAACACGGCTGGGGCTGGTTCGGTGCGGGCTGGTATCCAGATGGTACGGCCCTGCAGGGCCCGCGGGGATGATCGGTACCCTGTCAGTCAATGACCCCGGGTGGCCAGCAATGAACCGGCGCGGCAAAGTTTATTTCACCCTGGCCGGAGCCGTTTGTGCCGTCGTGGCGGTGGTATTCGCCACCGGCGCCCAGCCCGCTGCCCTGACCAGCCCGCTCGCCTTCCGGCAGGGCGAGATCCGCCAGGTCGAGCGCGACTTCGAGTTCACGGTCCGCACCGCCAAGCCGGTCCCGCTGGGGAGCCTGGAAACCCACCCCGACCTCGACCGCGGAGACGCCGAGTACATCTGCCTCGAGATGGAGCAGATCGATGCCGAGCCGGACAACGGCTATGGCGAGAGGATCTGTCTCGGGGGATCGGACCGCTCGGTCGGCACGACCGCGATCGCCGACCAGTCCGGCAAGGGCGCCGAGGACGGCAACCTGATCGCCGAGGTCAGGGAGCCCGAACCGGGCATGACCGTGGTCCGGATGCCCCTCGCCGAGCTGGGACTGCCGTTCGACCGCTACCGGTTCCGCTTCATCAGCAGCGACGGCAGCTGTGACGGGGAACCCGGAGACGGCTGCGTCGACCGGCTCCCGGCGGACGGAGAAGGCGAGTTCAACCTCAGGGTCCCTGCCTTGGTGAAGTGCGAAGGGACCAAGGGAGAGGAGTTCCGCTACGGGCCGCGCGACGAGAGGCAGGTCGCCCTGACTTTCGACGACGGCCCGGGTACCTCAACCGCAGACATCCTCGAAATCCTGCGCGAGAAGAGAGTCAGCGGCACGTTTTTCCTGCTGGGTACGAACGTCGAGCGGGACCCGGACCAGGTCCGTGGCAATCGTCGAGCAGGGAAGCGAAGTCGGCAATCATTCGATGGAACACGACTCGCTGCCCGACCAGGCTGACCTGGAGGCCACCAACGACGTGATCGAACAGGCGTCCGGGGTTCGTCCATGCGCCTTCCGTCCCCCGTATGGCAACGTCGACCAGCCACTTGTGGACCGGGCGGAAAAGGCCGGCATGGACACGGTGCTCTGGGACGTCGACACCGAGGACTGGACCGACGGCGCCACGGTCGACGCGGTGGTCGAGGGTACCAAGCTGAATGCCCAGTTCGGCTCGATAATCCTGATGCACGACGGCGGGGACCGTTACCGCGAGATCACGATCTCCTCCCTGCCGAACGTAATCGACGAACTGAGGGCGGAGGGTTACTCGTTCGCAACTGTTTCCGAGCTGCTCGGAAGAAAGCTGACCTACCAGCCCCTGGGCGACCCCTGATCATCCGCCGTCCGGCGACCCCTGACCGCGATCAGCGTACCGGACGGTAGATCGTCCGGTTGCCGAGCAGCCGTGAGACCGTGCTAAACCTGTAACCGCGGTGGCGCAGGCTGCGGATCGCGCCCGACAGAGCCGCGACCGTCTGACCGCGGTAGCCGCCTCCATCGTGCATCAGAACGATCGAACCGGCGCCGGCACTCCTGATCGAGGCCGCGATCGAGCCCGTGCCGGGAGTCCTCCAGTCCTGCGTGTCGACGTCCCAGAGCACGGTTTTCATACCGGCGCTCTTCGCCCCCGATATGACCGAGCTGTTGATCGCCCCGTACGGCGGGCGGAACAGGCAAGGCCTGAACCCGGTCCGGCTGCGGATCAGGTTGCTGGTGTAGCGGATGTCCGAGGAGCTCGGCAGAAGGGCGTGAGCATTGCTGTGGTTGCCGATCTCGTGCCCGGCGGCCAGCACGCGCCGGGCCATCGCGGGATCGCCGTTAACCTGGATCCCGAGCATGAAGAAGGTCGCCTTGACCTTCATTTTCCGGAGTACGTCGAGCACGGCGGGCGTGTAGCTGCTGGGGCCGTCGTCAAAGGTGAGCGCGACCCGCTTGCCCGCTGCCGGCCCGCTTCGCACGACCTGACCGTTGCCACCGGTGCAGCCGACGGCGACGATCGGCTTGACCCGGTAACTCGCCAGCCGACCCTTCGGCAGATAGCTCCGGCAGCCGACTCCCCCTGAAGCGCAGCTGACACCCGAGAGCGCCGCCCGCCATGAATAGCGGCCCGGCACCAGTCGCGCCGCCCCGGGCTCGAACGAGACCACCAGTTTCTTGCCCTCGACCCGCTTGACGTTGGCTTTGACCGTCTTCTTCGAGATGATCTTGCCGTCCCGCAGGGTCCGGGAGACACCGACCGCGTGATGTGGCCGTTTCCGACCTCCCAGGCAGATCCTCGAGACGACCTTGTGTCCGGCCCGGTTGATCTCCAGACACAGGTACTTCGACCCGGTACGGCTGAAATCTGGTTGACGTGCCAGATCCTTCAGCGCGAGTTGCTCCCGGGTGCGGAACTGCACCACGAGGACCTTTCCGGCCTGGGAGACGTCCGCCTTGACCAGCATGTCGCCACTTGTCGCGGTGGCCGGTGATGTACCGGCGACCGCCACCAGCAATGCGAGCAGCAGCGTGCCAGCGAGAATCGAACCGACCCGCCTTCGTGTCCGCCGGAGGATTGGCCTGCGGGTCGAGAACATGGGCCTGCGATTATACGCCGGGTACCGGGTGCCATCCCGCCAGGATTCGGCATCCCGCCGGGACGGCGGGCGAAACAGCCCGGTTCGCACAACCCGATGAACCGGACGATTCTCCTGAAAAGCACGCTGATCCAGCTTGCCGCGGTGGCGGTGCTCTCGATCGTGCTCGCGATCGCGCTGCCGAAGTCGTTTTTCGAATCCTGGGGCTGGTTTTCGGGCCCGGCGGCCTGGCTCCTCTGCGCCGCATTCACCGCCACCGTGCTCGATCTGCCGCGGGGGCGGACGGTTCTCGGCGCGATCCTGGCCGGCCTGCCCAGCCTCCTCGCGGTGGTAATCGGCCTCCACTGGCTCGGCGCGCTGGTCGCGGTGATCCTGTTCGGACTCTGGTGCGGATGGAACGGGGCGACCGGAACCGGTACGCACGCAGCGGTCACTGAATCTCGACACCCGGCATCGCCGGAGCCGGTTCAATCCCGGATAGATTGAGCCATGAACGAAAACGGACCACGCGACGCCGACGTCTCTGCATTCGAGCCGCCAGAACCTCACGTGATCGTCCTGTTCGGTGCCACCGGAGATCTCGCCAGGCGCAAGCTTCTGCCCGGCCTTCTCCACCTCGAACGGGCCGGCCAGCTTGCCGACTGCCGGATTGTCGGCACCTCGCTTGAAGAGCGGACCACAGCCGAATTCCGTAGCTTCGCCCGGGAGGCCTGTGAGGACTTCGGCCGGGACGGGTTCGACGAGGAGAACTGGCGGAACTTCGAGCGCCGCCTGACCTACGTCAGCCAGGCGGCCGGCCCGGCCGGGCCGGCCGGGCTCTCGACCGCGGTGGCCGAAGCGGAGGCCTCGATCGGCCAGCCCGCCCGGCGACTCCACTACCTGAGCGTTCCCCCCAAGGCCGCCACTCCGGTGATCCAGATGCTGGGCGAGGCCGGACTGGTCGGTCGGTCGAGGATCGTCATGGAGAAACCGTTCGGGACCGACCTGGCCTCGGCCAGGGCGCTGAACGAGAAGGTCCACCAGGTCTTTCCCGAGGAAAGGGTCTTCCGGATCGACCACTTCCTCGGCAAGGAGGCGGCCCAGAACATCCTCGCGCTGAGGTTCGCCAACGGGCTGTTCGAACCGATCTGGAACCGCAACCACATCGACCACATCCAGATCGACGTGCCCGAGACGCTCTCGGTCGACGGGCGCGGCAAGTTCTACGACGCGACCGGCGCCTTCCGGGACATGGTGGTCACCCACCTGCTGCAGATCCTCGGCTTCGTTGCGATGGAGCCGCCGGTCGCCCTGGAGCCACAATCGATCACCGAAGAGAAGAACAAGGTTTTCCGCTCGCTGCAGCCGATCCTGCCCGAACACGTGGTCCGCGGGCGCTACGAGGGTTACCGCGACGAGGACGGCGTCTCGTCCGACTCCCGGACCGAGACCTTCATCGCGATCAAGGCGAGCATCGACAACTGGCGCTGGTCGGGCGTGCCGTTCTACCTGAGGACCGGCAAGCAGATGGCCGAAGGCGCCAGGATCATCTCGATCGCCTTCCGGCCGCCGCCGAAGAGCATGTTCCCGGCCGATTCGGGGGTCGGCCAGTACGGTCCCGACCACCTCACCTTCGACCTCGACGAGTCATCGAGGATCTCGCTCTCCTTCTACGGCAAGCGGCCCGGGGCCGGAATGCAGCTCGACAAGGCGAGCCTCCAGTTCTCGCTCAGCGACGCCGGCAAGGAAGGCGACACGCTGAGAGCCTACGAGCGCCTGATCCGGGACGCGATGGGCGGCGATCACACCCTGTTCACCACCGCCGACGGGATCGAGCGCCTCTGGGCGGCCTCGGCGCCGATGCTCGAGAACCCGCCCGACGTCCAGATCTACGACCGTGGATCGTGGGGGCCGAAAGACATCCACGACCTGATCCAGCCCTACAGATGGCGCCTCCCGTTCGAGCGCCGCTGGCGCGACTGAGCGAACGATGACCGACCGGGCCTACGAACACCTCCTTTACGAGACCGAAGGGCCGGTGACCGTGATCACGATCAACCGGCCCGAGCGGATGAACGCGATCGGCCCGCAGACCCATCATGAGCTGGTCGATGCCTGGGGCCGATTCCGGGCCGACGACGAGGCAATGGTCGGAATCCTGACCGGCGCGGGAGACCGGGCATTCTGCGCCGGCGGTGATCTGAAAGCCGCCTTCGACAGCGATCTGTTCGACCCGACCGATCGGGCCGAGCTCGATGCGCATGCCTCGGGCGAGCGGCCCGGGGTCCTCGGCCCCTCCCGTTGGACCGACCTCTACAAGCCGACCATCGCAGCGGTCAACGGGGTCGCGTACGCCGGAGGGCTGGAGTGGTCCTGCTGGACCGACCTGGCGATCGCCGACGAGAGGGCGACCTTCGGAGTGACCTGCCGGCGCTGGAACATCGGTCTGGCCGACGGTGGTACCCAGCGGCTTCCTCGCCTGATCGGATTCCGGCGGGCAATGGACCTGATCATCACCGGGCGGGTCATCGATTCACGCGAGGCCCTGGACATCGGCCTGGTCAACGAGGTCGTCCCGGACGGTACCTGCCTGGAGCGGGCGATCGAGCTGGCCCACTCGATAGCCGCACTTCCCCAGGGAGCGCTACGCACCGACAAGGAGGCGGCGGTCCGCGGCTTCGGCCTCCCGCTCGACGAAGGCCTGCGGATCGAAGCCGAATGCTTCAACCGCAGCATCGGAGAGGCGGCAACCATCGAGGGTCTGCGCCAGTTCAACGAACGCGACCACCCCGATCGCCGCCACGACTCCGAGCCGTCGACGCCAGGACTCTCCCGCTCGGGAGGTTGACCCCGGGCGACCGACTGAGGTCGCGGAGGCGATGGGCGGTGACGGGCTCGAATCGCCGACCCCCTGCGTGTGAAGCAGGTGCTCTTCCAACTGAGCTAACCGCCCGGGGGACTGATTATGCCTTCTGCGGTTCCGCCTCGTACATGGCCGCCTGGTCGGCCGGGCGGGCCAGGGTGCCGTGGCGGACCCGGACCGCGATGATCCAGATCAGGCCGGCCGCGATGACCGCCAGGCTGGTGAACTGGGCCGCGGTCAGGCCGAACTCGATCCGGGTGTTGGTCCGCAGGAATTCGACCAGGAAGCGCTCGGTGCCGGCGCCGACCAGGTAGATCGCGAAAAGGATGCCGAAACGGAAGCGGT
>CAVXYR010000002.1:0-237500 GCA_963766115.1 uncultured Solirubrobacterales bacterium
AGCGAGGAGATCGTGCTCGGCCGCCGGGTCTCGGCGGGAGGACGGACTTCGGCCTTTCTCGGCGGCAGGGCAGCCACCGCGGCCGACCTCCGTCTGCTCGGGAGTCGGCTGATCGCCTTCTATGGCCAGCACGAGCACCGCAGGCTGACCATCGGCTCAGCGCAGATGGCGATGGTCGACGGCGCCGGGGGCGGACCCCAGGAAGATCGCGTGGGCCGGGTACCGACAGGCGTACGAGCAGCACCGGGCGGCCGGGGAGAACTGCGGGACCTGCTCGAACGCGACCGGGCCAGAGAACGTGACCTCGACCTGCTCCGGTTCGAGCTGGATGAGATCGATGCGGCAGAACTCGAACCGGGCGAGCGGGACGGCCTCGAGGCCGAGCGGGAGCGGCTCCGCCACGCCGAGGGCCTGCGGGAGGCGGCCGCGCTCGCGGGGGAGCACATCGCCGGCGACGGGGAGAGCGAAGGCGCCCGGGGACAGCTGGCCAGGGCGAGCCAGGCGCTGGCCGTGGTGACCGGGCTTGACCCGGATCTCGATCCCTTGATCGAGCGAGTCGAGAGCCTCTCGCTCGAGCTCGAGGATGCTGGTACGGACCTGACCCGCTACCAAGACGGCATTGAGGCGGATCCGGCCCGGCTCGGCGAGGTCGAGCAGCGGCTCGAACTGATCGACCGGCTCCAGCGAAAACATGGAGGAACGGTCGAGGCGGTCCTGGCCCACGGTGATCGCTGCCGTTCGGAGATCGATCGCCTGGAAGGCAGCGAGGGCCGGGAACAAGAGCTTCGCGAAGCGATCGAGCGACTGGAGACCGAGCGGTCGGAGGCAGCGGCCGGGCTTTCGGCCGGCCGCCGCGAGGCAGCGGCGAGCCTGGCCTCGGACGTTACCGGCGACCTCGAGGCCCTGGCTATGCCCGGGGCCGAGCTGACCATCGAGCTGGTCGAGCACGATGACGGGCCGGGACCCGCCGGGGCGGAATCGGCCGAGTTCATGCTGGCCCCGAACCCCGGGATGGAGAAGATGCCGTTGCGCGACACGGCTTCCGGGGGAGAGCTCTCGCGGGTGATGCTGGCCCTGGCGGGCGCGATACCGGCGACCGGGACCGGGTCGCTCGTATTCGATGAGATCGACGCCGGGATCGGCGGCAACACGTCCGCTGCGGTCGGTGAGCGGCTGCACGAGGTCGCCGCGAGCCGTCAGGTGATCGCGATCACCCATCTGGCGCAGGTCGCCTCGAGGGCCGACCAGCCACTTCGCGGTCGACAAGGATTCGGGTGCCGAGCCGGCCACCGCGACCGTCTCGGCGCTTTCCGGGGAGGACCGGATCGCCGAAATCCGGCGAATGCTGGGCGCGGGCGGCGAAAGCGAGGCGGCGACCAGCCACGCCCGCGAACTGGTGGGCTCCCGCCGGTAGGCATTACCCTCATGGGGTGAGCACCCTGGCCAAACGGCTCCGTTCCAGGCGCGGCGGCGGGCGGGGGCCGGTCGAGGACCGGCCCGCGGCCCACGATCGCCCCAGGACCGAAGGCCGTATCCGCACCGGCCGCAAGACCAAGGATCTGGTCAAGGGTCTCGGCGCCCGGCGATATCGCGGTGATCGGCCATCGCAACATCGACCGCATCGCGGCCGAAGACCTTGCGGCAAGCGGGGTGAGCGCAGTGCTGAACAACGAGCCCTCCTCAGACGACCGTTACCCGAATCGCGGGCCGCTGATCCTGGTCGAGGCGGGCGTCCGGCTGGTCGACTTCCCGGAGGACGACCTGTTCGAGCTGGTCGACGACGGCCAGGGGGTCGAACTGGTCGGTCCCGAGTTGAACCTGGGGGGGAGCACGGTGGCGACCGGCCTGGAGCAGCTCAAACCCGATCTCGACCGTCAGGATCGCCCGGCAGCAGGAAGAGATACACCTCGCCCTGGCCGAGTTCGCAGAGAACACGGTCACCCACGTCCGCGACGAGAGCGAGCTTCTGAGCGGCAATATCCCGCTGCCCGAGACGGCGACGGACTTCCGCGACCGCCACGTGCTGATCGTGGTGCGGGGTCCCGAATACAAACGGGACCTGCGCGCGCTGCGGGCCTACATCCGGGACGTCCGGCCGATCCTGGTCGGCGTCGACGGCGGGGCCGATGCGATCCGGGAGGCCGGCTACCGGCCGGACATGATCCTCGGCGACATGGACTCGGCCACCGACGCCACGCTGAAGTCCGGGGCCGAGCTGATCGTGCACGCCTACAGCAGCGGAAAGGCACCGGGCCGGCAACGGCTTGTCGACCTCGGTCTCGAGCCCACCGTGCTGCCCTCGGTCGGAACGAGCCAGGACGTGGCGATGTTGATGGCGTTCGAGAAGGGGGCCTCTCTGATCGTCACGGTCGGCGCCCATTTCAACCTGATCGAGTTCCTCGACAAGGACCGGGCCGGGATGTCTTCGACCTTCCTGACCAGGCTCAGGATCGGTGAGGTACTGGTCGATGCCAAGGGGGTGAGCCGGCTCTACAGCCCCGGTCTCTCGACCGGCCCGCTGCTGCTGTTCCTCGGCGCGTTCCTGGTCCTGGCGGTGATCGTCGTGCTCAGCTCTCCCGCCCTGGCCGACCTGTTCGACCTGATCTGGCTCAAGTTCAAGATCTGGCTCGGCGTCTGAGACCATAGGCTTGCGCCATGGGATACAGCGCCCGCTACCACGCGGCCTCTCTGGCCGCCATCTTCCTCGCCCTGGCGATCGGGATCCTGATCGGCTCGGAGTTCGGCGGCGACCTGCTCACGGAGACCAAGAAGGACATCGAGCAGAGCCTGACCAGCGATCTCGACAACGCCCGGAGCGAGGTCGACGACCTCAACCAGCAGCTCGAGTGGTCCGACGATTTCGGCAACCGTGCCTATCCTCTGCTGATCGACTCGAGGCTGGCGGGTGAGCGGATCGGGCTGGTCAGCTTCGGTGAACTGCCCTCCGGCATAACCAAATCGGTGGAGACGGCGCTGGTCCCGTCCGGGGCGAAGCTGGTCGCGGTCGGCGCGGTACGCCAACCCCCCTCGGTCGAGAAGCTCGGTCAGGTCCTCGGAGGCGGCGGAAAGCCGGCCCGAGGCGATCGCGACGAACTGCTGGAAAAGTACGGGATCGTGACCGGGCGTCAGCTGATAAACGGCGGCCGGGTTCTGCGGGCAACCCGCAGCGAGCTGTTCTCGCAGACCAGCGGCCAGTTCGGAAACCTGGACGGTCTGGTCCTCTTTCGCGGCGACCTGAGCGGCCTCGGGCCGGTTGAGGAGGCGGAGAGCGAACTGCTCGACGAGGCGATCATCAGGGGCGCCGACTCGACCCGGGCCAAGCTGGTCGGGGTCGAGCAGGTCTCGACCGACCCCTCTTCGATCGATTTCTTTTCCGCGAACGAGGTCAACAGCGTCGACAACATCGAGCAGCCCGCCGGCAAGGTCAGCCTGGTCTTCGCACTCGGTGGGGCCGAGGGCAGCTTCGGGGTGAAGGACGGCGCCGACCGGGTCCTCCCGGAGCTGCTGAAGCCGGTCAGTCCGTCGGCGAATCAGCAGGCAGCCGGAAAGCAGGGCTGAGAAGTCACCTGGGCCGGTTTCCCGATCGCGATCCTGGTGGCGGTCCTGATCGTGCCGCCCGGGATCAGGGGGCTGGTCCGCGCAGGGCTGGTCCGGGTGAACTACCGCAAGGAGAGCCTTGCCTTCCCGCTGGGGGCGATCCTGGTCACGGCCTCGCTGGTCAGCCTCGCCCCCCTGGCGGTCCTCGACGACCGGGCCGGCCTGGACCTGCTGGACCCCGGGTTGCGGCGCTGGATCGTCTACCTGGTCGGGATAGCTTTCCTCGGGCTGCTGGACGACTCGCTCGGCCTCGGCTCCAACCCGGACACACCGCGGGGCTGGCGCGGACACACCGCCGCACTTTCGCGCGGTGAGCTCTCGACCGGGGCGGTCAAGGCCCTGGGTGCGCTCGCCCTGGCCGCCTACGTGGTCGCCGGCACCGGCAACGAGTGGCTCGGCTACATCCGGGACGTGGCCCTGCTGATCCTGGCAACCAACCTGTTCAACCTGTTCGACCTGCGGGGCGGCCGGGTCGAGAAGGCGCTCTTCCTGCTGCTGGTCTGCTTCTGCCTGTTCGGGTGGACGCTGCTGCCGATCGAACTGCTCGGGGTCTTCGTGGGGCCGTTCGTGGTCTCGATCGTCTTCACCCTCAGAAACCGGGCGATGCTGGGCGACACCGGTTCGAACCTGGCCGGAGCGATCGCCGGGATCTGGATGCTGACCGAACTGGACGAGACGGGCCGGCTGATCGCCCTGGTGATGGTCGCCGCGATCACCGTCTTCGGGGAGTTCCGCTCGATCTCGAAAACGATTGATGAATTTCCGCCCCTCCGGTTTATAGACTCTCTGGGGAGAGCCAAGTGAGCGACCGCAGCCAAGGAGAAACCCGCTTCATCTTCGTCACCGGCGGGGTACTCTCGGCACTCGGCAAGGGGATCGCTTCCGCCTCGATCGGGCGCCTGCTGGTCTCGCGCGGATTCCGGGTCCAGATCCAGAAGTTCGACCCGTACATGAACGTCGACCCCGGCACCATGAGCCCCTTCCAGCACGGCGAGGTGTTCGTGACCGAGGACGGGGCCGAGACCGATCTCGACCTCGGGCACTACGAGAGGTTCACCGACGAGAACACCTCCCGCGCCTCGAACGTCACCGCCGGATCGGTCTACAACGCGGTGATCAACCGCGAGCGGCGCGGCGACTACCTCGGCGCCACGGTCCAGGTGATCCCGCACATCACCGACGAGATCAAGAACCGGATCCTGATCGTGGCAGAGACCAAGCAGGTCGATTTCGTGATCACCGAGATCGGCGGGACGGTCGGAGACATAGAGTCGCTGCCGTTCCTCGAGGCGATCCGCCAGCTCTACACGGACCTCGGCCCGCGTCGCGCGATGTTCATCCACCTGACCCTGGTTCCGTACATCAAGCACGCCGGTGAGATGAAGACCAAGCCGACCCAGCACTCGGTCAACGAGCTGAGGAGGATCGGCATCCAGCCCCACGCCCTGATCTGCCGGTCGGTGTCCGGGCTCGACCACGACATCCGCAAGAAGATCGCCCAGTTCGCCAGCCTGCCGACCGAGTCGGTCATCTCCGGCCAGGACGTGGAAAACGTGTACCGGATCCCGCTGATGTACCGGGCCGAAGGCCTCGACGACTTCATCCTCGACCACTTCAACATGGACGGCCCGCCGCCCGACCTGCTCGAGTGGGAGGAGATGCTGCGCATGGCCGACCGGGCAGAGGGAGAGGTCCGGATCGCGCTGGTCGGCAAGTACGTGCAGCTCGCCGATTCGTACAAGTCGGTGATCGAGGCGCTCGAGCACGGCGGGATCCACAACGGGGTCAAGGTCGGGATCGACCTGGTCGACTCGGAGGAGTTCGATCTGACCCGGCTCGACGGGGTCGACGGGGTGCTGATTCCCGGTGGCTTCGGAGAGCGCGGGGTGGAGGGCAAGGTCGAGGCCGCCCGCTACGCGCGCGAAAACGACATTCCTTACCTCGGGATCTGCCTCGGCATGCAGATCGCGGTGATCGAGTTCGCCCGCTCGCTGGCCGGCATGGACGGGGCCAACTCGGCCGAATTCGACCCCGAGACCCCGTTCCCGGTGGTCGACCTGCTGCCCGAGCAGAAGGAGGTCTCCGACATGGGCGGCACGATGCGGCTCGGCGCCGACCCGGTCAAGCTTCATGCGGAGACCAGGGCACTGGAGATATTCGGCGAGGCAGTGATCTACAAGCGTCACCGCCACCGATATGAGGTCAACAACCTGCTGCGCACCCGGCTCGAGGACGAGGGCCTCGTCTGCAGCGGCACCTCGCCCGACGAGCGCCTGGTCGAGATCGTCGAGTTGCCGGACCATCCTTTCTACGTCGCTTCGCAGTTCCACCCCGAGTTCAATTCGCGGCCGAACCGCCCCGAGCCACTTTTCAGGGAGTTCATGAAGGCGGCCGCTGAGCGGGCCGCCGAATTGCGGGGCAGCCGAACCGAGGCGATCGAAGACCGGGTAGAGACCTAGCGTGAGCCGCGCCGCCCGCCCAGAGACCGCCTGAGACGACCGTGGGCAGGTTCGCCCGGCTCTGCGAAATCGCCAGCCCGACCGGGGAGGAGGCCGAGGTGGCGGCCGAGGTCAGGCGGGAACTCGAGAGCTTCGGGCTCGAGGTCTTCGAGGACGATGCCGCCGTTCCGGCCGGCGCGGGGGCCGGCAACCTGCTGACCCGGGTCCCCGGAAAGGGGCCGGGCTGGGTCGCCTTCTGCGCGCATCTCGACACGGTGCCCCACGATGAACCGATCGAAGTGGTGCTGGAGGACGGCATCTACCGCAGCGGGGGCGAGACGATCCTCGGCGCTGACAACAAGGCGGCGGTCGCGGTTCTGGTCGAGCTTGCCGCCAGGCACGCAGGAAATCCGGGGGAGACCGGGATCGAGCTGCTGTTCACGGTGGCCGAGGAGCAGGGGCTGAGGGGCGCCGCGCGGTTCGACGTCTCGCAGCTTGAGTCGCCGGTGGGCTATGTGCTCGACCACGCGACCGCGATCGGCGAGGTGATCATCGCGGCGCCGACCCATATGGCGATAGAGGCGGACTTCACCGGGGTCGAGGCCCACGCCGGGCTAAAGCCGGAGTCGGGCCGCTCGGCGATCGCGGCGGCGGCATCGGCGATCGCCGAAATGGAACTCGGCCGGCTCGACCCCGGAACCACCGCCAACATCGGCACGATCGCGGGCGGCAGCTCGGGCAACGTGATCCCGGGCACCTGCCGGGTCGCCGGCGAGGCCCGTTCGACCGATCCCGAACGGGTGACCGAGGTGATCGCCGCGATGAGCGACTCGATGGTCTGGGCGGCTTCGGAGGCCGGTTGCGAGGTCGAGATCGTCACTTACGAGCACTTCCGTGGCTACCGGATACCGGAAGACGCCCGCTCGCTGGCGATCGCCGAGGCGGCTCTCAGATCGCGCGGCCATGATCCGGTGAGGGTCTCGACCGGCGGCGGTTCCGACGCCAACGTCTTCATCGCGGAAGGCCTCGACTTCCTGCTGCTGGCCAACGGGACTTTCGAAAACCACACCGCCGATGAGACCGTGCCGCAGGCCAACCTGGGCGAGATGCTCGAGATCTGCGAGGCGATCGTCAGTGAGGCCGGCCGGTGCTGAAGCTTAGGCGGGCCACCGTCGTATCGGTCGAACCGCTCGAGACCGAGCTTGACGGCGAGACCCGCCGGGCCTGGTGTGACCAGAGCCTGATCGGCCCGTGCGAGGTCGGCGACGAAGTCGTCGTGAACACCGAAGCGGCTCGACCTGGGTCTCGGCTCCGGCGGCTTCGACATCGTCTACGTGAACCTGACCAGGGGCCTCTCGGCCGAGGGCAGCGGGGGCGAGCACGTGATGAAGCTGAACTACAGCCCGGTTCAGCATCCGGTGGCGACGGTCGAGCGCGAGGTTGATCAACCGGGCCCTCCGCCGGCAGAGCGAGCGCCGGTGCTGGCGATCGGCCTCCACGGCCATCTGGCCCCGGCTGCCTGGGCGGTCGCCGAAGGTGCGAAGCGGAGCGGGGAGCGCCCGCCCCGGGTCGGCTACGTGCAGACCGGCGGCGGCGCCCTGCCGGGATCGCTTTCACGGGATGTCGGCGAGCTCGTCGAACGCGGCCTGATCGCGGCCCACCTGACCGCCGGCCCGGCCTACGGCGGCTCGGCGGAGGCGATCACAGTAGTTGGCGCGATCGATGCCGCGACCACCGGCGACCTCGACGGCGTGATCGCCGGGCCGGGTCCCGGCATCCTCGGCTCTGCCACCAACTACGGCCACGGAGGGATGGTCGCGCTCGATGTCCTGCATGCCGCGCTCGCCCTCGGCGCCGCCGCGGTCCTTTCGCCGAGGCTTTCGGCGGCCGATCCCCGGCCCCGGCACCGCAACCTCAGCCACCACTCCCGGGCGGTGCTCGAACTGCTCCTGGACGGAGTGGAGCTCCCGCTGCCGGAGATGGCAGGCGAGATCGATATGGAAGAGGTCGGCGATCTGGCTGTCCGGCTCGGGGCCGGTCGGCACCGGGTCACTTTCGAACCGGTGGACCTGGACGCGTACGGGCGATCGGGCCTGCCGCGGAGTTCGATGGGCCGGGACCTCGAAGAGGACCCCCCGTTTTTTGCCGGGCCGCTGGCCGCCGGGGGCCGGCTGGCAGAGCTGATCAGCCGGACGCCGGCCTGAATCTGCCAGGACCGATCAGCCGGACGACCGTCTTATTCTGCCGGATTCGTTGCGGGGCAAGGGAGCGCGGCGGGCGGGGAGAATGGTTAGCCATGCCTCCCGTTGCCACCCCTGCGAAGCCCGATGCCGCCGGCGCCCGTTTTGAACATCTGCTGCTCGAGTTCCTGGCCTACCTCGAGCTCGAACGGGGGCTTTCGCGCAACACGCTCAACGCCTACCGGACCGACCTGCTCCAGTACGGAGCCTATCTCCGTCAGCAGGAGATCGACCCGGTCGAGGTCAGTCCGGCCGAGATGTCCGAGTTCGTAGCCGACCTGAAGTCGGCCGACGGCGAACGCGACCTGGCGGCATCGACGGTCCACCGCAAGACTGCCGCCCTTCGCTCGTTCTACAAACACCTGCGTCGGGAGGAACTGTTGACCGACGACCCGACGGTCAGCCTGACCACGCCCCGCCGCTCGAAGAAACTGCCGAAGGTGCTGAACCAGGCCGAGGTCTCGAAGCTGCTCGCCTCGCCGCAGGGGTCCTCTCCCCAGGCGACGCGGGACCGCGCGATCCTCGAGGTCATGTACGCGTGCGGACTGCGGGCTTCGGAGCTGACCGGGCTCGAGATGACCGACGTGGACACCCACGCCGGCATGTTGCGGGCGAGGGGCAAAGGCAGCAAGGAGCGGATCGTCCCGCTCGGGCGTCATGCGATCTACGCGATCGAGGCATACCTTCGCTCCGGCCGACCAGAACTGGTCAAGGGCCGCTCCGAAAAGGCCCTCTTCCTCAACTTCCGCGGCAAGGCGCTGACCCGTCAGGGCCTCTACAAGATCGTCCAGTCCCACGCGAAGACGGCCGGGCTGGAGGACCGGATGAGCCCGCACACCCTGCGTCACTCGTTCGCCACCCACCTGCTGGCTGGGGGATGCGACCTGAGGGCGGTCCAGGAGATGCTCGGCCACGCCGACGTGGCCACCACCCAGATGTACACCCACCTTTCCGGCCAGCAGCTCAAGGACGTCTACTTCAGCGCACATCCGCGGGCGACTTCCGAACGCTGACCCTGGACCGGCCCGGTCGCCCCGGGCCCTGCGAGACGGGCCGCCCGCGGATCGAGGTACGGGCCCGGACGAGGTGCCGGCGGAACGCTGTGCGGACGAGACCGTTAACCTGAGCCCGATGGCCGACCCCGTCAAGTTCGTCTACGATTTCGCCGACGGCGACCGCAAGATGGTTGCCCTGCTCGGCGGCAAGGGAGCCAATCTGGCGGAAATGGTCGGGGTACTCGGAGAAGACCGGGTGCCGCCGGGGTTCACCATCACGACCGAAGCCTGCGTTGCCTGGATGCGCCTCGGGCGCGAGCCGGACGGGCTCGAACGCCAGGTACCCGAAGCGATCGGCCGTCTCGAGCAGCGGGCGGGAAGGAAGCTGGGCGACCCCGATGACCCGCTGCTCATCTCGGCCCGGTCCGGCGCCCGTGAATCAATGCCCGGAATGCTCGACACGGTGCTCAACCTGGGCATCAACGACCGGACCGTCGACGGACTCGCCCGCAGATCCGGGTCCGAGCGATTCGCCTGGGACTCGCGGCGGAGATTTGTCCAGATGTTCGGCAACGTGGTCGCCGGGATACCCGGGGAGTTGTATGAAAACGAACTCGGGTCAGTGAAGGGCTCGGCCGGGGTGAAGTTCGACAACGAACTCGGCGTCGCCGAGCTGCAGCGCCTGGTCGAGTCGTTCGAGGACCTTTACAGGGACCAGACCGGCAAACCGCTGCCGTCGGACCCGGTCGAACAGCTGGAAATGACGATCCGGGCGGTGTTCGATTCCTGGAAGGGATCCCGGGCGGTCGAGTACCGGCGGATTCACGGCATCCCCGATGAATGGGGCACGGCGGTCAACGTCCAGCAGATGGTCTACGGAAACATGGGCTCGAACTCCGGCTCCGGGGTCGCGTTCTCCCGGGACGAGATCACCGGAGCCCCCGAGCCGTCCGGCGACTTCCTCTTTGACGCCCAGGGCGAGGACGTGGTCTCCGGTGTGCGCAACACGCTGGGGTTGGACGAGCTTGCCGACCCGCTGCCGGAGGTCCACCGGGACCTGCTGGAGATCCTCGCTTCCCTGGAGAAGCACTTCGGTGACATGCAGGACGTCGAGTTCACGATCGAAGAGGGCCGCCTCTACATCCTTCAGACCCGCTCGGCCAAGCGGCCTGCCCGTGCCGCGGTGCGTTTCGCCGTGGACGCGGTCTCCGAGGGGCTGCTTCGCCGGCCGCAGGCCCTGACCACGATCGAGGCGTCGAAACTGGACCAACTGCTCCATCCCTCGTTCGATCCGGACCACCCTTTCGGCGCGCTGACCCGGGGAGTGGCGGCCTCACCGGGGGCGGCGAAGGGCGGGGCGGTGTTCAGCGCCGAAGCCGCGGTGGAGGCCGCTCACGAAGGTCGCGACGTGATCCTGGTCAGGCGGTTCACCGAGGCCGACGATGTCGCCGGTTTCAACGCGGCACGTGGAATCCTGACCAGCGAAGGCGGCAAGGCCTCCCACGCCGCGCTGGTCGCCAGAGGGATGGGCCGGCCCTGCGTCAGCGGCGCGGCCGAGGTCGAGGTCGATGCCGACGACCGCCTGATGCGGGTCGGCGATACGACGGTCCGCGAGGGCGATCTGATCGCGATCGACGGCACCACCGGAGAGATCACGACCGAAGACGTCCCTCTGGTCGAAGCGGTGATCGACGAATACTTCCAGACCGTGCTCGAGTGGGCCGACGAGATCCGACGCCTCGAGGTCCGGGCAAACGCCGACACTCCCGAAGACGCGGCCCGGTCCCGTCTGCACGGGGCCGAGGGGGTCGGGCTCTGCCGGACCGAGCACATGTTCATGTCGGCGGACCGGCTGCCGAAGGTCCGTGCCGTGATCGTCTCAGCCGATGAGACCGACCGCCGCCGGCGCCTTGAGGCGCTGCTGCCGCTTCAGCAGAGCGACTTCGAGGGGATCCTGCGTGAGATGGAGGGCCTCCCGGTCACCGTCAGGCTGCTGGACCCGCCACTACACGAATTCCTGCCGCCGAGCCGTTCGCTGGAGGCCGAACTGGAGCGGGTCCGGGAGGAAGACCCCGAAAGGGTCGAGGAAACCGAGCGGATGATCGAGCGGGTCGAACGGCTGTCGGAGGTCAACCCGATGCTCGGGACCAGGGGTTGCCGCCTCGGCATCCTCTACCCGGAGATCTACGAAATGCAGATCCGGGCGATGATGCGTGCCGCCCGGGCGGTCACCGATTCGACCGCGGAAAGGCCGAAGCTCGAGGTGATGATCCCGCTGGTCAACTACGAGCAGGAGCTCGAGATCATCCGCGACCTGGTGGTGTCGGTCGCCCACGAGGAAGGCATGGAGGTCGGCAAGGACTTCAGGGTCGGGACGATGGTCGAGCTGCCCCGCGCCTGCATGGCCGCCGGGCTGATCGCCCGCCAGGCCGATTTCTTCTCGTTCGGGACCAACGACCTGACCCAGTCTGCGCTCGGCCTGTCGCGCGACGACGCCGAGGGACACATCCTCGCGGTCTACCTGGACGAGAGGATCGTCGACCGCTCGCCGTTCGAGACGCTCGATACCCCGGGGGTAGGCGCGCTGATAGAGATGGCCGTCGCCAGGGGTCGGGCGGTCCGCCCGGACCTGAAGCTCGGCGTCTGTGGCGAGCACGGGGGCGACCCCGACTCGATCGATTTCTTCAACAAGATCGGGCTCGACTACGTTTCCTGCTCACCGTTCCGGGTGCCGGTGGCGAGACTCGCCGCCGCCAACGCCGTGACCCGGGCTGAGGCCGCCGCGGTCATGACCCCGTGGGCCGATACGACCGCCGGGGCGCATACGCCGGCCTGATCGGCCACCCGGCGCCTGCCGTGGCCCGCCACGGCGACCTGATAGAACCGGGCCGTGCCCGAGCTGCCTGAAGTCGAGACGATACGCCGCCAGCTCGAGCCGGACCTGGTCGGCAGGAAGTTCGAATCGGTCGAGGTTCTCGACCCGTACTTCTCCAAACCGTCGGCGGCGGCCGCCTTCGAGCGGGCGGCCGAGGGCAGGGAAGTCGTTGACGCCGGGCGCCGGGGCAAGTACCTGCTGTTCGAACTCGACGACTCGAATTCGCTGGTGATCCATCTCCGTATGACCGGCTCGCTGGTCCTTCTCGAGCCGGACGGATCGCTCAATCCGGGTGATCCGCGGATCGAGCCGGTGGTCGCCGATGTCGGCGACAGGGTGGGTCCGGATTCGGGCGACCGCCATCTCAAGGCCCGCTTCGTTCTCGACGACGGAGGCGAGCTGCGCTTCTCCGACCCGCGTCGGTTCGGCCGGGGGTTCATCGCAGGCCCGGGCGAACTCGAAGAATACTTCGGCTCGCGGCTGGGGATCGAGCCGCTATCTCCCGAGTTCACGGTCGAAGCGATGGCCGCGATGACCGAGGGAAGGACCGGTCCGCTCAAGTCATTCCTGCTGAACCAGAAAGGTGTGGCCGGGGTCGGCAACATCTATGCCGACGAGGCACTTTTCCGGGCCGGGCTGCATCCGCTCTCTCCCGGGGGGTCGATGAAGGCCGAGCACCACCGGGCCCTGCGCGACGGGGTGGTCGAATCGCTCGAACGCGGCCTGGATCTCGGTGGCGCCTCGATCGACGACTACCGCGACGCTCGGGGTGACGCCGGGGCGATGCAGAACGAGTTCCTGGTCCACCGGCGAGAGGGCGAAGGCTGCCCGAGGTGCGGTGAGTCGATCGTCCGGATCGTGGTCGGCGGCCGGTCCACCTATTTCTGCCCTGCCTGCCAGAAACGGCTCCGGCGACGCCCCCGCAGGAGGGTCCGTTAGCCGTCCGAGCCTCCCGGCAACCTTAGGGGCCGATGGCCGGGAATTTCAAAATCGAAGCGGTGGTCCTGCGCTCGATCCGGTACGGCGAGGCCGACCGGATCCTGCATCTCTACTCACGCGAGTCGGGGCGCCTCGGGGCGATCGCCAAGGGCGTTCGCAAGCCCCGGTCGCGATTCGGCGGCCGACTGGAGCCGTTCTTCCGCCTGAACCTGGTCCTGCACCGTGGCCGGGGCGAGCTGCACACGGTGACCGCCGCAGAGACGGTCGAGGGCCATGCCCGGCTGCGATCTTCGTCGCGTGGGATTGCAGCCGCCGGTGACGCCTGTGGCGCGGTGCTGAGGCTGCTCGACGGTGCCGAGCCCAACGACCCGGCATACAACCTGCTCTGCCGCTACCTGGCCCTGGTCGACGAAGATCCGGAAGGTGATGCCGCCGGGCTTTCGGGGATGGTCACCTTCAGGCTCAAACTGGCCCTCGCCGCCGGTTTTTCCCCCGAGCTCTCGGGCTGCTCGCGGTGCGGCGCGGACGATCATCTGACCGCCTTCTCCGGGGCGGCGGGCGGAGTCGTCTGCCCGACCTGCGAGGCGAACTCGTTCCCGTTTTCCGGCGAAGCCCACCAGTTCATGGTCGACGCGCTCGGCCGGCCGATGAGTGAGGCACCGGGGGGCGATCCGGCGGTGGTCAGGCAGGCCGGCAGGGCGATCGGTGAAACGCTCGAGCACCACGCCCACGTCCGGTTGAGCCGTCTGGCGGAAGGAGCCCCGGCGTGAGCGAGTCCGGCGCCGCCGGATCGTTCGCCGATTCGGTCCGGCAGCGCGAGCAGGAGAGCCTGTCTGCGCGGGCGGTGCGTTCGTACCCGGCAAGCCGGGCGCTGCCGGAGGAAGACAGCCTGCTCCGGACCCCGTTCCAGCGCGACCGCGACCGGATCGTCCACAGCAAGTCGTTCCGGCGGCTGATGCACAAGACGCAGGTGTTCGTCGCGCCCGAAGGGGACCACTACCGGACCCGTCTGACCCACACCCTCGAGGCGACCGGAATCGCGCGAACCGTCGCCCGGGCGCTGGGGCTGAACGAGGATCTGGCCGAGGCGATCGGGCTGGCTCACGACCTTGGCCATCCGCCTTTCGGCCATATCGGCGAGCAGGCGCTGGACGAGGCGATCAGGGCCCACGGTGGCGAGGGCTTCAGGCACAACGAGCACTCGCTGCGGGTGGTCGACGTCCTCGAACGCGACGGTCGCGGCCTGAACCTCAACCAGCCGGTCAGGGAGGGCATTCTCAAGCACACCGGCCCCGAGAAGAGCGACTCACTCGAGGGGCAGATCGTCCGACTGGTCGATCGCGTCGCCTACATCAACCACGACATAGACGACGCTCTCCGCGCCGGGATCCTCAGGCCCGAGGACCTGCCCCGTGATGAAATCGCGATGCTCGGCCCGACCGGAGCCAGCCGGATCGACGCGCTGGTCAAGGACATCGTCGAGCGCTCGCGCAGCGGAGACGAGATCGGCCAGACCGAGGAGATGGGCCGGGCGATGCTCAGGCTGCGCAAGTTCATGTTCCAGAACGTCTACCTCGGCATCGAAGCGCGGGCCGAGCATGAAAAGGTCCAGCAGATGGTCCGGATCCTGTTCGAGTACTACCTCGAGCGGATTGACATGGTGCCGGAACTCGACCCTGACGCCGACGTCCTGCAGCGGGTGACCGACCTGCTGGCCGGCATGACCGATCGCTACTGCATCACCCACTTCACCGGGCTTTTCGTGCCCGAGCGCTCGCGGCTTTAGGGACTGTCCCGACAGGCGGAGCTCGCAGCCCTGGCGGGACAGTCCCTTAGACTCGGGCGCCTGTCCAAGTTCACGCCCGACACCATTGACCGGGTCCGCGCCGCGGCGGACATGGTCGAGATCGTTTCGGCCAAGACCGACCTGCGCCGTCAGGGGGTCCGGTACACCGGTCTCTGCCCGTTCCACGAGGAGCGCACGCCCTCGTTCTCGGTTCATTCGACCGACAAGCTCTACCACTGCTTCGGTTGCGGAGTCGGCGGTGACCTGTTCGACTTCGTAGCGGCGACCGAGAACGTCGACTTCCCGGCCGCGGTCGAACTGCTGGCCGACCGCTACGGGGTCGAGATCACCCGCGAAAAGGAGGACCCGAAGGCCGAGGAAAGACGCAGGGCCAGGACCCGCCTGACCGAGCTGCTCGAGCGGGCCGCATCGTTCTATGCGGCCACCTACCAGGACTCGCCGGAGGCGGCAAGGGCCCGTGACTACCTGGAAGGCCGCGGCCTCGATCCCGGGGCCCTGCGCGATTTCGGTGTGGGATACGCACCCGGGGCCTGGGACACCCTGATCGTGCGGGGGCAGCAGGCAGGGTTCAGCGTGGCCGAACTGGCCCGGACCGGGCTGGCCCAGAAAGGCCAGAAGGGAGGGATGTACGACCGGTTCCGCAAGCGCATCACCTTCCCGATCCGCGACCCGAGGGGAAGGGTGGTCGGGTTCGGCGCCCGGGCCACGACTCCCGACCAGAAGCCGAAGTACCTGAACTCGGCCGAGGGCGAGCTTTTCCACAAGAGCGAGATCCTCTACGGGATCGACCGGGCCCGTGGACCGATGGCGAAAGCGGGAAGGGCGATCGTGGTCGAGGGCTACACCGACGTGATCGCCCTGCATCAGGTCGGCCTGACCGAGTCGGTCGGCGTGATGGGCACCGCGATCACCGAACCCCAGCTCGCCATGCTCTCGGCCACGATCGACACGGTGATCCTCGCCCTCGATGCCGACGCGGCCGGGCGCAAGGCGATGCTCCGTGCCCAGCAGGTCGCTGCCGGTCGCAAGCTGACCATCCGGGTGGCGGCGATGCCGGCCGGTGAGGATCCGGCCGAGATGGTGGTGGCCGAGGGCGGGGGGGACCGATTCAGGGAACTGGTCGACGGTTCGGTCGAGCTGTCCGAATTCCACCTCGACCTTATTCTGGGAGAGGTCGACCCGGCTTCTCCGCAGTCGCGCGATCAGGGACTTGCCAATGCCGCACCCGTCCTGGCCGGGATTTCCGCCGGCGCGACCCGGGAAGAGTTGACCCGCAGGGTGGCCGAAAGGCTGGGCATCGACCCGACTGTCGTGGTGGCCAGGCTTTCGGAGGCGCCGGACCCGGAATCGGACCCGCGGCGTGCCGGTGGTCCGGGGGCCGGGTCCCGCTCCGGTGACCCGCCGGAAGACGGACCGGGCAGCGGGCCGACCGGCTCCGGCCAGGCCCCGGCGCCGCCGGGGCTGCTGACCCGTCGTGAGCGTCAGGAGCGCTCCCTGCTGGCGATGTGCGTGGCCAGGCCGGCCGAGGGACAGGCCTACGTCGACCGGCTCGAATCGAGGCATCTCTCTTCCCCGCTGGTGATCAGGGCGGCCGAGTGGCTGCGGGGACACCTCGACGACCCGGCCGAAGGCATCGACCCGGATGACCGTGAACTGCACGCTCTGATCGCCGAACTGGTGGTCGGGGCCGATCCGGACCAGGTCGGGTCGGGATCGATCCGGCGCAACTTCATGGAGCTGGAGCTGGCCGCGCTCGAAGACGAGATCAGTGCGGCCGCCACAGCCGGCGATCCGGCCGGCCGGGCAGAGCTGAGCCGGAAGCGATCGAAACTGGTCGAGGCGGTTCGCCGGGCCGAAGCCGATGCTGCCGATTCCGGTTCGACCCAGTCCGGGCGGGACCTCGGCGTGGCCGGATCGCACACCGCGCCACCCGCGCAGTAGCAACCCCTCGGGGTCCCGTTTCGCTAGGCTGCTCGCCAGCCACGCGATGTTTCACCGATGGCTCCCGGCGCTTCGCCGGAAGTCGCATTCGGGGGTAGCTCAATGGTAGAGCGCCGTCCTGTTAAGTCGGTGGTTGGCGGTTCGAGTCCGCCCCCCCGAGTCCCTGCCCCGCCGCCGGTCCCGCCGGCGGCGGGCGCATGACCCGGCAGGCGACCGCTGCCGGCTCCCGGACGCGCAGCCGGAACCGCCGCCGGCCGGTCAGCCCCGGGCGACCAGGCCTTCGAGCAGTTCGGCTCCCCGGGCCGGCCCGTCGTGATCCATGTCCCAGGCGGCGATTTCCCCGGCTTTTTCCCGGTAGGCCGGATCGTTGAGGATCTCGGCGACCACCCACTTCAGGGTGTGTGAAGAGGTGAGGCTCCAGCGAACCGACAGGCCGACACCCGCCCAGGTGATCCGGGCCGCCGTCTCGTTCATGTCGCCGTCAGCCGGGCAGGTCAGAACCGGCACCCCTTCGGCCAGCGACCTGGCGACCGTTCCGTGGCCCCCGTGACAGATGACCAGTGAAGCCGCCGCCATCACCTGTGTGTAGCTCAACCACTCGACCAGAACCGCATTGGAGGGGACCGGGATCGGCTCGCCCCCGGCTTTCCGGTTGGTCGTGGCCACCACCCGCACCGGCTCATCGGCGAGCGCCTTCAGTGCGGAGCGGATCAGCCGGTTCCCCGGATCCTTCGAAGTGCTCGGCGCGACCAGCACCAGCGGGTCTTCACCGGGCGGCAACTCGATCTCGGGATGGGGCATCTCGAACGGCATCGGACCGGTCAGCTCGACCGAGTCCGGCCACTCCCGCGGGTACTCGAGTTGGGGATAGGTGGCGACCAGGGCCAGATCGAGACTGGTGGAACCGTGGTACCGGTCAATCGGTTCGAGCCCGGCCTTCGCCCGCTGGGCGTTGAGATCGGCCCGGCCCCGTTTCAGGCCCGGCGCCAACAGGCCGTCGGCGGTTGCCCAGACACGTCGCCCGATCGCGGTCCTCGGCGGCAGGGCTCCGACCGCGAACAGCGGCATTCCCCTGGCCGGATCGGGGTAGATGTGCGGGATCAGCGTGGCCCGGGGACAGCCGTGTGCCTCGGCCGCCAGGGCAGGCGCGGTCGTCAGAACGTCGTTGACCACGACATCCGGATCGAACTGGTCCAGCAGCGGCCCAAGGGCCACCGCCGCCTCTCCGGCGCCCGGCGAACCCGACGCCGGGGGAGGAAACACCTGGTACTGGTCGGCGCCGGCGAACTCGACCCCGACACTTTCGACCGCCTCTTTCCACTGGGGCCAGGTCTCGACGAGCACCCGGTGCCCGCGTGCATGCAGCCCCCGGGCGAGACTGATCGCCGGGAAAACGTGACCCGGGTCACCGAAGGCGCCGATCAGGCAGCGCATGGTCGGCCGCGCGACCGCGGTCGCGTCCGGTCAGATCCCTTCGATGTCGGGGCCGGCCTCGGAACGGGCTACCACGATCTCGGGGATCGCACAGCTGGGCGAGAGCCTGAGCAGGAAGCTGACCGCCTCGGCGATGTCTTCGGGCTGGATCATCCGCTCGGGGGCGACTTCGCCCTGGACGAACTGGGTCATGTCAGTGGCGACGAACCCGGGGGCGATCGCGGTGCAGCAGACCCCGCTGCCGGCGAGTTCCTTCTGGGTGGACCTCGAGTAGGAGAGCACCGCGGCTTTGGTCGCTCCGTAGACCGAGAGCCACGGCGGGGATTGCTTGCCGGCAATCGAGGCCAGGTTGACGATCAGGGCCTTGCCGTGCTCCTCGCCTGCCTGCCGCAGCATCTCGACCGACTCGCGGGTGGCGATCACCAGTGCCCTCAGATTGACCGCCAGCTGGAGGTCCAGGTGCTTGGCCTGGATCTCGCCCAGCGCCTGTCCGATCCCGATCCCGGCGTTGTTGACCAGACAGTCGAGCCGGCCCCACTGGCGCTTGTGCTCGGCGACCAGGTCGACCACGGCGTCTTCACTGGTCACATCGGCGACCACCGCCTCGACCTTGAGGCCCTCGTCGGCGAGGCTCTCCGCAGTGTTGAGCAGCTTCTTCTCTTGCCGGCCGGAGATCGTCAGGGCATAGCCGCTCTCTCCGAGCCGCCGCGCGATCGCCAGGCCGATGCCCCCGGAACCCCCGGTAATCAATGCCGCTCTATCCGCCACGTTCTCTCCAATCGCTCGTAAGGACTTGAGGCAGACTAGCTGGATGGGGCGCAGCTGGAAGCCGTCTGTGGCAGCTGCCGCCGGCAGGAATTCCGGGACCGGCATGCAAGTCCCGGGCCAAACGGCAACAATGTGCGCCGGGTTGGGTACCAGTCGATCAAGTTTGCGCTGTCGAGGGGAAAGAGATCTATGAGTGAAGAGCAGTCGGACAGTGAACTCACCGAAGCATTTGCCAAGGAGGCGCGCCAGCGCTGCGACGTGATCTCCACCGGTCTCGACACCGGGACCACTGATTTCGAGGCACTCCGGCAGGAGGCCCACGCTCTGCATGGGACCGCATCAGCACTCGGACTGCGTCGCCTCGGCGAGCTCGCCGGGTTGATGGAGTCGGACCTTTCCGAAGCCGTGGAAGCGGGTGAACTCCGGGCCAACCGGGCCGCCCAGATCTCGGAAGCGGCCGAGGCACTTGCCTCCGGCGTCCAGGCTTCCGCCGACGGGGAAGAGGAGCCACCGGATGTGGGCCGCTCCCTGGCCCAGCTGTTTGCGATCTAGCGGCGCCCGGCGATAGCCAGCGCGCCGACCGCCAGGCAGCCGGGGCCGTAGTAACGGCGGTCGGTCTCCCTGAAGCCCTCGGCCAGTTGCCAGCCGACCAGTCGGTCGGTGGTACCGGTAAGACCGGCAACCCCTCTCAGGATCAGTACACCCGCGACCACCGCCCGCGCTGACCTCGCCGCAGGGCGATCGCCCCCGGCTCCGGCGGTCAGGGCTGCTGCGGTGCCGAGCAGTCCCGCGACCGCCAGGCAGGCGGCCGGGCCCGGAACCTGGTCGGAGCCGGCGAACATCGAGGCCGCCTGCTCGCGGTCACCGGCGGGCCAGCTCTTTCCGAAGGCCCAGCCGACGTGTGCGATCGCCGCCGAACCCAGGGCGGCCGCCGCGCCGTACGAGGAGAGGCGACGCCGCAGGGTCGGGCCGGATGATTCACCGGGGTCGGGGGGCAGCTCGTTCAAAAGCCTCAGGCGCTCTTGACGGTTTCCCGCGGTGCCGTCTTCGGCTTCCTCGAAAACCGCAGTGCCTCATCCGATATCGGTCGATGGCG
This sequence comes from uncultured Solirubrobacterales bacterium, assembly GCA_963766115.1. Classification (GTDB taxonomy): domain Bacteria; phylum Actinomycetota; class Thermoleophilia; order Solirubrobacterales; family 70-9; genus 67-14. The sequence goes on from CAVXYR010000002.1 coordinate 20,131, forward strand.
GAGGGTGAAAAGGTCCTGGACGTAGCTCATGCCGAGCCGCCACGGCTCTCTTGAACCGGCCTTGGGCAGGAGGTGCTCGGAGCGCTTGACGTAGCCGGCCTCGAAATCGAGCAGCGGAGCTTCGTGGACGGTCGGATCGTCGTTGGTCGGCACGCAGATATCAAGGTCACGTTCATCCATGAAGGCGAGCAGGCGGCAGACGTACTGGGCGACCAGGTCCGCCTTGAGGGTGAACGGGGCGTTGGTGTAGCCGAGCGTGTACGCGTAGTTCGGAACGCCGCTCAGCATCAGGCCTTTGTAGGCGAAGGTCTCTGGCAGGCTGATTTCCCTGCCGTCGACCTCGAAATCGATTCCTCCGAATGCGAGCAGGTCGAATCCGGTGGCGGTGACGATGATGTCGGCCTCCAGCTCCCTGCCGGACTCCAGCTTCAGGCCCTCCTCGGTAAAGGTCTCGATCCGGTCGGTGACGATCGAAGCCGTGCCGTTGCTGATCGATTTGAACAGGTCCCCGTCCGGAACCATGCAGAGCCGCTGGTCCCACGGTTCGTACTCCGGATTGAAGTGGGTATCGACGTCGTAGCCTTCCGGCAGTGCACGCTTTACCAGGGCCCGGATCAACCTCCGGGTGAATTCGGGTCGCCGTCTGCTCACCTGATAGATCGCGATCGCCATGAAGATGTTCTTCCAGCGGGTGACCAGGTAGCTGAAGCGGTCGCCCGCCAATCGCCTCAGCCGGTTGGCGATCCGGTCATGGAGCGGAATCGTGATCACGTAGCTCGGCGAGCGCTGCAGCATGGTCACGTGGCCGGCGTCCGGTGCCATCGCCGGGACCAGGGTGACCGCGGTCGCCCCGCTGCCCACGATCACGACCTTCTTGCCCGAGTAGTCCAGGTCATCGGGCCAGCGGTGGGGATGGATGATCGGCCCCCTGAAACGCGTGGTGCCTTCGAATTCCGGCGTATAGCCTCCGTCGTACTTGTAGTAGCCGCTGCAGACGTAGAGGAAGCGGCAGGTGAAAGTCGCGGTTTCCCCGTCGTCGCCCTTGCTCGCGGTCACTGTCCACTGCGCGTCATTTGTGGACCATTCGGCGCGCAGCGCCCGGTGGTTGTATCGGATGTGGCGCTCGATGTCGCCCTCCTGGGCGGTTTCCTTGATGTAACGAAGGATCGAGGGCCCGTCGGCGACCGAGTTGTCTTCGATCCAGGGCCGGAACCGGTATCCGAGCGTCTGCATGTCGGAATCGGAGCGGAAGCCCGGGTAGTTGAAGAAATCCCAGGTGCCGCCCATCGATTCCCGCGACTCGAGCAGGACGAAGCTCTTTTCGGGGAGTTCGGACTGGAGCTGGTAGGCCGCCCCGACCCCGGAAAGGCCGGCACCGACGATCAGGACGTCGACGTGCGTGGGTGTGCCTTGGCCCTCCGGCATGACCCGACATCGTACGCGAGCGGCTCACACAGAACCGTCGCCGCGAAGCCGAGGCACAGCCGGTGGGAGCAGTGGGCTCAGGGGTAGATCTGTTCCCCCGTGGAAGAGTCGAACAGGGAAATCGCAGCGGCCGGACACGAGACAGCCGCTTCGATCAGCTGATCGGCCGGTCCTTCGGCGATCGCCTCGGCGATGTCGTCGTCGTCGAGCCGGAATATCGCGGGTGCGGCATCAACGCAGTCCCCGTGCCCACTACAGCTGTTCTGGTCAACTACTGCTCTGCAGTTCATTTTCATTGCCTTTCGTTGTCGTTTCCGATTGATGGGTTTCTTCGATCGTTCGCCCGGCGGCGGCGATAGTTCTCGGGTCATCGATTGCGAGTGCCGCAACCAGTCCCTCGCCGCGCATGTACCGGACCTTCAGGGTCCCTTCGTCCGCGCCGGTTTCGATCTCGGCGCGGTCGGCAAGCTCTGCATGCCCGACGTACTGGATGCGTTTGCCGTATTGATCACTCCAGAACGAGGGCGGTGACGGTGGCGGCGGCGTTTCTCCGAGCATCGAAAGGGCGGCGGCGCGACCCTGGCGGACGGCTGAGCCCCAGTGTTCCGAGCGGACATAGGTGGCGGTGCGATGGTCGAAAGAGCGGGTCACGTCGCCTGCCGCGAAGACGCCAGGAATACGCGTCCGGGAGGCGGTGTCGGTGAGTATTCCGTCGGGTTCGAGACCGCTGCCGTGGAGCCAGCCGGTGGCCGGCCTGACCCCGATTCCGACCACTACGGTGTCGCATTCGATCCGTCGGCCGTCGGACATCCGCAGCTCCTCCACCCGGCCATTGCCTCTTGCTCGCTCGACCTCGGCGCCGGTCAGCAGAGTCGTACCACGGTCGGTGTGCAGCCGGCCGATCTGCCGGCCCACCTCGCGCCCGAGGATGTGCTCGAGCGGTGTGGCCATCATCTCGACGATCGTCACCTGGTCACCGAGCGCCCGCGACGAAGCTGCCACTTCCTGCCCTATGAAACCGGATCCGATCACAGCGATGTGGCCGCCGTTGCCGATCTCGGACCCCAGGCGGTCGGCATCTCCGAGGGTTCGGAGTGAATGTACGTTCTCGTAGCCGCTGAGCGCCGGCAGGGTCCTGGCTTCCGATCCGCTGGCGATCAGGAGCCGGCCGTAGGGGAGGGCGGAGCCATCGTCGAGGATGACCCTCGTCGAGTCGGCCTTCAGTTCAACGGCTGAGCGACCGAGCAGCAGCTCGACCCCGTTGTCGTCGTACCATTGGCCGGGCTTCAGCGACAGGTCGAACTCTTCGGAGGCCGAGGTGAGGCACTTCTTCGACAGGGGCGGGCGATCGTAGGGTGGCGTCGACTCCGCGCAGACCATCCGGACTCTGCCCTCGTACCCCCTGTTCCTCAGGGTCTGGGCACAGCGCTGCCCGGCGAGGCCGCCGCCGACGATGACCACGCCGTCGTCGCTCACCGGATCTCACCACCATGAACCGCACCGGAGCCCGGTACCGGCGCCGCCGGACGAGTTTGGCCCCTGCTTCCGAGGCTGGGTGAGATGACCCGGTAGATGAACAGGGCGACGATCGGAGGAGTCGTCGCGATCAACCACCATCTCATCCACACCGTCGAGGCATCTGTGCCTGCCCCGAGGGTGTGGGCAATGGCAAGGAAGTAGACGAGGATCGTCGCCCGGTGCGCCTTGCGCCAGAGCCTGGTCCCGATGTTCTTCCTGGCGTAGAAGCTCAGGCCCAGGACGAGCGCCAGAACCCCGGCGATCGTTCCGAGGCCCGTCCAGAACGGCCTGTAATCCATGGTGAACGGCACCAGGACGCCGTTTGCCCCGGGGTTGAGCCAGGGATCGCCGATCAGGGTGATCCCGTGTACGGCGATCGCCAGCAGTCCGGCCAGTGCGGTCTGTTCGTGGATCGCGGTGAGAACTCTCGGCATTCCCGGCCGCCGGGCCAGCTTGCCGGCCATCATCAGCCCGATCGCAACCGAGACCGTGACCAGAACCAGGGCGACTATCCCCGAAGCCCGGCTGGCCAGCCACCACCCGTGGCTCGCGACTGCCTGATCTATCGGAGTCAAGCCGCCGCCCCGCTCTCGATAGTCCGGATCTCGGGTATGCGGAAGCTGACCCGGTTCGGGCCGACCAGCTCGACCCGATTGCTCTCGTGGACGATCAGGCCCCCGTGCTGCGACAGGATCCTCCGTCCTCCGTCGGGTCCGGACAGGAGCGCGGCCTTGGCGAGCGTTTCGGCTTCGAGTGCCGTCCGGCCCAGCGCCGTGGCCCCGACCAGGCCCGACCAGCAGGGTTCTCCGGTGGAGGGATCGAGAAGGTGATGTGCGACTTGGCCCTCGGCCGTCCGCCAGGCCCTGACATTGATGCCGGAGGTGGCCACTCCGCCCGTTCCCAGCCGGAACAGGTGCGGTCTCCTGCCGCTCACCGGATGTTCGACCGAAACGTCATAGGGGAGCCGTCCGGCCTCTCGCCCGCCGACCCTGATGTCTCCTCCGCAACTGATCAGATACCGGGAATATCCCTCCAGAGACTCGGCCACGAGATCGGCCGCCAGGCCCTTTCCCGTGCCTCCGGTATCGAACTTGAGCCCCCTTGGCCGGTGGATCACTTCGCGCCGGTCATCAATCCTGAACCCCTCCCATCGCCGGGATCCGCCTGGCGCGGCAGACTGCCTGTCAGGCGCGTCGGCGAGTGCTTCGGGGGCCGGTACTCCTGACATGCCGGCCCGGGACTCGCGGTAGCCCGCCGCCTCGATCTCGTCAACGAGGGTGGGGTCGACCAGCCCGCCGGACTGCCGGGCGGCCCAGAGACCGGCTTTGACGGCCGTGCGCAGCAGGCCGGAAGCCGGGATCTCGGTCCCGGGGTCCCGGTTCATGGCGGCGAGCTCGCTGTCCGGCTTGAACCTCGAGAGCCTCCGGTCGAAATCCCGGATGAAATCCCGGGCGACCCGTCCGGCCTCGTGCGGAGCCGCGAGCCCCGGTTCGCCCGGCTCCTCGATCACGATCCGGATCCGGGCACCCATCGCGTCGAACTGCTCGTCGAACTGCTTCACTGGATCCATCTCCTTACGAGGAAGCGGTGACGGCCGGGGCAGGGGCCGGAGCCGGGGCAGGGGCCGGAGCCGGGGCAGCGGTCGTGGTCGGTGCCGAGTACGTGCCGGTCGGCGCGGCTCCGCTGGAAACCGGGGTGGATGTGACCTCGGGGGCCGGCACCACGGTCGTGATGACACGCCGCTTGATGATCCTCCTGACGGTGACTACCGGCCGCTTCGGCTTCTCAGCCACGGTCGCGCCGGATCCCAGGGCCGGGTCATGGCCCTGGGCCAGCTGGTACGCCAGGAAACCGAGGGCCGCGAAGAACAGTGCGGCCGAAGTCACGAACACCGTCAGCGGCGAAGGCTTGCGCCTTCTGGCAGGTCGGGCCGGATCAGTCATCGTTGCCTTCACCGGACTCGTGGCCGTCGTCCGAGCCATGGTCGCCCTCCGACTCGTAGTCGTCTTCCGACCCGTAGCCGCCGCCGCTCGCAGTGGAACCGCTGGTGGAGGTCACCGCAGGCTCACTGCTGGCACTGACAGTGCTGGCTGCCGGTGGGTCGTAGCTGGGCGCCGGAGCGGAGGCGTATGAAGTTGGCGATGGAGCGCTTTGTGCGGGAGCGGACTGGTCCGACGATGCTGCCGCCTTTTTCGGCTTCGCCATCTTCGTGCGATGGATCGTGCGCCGGACAACTTCGGTACGGACCTTGGGCTTGACTGCCGCGGCAGGTTCCGGGCTCGACCTGTTCGCACTCGAACTGATCGCGGCGCCGGCGAGACCGCCGAGTGCGAGCAGCGTCACCGACACCACTCCCTTCAGCTTCATGTTTTCCATCGGAACCAACTCCTTCGGGTAGATTCGTAAATCCGATCTGGTGCCGTGAGTCTGAGGTTCGGACCACAAAGACCGGCCCATCCCGGGGTTAGGAGTCGGTAAAGCTTTTCCGCGACCGGATCGCACGGATGTAGGATCGGCCGATGGAAATGACCGAGCGAACTGCTCCACGAGTCCTGTTCGTTGAAGACGAGGACTCGATCTCCGAGCCGTTCACCCGGGCCCTGGAGAAAGCCGGTTTCGAACCGGTCAATGCGGCGACGGCGGCCGCGGCCCTCGATCTGTTCGAGAGGGTCAGCCCCGACTTCATCCTGCTCGACCTGAGCCTGCCCGACGGGGACGGGCGGGATGTCTGCGTCGAGATCAGGCGGCGTTCCGACGTCCCGATCCTGATGCTCGACCGCGAGCGGCACGGAGACCGACCGGGTGGTGGGGCTGGAGCTCGGCGCCGACGACTACGTGGTGAAGCCGTTCAGCGCCCGGGAAGTGATTTCCAGGATCCGGGCGATCTTGAGGCGATCTTCGACCTCCGAGCAGGTCGAACCAGGGGGTCCGATCGAAATTCACGATCTGTCACTGGACATACCCGGCAGAAAGGCCCACCTCGCCGGCAGGGAGCTGAAGTTGTCCCGCAAGGAGTTCGATCTGCTGGCCGAACTCGCCCGGAATGCCGGCAGGGTGGTCACCCGCGAGGACCTGATGGCCGACGTGTGGGATGTCAACTGGTTCGGTTCGACCAAGACCCTGGATGTCCACATAAGGGCACTGCGGAAGAAACTCGGCGACAGCGCCACGCAGTCGCGCTACATCCACACCGTGCGAGGCGTCGGCTTTCGCTTTTCACAACCGGAGACGATCGACCGTAAGCCTTAGAGCACTACTTCTCGCCGCCGTTTCGTACGTCCTTGTATTGGCGTTGATCGCGCTCGGCCTGCCGCTGGCCCTCAGTCTCAAAGACCGGGTCAACGACGAGGTACGAAGCCAGGCCCACAGCCAGGCGGAAATCGTGGCAACCGGCGCGAGCAACCTGATCGATCCCCCGGATGAGCCGGCGATGGATCGCCTGGTCAGGATCGCCTCGCGCACCGTTCGCGGTCGCGTTCTCGTGGTCAACGACGCGGGAGTGGTGCTCAGCGACAGCGGTGATACCGGCACGGTGGGCAGGAACTATGGTTCGCGTCCGGAGATTGCCGTCGCCCTCGGCGGTGAGGGCGATCAGCGGGAACGGTCCAGCCAGACCCTGGACACGAAGATACTCGCGACCTCGACCCCTGTCTTCAGGGGAGACCGGGTGGTGGGAGCGGCAAGGATCACCCAGAGCGTCGATGCCGTGAATTCGGCGATCAACCGGTCGCTGCTCGGGCTCGGCCTGCTTGCCCTGCTTGTACTGGCATTCGCGATGGTTACCGCGGCGGTGATCGCAAACCAGATCTCCCGTCCGATCAGGAGGCTGGAAGTGACCGCCCGCCGGTTCGCGACAGGTGGGACCGAAACCGAGGCCAGGGTGACCGGCAGCAAAGAACAGCGGTCGCTGGCCCGCTCGTTCAACGAGATGACCTCGCGTGTGGAAAGGCTGCTCGGCAGCCAGCGCGAATTTGTCGCAAGCGCTTCCCATCAGCTGCGGACCCCGCTGACCGGACTGCGACTGAGAATCGAAGGAATGAGCGAAGAGGTGTCCGGCCCCGATACAAAGGAAGAACTTGACGCGGCCCTGCGGGAGATCGACCGCCTGTCGAGGATGGTCGACGAATTGCTGATTCTGAGCCGCGCGGGTGAAATCGACGTGCCGGGGGAGAGCATCGGCCTGAAAGAACTGGCAAGCGAAGCCCACCACCGGTGGGCCGGCGCCGCCGGCGGACACCGACTCGTTCTGTCCGGGACGGACCGGGAGACATCGGATCGGTGTTCTGCGCGCGCGCCGACATCGATCGTGTTCTGGACGTTCTGATCGAGAACGCACTCAACTATTCGGCCGCCGGCTGTGAAGTCGGGATCGAGGTGGCCCCAGCCAAGATCCTGATAACCGATCAGGGGGAAGGCCTCGAACCCGGAGAGGAGGAAACCGTGTTCGAGCGCTTCACCCGGGGAAGGGCCGGAAGCCGGGGAGTTGACGGTACCGGGCTCGGCCTGTCAATCGCCAGGGAGCTGGCCGGCCAGTGGGGGGCGAGCGTTGCGCTTGAATCCCGGGCCCAAGGGGGTGCGCGGGCGACGCTGGAATTCTCCCGCGGATCGCCGGGTGAGCCGGGACGCGTGATGAGGCTTTACCCGCTCCTAACCATCGATTACCTACGCTGGTCCACATGAGAGAGCCAGAAGATCAAATCCCGAGGGACTGGAGCACCTGGCACTGGCTGCTGCTCGGCCTGCTGGGGGTGGCGCTGGCGGTGGCGATCGCCCTGGTCGCGGGAGGTCTCGCCAGCCAGCCGGTCGGGCTGACCGGGGAACCGGTTTCCGCGGGCAGCGCACTCGATCCGGCCGGCGGGGCCTCCGACCGGCCGACCCGGAAGGCCGACAGGAAGCGCCGGAAGAATGCGAACTCCTCAAGTAGCGGCTCAGACAGCGGCACAGACGATTCCGGGGGCTCGGCGTCGACGGCCGCTCCGGCATATGGCACGGATGACGCTCCTGCCGCGCCGGCTCCACCTGTGAGCGTCGATTCCACGGGTGATCAATCATCAGCGCCCGCCGAGTCGGATGGTTCCGACGATCATGGTGAGGAAGGTCACCACGGGGGTGCGGACGACTGACGTCCGGCAGTACGCGGACCGTACCTGGCGGTCCGGCTGCCGCCCCGGCCGGGCGTGGCCGGACCGGCCCGGTTCATCGGAATATGATCGCCGCCGCGGGCCGGTAGCTCAGCTGGTTAGAGCAGCGGACTCATAATCCGTAGGTCGAAGGTTCGAGTCCTTCCCGGCCCACTCGCATTGGGTTGTGGGAGACCATCAACCGCCGAGAACGATTGCGCTGACCCCGCTCGTGGGGCCGATGGCCCCGCTCGCAGGACCAGCGGTGTCGCACCTGTATGCGACCGCTGCCGTGTGCGAGCCCGCGCCCAGGGAGCCGGCGGTAACCCCGCTGAACATAAGCCCAAATTGGTCAATGCCGTTCGGAAGGAAAGCGATTAGGCTCCCGGGAACTGCGACGTCGTCGACCTCGAGCCATGCCCGGTAGGTGGTCCCGTTGGCGCAGTTGTACCTCATGAAGGATACGGGCTTGGTCACGAAAAGCTTGCCCGCCAGCGTCGTCGCGAAGTCGTCCGATTCGACCAAGCCCTGCCTTGTCTCCGCGAACGGGGTTGCGGTTCCCTCGGTCGGGCCAGCCGGCCCGGTCGGCCCCGCATTGCCCTTGTCACCCTTTTCTCCCTTCGCACCTTGGGCACCCTGGTTCCCGGTTGGACCCGTGGCCCCTTGCGGACCTGGGGCCCCGACCGCACCCTGGGGGCCTGTTGCCCCGGGTTGACCATCCACACCCGTCGGGCCCGTCGCACCTGTCGTGCCGACCGGAAGCTCACCGTTCCTGAAATCCACGGCAAGCAGTGACCGGTCCTTTACCTTGTTTGACTTGACCGCTTGGGGCTTCAACTGCTTGGTGCCTACCGACTTGCCCTTCAGCTGCTTCGTGCCAACCGATTTACTGGGCAGGTTGACCGCCGCGTAGCTGGCGCCGCCCAGCGCGATGAACACGGCCACCACTGACATGACATTGGCGAATGTCAGGTGCACGCGCAGCGCGTTCAGTCGGTTCACGCCAATCCTCCTCTGTCAGATAGCCGATGCTGCAAACAGAGCCTAGCGCCTAAACCTTCAGCCGGCGCAAATTAGCTCTGCCGCCGGAGCGAGAATCGTCGCGATCACTTCGCGCACCCGCCTTCGGTCGCGGTCATTCGCAGGACACATCGAATCGCCGAAGAGTAGTGGGCAACTCCTGGGCAACACGCCACCCATAACCAGCCAGAAACCAATCGAGCTGCCGGACCGCCAAAACCGCATTTCCTGAGGGATTCACGGACCAGCCAAAACCAGCCACAACTCCCGACGCCTACTCATAATCCGTAGGCCGAAGGTTCGAGTCCTTCCCGGCCCACTAGAAGAGCCCTCACCTCCGAGCGATGTCTGAGGCTCTGGGTCAAATCGTCGGGCTGATCGCAAAAGGGGTGTCACCAAAGTGTCACCTGCTGCCAAGTGTCATCCCTGTTACGGGCTGATCGGGATCGTATCGGTCAGACCGGTGGGACCGGTGGGACCGGTCGGACCGATCACATCGGTCAGACCTGTCGGACCTGTCGGACCGGTCGGACCGGACGGATTTGTCGTACCGGTGGGACCGGTTGCACCGGCTGGGACCGGTTGCACCGGTGGGACCGGTTGCACCGCCTGGAAGCTGGCCGCTCTTGAAATCCTTGGCGAGAAGCGAACCATTCTTGACTTCCTTAGAACGAATGGCGCCATGCTTCAGCTGCTTTGTACCCACCGACTTCTTCGGGACGTTGACGGCCGCGTAGCTGGCGCCGCCCAGCGCGATGAACACGGCCACCACTGACATGACATTGGCGAATGTCAGGTGCCCGCGCAGTGCGTTCAGTCGGTTCACGCCAATCCTCCTCTGTCAGCCTGCCAATGTTGCAAATAGAGCCTAGCGCCTCACGCTTAGCTTGTGACAGATCGAGTCAGTCACCAGATCGGTCATCGCGACGCGAGCCATCGCTAGTACTTCGCGTATCGACTGCGCTTAGCCGGCAACCAGCCGACCGCGTGATTGGCAACTGGCGGGTCCTGCCAATCCAGGGCATGAGCGCGCTCCAGATTCCGCGAACGGGAAAGCTCGCGGAATCGGTATTGACGCCCCCGGACCCCGAGGCTAGTATTGCTTCAACGGTCGGGGATCGAAGAGAGGACTGGGTGTGTCGAGGCTCAAGGTGCATGTGGCGAACTGGAAGAAGCCTTCGCCGGCGCTGCTGATTGCAGTGGTTGCCCTGGTGGCCGCGCTCGGCGGAGGAGCGGTCGCTGGAGTCGCGGTTACATCACTCAGCAAGAAGGAGATAAAGAGGGTCAGGCAAATCGCTAAGAAAGAGGCAAAGAAGCAATTCAGAAAGGTTCCCGCTGGTCCGGAGGGCGACACAGGGCCTCAAGGGGGGCAAGGGGTTCCAGGTAGGGACGGGCGAGATGGGGTTCCGGGTAGCGTCGGACCCAAGGGCGACATCGGCCCGACCGGAGCGACCGGAGATCAAGGCTTTACCGGCCCGACCGGCCCGCAGGGCCCTGTCGGGCCGAGCACCGGCCCCGCCGGGGGCGGGCTGAGCGGCAACTATCCGAATCCACTTATCGCTTCGAACGCGATCAGCACTGGCAACGTAGTCGACAACTCATTGTCCGGCTCTGATGTGAACGAGAGTACGCTCGCAAAGGTGCCCGACGCCGACAACCTGGATGGGATCAACTCGACTTCATTTCTCCAGGGAGTTGTAGCTGATACATCGATTTCGGTGGGTGGTCCGAACCCGACCCGGTCACTGGCAACTCTTTCCGGGGTGGGGGAGGTCGTAGTCACCTGCACGAACACCAACCCGCCCCTGGCTCAGGTGCGCTACAAAAACACAAACGGGAGCTCGGCTTACGCGGTCCATGTAGATGACTCGGTCAACGGAGTCAGCATCACCGCGCCAAACCCCAACACGGAAACGTCGATTCTTGACACGACCGCCGGACCACGTCATGTGACCTACAGGACCTTCACTACCACTGTGCAGAAAATCGCGCAATGGGAGGTCTTCGTTTCGAACAGTCCATCATTCTGTTTCGTGACGGTGATTCGCACCAACGAGTTATGAGAAGAGGCTGATCCGCTACATCGCCACCGGGTCCGATAGCCCACCGAAAGCCATCTAGGAAATGGTCATTGGTGCCGCTCGGGATTACGCCCCGGACAGGTTCGCATCATCACCCGTTTTCTCCAGCGACCAAAGGTATCCGTACGCCGCTCTTGGCGACTCCGTGGCGATCTTCGACCGCAAGCCTTCGAGCTTGTCGCCGGTCCAACGGCCGCTCGAGCCGTTGCCTGACGATGCCTTGGCCGGTTTGACCAGTGCTTAGAAGAAGTGGAGGCAGAAAACGGGGAAGGTCACGGCCAAGTCGATAGTGAAGCTGAGCGACGAGGCGGGCAACAAGGGGAGCAACAAGGTGAAGCTGAAGCAGTAGCCGCGAAAAGGTCGCTCTCTTCAGGCACCCGCAGCCACTGAAACTCCAAGGTGGTAGTGCTGGCTACTCAAACTTGCCCCGGAGATCACCCTGGCGGTCTACTGCAATTTCGACTAGTCCGTTGGCTCATTCTGGTCACAGCTGGGCAACTCCTGGGCAACACACCACCCACAACCAGCCAGAAACCGATCGGCCTACCAGACCGCCAATTCCGCGTTTCCTACGGGATTCGCTGACAGCCAAGGCCAGCCACAACTCCCGACGCCTACTCATAATCCGTAGGTCGAAGGTTCGAGTCCTTCCCGGCCCTTGGCATCCCGCAGGAGGCTTGGCTGCTGTTTGAACTTGGCCTCTCGATCGGGCCGACGAACTGCCGTTGCGACGCCGCCGTATCGCCCGTGAGTACCCTCGAACCGGCCGTCAAATCGGTTCACATGAGGTCAAGAAGAGGAGCCGCCCGGCGGCTCATTTGGTCGTGTTTCAGCGTGGCTGTGAGAATCGCCAGACATCATTGTCAACCCGATCGAAGTTGATCTGCGGGGGCAGATCGAATCGCTCGCGGTCGCCGCCGAAGGTCAAGACCGCGCAGTTGCGCGGAGCCTTCTTGCCCGCGCAGCCCTTCCCGGACTGCCTGTTCTTGCCTCGCTTCGTCACCAGTAGATCGAAGTCGTACTTGACATCTTCCGAGTCGGTTGCGTTCCACGGCGAGGAGTTCAGCTGGTTCCACTTGGAGCCGTCCCTGCTCGCCCACATGTCGATCGGGTTTTCCTCCAACCCGAAGCCTCCGAAGCAGAGAATCCGGTTGTTGATGACTGCGCACTTGTGGCCCGGGCGCTTCGACCACCCGGCGGCCGCGGTCACCCGCTTCCACTTGGATCCGTTCTTGGATCGCCAGACGTCGTTGAAGTAGGGCGGGCAACGATCTGGCTTGGTCGGGTCACAGAGGAACCCGTCCTCGCCACCCAGCAGGTAGATCCAGCCGTCCTTGACAACTGCGGCCCCGCCGGCCCGTGGGGCCCAGGGGGCTTCACCGGTCGCCTTGACCCAGCGCTTGCCGTCGCTCGATTTCCAGACGTCGTTGTAGAGGGTGCGCCCGGTTCCTCCGGTCGCTGCGTCGTCGCCCTGGCTTCCGCCCATGACGTAGATCTTGCCCTTGAGGACGACCGCGGACAGACCGGCACGACCCTCCCACGGTGCGGCATCGGTCATCCGCTTCCAGGTATTGCCTTTGTCCCGGCTTCGCCAGACATCGTTGAAGAAATCCGAGGGTTGGTCGAAGTTCTGTCCCCCGAGCACGAACAGTTCCTTGCCCTTGCCGTTCTTCCGCGACTTGGTCACGGCCTCAAAGTAGGCGCGCGCCGGCCACGGCGCATCGTCAGTCACCTGTTTCCAGTTCTTCCCCTTGTCGTCGCTGCGCCAGACGTCACCGAAGATCGTGCTGGCGAATGGGATAAACGGGCTTGCCGGCGCACGGCCTCCCAAGACGAAGGGTTTGCCCCCCATCTTGACCGCCTGAAGGCCGGCGCGAGCCGCCCAGGGAGCCTCGGGGTTGACCTCTTTCCAGTCATAGGATCCGAGACCCGAAGTCTCGGCCCGCTCGCCTGCTGCCCCGATCGAAGGCACTGCGAGCACGCCGACCGACAACATCAAAGCCCCAGCCAGACCGACTGCGCCGCGAAGGCCTCTGATCATGTTTCGATTCCGCAAGTTCCCGCCCCTTCGCCTGCTCGTTTGTCCCGCTATGTGTCCCATCATTCTGTATCTGGGAAAACAGGTGGAGCCCGTTTGTTGCGGCAGTCAGGCGGAGATCCGGGCAGCGGCGAGGGCGAGGCGAGTGGGCGCCGGCACATTCGCGCCTGGCCGCCCGATCCGTAGTCAGCAGCCGAGCCTCTCGTTGAAAAGTGACCTCTCCAGCACCGGCGGCAGGGGTTCAAAGAAGAAAGTCAAGGCCAGGCAGTAGTCCTGACGGCCGGTCTTCCGGGGCGGCGCTCAACTCAATGTGGCTCGCGAGCAGTGGTTGACCACCGGCGGATCGCCGATTACGATGCAAGTACCAGAAGGTAAAGAGGAGGAATGATGAAACGGATTTTCGTCACTGCCCTGATTGGCGCTCTGGCCTTGGGTTCTGCCGGTTCAGCCGAAGCTTCAACCAAGGCGATCGACGCGTATTGCTCGCCCAGCGGCGACTATTGCCAGGGGGTCTTTCGCGAGAACGGCCGGATCAAGCTGAGGATGTCCCAGTTCCCCTTCCGCGGCAAGTACCTGCTTTGCGTGAAGCCGCCACGGAGATCGCAAGCGTGCAACAAGTTCCGTTGGCGCAAGAAGAAGATGGGCGTTTACCGAGGCGGAGTTGATTTCGCGACCCACTATCCGTCGAAGCAAAAGGGCCTCTACAAGGTCAGCTGGCGTAGTTCAGGATCCAAGATCGGCAAGACGCTTAGGTTTCGCAAGCGGAAGTAGGTCAATTCGTCCCGGAAGATCTCCGGTCTGAAGGCCCGGCGCCATGCGCTGAAGGTCGGCGGCCGGCGCCGGCCATGATCGCGGTTCGGTCTCGGCCCAGGGTGGGCAACCCCTGGGCAACACACCACCCACAACCAGCCAGAAACCGATCAGCCTGCCGGACCGCCAAGACCGCATTTCCTACGGGATTTGCTGACAGCCAAGGCCAGCCACAACTCCCGACGCCTACTCATAATCCGTAGGTCGAAGGTTCGAGTCCTTCCCGGCCCATCCCGTTTCTTCGCTCTGGGACTGACTTTCGTCGGTTTCGGCCCGATCGGCGGTTTCTCTTGTGTCGTCGCGCCTCCGTGACGCGGCTCGGTCAATCTGCTGCGACCAGACCGGATGGGTCCAACCTGGAAATGGTGACGTATGTATGAATCGCGCATGGGCTCGACGATCCGCGGGTCAATCGGAGTAGGTGTAGACCGTGCTCAGCGCTCGATCTCGCCCGGAAGCAGATACGGGTAGGTTCGGCGCCGAATGCGGCGCTGCCAGGCGCGGTCGAGTCGGCGCAGCCGCAGCAGCACTGCCCACTGGCGTCGATCCGCACGGTAGTAGCGCTCGATTTCGGCTCTGCCGAGTGGTGTGTCGAGATGGCGGTTCGCCGCTTCGAGGAAGGCTGGCAGCCAGCTATCGAGCCGCTCCTTGATCAGGTTGCCGCAGAGGTCGAAGTAGACGCCGCGGAGGTTGCGGTAGCCGTCCGCGATGCCGGCCGCGACGAAGCGTCGCAGGGGCCAGCGCAGCGGCGGCGGAAAAGGTCTCACGAGCACCTCCAGGTCGAGCCGGCAGCGGTCATCGGGCCCCCAGATCAGCGGAGTCGAGACGTCGATGTAGGTGAGTCGGCCTCCTTCCCAGACCCAGTTCGAGAGCTGGGCATCGAGTCCGAGCCGGGGACCGACGGCACCCGCCGCAGTGGAGGCGACGGCGTCGATCAGCGGCTGCGCCTGCGCCTCGGTCGCATCGCGTAAGACCGCCGGCCCGAGCCGATCGGCGGGGAGGATCGGCTGCACGACGTAGCCGGCGATCGTCTCTCGGCGCTGCTCGACGGCGCGGAACTCGGTCGGCACGACGCTGACACCGCGCTGCTCGAGCGCTTCGACGTAGTCGGCGAGCGTCGCTCGATAGCGCTCGAACCGCTCCCTGGACGGGAACGTCGGCAGCCGTTTGCAGGCGAAGCGTTGCTCACCTCGCGAAGGCGGTGGCCAGGCGAGTACGAGCGAGATCTCTCCGTAGCCGAGGATCGGAAGTGTCTCCTCGTCGCCGCTCTGCAGTGCCTCTGCAACCAGGCGGTCAAGCTCGTGCAGGCTCTCGCCGGGTAAGTGAGGCGGCGATGCCGGCGGTCGGGCGGTGCTCACCCGAGTGCCTCGCGCACCGTCCCGATGATCTCATCCGCCTGCGCGTCGCTGAGTATCAGCGGTGGCTTGAACTGGGTGACTCGATGGTCGTGCTCGGCGTACACGGCGAAGACGCCCGCGTCGATCAGCCGCTTCGCGGCGAGCACCCCGCCCGCCTCTTCATCGAAGGCGAGGCCCATGGTCATCCCCCGGCGACGTAGTTCGAACGGCAGCCCCGCGAAGCCATCCTCGAATCGCCTGCCGAGCTCCGCGACACGTTCGAGGAAGATCGGGGCGAGAACCTCGTCCAACACCGCCTCGGCGACGATACAGCCGAGCTCGGCGCCGCCGAAGGTCGAGACGTAGGCGAACGGGTGCTCGTCGAAGAACTCCTCAAGCTCCGGCGAGATCAGAGCGGCGCTGATCGGATAGAGGCCGCCGCCCAGGCCCTTGCCGGTGATCAGCACGTCGGGCACGATGTCCTCCTGCTGCCAGTACCAGGGGGTTCCGGTACGGCCGAGACCAGTCTGCACCTCGTCGATCACAAGCAGTGCGCCGCGTGCATGGGCGAGCTCGGCGACGGCCGCCAGGTAGCCCGGCCGCGGCGGCGGGAAGCCGAGTGTGGCTGGAATCGCCTCGAGAATCACCGCTGCGGTCCCGGCGTCGACCACGTCTGCGATCGCGTCGATGTCGTTGTAGGGGACGCGTTGGATGTCCGGGGGCACGAAGCCGAACGGCTCGACCCAGCGCCGATCGCCGGCGGCCCAGCCAAGCCCGGCGTGGCCGTGATAGCCGCCGATCGCCGAGACGATCCCGGGCCGGCCGCGCACCGCTCGGGCAAGCCGCAGCGCCAAGTCGATTGCCTCGCTGCCCGAAGGCGCGAAGATCACGTACGGCAGGCGATCACCGGTCGAATCCGAAAGCCGCTCGGCAAGCCGGGCGCGCCGGCCGCTGAACAGATGGTGGTTGCCGACGTCGAGCTCGTCGAGAGCGTCGCGCAAGGCGGCCACGACGTGGGGATGCCGGTGGCCGAGATTGAAGACGCCGCCGTTGCAGTGGCAGTTCCAGTACCAGCTGCCGTCATAGGCGTCACGGAAGCGGGCGCCGTCGCGCTCTCCGATCACGATCTCGACGCCGATCGCCCGCAACGCCTGCGCCTTGCCCCGGTTGACGTGTTTCGCGAATGCCTCGATTGTCGCCTCGCGGTCCGTATAGGGTCTCGCCAACTCTGCCCCGGAAACGCCGCTTCGCCCTCTCTTCATGCTTGCACCCTATGCCGGGCGCGAGGCCCGCGCCAGGGGTTCCTTCACTGATTCTCCTGCGCCCGCCTTGCCCTTTGGGACGCAGGGCGCCAGGCGTGCGTCGAACTGCCGAGCTGCGGGTTGACTGAGCACAACTCACAGAACCCAGAACCGCTCAGGTGAGCCAAGTGGGTTCTATCGACCGCCCTCATGATCCGTAGGTCAAAAGTTCGAGTCTTTCCCGGCCCACTGGCAGAAGCCAGGCCATCGACGGAGGCTTCTGGCCACGGATTCGAGAACCTTGGAATCCCCGTGGCGCCTTACCGGGTGAAGGGCAGTCCCGCGGCGCGGCCAGACCGAGCGCCGGATACTCGATGCCCTGATTCCACCGACCGCGCAGGGCCCAACGGAGGAGTTCGAGATGCGAGGAGTTGCAGTCGTGGCAGCCAGGAAGGGCAACGGGCTCTTGCCCAGACGCCGCTCTCGTCCTGTCGCCCTGGCGCTGCTCGCAGCACTCGCTTCGATGTCGCTGGCCGTGCGCGCGCGTGTGGGCTGGCGGGAGGCGTGTTCGACCGCAGGAAGCGCTGAGCGTACGAGGCCTGAAGCCCCCGATTCGAATGCCGACGGTCAGTCCATCCGATGAGTGCGCCGGTGAGAAGATCGAGGTCTGTCGAGTCGGCGTTGATTCTAGGACCCACTATCCGTCCAGGCGAGAGGGCCTCTACAGGGTCAGCTGGCGTACCTCGGGAACCAGGATCGGCAAGACGCCTAGGTTTCGCAAGCGGTCGAGGACCAGGGACTTCTTGAAAGGGCCCGGATCTGGAGGCCCGGCGACACGACCTGTCTCAGTCTGCTGCCCTGATGGTCGCCCGGCGACCCGGGGCCTCGCTGCGTCTGAACCCGCCTTTGTACTTTTCGAAGTCCCAGTCCGCCAGGAAGCTTTCGGCCCCGGTGCGCCCGGATTCGTAGAGCGCGTCGGCGCGCGATTGCGAGAGGTCAAACTCCGTTGTCCTCACTCCCAGCGTTTCGACACTGATCGTCCGGACGAATGAAGCGCTCTCCAGGTACATGCGGTCGTGGGCCTCGAGCATCGTCTGGACGATGCTCTTCGCGAATCCGGACAGGCTGCCGGACTCGCCGTCGGGGGGCAGGCGGTGGCCCAGATCCTTCGAGGGGTCCGGTTCCACCAGCATCAGCCCGAAGGTCGGCCAGGACGGATCGTCTCCGTCGTCATAGATCCAGACCGGGAAGTTGGAGAGCATGCCGCCGTCGACGATCGTGTGGGTGCGTCCATCGGTCTCCGACTCCCATGACCAGGGCTCGAAGAAGACCGGGATGCTCATGCTCATCCGCACCGCTTCAGCGACGCTGAGTTCATCGGGCTCGACCCCGAACCGGCTCGAATCCTGCGGCAGGACAAGCAGCCGCCGGTCGGTCAGGTCGGAAGCGATCACCTGACCCCGGTAGCGAAAGCGTGGCTCGGAGGAGAACTCGGGATGGACCAGATCGGCGTAGGTGTAGACGTCTTTCGCGGCCAGGAGTTCGCCGATCCAGCCGAGGAAGAATTCGCCCTCGTAGACGCCTCGATCTCTGAGAAGGCTGAGCGGAGCACCGATCAGAGGAAGCCTGTCTTCCCAGCCCTTGTCCTTGAATTTCCGGAAATCCAGGTCCCGCAGGATCGAACGCAATTCAGCCGGCGTGTATCCGGCGGCAGTCAGAACCGCGGCGATCGCCCCGGCCGAGGTCCCGGCGATGTTCTGCGGCGTGAAGCCGCGCTCGTCGAGGACCGCCAGGGCGCCGACCAGCCCGATGCCCTTGACGCCGCCGCCTTCGAGAACCAGGTCGATCCGCCTCTCATCGTCCATGCTCCGAGCCTCTCACAGCCGGCCCCCCGGATTCAACTCAGCCTGAGGTCGGGTTCGGTCATTCGCCTTCCTGCTCGTCACCGGCAGCGGAATCGCTGCGGTCCAACGCCTGGGATCCGGCGTGAGATACTGGAACGAACCACCCTCGGAAGGAGACTCGATGGATCACGCGGATACGGCAAGACGGCTCTACGACCTGATCAGCTCTGCAGATGTCGAAGGGTTCGGTGCGCTGTTGGCTGAAGATTTCGTGGAGCACGAAGAGACCCCCGGGCTCGCGCCCACCAAGGAAGGTGTCCTGGAGTTCTTCCGGATGTACCTGGCGGCTTTCCCGGACCTGCGGATGGAGCCGCAAGACGTCCTTCCCAGCGGAGAAAAGGTCGCCATCCGGGTCCGGGCCACCGGCACCCACCAGGGCGATTTCATGGGAATGCCGGCGACCGGCAGGAAGATCGACCTGCAACTGATCGACATCACCCGGTTCGGCGATGACGGGCTGGCACACGAGCACTGGGGAGTGATCGACACGATGGCGATGATGCAGCAGCTCGGCGTGGTGCCGGACGAGCCGCCGGCGTAGGCAGAGATCCGCTCGAGCTCATCTCGAGCGGTCCGGTCCGGCTTGTGCCCGGCGGTATTGTTGCCTCCGGACCTTGAAACACAATCGAGAGGATTTCCCATGTCAGACCGACCCGTATTTCTCTATGCCGCCGTCTATGACGAGATGGCCGACGCCGAGGTGGATTTCGAGGCGGTCTACGAGCTGCATGCCGCCGGCCTGGTCGGCACCTTCGACGCTGCCGTGGTCGAGAAGTCCGATGACAAGGTTCACGTGCACAAGACCGAGAAGCCGACCCAGCACGGCGCCTGGACCGGGATCGGGGTCGGCGCCGTGGTCGGCATCCTGTTCCCGCCCTCGATCATCGGCACCGCGATCGCGGGTGGGGTCATCGGCGGAGTCGGCGCGCACCTGTTCAGGGGGATGTCGAGGGGCGACCTCAAGGACCTCGGCGAGACCCTGGACGACGGTCAGGCGGCGATCATCGTGATCGGCGAGTCGAAGCTCGAAGAGCAGATGGAAAAGGCGACAAAGCGGGCGAAGAAGCGTCTCGAAAAGCAGGTCGACGTGGAGGCCGACGAGCTCAAGAGGGAGATCGAGCAGGCCTGACGACCGACGGCGATCCGGTCGTTTCTCGGTGTCCGCCTGAAAGTCGCCGCCGCGAACGTCCGTCGCCGGAACGACGGCCATGAGCCCGCTGGAGCTGCTGACGGTCGGGCTGGTCATCGGAGCCAACAACTTCGCGGTGGCCCTGTTGCTCGGCGCTCTCGGCCAGGAGCGCCGTCGGTGGCGTATCGCCGGGGTGTTCGGGGTGTCGGAGTTCGTGATCCCGCTGGTCGGACTGATGATCGGCGCGGTGGCGGCCGACTACCTGGCCGACGCGGGCCGATTCATCAGCGCCTCGCTGCTGATCGCTCTCGGGGCGCTGGCGATCCGCGAGTCGAGGCGACATGACCCTTTGGTCGATGAACGCCTTGCCGCCAAAGTGACGACCTGGGGTGGGCTCGTACTGCTCGCCGTCGGCCTGGGCATGGACAACCTCGTGGTCGGGTTCGCGCTCGGGCTCGGGGACACCGAACCGCTGCTCCTGTCTGCGGTGATCGCTTCTTTCGCCGTCATCTACACCCTGCTCGGCCTCCGGCTGGGAAATAGCGGCAGGCGACACTGGGGCCCGCCGGCCCAGGCCGGTTCGGGATTGCTCCTGATCCTGCTGGGAGCGGCAGCCGCCGCGGGCTGGTTCAGCTGACGCGGGCCGCGCCGGCTACTTCTTCCCGGCCGATTTCTTGCCGTTCTTCTTCGAAGCGCCCTTCCTGGCCTGGTTCTTCTTGCGGGTCTTTGCTCCCTTCTTCGCCGCCTTCGAGCGTTTCTGCGGGCCGCGGGTGATCAGGTCCTTGATGTCATCGACGGCCAGATTGAGATCGGCCGCGGCACGCCGCGCCGCTTTCATCTGGGGGCTGTCCTTTTCGGGCTGCAGCTTCGAGACTTCCTTGGCGACCCTCTTTCGCACCCCACCCAGGCGAAGTCGCTCGTATAGATGGTCGTCCTTCTTCCTCTTGGCCATGATTCTGCTCCTTTCGTCGGTTCCGTCCGTGTGGTCGTTGGCACCTGTCAGCCTAAGCGCCGGGGCCCGGCCGCTCAAGTCCGCGCCGGACCCTGCGGGCCCGCCCGCGCCGTCAGCCAGATGGCGTCGTCACCCATCGGGATGCGCCTGACCTTGCCCTGGGAATGGAGCCGGTCGAGCAGTTTCGCGACGGCCCCGCGGTCGGGCGCCACCGACCGGGGCGCCACTATCGCCGCCACCTCCTGAGTCGCCAGGCCCCCCGGATACAGCTGCAGCACCTCGAGCGGTCCTTCCGGAGGTCCGGTTTGTACCAGGCCGGGATCGAGGTCGGCGACCGCTGCGTCGTAGGCCTCGGCCGGCTGAAGGCCGCCCACCTCGACCAGGCGATCGCCGCGGCTGAAGGTGACCGTAGGTGAAGCGACACAGGCACCGATCTGCAGGCCGACGGTCTCACCCCCGGGCCGGGGGAAGGCTCCGGTCGCGCCGCGTGATTCGGCCCATTCGGAGCTGTAGACGGACTGGACCTCCGGCGTGTCGATCGCCAGCACGATTTTCAGGGGATCCAGCCCCGGGACCGACTCGAGCGCGATCAGCAGGTGGTCGTCTTCATCGAGCAGGATCGGCGTGTTGAACTCCATCAACTGGAGAGCGCGCAGCACGCGCCACTCCGCACCGGGGTGGATCAGCCTGGCGGCGATGATCGCCTGGCAGGCGCGGGCGCTGGTGGTGTGGCGGAGCTTGGGCTCGATCGAGAACGGCATGCCATGGCGATCGCGAAAAAAGACCAGGGACTCGGCCATCTCGGCGGTCGAGCGGTCCGGCACAGAACCCGGCCCGGACAGGCCGATGGTCACGAGCCGCCACTCGATCTGGTCCCGGTAGCGCCATTCGATCGCGCGGAGCGCCGGGCTCGCCGAATAGGCCTCGGGCGATGACGGGTCGGTGAAAAGCGTGGCCTGGATGCGTTCTTGCGGCAAGGCTTCAGGATAGTGCGGTGACCGGCCCGGACACCCGACCGGCCGGGCCCGGCCGGTACGTAGACTGTCCTCCACCGATCTCAGGAACTCGAAGTCCAGGGAGAACCGCTTGACCAACAGACCGATCTTCTGGCTGGCCGTGGCACTGGCGACGGCCGGGTTCTGGCCGGCGGCCGTGTCGGCCCATCAGGGCAATCCCGACTACAGATCGGAGGTCACCGCGATCGCGCCCGGCCGTGACGCGCCCGGGATCGAGGCCGAGATCGTGAACTTCGACGACAGCGTCGTCCTGCGAAACGATTCGGGCAAGACCGTTCTGGTCAAGGGCTACGACGGCGAGCCGTTTGCCCGGATCTCGGCTGACGGGCTGGTCGAGGTGAACTTGAATTCCCCCTCGTTCTATCTCAACCAGGACCGCTACGCCGAGGTCGACATCCCGGCCCGTGCAGATGCCGACCGGGCCCCGGAATGGAAGGAGGTCGACCGCAGCGGCCAGTTCGCCTGGCACGACCACCGCTCCCACTACATGGGGAAAAACACCCCGCCCCAGGTGACCGACCGGTCGGTCCCGACCGAGATCTTCGATTACTCGATCCCGATCGGCGTCGGCGGGGATCCGGCACGAATCGAGGGCACCCTCTCCTGGGTCGGCAGCGACTCCGGCTTCCCGGTCGCCCCGTTCATCGGACTGGGCGTCCTGGTCCTGCTCGGACTCGGTTGGTTGCTCTACCGGCGAAACCGGACCGGGCCGGAAGGGCCCGGTGGTCCCGGAGGCCCGCCTGGCCCGAAGGAGGTGGACCCGCCCGGTCCCTGACCGCCGGACGGCCGCTGGTTCAATGCGGGCGTCATCGCCGGACGGTCACCAATTCAGCGGGGGCGCCGCCGCCTGCCGGCGGGCCGCCTCCCCCGGGCCTCGAGCCGGGGCCGGGAAGACTCGCCGGCGTTGACCCGGCGCAGGTCACGGATCTGCGAGTAGAGGATCTCCTCGGCGCAGCGGCGGTGCCAGTGGGCATGCTCGGTTCCTCCGACGCGCCCGATGTACTGGATGACCACGTGTTCGTCGCCGACCTGGATCGAGTCGTAGCAGCCCTGACAGGTGTAGAGCTTTTGCGAGATCGACCGGATGATCCATATTTCGTCGCCATCGTCGGTGTGTCCGGTGAGGCTCGAACGGCGGTCGGGAAGTCCGGAAAACGAATTCATAGTCCCTGCTATTAGAAGGGAAACGGGTGGGGGTAGCGAATTGGACGGCGTGAGCACAGTGACCGCCGACACCAAGACCCTGTCAACTTACATCGAGGACCGGATCGACGAGTTTTCACGGTCCCAGCGGGATGTAGCCCGCTACATAGTCGACCACCTCGACGAAGCCGCTTTCCTGACGGCCGAGGAACTGGCCAGGCGGGCCGGCACTTCTTCTTCCACGGTCGTCCGGTTCTCACAGGCGCTCGGATTCGAGGGCTATCCCGAGCTTCAGACCTCGGCGATCGAGGAATACCGGGCCACGGTGGGGGCCGGCCCCGACACATCCGGCCGGATGCTTTTCTCGTTCGACCACTCCGAATTCGAGGCCTCGCTCGGTACCGATCACGCCAACATCGAAGAAACGGCACGCAAGCTGAGCCAGGAGCAGATCGACGACGCCGTGGCCGCGCTTTCGGTTGCGAGCCAGGTGGTGATCGTCGGAACCGACCAGATGGCCTTCTTCGCCAGCTACTTCAGGCACACCCTGAGCCTGCTCGACATCCGGGCCGAGATCGTCACCTCAACCGCGGGGCCGTCGCTCCAGCGACTCGGCCGGCTGGACGACGAGACTCTGCTTGTCACGCTTTCCGCCGGGCGCTCGCACCCGCTGCTGGCGCGGGCGATGAAGCTTGCCGGCCACCGGCGGGCCCGCACCCTGGCGGTCGCCGACGCGACCCTCTCGGAGGCCCTGAAGGAGGCCGACATGAGCCTCTACTACTCGTCGAACAGCCCTTCATTCCTGCGGTCCAACACCGCCCTGCTGGCCCTGGTCCACGCGCTCGCCCACGGGGTCTATTCGCGTGACGAGGCCGCACACCGCGATCGGATACGTGCCTACAAACTGAAGTAGGCGGTCGAGCCGGAAGGCCCGGTTCCCGCAGACCGAACGTCGGGACGCGGTTCGGGGACCCCCGAATCTCTATATTTGGAGAGATGGCTGAGCAAGCTACTTTCCGAGTCAAGACCGGTCTGGCCGAGATGCTGAAGGGCGGCGTGATCATGGACGTGGTCGACGCCGGCCAGGCCCGGATCGCCGAAGAGGCCGGTGCCTGCGCGGTGATGGCGCTGGAAAGGGTCCCGGCCGACATCAGGGCAGACGGCGGAGTCGCCCGCATGTCGAACCCGAAGATGATCAGGGAGATCCAGGAGTCGGTATCGATCCCGGTGATGGCCAAGGCAAGGATCGGGCATTTCGCCGAAGCCCAGGTGCTGCAGTCGCTCGACGTCGACTACATAGACGAATCGGAGGTCCTGACCCCGGCCGACGAGTTCAACCACATCGACAAGTTCGGTTTCGACGCTCCGTTCGTCTGCGGGGCGACCAACCTCGGCGAGGCCCTGCGCCGGATCGGTGAAGGTGCGGCGATGATCCGCTCGAAAGGGGAGGCCGGGACCGGCAACATCGTCGAGGCGGTCCGCCACATGCGAGAAATCACCTCTGGCATCCGTGAGCTGAGCACCCTGACTCCGACTGAGCTCCCGACCGCGGCCAAGAACCTGGCCGCTCCACTGGAGCTGGTTCGCGACGTCGCCGAGCGGGGCTGGCTTCCGGTGCCGGTCTTCTGTGCCGGCGGGATCGCGACGCCGGCCGACGCGGCGCTGATGATGCAGCTCGGGGCCGAGGGTAACTTCGTCGGTTCCGGCATCTTCAAGAGCGACGATCCCGATCGCCGGGCCAGGGCGATCGTCGAGGCGACCACTCACTTCAACGACCCCGAGCGGGTGGCCGCGGCCTCCGAACAGCTCGGCGAAGCGATGCCCGGCATCGAGATGTCGGCGCTCGGTGACGACGGGCGCCTTGCCGGGCGAGGCTGGTAGCAACCCGCCGGGGGCCGCGGGGGTCCCTGTGAGAATCGGTGTTCTCTCGGTCCAGGGCGGTTTTGCGGTGCATATGGACCACCTCGAATCGGTCGGTGCGATCGGGGTCGAAGTCCGCAAGCCCGCCGATCTCCGGGAACTTGACGGCCTGATCCTTCCCGGGGGCGAGTCGACCACGATCAGCAAGGGAATCGAGTCGGCCGGCCTGGCCGACGGAATCAGGAGCCTCCACGCCGAGGGCCGCCCGATCCTCGGGACCTGCGCCGGAATGATCGTGGCGGACCGCGAGCATCTCGACCTGATCGACATCACCACCAGACGCAACGCCTTCGGTCGCCAGCTGGCCAGCTTCGAGGACGAGATCGACCTGCCGGGGATCACCGATCTGCCGGTCCGTGCGGTTTTCATCCGGGCGCCTTGGGTCGAGCAGCTCGGTGACTCGGTCGAGGTGCTGACCGAGGTCCGCGGCCACCCGGTCGCGGTCCGCCAGGCCAACGTGACGGCGCTGTCGTTTCACCCGGAACTGGTCGGTGATGACCGCATCCACGCCTGGTTCGCCGGCGAGTGTGGCCGGCAGGGGATCTAGGCGTTGGGCAGCGGCGAGCCGGCCAGGGTGATGAACCAGACCAGGAGGGCCAGGACGGCGATCACCACCGAGCCGATGATCACGGCCTCGAGCAGGGTGATCGGGTGAGTTTCTTTGGGGGTGTCGCGCATGCTCTTCAGCCAGCCGGGCCGGATCGGCGCGACGTGGTGGACCCCGGTGAGGCTCAGGTACAACTCGTTCAGGAGGCCGAGGATCCAGGCCACGACGAGTATCGACGCGATCACGCCGCCGAGGGCCACAAGGTAGGGCCCGAGTGTCGGGAACTGGGTGTCGGTCAGCTGTGAGCCGATCCACAGCCAGACCAGCGGGATCACCGTCCAGAGGGAAAGCGCGGCCAACAGCATCAACAGGGCGATCAGAACCGCCGCAAACGTGCGGGTCGGGTTATGTTTGCGTTGGTCGCTCATCGCGGTACTTGTCTCTATATCGGCCGTTTTCGTACCACCAATAGAATCACACCATGTCCGGTCACTCGAAATGGTCATCGATTAAGCACAAGAAGGGGGCCGCCGACGCCAAGCGCGGTCAGCGGTTCACCAAGCTCGCCAAGGCGATCACGGTCGCGGCGCGAGAGGGCGGTGGGGACGTCGACGCCAACCCTTCGCTGGCGACCGCCGTCCAGAAGGCCCGCGACGAATCGATGCCGAAGGCAAATATCGAGCGGGCGATCGACCGGGGAACCGGCGAGGGTGCCGATGCCGAGGTGGTCGAGCGGATCCAGTTCGAGGGCTACGGGCCGGGCGGGGCTGCGATCCTGGTCGACGCCTTGACCGACAATCGCAACCGGACCAGCGCCGAGGTCCGGCACGCATTCACCCGCCATGGCGGCAACCTGGGCGAGCCGGGATCGGTCGCATGGATGTTCGAAACGGTGGGCGTAGTCGTGGTTGACGCCGAAAGCCACAGCGAAGACGACCTGATCGTCGCAATCGACGCCGGGGCCAGCGACGTGGTCGAGGACGGGGGAAAGCTGCGGGTGATCGCCGATCCGGCCGATCTGACCTCGGTGAAGGAGGCACTCACCGGCGACGGGATCGAGGTCGAGTCGGTCGGTCTGGTCACCGAGCCGAAGAACACGGTCGAGGTGGCCGAGTCCGAGGCCGGAACCCTGATCAGGCTGCTGGACGCGATCGAAGACCAGGAGGACGTCAACGAGGTCCACGCCAATTTCGACATCCCGGAAGAGGTCCTCGAGCGAATCGCCGGCTGATCGACGTCCGAGTGCGCTCGGAGGCGGTTTCCGGAGGGCCGCGGAAGGCATCCGATGCCGGATACAGAATGGTGTCTAGATGAGAGTCGTGATGGGCATAGATCCCGGGACGGCCAACCTCGGTTTCGGCGTGGTCAGGGTTGAAGGCGGGCACATGGTCGCGCTCGACGGCGGGGCGATCGAGACCCCGTCCGACCAGCCGATCGAAAAACGGCTTGTTCACATCCACACCACACTGACCGACCTGATCGCCTGGCATCAGCCTGCCGCGGTGGCCATCGAGGACCTTTACTTCGGCAAGAACGTCGGTTCGGCGATGAAGGTCGGTCAGGCTTCCGGAGTGGCCATGCTGGCGGCCGCCCAGAGCGGAGTCTCATGTTTCGCCTATACGCCGCAGGCGATCAAGACCGCGGTCTGCGGCTCCGGCAATGCGGCGAAGCGCCAGGTTCAGAAAATGGTAGCCACGCTACTCGGGCTGGCCGAGGCTCCGCGGCCGGATCATGCGGCCGACGCACTTGCGGTGGCGATCTGTCACGGCGGCACCGCGGGACGGCGTGAGGCGATCGCTGCTGCTGCGGCCGCCGATCCGTCTGTGCGGGTGGCCAGTTGATCGCGGCCGTCAGGGGCGAAGTCCTGGTTCGCCGCTCCGATCATGTCGTGATCGAGGCGGCCGGAGTCGGATACCGCCTCAACGTCAGTGCGGAGACCCTGCGGGGCGTTCCCGCGGCCGGCCAGGAGGTCTTTCTCCACGCCGAGACGATCAGCAGGGATGACAGCCTGGTCCTCTACGGGTTTTCGGCCGAAGAGGAGCGCGACCTGTTCCAGCAGCTGATCGGGGTGAGCGGGATCGGGCCGAAGGTCGCCCTTGCGGCCCTTTCCGGGGGCCCGCACCGCGAGTTGACCGCGGCGATCGTCGGCGGTGACGCAAAGCGCTTCCAGGCGGTCCCCGGAATCGGAAAGAGGACCGCCGAACGGATCATCCTCGAACTGAAGGACCGCGTCACCGCGACCGTGCAGGAGTCGGGCGGCGAGATCGCCGCGCCGGCCGAGAGCTCGGCCCGTTCTCTGGCCCGCGACGGTCTGATCAATCTCGGCTACGCGCCGCTCGAGGCGGAACAGATGCTTGACGGGCTCGACCCGGGCGATGACGCCCAGGCTCTTGTCGCCGAGGCACTGCGGAGGGCGGGCAGCCCCAACCCGACCGCGAGCCCTGGCGATGCCTGAGCTACCCGATATCGGCGGCCGCCGGATCGATCTCGGGGTCGAGGGCGAGCTGCCACCCGGAGCGGAGCCCAGGGTCCACGACGCACGGGCCGATCTTCCCGATCAGGAACTCGACCGTTCGCTGAGGCCGCCGACGCTGGCCGACTTCGTCAACCAGGCCCAGGTGACCGACCAGCTGGCGGTTTTCATCGAGGCTGCCCGGGGTCGCGGCGAGCCGCTCGACCATGTACTGCTGGCCGGCCCGCCTGGGCTCGGCAAGACCTCGCTGGCCAACATCGTCGCGGCCGAGATGGGGGTGGGGCTGGTCCAGACCGCCGGTCCGGCGCTGGAGCGCAAAGGCGACGTCGCCGCCTTCCTGACCTCGCTGGAGCCGGGCAGTGTCTTTTTCATCGACGAGATCCATCGGCTCGGGAGGGCGGTCGAGGAGACCCTCTACCCGGCGATGGAGGACGGCGAACTGCCGGTGATCCTCGGTCAGGGCGCCGGGGCCCAGACGGTCACTCTGCCGCTGCCTCCGTTCACTCTTATCGGGGCGACCACCCGCAGCGGCCTCCTGACAACGCCGCTTCGCGACCGATTCGGGGTGTCGCACCGACTCGAGTACTACTCGCCGGGCGATCTCTCCCGGATCGTGCTGCGTTCGGCCGAGATCCTCGGGGTTGAGATCGACGATGCCGGCGCCCACGCGATCGCCGAGCGCGCCAGGGGCACCCCGCGGGTCGCAAACCGCCTGCTGAAGCGGGTTCGCGATTTCGCCGAGGTGAAGGGCTCGGGCGCGGTCGACGCCGGTGTGGCCGGGGCGGCCCTGGAAATGCTCGAGGTCGACCGGGCCGGCCTTGACCGCTCCGACCGGGCGCTGCTCGAGTTGATCGCGGGCAAGTTCGGCGGCGGCCCGGTCGGACTTTCTACGATCTCGGTCGCGATCGGCGAGGAGCCCGACACGATCGAGGACGTGCTCGAGCCCTACCTGCTTCAGCAGGGCATGCTCAAGCGCACGCCTCGGGGCCGCGTTCTGACCCCGGCCGCGTTCGAGCATCTCGGCCTTCCGGTTCCCCGCGGCGGCGAGCAACTCTTCTGAGCCCGCCCTGCGTGCATCCCTCGTTCCCGGATGGTGGCCCGGCTTTCACCGAAGTCCCGGCTTCAATAGCCTTCCCCGGGATGCCTTTCTTCATCTGTCCCAGCTGTGGCAATCGCGAAGCGGGCGGTGACCGCACCGCCGGGTTCAGCACCCGCCCGAAGGGCTGCTCGAAGTGCGGCTTCGGATTCGTTTTCGAACTGCTCGACGACTACTACCCGGCTCCCAACGCGGCCTTTTTCGTCTGCGACCAGACCGGACGGGTACTCGATGCCGGCAAGGGAAGCTACGAGCTGACCGGGCTGACCGACGAGGACGTGATCGGCAGGCCGGTCAAGGACGTGCTCGGGTTGCGCTGGGTGGATCCAGGCGACGGCGGCCCCGAAGCCGACACCGATGGTGACGGCGAAACCGATCCGATCGAGACGTCGCTGGAGTGGGGGGTGCGCTCGCTCGGCAAGCGGGTCGCGGTCAAGTCCGAGAATGAATCGGCCGCCGAGGCGATCGCCGACGTGTTCCCCGCCTACGATGACGACGGGGGCCTGATGATCGTCTTGACCCCGGAAGGGTAAGCTCCTCCGGATGGGAGGCAGGCGCCGCAACATATTCGTGCTGCTTTTCGTGCTGGGGCTGATCGCGGTCTCGGCCGTGGTCGTGGTCAAGAAGCCGGCCGAGCTGGGCCTCGACCTCCAGGGTGGGATCGAGTTGACCCTCCAGGGGCGCCCGACCCCTCAGGCGCCGGAGGTCACTTCCGAAGCGATGGAGCGCTCGGTCGACATCATCCGTTCCGGCTGCGACAAGCTCGGCGTTTCCGAGATCGAGGTCTCCCGGCTGGGCAGGGATCAGATTTCGGTCGGCATCCCGGGTGCGACCAACGTCGGCACCGCGACCGAGTGCGCGACCAAACCTGCCCGGCTCTTCTTCTACGACTGGCAGAACAACCTGGTGGGGCCGGCCGAGCAGCTGCAGAGCGACACCGCGACCGAGGACCCCCAGCAGGTCCTGCAGAGCCAGCGGCAGAAGTGGATCGACGCCGGGCGGCCCCCGACCGAGGGACTCAACCGGCAGCTGATCGGGGAGGGCGCCGAACCGACCATGTGGGACGCGGTGAACATCGCCTCCAAACAGCCGCGGAACGAGAACTGCGAGAACTGCGCCGCGTCGGACACCTACTACCTGTTCAGTGACGACAAGGACCACGAGCTGATCTCCGGCCCGGTCGGTGACCAGGCCGACCTCTACTTCGACGACCAGGGCCAGCCGATCCCGAAGAAGGGCATCGTCAAGAAGGTGCCCCAGGGGACCACCGTGGTCGCCGAGCTGCCGACCGACAGCGACGGTCGCACGGTCGACGATCCGGAGCAGGCCGGTTACTTCGTCCTGACCGACGACGCCGCGCTCTCCGGAAACGACATCAAGAGCCCCGAGCAGAACACTGATGAGTTCAACCAGCCCAACGTCGTCTTCGACTTCACCGACAAGGGCCGCAACGCATTCCAGGAGATAACCAGGCGGATCGCCCAGGAGGGCCAGGCCAGGGCGATCGGCCCGGTCGACTCCAACCAGGCTTCGGCCCTCTCGGGCAACTTCGCAATCGTGCTCGACAACCAGGTGGTCTCCAGGCCGATCATCAACTTCGTCGAGAACCCGGACGGCATCGACGGTCGCACCGGGGCGCAGATCTCCGGCGGATTCTCGATCGGCGAGGCTCAGGACCTGGCCGAGTTCCTGCAGCGGGGCGCACTGCCGATCGACCTCACACTGACCAGCCAGAGCCAGGTCTCGGCCAGCCTCGGCCAGGAGGCGCTCGACCAGGGCGTGCTTGCCCTGCTGGTCGGGCTCGCCCTGGTGATGATCTTCCTGATCACCTTCTACCGCTTCCTCGGCGTGGTCGCCTCGCTTGCCCTGATCGCCTACGCGATCCTCTTCCTCGCCCTGATCAAGGCAATCCCGATAACCCTGACGCTGCCGGGTATCGCCGGCCTCGTCTTAACCATCGGGGTCGCTGCCGATTCGAACATCGTCATCTTCGAGCGGGTCAAGGAAGAGCTCCGGGCCGGCCGCTCGATCAACTCCGCGATTGCGGTCGGCTACCGGCGCGGGATCAGCACGATCATCGACGCCAACGTGGTCACCCTGCTGACCGCTTTCATCCTGTTCGTACTGGCGACTTCGGGGATCAAGGGCTTCGCCTTCACCCTCGGTGTCGGCACCATGGTTTCGCTCCTGACCGCGGTCGTCTTCACCCAGTCCCTGCTCGGGTCGATGAGCGGCACAAAGTTCTTACGCTCGGGCAAAGCGCTGGGTGGCGTGCAGGGCAAGCAGCGCTGGCATTTCGATTTCATGGGGGCGGCCAAGTGGTTCTTCTCGATGTCGGGAGTGATCCTGCTGATCGGAGCCGGTGCGCTGACCATCAATGGGCTCAACTTCGGGATCGACTTCGAGTCGGGGACCCGGATCGAGGTGGCTCTCCAGGAAGACGTCAACTCGGACCAGGTCAGGAAGGCGGTTGCACCTGACGGTCTCGGTAACGCCACGATCCAGGCGGTAGACAACCCGGTTCTCGGCCAGAATGCCTTCCAGATCAAGAGCGAGACGCTCGACCCCAACGAGCTGGCCAACGTCGAGCAGAGCCTCGACGACACCTTCGGGGTCGCGGTCGACGGCTTCAACAGCACCAGCGTCGGCCCGACCTTCGGCGCTTCGGTCGCCCGCAGTGCGGCCCTGGCGATCGTCTTCTCCCTGCTGCTGATCACCGGCTACGTGGCGGTCCGGTTCGAACCCAAGTACTCGGTCCCGATCCTGATCGCGATCGCCCACGACATCCTGATCGCCGCCGGCTTCTACGCATTGATTGGAGCCGAGGTCTCCAGCGCCACCGTGGCGGCCTTCCTGACCATCCTCGGCTATTCGCTGTACGACTCGATCATCGTCTTCGACCGCATACGCGAAAACCAGCCGAAGATGCCCAGGGCGACCTTCACCCAGATCGTCAACAAGTCGATGAGCGAGGTCATGACCAGGTCGCTGGCGACCAGCTTCTCGACCCTGATCGGGGTGGTCTCGCTGCTGATCCTCGGCGGAGAGACGCTGCAGGCGTTCGCGATCGCGATCCTGGTCGGCATCGCCTCCGGTACCTATTCATCGATCTTCATCGCCTCACCCGTTCTGGCGCTCTGGAAGGAGCGGGAGCCCGGCTTCGTGCGCCGCCGGCGCCAGCAGATCCAGACTCAGGGGAGCGTCCCGGCCTTTGCCGCCGACCTCGAGGTAGCAAAGATTGAGGATGATGAGGAAGAAGGTGGCGCCAGGCCGGACCGGACGCCGCGGAGACCTCGACCGAGGAAGGGAAGCTGAGCATGGCGATCGTTGTCTGGATAACCGTCGGCCTTGCCCTCTGGCACTTCTCGATCTTCGTGCCGGAACGGTTCTGGCAGGGAATCATCGGTGCCCTGATCGGTGCCGTACTCGGAGCCCTGGTCTCCGGCGCCCTGATCCAGGTCGCGCTCGGGCGGGCACTCAACGAGACCGACATGCTCACCTTCCTGGCCGCCGTCCCGGGGACTTTGATCGGCGTTGCGCTGATCTACTGGCTCGGCGATCGCACCGGCGAGCCGGAACTCGAGATCTAGGGCCCGCCGATCGGATTTTCGGCTCAGCCGTACCGGGTCGAAGAGGCGCTTTCGCTGGCGACCGAGCTGGCCCTGAGTCGTCCGGTGGCGACCATGCTTGTCAGGCGCGGCTTCCGGACGCCCGACCGGGCCAGTGACTTTCTGGAGGCGGCCGAGGAGCATGACCCAGGGCTGCTTGACGGCATGGCCGAGGTCACCGCCCTGGTCTCGCAAGCGATCGGCGACGGCCGGCAGATCACCGTCTATGGGGACTTCGACGTCGACGGGGTGGCCGCCACCTCGATCCTGGTCGGAGCCCTGCGCGAGCTGGGCGGGGAATGCGACTGGTTCATCCCCGACCGGATCGAAGACGGCTACGGACTGAGCGACCGGACGATCCGGGACCTTGCGGCACGCGGCAGCCGCCTGGTTGTCACGGTCGATTGCGGCGTCACCTCGGTCGGCGAGGTCGCGCTGGCCCGGGATCTCGGGATCGAGATCGCGGTCACCGACCATCACCAGCCCGGTCCCGAACTACCGGACTGTCCGGTGCTCCATCCGGGGGTCGGCGGGTACCCGTTCAGCGAGCTCTGCGGGGCCGCGGTCGCCGCCAAACTGGCCTCCTCACTGCGCCGGGAGGCCGGCTCCGACCCGTCCGGCGACGAAAGGGACCTCGACCTGGTCGCTCTGGCCACGGTCGCCGACGTGATGCCGCTGGAGGGTGAGAACCGGCGGCTGGTCCGGGAGGGGGTCAGGGTGGCCCGCCGCGCAGAGCGGATCGGCATGGCGGCGCTGATGGCCGAGTCACGCGTGGACCCCGCACGGCTCACGGCCGGCGACTTCGGTTTTCGCCTGGGTCCACGCATCAACGCCGCCGGGCGGATGTACCGGGCCGACGCCGGGGTCGAGCTCTTTCTGGCCGATTCGAAGCAGCGGGCCGCCGAAATCGCGGCCGAGCTCGGCCGGGTCAACGGCGAGCGGCGCCAGGTAGAGCGCACGGTCGAGAACGAGGCGGAGTCGGCGCTGCGGGAACTCGAACAGCCCGATGCCGCCGCGATCGTGCTCGCCGGACAGGGCTGGCACCCCGGGGTGGTCGGGATCGTCGCCTCGCGGCTGGTCAAGAAGCACGGCCGCCCGGCGGTCGTGATTTCACTTGGCGAAGACGAAGGACGTGGCTCGGCCCGCGGCGTGCCCGGCCTGGACCTGCTCGGCGCGATCGCCTCCTGCGGGGATCTGCTGGAAGGATTCGGCGGACACCGGGCCGCGGCCGGGCTCCAGATCCGGCCCGAAAACGTTGATGCACTTCCGAATCGCGCTGACCGATGCGGTGGTGGAGCAGATCGGCCCGGACCCACTCGAGTTGCCCGAGACCGTCGACGCCCTGGTGGGTGGGCCGCACATCGGCCTGGAGCTGGCCGAGGAGATCGAGCTTCTGGCGCCGTTCGGTCGGGCCAATCCGGAACCGGGACTGTTGCTGCCCGGGGCCCGGATCGTCGATCTCAAACTGATGGGGGAGGACCGCCACTGCCGGTTCACGGTCGAGACCGGGACCAGCCGGGCGGCCGGAGTCTGTTTCGGCAGGACCGGCTTCGGCGTAACCGAGACCGAACCGGTCGACGTGCTGGCACGGCTCGAAATCAATCACTGGAACGGTTCGGTCACCCCTCAGCTGCAGGTCAGGGAGGTCTATCCGGTCCGGTCCGGCGAAGCCGCCGGTTCTCAGGGCGCCCCGGCAATCGAAGGCTGCGATGTTGAAGAGTGGTGGGAGCGGTTCGAGTCCGAGATGTCCCGGCCGGTCGAGGAGCCGATGCCGGGCAGCGGCGGCGATTCAGGGTGGACCGCCGGCGGCAGGGAGCTGACCGAGGATGCCGCGCCGCCCGCCGTGCTCGCCGCCGAGCTGATTTCGTCCGGCCAGAGCCTGGCGATGTTCACTTCCGATGCGACCCGGCGCTGGCTCGACTTCGGGGGCGAGCGGGGCCTGGCCAGGTTTCGCCCCGAAGGGAGCGGTGCGGACGCGAGCGCTTCCGACGGGAGCGGCGCAGCGGCTGTACTGATCTGGCCGGGAAGCCCGGAGGCTGTCGTGGCGCAGTCGGCGGCAGGCCACGGCTCCGGCATCGCGGTCATCGACTACGAGTGCCTTTCGGGTCGGCCGGGACTGGTCTCCCCTTTCACAAACCTGCTTCAGCTCGAACCACCCGGGGGACCGGCAGAGGCCGCGCTGTCGGCGGCCGGCGAGGGACCGCTGATCCGCTCGACCGACCCCGGCGGTGTCGAGTTCGCCGAGGCGGCGTCCGCCCGGCGCAACGAGCTCACCTCCGAGCTGCGGCTTCTCTATGGAACGCTCCGCGAAGCGGCCGAAGACGGCGTCCCGGCCGGCGGCGAGCGGCTCAGAGCGGTCCTCGCCGGAGAGCCAGGAACACCGCGTGCCCCGGAACTCGCGGCGCGGCTCCTCAGGGTCCTGGTCGAGGTTGATGGCGCCCGGTCGGACGGTCATGGCGATGCCCGTGTCGCCGGGGTCGTATCCTCGGGGAAGATCGATCTGGCAAGATCATCGACTTTCACCGCCTGCGTGCGGGCCCACAAGGAGCGAGTCCGATACCTGAGACAGTCGAACAGGCAAATCAGCTGACCGCGGGGCTTTCGCCCCGGGAACGGTCCCTGCTCGATGACCTGATCGGTGTGATCGAGGGATTCGAGGCGGAGAACGCGGCGATCTCGCCACCCCAGGGGACACCGATCGACCGAGCGGAAGTGAGCCGCGCCTTCACCTTCGCCTGCCGCCACCACGCCGACCAGAAGCGCCAGTCCGGTGACGAATTCATCACGCACCCGATCGGGGTGGCGCGGATATGCGTCGGCATGAGCCTCGACACCCCGACGCTCTGTGCGGCCCTGCTCCACGACACGGTCGAGGACACCTCGGCCAGCCTCGAGCAGATCAGGGAAGAGTTCGGAGAGCGGGTTGCCGAACTGGTCGACGGTGTGACCAAGCTGACCGAGATCACCTTCGAAAGCCGCGACGAGCGCCAGGCGGAGAACTACCGCAAGATGATGGTCGCGATGGCCAAGGATGTGAGGGTCATCCTGATCAAGCTGGCCGACCGCCTGCACAACATGCGGACGCTCACCTCACTGCCCAAGCAGAAGCAGATTTCGAAGTCGCGCGAGACCCTCGAGATATACGCGCCGCTGGCACACCGGCTCGGTATCCACGCGATCAAGTGGGAGCTCGAGGATCTCGCCTTCTCCCGGCTCCATCCGCGAAAGTACTCCGAGATCAAGCACCTGGTCGCCCAGCAGCGGGAGGAGCGCCAGAAGTACGTCGAGGACGCCGGCGGCTTCCTCGCCGAAGAGCTGAAGAAAGTCGGTATCGAGGCCGAGATCGCCGGCCGGGCCAAGCACTTCTATTCGATCTACACCAAGATGACCAAGAAGGGCCGCGAGTTCAACGAGATCTTCGATCTGACCGCGATGCGGGTGATCGTCGACTCGGTCAAGGACTGCTACGGCGCGATCGGCGTGGTGCACTCGATCTGGAAGCCGCTGCCGGGCCGCTTCAAGGATTACGTCGCCATGCCCAAGGCGAACATGTACCAGGCCCTGCATACGACCGTGATCGGCCTCGAGGGCAAGCCTCTGGAAATCCAGATCAGGACGTCCGAGATGCACCGCCTGGCCGAATACGGGATTGCCGCACACGTCTCCTACAAGGAGGGTGGCGCGCCGGAGACCTCCCGGGAGAAGATGAACTGGCTCCGCCAACTGGTCGAGTCGGAGTCGGAGCAGGACCCGGCCGAGTTCCTCGAATCGCTCAAGGTCGACCTGTTCGAGGACGAGGTGTTCGTCTTCACCCCGAAAGGCGAGGTGAAGAACCTGTCGGCCGGTTCTACCCCGCTCGACTTCGCCTACTCGATCCATACCGACGTCGGCCATCGTTGCGTCGGTGCGAAGGTGAACGGCAAGATAGTGCCGCTCCACTACCAGCTCAAGTCGGGCGACATCGTCGAGGTGCTCACCGGGAAGCGGGAGCGCGGCCCATCACGTGACTGGCTCAAGCTGGTCCGGACCAGCCGGGCCCGCAACAAGATCAGGGCCTGGTTCCGCGAGGAAAGCCGCGAGGACAACGAGCGCAAGGGCCGCGACGCGCTCGGCGACGCCCTGAGAAAGCGCGACCTGCCGCCGCAGAAGTTTTCCGGCTCGCCGATGCTGGCCGACGTTATGCGGGAGATGGGCTTCCGCAAGGCGGACGACTTCTATATCGCCCTCGGACAGGGCAAGATCTCGGCCAAGACCACGGCCAACAAGCTGATCCAGCGGCTGCGCGCCGGCGAGATCCTCGAACCCGGGCCGGCCGACGACGTCACCGGGTCCAGGACCCGCGACCGCGCCACCAGGGAGGCCTCGGACTTCGGGATCTCGGTCGACGGGGTCGACAACGTGGCGCTCCGGCTGGCCAAGTGCTGCCGCCCCGTCCCCGGAGACGAGATCGTCGGCTACGTATCACTGGGCCGCGGGATCACCATCCACCGGGGTGATTGCCGCAACGTCTCGGATCTGGGCGACTCGCCCGAGCGCATGGTCAAGGTTGCCTGGGAAGGCGAGAACGAGGCGACCTACCGGGTCGAGGTCCAGGTAGATGCCTACGATCGAACCCGCCTGCTCGAAGACCTCTCACGCGCCTTCGCCGAGGTAGGGGTGAACATCATCTCGGCCACCTGCACCACCAGCCCGCCGATGGTCAAGAACCGATTCGTGATCGAGGTGGGGGACACCGGCCAGCTCAAGCACTGCATCTCGAGGATGCGGCACGTCGAGTCCGTCTTCGACGCCTATCGCGTAACCCCCGGCGAATAGGCCCCGCCCGGCCCGTAGCCGGCCGGCCGGTCAGTCCGCCTCGGTCACCGAGGCGAGTTTTGACTTCAGGGTCTGCGGTTTGTCGGTTCTCTGGTCGATCTTGAGCACGGTGTAGACCCGGGGGATGCCGTCCTCGAACGGGATCGCGTGAAGCTCCCCGGCCAGGGCGAGGATGTCACCGACTTCGCCCTCCAGGGCGGTTCCCATCGGGTTCATCTCGAACCCGACCAGATCCTGACCTTCGAGGTGGCGCCGGACGCGCAACAGGATGTCGCCGACGCTGGCCCCTTCGCGTCCGATCGGCAGCACGGTGATCTCTGCGGTTGCCATCGCTCGATAGTAGCGCGGCGGCGCTGCCCGCCTGCGCTCTGGCCGGCTTCAGGCGATTATCGACAATGCGCCGGGAGCCGCCCGCAGGGTCACTTCCTCATGGCGGCCGATGAAATCACCGTCGACCTGGACGGGGAACTCGGCGATCTCTCCGTTGTCATCGGTCGAGAGCGACCGGATCGTGCCCTCGGTGAAGCCTTCGAACGACTCGACCTGGCGGTGTTTGCCGGCCGCCATCCGGTTTGAGAGGAGTCGCGGGACGGCGCTCAGGACGTCCAGCTGGTTGGCCCGTTTGAGCACGACCATGGCAAGGGTTCCGTCGTCGATCGAGATGTTCTCGCAGACGTGCACCGGGCGGCTGCTGAAATAGGTGAACGGATCGGAGTTCTGGACCAGCACGGTCACGCCCCGATGAGACTCGCCTTCGACGGTGGCCTCGAGCCTCACCGGGTTCCTCATGTACTCGCGGAAGTAACCGGACATCGCCGCCCAGGTGTAGAAATAGGGGCCGGCCTTCGCCTTCAGCCTGGGATTGGCATCGACCCGCTCGACCACGGTCGCGTCGATCCCGGTGCCACAGGAAAAGACGAAGAAGCGGTCGTCGACCCGGCCCAGGTCGATCTTCCTCGGCCTGAAGTCATCTGCCAGCGAGAGCAGGTGCTCGGTGGCGTCGACCACGTCGTTGGGGATGCCGAGGGTGCGGCAGACCACGTTCGTATTGCCACCGGGCAGAAAGGAGACCGGGATGTCGGTCCCGGCGAGGCCATTCACGACCTCGTTGATCGTGCCGTCGCCGCCGAAGGCGACCACCAGATCGTATCCACCGTCGACCGCATCCCGGCCGATCTCGGTGGCGTGGTGCTGGCGCTCGGTCGCCTCAACCTCGACCTCGAACCTGCCCTGCAGCGCGTACACGACCAGGTTCTTCAAGCGGTCGGAAACGGTGGTTGCATAGGGGTTGACGATAATCAGCATGCGCCGCTTGGCGGCCGCGGCACTGCCGGGATTCGGGCCGGGGCTTTCGTCGGAGCCCTGGTCGGCGTTCATCCGGCTACCTCGAAGACCGAGAGACCGTTCTCGTCGCGCTCTTCGATCCGGCCCTGCTCGAGCAGGATGTCGGTGTGGCCGATCACCTCGGACAGGGTCAGGTAGGCCTGGGTCAAGGCGACGTTGCCCCAGATCGCCTCGGCGATGGCGTGGGCCGGCCGGGGACGCTCTTCGATGATCCCGAAGATCTTCTCCAGGCGGCGGTCCTCGGCGGCAAAGCGCTTGTCGATCAGGCCCACGTGATCGAGGATCGGGTCGCCATGCCCGGAAAGCATCAGGTCGAGTTCCATCTCGCGGGTCTTCGCCAACGAGGCGTTGTAGTCGATAAGCGAGCGGGTCCGGCCCGGGCTGCCGTCGAGCGGCGACGAAATGAGCGGGTTCGAGGAGATGTGGGAGAGCAGGTGGTCGCCGGCGAAGGCCACCCGGCGCTCCTCATCGTGGAAGACGGTGTCGGAAGGGCTGTGCCCGGGTCGGTGGAGCACTTTAAGTCTGCGGTCGCCGAGGTCGAGGTGGCTCCCGTGTGCCAGAGGCTCGGTCACGATCACCTTGTCGCCCCAGTCGAGGAAGCTGGTCGTTATCTCGCGCAGGCCGTTTGCCACTTCCTCCGAGACGCCGTGGCGCAGCATCAGCTCGACCGCGCCGTCGTTTTCGGCCTTGACCCGTTCCCCGAACGAGGCCAGGCGATCGACGGCCAGGTCGAGGGCGGCCACCTCGGCGCCGGAGCGCTCGGCCACCGTCCGGATCAGGCCGATGTGGTCGAGGTGCTGGTGGGTGGCCACGATCAGATCGATGTCCTCGATCCTGTGGCCCGTCTCCTCGGTCAGCTCTTCGAGCGCGGCCAGCGACTGGTCCGACCTCGGGCCGGCGTCGATCAGGGTCAGCCGCTCGTCCTCGATCAGGTAGCAGTTGACTCGCCCGACCGCAAAAGGCGTCGGGACGGGCAGGCAGTGGACTCCGCCATCCGCGGCTTCGGCCAGGACCGCGTCGAAGTCGACCTCGTCACTCACCCCTGATCACCGCGAGGAGTTCATCCCGTCTGGTCTCCATGTCATCCCGGGAAACGAGCGATTCCAGGTTGAGCCGCAGCAGGGGCTCGGTATTCGAGGGCCGGACGTTGAAATGCCAGTCGGCATAGTCGACCGAGACGCCGTCGAGGTGGGTTATCTCAGCGTCGGGATGGAGCGCCTCGATCTCGGCCATCTTCGCCACCTGGTCATCGACCTCGGAGTTGATCTCGCCCGAGATGAAGTACTCCGAGTGGAATTCCTCCATCATCTGAGCCAGGCTGCGGCCCTCGCGCGAGATCAGTTCGAGGATGCCGTAGCGCGGGGATCGAGCCGGAATCGGCGCAGTAGAAGTCGCGGAAGTAGTAGTGGCCCGAGACCTCGCCGCCGAACGCCGCGTTCTCTTCCCGCATCCGCTTCTTGAAGAAGGCGTGTCCGACCCGGGAGAGATCGGTGCGGCCACCGGCGGCGGCGACCACGTCGGGAACGGCCCGGCTGGAGCGCGGGTCGTAGAGGATCGTGGCGCCAGGCTCCACGACGAGCGCCGAGCGGGCAAGCAGGGCGCAGATGAAGTCGCCGTCGCAGAACTTGCCGTTGCCGTCGATGAAGAAGCAGCGGTCTGAATCGCCGTCCCAGGCGATCCCGAGGTCGGCTCCTTCGGAGATGACGGTTTCCATGATCAGCCTGCGGTTTTCCTCGAGCAGCGGGTTCGGCTCGTGGTCGGGGAACTCGCCGTCCGGCGTGAAGTAGAGCTTGACCAGGTCGAGGCCGAGCTTCTCCAGGACCGGCCCGATCATCGGCCCGGCCATCCCGTTGCCACCGTCGACGACCACTTTCAGTGGCTTGATCGCGCTCGGGTCGATGAACTTGAGCACCTCGGCGTGGTACTCGTCCCAGAGGTCGACCTCCTCGGCCGAACCACCTCCCGGAGACCCGCCCAGGCCGGCTTCGACCAGGCGCTCGATGTCGCCGATGCCGGCCTCGCCTGAAAGGGCCAGCGCGCCTTCGCGGATCAGCTTGACCCCGGTGTAGGCCTTGGGGTTGTGCGAAGCGGTGCACATCGCGCCGCCGTCGAGTTCGCGGCTGCCGACCAGGAAGTAGAGCATCTCGGTCGGCACCTCGCCCGCGTCGATCACGTGCGCCCCTTCGCTGACCATGCCCTCCCGGTAGGCGGCGGCCATCCCGGGAGCGGTCAGGCGCATGTCGCGGCCGAGTCCCACCCTGAGATCCCCCGGCTCCTTTTCCCGGAGGTCGGCGAGTACACGGACGAATGCCCTGCCGATCTGCCCGGCGGTCGCCTCGTCCATCTCGGTTCCGTGGAGCCCGCGGACGTCGTAAGCCTTGAAAATTGACATGGCCTGATCTTCTCCTGTCTCTGCTATTCGGGTTTTTCGGGATGGGGCGGGCCGTCGAAGGCGCCGACCAGGGCCCGGTAGCTGTCCTCGAGGGACTGCGGCATGACCCGGTGGTCGGCGATCACCGGCATGAAGTTGGTGTCGCCTCCCCAGCGGGGCACGATATGCATGTGGATGTGGTGCTCGACCCCGGCCCCGGCGGCCCGGCCCTGGTTGAAGCCGACATTGAAGCCCTGGGGGCGGTAGACCTGTTCCAGCCGGTCCATCGCCTGTTTGGCCAGGGCCAGCATCTCGCTGGTGGTCTCTGCCGGGATCTCCTGGATCCGGCCGATGTGCTCGTAGGGCGAGATCATCAGATGGCCGTTGGTGTAGGGGAAGAGGTTGAGCATCGCGAACGAGTGCTCCGCCCGGTGAAGGATCAGCGCGGTCTCGTCGTCGCCGAGGGCCGGCTTGGCGCAGAAGATGCACCGGTCCTCGTTGTCCTTGTCGGCGTCCTCGACGTAC
Source organism: uncultured Solirubrobacterales bacterium (assembly GCA_963766115.1). GTDB lineage: Bacteria > Actinomycetota > Thermoleophilia > Solirubrobacterales > 70-9 > 67-14. The sequence continues at coordinate 61,564 of CAVXYR010000002.1, forward strand.
TCGAGGCGCCATGGGGCCCAGATCCGGTTCTCGCTCATCCGAGGGCAGGCTACAGCCAGCGACGGCTGCGGAAGAAGGCGGTCATGCCGACCAGGATCACCAGCATGATCCCGATCACGAACCAGAAACTGGAAACCGATGAAGAGACCGGGTCACCGCCGCCGGGCAGGCCGATGTTCATGCCGAAGATCGAGGCGATCAGGGTCAGGGGGAGGACGATCACGGTGATCGCCGTCAGCACCCGGAGGCTGTCGTTGACCTTGTGACTCAGCATCGACTCATTGGTCTCCTCGAGAGCGACGATCACCTCCTTGTAATTCTCGAGCATGTCCCAGATCCGCTCGTGGGCGTCGACGATGTCGTCGAAGTAGATCTCGAGGTCGAGGTCGGTCGCCAGGTAGCGGCTCTTTACTTTTTCCAGGTCGCGGAGCACCGGTCGCTGCGGGCGGATCACCTTGCGGAAGTTGATGATCTCCTGCTTGGCGTTCGAGATGTCGCGGACCACGTCTTCGGAGCGGCCCTCGAAGATCTGGTCTTCGAGTGCATCCAGTTTGTTGCCGACCTTGCGCAGCATCGGGAAGCAGTAGTCGAAGCTGTCGTCGACCAGCCGGTACATCAGGTATCCCGACCCGCGCGAGAAGAGCTTCTCGCGAAGCGACCGGTCGGCCCGGCAGCGCTCGAACAGATACTCGACCGGGGGCACCGGCTGGTTGGGGAGGGTGACCACGAAGTCGGGACCGACGAACAGGTCGAGTTCGCCGGCGCCGAGGCGCCCGGCGTTACGGTCGAAAACCGGCACGTGGAGGACCAGGAACAGGTATTCCGGGTACTGGTCGATCTTGGGACGCTGGTTCCGCGAGAGCACGTCCTCGAGATCGAGAGCGTGGAAGTCGAAATGCTCCTCCAGCCAGGCCCGCTCGGTCCCGCCCGGTTTCTCGATGTTGATCCAGCGCAGTCCGCCGGCATCGATCTCTTCAATCCGGGGGGCGGCAGCTTCCAGGTCGGAGCCCGGAGCAGAGGCGGCTAGCGGCTCACGAGGCCGTCTGAGACGAGGGAGGTTCGGCATCGCCGCCTCCGATCAGTTCCGGGCTTTCCGTCTCCATCGGCTGAAGATTATGCGAACCGCGCCCGCGGCGCGGCGCTCGGGAGGGCTTTGCAGACGACCGCCCACTCCGGAAGCGGTGCCTGCCGCCTTTGAAAGGTCCGGCCCGGGCTGCTAACCTGCGGTCCAACATAAGCGCCACATCTAGAGGGGTGGAGGGACTTGGCCCAGTGAAACCCCGGCAACCAGTAGGACGAAAGTCCTGTGAAGGTGCCAAATCCAGCGGCTTTGAGAGCCGGGAGATGTGGGGAGAAGTCCGATCGGACCTTCGCCCCACAGGCGAAGGTTTTTCTGTTTTCCCATTGGGTGAAGAAAGGTAGATCGGATGTCAATCAGCAATTTGAGGTGTAAGGAGTGTTCGGCCGAGTTCGAGCTCGATGCGAGCTTTTACTGCACGAACTGCTTCGGGCCGCTCGAGGTCCGATACGACCATTCCGACCTGAACCCGGACGAGACCCGCCGGCGGATCCAGGCGGGCAGCCAGGGCATCTGGCGCTATTCGGACTTCCTGCCGATCGACGGCCGGGCCGGCGACCCTCTCGAGCCGGGCATGACCCCGATCATCAGGGCCGACCGGTTGGCCGAACGGCTCGGGACCGAGGCCGAGATCTACATCAAGAACGACGCCGCAAACCCGACCCATTCGTTCAAGGACAGGGTCGTGGCGGTGGCGATCGCCAAGGCGAAGGAACTCGGGTTCGAGACCGTCGCCTGCGCCTCGACCGGGAACCTGGCCAACGCGGTCGCGGCCCACGCGGCAGCCGCCGGACTCGAGTCCTACGTGTTCGTGCCGGCCAACCTAGAGGAACAGAAGCTGCTTGCCACCAACATCTACGGCACGAACCTGGTCGGGGTCAGGGGCAACTACGACGACGTCAACCGCCTCTGCACCCAGTTGGCCGACGAGAAGCCGTGGGCCTTCGTCAACGTGAACCTGCGGCCCTACTACGCCGAAGGCTCCAAGACGCTGGCCTTCGAGACGGTCGAGCAGCTGGGCTGGAAGCTGCCGGACCGGGTCGTCTCGCCGATCGCCTCGGGATCGCTGTTCACCAAGATCGCCCGGGGATTCGAGGAGTGGCTCGAGGTCGGCCTGGTCAGCGGAGAGCTACCGGTATTCAACGGGGCCCAGGCCGAAGGCTGCTCGCCGGTGGCGACAGCTTTCGCCGAGGGAAGCAAGGTCTGTCGGCCACAGCGGCCGGACACGATTGCCAAGAGCCTGGCGATCGGCGACCCGGCCGACGGTCCGTACGCGGTTGCCCAGGCGAAGCGGACCGACGGCGGAATCGACGCGGTCACTGACGACGAGATCAGAGCCGGAATCCGGCTGCTTGCAGAGACCACCGGGATCTTCACCGAGACCGCGGGCGGGGTGACCGTCGGAGTCCTGGAGAAGCTGGCCCGGCGCGGCGAGCTGGCCGCCGGGGAGAAGGTCGTGGTCTACATCACCGGAGAGGGACTGAAGACGCTCGACGCCAATCGCGATAGCTTTGCCCTGGCCGAGATCGACCCCGACCCGGCCAGCTTTGAGTCCAGATTCGGGCAGGAGGTAGCCGTCTGATGGCAGTGAAAGTGAAGATCCCGAGCCAGCTCCGGGCCGCCACCGGTGGTCAGGCCGAGCTCGCGGCGGATGGCGCGACCGTCGGAGAGGTGCTCGACGCGATCTTCGACGAGCACACAGAGCTCAAGGCGCGGATCACCGACGACGGCGAAGTCCGCCGCTTCGTCAACGTATACGTCGGCGGCGAGGACATCCGCTTCGGCGAGGGCCTCGGCACCGGCGTTGAAGACGGCGCCGAGGTAACGATCCTGCCCGCGGTGGCCGGCGGCTGAAGCCTCCGGTCCTGATCCTCAGCGGGGGTCGCGGTACCCGCCTGCGGGAAAAGACCGAGACCTTGCCGAAGGCACTGGTCGAAGTCGGCGGTCGGCCCCTGCTCTGGCATGTGATCTCGATCTACGCCGCCCAGGGGTTTCAGCGGTTCTATCCGCTTACCGGCTACCTGGGGGAAATGGTCAGCGAATTCACCGATTCGGAAGAGTGGCCCGATGGAGTGACCGTCGACTGCATCGACACCGGACCCGACACGCCTACCGGCGGCAGGATCAAACTGGCGGCTCCGGCTACGGGAGGGCAGCGGTTCTGCGCGACCTACGCCGACGGCGTAGCCGACATCGACCTCGGGGCCCTGCTCGCCTTCCACGCCGAACACGGCCGGATCGGGACGATGACCACGGTACGGCCCGATCTGCAGTGGGGCGTGGTCGAGGTCGGGCCCGACGGCGAGGTCGACGGTTTCGTCGAGAAGCCCAGGTCCGAGCACTGGATCAACGGGGGATTCTTCTGCTTTGAAGCGGACTTCCTCGATCGGCTGAGCGACGAATCGGTGCTGGAGAGCGACCCGCTGGAGCGGCTCGCCCGGGACGGCCAGCTGAGGGCCTACCGGCACCACGGCTTCTGGGACTGCATGGACACCTACAAGGACCAGGTCACGCTGAACGACCTCTGGGAGGCCGGACGCGCCCCCTGGCTGGAGGCAGGTTCTTGAGCTTCGCCCCGGTACGGGACCCGGTCCTGTGAGCCGCGTCCTCGTCACCGGCGGCCAGGGCTTCATCGGCGGCCACCTGGTCAAGGCGCTGCTCGCGCGCGGCGACCGGGTGACTGTGCTCGACCTGCCCTCGGCCCCGGGAGGAGCGCTGGTCCTGCACGGCATCGAGCGCGATGTCGAGCTGGTCGAAGGTGACGTCGCCGACCGCGAGGCGGTGGATATGGCCGTCAAGGGAGCCGACGCGGTCTTCCACCTTGCCGCGCAGACCCTGGTAGGCCCGGCGGCGGCCGATCCGCTCGGGACCTTTCGTACCAACGTGGAAGGAACCTGGAATCTGCTGGAGGCGTCCAGACAGGCCGACCCCGGCGCGGTTGTGGTCGCATCTTCCGACAAGGCCTACGGCCCGAGCGACTCGCTGCCCTACCGGGAAGCGGACGAATTACGGCCGGCCGCGACCTACGAGGGAAGCAAGGCCGCGGCCGACGTGATCGCCCGCAGCTACTGGGATTCGTGGCAGTTGCCCGTTGCGGTCACCCGGCTGGCCAACGTCTACGGCGGTGGCGACCTCAACTCCTCGCGACTGGTGCCGGAGGTGGCCCGCGCTTTTCTCGACGGCCGGGCGCCGAGGATCCGATCCGACGGTTCGCCGAGGAGGGACTTCCTGCACGTGGACGACGCGGTTGCCGCGTATCTGGCGGTCGGGGACGCGGTGGTCCGCGGTCCCGCCCGCGGCCAGGCCCTGAACGCCGGGACGGGAACGGCCCACACGGTCCGCGAGCTGATCGATCTGATCCGCGAGAAGGCCGGCTCCGACCTCGATCCGGACTACGAGGGCGAAGGCAGCCCGCCTGGTGAGATCGACGAGCAGTACGTCGATCCTTCGAAGCTCGCCGGCCTGACCGGATGGGCCGCGACGGTGACCCTCGACGAGGGCATGGGCGAGGCCGTTGAGTGGTATCGGCAGAATCGCTAGAGCCGTCGGGTGGCACCGGCGCTACCGCTAGGCTTGGATCATGTGCGGGCGATTCACCATGACCTCCTCCGACCAGCGCCGGCTCGGCAACCGTTTCCAGATCTCGATCGACGACCAGCAAAGCGACGCGCTGGGCCGCTACAACGTCGCTCCGACCCAGGAGATCCTCACCGCCACCAACGACCCCGAAAGCGATGGCGAGCGCCAGGCGACCCTGTCCCGCTGGGGTCTGGTCCCGGTCTGGGCCAAGGACCTCAGGGCCGGCTACAAGATGATCAACGCGCGTTCCGACCGCGTCCTCAAGAGCCGGGCCTACGGCCCTTTGCTGAAGAAGAGCAAGAACCGCTGCCTGATCCTGGGCGACGGCTTCTTCGAGTGGATGAAGGCGGAAAATCCCAAGAGCCCACGCCAGCCGATGCATTTCACGGTCGACGGGGGCGAGCCTTTCGGCTTCGCCGGCCTGACCACTACCCGTGAGTGGGAAGGCGAGAGCCTGACCAGCTGCACGATGATGACGACCTCGGCCAACGAGGTGGTCGAACCGATCCACGACCGGATGCCGGTGATCCTGCCGAGCCCGGAGGCGGAGGCGGCCTGGATGAGCGGTGACCTCGACGCCGAGGAGGCGGTTTCGCTCTGCGTGCCGCTGGAGCCGGGGAGGCTCAGCGCCAAGCCGGCCAATCCGGCACTGAACAAGGTCGGCGGGACCAAAGAAGGCCCGGAGCTGCTCGAAGGCTGAGCGGTGCTACTCGACGTTGCTGGCGTCGGCGCTCTCTTCAGCGGTGGCCTCGTCGGCGATCGGCCATTCCTGTTGCTCGGCCTTCACCCGGATCCGGGCGTCTGCTTCAGCGACCCGGGCGCCGCAATCGATCGTGGCCGAGGGTCGCTCCTGGGTCCTGAAGATAACGGCGTACCCGAGCGTCGCGGTTCCGCTGCCGGTTCCCCGTGCCATCGTCCAGATCCATGTCTGGGTGTCTTCGTCGCGGAAGTCCCAGTCGACCAGGGTCGGAGCGTCGGAGTCGGTGTATCGCCTGAAGGCGTCCCGGATCGGTAGTTCCTGTACATCGGCTCCCCGGTAGGGGAGCTTGGCGATCGAGAGCTCCGGCACTTCCTGGGCCTGCAGCTCATCGCTGGGCCGGGGCCAGGAGGCACGCTTGCTGACCGTGCGGGCGATGAAGGTGTCGCCGCCGGTGGTGCTGGTTACGTCGCAGCGGACCGAAGTCGGCGTCTCGCCCTTGCCGGAATCGATCTGGACGACCCCGGCAACCCTGAAGATCAGGTCGCCCGAGGCGTTAGGCGCCAGCGCCGCAAGGGTTGTCCGGGCCAGGCCGAAGCTGCCACCGCTGCCGACCGCCTTCGCATCGGGCGTTGCCACCGGCTCGATCGTGACCCAGGACTGCTCGGCCGAACTGCCGCCGGTCCTCAGCCCGAGCACATAGATGCCGAGGCTGACGACCAACCCGAATATCACCACCGCGATCGCGCCACGGGGGATGCGGCCGGGGGTCCGGTCTCCGGCAGGTTCGCCATCGGGTCCGCCCGCTTCGGCGGAGGGCTGATTCTTGTCGGGGTCGCTCATGCTGGGCGGGATCGTATGGGGCTGGCTCGGATCACAGCACCGTCAGGCGCGGGTGCGAACGCGCCCGGCAGGATTCGAACCTGCGACCTCATGCTCCGGAGGCATGCGCTCTATCCAGCTGAGCTACGGGCGCTGACGGGCGCAGTCTATTGATCCCGGGAGGGCCACCCGAGCCGCCCCGGCTGCCGGCAGGGGGCGGCTGACCGGGCCGGGCCGGGGCATCTACCCTTAGGCGAATGGATCTCTCTGTCGCCTTTCTCGGCACCGGCGGGCCGGTGCCCACGGCTCTCCGCGGAACCGCTTCGGTTCTGGTGACCAGGGGCGGGGAAAAGCTGATGTTCGACTGCGGGGAGGGCACCCAGCGCCAGCTGAGGCTTTCTCTGGGGCTGGTCCAGGTGGACGAGCTCTACCTGACCCACTTCCACCTCGACCACTGCCTGGGGCTGCCGGGGCTGCTCAAGACCTACGACCTGAACGACCGCACCGAGCCGCTGAGGTTGCTGGGGCCGGTCGGTCTGAGCCGGCTGATGGACGACTTCGCGCCGCTGGTCGGGCGGCTCGGCTACCACCTCGAGCTCGAGGAGCTGCGACCGGGCCAGGTCGTGCCGCACGCTGATTACGAGATCGAGGCGATCGCGGTCGAACACCGCACCAACGCGCTCGGCTACGCCCTCCTCGAGGATGACCGGCCGGGCAGGCTGGACCCGGACGAGGCGAGGCGCCTCGGGGTCGAATCCGGCCCCGAACTGGGCGCCCTTCAGTCGGGTGAAACGGTGACGGGGAGCAGGGGAGAGGTGACCCCCGAGCAGGTCATGGGGGAGGACCGGCCCGGCCGGGCGGTAGTTATCACCGGCGATACCGGTCCCTGTGAGTCGGTGGCCGAGGCGGCCGCGGGCGCTGATCTGCTGATCCATGATGCGAGTTTCATCACCGAGGATGCCGAACGAGCGGCCGAGACCGGCCACTCGACCTCTGCCCAGGCGGCCGGGGTCGCCTCCGAGGCCGGGGCGAAGATGCTGGCCCTGGTACATATCTCTGCCCGCTACCACGTGAAAGCCGCGCTCGACGAAGCGATCGAAGGATTCCCGAACACCGTTGCGCCGCGCGATTTCGACCTGGTCGAGCTGCCCTTTGCCGAGCGGGGTGACCCGACCCTGGTCCGCGACGGCGCCCGCAGGGAGCAACCGACCGACACCGGGTCTCCGACCGCCTGACCGGCCTCCGGGGCTTCGATCTGCGAGTGGCGCCCCGGCCGCTGCTAGGCTGTTGACCGTCGGTTCCTTTAAACCGGTCCTGAGAGGCCAAGAAGGGTCGAAGTGAGCGCAAAGCCAGTAATGGATTCGAGCGATATCGAGCGCACCCTGCGCCGTGTCGCCCACGAGATCCTCGAGAAGAACCCCGCTCCGGGCGATTGCGCGATCGTCGGCATCCACACCAGGGGCGCGGTCCTGGCCGGACGGCTGCACGGCATCCTGTCCGAACTGGCCTCTGAGGATCTTCCGCTCGGCGAGATCGACATCTCCTTCTACCGGGATGACATCAACGCCCGTTCCACCGGCCGCCAGCCGGTGGTCCATGCCACCCGGCTCGATTTCCCGGTTGACGGCAGGACGATCATCCTGGTCGACGACGTGCTCTACACCGGCCGCACCGTCCGGGCCGGCATCGATGCGCTGTTCGACTACGGCCGACCGGCCAGGATCCAGCTGGCCGTGCTGTGCGACCGCGGCCACCGCGAGTTGCCGATCAGGCCGGACTACGTCGGCAAGAACCTGCCGACTTCACCGAACGAGCGGGTCTCGGTCGAGCTGGTCGAGACCGACGGTCGCGACGGGGTCTCGATCATCAGCCCGGTGGAGGCGGTCTGATGAAGCACCTGCTGAGCATCGAGGACCTCGAGCGGGAGCAGGTCGAGACCATCCTCGAGCGGGCCGAGAGCTTCGCCGAGGTCACCCGCCGTGACATCAAGAAGGTACCGACCCTGAGGGGGCGGACAGTGGTCACCCTGTTCTACGAGTCGAGCACCAGGACTTCGTCCTCTTTCGAGCTGGCGGCCAAGCGGCTTTCGGCCGACGTGGTCTCGGTCAAGGCCAGCGGTTCCTCGGTCGACAAGGGAGAATCGTTGAAGGACACGGTCGAGACGCTCTCGGCATACGAGCCGGCCGCGATCGTGATTCGCCACCCCTATGCCGGTTCGGCCGGGATGCTGACCGACTGGGTCGAGGCCTCGGTCATCAACGCCGGCGACGGCATGCACCAGCATCCGAGCCAGGCCCTGCTCGACGTCTTCACCCTGCAGAACCGACTCGGGTCGCTCGAAGGTAAGCGGATCTGGATCGTCGGCGACGTCCTTCACAGCCGGGTCGCCCGCTCGAACATCCAGGCGTTCATCCTGATGGGCGCCTCGGTTACGGTCTGTGGGCCGCCGACCCTGATACCGCGCGGGATCGAGACCTCGGGCTGCGAGGTCCGGCACTCGCTGGACGAGGTCGACGGCGCCGACGTGATCTACCTGCTCCGCATGCAGCGCGAGCGCATGGGGGAGAACTTCGTACCCTCGATCCGCGAGTACGCCCGCTTGTTCCAGATCAACTCCCGCCGGCTCGGGCCCAGGCAGCTGGTCATGCATCCCGGGCCGGTCAACCGCGGGATCGAGATCGGCTCGGATGTGATCGACTCCGAACAGTCGCTGATCGCCGAGCAGGTTAGTTCGGGCCTGGCGGTCCGAATGGCGATCCTCTACGAACTGCTGACCGGTGACGCCGGCAATGAGGAGGCCGAGCCGGGCGGCGACAGTCCGGTGCCGATCGGGGAGCCGGCATGAACCACATCCCGGAGCCGCTGCCGATGGATCTGCCGGAGCCGCTGGTCCAGCGTCACGGCCCCGAAGCCTCGCTGCTGATCAGCGAAGCCGAGGTGCTCGATCCCGTCTCCGGGGTCGACGGGCGCTTTGACCTGCTGATCAGCGACGGGCAGATAGCCGAACTGGCCGAGCCCGGTTCCCTGGAGGCCGGAGAGGGAACCGAGCTGGTCGAGGGCCGCGGCCTCAAGGTCTTCCCCGCGTTCTTCGATCCCCACGTCCACTTCCGCACCCCGGGGCAGGAATACAAGGAGGACATCGGCACCGGAACCCGCTCGGCCGCGGCCGGCGGCTACGGCGGCGTCATCGCGATGGCGAATACCTCGCCGCCGGTCTCGAGCCCGGCCGACATCGAGGCGCTGCGCCACCGGGCTCGGCTCGAAGCCTCGGTCCCGGTCGGGTTCATGGCGACGGTGACCCGCGACATGGCCGGCGAGGAGCTGACCGACATGGCCGAGCTGCGCGAGGCCGGAGCGGTCGGTTTCACCGACGACGGCCTGCCGATCGCCAACCCCCGGATCCTGCGGCGGGCGCTTCAGTACCAGAAGATGTGCGGCGGCACGATCGCACTCCACGAAGAGGATCCGGAGCTCTCGGCCGGCGGTGCCATGCACGAAGGTGAGGTCTCGATGGCCCTCGGCCTACGCGGGGTGCCTTCGATATCGGAGTCGGTGATGATCGCCCGCGACGCCGCGATCGCCGGATACGAAGGGGGCAGGATCCAGGCCCAGCACCTCTCTGCGATCGAGTCGATCGAAGCGGTCAGGCAGGCCAAGGAGGCCGGGGTGGCGATCACCTGCGAGGTCACGCCTCATCATCTCTGCCTGACCGACGAGGCGGTCCGGGACCTCGACGCCTCCCGACACAAGATGAATCCCCCGCTCAGGTCGGAGAACGATCGCCAGGCACTGATCGGAGCTCTGCTCGACGGCACGATCGACTGCATCGCGACCGATCACGCGCCACACGCGATCGAGGAGAAGGAGGTCCCCTACGAGGCGGCGATGATGGGCGTAACCGGACTGGAAACCGCATTCTCGGCGGTCTACACCGAACTCGTGGCGCCCGGGAAGATTCCCCTGGACCTGCTGGTCGAGAAACTGGGCTCAGGTGGAAGGCCGTTCGGCATCGAACCGTTCTCGGTATCGGTCGGGTCGCGGGCCAACATCTGCCTGGTCGACCTCGAGGCCGAGTGGACGGTCGGCGAGGACGGCTACGAGAGCCGGTCGGCGAATTCCTGGTGTGCGGGGCAGGCTCTGACCGGACGCGTCCTGATGACCGTGGCCGACGGCCGGGTCGCGTTCCGGTTGCGTTCGTTCAGCATGGGCGTGGCATGACCGCAGGAACACCGGGATACGTGCTGCTGGAAGACGGCAGCAGATACGAAGGACTGCTCTGCGGACCGGAGGTCTCGGGCACCGGCGAGGTCGTCTTCAATACCGCGATGACCGGTTACCAGGAGGCGGTGACCGACCCCTCGTACGCCGGCCAGGTGATCACCTTCACTTACCCGATGGTCGGCAACTACGGCGTGTCCGCGGAGGCGATGGAGTCTGACCGGGCGCACGCCCGCGGGGTGATCATGCGCGAAGCCGGGAATGGCGATGACGCCTCGACCGCCGAGGCCGGCTGGCTCGACTGGCTCGCCGACCGGGGCGTCTGGGCGATCACCGGGGTCAACACCCGGGCGCTGGTCCGCCGGATCCGCGACCGTGGAGCGATGCGCGGCGGCATCTTCCCGTCCGGGCTCAGCCTGGACGAGGCGGCCGACCGGGTCGAGGCCGAGCCCTCGATGGCCGGCGCCGACTTCGCCAGCCGGGTGACCCCGTCCGAACCGGTCGAGTATCCGGGCGACGGCCCGCACGTGGTCGCGATCGACACCGGGATCAAGGCCAGCATCGTCAGGCAGTTGCGCGAGCGCGGCTGCCGGCTGACCCTGCTCCCCTGCTCGAGTGGTCCCGAGGCGGTGCTGGAGCGCGACCCGGACCTGATCTTTCTGGCCAACGGGCCGGGCGATCCGTCCGCAGTCGAGACGGTGGTCGCCACGGTCCGGGAGCTGGTCGGCAAGCGCCCGCTGGTCGGCATCTGCCTCGGCCACCAGTTGCTCTGCCGGGCTGTCGGGCTGGAGACCTTCAAACTGCCGTTCGGGCATCGTGGCTCGAACCATCCGGTCAAGGACCTCGAGACCGGGGTCATCGAGATCACCTCGCAGAACCACGGGTTCGCGGTGCGCGGGCCGGGCGGCGATCAGCGGATCGAGACCGACGAACCGGTCCGCTGGAGGACCGATTTCGGCGAGGCGGTCCTCTCGCACATCAACCTCTATGACCGCACGGTCGAGGGACTGAGGCTCCCGGAGGCGGACGCGATGACCGTCCAGCATCACCCCGAGGCGGGACCCGGCCCGCACGATTCGCGTCACCTGTTCGACCGTTTCCTCGAGATGACCGGCTGATGCCCCGCCGCGACGACATCGAAAAGATCATGCTGATCGGGTCGGGGCCGATCGTGATCGGGCAGGCGGCCGAGTTCGACTACTCCGGGGTCCAGGCCTGCAAGGTCCTGCTCGAAGAAGGCTACGAGGTGATCCTGGTCAACTCGAACCCGGCGACGATCATGACCGACCCGGAGTTCGCCAGCCGGACCTACGTCGAGCCGCTGCTGCCGGGCCCGGTCGCGGCGATCATCGAGAAGGAACGCCCGGACGCCCTGCTGCCGACCCTCGGCGGACAGACCGCGCTCAATCTGGCGATGGACCTGAGCGCAGACGGCACCCTGGAGAAGTTCGGGGTCGAGCTGATCGGGGCGAATCGCGAGGCGATCATCAGGGCCGAGGACCGCGAAGTGTTCCGTCGGGTGATGACCGAGGCCGGGATCAGGATCCCCTGGTCACTCACCGTCGAGAGCGTTGGCGAGGCGCTGGGTTCGCTGGACGGAGGAGGGGCTTCGCTGCCGGCGATCATCCGGCCCGCCTTCACCATGGGCGGCCAGGGCGGAGGGATCGCCGAGACCCGCGAGCAGCTCGCCGATGTTGTCGCCAAGGGGATCGCGGCGAGTCCGATCGGCCAGGTCCTGGTCGAGGAATCAGTGATCGGCTGGGGCGAGTTCGAGCTCGAGGTCATGCGCGACCACAACGACAACGTGGTGATCATCTGCTCGATCGAAAACCTCGACCCGATGGGGGTCCATACCGGGGACTCGATCACGGTCGCCCCGGTACAGTCGCTGACCGACCCGGTCTACCAGTCGCTGCGCGATACGGCGATCAGGGTGATCCGCGAGGTCGGGGTCGAGACCGGCGGCTCCAACGTCCAGTTTGCGGTCAATCCGGCCGACGGCGAGATCGCCGTGATCGAGATGAACCCGCGGGTCTCGCGCTCCTCGGCACTGGCCTCGAAGGCGACCGGTTTCCCGATCGCCAAGATGGCGGCCAAGCTGGCGGTCGGATACGCGCTCGAGGAGATCCCCAACGACATCACCCGGGCGACACCGGCATCGTTCGAGCCGACGATCGATTATGTGGTGACCAAGATCCCCCGGTTCGCCTTCGAGAAGTTCCCGGGGGCCGAAGACAGGCTTTCCACCTACATGCAGAGCGTCGGCGAAGTGATGTCGATCGGCCGCACTTTCCGCGAGTCGTTCGCCAAGGCGATGGCCTCGCGGGAGATCGACTCGCCCGCGGTCATCCCCGATTCGACCGAGGAGCTGCTCGAGCTGCTCTCGGTCCCGACCCCGGACCGGATCGACCAGGTGCTGGCCGCCTTCTCGAGGGGAGTGGAAGAAGAAGATGTCCACTCACGCACCGGGATCGATCACTGGTTTCTCAGGGAGCTCCTGTCGCTCGCCACGGAGGGCGACGGTACCGAAGGGCTGGAGCGGATCTACAACGCGGTCGACACCTGCGCGGCCGAATTCGAGGCGGCGACTCCCTACTACTACTCGTCGCACGAGCAGAAGGGATCCCCGTCCGAGATCCGCCGCGGGGACCGGCCTTCGGTGGTCATCCTCGGGGCCGGCCCGAACCGGATCGGGCAGGGGATCGAGTTCGACTACTGCTGCGTCCATGCCGCGATGACGGCCCGCGAGTGCGGCCGCGATGCGGTGATGATCAACTGCAACCCGGAGACCGTCTCGACCGACTACGACACCTCCGACCGGCTCTACTTCGAGCCGCTTACCCTTGAGCACGTGCTGGCGATCTGCGAGCAGGAGCAGCCCGAGGGCGTGGTCGTCCAGTTCGGGGGCCAGACCCCGCTCAAGCTCGCCCAGGGCCTGAAAGACGCCGGGATCCCGCTACTCGGCACCCCGGTCGAGGCGATCGACGCGGCCGAGGACCGGGCCAAGTTCGGCGCCCTGATCGACCGGCTGGGGATCAAGCCGCCGCCCTACGGGACCGCGCTCTCGGCAGTCGAGGCCGAGAAGATCGCGTCCGGCATCGGGTACCCGCTGCTGGTCCGGCCCTCGTTCGTGCTCGGCGGGAGGGCGATGGAGATCTGCTATTCGGCCGAAGATCTGGCCGTGTACCTCGAGACACGCGTCAAGGCCTCGCCCGAGCACCCGCTGCTGCTCGACCGCTTTCTCGAAAACGCGATCGAGATCGATGTCGATGCGCTGTGCGACGGCGACGAGGTCTTCGTCGCCGGGATCATGCAGCACGTCGAGGAGGCCGGCGTCCATTCCGGCGATTCGGCCTGCGTGCTGCCGCCGATGAGTATCGGCGAGGAGATGCTCGAAGAGATCGAGGTCGCCACCTCGGCGATCGCGATGGAGCTCGGCGTGATCGGGCTGATCAATATCCAGTACGGCCTGGCCGGTGGCGAGCTGTACGTGATCGAGGCCAACCCCCGGGCATCGAGGACCGTTCCTTTCGTATCGAAGGCGGTCGGAGCGCCGCTGGCCAAGATCGCCACCCGGATCATGCTCGGGCAGAAACTCTCCGAACAGGATCTACCGGAGAAGAATGGCGCTCACGTTTCGGTCAAGGAAGCGGTGATGCCGTTCTCGCGCTTTCAGGGCTCCGATCCGGTCCTCGGGCCGGAGATGAAGAGCACCGGCGAGGTGATCGGAATCGGCCCCGACTTCCCGACCGCATTCGGCAAGGCCCAGGCCGCCGCCGGGGCCGCGCTGCCAGAATCGGGCACCGTGTTCATCTCGGTGACCGATACCGACAAGGCGGCGGCCACCCAGCTGGCGACCAGGTTCCACGACCTCGGCTTCAGCGTGGTCGCGACCTCCGGAACCGCGCAGGCGATTTCGCGCATGGGAATACCGGTCAAGACGATCAAGAAGCTGGGCGAAGGCTCGCCGCACGTGGTCGACCTGATCGAGAACCGGCAGTGCGACCTCCTGATCAACACCCCGACCGGTTCGGGTGCCCGGATCGACGGAAACGAGATCCGGGCGTCGGCTATCCGCCACGGGATCCCCTGCGTGACCACCCTGACCGGGGCCTCAGCCGCCGGCCGGGCTATCGCCGCCAACCTGCAGGGACCGGGGGAAGTGGTCTCCCTCCAGGAGCTGCATGGCGGCTGACCGGCCCCTGGCACCATTCGGCCGTCGTCGCTGCGGGGTCGGCGAGAGCCACGCGACCGGCGGATACCGGATCTTCACCCTGATCGACGAGGTCGGCCCGGAGCCGGCCCCCGGCCAGTTCTACATGCTCACCGCAGCCGGTGGCTGGGAAGGGGAGGGCGGCAGGCCCTTCCTGCCCCGCGCCATATCGGTCGCCCGGGCCTCGGGGCGGCAGGGGGCGATCCGGCTCGACTTCCTGATCGAGGCGGTCGGCCCGGGCACCGGCCGGCTGGCCGGTCTCACCCACGGAGACGAATGCCATCTGGCCGGGCCATTCGGGCAGGGGTTCTCGATGCCGAAACAGCTCAACCCGGGAGCGGCCGGTGCGATCCTGGTCGGTGGGGGTATCGGGATCGCGCCGCTGGCGATCCAGCGGCGTGCCCTGGCCGGTCGCGGCGTGGCCAGCCGGACCCTGCTCGGTTTCAGGGACCGGGCCCACTCGGGAGGCGTCGAAGAGCTGTTCGGCTGCGAGGAGACCCGGCTCGCCTTCGAGGACGGAAGCACCGGCTACACCGGATACGTCACCGACCTGCTGCTGCGCATGCTCGAGGGCGATGATTCCAGCTCCGGCGCCGTCTACTCGTGCGGGCCGCCGGCGATGCTCGAGGCGGTACGCCGGATCTGTGCCGACCACTCGGTCCCGGTCGAGCTGGCCCTCGAGTCGCCGATGGCCTGCGGGTACGGGGCCTGCTTCGGTTGCGCCGTGCCGCTCGCCCGAGGCGGATACATGCGGCTCTGCGTCGACGGGCCGGTCGTTCGAGGCGACGAGATCGCCAGCGCGATGGCCGGCGAGGCGGCGCCGGGATGAGCGCGCCCGATACGGCCCGCCTCGGCATCGACCTGTCGACCGACCTCTGTGGGATCCGCCTGGCCAGCCCGGTCCTCAACGGTTCAGGCACCTTTGATGCGCTGGCCGCGCGCAAGGCGTTCGGCGACGAGCTGTTGCGCGACTTCCCGTTCGCCGGCTTCGTTTCGAAGACGATCACCGTCGAACCGAGAGCCGGCAACCCGCCACACCGTCTCTGGGAAACGCCCTCGGGAATGATCAACTCGATCGGCCTGCCCAATCCCGGCCTGTACGCCTTCTGTGACGGAGACCTCGGCGAGCTGACCGGGATTCCGGTGCCCCTGATCGTGTCGGTGATGGCCGACAGCGCGGAAGGCTTCGCCGAACTGGTCGAGACGGTGGGCAGCAGGCCGGGGGTGGCCGGGCTCGAGCTGAACGTCTCCTGCCCGAACGTGCACTCGGGCCTGATCGTCGGAGAGCAGCCGGAAGAAATCACGGCACTGCTCGAGACCCTGCGGCCGCTGACCGATCTGCCGTTGATCGTCAAGCTCACGCCGAACGTGGCCAACCCCGAGCGGGTGGCGGTGGCCGCTGAAGCGGCCGGGGCCGACGCGGTATCGCTGATCAACACGATCAAGGCGACCGCGATCGACCCCGGCAGCAACCGGGCCTGGCTCGGGGCCGGCGGAGGCGGGCTGTCCGGGCCGGCGATCAGGCCGGTCGCCCTGGCCCAGGTCCGAGCGGTGTCCGGGGCCGTTGCGATCCCGACCGTGGGCATGGGTGGGGTGACCGATGGTGAGTCGGCGCTCGAATTCATCCTCGCCGGAGCCCGCGTGGTGGCGGTCGGGACCGAGAACTTCCGGGATCCCCGAGCCGGCCAGGTTGTCCGTGACGGACTCGAAGAGGCCCTGCATCGCCGAGGTTTCTCGTCGCTCGCCGAGGCTCAGGCATCAACCTTGAGTTGAGGTTTAGGTGGATTTGGCGGATTTGGCCCCTTTCTGGCATCTCCGCCCGAAAACCTGTCTATACTCGCCGCCGTGACGCCTCCCGCCGCCAAGACTTTTGCCGGACAGCCGGAAGCACCCGAGAGGTCTCACGACCAGCGCATGGATGCTCTACGGCAGGCAAACGGCATCAGGACTGCGCGTGCCAAGCTGAAACGCGATCTCAAAGCGGGCCGGGTAACGATCCAGGACCTGCTGTCCGACCCGCCGGAATTCGTGCTGACCGCCAAGGTATTCGACGTGCTGCTGGCCGTTCCGAAGTACGGACGGGTCAAGGCCAACCGGGTGCTGAACCAGTGCCGGATATCGCCCGCGAAGACGATCGGCGGCCTGTCCGAGCGCCAGCGCGGCGAGTTGGTCTCACTGCTTCGTCGCTAGCCGTCGGACGCGGTTTTTTTCGGGTCCTGAGCATCGTTTAGGCTGGCGCTCCCCATGACCTCCGGAAAATCATGCGTGTTCGTAGTCACCGGCCCGTCCGGCGTCGGCAAGGGGAGCCTGATCGGCCGGCTGAGGGAGCGCATACCGTCGCTGGAGATGTCGGTCTCGGCGACGACCCGCAGGCCGAGGAGCGGAGAAGCCGACGGGATCGACTACCACTTCCTCGACCCCGGCGAGTTCGGGCGGCGGGTCGCCGCCGGGGAGTTCCTCGAGTACGCCGACTACAGCGGCAACCGCTACGGGACCCTCCGCAGTGAAGTCGAGGGCCGGATCGAAGCGGGTCATCCGGTGGTCCTCGAGATCGAGGTGCAGGGGGCCCGTCAGGTTCGCGACACGATGCCGTCCGCGGTGCAGGTGTTCATCGCCCCGCCGGAGTTCGCCGCGCTGAGATCAAGGTTGGAGGGGCGGGGTACCGACCGGCCCGAGGCGATCGAAGCGCGCCTTGCGGTGGCCGAGGAGGAACTGCTCGCCCGGGAAGAGTTTCCCCACCAGATCGTGAACGATGATCTCGACCGTGCCACCGATGAGCTGGAAGCCATAGTACGCGGCAAGCTGTCACAATCGCCGGGATGATCAAACCACGCGTCGACCAGCTTCTCGAACACACCGACTCCCTCTATGCGGCAGTAGTCGTCGGTGCGCGCCGTGCCCGGCAGATCAACAGCTACTACCAGAGCCTGCAGGAGGGCGGCTACGGGGAGTACCCGCCGCCGATGGTCCCGGCCGATCCCGGGAAGGGATCACTGACGCTCGCCCTCGAAGAAGTGGCAGAGGGCAAGCTCAAGTACGAATACCGGGCCTGAGCCCGGTCCGGAGGCGGAATTGGCGAAGGTCCTGCTCGGTGTAAGCGGCGGGATTGCGGCCTACAAGGCGGTCGAGTTCGTGCGGCTTGCGACCGGAGGAGGGCACTCGGTCAGGGTCCTGATGACCGCGGCGGCCAGGCGTTTCGTCGGGCCCGACACATTCGAGGGAATTCTCGGCGCCCCGGTCCTGACCTCCGAGTTCGAACGCGACCCGATGCGGGGTGCTTTCCCCGGGGAGCCGTCGCCCGAGCATGATCCGATCAGCCACCTTGCCGTGGCTGATGTGGCCGATCTCTACCTGGTCGCTCCTGCCTCGGCCAACACGATCGCCAAACTGGCCTCCGGCCAGGCCGACTCGATCCTCACAACCGCCTTTCTGGCCTGCCGGGCCCCGAAGTTGATCGCTCCGGCGATGAACGACCGCATGTACGAAAGCGCCGCGACACAGGACAACCTCGCCACCCTGCGCTCGAGGGGGGTCGAGGTGATCGAGCCGGGGGAGGGGCGCCTGGCGTCGAAAGGCGAATACGGAGTCGGCCGGCTGCCCGAGCCGGATCAGTTGATCGCCCGGGTCGAGGCGACCCTGGCCGGGACGGCGGGCGGTGTCGACATGACCGGTCTGAGGGTTCTGGTGACGGCCGGCGGTACCCGCGAAGCGATCGACCCGGTCCGCTTCCTGGGCAACCGCTCCAGTGGACGGATGGGCCTCGCCCTGGCCGAGGCGGCCAGACGGCGGGGAGCCGACGTCACGGTGATCGCCGCCAATGTCGGTCTGGAAACGCCCCCGGGGGTGGAGCGGGTCGACGTCGAGGACACCGCCGGCCTGGCCGGGGCCTGCCGGGAGCGGTTCCCAGGTTGCGATCTCCTGCTGATGGCGGCGGCTCCGGCCGACTTCCGGCCGGTGGAGCGCTCCGAGGGCAAACTGAACCGCGGCGAAGGAGACCTGACGATCAGCCTGCGGCCGACCGAGGACATCCTGGCCGGACTGGCGGCATCCCGGCGGCCGGGCCAAACGGTGGTCGGCTTTGCCGCCGAGCACGGGGGCGAGGCCGAATCAAGGGCACTCGGCAAGCTCGAGCGCAAGGGCGCCGACCTGATCGTGCTCAACGACGTCTCCGATCCGACGATCGGGTTCGATTCGGAGCAGAACGAGGTCACCCTGATCGCTGCCGGGGCGACCGAACGGGTTCCGGTCGCGCCGAAGCCGGAGATAGCCGGGCAAATACTCGACCGTGTACTTGAGCTGAGGGATCCGGACCGGAATTGAAGGCGGTCGTCCAGCGGGTCAGCGCGGCCGCGGTCTCGGTCGGCGGCGAGGAGATTTCGCGGATCGGCCCGGGCATGCTGGTGCTGCTCGGCGTCTGGACGGGCGACACGGAGCGTGAGGCCGAGCGGATGGCCTCGAAGCTGGAGCGCCTTCGGATCTTCTCCGACCGCGAAGGCAGGATGAACGAACCGCTGGGAGAGCGCGAGGCCCTTTGCGTGAGCCAGTTCACGCTCTACGGCGACACCTCGAAAGGCAACCGGCCGAGCTGGATCGAGGCTGCGCCCGGCGAGCTGGCCGAGCCGCTTTACGAGTTGGTCTGCCGCCTGCTGGGTGCGAAGACGGGCCGGTTCGGAGCCGACATGAAGGTAGACATGAGCGGCGACGGGCCGGTGACCGTTCTGATCGAGATCTGACCGGATCCCGCCGGAGCCGCTCCCGGTCCGGGCCGGGGGGTCGCATCCGCGCCCGGCCGCTCTCAAAGCCGGGCTTGGCCTGGAGTCCAAGTGGGGCTATACTGAGAGACGCTTTTCCCCTCCAGCTTTGTCGAGAAGTGGGCCTTGCCCGCTTTTTTTTGGCCCTGAGGTCGAAGGAATCCGATGAAACCCGACTCAACAGAAATCGAACAGCGACTCACCGAAATCGATCCCGGGATCGAGTTTCTGGCTCTGGAACAGGCCGGAGGCGACTCGCTGCGCCTGTTCATCGACCATCCCGACGGGGTCAACCTCGACCTCTGCCAGCGGGTCACTTCGGGTCTTTCCGAGCTGCTCGTCGAGCATTCGCTGGAGGTCTCTTCACCCGGCCCGGAGCGTCCGCTGACCCGCCCCGAGCATTTCGCCCGGTTCAAGGGCCGCCGCGCAAAGGTCCGGACGGTCGAACCGATCGAGGACCGTCGCAACTTCACCGGGACCATCCTTGAAGCAGAGGGACAGGAAGTGGCCCTCGGATTCGACGGCCGCGAGGTCCGCATTCCCTACGGGAGCGTCGACCGCTCTCATCTCGTACCAGACACTGCAGAAGGAGCAGCCAAGTGACCCAGGAGATCGTTGACGCGGTACGAGTGCTGGAACAGGAAAAAGGCATCGCAGCCGACACGCTTATGGACGCGCTGGCCGACGCCCTGCTCTCGGCCTACCGCAAGAGCCCCGGATCAGCCCGCTACGCCCGGGTCGACCTCGATCACGAGACCGGCGATTTCCGGGTGTTCGAGCTGATCCTGCCGGCCGAGCTCGAGGAAAAGCTGCTCGAGGAGGCGATCGCCGAACAGGAGCGGACGATCGATCCCGAGACCGGCGAGCTGCGCGAGCCCGAAGAGCCGGAACTCGACCCTGAAGTCCTGGCACCGTACGAAGACCAGATCACCTCGCGCGACGTCACGCCCGACGACTTCGGGCGGATCGCTGCCCAGACCGCCAAGCAGGTCATCTACCAGCGGATCCGCGAAGCCGAACGCCAGATGATGTACGAGGAGTACCACGACCGGGTAGGAGAGCTGATCACCGGCCTGATCCAGCAGTCCGACAAGCGGTACACGCTGGTCCAGCTGCGCGAGCGGGTCGAGGCCCTGCTGCCCAAGTCGGAACAGGTCTACAGCGAGCGCTATGACCACGGGATGAGGGTCAAGGCCGTGATCACCGACGTTTCGGAGTCGGCCAAAG
Source organism: uncultured Solirubrobacterales bacterium (assembly GCA_963766115.1). Classification (GTDB taxonomy): domain Bacteria; phylum Actinomycetota; class Thermoleophilia; order Solirubrobacterales; family 70-9; genus 67-14. The sequence continues at coordinate 82,149 of CAVXYR010000002.1, forward strand.
GCCCCAGCATCGTCGTATCGAGGCGCAGCCCAGATCTGATCAAGGGCCTGTTCGAGCTCGAGGTCCCGGAGATCGCCGACAAGCTGGTCGAGATCGTCGGCGTCGCCCGCGAGCCCGGCTACCGGTCGAAGATCGCGGTGGTCTCCCACGCCGACGGCGTCGACCCGGTCGGCGCCTGCGTCGGTCCCAGGGGCTCCAGGGTACGCATGGTCGTGTCCGAGTTGCGCGGCGAGAAGATCGACATCATTCCTTACAACGAGGAGCCGGCCCGGTTCGTCGCCAAGGCACTCTCGCCGGCCCGGGTCCGCGAGGTCCTGGTCGACGACGAGGAGATGCAGGCGACCGTGGTCGTACCCGACGACCAGCTCTCGCTGGCGATCGGCCGCGACGGTCAGAACGCCCGGCTTGCCGCCCGGCTTACCGGCTGGCGGGTCGACATAAAGTCGGAGAGCGAGTTCGCCAAGGAAGAAAGCCAGCACGAATACGAGGGCGAAGAGGAGTTCGACGGGCGCTGCATGGCGGTGCTCTCGAGCGGCCGCCGCTGCCCGAATGCCGCCGTGGGCGGTTCGACCTACTGCGGCCTTCCCCAGCACCAGGCACTTTCCCGCTTCGGCACCAGCCACGTCGGTGTGCTCGCCGGACTCGACGAAGAAGAGGTCGCGCTGCTGGCCGACCCCGAGTCGGACGAAGCCGCGGTAGCCGCGATGGCCGAAGCGGCCGAGGCCTCGTTCGTCGAGCCCAGCGAGGACGAGGAAGAGGAAGCCGGAGAGTCAGAGGAGGTCGAGACGCCGGAAGAGGTCGAGACGACGGAAGAGGTCGAAGAGGCCGAAGAGGCCGAAGAAGTCGAGGAGGCCGAAGAAGTCGAGGTGGCACCCGAGGCCGAAGCGGCCGGGGATGCCGCCGAAGATGAAGCCGCCGGCGATTCGCAGGAGGCCGGCCAGGCGGATGACGATGTTCAGCCCGAAGCGACCGGAGATGATCAGCCCGAGTGAGTAGGAAGCGCGTTCACGAGATCGCCAAGGCAGAAGGCGTAACCAGCAAGGAACTGCTTGCGGCGCTGAAGGCTGCCGGGGTCGAGGCCAAGGTGGCCGCCTCGAGCGTCGAAGTCGAGGACGCGAAGAAGGCCCTGGCTTCAGCAGGAAACGGATCCGGGCCGGCCAAGGCCGCAGATTCAGGGGCGGCGCCGGCCAAGCCGGCCGCGAAGAAGGAGGCGCAAGCCGGGCCGGCTCCCAAGAAGAGTGCGGCCGCGAAGCCGGCCGCGAAGGCAGCGACGGAGGAGGCGGCACCCAAGACGGGCAAGGCTGCGCAGCCGGCCAAGCCAAGGCCCGCCACTTCGAAGAAGCCGGTCAGCCCGACCGACGACCCGGGCCAGGCGGCGGCGTTCTTCCGCCGCCAGCAAGAAGCGCCGTCGCGTGGTCATCGATTCTCAGGCCTCGCGTCGCGAGCAGGGTGGCGGACCGCCACCGCAGCGCCCGCCCCGTCGCCGGGGCGGCAGGCGCAGGCGGCCCCTGCTGGAGGAGCCGACGCCGGTCGAGACCGATCCGGCCGAACCCCAGGCGACCAAGGTCAGCTCAGGGGTGACTGTCCGGGACCTGGCCGAGTTGCTCGGCCTGAGCTCGGCCGAGCTGATCAAGAAGCTGATGATGATGGGCGAGATGGCGACCCTGACCCAGACCCTGACCGACGAGTCGGTGCTGGCGATCGCCGAGGAGTACGACCGCAAGATCGAGATCGTTTCGGCGGCGGAGGAAGAGGCCCCGGCCCCGGAATTCGACGACGCCGAGGATTCGCTGACATCCCGCCCTCCGGTGGTCACGATCATGGGGCACGTCGATCACGGCAAGACTTCACTGCTCGACGCGATCCGCGAGACCGAGGTGGCCGCCGGAGAGGCCGGTGGAATCACTCAGCACATCGGTGCCTACCAGGTTCACCACGACGACCAACTCGTCACTTTTCTCGACACCCCGGGTCACGAGGCGTTTACCGCGATGCGCGCCCGCGGAGCCCAGGTGACCGACGTCGCGGTGATCGTGGTCGCGGCCGACGACGGCGTCATGCCGCAGACCAGGGAAGCGATCGACCATGCCCGCGCGGCCGACGTTCCGATGCTGATCGCGGTCAACAAGATCGACAAGGAAGGCGCCCAGCCCGACCGGATCAGGACCGAACTCGCCGGCGACGGACTGAACCCCGAGGACTGGGGCGGAGACACGATCTACTGCGACGTTTCGGCCAAGACCCACAAGGGACTCGACCACCTGCTTGACATGATCCTTCTGGTCACCGAGCTGGAAGAGCTGGCGGCCAACGTCGATGCACCCGCTTCGGGGTCGGTGATCGAGTCACAGCTGGACCCGGGGCGCGGCCCGGTGGTCAGCGTGCTGGTGCAGCGCGGCACCCTGCGGGTCGGAGATTCGGTGGTGGCCGGCCCGGTCTGGGGACGGGTCCGGGCGATGCACGACTACCTGGGTGACCGGGTCGAAGAGGCGGTCCCCGGGATGCCGGTCGAGGTGCTCGGGTTTGACGGGGTCTGCGACGCCGGGGAATTCGTTCAGGCGGTCGACAACGACCGCCGGGCCCGGCAGATGGCACAGGAGCGACTGAACCGGCTCAAGGCCGAGACGATCGCCCGCCGCCAGGCCCGCAAGGTCACCCTGGAGGAGATCTTCGCCAGGGCCCAGACCGGCGACCTCAAGGAGCTCAACATCGTGCTCAAGAGCGACGTCGCCGGTTCGCTGGAAGCGCTACAGGACGAAATCGCCAAGGTGCCGCAGGAGCAGGTCGGGATCAACATCATCCGTGCCCAGACCGGTGGCATCACCGAGTCGGACGTGATGCTGGCCTCCGCCTCGAACGCGATCATCATCGGCTTCAACGTGCGACCGCTCAGCGATGCCCGCCAGGCGGCCCGCTCGGAAGGGGTCGACATCCGGACCTACACGGTGATCTACAAGATCACCGAGGACCTGCGGGCCGCGATGGAGGGGATGCTCGATTCGGTCGAGGTGGAAGAAACCCTCGGCGAGGCCGAGATCAAGGAAGTATTCAAGGCCTCCAAGGTCGGCCGCATCGCCGGCTGCGTGGTCACCGAAGGGACGATCAGCCGTGAGGCCAGCGTACGGCTCCTCCGCGAAGGCACCGTGGTCTGGACCGGCAAGCTTGATTCGTTGCGCCGGTTCAAGGACGCGGTCCAGAGCGTCGAAGAAGGCCAGGACTGCGGAATCGTGCTCGACGGCTATTCCGATGTCAAGCCGGGGGACGTTCTCGAGTTCTTCTCGACCAAGCAGGTCGAGCAGACCCTCGGTTAGGCGCCATGGCTACCTCGCGGATGAGAAGGGTCAACCAGGTCTTGCGCGAGGTGATCAGCGGCACGATCGCATCCGACCTGAGCGATCCCCGGCTGGAGATGGTCACCGTGACCTCGGTCGACACCAGCCCCGACCTCCGGTCGGCCCGGGTCTACGTGACTTCGCTCGGTGACGAAGAATCCCGGGCCGGTGCCCTGGAGGCCCTGAAGAGCGCCCACAGCCTGCTGCAGAGCCGGATCGCCAACGAAACCCACATGAAGCACACGCCCACCCTCCGGTTCGAGTACGACGAATCGGTGGAGACCGGAATGCGGATCTCGGCACTGCTCGACGCGGAACCCGGGGGGCCGGCGCAGTGAACCGCGTAGCCGAGCGCGAGCCGGTCCGGATCGGCGACCTCGAATCGATCGCCGAACTGGTCGGGAACAGCCAGAAGTTCCTGCTTACGACCCACGAGGGCCCGGACGGAGACGCGCTCGGCTCGCTGCTCGGCACCCACTACCTCCTGCGCACGCTCGGCAAGGACTCGGCCATGTTCCTCGCGGCGAAGGAGTTCCCCCTGCCGATCGAGTACCGCCAGATGCCGCTCGAAGAGGTCTTCCACGAGCCACCGGCTGATCTGCGCGACCGAGTGGTCGTCTTCCTCGACTGCGGCAACATCGAACGGATGCCGGTCGACTTCCTCCGGGACGGTGGAGAGCAGGTCGTGAACATCGACCACCATCACGACAACACCGGGTTCGGCGATCTCAACTTCGTTGATTCCGGGGCTTCCTGTACGGCCGAGATCATCTACGAACTGGCGATTCTGCTCGACGTGAAGGTGACTCCGGCGATGGCACGGGCTCTGTACATAGGCATCGTCACCGATACCGGCAAGTTCATGTACGACGCGACCACTCCCCGGACCCACGAAGTCGCCGCCGCGCTGCTGAGGGCAGGGGTCGACGTCGACGACGTCAACCAGCGGCTCTACGAGAGTGTCCCGATCGAGAAAGCCCGCCTGCTGAGCAGGGCCCTGGACGGAATCGAGTTCCACTGCGACGGTGCCCTGATCACCACTTACATCACGGCCGAGGACTACGAGGCGGCCGATGCGGGGGAGGAAATGACCGAGGGCATCGTCGACCACCTCAGGTCGGTCGAAGGGATCAGGGTTGCGGCGGTGATCCGGGACCAGGTCAGTCGCGGTCGAGCGGCCCGCAAGATCAGCCTCAGGGCCGGAGACACCGAAACCGACGTCTCCGCACTGGCCAGGGTGTTTGGCGGCGGCGGCCACGTGAAGGCCGCCGGCTGTTCGACCGAACTCGAGTTCGACCAGATCGTCAGCGAGATCTGCCGCGGCCTCGACCAGCAGCCAACCGGCTGAACCGCTCGCCATGGCTGCGGAGGCGGCAAGCGACGGACCGGAAAACGGCGTGCTGATCTTCGACAAACCGGCCGGCATCACCTCGCATGACGCCGTCGCGAGGGTCCGTCGCGAGCGCGGCGGCAAGGTCGGCCACGCCGGGACCCTCGATCCGTTCGCGACCGGCCTGTTGACGATCCTGCTGGGAAGGGCGACCAGGCTCCAGCGCTATCTGCTGGGGCTGCCGAAGACCTATCTGGCGACCGCCCGACTGGGTTGGCGCTCGACCACCGGCGATCCCGAGGGCGAGCTGACCGAGACCGGCCGGATCCCCGATGACCTGGAACTCGAGACCGGCGCCATTTCGCAGACCGTGCCGATGACTTCCGCGGTCAAGGTCGGGGGCGAGCGCCTCTACAGGAAGGCCCACCGTGGAGAGACGGTTGAACGCCCTTCGAGGCAGGTCGAGATCTACCGGGCCGATCTGGTCGGCACCGGCGAAGGGACGGCACGCTACGAGATCGAGTGCAGTTCCGGAACCTACGTCCGGACGGTGATCGAAACGCTGTCCGACGCCTACTGCGAGCAGCTGCGGCGAATCGCGGTCGGCCCGATCGGGATCGACCGGGCCGGCACCGTGCTCAGCCCGCTGGAGGCACTCTCCTTCCTTCCCAGAATCGAGATATCCGACGATGAGGCCGACCGGATCGGGTACGGCCAGACCCTGCCTTTCGAGCCCGGCCGGGTCGTTCCCGGCTCCTCGCCAGGCGGTGCCCGGCCGGTCACCCCGGATACGGGTAGCAAGGTCGCCCTGGCCAACGGGGATAACCTGATCGCCGTGGCCAGTCACGGGCAGGACATATTGAGGGCCGAAGTTGTGCTGGAGCCCCGGGGATGAACGTGCCTGCGGGGTTGAACGTCCCTGTGACCGGGAGGTGGCACCGGTGATCAGGGTCAGCGAACTCGGCGACGCCGTCCACCGGCGGCGCAAGGTTGCGATCGGCACGTTTGACGGGGTTCACGTCGGCCACCGGGCCGTGATCAAGGGCGCCGACACGGTCCTGACTTTCGAGCCGCATCCGTTGGAGGTGCTCCACCCGGCCGCTGCCCCGAAGCTGCTGATGCCGTTCGTGGTCAAGCGCGACGTTTTGGACGGGCTCGGGGTGGAAGAGCTGATCGTGATCCCGTTCGACCACGATTTCACGAAGATCACCGCCGAGGGTTTCATCGAGGACATCCTGATCTCAAGGCTCGGAGCCGAAGAGGTTTCGGTCGGTGACAACTTCCGTTTCGGGGCGAAGGCGAAGGGAACTCCAGAGATGCTGGCCCTGCGGCCGGAATTCGAAACCAGGGTCGAGCCGCTGGTCGAGGTCGACGGGGAGATCGTCTCCTCGACCCGGATCAGGGCACTGGTAACGGCCGGCGACCTCGAGCAGGCGCGCAGATGCCTGGGGGTGCCGTTCATGATCGAAGGCACGGTCATCGCCGGCGACCAGCGGGGCCGTGAGCTCGGCTTCCCGACGGCCAATATCGTGCCCGACGACCGTCTGGTCATCCCCGGACACGGGGTCTTCGCCGCGTTCGCCAACGGTCTGCCCGCGGCGGTCAACATCGGTGTCCGGCCCACCTTCGAAACGGGCCGGGGCGTGCTGATCGAGACCCACCTGATCGACCAGGAGGTGGATCTGTACGGGAGGGAGCTCAGGGTGGCGTTCGTCGAACGCCTGCGGGGCGAGCGGCGGTTCAACTCAGCCGAGGACCTGATCGAGCAGATGGAGCGGGATGTGGAGGCGACCAAGCGCATCTGTGCTAGCTTCCAGCGGCCTGAACGGGGCTGATCCCGTGGCCCCGGACCAAGGAACGATATGACCCTCACCAAAGACAACAAGGCCGAAGTGATCGGCAAGTATGGCCGCAATGACGGCGACACCGGCTCCGCCGAGGTCCAGGTGGCCCTGCTCACCGAGCGGATCAACGACCTCACCGGCCACCTGCGCGAGCACGGCAAGGATCACCATTCCCGCCGCGGCCTGTTGATGATGGTCGGCAAGCGCCGCCGCCTGCTCCGCTACCTCGAGCGGACCGACGTCGACCGCTACCGCGAGCTGGTCGCCGAGCTCGGCCTCCGCCACTGATCCGACCCGGGCACGTCCTCCGCGGGTCCGCCCGGCAACTCGACCCACGACCATGATCGAGGCAGGCGAGAAGGCCCCCGATTTCTCCCTCCCGGACCACACCGGGCATCTGGTATCGCTCTCCGACTATGCCGGACGGCGTCTTTTGATCGCCTTCTACCCGCTCGACTTCAGCCCGACCTGCAGCAACCAGCTGACCCTCTACCGGGAGATCGACGCGGAGCTCGAGGAGGCAGGCGTGACCCTGATCGGGATAAGCGTTGACTCGGCCTTCGCCCACAAGGCTTTCCGCGACGAACTCGGGGTCGAAACCGACGCTGCTGGCCGACTTCGAACCGAAAGGCGCGGTCGCCTCGGCCTACGGTGCCTATATCGACGGCTACGGCACCGCAAACCGCTCCCTTGTCCTGATCGATGCCGAGGGCTACGTCGAATGGGTGTACGAAAGCGACACCCCGCTCGAAATCCCTTCGCCGAAGCTCATTCTCGAGAACATCTGATCTCCGAGATTCAGCGATTCGCCTGACGCTGTACTCTTGGCAGCGATAAGAGAACCAAGGTTCTAAAGACAAGTGGTCGCCAACCGGGCGGCCGGAGGTAGAAACAACCGATGAGTATTTTTGAAGTAACGCGCGTCACTGCGCGGATTGGCGATGACGAGATCTCGTTCGAGACCGGAAAACTCGCCAAACAGGCCAGTGGCGCAGTAGTCGTCAAGTCCGGCGACACCCAGGTCCTGTCCACCGCCACCATGGGTGGCCTGAGGGACGTGGACTTCCTTCCCCTGACCGTTGACGTCGAGGAGCGCATGTACGCCGTGGGCAAGATCCCCGGCTCGTTCTTCCGTCGCGAGGCGAGGGCCGGCGAGAAAGCCACCCTGACCGCCCGCATGATCGATCGGCCGATCCGTCCGCTGTTCCCCAAGGGCTGGCACTTCGAGACCCAGCTGGTCACCATCCCGATGTCGGTCGACCAGGAGCACCCGTACGACATCCTCGCCATGAACGGCGCCTCTGCGGCGCTGGCGATCTCGGAGATCCCGGTCGCCAAGCACGTGGGCGCGGTCCGCGTCGGCAAGCTCGACGGCGATTTCGTGGTCAACCCGAACGAAGAGGACCATCCGGACCTGGACCTCGACCTGATCGTCGCCGGAACCGACGAGGCCATCCTGATGGTCGAAGCCGGCGCCAACGGCGTCACCGAGGCCGATATCCTCGACGCGCTCGACATCGCCCACGGTGAGATCAAGAAGCTGACCGCTACGATCGAAGAGCTGCGCCAGAAGGTCGGCAAGGAGAAGCTGGTCATCGAGGCCCCGAGTATCGACGAGGGCCTGCTCTCCGACATCCGCTCTTCGCACGGTCAGGCACTGGTCGACGCGATCGCGACAACCGGCAAGCTCGAGCGCTACGAGGCGATCGACACGGTCAAGGACGAGGTCGTCGCCAAGTACGCTCCCGAGACAGGAGATTCGGACGCGGACTCGGACCGTAGGTCAGAGGTCAAGTCGGCGTTCGACGCGATCGAGAAGGACACGATCCGCAAGGCGATCGCCGTCGACAAGAAGCGCCCCGACGGCCGCGCCCAGGACGAGATCCGGCCGATCGAGTGCGAGGTGGACATTTCGCCCCGCGTTCACGGTTCGGCCCTGTTCACCCGTGGCGAGACCCAGATCCTGGGCAACGTCACCCTGGGCACGACTCGTATGGACATGCGGATCGACGGTCTCGGTCGCGAAACGACCAAGACCTTTTTCCATCACTACAACTTCCCGCCGTTCTCGGTGGGAGAGGCCGGCTTCATGCGCGGTCCCAAGCGCCGCGACATCGGTCACGGCGCTCTGGCCGAGCGCGCCCTTGAGCCCTCGGTTCCGGACCAGGAGGAGTTCCCGTACGTACTGCGGGCGGTCTCCGAGACGCTCGAGTCCAACGGCTCGTCGTCGATGGGCTCGGTATGCGCCTCCTCGATGGCGATGCAGGCTGCCGGTGTCCCGGTATCCGGCGCGGTCGCCGGAGTGGCTATGGGTCTGATCAAGGAAGGCGACGACTACATCGTGCTGACCGACATCGCCGGCGTCGAGGACCACCTCGGCGACATGGATTTCAAGGTCGCCGGTTCGGCCGACGGGATCAACGCCCTCCAGATGGACATCAAGATCACCGGAGTCACCTTCGACATCCTCGAGGATGCGCTCGAGCAGGCCCGCAAGGGCCGGCTGTTCATCCTCGGCAAGATGGCCGAAGCGATCGACGGCCCGCGCGAGGAGATGTCACCCCACGCGCCCCGGATCGAGTCGATCAAGATCGACCAGGAGAAGATCGGTGCGGTCATCGGCAAGGGCGGCGAGACCATCCGCAGCCTCTGTGAGGAGTTCGAGGCCGAGATCGACGTCGAGGACGACGGCACGATCAGGATCTACGCACCGACCGGAACCCAGGTCGAAGAGGCCGTGGCCCGGATCGGCTCGATGACCAAGGAGGCCGAGATCGGAGACCGGTATCCCGGGGCCAAGGTCGTCAAGACGACCACGTTCGGCGCCTTCGTCGAGCTGACCAAGGGCACCGACGGACTGCTGCACATCTCCAACGTCAAGCCCGGAGGACGGGTCGAGACGGTCGAAGAGGTGCTCGAGTCCGGACAGGAGATCGACGTGACCGTCGCCGAGGTCGACCGTGAGCGTGGCCGGATCGGCCTGCGTATGACCGACGACCCGGCGATCGACGGCAAGTCCAAGGAAGAGATCGCCGCGCTGTCGAGCGCCGGCGGAGGCGGGCGTGGCGGTCGTGACGGCGGTGGCCGCGGCGGCCGCGACAGCAGCCGTCGTCGCCGTGATCGCGGAGACCGCGATCGCCGCAACTAGATGAACGAGTCGGCTCGGCTGACAGAGACGAAGTCCGGTGTCCGGGTGATCACCGAGGAAGTACCCTCGGTGCGCTCGGTCGCCCTCGGCCTCTGGGTCCGAACCGGCTCACGTGACGAGACCCCCGCCCAGGCGGGGGTCTCTCACTTTCTCGAGCACCTGCTGTTCAAGGGCACCCCGAACTACAGCGCGATTGAGATCTCGGAGCGCTTTGACGGCCTCGGCGCCGCGTTCAACGCGGCCACCGGCAAGGAGTCGACCCATCTTTACGCCCGGTACCTCGACGAGCACACCGATGACGTCTTCAGCCTGCTGGGGGAGATGTTGCTCGAATCGACCTTTCCCGAGATCGACTCGGAGCGGGAGGTCGTCCTCGAAGAGATCGCGATGTACGAGGACGAGCCCTCGGACCGGGTGCATGACTACCTTGCAGACGCGGTCTTCGGCGACACGCCGCTCGGCCGTCGAATCCTCGGCCGGTCCGAGGTGATCGCCAACATCCCGGTACCCGAGATCGCCGAGTACCACGCCAGCCGCTACACCGGTGGCAACATAGTTGTCGCGGCGGCCGGCAGCCTCGACCATGAAGAGATCGTCGCCCTGGCCGAGCGGCTCGCGCCGGAGGCCGGGAACGGGGCCGAGACCCTCAGACCGGAATCGCCGCCCGCCGACGGTCGGATCGAGTTCGCGACCAAGGACACCGAGCAGTACCACATCTGTTTCGGCGGGCCGGGAATCAACCGTGCCGACGAGCGCCGATTCGCGCTGGCCGTGCTCGACTCGATCCTCGGGGGGTCCAGTTCGTCCCGGCTGTTTCGCGAGATCCGCGAGGAACGCGGGCTGGCCTACTCGGTAGGGACCTATTCGGAGCAGTACACGGACACCGGCGTCGCCGCGCTCTATGTGGGGACGCGCGAGGAAAACGTGGAGGAGGCCTGCTCGATAATCGGGACCGAGCTGGAGCGGATCCGGGCAGTGCCGGTCAGCCCGGACGAGATCGACCGGGCCAAGGAGCACGTCAAGGGCCGGATCGTCCTGGCCGAGGAATCGACCGCGGCCCGGATGTCGAGGATCGCCCGTTCAACCCTTCATGACATCCCGTTGCTCACCCTTGACGAGATGCTGGCAAGGGTCGATGCTGTCGAGGTGGACGATCTTTCGGAACTTGCCGCAGAGCTCTACTCTCCCGAGCGCCTCTCGGCGGCCTGCGTCGGCCGCGACGAACAGCAGTTCCGCGGCGCCGCCGGGTCGGTCGCCGAAGGGCTGGCGGCGTGAGCGGCGAGGTTGCGGCCGCTCGGAGAGCGTCATGATCAGAGTCGCGGTCGCAGGTGCCGCCGGTCGTATGGGCGCCACCGTCTGCGATGCGGTCGAGGGGGCAGACGGGCTTGAACTGGTCGGCAGGGCCGACCCCGCGCTCGGAGTCGACCTGGCCGACATGCTCGGAGACGCCGACGTTCTGGTCGAATTCAGTACGCCGGATACCACCCTGGATAATGCCCGCGCCGGCCTCGAGGCCGGCGTCCACGTGGTCGTCGGAGCCACCGGCTTCGACCTTGGTGCCCTGCGAGAAGCGGCCGAGGCAGCTGAGGCCGGCGCCAACTGTTTCGTCGCGCCGAACTTCGCGATCGGTGCCGTCCTGCTGATGACCCTGTCCGAGCAGGTGGCCCGGCACATGCCGGAGTGCGAGATCGTCGAGCTTCACCACGATCGCAAGCTCGACGCCCCTTCCGGCACCGCCAGGCGGACCGCGGAACTGATCGATCAGGCCGGCGGCAACGTCCACCAGCCGATCCACTCGGTCCGGCTGCCCGGCCTGGTCGCACACCAGGAGGTCCTGTTCGGCGGCGAAGGCCAGACCCTCACGATTCGTCATGACAGCATTGACCGATCTTCTTTCATGCCGGGCGTTGTCCTGGCGGTGAGGAAGGTCGGCGAACTCGATGACCGGTTCACGGTCGGATTGGAGAATCTCCTCGAATGAGTGCCACCAGCAGCCACGTAGGCCATCTCGACGCGACCGCGCAGGCGGAGTTGGTCAGCTCCGGCGAGGTCACGCCCGAAGAGCTGGTCGAAGGCGCGATCAGCCGGGCCGAGGCCGTCAATCCCGAGCTGAACGCGATCATCCACCCGCTCTACGACGAGGCCCGTGAGGCCGCCGCCGGCGAGCTCCCCGAGGGCCCGTTCCGGGGCGTCCCGTTTCTGCTGAAGGATCTCGGGGCGTCACTGGCCGGGCAGCCGTACCACGCCGGAAACCGGCTGCTCAAGGAACTCGGCATGCGGCATCCGCTCGACACCGCGCTCGCGCTCCGCTTCAAGAGCGCCGGGCTGGTCACCATCGGCAAGACGAACACGCCCGAGTGGGGGATCCTGCCGACTGCCGAACCGGTCGCTTATGGTCCGACCCACAATCCCTGGGACACGACCCGGGGGCCGGGTGGCTCGAGCGGGGGCTCGGGAGCGGCAGTCGCGGCCGGGATCGTCCCGATCGCGCACGCCAACGACGGCGGTGGCTCGATCAGGATTCCGGCCTCGGTCAACGGCCTGGTCGGGCTCAAGCCGAGCCGGGCCCGGGTCTCCGAAGCTCCGCTGGCCGGCGACTCGATGTCGGGGCTGGTGTGCGAGTTCGTCCTGGCCAAATCGATCCGCGATGTCGGCACCATGCTCGACTGGGTCAGTGGTCCCGAGCCGGGAGACCCTTACGGAACGCCTTTGCCGGAACGGCCATACGCCGAAGAGGTCGGTCGCGATCCCGGCAAGCTCCGGATCGCCCTGCTCACTGACCCGTTGACCGGCGACGTTCCCGATCCAGTGGTGATCGAGGCGGTCGAGCGGGCTTCCGTCCAGATCGAAGCACTCGGCCACGAAATCCTCCGCCCGGAGTTGCCGCAGGCGTTCGACGAAGTGGACCTGTTCGAGACCTTCATGGATCGCTGGGCCTCCGGTCAGGCGCAGACGGCCGAGCTGATAGGCGCGATCGCCGGCAGGGAGCTGACCGCCGAAGACGTCGAGCCACTTACCTGGACCCTGATCGAGCGCGGCCGGAACGTCACCGGGGCGGCATACCTTGCCGCCGTGTCCCAGCACCAGCTGCTGACCAGGATGATCGCCGGAATGTACGTCGGCTTGGGCTTCGACCTGATCCTTACTCCGACCCTCGGCAACATCCCTCAGCCGCTCGGGACCTTCGACGATTCCGGCCCCGACCCGATGGTGGCGATGGAAGAGGCCCGCAAGTTCGCCGCGTTCACCGGGCTGTTCAACGCGACCGGTCAGCCGGCGATCTCGCTGCCGCTGGCCGAGAGCGAAGGAGGACTGCCGATCGGCATCCAGTTGGTCGCCCCGATCTGGCGTGAGGACGTGCTGATCAGAATCGCCTCCCAGCTCGAGGAGGCCCATCCCTGGGCCGATCGCCGGCCCTCCGTTTTCGCGGACGGAAGCTAGGTCGTAGCAGTTGGCGACCAGCGGTTGATCGAATAGGGTGCCTGCCGTGAGCGAGATCCGGGGTGTGATTACGGCGATGGCCACCGTCTTCGGTGAAGACGGTGGAGTAGACCTGGCCGGGAGCCGAAAACTCGCCCGCCATCTTGTCGGGCACGGCTCGCACGGCCTGGTGGTCGCCGGTACCACGGGCGAATCGCCGACCCTCGACGACGACGAGAAGCTGGCACTGCTCGGCGCGGTGATCGAAGAGGTCGGCGACGAGGCCACGGTGATCCTGGGCAGCGGTTCGAACGACACCAGGCACTCGGTCGAGCTGACCAAAGCCGCGGCCGACGCCGGAGCCGACGCCGGCCTGGTGGTCACGCCTTACTACAGCCGGCCGAACCGGGCCGGGCTGCGGGGGCATTTCGAAGCGGTCGCCGAAGGATCGCCGGATCTGCCGCTGATCCTGTACAACATCCCCTCTCGGGTCGTTATCAACATGGATCCGGGTTTTCTGGCCGAGCTGGCCGGGATCCCCAACGTGGTCGCGGTCAAGCAGGCCAACGAAGACGAACTCGAGCCGATTCCGGGCATGGACCTGATCGCCGGCAACGACACGTCGTTCATGGAGGTACTCGAGCTCGGCGGAACGGCCGGGATACTGGTTGCCTCGCATCTTGCGGGTGATCGCATGCGTGAGATCTGGGACCTGTTCCAGGCCGGGGACGAGGCCGGGGCGGAGGCGGTCGATGCCTCGCTCGACCCGGTATACCGGGCCATGGCGGTCGCGACGAACCCGATCCCGGTCAAAGCCGCGCTCGAGATGGCCGGGATCTGTTCAGCCCGGATGAGGTTGCCGATGGTAGAGGCCAGTCAGGCCGAGAAAAACGAAATCAGGAGCTTGATGACAGAAGCAGGGATGGATCTGTAGTGGCCGAGAAAATCAGATTGCTCCCGCTCGGTGGTCTGGGCGAAATCGGCAAGAACATGATGGTCGTCGAGTACCGCGGCAAGATCGTGGTGGTCGACACCGGGCTGATGTTCCCGACCCCGGAAATGCTCGGCATCGATCTCGTCCTGCCCGACTTCAGCTATCTGCGGGACCGGGCCGACGACATCGAGGCGATCGTGCTGACCCACGGCCACGAGGACCATGTCGGCGCCCTGCCCTATGTCTTGCGCGAGATCGGCTTCCCGAAAAATATCTACGGCGGCATGCTGACGGTCGGCATGGTCCGCTCCAAGCTCGACGAGCACAAGCTCGGCGGAGCGCCGCTGACCGAACTGCCCACCGGCCAGGTGGTCGAAGCCGGACCGTTTTCGATCGAACTGGTCCACCTGGCCCATTCGATACCCGATATGCGGGGGGTGATCCTGAAGACCGACATCGGCTCGGTCTTTTTCACCGGTGACTACAAGTTCGACCAGACGCCGGTCGACGGCCGCCCGGCCGACGTCGCCCGTCTGGCCAGGCTGGGAAGCGAGGGCCTGCTGGTGCTCGCCGGCGACTCGACCAACGCAGACCGGCCCGGGGTCTCGCCCTCGGAGTCGAGCGTGGGCCCCGCCCTGGTCGAGGAGTTCTCACGCTGCAAGGGCCGGATCATCGTCACCTCGTTCGCCTCCAACATCCACCGTGTGCAGCAGGTGATCGACGCCGCGATCGAGCTCGACCGCAAGGTTGCGCTGCTCGGGAGGTCGATGCGCAAGAACTTCAACATCGCCTCCAACCTGGGGATCGCCAACGCGCCTGAAGGGGTCCTGATCCAGCCCCGGGACATCGAGGACTTCCCTGACGAGAGGGTAATCGTGATCTCGACCGGATCGCAGGGAGAGCCATTCTCGGCACTCCGCCGCATGGCCAACAACGATCATCGCGACGTCGAGCTCCATTCCGGCGACACGGTGGTCTTCTCGGCGACCCCGGTCCCGGGCAACGAACGGGCGGTCAACGAGACGATCGACCGGATCTACGAGATCGGCGCATCGGTGATCACCGCCAAGGACGCCCCGATCCACGCTTCGGGCCACGGCTGGAGGGAAGAGATCAAGATGATGCTCAACCTGACCAGGCCGAAGTACGTTTTCCCGGTTCACGGCGACTTCCAGCGGATCCGCCTTCACTCCGAGCTGGCCGAGTCGGTCGGTGTCCCACCGGAGAACATTTTCCGGGGGAGGAACGGCCGGCCGCTCGAGGTCGGCCCCGACGGCGCCTCGTTCGGCGAGGATGAGCGCTCGGGGATCATCTTTGTCGACGGGATCGAGCTGGCAGACCCCAACGACGCCTCGCTCAGGGACCGCCGGACGATATCCGGCGACGGGATCGTGGTGATAGTCGCGACGATCGCCGCCGACGACGGCGAGGTCGTGGTCGACCCGGAGATCATCTCCCGCGGAATCGGGGCGCTCGACGATGAGATCGAGCTGCTCGACGAGCTCAAGGACCTGGTCGAGGACTCGCTCGAGAGATCGGCCGACGCCAGGGTCAAGAATCTCGATCTGATCCAGACCGACCTCCACGACGCGGTCGCCGGCTTCATCCACAAGCGGCTGAAACGCCGCCCGATGGTCGTCCCGGTAGTGGTCGAGGTCTGATCGGCGCGCGGTTGCGGAATGGCGCGAACCGGGTCGGAAATGCGCACTGATTGCGGAGAATCCGACCCGGTACACGAGGGCCGGGTCAGGCAGGCCGCCGGGCAGGCCGGAACGGACCGCAGAAACAACAAGACCGCCGGACCCAAAGGGGGAGGGTGGCCCGACGGTCGTTGCTGCTTTGTAAGTCCGAACCCGCCGGGCAGTCTGGGGGAGATTCCCGGCAGGTCCGTGTGTCTCGTCCGTGAAGAAAGATAGGCCGCTGCTCTAAATCGGCGCTAAAGGTTCCCTTACGCTTTCCTCTTGATCCGTCTGGTGCAACGGCAGCTCGACGATGAACTCCGCTCCGCCCTTCGGTGAATCGCCCACCCTGGCCGATCCGCCATGCCTCTGGGCGATCGCCTGGACGATGGCCAGGCCGAGGCCGGTCCCGTCTCCTCTGGTCCTGTCGGACGGGCCGTCGCTGCGCACGAACCGGTCGAATATCTGAGGCCACAACTCGTCCGGAATGCCCGGACCGTCGTCGTCGACCACCAGCCGGGCAGTTCCGGCGTCGCGGTCCGCCTCGACCCGTACCTCGACCGTGCAGCCCGGGGGAGTGTGCCGGACCGCGTTGTCGACAAGGTTGGTGACGATCCGGTGGAGCCGGTCGCCGTCCCCGCAGACCGGGACCGGTTCAGGGGCGGTCAGCAGGATGGTGTGGTCATCGGTGAGCGGGTTCAGTTCGTCGACTGCGTGCCGGGCGATCTCGGTCAGGTCGCCCGCCTCCAGCTCACGGTCGTGGTCGCTGTCGGCCCGGGCCAGGATCTGCAGGTCGGCGACCAGGCGGCGCATTCGCTTCGAAGAGCGCAATGCCGACTCCACGCTTTCGGAATCGAGCTCGCGGCCCTCGCCCTCGAGCGAGTGGTCCAGCAGCTCCAGATTGGCCAGGACGCTGGTCAGCGGGGTGCGCAACTCGTGGGAAGCGTCGGCGATGAACGCCCGTTGCCGATTGAGTGCGGATTCGCGCTCGATCCTGGCAAGGGAGAGCTCGTGGAGCATTTCGTTGAAGGTCCGGGTCAGCTCGGCCACCTCGTCTTCGCTGACCGGCTCGTTCAGTGTGACTTCGGGATCGCGGGTCCGGGCGATCTCGCCGGCGGCAGAAGTCAGGTCGGCAATCGGCCTCATCGCACGGCGGGCGAGCATCACGCCGCCGATGGCGGCGAGCAGGGTCGCGCCGAGAGCGCCGGCGATGATCGAGATCCAGATCCGGGCGATCGAGGCGTTGAGGCGGTCGATCGAGCGTCCGTAGCGCACCCAGGCGATCGGGTAGATGCCGGCGACGGGGTCGTTCAGGGCGACGGTCGAGACCTGGAGGTCGCCGACCGTCTCCACGCCCTCGCCGGTCAGGGGGCCGAGACCGGGCTTCCCCCGAATCGCGTAGCGGCTGCCGTTGGCCCTGAGGATGACGTCGGCGGTGCCGTTGACCGACCTGAGCAACGGGGCCAGCAGCGAGTTCGGAGCGGAGCTGGCGGTGATGATGTTGCGCTCACGGAGTTCCTGTGAGAGCTCGGTCGCCTTTGCCTCGGTGTCGGCTGCGTAGTTTTCCCGCAGCTGCTGCGTGGTCAGCTGCCCGACCGCGAAACCGAAAGCGAGCAGGATGATGAAGGTCAGTCCCGAGGTCACGGCGGCCAGCTTCCACCGGATCGGCAGGCTCGAGAGCCATCGGCGGAAGCGGCGCGGTATGGCCGGCAGCGACACGCTCAAGCCTTTATTACGTAACCGGCTCCGCGCTTGGTGTGGAGGATTCGCGGCTCGCCGCCTTCCTCGAGCTTGCGGCGGAGGTTGGAGATGAAGACATCGATCGTGTTGGTCTCATCGAGAGGGTCATATCCCCAGACCTCTTCCAGCAGGCGCTCCCGGGATATCACGAGACGCCGGTTTCTCATCAGGTACTCGAGCAGTTCGAACTCCCGCTTGGTCAGCTCGATCTCACGATCGCCACGGGTCGCCTCCTGCGAATCCGGGTTGAGGCGAAGGTCGCCGACCGTGACCATGGCCGACCCGCGTGGCGGGTGCCTTCTCAGCAGCGCCCTGATCCGGGCCAGCAACTCATTTCGCTCGAACGGTTTGACCAGATAGTCGTCGGCCCCCTGGTCCAGCCCGGTCACCCGGTCCTCGGTGCCGGCACGGGCGGTCAGCATCAGGATCGGTACCTCGCTCTCCTGCCGTAGCCGAGAGCAGACCTCGAGGCCATCCATACCGGGCAGGCCGAGATCGAGCACGACCAGGTCGGGCAGGAAGTCGGAGGCGATCCCGAGGCCTTCCGGCCCGTCGCCGGCGGCCCGGACTTCGTATCCCTCGCCGCGCAAGGTGCGCCGCAGCACGTCGACGATGTCGAGGTCGTCCTCGACTATCAGGATCCGTCCGCCGCGCTGGTCGTCGTCATCGAGCATTGGCCAGATTCTACGGACCGGCACAACGGAACCCGGCGGCTGGCGGGGGGAAGGGGAAAACGGCTCTCCGTAGAAGGAAAAAACCATGTTTGTACGCAAAAACCGGCGGGGCACAAAGCGCCGTCCGGCTAAACGTGCCGGGAAGCCCGCAAAGGGCAAGGTCCAGCAGGCCGAGATCAAGCAGCCGATGGACCAGCGCCACCTCGACCTGATCGGCCTCGGCTGCGCCCTGCTCGGGATCTACCTCGCCTTCGTCCTGTATCTGGGCTGGGATGGAGGAAAGCTCGGAACCGGGATCAGGGAAGGGCTCGAGTACCTGTTCGGAGTGCTCGCGTTCGTTGCGCCGCTCGCCCTGTTTGCGGCCGCTGCGATCGTGACCCTGCGGCCGGCTCTGCCCGCGATCCGCCCGCTGCGGACCGGGGCGGCCCTGTTGGCGGGCGGCCTGCTGCTGGCTCTGGCGGCAGGAACTCTGGGACTGGCCGGTGGGCGACCCGACAGCGTCGCCTACTTCGATCCCGGCTGGTTCCCGGAACACGGCGGCCTGCTGGGCGAGTCGCTCTACTGGGTGTCCGCGACCCTGCTGCAGCCGTTCGGGGCACACCTGATCGCGCTGTTCGCCCTGATCGGCGGAGTACTGCTCCTGACCGGAACTTCGATCGCCGCCGTTCTCACCCGGAGCGGTCACGCAATCCGTAAAGCCGGGGCCAACTCAGCCGAGGCGACCCGGGTTCTCGCCCGGCGGGGAATCCTTGACGAAGAGCCGACGGCGGCCGCAGAGGGCGATACCGAAGGCTTCGGCGGGGTCGATGACCGGCTGCCGGCGTTCGACCCCGAGACCGGTGAGCTGACCGCGGAGATCGAGCCCCGGGAAGAGGGCGTCTCTCCGATCGAAGTCGACATCTGGGGCGAAGGCGGTGATGAAGCCATCGTTTCGGATCGGACCGAGAAGCTCGAGCCGATCCCGATCTTCGGAGATGAGCGCCCGCACGATGAAAAGAGCGCCGACGGGGGCGCGGGCCCGGGCGACCCGGCGGAGACGATCACCGACGACTTCGACGACGAACTCACAGAACTCGAGGACGGGGTCAAGGCCGAAGAGCCGGCTACCGGGGAAACCGGACCCGACTCGGCTCCTGCCCAGCTTCCGCTGACCCCGATGGGCGAGAAGCGAGGCGCGACGACCGCGGCAGAGGTGAAATACAGGAACCCGCCGCTCAAGGCGCTCGATCGTGGCCGAAAGGGCACGGGGCCCGACCCTGTGGAGCAGAAGGAGCTGGCCCGCAAGCTGGTCGAGACCCTCGGGCACTTCGGGGTCGAGGCTTCGATAGTCGGGGTCGTTTCCGGCCCGCACGTCTCCCGGTTCGAGCTGCAGCTGGCCCCGGGGACCAAGGTCAAGAAGGTCAGCGAGCTGGCCAACGACCTCGCCTACGCCCTGGCTTCGACCGATATCCGCATCCTGGCGCCGATTCCGGGCAAACAGGCGGTCGGGGTCGAGGTACCGAATTCGAGCCGCAACATGGTCAAGCTCGGTGACATCTACGGCAAGCCCTCGGCCAAGGCCTCTCCGCTGCTCGCCTGGCTGGGCAAGGGCATCGACGGAAAGCCGGTATCGACCGACCTGGCGACGATGCCGCACGTACTGGTCGCCGGCACCACCGGTTCGGGCAAGTCGGGCTGCGTCAACGCGATCCTCTCCTCGATCCTGATGCATTCATCGCCGAACGAGGTCAGGTTGGTGCTGGTCGACCCCAAGCAGGTCGAGCTCAACCACTACGAGGCGGTGCCGCACCTTCTGACCCCGGTGGTCACCAACCCCAAGCTGGCGGCAAATGTCCTGTCCAACCTGATCGCCGAGATGGAGACGCGCTACGGCCTGATGAAGGGCAGCCGGGCACGCAACATAGCCGACTACAACGCGATTCAGGAAAAGGCGGGCGAGCCCAAGCTGCCGCACATCCTCTGCGTGATCGACGAGCTGGCGGACCTGATGATGGTGGCTCCGGCCGACGTCGAGGCCTCGATCATCCGGCTGGCCCAGAAATCGCGGGCCACCGGCATCCACCTCGTCCTCGCCACCCAACGGCCCTCGACCGACATCATCACCGGCACGATCAAGGTGAATATCCCTTCGCGGATCGCCTTTGCGGTCTCCTCGCAGACCGACTCGCGGGTGATCCTCGACCAGGGCGGGGCCGAGGCCCTGCTCGGCCAGGGCGACATGCTGTTCAGGGGCCCCGGTACCTCGAAGCTGCAGCGCATCCAGGGCGCGTTCGTCTCAGAGGAGGAGATCGCCAGGATCACCGACTACTGGTCGGCCCAGGGTGAGCCCGATTTCGAACAGGAACTACTTTCCGAGCGCGAGCCGAGCAAGGAAGAGGCCGCCGAGGGCGAGTTCGATCCCGACCAGGACGACCTGCTCGATCAGGCGATCCAGCTGGTGGTCGATACCGAGACGGCCTCGGTCTCGATGATCCAGCGTCGGCTCCGGGTCGGCTACACCCGGGCCGGTCGGCTGGTCGACATGCTCGAGCGACGCGGCGTGATCTCCGGCTATGAGGGCTCGAAACCGAGGCAGGTCCTGATCACCGCGGCCGATCTGCCGCGGGTTCTGGCCGGCTCCGAACCCCAGTCCGAAGCCGATTTCGGAGGTGTCTCCGGCCAGGAGGCGGAACCCACCGCCGCGGCCGGCGGGGACGAGGCGTCAGCCCCGGATGAGGCGGTCAAGGTTCTCGCCGGAAACAGCGAGGGCGCGCCCGAAGAGGCCGACCGGGACTGAGCCCGGGGCGGCTCTGTCCGATCACCCCGGGCGGTAGGGTCCGGGTCATGAACGAGCCGATCGAGCCAGATCCGCTCCGGGCCGGGATCCTGGTGACCGGCACCGAGGTGCTCACCGCGACCATCCAGGACCGCAATGGACCCTGGCTCTCGGAGCAGCTGACCGCGCTCGGGGTCGAACTGGCCGAGATCGTGGTCGTCGCGGACCACCGCGAAGACCTCCGCAATGCGCTCGAGCACATGCGATCGATCGGGATCGACCTGATCATCACCACCGGGGGCCTCGGGCCGACCGCCGACGACCTGACCGCGGAAGTGGTCGCCGAGTTCACCGACCGCGAGCTCGAGCTGGACCGCGGGATGGAGGAGAAGATCCAGCAGATCCTCAGTCGCTTCGCGGCCTCGACCGCGGTGAAGCTCACCGCCGAAGCGGTAAACGCGGCCAATCGCAAGCAGGCGATGGTGCCGCGCGGGGCCACCGCGCTGGACCCGGTCGGAACGGCGCCCGGCCTGGTCGTGCCCGGTCCCGACGGGATGCTGGTCCTGGTCCTGCCGGGGCCACCGCGTGAGCTGAAGCCGATGTGGTCGAGCGCGCTCGAGTTGCCGCAGATGAAAGAGGTGCTTGCGCGAGCCACGCCGCTCCACTTCTACCGGTTGCGAATGTTCGGCACGCCGGAGTCCGAGCTGGCGATGGAGCTCCGGGAGATCGAGACGGACGGTGGGTCGCTGGAAGGGCTCGAGATCACGACCTGCCTGAGAAAGGGGGAAGTCGAGATCGACGTCCGCTACCGGGACGGTGCCGAGGCGGCGGCAGACGCGCTGAGGAACGAGCTGCAGAGCCGCTTTTCCCGGACCCTCTACAGCCTTGACGGGACCACGGTCGACGAAGTGGTGGCCGGGCTCCTCCGGGGACGCCGGCTCGCCCTGGCCGAGTCGTGCAGCGCCGGGCTGCTGGCCGCCCGGATCGCCGACGTGCCCGGGTCGTCCGATTACTTCGCGGGAGGTGTGGTCACCTATTCCGACGAGTCCAAAGCCGGGCTGCTCGGAGTCGACCCGGATCTGATCTCCCGTTACGGGGCTGTGTCGGACGAGGTCGCCGAGGCTATGGCGATCGGTGCGCTGGAGCGGTTCGACGCCGACGTCTCGGTTTCGATCACCGGGATTGCCGGGCCGGGGGGCGGAACCGAAGAAAAGCCGGTCGGCCTGGTCTGCTTTCACGCCCGGACCGGCGATGGCGAGGCCCGGGCGGTCTCGCCGGTGATCCCGGGAGGGCGCCGTGACGTGCGCGAACGATCGGCCCTGGTCGGCATGCACCTGCTCCGGCGGCTGTTGAGCAAGTAGAGGACGCCGTTGCGCAATCGTTGCTGTAGTCACACATTTGTGTGCCGGTGCGGTTGATTCTCTGGACCGACCGGACGCCGGGTTTTACGTCCGATCGAGCGCATAGGGTCTTCATTCGAACCTATGTTCGCTTCAGACCCCAGAAAACGGACGACAAGTGCTGCCCTGCCAGGGGCGGCGGCGAGGTGATTGAGAGATGAGCGAGAACCGTAAGAACGACATGGAGCCGGCCACCGACAAGGAGATCAAGGCTCGCACGGCCGCGCTGGATGCGGCCAAGCGTCAGATCGAGAAGGAGTTCGGCGCGGGTTCGCTGATGAAGCTGGGGGACCGGGCGGCGCTGAACATCGAGTCGATTTCGACCGGCGCGCTGCCGCTCGACATCGCACTCGGGGTCGGTGGCATTCCCAGGGGTCGCATAGTCGAGATCTTCGGACCGGAGTCGTCGGGCAAGACGACGATGGTCTACCACATCATCGCCGAGGCCCAGAAGCGGGGTGGGGTATGTGCTTTCGTCGATGCCGAGCACGCGATCGACCCCGAGTACGCCCGGCGGATCGGGGTCAACACCGATGAGTTGCTGATCTCCCAGCCCGACTACGGCGAGCAGGCGCTCGAGATCGTCGACGTGCTGACCCGCTCGGGCGCGGTCGACGTGGTCGCGATCGATTCTGTCGCCGCGCTCACCCCGCGCTCGGAGCTGGAGGGCCAGATGGGCGAGGTCACGGTCGGCCTCCAGGCGAGGCTTATGTCACAGGCCCTGCGCAAGCTGGCCGGCAACCTCAACCGGGCCAACACTCTCTGCCTGTTCACCAACCAGATCCGGGAAAAGATCGGCGTGTCGTTCGGCTCCCCGGAGACACAACCCGGTGGCCGGGCACTCAAGTTCTACTCCTCGCAGCGGCTCGACATCCGCCGGATCGAAACCCTCAAGGACGGCACCGAGGCGATCGCCAACCGGGTCCGGGTCAAGGTGGTCAAGAACAAGGTGGCGGCTCCTTTCAAGCAGGCCGAGTTCGACATCGAGTACGGCCAGGGCATTTCCCGCGAAGGCAGCCTGATCGACCTCGGTATCGACCACGACCTGGTTCAGAAATCGGGCTCGTTCTTCTCATACGGGGACACCCGACTGGGTCAGGGACGGGCCAACTCGAAACAGTTCCTGGCCGAGAACCCGGACATCGCCGACGAGATCGAGAGCCGGATTCTGGACACACTCGGGATCAACCGCAGTGGCGGCAGCCTGGAAGAGACCGTCGGCGAAGGGGCTGAGACCGCGGAAGGCAAGTCCGCCGGGAACGGCAAGCCGGATCGGGCCGGTGATGATCCGAAGGTCACCGCCGCAGAAGAAAAGCGCGCGGCCTGAGAGCCGGTCCCGGAGCCGACTTGCCGGACGAGATACTCGCGGGGGCGCTGGCGGCGATCGGCCGCAAGGAGCGCACGGTCGCCGAGATGGAGCAGTGGCTGGAGGAGCGGGTGGTCGAGCCCGAAGAACAGGCCCGGGTGATCGCCTACCTGACGGATAACCTCGCTCTCGACGACGCCCGGTTCGCCGAGGCTTTTGCCGCGGACAAGCGGGAACTGTCGGGTTGGGGCAGCGAACGCATCGAGGAGACCCTCCGTCGCCGGGGAATCCGGCAGGATCTGATCAGGTCTGCGCTCGAACGGCCCGGCGACGAAAGCGAGGTCGATCGCGCGGCCCGGGTGCTCGCGGAAAAGCGGGTCGATCTCGGGGATGAGCGCGGGCGTGGGCGGGCGATGGGCATGCTGGCCCGTCGCGGTTACAGCGCCGAGGACGCTTACGCGGCGATCCGGAGGGCCGGCCCGGAGGAGTGAGGGCCGCTACTCGTCCGGGCCGGAACGGAATCGGTCGGCCTGCCGCCGGAAAGGAGCGGCGGGCGGGGTCGGGTAAATTGTGCCGGGAAGGATGGATCTGAGGTCGATCATTCCCCGATGGCTGTCGCCCGGTTCTCCCGGGGCCGGTCCGGAGGAGAAAACGCCGGCCGGGCGATCGCCCGGCAAGTCGAACGGCGACTCCGGGGGCGACGGTCACGATCCGGTTCGAGGCAGTCTGCTGGCACCGGAAGCGGAGATGAGGGCCCGCCGTGAGGAAATCGTCAGGCTCGAGGAAAGGGCGCTGCGTGATCTCGAGTCGGCCCGTGCCCAGATCCGGGAGGCGGACCGCCGCACGTCGAACCTCGAACAGCGGGAGGCGGAGCTGGAGCGGGCCGGTGCCGAGTTCGAGTCTGCTCGCGAACACCGGCTCGAAGAGCTGGAGCGGATCTCCGGGCTGACCCGGGCAGAGGCCCGGCAGAGCCTGCTCGACGAAGTGGGGCACGAGGCCCGGCATCAGGCCGGTTTGACCATCAGGCGGGTCGAGGAGGAAGCCCGGCTGGAATCCGAACGCAGGGCGCGCGGAATCCTGGCCGTAGCGATGCAGCGCCTGGCTTCACCCCAGTCAGTCGAGAGCAACACGACCACGATCGACCTTCCCAGCGAGGACATGAAGGGGCGGATCATCGGCAAGGAGGGGCGCAACATCCGGGCGCTCGAGGCTCTCACCGGGGTCGACGTCATCATCGATGACACCCCCGAGACGGTGGTGCTTTCCAGCTTCGACGGGGTGCGGCGGGAGGTTGCCAGGATCGCCCTGGAGAAGCTGATCGCCGACGGACGAATCCACCCCGCGTCCTGCGAGGCCGCGTACGAGCAGGCGGTCGAGGAGATCGACGACGCGATGATCGAGGCCGCCGAGTCGGCCCTGCTCGACGCCCGGGTAACCGGCGTCCACCCGGAACTGGTCCGGCTGCTCGGCCGGCTCAGGTTTCGCACCAGCTACAGCCAGAACGTGCTCGCCCATCTGGTCGAGTGTTCGCACCTGGCGGCGATGATGGCGGCCGAGATCGGGGCGTCGGTCGAGGTGGCACGCCGGGCCGCCCTTCTCCACGACATCGGCAAGGCTGTCAGCCACGAGGTCGAGGGCACGCACGCGGCGGTCGGGGCCCGCCTGGCCCGCCGATACGAGGAGATCGACGCGATCACCCACGCGATAGAGGCCCACCACAACGAGATCGAGCCGGTAACGGTGGAAGCGGTGATCGTCCAGGCCGCCGATGCGATCTCGGGGGCGCGCCCGGGCGCCAGGGGCGCTTCACTGGAACAGTACGTGAGCAGGTTGTCCGAGCTGGAGGAGATCGCGATGCGCCAGGAAGGCGTTCACAAGGTCTTCGCGATCCAGGCCGGGCGCGAGATCCGGGTCATGGTCGATCCCGGGCGGGTCGACGACCGGGCGGTGGCCCTGATTTCACATGAGATCGCCGCCGCGATAGAGCGGGAGATGGAGTATCCGGGCCAGATCAAGATTACGGTCATCCGTGAGCTGAGATCGACCGGGATCGCCCGCTGAGAGCGGCATCGGGCGCATGCCGCGGTCTTGAGGCATAGCTGCCGCAAGAGCCGGTAGGATGCCCCGCACATGGAGATCAAGACTGTCTTCCTGATTTTCGGCATCGTGCTGGCGGTGACCGCGGTCGTGACCAGCTTCGTCGGCCTGCGTTACAAGGATTTTCCCAGCCGGGGTGCCCTGATCGGGATGATCGTGTTCGCCCTGGTGCTGGTCGCCGGGACGACCACGTTCGCGGTCAGGCTGTCGATCCAGGAGCAGGAAGAACGCGAGCACGGCGAGACCGCGATTCCCGGCGAGGAATCCTCGGTTGGCCCGCAAGAGTCCTCGGTCGCTCCTTTGAAAATCCCGGCCCGGTTCTAGCGGTCCCCCTCGGCTCCCGTGACGGATCCGACGCTCGTTTGTCCGTGTCTGCACCGGTAAGCTCGACCCGATGAAGCGGTTCCACGTGACCACGTTCGGGTGCCAGATGAATGAGCATGACTCCGAGCGGATGAAGGGGATGCTGACCTCGCTCGGCTACGAGGAGGCCGACCGGCGCGAGCAGGCCGACCTGATCCTGTTCAACACCTGTTCGATCCGTGAGAACGCCGACAACCGGTTCATATCCCACCTTGGAGAAGCCAAGCGACTCAAGGGCGAAGACCCGACACGGGTGGTCGGAGTCGGAGGCTGCTGGGCGCAGTCGGTCAAAGACGAGGTTTTCCGGCGGTTCCCGTTCGTCGACGTGGCTTTCGGGCCGGGTCAGATCCACCGCCTTGCCGAGTTCCTCAACTCCGACTCGCTCACCGCCCAGGGCTATTTCGAGTTCGAGGAGTTCGCCGGCGATCTGCCGGCGCACCGTGCCCGCCCGTTTCAGGGCTGGCTGCAGATCTCCCAGGGCTGCAGCTGCGTCTGCTCATATCTGCATCGTGCCGTCGACCAGGGGCCGCGAACAGAGCCGGGACCCGTCGCTGCTGATCGAAGAGGTCGAGCGGCTCGCCGGTGACGGGGTCCGCGAGGTCACGCTTCTCGGCCAGAACGTCAACAGCTACGGCCGGGATCTGCCCTCCGGCACCCGGATCAGGTTTTCGGATCTGCTTCGCAGGGTTGATGCGGTGGAAGGCATCGAGCGCATCCGCTATACGAGTCCCCACCCGAAAGACATGCGTGAAGACGTGATCGAGGCCCATGCCGAGCTGCCGGCACTCTGCGAGCACATTCACCTGCCGCTGCAGTCGGGTTCGAGCTCGATTCTCAAAAAGATGCGGCGGACGTACAACCGCGAGCGCTACCTCGACCGGGTGGCGATGATCCGGGAGCGCATCCCCGACTGCGGCCTCACCACCGACATCATCGTCGGCTTCCCGGGCGAGACCGAAGAGGACTTCCGGCAGACGCTCGAGGTCGTGGATCGGGTCGCCTACGACGGAGCGTTCACCTTCGGCTACTCGCCGCGGCGGGGGACGCCGGCCGCCGAGATGGACGACCAGGTTCCCCATCTGGTGAAGAAAGAGAGGATGGCGCAGCTGATCGAGCTCGTCCAGGAGCGCGCCAGGGAACGGGCGCAACGTTTTGTCGGCAGGTCGATGGAGGTCCTGGTCGAAGGGCCGAGTCGCAATGACCCGACCCGGCTCCGGGGGAGGAGCCGCCACAACAAGGCGGTCAACTTCGAAGGTGCTGCAGAACCCGGGCAGCTGGTCGAGGTCGAGATCGAGGCGGCGACCTCGCAGACGCTTTCCGGAAGCGAGCGCCTTCTGAGCGGTATCGGAGCTTGAGCGCCGGACCGGTGTTGATCGCCCTGTTCGGTCCGACCGGGACCGGGAAGACCGGGGTCGCGATCGAGATCGCCCGGCAGCTGAGGGCCAGGGGGGAGCGGCCCGTGGCGGTCAACTGCGATGCGATTCAGGTCTACCGCGGCCTGGGGACGCTCAGTGGGGCGGCGAGCGCCGGGCAGCAGGCCGAACTCGAGCACCGGCTGCTCGGATTCGTGCCGGTGGAAGAGCAGTTCAGTGCCGGACGCTATGCCGCACTGGCCCAGGCCGAGATCGACGCCGCCCTCGAGCGTGGCCGGCGCCCGATACTGGTCGGCGGGACGGGTCTCTACCTGCGCGCAGCGCTGGCCGCCATTGATCTGCGACCGGCGGTCCCCGAGCGGATTCGAACCGATGTCGAATCAGAACTCGAGCGGCGCGGTCCCGCCGCCATGCATGAAGATCTTCCGGAAAGGCTCAGGAAATCGATTCACCCGAACGACAGCCAGCGCGTCGCCCGCGCGAGCGAATTGCTGCGCGACGGGCAGGAGCCCGCTCCCGACCACGCCGGTGGCGGCGAGCTCTGGACCGCCCACCTGAGAAGGCCGGCGGTCCTCGCCGGCATCACCGAGACCGACGAAATCCTTACCGGCCGGATCAGGGACCGGGTCGACGCGATGGCCCGGGCCGGGGCTGGAGAAGAAGCGGCGGCGGCTCTGGCCGCCGGGGCATCACGCACCGCTCGGGCGGCGATCGGGTTCCAGGAATTCATCGACGGGGACCTGGAGAAGGTCGTCTCCCTGCACCGGCGCTACGGCAGGCGGCAGATGACCTGGATGCGCCGCATGGACGGGGTCGCCGTTTTCGAGCGCGGCGGACGCTCCGACCGCGAACTGGCCGGCGCGGTGGTCGACCTGGCCGACAGCCGCGCCGGCCGGACCGCATCTAATCCGGACGACTGGATAAGTTCCGGGTCCGGATGAAGTTCGAGAAATGGCAAGCCCTCGGGAACGACTACGTGATCCTTGAGCAGGCGGAACTACCGTGGGACCTGGACCAGCAGAGGATCCAGCGGATCTGTGACCCCCATTTCGGCGTCGGCTCCGACGGGATCCTGCTGATCTCGGCCAGCGACGAGCCGGAATACGTTGCCGGGCTGCGGATCTTCAACCCCGACGGGTCCGAGGCCGAGCTTTCGGGCAACGGGGCGAGGGAGGCGATTCTGTACCTGAGGCGGCACGGCTGGACCGACCGGGACTCTTTCACGATCCTGACCGAGTCGGGCCCGGTCACCCCGACCATCACCTCCGAGCGCACCTGTTCGGTCGAGCTCGGCCGGGCCTCGACCGAGTCGGACGATTACCCGAGCGGCGACGGTGACGGCCGGGGCACGGTCAACTCGGGGGGACAGGACTGGTCGTTCCGGCACGTCTCGATCGGCAACCCGCAATGCGCAATAGAGGTCGGCTCCGGGCTGGAGGACCTCGACCTCGGCCTGATCGGCCCGGCGATCGAGCACAGCGAACTGTTCCCGAACCGGACCAACGTCTCCTTCTTCCGGGCTTCGGGCTCCCGGGTCAGGGCCAGGATCTTCGAGCGCGGCGTCGGCGAGACGCTTTCGTCAGGTACCGGGGCCACCGGTGCGGCGGTAGCCGCTTTCCTGGGCGGCGCCGAGAGCCCGATCACGGTGGAACTGGACGGGGGGGAACTCCAGGTGGAGATCACCCCGGAACTGGACGTGACCCTGAGCGGGTGGGCCGAGCCGATCCTGAGTGGCCGGTTCTCCCCGGAGATGATCGAATCACTGAACGGGACTTCCGATTGAGACGTCGCCGACCGTAGCCCGCGACCGATTCACGACAGCCAGGAAAAGACCAGAGGAGAAAAGTTGGCGCTGACAGACCCATCGAAAAGACTCGAGGCGATGCCCCCGTACATGTTTGCCGAACTCGAGCGCCGGATCGCCGACAAGCGCGCGGCCGGGATCGATGTGATCTCCCTCGGGATAGGTGATCCCGACATGGCCACCTATCCGCACGTGGTGGAGGCGATGCAGGCCGCGGTCGCCGAGAGCGCCAACCAGAAGTACCCCAGCAATCGCGGTCGTGAGGAATTCCGCCAGGGCTTTTCCGATTTCTACCTGGACCGGTTCGGAGTCGAAATCGATCCCGAGTCCGAGGTCATTCCGGCGATCGGTGCCAAGGAATGCATCTACAACCTCTGTTTCGCCTTCCTCGATCCGGGCGACGTCGCCCTGGCTTCCGATCCCGGCTACCCGGTCTACACCGGCGGGCCGATCCTGGCCGGCGCGGAAGCGGTGCTGTTGCCCCTGCTGCCGAAGCGTGACTTCGCTCCGGACCTCGGAGCTGTCGACCGTCTCACTCTCGAGCGGGCCCGGCTGCTGTTCCTCAACTACCCGAACAATCCCAGCGGGGCGATCGTGCCGGACGGGTTCTTCGAGGAGGTGGTTGAGTTCGCCCGGAAAAACGAGATCCTTGTGGTCCACGACAACGCCTACTCCGAAACGACCTACGACGGTTATGTCGCCCCGAGCTTTCTCGCGACTCCGGGTGCGAAAGAGGTCGGAGTCGAGGTGTTCTCGCTCTCGAAGGGCTTCAACATGACCGGCTGGAGGGTCGGGGCGATCCTCGGGAACGCTGACGCGATCGCGACCTACTGGCGGCTGAAGACCAACGTGGATTCGGGCCTTTTCGAGGCGGTACAGCTGGCTGCCGTAACGGCCCTGAATGGTCCAAGGGGCCCGCTGGAAGAGATGAACGCGATCTACTCCAGGCGCCGTGATCTGGTGGTCGATACCCTGCGGGCGATCGGAGTCGACGTCGCCTCGCCCAAAGGCACGATTTACGTCTGGGCCCCGGTTCCGGAGGGGCACACCTCGACCAGCTTCGCCGAGATGGTCCTGGAGGAAGCTGCGGTCGTGATCTCGCCCGGATCAATGTACGGCCGCAGCGGTGAGGGGTACTTCCGGATCTCCCTGACCACGCCCGACTCGAGACTCTCCGAAGCGCTCGAGCGGATGCGGGAACACCTCACCTGAGGGGCGGGTTCAGGCCGGGGCCTTGAGCCTGCCCTCGGCGGCCAGCGTGTCGTGCATCCCGGTCTCCAGGTCGCGGGGGCGGAAGCCGAGTACTTTCTTCGCCTTGTCGCTACTTGCCCAAATGGTGACTCCGTCGGCGGTGCGGATCAGTTCGGACAGGTTGGGTGGCTGGTCCATGATCTTGCCGACCAGCGGTCCGATCGGCCGTAGCAGCTTCAACAGGCCGGTCGGCATGTCTCTGGAAGGAGCCTTCTTGCCGGCGGTTGATCCGGCTACCTCGATCATACTGGCGCATGGTCACGTTTTCGGCGTTGAGGATGTAGGACTCGCCGAGCTCGCCCTTGTCGAGCGCCAGGGCGATTCCGGCGGCGATGTCCTCGACGTGGGTGACACCCATGCCCAGTGTGCCGAACGGGATCATCGGCAGCTTGCCGTCGAGAAACTTGCTGATCTGCTGACCCAGGGCCGAATGGTCGTCGGGCCCGTAGACCCCGGCGGGCTGCACGATTACGCAGGGGAGGTCCCGTTCCTCGATCAGATTCCTGGCGATCAGGTGTGCCTCGTACTTGGTTTCCTCGTAAATCGAATCGAACTCGAGATCACTGCGCTCGTAGTTTTCGTCAACCACTTCGCCATGGGTGTTGCCGAAGACGCCGCAGGTCGAGACGTAGACGACCCTCGGCACGCCCGCATCGAGGCAGGCGTTGAGGACGTTCGCGGTCCCGGTGACGTTGGCCTCGACCAGTTCCTCCCTGCGGGACGCCGGGATGCCGACCTCATAGATCGCCGCCCCGTGGAGCACGGCGTCGGCGCCTTTCATCTGAGCCGGCCAGGCGGTTCCGGTCGGAAAGGTCTCCGTCGACCAGATCGCACCCGAGTTCTGCCAGGTGGCCGGCCTTGTCACGGTTGCGGACGAGACAGGTCAGCTTGTGGCCCTGCTCGGTCAGATGCCTGGCGGTCGCCCCGCCGATGAAGCCGGTGGCGCCGGTCATGAAGATATTCATGGATGTCAGGTTATCGGCTCCGAGCCGGGCCGCACGCAGGGGGACCGGTGGTCCGGCCGGGCCGAGCGCGGGGGTCGGCCCTAGTATGGGTTCAATGGAAAATGCTCGAAACGGCCTACCGGGTGGACCCGGCGACCCGGAACGGGAACCGGCCGGTACTCCGACTGAAGATGCCGTCTCCAGGCGGGCCCGTCAGCGGGCGCTGATGATCGCGGTCGATCGCACCGGCGAAGGCAACGTAGACGAGCTGAGGGAGCTGCTGCGCACCGCCGGGGTGGTCACCGCCGGGGAGATGATCCAGCGCCGGAGCGAGCCCGATCCCGACCGCTACTTCGGCCAGGGCAAGCTGGCGGAGGCGAAAGAGGCGATCGAGCGGAGCGGAGCCAACCTGGTCGCCTGCGACGACGAACTGGCGCCGCGTCAGGAGCGCAATCTCGAGGCCGAGCTGGGGGTGCCGGTGGTCGACCGCACCGCGGTGATCCTCGACATATTCGCCGATCACGCCCATTCGGCCGAGGGCAAGCTCCAGGTCGAACTGGCGCAGCTCGAGTACAACCTGGCCCGCATGCGCGGACTCTGGACCCACCTCGAGCGACTCGGGGCCGGAATCGGCACCCGTGGGCCGGGCGAGTCGCAGATCGAGACCGACCGCCGGCTGGCTCGCGACAGGATCGCGTCGCTCAGGAAGAGGCTGAAGACGGTCGAGAAGAACCGTGGGGTGATGCGGGGTCGCAGGCAGGACTCGGCGCTTCCCCAGGTGGCGCTCGCCGGATACACGAACGCCGGCAAATCGACCCTGCTGAACGCCCTGACCGGGGCCGAGGTCGGGGTCGGCGACCGGCTCTTCCACACGCTCGACCCGACTACCAGGGCATTCGAATACGAATCGCGGCGCTACCTGGTCACCGATACGGTCGGCTTCATCGAGAAGCTGCCCCACCAGCTGGTCGAGGCCTTCAAGGCAACTCTCGAAGAGACCGTGCTGGCCGACCTGATCGTCCAGGTGGTCGACGCTTCATCGCCCGAGGAGCACAAACGGGCCGAGCTTCTGGCGGCCGATCAGGTCCTGGAGGAGATCGGGGCGGGCGACAAGCCGCGGCTGCTGGTGCTCAACAAGATAGACCTGCTTGACGAGGAGGCCAGGGTCGAGGCAAGGATCAAGCGCCCCGACGCGGTGCAGATCTCGGCGATCACCGGAGAAGGCCTCGAGGAGCTTCGATCGGCGCTGGAGTCGGCTTTCGAGGAGACCATGGCCCCGGTAGAGCTGTTGGTCCCCTACTCTGAAGGAGCCCGGCTGCACGAGCTCCACGAAGTCGCGGGCAAGGTGGCCCGCGAGGACGGTCCCGAAGGCGTGCTGGTCAAGACGAGGCTGCCGCTCGGCGAGCTGCACCGCTTCGACGACCTCGCGGTCGGCTGAGCCGGCTGCGGGCCCGGCGGCTTGGGTAAGGTGGCGCGATGCGGCTGAAATTCCAGATGTTGAACGACCGGGCCATACTGCCGGGCCGGGCGCACGACGGCGATGCGGGACTCGATCTCCACGCGTCCGAAGCCGCCCACATCGGCCCGGGAGAGCGATGGCAGGTAGGTACCGGAGTCGCGGTAGAGATTCCGGAGGGACATGCCGGACTGGTTCTGCCACGGTCGGGCATGGCCCGCCGGCACGGAATCTCGCTGGTCAACTCGCCCGGACTGATCGATGCCGGCTATCGCGGAGAGATCAAGGTGCTGCTGCTCAACAACGATCCGGCCGAGGTATTCCGGATTGAACCCGGTGACCGCATCGCCCAGTTGGTGGTGACGCCGGTCGTACCGGCTGAGCCGGAAGAGTCGGAAACGCTGGCCGAAAGCGAGAGGGCCGAGGGCGGCTTCGGCTCATCCGGGCGCTGATTTCATCCGGGCGCTGATCGCTGTGCTCCGGCAGGTCAACCTGCCCCGGCCGCGCTGAGCGCCGATTCGTGGGCGGCGGACTCCAGTCGGTCATCCAGCGGTTCGAGCTCCACCGGGCTGCCGCCGCCGTGTTCGAGAGCCAGCCGGATCAGGTGGTCCGCGAGCCATACGTTTTTCGGGAGTAGCGGGCCGTGCAGGTAGGTTCCGAACAGGTTGCCGTCGCGGACGCCTTCGAGACCGTCCTTGCCGTTGTTGCCGTAACCCGATCGGACCCGGCCGAGTGGTTCGCAGTCGGGGTCGAGCCAGGTCCTGCCGCCATGGTTCTCGAACCCGGCGATGATGCGCTCGCTGCCGTCGAGGTCGACCGTGATCGAGACCGGCCCGATCAGCCGGGGTCCGGGGTCGCGGACCGTTTCGAGGCCGGCCAGCCCAAGGCCCTCGATCTGCTCGCTCTCGAGCTGGTATGAACGACCCAGCAGCTGGTAGCCACCGCAGACAGCGAGGATGACCACGCCGTCCTCATGTGCAGCGAACATCTGGTCGCGTTTCTCCCGAACCAGGTCCGCGGCCACCGCCTTCTGGTCGCGATCCTGGCCGCCGCCCATGTAGATCAGGTCGTGGGCCCCGGGGTCAAACCGGTCTTCGAGGCCACATCGGGTCAGCTCGAAACCGATCCCGCGCCACTCGCAACGTTTGCGGAGGAGGGTCAGGTTTCCCCGGTCGGCGTAGATGTTCATCTGGTCCGGGTAGAGGCTGAGCAGTCGGAGTCGCATCAACAGACCATACGGCTCAGCCGCCCCGGCGGGCGACCACGATCACCGAGGCGACATGCAGGTCGGTCGCCGGAACGTCGATCCAGTCGCCGGCAACGAGTCCTCCCCGCGAAAGCTCTTCGCTCACCTGTTCCCGGGTCAGCCGGTCGAGAGTGGTCTGGTCAAATGCCTCGATCAGATCGCCGTCGGGAGAGACGCGCTGCCGGAGGCGGTGGACCGTCACCGACTCCGGTCCGGCCTCGAGCCGGAGCGGGCGGCTGGAGTAGACCCAGGACCCGATCTCGCGCAGGTCGGGCATCAGAGTCGGCTCGACACTGTCGGCGGGAAGCCCTTCGGAAAAGGCGAACGCTGCGATGCCCCCGGCGGTGAGTCTCGCGGCGGCAGCAGTGATCAACTCCCCCCGGCGGGAGCGCCCCCCCAGGATCTGAAGAAGTTGCTGGGGGGCGATGATCCGGTCGAAAGTACCGCCGGGCAGCCCCGGGTCAGCCGCGTCGCCGGTCACGGCGCGGGTGCCGGGCTCCGGGGAGAGGCGATTGAAGTCTGCGACGATGCCCTCGTCGCGATCAATTCCGGTGACCGCGGTTCCGGACCGGGCCAGATGGTGCGCGACCCGGCCGATTCCGCACCCCAGATCGAGGACGCAGGTCCGGCTGTTGCGGGTGAGACCCCGCCAGGCATCCAGGTCGGCCGAATAGCCGCAGGACTCGACAAGTTGCCAGATCGATGCTTCCGAGCACCAGTTTCCGGGGAGGCTCAAGCTTGCCAGTAGCGGTCGGCGTCGTAGCGATCGGCGAGCAACTGGCGAAGCTCGAGCAGGGCGGTATAGGTAGGCAGCGCAAACAGCCTGCCTGGCCCCGCCTCCAGCGCCCGTTCCAGGCTGGGGCCGAGTTCATCGACCACCTCGATCCTCTCGGCGGGCCAGCCCGCGTACTTCAGGCGAAGGGCCATCTCGGGCGCTCTGGTGCCGGCGCAGGTGACCGATCGGACGCGATCGGCCAGCTCCTCGAAATCGGCATCCCAGATCCACGAGACATCTCGGCCATCGGCGATCCGGTCA
Organism: uncultured Solirubrobacterales bacterium; assembly: GCA_963766115.1. Lineage (GTDB taxonomy): Bacteria > Actinomycetota > Thermoleophilia > Solirubrobacterales > 70-9 > 67-14. The sequence goes on from CAVXYR010000002.1 coordinate 117,281, forward strand.
TTCAACCCGACCCACAGGTCGACCGGTTCCGGCTCCAGAGCGAGGGTCCTCAGCACCTCGTTCGCGCCTGCCGGGTTCTTGATCAGCAGGATCGACAGCTCGGTCCGGTCGATATGGATCCGCTCGACCCGGCCGAAGACGGCCTTCATCGAAGCCAGGCTCTCGACCGCCGCACCAACCGGGATCCCGAGGGCCCTGGCGGTGGCGATCGCTCCGAGCGCGTTGTACAGGTTGTAGAGCCCGGGCAGGGGCAGTTCGAGGTCGGCCGGCCCCTCCGGGGACTCGATTCGGGCGCTGACCCCGGTCATTCCGGTGAGCCTGACTTCGTGGGCGCTGACCTCCGGCGCGGGGCGCACCATCCCGCAGGAGGGACAGCGATAGTGGCCCAGGTGGCCGACGTAGGCCAGCTCGTAGGTCAGCTCGGCGCCGCAGATCCGGCAGTTTTTCGCGTCGCTGGCGTGCTGGAGCTCGGAGACGGACACCGAGGGATCCTCGATCCCGAAGTAGGTGGTGTCCGGACCGCTCGCCCGGCCGATGTCGGCAACCAGCGGGTCATCAGCGTTGAGGACGAACGAGGTCGACCCGGCGCGCTCCCGGGCCAGCCTGAGCCAGGCGTCGGCGAGGGTCTCGGTTTCCCCGTATCGGTCGAGCTGGTCCCGGAAGAGATTTGCCAGCAGGATGGTGTGGGGATCGAGCCGGGACGCGGTCTCGGCCAGCCAGGCCTCGTCGACCTCGAACAGGCCTTCGTCACCGCTCTGCTCGAGCAGGGCGGTGGCCACGCCCCAGTTCATGTTCGAGCCGCTGCGATTGTGGACCGGGTGCCGGCCTTCGGCGGCGAGGATCACGGCAAGCATCGAGGCCGTGGTCGTCTTCCCGTTGGTTGCACTGATCAGGGTCGATCCGCTGCTCAGACGGGCGCCGAGCTTGTCCACCGCGTCGCGGTCGAGCCTGAGCAGCACCCTCCCGGGTAGCGTGGTTCCGCCGCCCTTCCCGGTGAGGCGGATGATTCGGCCGATCAGCCGGGCGAAGGCGGCCTTCAGACGGATCAAGCTTCGTCCCCGGGCACGATCACCCCGAGGGCCCCCGGGAGGATCCTGAACTTCGCTGGCAGTTCGGTCAGCGGGTCGCCGTCGGCGTAGACGGTCATCGGCCGGCTGGCACTCACCTCCAGCCGTGCGACCCGACGCTGCGAAACCGATTCTTCCAGCTCGACGTGGGTACCTTTGAACACCTTCGGCAGGTTGAGCAGGAACCGTAGCTTCGAGCCATCACCGATCGTGATCAGGTCGAACTTGCCGTCGTCGATCTCGGCTTCGGGGGCGACCTTCATGCCGCCCCCGTAAAAGCGGTTGTTGGCGACCGCGACGGTGTAACCGGTCAAGCGGGAGCGCCGCTCGCCTTCGACCAGGGTGAACCGGGCCGGCTTCCACCGGGCCAGTGCCCTGAGTGCGGCGTAGGCATAGACCAGGCTCCCCTTCAGGAGCCGGGCCTCGTTCGCGATGCGGTTGGCCTCGGAGTCGAATCCGACCGATGCGATCCCGAGAAACCGCTCGCCGTTGGCCTCCCCGACATCGATCCGCCTGACCCGCCCGGCGAGGAGGCAGTCCACCGCTTCCGCCGGCTCGACCGGGATACCGAGCCCCCTGGCGAGGTCGTTGCCCCGGCCTCCGGGGATGATCCCGATCGGGGTGGATGCGCCTGCCAGCGCACCTCCGACCGCGCCGATCAGTCCGTCGCCACTGACCACGACCGGAATCTCACGGGCTTCGATCGCCTCCAGAGCCAGGTCGATCCCGTGTTCCATGGAGCGGGTCCGTTCGACCCGGAAGACCTGGCGGAGGTCGTCAAGCCTGCGTTCCACCTCGGGCAGCATCCGGGCGGAGCGACCGTTTCCGGCGTTCGGGTTCACGATGAGGAGGAGGTTCGGCTCGGGCAGCGGGCTCATTGCGGTGCCGGCTCCTTCCGGCCGACGAACCAGGTACCCGGGCCCGCGTCGCCCGTCCCGGCGGTTGCGATCCCGTGTCGCTTGAATTTCCGGCCGATCACCGATTCCGGTGTGCTGAACGGCGTATTTCGACCCAGGCTGGAGGCGATCACCACGTATCCGCCGGGACGCAGGACCCTGGCGATCTCGTTGAAGAAAACCGGCATGTTGTTCTGGGTGACCAGGTCGAAGCCGGCGTCCGGGAAGGGGAGCCGCGAAGCGTCGCCCTCCCGGAAGGCGACCCGGGCCTCCGGGTCGAGGCCGACCTTCTTCCGGGCCTCATGGATCATCGCCGCCGAGATATCGACCCCCCGAACCCTGGCATGGGGGAATTCGCGGGCCAGAAAGACGGTTGCGGACCCGGTTCCACAGCCGATGTCGAGTATGCGCTCGGGGGAGCGGTCGACCTCGAGAACGGCCGAGGCGAGCGCGGCGAGGCGTTCCGAAGACGCCGACCCGGTACGGGAATCCCAGCCCTGCGCGGCCGAGTCGAAAAACCGCGCCACGGGGCGCCTGATCAGCGGCCAGGCCCATGGGGCGTAGGCCACGATCGCGCTGATCGTCTTGCCGGCGAGTATGACCCGACGGTCGGGCGGGGTACCAGGTTCAGCCACTACCGGATCATGCCAACTGCGTGCAGCCGGGGCATGCGCGAGCGCCGTCCGGGCGCCGACGGGCAAAAAGGGGATGGGCTAGCCTCTGCCCGGATGAGCGATCGGAGCAAGCTTACGACCCTGCTGGTAGCCGGGCTGTTGATGATCGCGGTAGTGGTGGTCGTGGTGCTGGCCGGCCAGGGTGGCGACGACAAGCCGACCGCACCGGTGGTCAAGACTGAGCAGCTCGACCGACCGGACCAGGTCGTCGAACCGGGACAGCCGGCCTCGGTGACCATGGAGACGAGCGAAGGGACCTTCACGATCGCTCTCGACACCGAGCGGGCACCGGTGACCGCGAACAACTTCGCCTATCTGGTCGAGCAGGGCTTTTACGACGGCCTCGGTTTCCACCGGATCGTGCCCGATTTCGTGATTCAGGGCGGCGACCCGCTCGGCGACGGCACCGGCGGGCCGGGATACAAGGTGGTCGAGGCTCCGCCCGGCGACCTCGAGTACACGCCCGGGGTCGTGGCGATGGCCAAGTCCGGGGCCGAGGCGCCGGGCACTTCGGGCAGCCAGTTCTACGTCGTGACCGGTGCCGGCGGGCAGAGCCTGCCCCCGGAGTACGCGCTGGTCGGTTCGGTCGAGAGTGGGATGGATGTGGTCGAGGCGATCGGCGCGCTCGGAGGCCCCGACGAGCAGCCGACCAGGGACGTGGTCATCGAGGCGGCCACGCTCGAGAAGGGCTGAGCGCGATGAGCCCGCCCGCACCGGTGCCGACCGAGTTCACCGTGAATGGGGATGGCCCGCTGATCCGCGGCGAGACGGTCGGGGAGGGCCCGGACGTGGTCCTCTGCCACGGGCTGTCGGCCACCCGCAGGTACGTACTGCATGGGTCTACCGCCCTGGCCCGACGGGGTTACCGGGTGGTCACCTACGACGCGCGAGGCCACGGGGTCTCCGACCCGGGCGGCGACGGCTACGCCTACGACCGACTGACCCACGACCTCGACCGGGTGATTGATTCGCAGTGCCCGGACGGGCCGCTGGTCGTCGGCGGCCACTCGATGGGCAGCCACACCGCAGCCTCATGGGCGCTGGCCAACCCCGGCCGGGTCGCGGCCCTCATCCTGGTCGGGCCGGTCTATGTCGGGAAGAGCCGCCGGTCGGACCTGCACGAATGGGAAAGGAGGGCCCGGGTCCTGGAGGAGGAGGGGCCCGAGGCCTACGGCCGGGTCGCGGCGGAGGGTTTTGAGGATGAACAGGCGGCGGCGACCGCCGAGCGCCTGGCCCGTGACCGTGCGGGTCTCCACAGCCGGCGCGAGGCCGTGGCCGACGCTCTCAGACAGGTCCCCGTATCCCGTCCGTTCCCGGCGATCGGTGATCTGGGGAGGCTGAGCGCTCCCGCGCTGGTGGTCGCCAGCCACGACCGGTTCGACCCCGGACATCCTTACGAAGTCGCGAAGAGTTACGCAGAGGCGCTTGAATCGGCGACGCTGGTTTCCGAGGACCCCGGTGAACCGCCACTGGCCTGGCGGGGTAGTCGCCTGTCGCGACTGATCGCCGACTTCCTCGAGGAGCAGGGCATAGGGCCGGGGCACCCGTCTCCGGGCGAGCCGGGCGAGCCGGGCGGATAGCCTTACGGGCATGGACTCTCACACGGAAGAGGTCGGGCCGCAGCCTGCCACGGAGCCGCCCTCTCCGGGCATGCGGTGGATCCCGGAGGGTACCTTCGAGATGGGTAGCGCCGACCACTATCCCGAGGAGGCGCCGGTAGGGCCGGTCTCGGTGAGCGGCTTCTGGATGGATGAGACTTCGGTGACGAATGCCGAGTTCGATCGCTTCGTACGCGAGACCGGACACGTGACCACCGCCGAAAAGGCGCCCGACCCGGCGATGTACCCCGGCGCCGATCCGGCGCTGCTGGTGCCGGGGTCGATCACCTTCGACAAGCCTGCCGGGCCGGTCGACCTCGGCAACCCGATGGCCTGGTGGGCCTGGACCCCGGGAGCCGACTGGAGGCATCCCTGGGGACCGCACAGTGACCTGGAGGGCAAGGAGGACCACCCGGTCACTCAGGTCACATTTCAGGATGCCGATGCCTACGCGCGCTGGGCGGGCAAATCGCTGCCGACCGAGGCCCAGTGGGAGCGTGCCGCCAGGGGCGGGCTGGAAGGCTCTGAGTTCAGCTGGGGCGAGGAGCTTTCACCCGGCGGCGAGGAGCGCATGAATCGCTGGATCGGCGAATTCCCGTGGAAATTCAGGCCCAGACCGGGAGGACCCCGCCGTCCCGACACGGTTCCGGTGAGATCTTTTCCGGAGAACTCGTTCGGCCTTTTCGAGATCACCGGCAACACCTGGGAGTGGACCGGCACCTGGTTTTCGACTCGGCACGGCGAGCCTGCGAAATCCTGCTGTGCTCCCGTCAATCCGCTGGGCCCCGGGGCCGAAGCGTCACGTGATCCGGCCAGCGGCATCCCCCGCAAGGTGCTCAAGGGCGGGTCCTTCCTCTGCGCCGAGAACTACTGCAGCCGGTACCGGCCGGCGGCGAGGATCCCCGAGACGGTCGAAAGCTCGACCTGCCATATCTCGTTTCGCTGCATTGCTGCCGATTCGGCAACCTGAGTAATAGCGCCAAATCCCGCACGAGGAAAGGGATTGCGGGATTCGTGCCAACCGCAGGAGACCGCAGGAAACCGCAGGAACCGGACCCTGACTGGCGCAAAACTGGCGCAAAAACGGTCTGAACTGGCCGACGACGACGACCGGCCTAGTTCGACGCACGCGCCGACGCACGCGACTGCTCGGGCCGAGGGCAGCGCCGGTGGCCCCTCCCAACTGGGAGAGGCCACCTGTCTCAGTGGCGCCCGCGTCCTACGGGCAGGAGACGGTTTGGTGATCGGTTCGTCACGGTGACGTCAGCCGTTCGCCGTGACGGTATTGTTGTTGCCGTTGCACGCGACATCTCCGCCCCGCTCGCGGTGACGGTGTTGTTGTCGCCGCTCTGCCGCCGGCGACTTCGCTGCCGTCGCCGCTCGCGGTGACGGTGTTGTTGTTACTGTCGGTCACGCCGGCGCGACGGCCTGCTGTCGTCCCCACTCGCGGTCACGGTGTTGTTGTCGCCGACGATCGCGAAGGCGTGGCTGTCGTCGCCGCTCGCGGTGGCGGTGTTGTTGTCGCCTTCGCTCGCGGTGGGCACGGCTGTCGTCGCCGCTCGCGGTGGCGGTGTTGTTGTTGCCGTTCCCCGCCCCGGCGACGCTGCCATCGCCACTCGCGGTGGCGGTGTTGTTGTCGCCGCCGTCCGTGGAGGCAAAGCTGAAATCGCCACTCGCGGTGGCGGTGTTGTTGTTGCCGTCGCCCGCCCCGGCGGTGCTGAAATCCCCACTCGCGGTGGCGGTGTTGTTGTCGCCCGTGCCAAGAACCCGTCGTAGAGCGTGCCCGCCTCGGCGATGCTGCCCTCGCCGCTGGCCGTCGCCCTGTTGTGGTCGCCGCCGGTCGCCGTGGCGGTGCTGTCAGCAGCCCGTGCGATTGCCACCGAACCGGTCCCGTTCGCGTTGCAGTTCGTGCTGCCCAACTGGACCCGCTGCTTGCCGCCTGCGGCGACGCAGATGTTGGGTTCTGCCGCGCTTGCGGCCTGCGCCCCGATCAACGCACATGCCACGACTACGATAGGTACTAGCACCTTTTTCATAAGAGTTCCGTTTCTCACGCCTTGACCTGTTGTCAGGGTTCTTGTGGCACGCTATCCGATTCAAGCGCCTCTCAGGCCCCGAAAGCCGTTTACACCGGTTCGACTCCGGTAGGCGCCTCTCGGCTTGACCACTAGCGACCCCGCACTGTAAGCGGGTTTGAGGGCAGTCTCGGGGCTGAGTCTGAAACCGCAGCAAACCGCAGAAAACCGCCTGAATCGGGAATGCACTGGCGCAAAACTGGCGGTTCCACTGGCGCAATTGCAGGCGCAATATTTCAATCGGGTGCGGAATCCCGCACTAGGACTGGGACCCGGCGATCGTGCGGCATAACGTTCCGCTGTATCGCGGATAGCGGGTAGGGTTTGCCGGGGCCGCGAGCGGCCGGACCGAGATCAACTGCAAGCGTCATCAAGGAGATAAGTGTCTGAAACAAGCGGTTCCAGTTCACCCGGGGGCTCCGGCGCCTGGGCGTCATGGGTTGCCTTTGCCGGCATCATGTTGATTCTGGTCGGCATCTTCAGCGTGATCGCCGGACTCGCCGCCGCCTTCGATGACGAGTACATAACGCAGGGCACCAGCGGAGAGGTCTTCCTGGCCAGCTTCCAGGCAGTCGGCATCTTCTGGATCGTAATCGGGGTGATCAAGGTCTGGGCCGGAGCCGCGTTGATCCAGGGGCGCGAGTGGGCCAGGTTGGTGGCGATAATCCTGATCCTGATACACACGATTTCGGACTTTCTCACGCTGTCCGCGCGACCCGCGCTCAGCCTGATCTTCATCGCCATCGACCTGGTGATTCTCTACGCGATCACGGTTCGGTGGACCGAAGCCAGCATCGGCATGGGAAACTGAGCCGGGCGGCATCTCCGAGAAGTTCCAGGGTGGGCTGAGGCGGATCCGGGCCGTCATCTGGGCGGCGGTGGCAGCTCCGTATACGGGGTCCTTGCCGGGTTCTTCGGCACCCTTCTGTTTCTCAACCTCGCATCGATGGCGGTCGTACTCGGGGCCCACTTCGCCGCGACCTTCCGGGCCAGGCCCCGGCGGAGCGGCGGTCGGCCGCACGGTGGGGTAGGTTGAGTAGATGGGTTGCTTCGTGGTCCTGTTCGCGCTGATCTCGCCCCGGCTGGCGCTCTTCTTCGTGCTCGTATTCTCTGACTGGATCGCGCGGGCGTTCGACGGCGGCTGGATCCTGCCGGTTCTGGGGTTTTTCCTGCTGCCCTGGACGACTCTGGCTTACGTCGTCATGTGGGAGATCGGTGACGGGGTGGAAGGCTTCGCCTGGTTCATCGTGATCTTCGCGTTCGTCGTGGACGTGCTGTCCTACTCGCGGACCTCCAGGTCCAACCGCAGCGGCGGCTCCAGCAGTTACCAGTGAGCGAAGAAGGCTCGGTCACATACGTCGGGCACGCCACCGTCTCGATCGAAATGGACGGAGGTGCACCTGCTGACCGACCCGCTGCTCCGGAAGAGGATGTTCCACCTCCGGCGGCAGGTCGATCCGGTCGAGGCCTCCCGGTACGCGCCCGACAGCGTCCTGGTCTCCCACCAGCATTTCGACCATCTCGACCTCCACTCGCTCCGCCGCCTGGGCGGTGCGACCAGAATAATCGCTCCGCCGACCGCGGCCGCGTTCCTGCGCAGAAAGGGCTTTTCGGGTGTCGAGCCACTGGAGGTGGGCGAGTCGTCGGCGATCGGTGTGGTTACCGTCACCGCGGTCGACGCCGAACATGACGGCGGGCGCCATCCTTTCGCCAAGGATGGGGAGGCTGTGGGATACGTCGTCTCCGGCTCCAGCCGGATCTACTTCGCCGGGGACACGGACATCTTTCCGGGGATGGAGGGGCTGGTCGAGGACCTGGATCTCGCCCTCATCCCGGTCTGGGGCTGGGGACACACGCTTGGCCCGGGTCACCTCGATCCGGCCTCGGCTGCGGCCGCGGTCGAACTGCTCAAGCCGAAGATCGCCGTCCCGATCCACTGGGGCACCTTCTTCCCGTTTGGACTGGCCCGCTGGGGTCGCCGCCACCTGACCGACCCGCCCCACCAGTTCGCCTCTCAGGTGGCCGAGCGCTCACCCGAAGTCGAGGTGCGCTTGCTCGACCCGGGCGCCACGACGTCTCTTTCCTGAGGAGGCCGGTCACCGGCAGGCCGGTCCGTGGTGGTCCTGCCATTTCGACCCAGTCCGAGGTCGGCCATCCAGTCGATCAGCAGACGGTGGACCGACTCAGCCCCGATCACCTCTTCCGCGGGCCACTCGAAGTCCACCGGGTGGATCACGAAGGGGTAGGACTGTGACCCGCCCATGCCGCCGTGTGAGCCGACCAGCTCCTCGAATGCTGCGACCTCGTCGGTTTCCGACCAGTAGGTGCTGTTGAGCACCAGGTCCGGGCAGTGGGGGAACGAATCGGTTCGCCTGACATGGGCGGCAGCGTTGGGACCGAACCGAGCCAGCGGGTCCCTGCCTTCGATCCGCCCGGCGGCCAGGTAGTTGACCCCGTCGGGGCCGAGCACGACCGGTCCGTCGGTTTCCGAGCGGACCAGGATGAAGCCGATTCCGGGGTGGTTGCGCAGCGAGTCGATCAACTCGGGGTGAATCTCGTCGAGCCGTTCCCGGGTGACTCTGCCCGGCTCCCGCGGAAAAGAGATCAACCCCAGGCAGCCGGACGCCATGACCGAAAGCTCGGGAACCTCGCCGCCACCTCCTTCGGAGGCATCCTCCCTACGACCACTCGAATCGGGGCCGAATTCACCACGGTCCGTCTTGCGGCGGCTGGCCTTTCTGATCGTCCGGCCGGTCAGCGAGTCCTCGCTGGACGCCTCGGAGACAGTCGCGTTCAGGTAGGCGTGGGCGTCGTCCTCTCCGCCGCCGACGGTGGTTACCGCATCGGCCCGGCTCGATCTTGCCACCAGATCATCGAGGGATTCCCCGTAGCGCTGCAGGAACGTGGCCCCCTGTGACTGGCCGTGATCGGAAAGTACGACGAAGCGATAGGGACGGGGCGCGTCCCTGGCGGCCTGAACCACCCGGGCGATCTGGCGGTCTACCTTGCGTAGCGACTCGAGCGCGTCGGGCCGCTCGATTCCCGAGTGGTGGGCGACCTCGTCGTAGGCGAGAAAGGTCGTGTAAACGACCGAGCGGCCGGCCAGGACGTCACCGACCACCGCCGCGACCTGGAGATCGAGCTGGATCACGGTCGCCCATGCCCGCATCACGGCGTAGCTCCAGCCCCTTTGGATGCGCGGTTCCACCCCGGTTCGGACCTGGCGCCGGGCCGACCGCCGTTCGCTCAAGATCTCGATCACGGTGAACGCGGCGGTCTTCAGCACTCCGTAGGGCTTGGCGAAGTAGGCCGCATAGTCGCGCCCGATCGCGCCCCTTCGCTCGAGGACCGTGCTCATGGTCAGCATCGACTGGGTGGCGTCGCCCGAGAGGATGTTTGCCCGGCTGGCGCCGTCGCCTGCAAGCAGCCCGGCACCATCGGAGTGGCGGCGTTCGATCTCGGCCGCGTCGCGCGGGTGGTTGGTCACGATCGCCTGGTCACGATCTTTCTCCCACCAGCGGAAAGCGGGCATGTCGTGGTTGTCGCCGTGGAGAATTCCGGCCTGGCAGGCTCCGGTCTGGGAGGACCAGTCGGTTTCCCAGCGGTTGAAGTCGTGGCTTTCGTCGCGAACCCACTGGGCCAGCGTCGGGGCGCTCCCGTTGGCGAAGGCTCTCCGCAGCACCTCGTGGGCAAGCCCGTCGATCTCGAGGAAGATCACCCCGGGCACGTCGGTCTCGGTGACGCTCCCGCGGATTCTGAGCTGGCGCTGGACAACGTTGAGATACCAGGAACTGTCTTCGTCGATCGCCAGCAAGGCAGAGAGCAGCGAGCTGATCACTGCCAGGGTCAGGGTGATGGCAAGGGCCTCGGGAAGGCCCGAGATCGTCAGCCACGGCATCGCGAGCATCGCCGTGGCAACGAGTACGGCGTTCAGCAGCAGGCCGAAGAGCCCCAGTGTGAGCACGCTCAGTTTCAGCGTGAAACGCGAGAGGATCGGCCAGATCAGGGCGTTGAACACACCGACGACGACGGCCGTGGCCAGGGCTGACCAGGTGCCGTCGATCAAGAAGCCCGGGATGACGAACGCCAGGAGCAGAAGTGCGATCGCGTCGACCACGACGACCAGGAAACCGTGCCAGACAAGCCTGGTCGGCTTTCGGCTCACTCGTGGAAGCTCATCCGGCTGCATCGACCCCAGACTCTCCCACATACGGCCGTCGGCAGGCTGATGCGGCCTGGTCCGAAGGCCGGATCAGTCGGACGCGCCCTGGGCCAGGTCGGGCGCCAGGGGAGTGCCGATCGGATCGCGGTTCTCGACCAGATGGCCCTCGAGCGAGACATTCGGGATCAGCCGGTCGAGCCAGCCCGGCAGCCACCAGGCCCGGTCACCCAGCAGGGTGAGCACCGCCGGCGCGATCACCAGCCGGACGAACAGCACGTCGATGAGTACGGCCAGCCCGAGTCCCAGGCCGAACATCTTCGAGATGACGTCGGGCTGGGAGACGAAAGCGGTGAAGACCGATGCCATGATCAGCCCGGCGAACAGGATCACCTTGCCGATCCGGGCGACTCCGTGGATCACGCTGTCACGGGGACCGTCACCTTCGTTGTAGGCCTCGTGTATCCGGGAAAGCAGGAAGACGTTGTAGTCCATGCTGAGACCGAAAAGAATGGCGAAGATCATGACCGGGATGAACGAGACGATCGGCACCCCGCTGTCCACCCCGAGCAGACTGGCCCCGATCCCGTCCTGGAAGACGGCGACCACGACTCCGTAGGCGGCACCGACCGAGAGCAGGTTGAACCCGGCCGATATCAGCGGGATCCAGAAGGAGCGGAAAGCGGCCATCAGTAGCACTACTGAAAGGCCGATCACGACGGCGATGAAGACCGGGAGTCGGTCGGAAACCTTGGTTGACATGTCCTCGAAGCTGGCCGTGTTGCCGCCCACGTAGACGTTCAGTGGGGTATCCGCGGTCGCACCCGGGATGGTCTCATTCCTCAGGGTGCCCAGCAACCGGCTGGTCGCCTCATCCTGAGGGGCGGTTTCGGGGATGAGGAAGATCGTCGCCATCTCGCCGTCTTCACTGGGGGACGGGGGAGAGGCCGAGGCAACCCCGTCCACCTGTTCCAGGCTCGACCGGAGCGCTTCGAGCTGGGCCTGAGTGTCCGGGTCACCCTTGGGCAGGTCGACCGCGATCAGAAAGGGCCCGTTGGAGCCGGGCCCGAAGCCCTCGCTGAGCAGGTCGTAAGCTACGCGCTGGGTCTTGCCCTCGGGCTGGTTGCCGTCGTCCGGCTGGCCGAGCCTCATGTCCAGCATCGGGAAAGCAAAAATCAGCAGGACGGCCGCGCCGGCGATTATCGAAATCCAGGGCCGGGCGGTCACCCGTGTGCCCCAGTTGACGAACCCCTTCGAGGGTCGCACGTGTGCGGCCTTCTTCGGGCGAAGCCGCTTAGAAAGCGCGCCGATCATGATTGGCAGGATGGTCAGGGCGGAGACCACCACCGCGGCGACCGCGATGGCCGCACCGATGCCCATCTTGCCGACGAAGGGGATCCCGATCACCAGGAGGCCGGCGATCGCCACCATCACGATCAGGCCGGCTGCGACGACCGCCGAGCCGGCGGTGGCAGCCGACTTTGCCGTCGCATCCCGCACCGAGTCCCCGGCGGCCGCCTGCTCTCTGAAGCGGCCGATTATCAGCAGGGAGTAGTCGATCCCGGCTCCGAGGCCGAGCATCGCGGCGATGGTCGAAGCGAAGCTTGGAAGCCCGAGTGGGCTGGCCAGGATGACCAGGAGCATCTGGCCGACCATCACTCCGATCAGCGCCCCGACCAGGGTCGCAACCATCGCCGCCGCGGATCGGAAGAGCAGCGAAAGCAGGACGATCGCAATCAGTACGCCGACCAGCTCGCCCACCGGGAACTCCTGTTCCGAGGCCACGTCGACCACGATTCCGCGCAGCGACACGTCGATCCCGCTCTGCTCGGCGGTCCGAGCCGCCTCCTCCAGGGCCTTGCCGGTCGACTTGGTGACGTCGCCCGGCTCGACGCTGTAGCGGACGTCGGCAGAGGCCACCTTGCCGTCGGGCGATACCCCGGGCACCTCCGGGTCGTAGGGATTGCTCACTGCCAGTACGTCGGGAAGCTTTTCGATCCCATCCAGCGCGCCCTCGACGGCCCGCCTTGAAGTGGCCTCCCTGAGACTGCCCTGTTCTGTACTGAAGACAACGGTGGCGTCTGCCCCCGCCAGGGCCGGTACGTGGTCCCGGAAGAGATCGAGCGCCTTCTGTGACTCGGCCCCGGGGATCACGAATTCGTCTGCCGGCGGCTCAGGGGCGACCGCCGAGACCGCGACGATGCCGAACAGGCAGAGCAGGGCGACGGCGAGCGATCGCTTCCAGTGCTCTGAAAGCATCCGGGCAAGGCTGGCGAGGCGTTCAGACATCGGGCTCCAGGTTCAGGTCTTGTAGGCCGGTTTCCGGCGATTCGGGCCGGGAGTGGGCTGAAGGAAGAGGGAGGACGCAACCTATCAATCGTGCAAACAGAAACGCCCCGGCGGCTGCCGGGGCGTTTCTGGGGGAAGGGTGCTGCGGGAGGGGCCTAGTAGCGGCCGGGGTGGCGGGCCGTGAACGAACCGGGGGTCGAGCGCTTGCTCTCGCTCCAGCCGGGCCCGTCGCCCGGGGTCATCGAGGTATCGAACCTCAGGCCGGCGACCACCATGTAGGCGTGGCCGGAGTTGGAGTAGACGGTGATCCACTTCCCCTTGCCGGCCTTCTTCCAGTTCATGTATCCGGTCGAGGCGAGCGGACTCGAGATGAACCTGCCGCCTCTGAGCGCGTAGCTGACCGCGCCTGAGCAGTCGTAACCTGTGGAGTTGAAGCTGGCGTGGCCGCCTCCGTAGACGTACGGCTTGTTGCGGATCCGGTTGGCCCAGCGGATGACCCGCTTGACCTTCTTCGGAGCGGTAGAAGGCGCAATCGCCTTGCCTCGGACCAGGCGGGCCTTCTTGAACGGCCTGCACTTGTTGGCCGAGAGGCTCAGGCCACCGCTGGAAGCGCTGGCGCAGGATGCGGAAGCCGTGGTGGGTCCGGTCAGCATCGAGAGCAGGAAGGTGGCGCCAAGGATCAGGGCGAGGCCTGAAACCAGCTGTCTGGGACTACTGAATCGGTATTTCGAATGTGAGTGTTTGATGCCGATCTCCTTTTCCGGCCTACGGGGTTAGCTGACGGGCTGGCGCTCTAGGAGCCGCGCTCCCACCTGACTCGGTGGATTCGCCCCAAATACCTGGTTTCCCCGCTTCCAGGGCCAATGCGGACCCTGAAACTCGGCATATCGGTTTTACGTGTTCACGAACCCTACAGCATTCGCTAACACTTCACTAACAAACGGACGCACGTCACACAGTGAGCCTCGGGCCCCGGGGCGTCAGTCGATCAGGCGGCGTTCCATGCGGTCGATCGCGATTCGCCAGAGGACCAGACTGAACGCGGTCAGGCCGACCACCCTGAGCAGATCAGTCGCCTGAAGGCCGAAGCTGGCGTGGCGGACCAGCTCGACCAGCTGGTAGAGCGGGTTGAACTGGGCCGCGATCTGGAACCCCTCAGGCAGCCCGCCGATCGGGAAGAAGGTGCCGGCGACCAGGAAGAGCGGGGTTATCACCAGCGTGGTCACGTAGTTGAACTGGTCGATCTTCGAGACGCTTGCGGCCATTACGATCCCGAACGCGGCGAAGCCGAGCGCGGTGATCAGGGCGTACACGGGTACGAGTAGCATCGTCGCGACCGGATCCAGGCCGAAGAAGAAGGTAACCACCAGCGGGAAGCAGCCGAACACCGCGGCCCGCAGCCCGATCCAGAGCATCTCCGCCGTAACCAGCTCTTCGACGTCGACCGGAGCCGCCAGAATCGCGTCGTAGGTCCGCTGGAAGCGGTGCTTGACGAAGGTCCCGAACATGGCCGGCAGGGCGCTGGCGAATATGACCGCGGTGGCGACGATCCCGGTTCCGACGAACTCGACGTAGGGGAGGTTGCCGACATCGCTGACCAGGGTCGCTCCCAGGCCGAGGCCGAATGCCAGCAGGTAGATCGCCGGCTCGAGGGTGCTGGTCAGCACGGTCGACTTCCAGAAGGTCCGGAAGTTGGCCAGCTCACGGCCCATGACCGCCAGGATCACGGCCGGATCCAGGCGCCTGACCACTACTTCGGGAGCGTCCGGCGGTTTCACTCGGCCTCCTCTCCGGTCAGCATGACGAAAACGTCCTCGAGCGATCCGGCCCTCACGACCGCATCGCCGGGGATCAGGCCGTCGCGGGCGCGCTCTGCTCCGACGATCGCGATTGCGGGACCGGCCGGCCTGACCCGAAGTCCGGCGGCTTCCACGGTCCGGCGGATCTCGGCCAGCCGCTCCGGGTGGCCGAATACCTCCGCGGTGCTCTCCCCGGCGTGCTCGGCGATCAGCTGGCTCGGGGTGGCCCGGGCGATGATCCGCCCGGCAGCCATCACCGCGACCTCGTCGGCGAGCCGCTCAGCCTCCTCGATGTAGTGAGTGGACATCAGGATCGTCGTCCCCTGGCTTCTCAGGCCGTCGATCAGTGACCAAAGCTCGGTCCTGATCTGGGGGTCGAGACCGACCGTCGGTTCGTCAAGCAGCAACAGCCTTGGCTGGTGGACCAGGCCGCGGGCGAGAAGCAGCCGTCGGCGCATGCCGCCGGAAAGCTCGTCCACCGCGTCGCCCCGACGGGCGGTGAGCCTGGCGATGGCCAGGGTCCGCTCGACCGCGGCGGGAACATCAGGCACCCGATAGAGCCGCGCGAAGACGGTCAGGTTCTCCTCGACGGTGACGTCGATATCTAGGTTGTCGAGTTGCGGGACCACGCCCATCGCGGCCCTCGCCGGCTTTGCCTCCCCGGGGAGTTCGTAACCCAGTACGCGCAGGCTTCCCGAGTCGGCGATCGCCTGCCCGGTGAGCATCCGCATCGTGGTCGACTTCCCGGCGCCGTTCGGACCGAGCAGGCCGAGGCAGATTCCCTCCGGGACGTCGAGGTCGAGGCCGTCCACCGCATTGATCGGCCCGAACCTCTTCCTGACACCGCTGAGTTCGATCGCCGCCACCGGCGCAGTCAATCAGAACCAAAGTACCGCCCGACGACGAGATCCGGGCCGGTCTACTGGCTGATCACCATCCTGATGCTGTCGTCGCGGTGGGCCGAGCATGATGTTTCGTAGCTGCCGGCCCGGTTCAGCGGGATCCTCAGGGTCTGTCCGGGGGAGATCGGGTAGCCGGCGACCACCTGGGTCGCACGGTCACGGTTTCTGATGACCAGCGTGTCGCCGACCTTCCCGGTCAGACGGTCCGGGATCTGCGGGACGTCCCGGCCCCGGTCGAGCAGGTCGCTCGTGTTGGCCGGGATGTTCAGATAGACGGTTTCTCCGGTTCGGGCGTCGTCCGCGCCCGAACCCAGCAGAACGTAGCCGGCGGCCGCGACCAGCAGCAGGGCAACCACGGCCGCGGGCATGACGAGGCGGGGTCCGCGGCGCCCGGCCGCGGACCCCTGTGTCCCGTTGTGCGAATCAGCCCTCACGAGCAGTGGCGTCGACCGTGATGTCGTCGCCGTTCTCGAACGAGAGCGTCACCGGAATGCTTTCGCCGTCCTTGATCGGCTTGGCCAGTTCGAACATCATGATGTGGTAACCGCCCGGCTCCAGATTCACCTGTTCACCGGCGGGCAGCTCGATGCTGGAAACGGGCGTCATGCTCATCATCGCGCCTCCTGAGCCGCCCTCCATGGTGCCCTCATCGGTCGCGCCCATCGACTCGCCCGACATCTCGTCACTGCCGGACATTTCGCCGCCCTTGGCTTCGCCGGTTTCGTGGAGCTCGGTCTTGGCGGCGACGTCGCTCGGGACGCTTGCCCCGGTCAGCTTGTTGTCACCGGGGCTTTCGAGGGTGGCGTAGACCGCCCCGGTGGTCTGGCTCAGGCGTGGTCACCCGGGTCCAGACGTCACTCACCTCAACCTGGTCGTCGCTCGAATCGCTGCCGCATGCGGCCAGCAGGCCGCCGGTTACGACCAGCAATAGAGAAATGGAAAGGATCTTTTTCATACTTATCTCCTGTGTAATTGATTAGATGTCTTCGCTCGAGCCGGACCGGCTTTCGGCCAGCAGCCGTCTGATGTCGGCGGCGATGGCCTCGTAGCCCGCGCCGAAGGGCCACTCGACCCGCACGACGCCGCGGTCGTCGACCGCGTAGACCTGAGCCGTGTGGGCGACGTCGTAGCTGCCGTCGGCCTTCGGCTTGCCCAGCTCGTGGGCGGCTTTGAACTGCTCTTCGACCCGAGCCAGGCGGCCCGGTTCGTCGGTGCGAAACGCGGCGAAGGAATCCCTGGGGAAAAAATGGCCGACGTACTGGTTGAGGACCTTTGCGGTATCCCGTTCGGGGTCAACCGTCACCATCGCCACCTCCACTCGATCACGTTCGGACGGGGTCAGCTCCGCCATTGCCAGCCGGAGGTCGGCCAGGGTAGTGGGGCAGACATCCGGGCAGAACGTGAATCCGAAGAAGACCAGCATCAGTTCGCCGTTCGGCGCCCGGAAATGGCTCCCCCGGTTACTCCGGTCGGGATTCACATTCGGGAGGAAGGCCGCGCCCACCGTCAACGGCGGATTTCGGGTCATTCCTGCTGTCTGGTCGGCCGGATCGACCGCCTCCGGGGAATCACCCTGGCCACAGCCACCGAGCACGAACGGCGCGCCGAGCGCGACGACGATACTGGTGAGCCACAGTGCGGATCTACCCCTCGGCAGCCGGCTCCGACGGTTGTCGGTTGCCACTGCTTGTTCCTTTCGCTGCGGTTGCCCGGACCGGAATCCGGGCGGTCTCGTGGATCAGGCCAACAGCGAGGGGGGCCCGCGTGAGCCGATCGACCCGGCTATGCGGACACTCTGGCCGTGCCACCAGAAATCGGCCCGGCGGACCCGGCCGGCCCCGCGCCGGCGCCCGGCCGGCGACCCGAGCAGGCTGATCAGGCCGTCAAGTACGCGCTCGCCGGGGTAAAGACCGGCCAGAAGGGGCAACAGCAGCGCCAGAAACGGCGAAACCATAAGCAGACCCAGGACGCTTCCGAGCAGGCCGCCGGCAACCATCAGGGCCAGCAGCGCGAGCGCTACGGAGATTGTGCGGAGCCGCTTCATCGGGTTCCGATGTTACAGGGACACCGTGCCCTCCAATTTGTTGCGGTCGTCCTTGTTGCGGTCGTCCGATTTCTTCGTTCAGGGCCGACCCGGCGTCGATCGATCGCTAGCCTGTAGCGACCGCGGAATCGCATTTCCGCCCGCTCCGGAACCCGGACGCGGCCCTGGCCAACACCCGCTCTCGAGAGGCTCCATGGAATCACGCCAGAAAACGATCTTCGCCGCGCTCGTCGTGATCGCGGTTGCGGTGGTCCTGTTCGTCCTGCTCAGGCCGGGGGACTCGAGTGACGAACCGTCAGTCGAGCCGGCAGCACCGGTCGCAGCCGAGGCGCAGGGGACGACCGATCAGGCGCCGGCCGGCGAACCCGCGGACACGCCGAGCCCGCCGAAGGTGCCGACAGTGGTTTTCGAAAACGGCAAGCCGACCGGGGGAGTCCTCGGAATCGAAGTCGACAAGGGCGAACCGATCAAGTTCAGGATCAAGTCCGACATCGCCGATGAAGTGCACGTTCACGGGTTTGACATCTCCAAAGACGTGCCGGCTGGAGGTTCGGTCAGCTTCTCTTTCCAGGCCGACATAACCGGAATCTATGAAGCCGAGATGGAGCAGCTCGGGGTCCAGGTCGTCGAGCTTCAGATCAACCCCTGAGCCGGCCGGGATCCCTCGCCGGGGGAAAGTCCCGGGTCGTGGCGGGCGATCGGTCCCGGACCGGGGTTGTTGACCGGGGCGGGAAGTGCGAGTCTGAAGTGAATCACCCACAACCGAGGAGGACCGATTCATGTCGGAAAGCGTCTATCGAGTAACCGAAGTCGTCGGGGTCAGCTCCGATTCCTGGGAACAGGCGGCTCGCAACGCGGTCGAGACCGTCAGCGGCTCAGTGCGGGATCTTCGCGTCGCCGAAGTGGTGAGGCAGGACGTGACCATCGCCGACGGAAAGGTCGATGAGTACCGGATCCGGCTCGACGTGTCGTTCAAGTACGACAAATAGCGGCTGCGACGGGGGCGGGCGAGACCTGGGTGCCCGCCCCGGGTAGGCTGCCAGGACACCCGAAGACCACCAACCGATGGAGGTTCGTCCGTGAATGTGACCGGAGTTGATTTTGTGGCGGTGCCGACCCGGGACTTCGACAAGGCGGCTGAGTTCTACGGAGACGTTCTCGGCCTCGAACGCTCGAAGCGCTGGGGCAACATGCCGGCCGGGGAGTTCGAAACGGGGAGCTTGACGATCGCAGTTATGCAGTCGGACGGCTTCGGCATGGAATTCGAAGCGCACACGGCGCCGATCGCGCTACAGGTAGATGACGTCGAAGTGGCTCGTTCCGAACTGGAGGAAAAAGGCGTCGAGTTCCAGGCCGACACCATGGACTCCGGGGTCTGCCACATGGCTTTCTTCGGTGATCCCGACGGCAACGCCCTGGTACTGCACCACCGCTACGCACCGCCCGAGGCCTGAGCGCAATTCTTCGCGGCGCCCTGTAGCGGCCCCGCCCGGTCCCCGGGCGGGGCGATATGGGCCGATCAGCTCCCGGAAGTTTCCGGGGCGTCTTCCGGGGCGGCCATCTTCGCATCGACCGCAATGATCACCCGGGCGTAGTCGAGCAGCCTGGGAATCACCAGGAATCGCTGCTTGACCCGCTCCTTGGCGGCGGTACCTATGGCCTCGGCCATTTCCGGGTCGGCGATCAGATTCCTGAACGCATCAGCAAATGCCTCGAGATCGGTCGGATCCTCGATCAGGATGCCCGACTCGCCGTCGATGATCTGGTCCTGGATGCCCCCGACCGCGCTGGCCACGACCGGCTTACCCTTCCACATCGCCTCCGATACGGTAAGCCCGAATCCCTCGACCAGGCTCTTCTGCACGACGATGTCGGCGCGCCGCTGAATCGCGTTGACCATGACTCCGTTCTCGTCGAAGTCTTCCATCGGGAGATTCACGATGTGGACCCGTCGACGCAGATCGTCGGGCAACTCCTTCCAGGCTGAAAAAATCCGGTAGCCGACGGCCGGGCCTTCGGGATCATCGGCCACTCCCGCACTCGACGGACCGATCAGTGCCAGATGGGCATCCGTGTCGCCGAGGTATTCGGAAAAGCACTCGAGCAGGCCCTCATGGTCTTTCAGCACGTCCCATCGGGAAATCTGTGCGATCAGCGTGGCGTCTTCGGGGAGCGGCTCGACCTGCAGGATCTCGGCCTCGCGCTCGACCGTCCCGGTCGAGCCGTCCGAGCGCACGAATTCGGGGTTGCTCGAGGGCCGGTTCGCGCTGAACCCGATCGTGCCGAGTATGTCTCTGACGACCGATGGCTCCAGTTCCTGGTTCTTCGGCGAGAAAGCATCGATCGCGGGAGGCATCAGGTACACCTTGTCCTGGGGCAGCTCTTTCCAGGCGTACGACTGCCTCGAGAATACGAACGCATCGGCCTGTTTCACATACGGGAGGAGGAAGTCGACCGCCTCATTGACGTTTTCGTTGCTCCGGTCCACTCCCACGTGACACCGCCAGAGCGTGCCCACGCCCGAATCGCTCACCGCGGGGATCAGGCCGGCGGTCTGGGGATCATGCAGGAAGACGAAGTCGTCCGGCCCGAACAGTTCGACCAGACGTTTCGCGCTGTCGGCGAGGATCTCGTCGTAGGCGGTCCGTTCGGCGTCGCCGAGCGGGCCGCCATCGCCCGGATGACCGTGGAGCTTGTTGTGGATCCGCTTGGTGATCCCGAAGAACTCCGGGCGCTCGCTCAGGACCACCCACCGGTTGTCCGCGCCCGCGTCGCAGGCGAGCGGCAAAAAGCTCCGCAGCATTTCGGCCACTCCTCCACCTTGCGCGGTGGAATTGACATGCCAGACGGTGCGGTCTGCGAACTGGTCGCGGGTTTCCTCCATAGCAGCCACTATTGCCTCGAAATTGCCGTCCATCACGTGACGGTACTTTTCGACCGGCTGCGAGCCGAACTCGACGAAACTGGGCTCTGCCATTGAGATATAACCTTCTCTTCGGTTGTAAATTACACAAGCGTAACTCCGCTACCGAACGACTTTAGCCGATGCGAAGGACGGGACGCCCGAGCCCGGCGTTCGGAGGGCCGGCCGGTTTGGACGCCAGCCTGGCGGCGGTAGTCTGAGAGAAGACGTTGCTGCCCGACATCCTTTCCGAAAACCTTACCGCCGTTTTTGTCGGCACCGCGAAGAGCGAGGCATCCGCGCGGGCCGGTCATTACTACGCCAATCCCCGCAACATGTTCTGGGAACTGCTCCGGGCGACCGGACTGTCCGACGGCCGGGCGATCGGTCCGCGCGAGGACCGGACCGTCCTCGATCACGGGGTCGGCCTGACCGACCTGGTCCCGGGGCGGGCCGCGTCTTCGGACGGGCTGTTGCGCGCGGCCGACTTCGACCTGCCTGGTTTCGTCGCCAGGATCGAGCGGTACCGACCGCTGGTCGTGGCTTTCAACGGGGGGAATTCAGCGTCGAGGGTCGCCAGGCATCTGGGTCACTCCGACCCCCCGGAGGGGCCGATCGAGTGGACGGTTGCCGGCGCTCGGGCGTACAGGCTTCCTTCGTCCTCGAGCGCGAACGCAACCGGCGGCTATCCGGCCAAGCGGGCGAAGTGGGTCGTCTTCGGCGAGTGGGTCCGCGGGATTTCGCCGAGTCAGGCTTCGCGGCGGAGCCGGGCCGCAGTGAAGGAGCCGGCCCGGTGAGTCTGGTCGACGCGGCCATGGAGGCGCAGGGAGGACTCGACCGCTGGCGCGAGATCGAGCGGATCGAGGTTGATTTCCGGGCCGGGGGATCGCTTTGCCGTTGAAGTCGCAGCCCGACGTCCTGCGCCAGGTCACCGCGGTCGCCGAAACCCGCCGTCCCCGGGTCGAGTTCCGCGGAATCGGCACATTCGATGGACGTGACCCCCGCCCCGAAGGTATGGCCAGGCGTTTCAGGTGGACCCGGGAGGACGTGATCCACTTCGCCGGCTATGCGCTGTGGGGGTATCTGGCCGTCCCGTTCATCTTTGCCGACGACGATGTCGACGTGGTCGAGCTGAGCGGTCGCAGACTCAGGGTTGATTTCCCCCCGCGCATCCCGGCCCACTGCCGCAGGCAGGTCTTCCATTTCGACCAGGACGCCGTTCTGGTCCGACTCGACTACACCGCAGAGGTCATCCTGGGGCCGTTCGCCCGGGCCCACCACCGCCTTTACGACCACGAGTGGATGGACGGGTTCCTGGTCGCCCGCCGCCGCCGGGTCACCCCCCCGGGGCTGCCGGCACCGATCCTGGTGTCACTCGATATCGACGGCGTCCGGGCTTACTGAACCCGGGACATCCCGGCGTTATTCATCGGCGGAGGAGTGAAGATCAGTCAGGTGGCGGGAGAACCAGGCACCGGCGAGCAGGGAGACCTCTTCCAGGGCGCCCGGTTCCTCGAAAAGGTGGGTTGCCCCCGGGACGACGGCCAGTTCGTGGGGACAACAGAGGGCCCGGGCAGCCGTTTCGTTGAGCTCCAGCACTGCCCGGTCGTTACCGCCCACGATCAGAAGGGTCGGGGTGGTCACTTCGGGCAGGCACGGCCCGGCCATGTCCGGTCGACCCCCGCGGGAGACAACCGCCCGGATGTCGCCACCGAGTTCGGCCGCGGCACAAAGCGCGGCCGCCGCTCCGGTTGAGGCGCCGAAATAGCCAAGGGGGAGCCGTGAGCACTGCACGTTTCCCTCGGCCCAGCCAGTTGCCGCGAGCAGCCGGCCTGCGAGCAGCGCGATGTCGAACACGTTCGTTCGATCGGCCTCCTCGTCAGGGGTCAGCAAGTCGAAAAGCAGAGTTGCGAGATGTCGCTCATTCAGGGCCGATGCGACCTGCCGGTTCCGGGTGCTCAGTCTGCTGGAGCCGCTGCCGTGGGCGAATACGACCAGGCCGGCGGGCCGATCCGGAATCGTCAAATCACCGGTCAGCCTGACCGGCGGGGCCGGGATCTCGATCGTCTGCGTTGCCATGGGAAGTCGGCCGAGGCCACCTCGGGGCGCCCGATGGACCTGACCGGATTCTATGCGGCTCCGTCTCGATCGGCGTAGTTTGTGTCAATGACCGGAGCCAGACGCTTTGATGATTCCGTTGCCGGCCGTCTCGATGCCATCGGCTCGGGCCCCGGGGATTTCGACGGTCTGCTCGAGCTGATCGGCGACGCCTCGATCGTGCTGATCGGCGAGGCGTCGCACGGGACCCATGAGTTCTACCGCGAACGGGCGCTGCTCACGCGCACGCTGATCGAGGAAAAGGGGTTCGATGCGGTCGCGGTGGAGGCCGACTGGCCCGATGCGTATCGGGTGAACCGCTACGTCCGGGGCGCTACCGAGGACGCCGATGCCGAGGAGGCATTACGTGGATTCCGTCGGTTCCCGACCTGGATGTGGCGCAACGCCGAAGTGCTGGACTTCGTCGGTTGGCTCCGGGCGAGAAACGATCGCGGCGGGGCCTCGCAGGCGGTCGGCTTCTACGGTCTGGACCTTTACAGCCTCTATGCATCGGTTGCCGAAGTCATCGCGTATCTCGAGCGGGTCGATCCGCCCGCTGCCGAACGGGCGCGCGAGCGGCTACTCATGCTTTGAGCATTTCGGCGGCGCCCAGACCTATGGTCGCGCGGTCAGTCTGGGCATAAGCGATTCCTGCAGGCGCGGCGTCGTCGAGCAATTGATCGAGTTGCAGAGTCGTGCCGATTCGTACCTTCGCCGCGACGGAATAGCGGCCGAGGACGAACAGTTCTATGCCGAACAAAACGCCCGGCTGGTGGCCAGCGCAGAGGAGTACTACCGTTCGATGTTCGGCGACCAGACTTCATCGTGGAACCTGCGCGACCGCCACATGGAGGACACCCTGGCCCGGCTCAGCGGTCATATGAGCCGTCACGGCGATCCTGCCCGGATCGTGGTCTGGGAGCACAACTCTCACATCGGTGACGCCCGGATGACCGAGATGGGCGGTCGGGGGGAGGTGAACGTGGGGCAGCTGGTCCGCGAGCGCCGTCCGGGGGAGGTTGTGCTTATCGGCTTCACCACCTACTCAGGGACCGTGACCGCGGCCTCTGCCTGGGACGCTCCGGCCGAGCGCAAGCGGGTACGACCGGCGTTACCCGGAAGCTACGAGGCACTGTTCCACGAGGCCGGCGAGCCCTGGTTCATCCTCGACCTGACCGACGAGGAGGTGGCGAACGCGCTTCCGCAGACCATGCTGGAAAGAGCCATCGGGGTGATCTACCGGCCCGAGAGCGAGAGGGCGAGTCACTATTTCTCGGCCCGTCTCGCGAGCCAGTTCGACGCGGTCATCCATATCGATCAGACGCGCGCGGTCGAACCGCTCGAGCGACTCTCCGGCTGGGAGCAGGGAGAGCCTCCCGAGACCTATCCCACCGCTCTGTGAATTACTTGACCACCCGGATCAGCTTCTTGTTGACGAATTCCTCCATGCCGTAGCGGCCGAGCTCGCGCCCGAACCCTGAGCGCTTCACGCCCCCGAACGGCAGCTCGACCCCGTCGAGGCCGACCCCGTTGACGAAAACCATGCCGGTGTCGAGACCGTCGGCGATCCGCGCCGCCTGCTCCGAGTCGTTTGAGAAGACGTAGGAGCCGAGCCCGAACGAGGTGTCGTTTGCCAGCTCGATCGCCTCTTCCTCCGAGCCGACCCTGTAGACGGCGGCGACCGGACCGAAGAACTCCTCGCGATAGGCGTCGTTGTCCGGGGCGACGTCGGTCAGGACGGTGCTCTTGAAGAAGTTGCCGTCGCGATCTCCGCCCGCGACAACCGTGGCGCCCTGGGCGATCGCGCGATCGAGCTGGTCCTGCAGGCGCTCGGTCGCGGTCTCGGACGAAAGAGGCCCCATCGCCGCGTCCTCGGCGGTGGGATCGCCGGGCTCGGTCGCGGTCATCGCGGCGGTGAACCCCTCGAGGAAGTCGTCATAGAGCTCGTCGGCCACGATGAAGCGCTTTGCCGCGTTGCAGGCCTGACCGCTGTTGTCCAGCCGGGCACCGACTGCTGCCTCGATAGCTTCGTCGAGGTCGTCGGTGCCGAGCAGGATGAACGGATCCGATCCGCCGAGCTCGAGCACGCACTTCTTGAGGTTGCGCCCGGCGATCTCGGCCACCGCCGCACCGGCCCGTTCCGAGCCGGTCAGCGAGACCCCTCGTATACGGGGGTCGGCGATCACATCGGCGACCTGCTCATTGGAGGCGAAGATGTTGACGTAGGCCCCCTTGGGGAAGCCGGCGTCGTCATACATGGCCTGAATCGCCTCGGCCGATTCCGGGCACTGAGGCGCCGGCTTGAGCAGGACGGTGTTGCCCAGGGTCAGGTTCGGTCCGGCAAAACGGGCCACCTGGTAGTAGGGGAAGTTCCACGGCATGATCCCGATCAGCGGCCCGACCGAGCTTCGCCGGATCAGCGCGGTGCCTTCGCCGTCCAGCAGGGTGATCGGCTCGTCCTTGAGGAACTCCTCGGCGTTGTCGGCGTAGTACTCGTAGATCGCGCCGCAGAATTCAATCTCGCCGATCGCCTGCTCGAGCGGCTTGCCCATCTCGCGGACGATGATGTCGGCCAGCTCCTTCTGGCGCTCGACGTGGAAGCCGGCCACCTTGCGGATCATCTCGGTCCGTTCGGAGAGGGTCGAGTTCGCCGACCAGTTCCGGTGGGCCTCATCGGCGCTCGCGATGGCGTCGGAGAGCTCGCTGTCGGAGATCGTCGGGTACTCCTTGACCGTCTCGCCTGTTGCCGGGTTGACGACTGCGTACTGGCTCATATGTCTCCAATCCTCAAGGGTGTCACGGGTCTCCCGGTCGGCGACCGGACGTCTCGCTTCAGCTTACTCGCCCTCGTGCCGTCGCCGGAGAGCCGGTCGGATATTTTCCGGGGAACTCTGGTCGCGCCGGCGGGCCGGCGCTAGACTTGGGGCCCGCCGAGCCAACTCACGAGGAGAGTAAATTCGTGCTGACCGAGAATCAGATCGCAACCCTGCGCGCAGTCTGCAACACCGTGGTGCCGTCTATCTCCCGGAACGACGATCAGCACGGGTTGTGGCGGAGGAGTGCCACTGACATCGGGGCCGACAAGGCGGTGCAGGAGGCGATAGAAGCCATGCCCCCGGAATCCCAGGCCGGCATGGGCGAGCTGTTCGACCTGCTCGAACTCCAGGGCTTCGCCCGGCTGTCCCAGGCATCCCGTGAGCAGACGCTGACCACGATGTCACTGGCGAACCGCGACGCCGCGATCGGAATCGGCGCCCTGAAAGGCCTGACCCTGTTCTTCTCCTACGGCCTGCCACCGAACCCGGCCTGGCCGCAGTTCGGGTTCTCCGGGCCGGTATCGCCGCCCCCTGCGGTCGAGAAGCCGATCACCCCGCTGACCCCCGCCGACGGCGACGTGCTCGAGGCCGACACCGTAATCGTCGGATCCGGTGCCGGCGGAGGCGTGATCGCCGGCCGCCTCGCCGCAGCGGGTCTCAGCGTGATTGTGCTGGAGGCCGGCGGCTACTACAACGAGGCTGACTTCGACCAGACCGAGATCGGTGGCTATTCACGCTTCTATTGGCGCGGAGGGCCCACGCCCACGGCCGACTACAACATCAGCCTTCAGGCCGGGTCGATGCTCGGCGGTGGCACCGTCATCAACTGGACCAACTGCCTCGACCCCAGGCCCGAGGTGCGTGAGGAATGGGCCTCCGAGCACGGCCTTTCCGACCTGACTTCGCCCGAGTTCGAAGCCTATGTGCAGGCGGTCAGGCAACGGATCGGGGTCAACGACAGGTGCTCCGAGCTGAATCCGGGCCAGGAGTCATGGCGCCGGGGGGCCGAGCGGCTCGGATGGTCGTGGGAGAGGGTCGAGCGCAACTGGGATCCGGAGCTCCACGATCCGGTGATGGCCGGCTACATGGGCTGGGGAGACCAGTCCGGAGCCAAGCAGTCGACCCTGAAGACGTACCTGCAGGACGCGGTCGACGACGGCGCCGAAGTCGTGGTCGACTGTTTCGCCGAACGGGTGCTGGTCGAAGACGGCCAGGCCGCCGGCGTCCGCGCCCGGATCGGAGAGGCGGAGATCACCGTCAGGGCCCCGAGGGTCGTGGTCGCGGCCGGCTCACTCGAATCTCCGGCTCTTCTTCTGCGATCGGGGATCGGTGGTCCGGCGACCGGCAACTACCTTCGCCTGCACCCATGCACCAGCGTCTTCGCCGACTACGGGAGCGACCAGAAGGGCTGGTGGGGTGCCCCGCACGCCGGCATCGTCGATGAGTTCTCGCCCGGCATCGACGGCGATGGCTACGGCTTCCTGATCGAAGGCGCCCAGTACACGACCGGGCTGGCCGCTTCGGCGATCCCGTTCACGACTGCCGCCGAGCACAAGGCGGCGCTGGCCGACTTCAGGAACGCGACCTCGACCATCGGCCTGATCCGTGATTTCGGCCATGGAAAGGTGGTGCTCGATGAAAACGGCCAGGCGCAGCCGCTCTACTCCCTGAGCGAACCCCGGGACGTAGCTACGACCCGGCGCGCCCTGGAGGCGCAGGTGAGGATGCACGAGGCTGCCGGGGCGCGAAGGATCTACCTGCTGGCCGAGGGACTGCCGACCTGGCGGGTGGGCGACGACGTCGATGCATTCGTCGCCCGCAGCTCGCGGCTTCCGTTGAGGGCCGGAGGGGCGAGGCTATTTTCTGCGCACCAGATGGGCACCTGCCGCATGGGCGATGACCCCGAGACCAGCGTGGCCGACCCGCGCGGCGAGCTTCACGACACGCCGGGGGTCTGGATCGGCGATGGTTCCGCATTCCCGACCGCCTCCGGCACCAACCCCATGCTCACGATCATGTCGCTCGCATCGCGCACTGCCGATCAGATCATTGATGCCGCCGGAGTCGAGCGAGGACAATCCAACCCCGAGACGGAGGCCATCTCATGACCACAGCCACGACTGGATCAAAGACTTCGAGCCTCTACATCGGAGGGCAGTGGACCGCGCCCGATTCCGATGAAACGATCGACGTGATCAACGCCGCCACCGAACAGGTGATGGGCAGCGTTCCGGCCGGTACCGCGGCCGACGTGGACGCGGCTGTAGGCGCGGCCAACGCGGCGCTCGGACCCTGGGGCGAGCTCGAGCCGAGCGAGCGGGCCGGAATCTGCACCGCGATCGGGGCCCGGCTTCAGGACCGGGCCGAGGAGATCGCCGCGTCTGATCTCGCAGGAACTCGGTTCTCCTATAACCGAGGCGGTGATGATCCAGGCCGGGCTGCCCGCGATCACCTTCACCTCGATGGAGCACCTGTACGAGCACCTGCCCTGGGAACAGACTCTCGGCAACTCGCTGATCGTGCGCGAGCCGGTCGGGACGGTGGGCGCGATCACCCCGTGGAATTACCCGCTCCACCAGATCGCGGCCAAGGTGGCCCCGGCGATGCT
This sequence comes from uncultured Solirubrobacterales bacterium, assembly GCA_963766115.1. GTDB lineage: Bacteria > Actinomycetota > Thermoleophilia > Solirubrobacterales > 70-9 > 67-14. The sequence continues at coordinate 145,207 of CAVXYR010000002.1, forward strand.
GGCCGGCTGCACGATCGTGGTCAAACCGAGCGAGGTGACTCCGCTCAACTCCTTCATCCTGGCCGAGATCATCGACGAGGTCGGCGTACCGGGGGGCGTCTTCAACCTGGTGACCGGCACCGGGCCGGTGGTGGGAGAGGCGATCGCCGGACACCCCGGCGTCGATCTGGTTTCTTTCACCGGGTCGACCCGGGCGGGAAAGCGGGTCAGCGAACTGGCTTCGGCGTCGGTTAAGCCGGTCACCCTCGAACTCGGCGGCAAGTCGGCAAACGTGATCCTCGAAGACGCCGACTTCGAGGCCGCGGTCGTCGACGGCCTCAAGAAGTGCTACATCAACGGCGGTCAGACCTGCTCGGCGCTGACCCGGATGATCGTGCCGAAGTCGGCGATGCCGACCGTGGAGGCGATCGCCCGGGCGGCCGTGCCGGGGTTCACCGTGGGCGACCCCTCCGATCCGTCGACCGTGATCGGCCCGATGGTCTCGGAGTCCCAGCGCGAGCGGGTGACCGGCTACATCCGCAAGGGAGTCGAAGAGGGCGCCCGGATCGTCTGCGGCGGCCCCGACACCCCCGAGGGCATGGACACCGGCTACTTCGTGCAGCCGACTGTCTTCTCGGACGTCACCCCGGGCATGGTGATCGCCCAGGAGGAGATCTTCGGCCCGGTCCTGGCGATCATGGGTTACGAGGACGAGGAAGACGCGATCGAGCTGGCCAACGCGACCAGCTACGGGCTGGCCGGAGGGGTCTGGTCGGGTGACGAGGAGCGGGCCAAGCGGGTGGCCCGCCGGATGGAAACCGGCCAGGTCGAGATAAACGGCGCGGCGTTCAACCCGCTCGCACCGTTCGGAGGCCGCAAGATGTCCGGCCACGGCCGCGAACTCGGCCCCTACGGGATTGATGACTTCCTGACGCTGAAGTCGCTTCAGCTCTGAGTCCGCCGGACGGCCGGGCCCCGGTCCGTCACCACTCGCGGCCGTCGCCCTCGATTCGCTTGACGCCGTCCCTGATCCCGTCGATGACCTGTTCGCGCACCCGGTGCTTCGTGTCGACGTGGGCCGGATCTTTGACCTGGGCAAGCCTGCCGGCGGCCTCCTGTGCGGCGCCGGCGAGATCCGACCCGGCCACCACGTCGTCGAGAAAACCGGCAGTCCGGGCCTCGTCCGGCCGCAGCAGGACCCCGGTCACCGCGCAGCGGTCGAAATACGGGCGGGTCAGCCGGTGCCGGGCGATCTCGATGCCGAACCAGGGCATGGTCAGCCCGATCGCGACCTCGTTCAGGCCGATGTTGAAGTCTCCGGACACCCCGACCCGGTAGTCGGCCGAAAGCAGCAGGAAACCGCCCATCGCCATCGCGTGACCGTTGCAGGCGATGGTCACCGGGCGCGGGAAGGACAGCATACGCGCTGCCAGATTCGCTCCCGCGACCAGCATCGGCGGCCAGCCTTCGCCCTCGGTCTTGAGGTCGAATCCGGCTGAAAAAACTCCTTCCCTGCCGGTCAGGATCACCGCTTCGGCCCCGTCCTCCTCGGCCCGGTCAAACCGTGCGGCGACGGCGCCGAGCATCTCCAGCGACAGTGCGTTGACCTTGCCGTCGTCCATGGTGACCATCGCGACGCCGTCCGAGAGGTCGTATCGCGTGAGATCGGTCATGAGTTCAGGTTAACCGACAGTGGGTCGGTGGTCAGCCGATGACTTCGGTCTGGCCTTCGGCGCTGATCGCGGCCTTGCTGTCCTTGCTGCGGATCAGGACAAGAGTCAGGATGCCGCCGAGCAGGGCGAATCCGGCGCCGACGAAGAAGGCCAGCTGGAAACCGTCGACCAGCGCTCCCGGCACGGAGGACTGAGCTCCCTGGGCGGCGGTTATCACGCTGTCGGTCTTCGAGGCTGCGATCGAGGAGAGCACCGCCAGGCCGAGCGCTCCACCGATCTGCTGGGCGCTGTTGATCAGCCCGGAGGTCAACCCGACCTCGTCCTCGCGCACCATCGAGGTACCGCCGACCGTAGCCCCGGGAAAGGCGAGCCCGAGTCCGAGGCCGGCGACCATCGAAGGACCGAGTACATCGCCGACGAAGCTGCCGTCGACGTCGATCTGGGTGAACCAGAGAAGGCCGACGGTCGTGCAGAACATGCCGGTCGCCAGCACCGGCTTGAAGCCGATCCGGTTGGCGATTTCGGACCCCATTCCGGCGCCGAGAATGATCGTTGCCGAGAGCGGCAGATAGCTGAGGCCTGCTTTCAGCGGATCCCAGCCGAGGACCTGCTGGGTATAGAGGGCGACAAAGAAGAACATCGAAAAGAGCGAGGCCGCCAGCAGCAGCCCGACCAGGTACGAACCGTTGCGGGTGCGGGAACCAAAGATTCCGAACGGGACCAGCGGGTTGGCGGCCCGGGACTCTATGCCCAGGAACACCCCGACCAGGACGAAGGCTGCCGCGCCAAGGCCCAGTGTCTCGGCCGATCCCCAGCCCACCTCGGCGGCGTTGACCAGTGCGTAGACCAGCAGTGAGAGCCCGGCGGTAATGGTGACCGCGCCGGGAATGTCGAAGTCCCTGTGTCCTTCGCCCTTGAGACTTTCGGGGACGATCCGCACCACCAGCGGCAGGACCAGCAGGACGACCGGCACGTTGACCAGGAAAACCCAGCGCCAGCTGAGGTACTCGGTGAGGATGCCGCCCAGCAGGACCCCGACCGCGCCGCCGGCGCCGGCTACGGCGCCCCAGACCCCGAGCGCCTTGTTGCGCTCCTTTCCCTCGGCGAAGATCGAGGTGACGATCGCCAGGGCGGAGGGGGAGAGCAGGGCCGCGCCGAGGCCCTGGGCGGCCCGCGAGGCGATCAGCATCGCCTCGGTCTGTGCCAGCCCGGCGGTCAGCGAAGCGATCGCGAACAGGACCAGGCCGGACATGAAGACCTTGCGCCGGCCGAGCAGATCGGCCAGACGGCCGCCCAGCAGAAGGAACCCACCGAAGGTCAGAACATACGAGTTGACCACCCAGGAGAGGTTCGACTGGTCGAAGCCCAGCGCTCTCCCGATCGATGGCAGAGCGACGTTGGTGATCGAGGCGTCCAGCACGACCAGGAACTGGGCCGCGGCCAGCAGGACCAGGATTTCCATCCGCTCCCGCCCCATCCCGGAGTCCGCCTCTTCTGGCACGGGGGTGTCGGTGGGGTGCGACTCGGTCATCTTCGTCTGGTCTGGAGGCGGGAGTGGGGGAGGGTGACTGGCCGGATCAGGCGGAAGGGTTGGCGCTGATCGATCGGATGCGGATTCTTTCAGCTCGCCCCGGTCGCCGGCCGGACGACCGCTATGATCGCGGGGCGATCGAGGCTTTCTTGCTGAGCGAACTAAGGAACGGGGGCTATGACCACTGAGCTCAGGCAACTGACATCGCTCGACACTCAGTTCCTGGCGATCGAGACCGACCGCAACTACGGCCATACCGGCTCCCTCTCGGTGCTAGACCCTTCGACCGCCCCTGGCGGTCAGCTGACTCTGGAGACGCTCAAGGAAACGCTGTCCGCGCGACTCCATCTGGTCCCGCCATTCACTTCGCGGCTGGCCGAGGTCCCGTTCAGTCTCGACTGGCCCTACTGGGTTCGTGACGAGCACTTCGACCTCGGCTTCCACCTGCGCGAGATCGCCCTGCCGGCCCCGGGCAACATGGACCAGCTGACCGAGCAGATCGGCCGGATCTACTCGCGGCGGCTCGACCGGTCCAGGCCCCTGTGGGAGCTCTACCTGATCCACGGACTGAGCGGAGGAAAGGTCGCCCTGCTCGGCAAGACCCACCATGCGGCGGTCGACGGGATGTCGGGCAGCGAGATCATGACCGCCCTGTTCGACCTGACCCCGGAACCGCGACAGGTCGAGCCTCCACCGGAATCCGACGATCCGGGGGGAGTCCCCGAGGGCCGGGAACTGCTCGTACACGGACTGTCTTCGCTGCCGAGGTATCCGGTCAACCTGGTCACCAGGGTCGGCCGGTTGCTGCCCCACGTCGATCTGGTCACTTCCACGGCCGGAGTGCCGGGGTCGGAACGGATCAGCAGGCTCCTCTCGAGGGCCCGCAACCTGGCCGGCGGCAATCGCGACGGCCAGGTGATTGAACGGCCGACGGTCAAGGCACCACGCGGGCCATACGGCGGGACCGTCTCCCCGCACAGGGTCTTCGGAGTCGGCTCGATGTCCCTGGGAGAGATAAAGGAGGTGAAGAACCGGTACCGGGTCAAGGTCAACGACGTGGTGGTCAGCCTGGTGGCGGGCGCCGTGCGGGCCGATCTGTTCGAGCATGGCGGGCTTCCCGACGAGCCGTTGGTGGTGATGGTGCCGATTTCGGTTCGGACCGAAGAGGAGATCGGCACGTTCGGCAACAAAGTCTCGGCGATGATGGTGCCACTGGCGACACACCTTCCCGACCCGGTCGAACGGCTCATGTTCAGCCACGAGAAACTGAATCTGGGCAAGGAGCAGCACGAGGCGCTGCCGGTCGATGCGATGCGGGACATATCGACGATCGTGCCGCCGGCCCTGCACACCCGCGCCGCGCGGGTGGCCACCCAGGTCTCCGGGCGCTTCACCCGCCCGCCCTGGAACGTGACCGTTTCCAACGTGCCGGGCCCGCCGGTCGATCTCTACTGCTGCGGGGCCAGGCTAGAGTCGATGTACCCGCTCTCGATCATCTCCGACGGCATGGGGCTGAACGTGACCGTGATCAGCTACCGGGACTCGGTCGACATCGGCATTACGGCGGATCGCGAACAGACGGCTCACGTCCAGGAACTGGTCACCGGGATGCAGGACGAACTGTCGGCCCTGCTGGATCGGGCCCCGTAGAGACGTGGCAGGCCGCGGCCAGGCCGGGCAGGAACAGCCGGGGCGGGCCCCGGCCGGCGCTCGCGAGCCGCTGATGGAGCTACCGATCGTGGCGTTCTTCCTGGCGCTGGCGGCCGGATCGATGGACGGATTCACCTTCTTCAGCGCCGGTACCTTCAGCACGGTCCAGTCGGGCAACGTGATCCAGGTCGGCTTCTGGATGGCCGACGGCAACTGGGACAGGCTGCTTGATGTCGGGCTTGGCCGTTCTGGCCTTCGGGGCAGGTGTCACGGCAATGGTCCTGTTCAAGAACTTTGCCACCGATCCCGGCGTCGCTCTCTCGCCGAAGATCCTGTTTCTGGAGGGTGGCGCCTTTCTGGTCGTCGGCATGCCGTTCATCGGCGGCGAACCTGGACGTGCTGGTCAGTCGCATACGTCGTGGCCTTCCTCGCCGGCTTCCAGGGCAATGCCTTCCACAAGACCGCGGACATGACCTACGGAAACGTCGGGGCGACGCTCAACGTCCAGCGCGCGTTTGACTATCTGGCCCGGGCGATCTTCCGGTTCAGGCAGGACAACCTCGATCGGAGCGGGATCTACTTCCTGATCCTGCTCGGATTTGCGGTCGGAGGGCTGATCGGCGGACTGGGCGCCAGCCACCTCGAACGAGCGCACCCTCTGGATCCCCGCGATCGTCCTCGGTGTCCTCGGGGTCATCGCCATAAGGCAGGCGGATGAGCGCGAGCCGGTAGATCCCCGGCCGTGAAGCCGGAGGTTCCGCTTCCGATCCAGTTCAGGCGGCAGGCGCTGCCGGGCTCAGCACTTCGGGATCGTAGCCGGACATATGATCGAGAATCCAGCGAGCGATTAGGATCGGGTCATGTGCCGAAACATCCGGGCTCTTCGCAACATTGAACCTCCGGTTGACCAGTCCGAAATCGAGGCGGCCAGGCAGCGGGCCCGGACCGGGGAGCGCTTCGCTGCTTGACCGATCGGTACGAACTGGAGCGGTTCGTCGACGCCCAGGACCGACCGGATGCTTTCGGCCGGATCTATGACCAGGCGCTGAAAGAGCTCCGCGCCGGACACAGGGCAGGCCACTGGATGTGGTTCATCTTTCCCCAGATCGAGGGGCCGGGAACATCGACGACATCGAGGAAGTTCGCGGTGTCCTCGTTTGCCGGGGCGAGGGCGTACATGGACCATTCCGTCCTCGGTCCCCGTCTGGTCGAATCAACGGTGGCGCTCAACGATCTGCGAGGCCACGATGCCACCAGAGTCCTCGGCACCACCGATGCGATGAAACTCCGCTCGTCGATGACCCTGTTCTCTCTGGCGGCGTCCGACGGGGAGCCTTTCCGGGCGGCTCTGGAGAAGTACTTCGAGGGACGCCCCGATCGCAGGACCCTGGAGATCCTGGAAAGCGAGGGGTGATGACCTCCGAAGATGGGCCGGATGGTCTCCCGGTCATTTCGTTCGAAACGATGGCGGCCTGGCGCGAATGGCTCGAGGAGAACCACGAGTCGGCCGAAGGGCTGTGGCTGAAGATCGCCAAGAAGTCGTCGGGGATCGCCTCGGTCACCTTCGACGAGGCGCTTGACGGAGCGCTCTGCTTCGGATGGATTGACAACCGGAAGATGGGATTCAACAGCGACTGGTACCTGCTCCGGTTCACACCCAGGCGGGAGGGCGGAACATGGTCCGAGGCCAACCGGAAGCGGGTCGATCGCCTGGATGGACAGGGACTGATGCGTCCGGCAGGCCTGGCTCAAGTCGAGCGGGCCAGGGGGGACGGACGTTGGCCCGCCGGTTAGACCGACGAGCTCACCGGATTACCCGCGCGGCCCTCGCTTTCAGGGTCGTTCATGCGGTCATCTCGGCTCTCTTCCTCGTTGCCATCGGCCATGTCTGGCGGTGTGCTCTAACCGGGAGACGGGGCAGGCTGCTTCACATCGCGGTCGGTTCGCTGGTGGTCGAGGGAGTTGTCGTGGCCGTCAACCGGGGGGACTGTCCCCTCGGCGGACTTCAGGAGCAGGTCGGAGATCCGGTTCCCCTGTTCGAGCTTGTTCTGCCGCCGCGGCTGGCCAAACTTGCGGTTCCGGTTCTCGGGTTGATAGCCGGAGGTGGAATCGCACTGCTGGCGGTCGGCCCGTTTGCCGGACGGCGGGCGGGCGATTCACATGCACGCTGAGCTCCGGTCCCCGGGCGGGACGGTCCCCTAGGCCGGGTCGACCGAATCCACGAACAGGTCCACTCCGAGTTCGGTCCCGGCTCCATCGGCGGCATATTGAGCTAAGTCAGTCACCCCGGCCTGCTTCAGCACGTCTTCGCAGAGAAGTGCCTGGCCGGTGAACTCCCGGCTGTCTTTGGTCAGAACCTCGTAGGCGGCGTCGGCGTAGACCGCCGGTGTCCGGGCCATCTTCATCGCCGCGTCACCGCCGAGCAGGTTCTGAACGGCAGCCGTCGCAACCAGCGTGCGCGGCCAGAGCGCGTTCGAGGCGACGCCGTCCTCCCGGAGATCCTCGGCCAGACCGAGGGCGCAGAGGGTCATCCCGTACTTGGCGATCGTGTAGCCGGTGTGAGGGGCCAGCCAGCGCGGTTCCAGAGTGATCGGAGGGGAGAGGGTCAGGATGTGGGGGTTGGAGCCCTCCCTGAGGTGGGGAATGCAAGCCCTGCTCAGGGCGAACGCGCCGCGGACGTTGATGTCCTGCATCAAGTCGTAGGCCTTCATCTTGAGCTCTTCGGGTCTGGCCAGGTTGATCGCGCTGGCGTTGTTTACGCAGATGTCGATTCCGCCGAAGCGCTCGATCGTCTGTGACACCGCGTCGGCGATGTCCTCGTCGTTCCTGACGTCGCCGACTATCGGCAGGGCACTGCCTCCGGCATCCTCTATCTCCTGCGCTGCCGTGTACACAGTCCCTTCCAGCTTGGGGTGGGGCTCAGCCGTCTTGGCCAGCAGAGCGACGCTGGCACCGTCCTCTGCGGCCCTCAGGGCGATCGCGAGACCGATGCCCCGGCTGCCGCCGGAAATCACCATGGTCTTGCCGGACAGGTCGCGGGAATTCCGTTCACTGGTCATTGCGCAGATGATATGGCTGTGCCGGCCGGTCGAGTAGGCTGAAGCATGGTGAAGCGGCCGTCCCCAGCGCTGGTCATCGCGTTGCTCGCGCTGTTCGTGGCGCTCGGCGGTACCGGCTACGCCGCCCTCAAGATCAGCGGCAAGAACATCAAGCCGAAGACGATCGCCGGGGGCAAGTTGAAGAAAAACACGCTGGGTGGCAAGCAGATCAAGGAACGCAAGCTGGGCAAGGTCCCCGCCGCTGAGCGCGCCGACTCTGCCCGAAGGTCAGACTTGGCCGCCCGGGCCGACTCGGCCGCCAGGGCCGATGTCGCGAGTGATTCCGAGAGCCTGGCCGGGAAGGTGCCCGCCGACTTCGCCAAGGCCAGTCAATTCATCCAGACCTATACCAAGGCGACCCGCGGGGCGACGGCGGCGGTGTTCGAGCGGGGCCCGTTCAGGGTAATGCTCGAGTGTGAAGCGGTTTTCGTTTCGGGAGGCGTACCGGCTGCCCGTGCCGGGCTGATCGTCGAATCCTCCGCCGACAGCCTTACCTCCCTGCTGCCTCCGGTGACCGACGGGTTTGCTGCTGCCGGAACGCCACTCTCCACGCTGAAAACAAGTGCTGCCAGGGCGAACGAAATCGCCTACCAGAGCGTAGGGGGTTACGTCGACACCACTGACGGGGTGACGTTGGACTTCTCCTCCCGTTTGCGGGTGAACGGCCTGGATGTCAGCTGGTGTCACGCGGTGACTCAGGCAACGCTCGGTGGAACCTGAAGCTTGACCACGGACCAGGCTGCGTCCGACGGTGGCGACAGAGGAACGGCCTCAGGCCTGACACCGGGGCTCCCGGACCGGGTAGTTTGGGTGCATGAAGCAAGTACCCCTCGGCGGCACCGGAGTTCAGGTGAGCCGGCTCTGCCTCGGGACGATGATGTTCGGGGCGTGGGGGGAGACCGACCACGATGAGAGCGTCCGGATCATCCACCGGGCGCTTGATACGGGGATCAACTTCGTTGACACTGCGGATGTCTACTCGCGCGGGGAATCGGAAGAGATCGTCGGCAAGGCGCTGGCCGGGGGCCGGCGCGAGGACGTCGTGCTGGCGACCAAGTTCCACGGGACGATGGGCGACGACCCCAACCAGGCCGGCAACTCCCGCCGCTGGATCTTTCGCGAGGTCGAGGCCTCGCTGAAGCGCCTGCAGACCGACTGGATCGACCTCTACCAGGTTCATCGCTGGGATCCGTGGACCGATCACGAGGAAACCCTCGGCGCCCTTTCCGATCTCGTCGCGCAGGGCAAGGTCCGCTACATCGGCTCATCGACCTACCCGGCTTCGCAGATCGTCAAGGCCCGGTGGGTCGCCCGCGACCGAGGCCTCCAGCGCTATGTCTGCGAGCAGCCGCCGTACTCGATGCTCATCCGGGGGATCGAGGCCGACGTGTTGCCGGCCCTGCAGGAGAACGGAATGGGGGCGATCGTCTGGAGCCCGCTCGCCGGTGGCTGGCTTTCCGGCAAGTGGCGAAAGGGGTCGGATGAACTCGGGTCCCGGCGCGCCCGGATGATCCCCGACCGCTACGACCTCTCCATACCGGGGAACCAGGCAAAACTGGAGGCCGCCGACGCGCTTGCCAGGCTCGCTGAAGAGGAAGGTATCTCGCTGATCCATATGGCGCTTGCTTTCGTGGTCCGCCATCCCGCGGTGACATCGGCGATCATCGGGCCCCGGACCATGGGCCATCTCGAGAGTCAGATCGGCGCCGCCGATATCGAGCTGAGTGACGACATCCTGGACCGGATCGACGAGATCGTTCCCCCGGGCAGCAACGTCAACCCCGCCGACACGGGTTGGAATAACCCGGCACTGGAGCCCGACGCCCGACGCCGGTAGCACCCCGCCGCCGACTGCATCTGCCTAGGCTTGGAGCATGTCGACGAGTGAGTTGTCCGACCTGCTGGCAAACATGCGCCCGGAGTTGGTTCCGGGCCGCTTCGTGTTCGTCGAGCTTCCCGGGGTCGGCCTGGAAGGGAACGGACTGCTCGCAACCGTCCGTGAGAGTGAGGGAACCAGCGCGGTCGTCCACCAATCGGACGCCGACCGCCACGGCCTCGACTATGACTTCGTCGCCGCCTGGATCACGCTGCGGGTCCACTCCGCTCTTTCCGCAGTGGGCCTGACCGCGGCGGTCAGTGCCCGCCTGGCAGAGAACGGGATCAGCTGCAACGTGATCGCCGGCCTCCGACACGATCACCTGCTGGTGCCGGTCGATCGTGCCGGGCAGGCGGTCGAATTGCTGAGGCAGCTGTCCGCCGCCGGAGAATCCCCCTAGAACGCCTCTTCGCTCAGTTCCATCACGTCGTTGTCGATGTCCTCGATCGCCGCTCTGGTCGCCTTCAGGTTCGGGAGCATGTTCCTTGCGAAGAACCTCGCCGCCTCGACCTTGCCCTCGTAGAACGGGGTGTCGATGTCGGAGGCGCCCCCCTCGAGGGCCGCCGCGGCGATCTCGGCGTGGCGGATCAGGAGCCAGCCGATCATCAGGTCGCCGAAGGCCTTGAGGAACGGAACTGAGCCGAGCCCCACCTTGTAGATGTTCTTCGGGTCCTCCTGGGAACCCATCAGGTATCCGGTCAGGGTGGCGTTCATCGCCTGGATGTCCTCGAGGGCCTCGGCGAGATGCGCGCGTTCCTTCTCGAGGTCATGGCCTTCACCGTCGATCTGGGCCTGGATCTTGCCGAGGATGTGGTTCATCGCCCGGGCTTCGTCCCGCACGATCTTCCTGAAGAAAAAGTCCTGGGCCTGGATCGCGGTAGTGCCTTCGTACAGGCTGTCGATCTTGGCGTCGCGGATGTACTGCTCGATCGGGTAATCCTGAATGAAGCCGGAACCACCATAGGTCTGTAGGGACTCGGTCAGGACTTCGTAGGCTCGCTCCGATCCGACGCCCTTTACAAGGGGCAGGAGGAAGTCGTTGACCCGTATCGCCAGATCGGGATCGACGCCTTCGGCTACTTCGGCCGCGGCCTCATCCTGGTGGACGGCGGTGAATAGGTAGAGCGCCCGCAAGCCTTCGGCGTATGCCTTCTGAGTCATCAATGAGCGCCGGACATCGGGGTGGTGAATCACGGTTACCCGCGGCGCCTCCTTGTCCATCACCCGGGTCAGGTCTGCTCCCTGGACCCGCTCCTTCGCGTAAGCCAGGGCGTTCAGGTAGCCGGTCGAGAGCGTCGCGATCGCCTTGGTGCCGACCAGCATGCGGGCGAACTCGATCACGTCAAACATCTGGCGGATGCCCTGGTGGACGTCGCCGACCAGCCAGCCCTTGGCCGGAGTGCCGTGGGCGCCGAAGGTCAGATCGCAGGTGGCCGATGCCTTCATACCCATCTTGTGCTCGAGATTGGTCACGAATACGCCGTTGCGCTCCCCGGACTCGCCGGTCTCGGTGTCGAAGAGGAACTTCGGCACGATGAACAGGCTCAGCCCCTTGGTGCCGGGGCCGGCACCTTCTGGCCGGGCGAGAACGTAGTGAAGGATGTTCTCGAACAGGTCATCCGAATCACCCGAAGTGATGAAACGCTTGTCACCCTCGATGTGCCAGGAGCCGTCGGGCTGTTCGATCGCTTTGGCACGTCCTGCGCCAACGTCGGAGCCGGCGTCGGGCTCGGTCAGCACCATGGTCGCGCCCCAGTCGCGGTCGACCGACATCTTCGCCCACCGCTTCTGCTCTTCGTTTCCGTTCTTGTACAGAAGGTCGGCAAATGGGGGCCCGGCAAGGTAGAAGAATCCACCCGGGAGGGCACCTGCCATGAACTCGCTGACCGCCCAGGTGACCGTCGAAGGGGCGGGTATGCCGCCGATCTCTTCTCCGATGCCGAGCTTGAGCCACTCGGCATCGGTCCAGGCCGTGATCGATTCCTTGAGGGCCTCGGGCAGGGTCACGACGTGGGTGTCGGGGTCGAAGGTCGGCGGGTTGCGATCGGTATCGGCGAACGGCTCGGCCACCGGACCCTCGGCCAGGCGGGAGGCCTCATCCAGCATGATGCGGACCGTCTCCGAGTCGAGGTCTCCGAATGCGCCGGTCTTCAGGACCTCATCGGTGCCGAGCACCTCGAACAGGTTGAACTCGATGTCCCGGACGTTGCTTATGTAGTGACCCAAGGTTCTTCTCCAGTTCGGATTGAGCGTTGACTTCGGTTTAGTCCCGGGAGCATTCCAATAATTGGATGCCGGTGCATTCGCTGTCCGGTGATCTACGGGGAGACCGTAGGATCGGCGGGTGCCCGAATCGAAATCGTCCGGCAGGGATCACCCGGTGATCGAAGCACTAGAAAGGCGCCCGACCGGCAAAGGCATCAAACGCGCGCGCTCAGTATTACCGGGGTACCTTCCTTCGGTGAGAAGGTGATGTTGCGTCGGCCGACGTGCTGCGTTGCAGGGTCGGCCAGCTCCAGATCGCACCGGGTCAGGACCTCGGTCAGCACTACCCGCATCTCGAACTCGGCGAACGATGCGCCGAGGCAGCGGCGGACACCGCCGCCGAACGGAATCCAGGAGTAGGTCTCGGGTGAGTCCTCGAGGAATCGCTCGGGCCTGAACGCCAGCGGCTCGGGGAAAGAGTCCGGCCTCGTATGTGCCATCCACATCGACGGGGCCACGTTGTCGCCGGCTTCGAGGCGGATCCCGTCGAACTCGACCGGCTCGTCGAGAATGCGCCCGGCAATCGGAACGACAGGACGCAGCCGCAGCGATTCGGTGATCGTGGCCCGCAGGTATTCGTCGCCGCCTTCGGCCAGCTCGGCCTTGAGACGGGCAAGCACACCGGGGCTGTGCAGAAGCAAGTCGAACGTCCAGGCCAGGGCCGTGGCCGTCGTTTCGTGCCCGGCGACCAGAAGGGTCATCAGCTGGTCCCGGAGTTCGGTCTCATCCATGCGCGCACCGCCCTCGAATTCGGCCGCGGCCATCATCGAGAGGATGTCCTCACGCCGCTCGAGCCCGGGATCGCGGCGACGCTCGGCGATAAGGCCGGCCAGCTCGTCGTCAACCTGGCGCATGACCTCCTCAAGGCCGGGCGGTCCGGCCTTCTCGCCGAACCGTCTGGCGGCGAGGATCAGTAGTTGCCAACCAAGCGACGCCGAGCCCTCGAGGGTCTGGCCGAGCAGGTCGCGCAGCCGGTCGAGCCGCTCGCTGTCTGTCACCCCGAATACGGCCCGCAGGATCACCTCCAGCGTGACCGCCTGCATACGGGCGTGGATCGGGAAGGGCGTATTGACCGGCCAGGACTCGATCTCGCGGTCGGTCGCCTCCCTCATCGCCTGCTGATAAGACCGCATCCGCTCTCCGTGAAAAGCCGGCAGCATGAGCTTCCGCATGGCGAGGTGCTCCCTGCCGTCGAGGAGGATCACCGATCTGGAGCCGAGCACCGGCTCGAGCAGAGCGATCCTTGAAGCGGGCAGGGAGTTGGCCGGGTTCGAATAGACGGTCTTGACCAGATCAGGGTCGGAGACAAGGACCATCGGCGCCCTGAAGCCGACGAACCGGACGCTGAATGCTTCGCCGTACTTTCGCCTGGCGCGCTGCATGAACGGGATCGGTCGTGTCATCCATCCCATCGTCTGGACGATCGGTGGGGCGGCCGGTCCCGGCGGTAGGGTCATGCCATCTATCATCCAGCATCAGAGGTCAACTGCCTCGGGGCAGATCGGCCACGTGGCTGAAAGCGAGTCGGGAACGGGGTGAGGCTGAGCATGAACAGATTCCGCCTGGCGCTCCTGGCAACGGTATTCGCCGTGCTGATGGTGGCACCGCCGAATGGCGCGGCGGCCACCGGAGAGGCGGGGGATCGATCGTCGGCCCAGGCCCTGGCGGATGCCTACTCGCCGGTGGTGATGATCCGCGAGCAGGACGACCCGCTCTGCGGCATCGAAGGTGAGCAGTACCAGCCGATGGCGGTCGACGGGCTGTTCGAAAACCCGCAGGTAACTCTGAGAAGAAACCCGCCCGATGGCGGGAAACCGGTCCCTGTCAAGAAGTCCCCGTCGCTCGAGGACGTGGCGAAGAGTGGGGAGGAGGCCTTCCTCGACCTCAATGGCGATCCGCTGGGGAACACCTGCGTCTTTTCGAAGGACTTCGACGCGCTCAAGAAGGGAGGTGGGGCACCGGTGGAGGTGTACGCCCACATCGCCCGCGAGCCGGGGCGTGAAGGAATCGCGATCCAGTACTGGTTCTTCTGGTACTTCAACCAGTTCAACGACCTCCACGAGGGCGACTGGGAAGGGATGCAGATCACGTTCGATGCTGAGACCCCGGGCGAGGCCCTGGAGACGGGGCCGTCGGAGATGATCCTCTTCCAGCACGCGGGCGGGGAGCGCGCCGAATGGAGCGATGCGAAAGTCGAGAAGGAAGGGACGCACCCGGTGGTGTACCCGGCAGCGGGCTCGCACGCGACCTTCTACCACTCAGCGGTATTCGTGGGCAACGGCAACAAGGGCTCCGGGGTCGGCTGCGACACCACAGCCGAGCCGCTCCGAAGGCTCGATCCGAAGCCGGTGCTCTTGCCTGACCGGCCGACGGACAGGGGCCGGTTTGCATGGCTTGCGTTCGATGGGCGCTGGGGGGAGAAGGAAAAAGGGTTCAACAACGGCCCGACCGGTCCGCAGACGAAGGAGCAGTGGGATGAACCGTTCACCTGGATGGAGAACCAGAGATGGAGCAGCCCGCGGATGCCCGGAGGCGGAGTGATCGGTCCTCAGGCGACCGGCGCCTTCTGCTCGGTCATCGAAGAGGTGACCGGCTTGATGAACACGCAGCAGGCTCATCCGCTGTCCACTTACCTGCTCGTCGCAGCGATCCTGGCTCTGGCAATCCTGTTGTTCGGAGTGACCAGGTGGAGGCCGGCCAGGCCCGACGAACTCGAGATCCGGAGGACCTACGGCCAGATCATGGCAGCCTCGGCGATCTTCTACCGCCGCAACTGGAGAACGCTGGTGGTGCTCGGGGCGATCGCGATTCCGATCGTCGGCAGCACGGAGCTCCTGGCGAACCGGCTGGAAACGGGCGATCAGGTCCTGTTCGTGCTCTCCGACCTGGTCTCGACGTTCGGTCCACCGGCGGCATCGGCGGTCGTGGCGGCAACGATCATCGTTTTCGTCGGGGCGATCGCGTTCGGGGAGACGGCCGGCGTGAAGCCATCGCTGGTCGGCACGAAGCGGAAGTTCTGGAGGGTTGTCATCGCACAGATCCTGGCGACCCTCGGGGTGGCGGCAATGGCCGTGACGGTGATCGGCCTGCCGTTCGCGGTCTGGAAACTGGTCGGCTGGAGCTTCGTCCAGCAGGAAGTCCTCTACACGGACAAATCGATCAGGGGATCGTTCCGTAGCAGTTCCGATCTGGTCCGCGGACGCTGGTGGCACGCGCTGAGGACCGTGATCGTTCTGCAGTTCGTGGGATTTGCCGCCGGCCCGTTCCTCGGACTGTTCCTGATATTCACGCCGTTTCCACTGTTTCTGGTCAACCTGATCTCCTCGATCATCTTCGCCCTGATGATTCCCTTCGTCACTGTCGGCAGGACCTTGCTCTACTTCGACCTCCAGGCGCGGGCAGAGGTCGAGCCGGCCAAACCGCGACGCTCCTGGGCGCTCTGGCGGCCGGGGCAGTTCGGCCGGCGCCAGCCCCTGGATCCGGAGCCGGCTGCGGCCTGAGCGGCCCCGCGCCGACCGGGACCGATGCCCGGCATAATCGGTGAACCGGAGACCGCGAGGCAGCCGGGAAAGTGAGAATCCATGAAGAAGAACGGTTCGACCGGAGGCCCTGACGGCGGCACTCCGTCCCAGTTGATCGATGCGCGAATCAAGGACCTGGACGACTGGCGGGGTGAGACGCTCGCCCGGGTCCGCAGCCTGATCAAGGATGCCGACCCCGAGGTGATCGAGGAGTGGAAGTGGAGAGGAGTCCCCGTCTGGGAGCACGACGGGATCATCTGCACCGGCGAGACCTACAGGGACAAGGTGAAGCTCACCTTCCACAAGGGAGCCTCGCTCGAGGATCCTTCGGGCCTTTTCAACTCCAGCCTCGACGGCAACGCCAGGCGGGCGATCGACATCGGCGAGGGCGAAGAGATTGACGGAGAAGCCCTGAAGGACCTCATCGGCGCCGCCGTGGCCCTGAACACGGCCTGACCGGACCGTCGATCGACTATCGTCGAGCCCATGGCGATCCAGCGATTGGAAAACGTGGGAGTTGTAGTCGAGGATCTCGCGGCGGCGATCGAGTTCTTCGCCGAGCTCGGACTCACAGTGCAGGGCGAGGCGCATGTAGATGGCGACTGGGTGGACCGGGTGGTCGGGCTCGAGGACGTCGAGTGCGACATCGCGATGCTGGGGACCCCTGATGGCCACGGTCAGCTCGAGCTGATGAAGTTCCAGAACCCGCCGGCCGGGGGCGACGACGGGAGCGCTCTGGCGAACACCCTGGGAATCCGCCGTATCGCGTTCGGGGTGGACGACATCGACGCCACCGTCGCCGGGCTGCGGGCCCGCGGGACCGAACTGGTTGGCGAGGTGGTGCGCTACCAGAACAGCTATCGGCTCTGCTACGTACGCGGCCCGGAGGGAATCCTGGTCATGCTTGCCGAGGAATTGGGATGAGCGCTCCGACGCGCCGACCTCCAAGAAGGGAGTAGCCCGTGTCTGCTTCAAGAATCGCCACCGGCGTGGTTCACCGGGTGCCGAAGGACCTTCGGGAGACCCTCGACTCCTCACCCGAGGTGCGTGACTCCTGGAACGATCTCACACCACTTGCCCGGAACGAATGGATCTGCTGGACCATTTCGGTCAAGAAACAGGAGACGAGGGACCGGCACATCGAGCGGGTGCGGGAAGAGCTACTCGAGGGAAAGCGCCGGCCCTGCTGCTGGCCCGGTTGCCCTCACCGGGATTGATCCGGGCGTTACGAAATGCGACCCCTTCGCTATTCCATAAACGTCACGCTGGATGGATGCTGTGATCACCGCGCAGGCTCTCCGGACGAAGAGACACATCGCCATGCGACGGCGCTCATTGAGCAGGCAGACGCTCTCATTCTGGGCCGGGTGACCTACGAGATGATGGAGTCGGCCTGGCGGCCGCCGGGCGAGATGGAAGGGATGCCGGACTGGATGATGCCCTTCGGCCGGACCATCGACGCGGCAAAGAAGTGGGTCGTATCGAGCACCCTGGACGAGGTCGACTGGAACGCTGAGCTACTGCGTGGGGATCTGGAAAGCGCCGTTCGCGAGCTGAAGGAAGAGCCGGGCGCCGGGCTGTACGTGGGAGGCATGAAGCTCCCGCTGGCCCTGGCGGAAATGGGGTTGATCGATGAGTACGAATTCGTCGTTCATCCCAGGCTGGTGGGACACGGTCCGACCTTGCTCGCCGGGCTATCGAGAACTGTCGACCTGAGGCTCGTGGACCGGATGGAATTCGGCTCAGGGGCGGTCGCAATGCGGTACGAGCCCAGGGATTCCTAGCGCCTGCCTTGTGACTGCTCGAGCGGTTGGCTAGGCTGCCGCAACTCCTTGCGACCCGCAATCCCACGAAAAGGGCGCCCACCTTGGATACGACCTGCCACATGTCAATTTCGCTTGATGGCTTCATAGCCGGGCCAGAGCAGAGTCGCGAGGACCCGCTCGGGAAGGGCGGTAAGGAGCTCCACCGCTGGCACCTGGGCGACGATCGTGCCAACGAGGCGGACGAAACAGCGACCGGATGGCTCATGCGCCCGCGCGGCGCTTACCTTATGGGCCGCAACATGTTCGGGCCGATCCGCGGTGCCTGGGACGAGGAATGGCGTGGCTGGTGGGGGCCCGAGCCGCCGTACCACGCTCCGGTGTTCGTGCTCACCCATCACGCCCGCGAGCCGATCGAGATGGAGGGCGGCACATCCTTCCACTTCGTCACCGACGGCTTCGACGCCGCCTACGAGCAGGCGTGTGGGACCGCCGATGAAGAGGGCGTAGACATCGCGGGCGGCGCCGCGACCGTGCGGCAGGCACTCATCGCCGGAGTCGTCGACGAGTTGACGCTCGACATCGCTCCGGTACTGCTCGGATCAGGCGAGCTGATCTTCGACGACGTCGAATCCTTCGGGCTGGAGCCCGTCGAGGTGCTGCATTCGCCGCTGGCCACACATATCCGCTACCGCCGCGCCGCGGCTGAGCGATAGCCGCGCCTCGCTGATGACATCACAAGGGACGTGCGCGATCGCGTCCAGAGCGACAAGATCCGTTCTGAGTTGACATAACCGACATTATCGCGCATAAGAGACCGGTGTCACACGGCAGTGCTACACTGCTCCCATGCCGACCAAACATCGCAGAATAGCCGTGGTTGAGGATCCGGAGCTGAAGGAAGCCCTCACCCGGGCCACAGAGAAGTTTCCCGGCAGTAGCTCGGCCGGCCTCGTCCGGAAGCTAGCGATTCTTGGTGCCGAGACCCTGGCGAAGCCGGAGACTCCGCCAACCAAGCTCGAGCGTCTGCTGGCCCGTCCCGGAGTCAAGCCCGCCCGTGGCAACCTCAAGGAGTTCCTCGACAGGCACGGCGACCGGTCGGTACCCGAGGGTGTGGATCCGTATCGAGGCACAAAGGCACTCGAAGAGCAGCGCAGGGAACGCCTGTGACCGTCTTGGGTGATCCGCTCTACGCTGATACCTCCGCTTTGGTCAAGCTGATCATCGACGAGAATCAAAGCGAGTCGCTCGACCACTACGTAAGCGAGTCCGATCTGCAGTTGACCTCCAGCGTGATCGCCGAGGTCGAACTTCTGCGGGCTGTTACTCGTGTTGACCGAGATCGCCTCGAGGAAGCTCGGCAACTATTGGACGAGATGATCCTGATCCCTCTTACCACGGACATCAAGCACCGGGCTGTGAGCCTCGAGCCGGATTCGCTGGGCAGCCTGGACGCGATTCATCTGGCGACCGCCATCGAGATCCAGGCTGATTTGCGGGCCTTTGTGAGTTATGACAACCGGCTCATCGATTCAGTCCGGAGCGCCGGCGTCGAGGCAGTTGTTCCCGGTAGCTGAGTAGAGTTTCAAGGCCTGGCGTAAACGGTGACCACCGCCGCCCCACCGAGGCCGATGTTGTGCTGGAGGGCGATTTCAGCCCCCTCGACCTGGCGTTCATCGGCGGTGCCACGCAGCTGCCAGGTGAGCTCCGACGCCTGTGCCAGGCCGGTCGCCCCGAGCGGGTGGCCTTTGGAGATCAGGCCTCCGGACGGGTTGACCACCGGGCCGTCTCCGCCGTAGGTGGTCGCCTCTGACTCGACCAGCAGGTGCCCCTCCCCCTCCTCGGCAAGACCCAGAGCCTCGTAGGTGATCAGCTCGTTGGCGCTGAAGCAGTCGTGAAGCTCGACCACGTCGATGTCGGAGATATCGACTTCGGCCTCCTCGAGCGCCTGGTGGGCGGCGGTGCGGCTCATGTCGGCGCCGACCACGTTGATCGAGGACTTGCTGTCGAATGTGCTGGCGAGGTCGGTCACCATCGCCTGCCCGACGATCTCGACCGCCTGGTCCCGGAGGCCGTGCTCATCGACGAAGCGCTCCGAGGCGACGATCGCCGCCGCGCTGCCGTCGCTGGTCGGCGAGCACTGCAGCTTGGTCAGCGGTGAGTAGATCTCGCGCGCTTCCTTGATCTCGTCGAGCGAGTACTCGGTCTGGAACTGGGCGTACGGGTTGTTGACCGAGTGCCTGTGGTTCTTCCAGCCGATCCAGGCGAAGTGGTCGGGTTTGGATCCGTACTTCTCCATGTGCTCGCGGCCCGCGGCGCCGAACATCTGCGGCGCCGGCGGAGCGTCCTCCCACTCGCGCAACTCGAGCAGGGCCCCGACGTGCCTGTCCATCGGGTTGGTCCGGTCGGTGAACTTCACGCCCAGCGAGCCCAGCTCCATCTTCTCGAATCCGAGCGCCAGGGCGCAGTCGGCGAGTCCGCCCTTGACCGACTGCCGGGCCAGGTACAGCGCGCTCGACCCGGTCGAGCAGTTGTTGTTCACGTTGACCACGGGGATTCCGGTCAATCCCAGCTCGTAGACCGCACGCTGGCCGGCGGTCGAGTCACCGTAGCAGTAGGCGGCGAACGCCTGCTCGATCTCGTCGTAGGAGATGCCGGCATCCGAGATCGCCTTCTCCCCCGCCTCCCTGGCCCAGTCCGGATAGTCGCCCTCCCTGGTTCCAGGCTTGTCGAACTTGGTCATTCCGACACCGATCACGAAGGTCCGGTTCATCTGGCGCTCCACTCTTCAGGTTGATTCAACGGTGCCAGCAGGATACGGGTTGGGATGAGCGACCATCGTTTCGGCCGGCGATGAAGGGGCACCGTTTGGTCGCCCGTTTGATGGATCGGCCGCAGTATGAATGCAGGTGGGTTAGTGTGGGTGTACACCTTCGTACGCCGAAGGCACGAAGCATAATCGAAGGGATACACAGTGATCGTCCTCAAGCGTCTTCGGCCTTCACCCGCCATGGCCGTTGCTTTTCTGTCCCTGGTCGTTTCGGTCTCCGGCGTGGCATATGCCGCTTCGAAGATCGGTACTGGTGACATCAAGAACCGGGCGGTAACCAGCAAGAAGCTCTCCAATGGCGCGGTGGCCAAGAGAAACCTCAAGAACGGGGCGGTTAAGCGCGCGAAAGTCGCCGACGGGGCGATCGATTCGAGCAAGGTCGCGGATCAGTCCCTGCAGGGAGAAGACCTGCTTGACGCAGCTGTCGGAACGCAGCAGCTGTCCGACCTTGGCGTCGCAACCGGCAAGCTGGACGACAGCGCGGTTACCACAACGAAGCTCGCCGACCAGGCCGTGACCACCGACAAGCTTGCCGATCAGGCGGTGACTTCCGCGAAGATAGGGCCAGGACAGGTCAACAGCTCGACGCTCGCCACAGATTCGGTAATTGCGTCCAAAATTGCCGCTGAGCAGATCCGGGGAAGCGAACTGGGTCTCATTGCTTCACGGACGAAAACAACCGTGGTCGGCCCGGGTGACAGTGGCTCCGTACTGCAGACATGTCTCGCCGGCGAAAGGCTGATCAATGGCGGCGGTTACTTCCTTCTCCCGGCTGAAGGGGACAAGGGGCTGCTGGGAATGTTCGCCACCGGCGAAACCTGGGTTGCCTATGGCTACAACAACACCGCCAGCAACCAGACTCTCGTCGTACAGGCGCTCTGCTTGAGACCCTGACCTGGTCCGATCCTGGGAAGTCACCGAGCCATTCGATCCCCGGCTTGATCTCGTGCCTGCCCGGCGTCCCGGGTCAGGCTCCGGGCGCGTCTTCGGGCGGATTCAGCTTGATCACGGTGAAAGGCGCGCCGGCCGGATCCTGCAGGGCGGCCATCCGCCCCACCGGTGAATCAAACGGGGCCATGTTCACGCTGCCGCCCAGTTCGGCGCACTTCGAAGCGGTTGCGTCCGCGTCCTCGACCGAAAAGGCGACGTCCCAGTGTGGCGGCATCTCGTCGGGTACCGGCATGTTCGTTATGTCGACCATGCCCCCTTTGCCGTTTCCCGGTTCCAATTCCCCGACGACCCAGATCACGTAGCCCTCCATGGCCGGAAAGTCCCCTGCATCCCAGCCGAATACCTGTGAATAGAACTCCTTCGCCCCGCCCGGATACCGGGTGCGCAACTCGTTCCATGTCAGGGAGACCGGTTCGTTCACCAGTTCGCAACCGACGTGGTCCCGCGGCTGCCAGACGGCGAACACCGCCCCCTCCGGATCGCTGAAGATCGCCATCCGGCCGGCGGTCATCACGTCCATCGGCTCCAGCAGGGCCGAACCGCCGGCCGCCTTCACCTTCTCGCCGGTGGCGTCGGCGTCTTCTACCGTGACGTAGGTTGTCCAAACGGGTGGCTGCCCTTCGTTCTGGATCGGGCCGATGCCAGCTACGGCCTTGCCGTCCTGACTGAACATGCGGTAGCCGCCGCTTTCCTCCGGGTCGCCGGCCTCCGAGGTTTTCCAGCCGAACAGCCCCTCGTAAAACGCGACCGCTGAATCTACGTCCGGGGAGGCCACGTCGACCCAGGAAGGCGTGCCGGGTTCGTAGCGCTTCATTTCGGGCATTTCGGAACTCCTCTTTCTCTGACGCTGCGGGTGTCTGTCTGCCGCTCCAGCGTAGTCTCCGGGGCGCCTGGGTTCAAGGGCGGCTTCACCGACCTTCAGGCGAGCCAGCCGGACAGCTCCCGCAGGGCTTTCGGCCTCACGTAGTAATAGGCCCAGAGTCCCTTGCGCTCGGAGTCGATGATTCCAGCATCGCGGAGCTTCTTCAAGTGGTGTGACAGGGTCGGCTGGCTGACCTTGAACAGGGGAAGGAGCTCGCAGACGCAGACCTCGCCGGCATGTTTGCGCAGAACGTCGACCAGGGTCAGCCGGATCGGATCTCCGAGTGCCTTTGCAATTTCGCCCATGCGCTCGGCCTGGGCCCGGTCCACGTCCGGATAAACGACCGGCTCGCAGCAGGGCTCCCCGGCCGGGCGCTTCTGCTTGGGGGCGAGTTCCAGATCCGAGCTCATCGAATTTCATCAAATCAGTTCTATTGACGTTTGTCAATTGATACGGTCGCAGCGAGATGAGGCAGGAACACTCGAGAAGACCTCCTTGAGTACTCGGATCGGGATCAATGGCTTTGGGCGAATGGGCAGGCTTGCCCTTCGTGCCGGATGGGATGATCACGAAGTCGAGTTCCTCCACGTCAACGAGCCCGAAGCCGATCTCGCGGCGATGGTCTCCCGGGCCCTCCACGACCGATGACCGACACTGGCCGGAGCGGGGACCTCCGCAACTACATCCTGGTCACGGCCGCCTACTGGGCCAACACGCTGGCCGACGGCGCCGCCCGCATCCTGGTCCTGTTCTACTTTTTCGAGCAGGGATACACCCCGTTCGAGCTGGCGGCCCTGTTCGTCCTCTACGAGTTCTTCGGCATTGTCACCAACCTGGTCGGCGGCTGGATCGCCTCCCGGCTGGGGCTCAAGTCGACCCTGTTCTCGGGCCTGTCGGTCCAGCTGGTTGCCCTGGGAATGCTGGGGCTGGTGCCTGCGGCCTGGCTCGTCGTGCCCTGGGTGATGGCCTCCCAGGCTCTCTCCGGCATTGCCAAGGATCTGACCAAGATGAGCTCGAAGAGTGCGGTCAAGCTGGTCGCTCCGGAGGACTCGGAGTCCTCGCTCTTCGGCTGGGTTGCGGTGCTGACCGGTTCGAAGAACGCGCTCAAGGGAGTGGGGTTCTTTCTCGGCGGTCTGCTGCTGACTCTGGTCGGTTTTCAGGCTGCGATGCTGATCCTGATGGCGCTGGTCGCCTCCGGGCTGATGCTCGCTGCCACGATGATGCGCGGCGGACTCGGCCGGGCCGACGCCGGGGCGCGATTCCGTCACATGTTCTCCCACAGCCGGGCGATCAACATGCTGGCGGCGGCCCGCCTCTTCCTGTTCGCATCGCGCGATGTCTGGTTCGTGGTGGGCCTTCCGGTATTTCTCGAGTCAGTCCTGGGCTGGAGCTTCTGGGAGGTCGGGGGTTTCCTGGCGATATGGGTAATCGGCTACGGGATCGTTCAGGCATCGGCGCCGTCGGTCATCGGCCGGCGCAGTCGCGAGACCGGCAGAACCCCCGACGGGCGGACAGCCACCCGGCTGGCACTGGTACTGGCCATCCTCCCCGCCCTGATCGCCATAGCCATCTCGAGCGACGTCGATCCGACCCTCGCCATCGTCGTCGGCCTGATCATCTTCGGCGTCGTCTTTGCGATGAACTCGTCAGTGCACTCGTACCTGATCCTGAGCTACGCCACCAGCGAAAAGATCGCCAGGAGCGTCGGCTTCTACTACATGGCCAACGCCGGTGGCAGGCTCCTGGGGACCGCGCTTTCAGGACTGCTCTACCAGTGGCAGGGACTGACCGCCTGCCTCTGGGTTTCATGTGCCTTCATACTCTTGTCCGCGGCGCTGGCCATGCTTCTCCCGGCGGCCGGGCGTAGGTCTCGCGACGAGCCTTCGGCAGCGACCTGAGCCTGCCGTCCGGAGACCGGCCACGGTCTGCGGACGGCCGCCGGCGCCGGGCCGACCGCCGGAATTCGCAACTTGGGCCTATTGTGAGGGTTCTCACTCAGGAAGCAGGAGTTGCTGACGGAGATCGGTGGCCCGCTTCTGCCAACCAACCGAGCAAGAAAGAGCCGACTTGAACACAGCAGCGCTGCGCCTGCCCCGTCTTCACACCATGATCGCCTTCGCCATCCTCGTTGCCATGCTGGCATCGGTCGACCTGGCTGCTTCTGCTGACGCAAAGCAGAAGAAGCCGGCAAAGGGCCCGGCCGGGCTGAAGTTCTACAAGCCGCCGAAGAAGCTGGCCAAGCGTCACGGCAAGCTGATCTGGCAGCGGAACGCCAAGTCCATCGTGCGTCTCGATTCAGCCCGGCTGAACAAGATCGTGCTCTACACCTCGAAGTCGCCGTCCGGAAAGCGGGTAGCGGTGTCAGGGTCCGTCCACATTCCCAAGGGCAGGAAGCCGAAGGGCGGTTGGCCCGTCATCAGCTACAACCACGGAACCACGGGCATCGCCGATGAGTGCGCGCCCACCCGGAATCGCCCGGGAGGACCGGCCGAGGCCTACATCAGCTACACCGACCCGGAGCTCAACGCCTGGCTCGAGGCCGGATACGCAGTGGTACGCACCGACTACCAGGGTCTCGGTACCCCCGGGATCCATCCGTTCCTGATCGGCAAGGCCGAAGGCCGCAGTGCGCTCGACATCGTCCGGGCTTCGCGCCAGCTCAAGAAGGGACTGCTCAGCAAGAAATTCCTGATCGCCGGCCATTCACAGGGCGGCCACGCCTCGCTGTTCGCAGCCGGCCTGGCGTCGAAGTGGACACCGGACCTGAAGCTACGCGGCACCGTTGCCTACGCCCCGGCTTCACACATGAAGGATTACCTCCCCATCCTGCCGGGGCTGACGACGCCCAGTTCACTGAGCGCTCTCGCCGCATTGATCGTCCGAGGCGCCCAGACAGCGTCTGGTGAAATCAACCAGAGTGATCTTTTGTCCGATTCGGCGCTGCCGTTCTACCCGCAGACCAAGACCGTGTGCCTGGAGGAGCTCGCCCAGCCCGACAGCTTCGGCGGCCTTGCTCCCTCCGAGTTGATCAGGCCCGGCGCCGATCAGGTTCCCCTGGCCGACGTACTCGGCGCAAACAACCCCGACGTATTCAGCCAGGCCCCGATCCTCATGGCGCAGGGCACAGCGGATACCACCGTGCCCGCCTTCCTCACGACGACGCTGAGTGAAGAGCTGGACGCATCCGGCAACCGGTTGACCTACACCGAATACCCCGGGGTCGACCACGGCAGCATTCTTGCCGCAGCCGAGGCTGAAGTCATGGCCTTCATGGAACAGCGTCTGCCTTCGAGTCGCTAGGCGAGACGGTCAGACCGCACGGGCCGGCCGGGCCCGTGCGGTGCAGTGCCCGGTCCGGGGCCCCGGTGGCAGCTGCCCCGATCGTGGGTCCGACCCTTCACCCCCTGCCTGTGCCGGCTCCCCGGGGTCAGAGCTTTGAGGAGGACCAGACGCCTGACGATCCGCGCCGGTGGCTTCCGACCAGGTGGCTGTCGATCACGCCGATCGCTTCCATCAGGGCGTGCACATCGTGGTCGGGCCGACGAAGACGAAGCCCCGCTGCTTGAGAGCCGCCGCGAGCGCCTTCGACTCGGACGATTCGGTCTGTAGCTCTTCGGCAGTGACCGGCGCCGGCGTCTGCCGGGGTCGGAACGACCAGATCAATTGTTCCAGGCCTCCCTCGGTCCGCAGTTCAATCGTCGCACGGGCATTGGTCCGGGCGGCCTCGATCTTCCTGCGGTTTCGCACGATCGCCCGGTTCTCCATCAGCCCGTCGAGATCTGAATCGGTGAACCGCGCCACCCGCTCGGGATCGAACCCGGCGAATGCCTCGCGGAACGCGTCCCGCTTGCGCAGGATCGTCGCCCACGACAGTCCTGCCTGAAAGCCCTCGAGAGTGAGTCGCTCGAAATGCGCCCGCTCGCCTTTGACCGGGAGCCCCCACTCGTGGTCGTAGTAATCCCGGAGCAGTGGATCGCCGGCCGCCCAGGCCGGCCGGCGGAGCCCGTCCGGGCCCGTGACCAGGCCACCGGGGTCGGGCGCGGGACCCGATGCCGGACTCAACCGCTCCCCTCGAGGGCCAGCAGAAGCTGCTTTGCTTCGCCGCCGCCGCGGTAGTTGCCGGCCGAGCCATCGGCCTTCAGCACCCGGTGACAGGGCACGATCAACGGGATCGGGTTGACCGCGCAGGCTGTGCCGACCGCCCTGACCGCCTTCGGGTTGCCTACCTCCCGGGCCACCTGGGAATAGCTCTCGGTGTGTCCCCAGGGGATCTGACCGAGCCGCTCCAGCACCGTCCGCTGGAAGCCTCGGACCAGGCTCAGGTCGCGGCCTGAAGTGAACTCGCGGAGCTTTCCCGCGAAGTACTGGTCCAGCTCGAATGCCGCCCGGTCGAGCGAGGCCGGGCTACGGAGGATCCGGGGGCTGATCCGGTCAGCCAGCGAGCCGAGGACCCGGTCGTGGTCTTCGGACTCGAATGCGACTCTGACAAGCCCGGACTCGGACTTGACCAGCAGCAGCTCCCCGACCGGGCTGCTCACGGTCCGGTAGGCCAGTTCGAGCAGACCCTCTTCTTCCGCCCGGCCGACCAGCTGACCGTGCAGGCGCTCCTGAATGGTTTCGGTCTGATTCATGGATTGGCTCCCGCCTTGGTCTCGTTTGCCTGATAGGCCTTTCGCAGGGCGGTGATGCCATCTGCCGCCGCGCGGCGGGCAGCAGCCTCGCTGCCCCCGAGGGCTTCGGCGATCTCGGCGTAACGCAGCCCTCCGATGTAGTGGTAAACCACGCAGCGGAGCTGCTTGTGCGGCAACCCGGCCAGCCGGTCCCAGAGTTCGTGGTCGCGCCCGTCGGGCGCAAGCGCGGCCTGCGCGGGCTCGGGCAGTTCGGCCAGTGGCACCGGCCGCCTGCCGCGAGCGCGGTGGTGGTCAATCGCCTTGTTCCTGGCGATGGTCACCAGCCAGGCCTCGACCGGGACCTCCGGATCAAGCCCCGGATAGGCCCTGAGGGCCGCCAGAAAGGTCTCCGACCAGGCATCCTCGGCCTCGGCCTGCCCGACCAGGGAGCGGCAGATCCGCAACACGGCCGGTCCGTGGGCGACGACGATCTCTTCAAAAGGTCTCACACCATGAATACGATCGCCGGACGGGTTTCGTGAGCTGTCCGGCACCCGCACAGTATGGGCCGAACTCCGACCCCGGTCCTTCCCGGCTCAGACGATCGGTTCGGCTACTGCGGTCTCCGGGGCTGACGGCTTCAGCTCGCCCGGCCGTACGCCCTTGACCGCCTTGGGCTGTTCCCCCCGTCGCCGCGGTCCCCGGTCCTTGAGCTCTTCGGCGAGAAAGTACGAGCCGACGACGAAACCGGCGGCCAGTACCTGGGCGCCGAGCGTCTCCCAGACGGGATAGATCTCGAACCAGGAGCCCATCCAGACCGGCAGGTCGAACGGCGTCCGGTGCATCGGGATCCAGCCGAGCTCGGCGAACGAGAGCGCGGTGCCTCCGATCATCACGACCAGAACCACCCCGACCAGGATTCCGGTGAGGACCAGCATCTTCTTGTAGGGAAGTCTGCGATGCAGCAGGAATACGAATGCCCCGACGATCGCGGTCCCGGTCAGCCCGATCGCCACCCCTTCCATGACTGCCGCGCTGCCCTGCTGGAGCTGGAGATTCTGAAGGAACAGCACCACTTCGAAGCCCTCCCGGTAGACGCTGGTGAAGCCGAGCAGGACCAGCCCCAGGGTCACCCCTCCCCCGGTCCCGGCAAGGAGCTCCCGGCGGCGCCGGTGGTGCCGGCCGATCCATTCCGACCAGTAGACCTTGTGTACGAACCAGTTGAGCACCACCAGCAGCACGACGATCGCGATGAACCCGGTGATCGCCTCGAGCTTGGGACCGAGTGGCGAGGCGACGCTGAGCAGGGCCTGCGCCAGAAACCAGGTGACGATGGTCGCGGCGAATGAGAACACGGCGCCGAGGATTACCGGCTTCTTGCGCGATGCGTTGGCACCGATGAAGCTGGCGATCACCGCGGCGAAGATCAGGACGGCCTCAAGCCCTTCGCGGAAGACGATCATGCTCGAGTTGAAGACAACCGTTCCGTGGGACTGGGTCCGGGTGATCTCGGTCGGATCGACCGGGCCGGTCTCGGCGGTGGCCATCAGGTAGACCATTCCGGCGATGAATGTCAGGCCGCCCGCCCAGGCCAACAGGGATGGTCTTGTCGCGGTCTTTCTCAGGGTGGCCCCAGTCACTATTCGGGCACCCTAACACGACTGAATGGGTCGGGTATCGACGGTCCAGGAAACCGGCGTTCAAATCACGCCGGGCGATCACTGCCGGGCCGTCGGATCAGCCCGGGCTGCTTACCTTCCGTGCCGCCAGCGCCGCGAGGCGGCGGCGGTGGGACTTGGTGCCGCCCAGGTAGGCCGCGTCGAGCTGGGCCCGTTTGAAGAACCAGTGGATGTCGGCCTCCCAGGTGAACCCGATGCCCCCGTGTGCCTGGATCGCCGACCCGGTGACTTCCACCCCGGCCTCCGACGAAGACGCCTTGGCCAGAGAGGCCCCCTCGACAAGGCGGTCGCGGTCGGCGTCGGCCGCCCAGGCGCCGAAGTAGGTCGCCGAGCGCGCAGCCTCGGTCTGCATCAGCATCCGGGCGCACTTGTGCTGTACCGCCTGGAACGATCCGACCGGACGGCCGAACTGCTTGCGGTCCTTGACGTACTCGAGGGTGATGTCGAGTGAGCGCTGACAGATCCCGACCAGCTCGGCCGAAGTGATCAGTGCGCCGATCGCAAGCGCGGCCTGCTCGTCGCCCGGCATCTCCTCTCCGGCCGAACCGTCTGCCGCAATGGCGCCATAGCGCCGGGTGGGGTCGATTGTCTCGACCGCTGAAGAGTTCGCCTGCTCTCCGCTTAGGAGGCGTGCCCCTCCCCCTTCGGAATCGACCAGCACGACCACGTCGGCCTCGGCAGCGTCCGGTGCGAGTTCGCCGGAGACCGCCAGGGTCCCGGTCGCTTCGCCGGTCGCCAGCCTGGGCAGCCAGGACTCCTTCTGTGCTTCCGAGCCGGCCTCCTGGATCGCCGCACCGCACGCGGTCGTTGCCAGGAACGGCGAGCCGGCCAGGGCGTAGCCGCCCTCTTCGAGCAATCCGGCCAGCTCGACCACACCGAGGCCACCCCCGCCGTACTGCTCGGCGGTCGCGACGCCGGGCCAGCCGAGATCGCAGAGCTCCTTCCAGAGCTCGGGATCGTAGGCCTTGGACTCGGCCGCCGAGCGGACCCGCTCGAGCGTCGAACGACTGCCGAGCATCTCCTTGGCGGTGCGCTTGATTTCCTGCTGGTCGTCGGTGAATTCGAATTTCATGGAAGGCCTACTTTCGCGGGAGTCCCAGTACCCGTTCGGCGATGATGTTCTTCAGGATCTCGGTCGTGCCGCCCTCGAGCGTGTTTCCGCGCGCCCGGAGAAGCTCATAGGCCCAGACCGTGTCGGCCGAAAGCGCCTCCGGTCCGACCACGTCCACCGCCAGCTGGACCAGCATCTGGTTGGTTTCCGACCAGAGCCACTTGGTCAGCGAGCCCTCGGGACCGGGCTGGCCGTACTTCTCGATCGTGCTGAGCCCGCGATAGGCGATCAGCCGGGTGATCTCGGTCCTCGCTTCGATTTCGCCGATCCTCTCGGCGATCACCGGGTCTTCGATCTTCCCGTTGTTGACCGCTTCCTCGACCACCTGGTCGAGCAGCTGGCGCATCCGGATCTGGAGGAAGAATCCGAGGCCCGACCGTTCGTTCATCAGTGTGGTCAGGGCGACATTCCAGCCGTCCCCCTCCCCGCCGAGCATATTCTCGTGAGGGATCCTCGCTTCCTCGATGAACAGCTCGTTGAATTCGGCTTCGCCGGTGATCTGAACCAGCGGCCGGACCTGGACTCCCGGCTGCTCCATGTCCATCAGGAAGTAGGAAAGGCCCTTGTGCTTGGACGCCTCGGGGTCGGTACGGGCGACCAGCATGCACCACTTCGAGTACTGGGCGCCGCTGGTCCAGACCTTCTGACCGGTTACCACCCATTCGTCGCCGTCCCGCTTGGCGACGGTCTTGACCGCGGCGAGGTCCGATCCGGCCTCGGGCTCGCTGAAGCCCTGGCACCAGATCTCCTCGGCCGAGAGGATCGGGGTGAGGTAACGCTCCTTCTGTTCCGGGGTGCCCCAGGTCATTATCGTCGGCCCGGCAAGCAGCAGACCGAGCACGTTGGCCGGGAGCGGAGCGCGGGTGCGGCCGACCTCTTCGAAGAAGATCGCCGACTGCATCAGCGTTGCATCACGGCCGCCGTATTGCTCCGGCCACTGGACCGCGGCCCAGCCGCCCTCGTAGAGGCTCCGCTGCCAGTTCTTGCGGAACTCGAATGTGGAGTCGTCGTCCTCTCGAGGCTCGTCGCCGGGATGATTTTCGGCAAGCCACTGCCGGAGTTCATCCTGGAACTCGGTTTCTTCCGGGGAAAAGGTCAGGTCCAAGGAATTGCCTCTCTGGTCGCGGCTCCCGGCCGGGCGGGATCCAGATGTGTTGCGGCCGACGTCGGTGCAACCCTACCCAACGGAATCGACCTCCGCCTTGTGCTTCAGCCCCTGTTTCTCAGGCTGACCAGTTCGGTCAGGTCTTCGTTGGAGAGTTCGGTCAGGGCCGACTCGCCGGCGCTGACGATCGCGTCGGCCAGCTCCCGCTTGGTCTCGTGGATCGAGGCGATCCTGTCCTCGATCGTGCCCTCGGCGAGCAGCCGGTGGACCTGCACCGCGCTGGTCTGGCCGATCCGGTGTGCCCGGTCGGTGGCCTGTTCCTCTACCGCCGGGTTCCACCACCGGTCGTAGTGGATCACGTGATCGGCCCGGGTGAGGTTGAGCCCGGTGCCTGCGGCCTTCAGCGACAACAGGAATACGGAAGACTCGCCCGACTGGAACCGGTCGACCATCTTCTCACGCTGCTTGACCGGGGTCCCTCCATGCAGGAGCTGGTTTGCGATCTCCCGGGCGTCCAGGTGGCTCTTCAGCAGTTTTGCCATCGCGACGTACTGGGTGAAGATCAGTACTGCGCCGTCCTCGGTCAGGATCGTGTCGAGCAGCTCGTCGAGCAGTTCCAGTTTTCCCGAGCGTTCGTCGAGCTTCGGGTGCTCCTCCTTGAGGAACTGGGCCGGGTGGTTGCAGATCTGCTTGAGCGAGGTCAGCAGCTTCAGGACCAGCCCGCGGCGGTTTATCCCGTCGCTGGTGCGGATCTCGAACATGTTCTCCTTGACCGCCCGCTCGTACAGCTTGACCTGCTCGGGGGTGAGCTCGACCGGCTGGTCGGTGACCGTCTTCGGAGGGAGCTCAGGTGCGATCCCGGGGTCGGACTTGCGCCGGCGGAGCAGGAACGGCCGGACCAGCTTCGAGAGCATCCTGGTCGTCTCCAGCTTCATCTCTACCTCGATCGGATCGCCCCACTTCCGGCGGAACGAAGCATGGCTGCCGAGCAGGCCCGGGGTGGTCCAGTCGAGGATCGCCCAGAGTTCGGACAGGTTGTTCTCGACCGGCGTTCCGGTAAGGGCCACCCGAGAGCGGGCCGGGATCGTCCTCAGCGCCTTGGCCCCGGCCGAGCGGGGGTTCTTGACGTGCTGGGCCTCATCGGCGACCAGAAGTCCCCAGCTGACCGACTCGAACTCGGGCGCGTCGAGCCGCATCGTGCCGTAGGTGGTGAGCACGAAGCCGTCGGTCACCTTGCTGAGCGTGCGACTCGCCCCGTGGTAGCGACGCACCGTCTCGCCGGGTGCGAAACGCCGGATCTCGCGCTCCCAGTTGCCGAGCAGCGAGGCCGGGCAGACGACCAGGGTCGGTCCGTGCGTACGGGAATTGCGCTGGCGGTGAAGGTGAAGGGTGATCAGCATCACTGTCTTGCCCAGTCCCATGTCGTCGGCCAGACAGCCGCCGAGGCCGAGCGAGGTCATCCGGTGGAGCCAGCGGAAACCCTCGATCTGGTACTCACGCAGGGTTGCGGTGAGGTCTCCCGGTACGGGGATCCCTGTCTCTTCGTTTTCCGCCGAGGTCACCTGTTCGCGGAGCTCGGCCACCCAGCCGGTTGCTTCCACCTCCACGGTGCGGTCCTCGATCATGGTGCTGCCGGTGAGAGCGACGCTCAGCGCATCGATCGCGGTGAGCGGCTTCAGGTCGGGTTTTCGGGCGCGGGCCGCTTGAAGCGGCGGGACCAGGACCCAGCGGCCCCGCAGCCAGACGAGTGGCCTCGATGACTCAGCGACGAAGTCCCGCTCACTCTCGTCCAGCGCCTCTCCGTCGAGCGTGAGCTGCCAGGAAAAGCCCTGGAGCGCGGTCTGGTCAAACACGTCGGGGACGCTCTGGCTCAGGCCCCCGGTCGTTCCGACGACCACCTTGGCGTCAAGCCCCGGATCGAACTCCGGGGCCCAGAGGACCGGCACTCCGGAGCCCTCGAGCCGCTCAGCCGCACCGTCGAGCAACTCCCCGATTTCGGCGTCGTCCAGCTCGAGCTGTTCCGGGACGTCCGCCTCCAGCAGGCGCCTGAGAGGCGTCCAGGCGGCGGCCGCCATGCCGACTCCGAGGGTTGTGTCGATTCGACCCCGGGCGCCGAAGCGCTCGTTCCCTTCGCCCCAGATCTGAGCGACGTCTTCGAATTCGCCCGGCTTTCCGGGAGGGTGCGCCTCGACCACGGCGAGGAATGAGTCGGTCGCGAACTCGCCGCCGGGAATCTCCATTCGGAGCCTGATCGAGGCGGACGAACGGCCCTTCTTGGGTCCACCATTGGTTTTCGCCCGCAGACTCTCGTCAGGGGCGGTGGCTGCGGTTGGTGGCGGCGGTTGCGACAAAGGCGGCCGGACATCATATAGCTTTTTCGATCCGCTGCCCTTGAGGTGGCGGGTCCGCGGCGAGACGGACCGGGACCGCTGCCGCGTCCGGCATGCTCAGGGGCGCTCAGCCCCGGCGGCCTCGAACTTCTCGAAGAGCGCAGCGAAATAGTCGGCACGGGTCACGACGGCGTGCACCCTTCCAGCCGTCGCGATCGGGACCACGAGGACTCGATGGTGGAGGAAGATCTCGGCGAGCTGGGAGTCGGAGTAGTCGTCCTCGACCATGACGTGGTCGGTGGTCAGGTACTCGCGGATCGATTCGGAGCGACATGCCTCCCGGCGCTCGATCGCGTCGTCAATCGAGCGCCTGATCATCGCCGCCGAGCCGAGCTCGCCCATGTAGCCGGGAAAGAGTGCCGTCATGAACTCACGCTCGCCGAAGATCCCCACGAAGGTCCCGTCCTCCTCGACGGCCGGCAACCCGGGCAGGCCACTGTCCAGCACCTTCCGGGTGGCTCCGGCGATCAACTCATCGACGCTCAGGGGCTCGACCTCACGGATCACGGATCGGACTATCGAGTTCGGCATGTCCCTATATCACCACGTATCGCATCAGCACGTATGCAGTCGCGACAATCAGGGAGACGAGAGTCACCGGAACTCCGACTCGCATGAACATGATGAAGCCGAGCGGTCGCCCTGCCCGCTCGGTCAGTCCGGCCGCGGCGACGTTGGCGGCCGCCGCGATGACCGTGGCGTTGCCGCCGAAACAGGCGCCCAGCGCCAGCGACCACCAGTAGGCGTCATCGGTGCCGCCGGTGTTGAGCTCCCTGACGATCGGGATCATCGCCGTAGTGAACGGAATGTTGTCGACGACTCCCGATCCGATTCCGCCGATCCAGAGGACTCCGATCAACTCCGCCGTGCGGTTTCCGCCGGTGACATCCTTGACGACCTCGGCGACGTGGTCGATCGCCCCCGTCTCTTCGAGCGCCCCGACCATGATGAACAGCGCGACGAAGAAGAACAGGGTCGGCCATTCGATCTTCGAGAGCGCCTGTTCGAGAGGAATATGGGTTACAGCCAGGCCGATCGCGGCGCCGGTCAACGCCACCGTGGCGGGCTCGACGCCGAGCATCTGGTGTCCGAAGAAAACGAGGACGGTCCCCACCAGGACCGGGACGGTCCGCCGCAGCTCGTCGGCGTCCCGGATCGACGCAGCGGCATCGAGCTCCATGACCATCTCCCGGTCCTTGGGAGCGATCCGAAGTTGCTTCCGATAGAAGAGATAGAGGCCGCTGACCACGATCGTGAAAACGACGACGACGATCGGCGCGAGGTTGAGGATGAACTGGTTGAAGGTAAGGCCGGTGGCGCCGGCGATGATGATGTTCGGCGGGTCGCCGATCAGCGTTGCGGTCCCGCCGATGTTGGAGGCCATCACCTCGATGATCACCAGCGGGATCGGATCAATATCGAGAGCGTCGGCCAGCAGGAAGGTGATCGGGACGATCAGTAGGACCGTGGTCAGGTTGTCGAGGAAGGCGGAAAGGAGCGCCGTCGTGCAGGCGAGGCTGAGAACGACGCGCAGCGGCTCGCCCTTGGAGAGTTGCCCTGCCCGGATCGCGATGTAGTCGTAGATCCCCGTCTGCTGGGTCAGGTAAACGAGGATCATCATCCCCGCGAGCAGGCCGATCGTGTTGAAGTCGACCGACTCGATCGCGGTCTCCTGTCCGAAGTCGGGGACGAACAGGACGACGATCGCCGCACCGAGCAAGGCGATCTTGGTCCGGTGCATGCGCTCGCTCGCGATGAGCGCAAGCGCAATCAGGAATGTGGCGACAGCTATTGCCATCGCGTCGCTCTCGGGGATTTGCGGTCACGGATCGACAAAACGTGTTGCCGACCAGGCTTCCCGGCGCACCGGGGACAGCCTAGCCGAATCTCGGCCCGCAGGTGCTCGAACGTCGTCCAGTTCCGGTGATGGCCCGAGCTCAGATTCCGCGCCGGTCGCGTTTGCGGGCACCGCTGTCGGTAGCCGCCTTCAGATCGATGCCGCCGGACCTGAGGATCAGGTAGGTGAGCCACAGTGCCAGGGCGAACACCGGCAGTCCCATCGCCGTCTTGGCGATGCCCAGGGCGACTACCGAACCTGCGAGATACAGCGGTAGCTGTACCGCCAGCCGGACTATGAACATGCCGAACCAGACCCAGCTCGCCCGGCTGTACAGTCTCACTTTGTCCGGATCCCTGCGCCAGGTCATGCCTTCGCCGACCAGAGGCCCGACCAGCACGCCGATCAGCGGCCAGCGGACCAGAATCGAGACCAGGTAGACCAGGGCATAGCCGGCGTTCAGCAACAGGCCCGGCAGGAAGAAGTCCTCGGCCCGTCCCGACCGGCTGGCAATGAAAGCGGCCAGCGCGACCCCGAAAAACCCGGTCAGGGCGAACCTGGCCGACTCCCCGCGGATCAGGCGGACGACGGCGATCACCCCGCCCAGCGCGACCGCGGCGATCCCCGCCGTCTGGATGTCGTTGCCGAACAGCGTGTAGACGATTACGAAGAGCAGTGCGGGCAGGCTGGAATCCGCGATCCCCTGGGGGCCGCCCATCTCGTTGAGGAGATTTCGCTCCTCCTTCTCTTCGATCTCCTGAATGGCTCAGGCAGCGTAGGGCACGACCGGCCAGACCCGCTGCACAGTCTCCGAGCGGCCCTGCCGGTCGAAGTGTTCCTGAAGTGACTTGCCCTGCTCGTCGGCCCAGGCAATCTGGTCCTCGTGGAGCATCGGCAGGTCGTAGGCCCCGAGGTCGGCGTTGATCTTGCCGAGTCGGTAGGCCAGCCTGGCCGCGGCCATCGCGTCGGCGTCGGCCGCATGGGCATCGGTAAGCGGGATCCCGTAGTCCTCACAGAGGATGCCGAGGGTTCGTCCGCCCTTGCGAAACTTGTTGATCTTCTTCTCCAGCACGTAAGGGTCGATCACGAGCAGCCCCTCCGTGCCCCCGACCAGTTCGATCAGGGGGGTCACCGCATGGCGGCGTGCCTCACGGTCGAGGATGGTCAGGTCAAAACGTGCGTTGAAGGCGACGATCGGGATGTCCTCGGCAACCTGGAGCGCGAGGAACTCGGTTATTTCAGCCACGGCGCCGGCCGCGTCCTGTCCCTCACTTCTGGCCTTTTCATTGGTGATGCCGTGTACCTCGGTCGCGTCGGCAGGGATCTCGACCCCCGGATCGACCAGCCAGGTTCGGCTCAGCGTCTCCTGT
The DNA here is from genome assembly GCA_963766115.1 of uncultured Solirubrobacterales bacterium. Taxonomy (GTDB): domain Bacteria; phylum Actinomycetota; class Thermoleophilia; order Solirubrobacterales; family 70-9; genus 67-14. Next base: position 181,308 of record CAVXYR010000002.1, read on the forward strand.
CCCCCTCCGACCACGCACACGGCGGCGGTGACGATCCGGTCGTTCTCCGTATCGGTCCCGGTTGTCTCGATGTCGTAGGCGGCCAGTCGGCCCTCGTACCAGTTCACGCGAGAAAAGCTAGCGCCGGGACCGGACGCGAAAAGCCTGCCGGTGCCGCGTTCAGGTTTGCGGCGACTCCAGGGGAACCGGTTTCTGGTCCACTGCGTGCTCCACCTGGAGGGTGGTGTGCTGGATCTCGAAGCGCTCGGCCAGCATAACTTCCAGCTCCCCGCGGATTCCGTGGCAGTCGGCGCCGGGGCCAACCAGGACGTGGGCCGAAAGCGTCGGGAAACCCGAGGTGATCTGCCAGATGTGAAGGTCGTGAACCTGCTCGACACCACGCTGACCGGCCATCGCCAGGCCGATCTCCTCGGGGTCGCTCCCTTTCGGGGCCGACTCCAGCAGTACGTCTACCGATTCCCTGAGGATCGACCAGGCGCTGGCGGCGATCAGGATCGAGATCAGGATCGAGACGATCGCGTCCGCCTGTTCCCACCCGGTCATCAGGATTATGCCGGCGGCGACGATCACACCGACCGACCCGGCGACATCGGCCAAGACGTGGCGCAGCGCGGCTTTGACGTTGAGGCTGTCCCCGGAGGCCTGGTAGAGCACGTAGCCCGCGATCAGGTTGGCGCCGAGACCGATAACCGCGATGACCAGCATCTCCCCGCCGAGGATCTCGACCGGGTCGCCGAGACGGCTTATCGCTTCGATCACCACCCAGATCGAGACCAGCACCAGCAGGATCCCATTGACCAGCGCGGCCAGGATCTCGGCCCGCTTGTAGCCGAAACTCCGCCTGGCCGTGGCCGGGCGGGCCGCCAGCGAGACTGCGCCCAGAGCCAGGAGCAGCGAAAAGCTGTCGGAGAGCATGTGGCCGGCGTCGGCCAGCAGTGCGAGGCTTCCGGTGATCAGTCCGCCGGCCGCCTCGACCAGCATGAACCCGGCGGTGAGTCCGGCCGCGATCAGCAGGGCCCGGCGGTCGGTCCCGCGGTAGGCGCCCGCCCCGTGGCTGTGGCCGCTCGACTCCTGGCGCCGGGACCCCTGGTCGTTTTCTGCTTCGCCGGGCATCGATTTCAGTCTACGAGTGCGGTCGGTTCGCTGGTAGATTGGCCCGGTGAAGCCAGCGCTTTCCACCAACGGCCCGCTCGACGTCCAGGTCGCTTGAAGACGACCGACTTCATCCGGAGTGAGGTCACCGGCGGTGCGGTACTGCTCGTCGCGGTCGTCATCGCGATGGTCTGGGCGAACGCACCGTTCGGTGACACCTACAACTCTTTCTGGCACACCGAAATATCGATCGGGATCGGCAAGGCCAGCATTACCGAAGACCTCCAGCACTGGGTGAACGACGGCCTGATGGCGATCTTCTTCTTCGTCGTCGGCCTTGAGATCAAGCGGGAGCTGACGGTCGGCGAGCTGAACAGCCGCAAGAAGGCGTCCCTTCCGATCATCGCCGCCCTGGGTGGAGTTGCCCTGCCGGCCCTTGTCTTCGTCGCCCTCAACGCGGGTGGATCCGGGGCCGAAGGCTGGGCGATCCCGATGGCGACCGACATCGCATTCGCGGTCGCCGTCCTGGCGCTTCTTGGTAACCGGATCCCGGCCGGGGTCAGGCTCTTTCTGCTCAGCATCGCGATCGTCGACGACGTGATCGCGATCACCGTGATCGCGATCTTCTATTCCAGCGGCATCGATCTTGTCTGGCTCGCTGTCGGCGTGCTCGGCCTTGGAGCGATCACCGGCATGGAGCGGATCGGAATCCACCGAATTCTGCCGTTCATCGTGGTCGGTTTACTGGTCTGGATCGGCTTCTATTCCTCGGGCGTGCACGCCACGATCGCCGGCGTCGCGCTCGGCCTGATCACCCCGGCCCGGCCGGTCAAGGGGCGTATGGTCCTGGAAGACATGGAGCACACGCTCCACCCCTATACGAGCCTTCTGATCGTGCCTTTGTTCGCGCTGGCCAACGCCGGTATCGCGCTCAGTGTCGGCGTGGTCGAGACCGCGGCCTCCACCGCGATCTTCTGGGGGATCCTGCTCGGCCTGGTCGCCGGCAAGACTTTCGGCATCGGGCTGGCCACGGTCGCCGCACAGAAGCTCAACCTCGCCGAGACGCCGGAAGGCGTGCTGCCGATTCACGTCTGGGGCATCGCCGCGCTCGGTGGGATCGGGTTCACGGTCTCGATCTTCATCGCACAGCTCGCCTTCGTCGATCCCGGTCTGATCGAGACGGCCAAGATCGGGATCTTGAGCGGCTCGGTGATTGCCGCCATCGTGGGCTCGATCATCCTGGTTCGTAGTCCGGTCCCTGATGGCGTCCCGACCGTCGCGGACCTCGCGGCCGAGCGCCGCGGGGACGTCGGGGACTAGTCCTCAGAACTCCTGCGGTGCGGGCCTCGGGTCGGGGCCGAGCCCCGGGGAGACGTTCCGGGGCGGGCCCTCGGGCCCTTCGTCGGCCGGTTCCACGTTCCCGGTGTGGACCGTCCGCGACGCCGGACGGGCCGTCCGCGACGGCAGCGATCCGAGATAACGGTCGACCATTCGGGCGCACTGACGCCCTTCGTTGATCGCCCAGACGATCAGCGACTGACCGCGGCGGGCGTCGCCGGCGGCGAAAACCCCTTCGGTCGAGGTCTCGTAGGTCCCGGCCTTGATGTTTCCGCGGCCGTCCTTTTCGCAGCCGATCGTGTCGATCAGGCCCTGCTCGGGGTGGAGGAAGCCCATGGCCAGAAGGACCAGGTCGGCCCTGATCTCGAATTCACTCCCCTCGACCGGCGCGAACGGTGGTTCGGCCGATGCCCGGGCGGCGTGCAGGGTGGTCACCCGGCCATCTTCCCCACCGCTGAGCCGGGTCGTGGTCACCGAGAAGTCCTGTTCGCCCCGGTCGATCGTCTTCGCTTCATCCATCGCGTAGGAGAGCCGGTACTTGTTCGGCCAGAGCGGCCAGGGCGTCAGCTCATCCGGTCGCGTCGGAGGTGGTTCGGGCAGGAGCTCCAGCTGGACGACCTCGAGCGCCCCTTCCCGGATCGAGTTGCCGACGCAGTCAGCCCCGGTATCGCCGCCGCCGATCACCACTACGTTCTTGCCGGCGGCCGACAGGCCGGAGGGGTCCGGCGCCGCGGACATCGGCCGCGGGCCCGCCTCGGTCGCAACCCAGCGGTTGCGGGTGTAGAGGTAGTCCATGGCGAAGTGGACGCCGTCCAGCTCGCGCCCGGGGACCGGCAGGTCGCGCGGCACCCGCGAGCCGGTCGCCAGAACCACCGCGTCAAATGAGTCCCGCAGTTCCTCCACGGTGAGATCGACCCCGACGTCCACCCCGCAGCGAATTTCGACGCCCTCGTGGACGAGTTGCTGCACCCGGCGTTCGACCACGGTCTTTTCGATCTTGAAATCAGGGACCCCGAAGCGGACCAGGCCGCCCGCGGCCTCGTCACGTTCGAACAGGGTGACCGAGTGGCCGCTCCGTCGAAGCTGCTGGGCTGCGGCCATCCCGGCCGGCCCCGAGCCCACCACCGCGGCACCGTACCCGGTCTCCCGCTTGGGCGGTCGAGGGCGGATCCAGCCTTCCTTCCAGGCATGGTCGACTATCGACTGCTCGATCTGCTTGATCGTGACCGCGTTGTTCTCTCTGATTTCGAGCACGCAGGCTGCCTCGCAGGGGGCCGGGCACAGCCTGCCGGTGAACTCGGGGAAGTTGTTGGTCGCGTGGAGCTGCCGGATGGCGTCCTGCCAGCGTCCCCGGTACACGAGATCGTTCCAGTCCGGGATCAGGTTGCCCAGCGGGCAGCCGTTGTGGCAGAAAGGCACGCCACAGTCCATGCCAGCGGGCTCCCTGTTCGGCCAGTTCGTCATCGGACCGTTTGACCACGAACTCGCTGTAGTCCCGGGCCCTTTCGGCCGGGTCGCGATAGGGAATGCCGGCCCGCTCGATCTCGAGGAATCCGCCCAGTTTGCCCATGATCAGGCTCCCTTCTCGGCGGTCACGGCCACACGCGGCTGCTCCCTGTCCGTCTCGGACCCCGCCGCCTCGCGCTCAGCCAGAACCCGCTTGTAGTCGGCCGGGAAGACCTTGACGAACCGGTTCGAGGCGTCATCCCACTCGTCGAGAATCCGTCGTGCAAGGGCCGAGTCGGTCCGTTCCAGATGCTCCTGGATCAATCCCCGTAGCTGGATACGGTCTTCACCGCCCGGCTCTTCAAGCTGGTCCAGCATCGCCGGGTTGACTCTTGAATCAAACTCGCCGTCTTCGTCGTACACGTAGGCGATCCCGCCGCTCATGCCGGCGGCGAAGTTGCGCCCGGTCGGTCCGAGCACCACGACCTCGCCTCCGGTCATGTACTCACAACCGTGGTCGCCGACCCCCTCGATCACCGCGGTCGCGCCGGAGTTCCGCACCGCGAACCGCTCCCCCCCGATGCCGCGGAAGAAGGCCCTGCCGCTGGTGGCGCCATAGAGCGCCGTGTTGCCGACGAGCACGTTCTCCTCCGGCTGGAAGTTGACTCCCTCGGGAGGCGAAACGGCGATGATTCCACCGGAAAGGCCCTTGCCGACGTAATCGTTGACCTCGCCGCGGAGTTTGAAGCTGACCCCGGGAGCCAGCCAGCCGCCGAAAGACTGCCCTGCCGAGCCGCTCATGCGCACCTCGATCGTGTCCTCCGGCAGTCCGGCGGCCCCGTAGCGGGTCGCGATCGCGTTCGAGAGGATTCCGCCGACACAGCGGTCGACGTTCCTGACCTCACGCTCGAGGGAGACCGGCTTTCCGCTTTCGATGGCCGGCTTCGAATCCTCGATCAGGGCCCAGTCGAGGTTTTCGTCGAGCACCGACTCCTGGTCGCGAACCTGTCGGCGTGGCGCATCTTCAGGCACGCCTTCCGGGAACGCCAGGATCCCGCTGAGGTCAATGCCGCGCGCTTTCCAGTGGTCGATCGCATCGGATGCCTCGATCAGGTCACTGCGACCGATCAGCTCGTCGAAGGACCGGACGCCGAGCTCGGCCATGACCCTGCGGGCCTCCTCGGCGACGAAGAAGAAGTAGTTGACCACGTGTTCGGGTTGGCCCTCGAACCGGCGGCGCAGCTCGGGATCCTGGGTCGCGATCCCTACCGGACAGGTGTTGAGGTGGCAGGCCCGCATCATGATGCAGCCGGACGCGATCAGCGGTGCCGTCGAGAAGCCGTACTCGTCGGCTCCCAGCATTGCGGCGATCACCACGTCCCGGCCGGTCTTGAGCTGGCCGTCGGTCTGTACCCTGATCCGCGATCGCAGGTCGTTCCGGATCAGGGTCTGCTGGGTCTCGGCCAGCCCGATCTCCCACGGAATGCCGGCCGACTGGATCGAGGAGAGCGGCGATGCCCCGGTGCCACCGTCGTGCCCGGCGATCAGTACGTGATCCGCATTGGCCTTGGCGACTCCGGCGGCGACCGTGCCGACGCCGACTTCGGCGACCAGCTTGACCGAAACGGAGGCCCTGGGGTTGGCACAGCGCAGGTCGTAGATCAGCTGTTTCAGGTCTTCGATCGAGTAGATGTCGTGATGTGGCGGCGGCGAAATCAGGCTGACCCCGGGCGTCGTGTGGCGGACCGAGCCGATGTAATCGTCGACCTTGTGGCCGGGCAGCTGGCCGCCTTCGCCGGGCTTTGCCCCCTGGGCCATCTTGATCTGGAGCTGGTCGGCGTTGGAGAGGTAATGGATGGTGACCCCGAAGCGCCCTGAGGCGACCTGCTTGATCGCCGAGCGCCGCAGGTCCCCGTTGTCGTCGGGGCTGAAGCGGACCGGGTCCTCCCCGCCTTCGCCGGTGTTCGACTTGCCACCGAGACGGTTCATCGCAATCGCCAGGTTCTCGTGCGACTCGCGCGATATGGAGCCCAGCGACATCGCGCCGGTGGCGAAGCGCTTGACGATCTCGGTCGCCGGCTCGACCTCCTCCAGGGGGACAGCTTCGCCGGCCGGGTTCAGTTTGAACAGGCCACGCAGGGTAGCCCGCTTGACTGCGATCTGATTGACCTGTTCTGCGAACTCGTCGTATCTGGACTGGGCGTCGCCGCCCTCCCCTTGACCGCATGCTGGACCAGGGCCACGGTTTCGGGATTCCACTGGTGGAATTCGCCATCACGCCGCCAGTAATAGACCCCGCCCACCGGCAGCAGCTCTTCGTGGGTGCCGGGATAGGCCAGCCCGTGGCGCTCGATCGTCTCAAGCGCGATCACTTCGACGCCGACGCCGCCGATCCGGGAAGCGGTTCCGGTGAAGTAGCGCTCGATCAGTTCGGGCTCGAGCCCGACCGCCTCGAAGATCTGGGCGCCGCAGTAGGAGTGGATCGTCGATATCCCCATCTTCGAGATCGTCTTCAGCAGGCCCTTGCCGATCGCCTTGACCACGTTGCGCTGCGCCTTTTCCGGAGAAACCATTCCGGGAACCGAGCCCTGGATGACCAGATCGTCGACCGTGTCAAGCATCAGGTACGGGTTGATCGCGCTGCAGCCGTAGCCGATCAGGGTCGCCATGTGGTGGACTTCGCGGGGCTCGCCCGATTCGAGGATCAGTCCCGCGCGGAGTCGGATGCCGGCCCGGACGAGATGGTGATGAACCGCCCCGACCGCAAGCAGGGACGGGATCGGAACACGCCGCGGGCCCATCCGGCGGTCGGACAGGATCAGGATGTTGAAGCCGCGCTCGATCGCCTCTTCGGCCTCTTCGGAAAGGGCCTGCAGCCGGTTGCCAAGGCCCTGTGGCCCCTCGGCCACGTCCCAGGTGATGTCGATCGTGTCGGCCCGGAAGATGTCGTGGTTGACGTGGCGGATCGTCTCCATTTCCTGGTTCATCAGGATCGGCTGGTCGAGGCAGAGCTGATGGGCGTGCTGCTCGGACTCGGTCAGCAGGTTGCGCTCCGAGCCGACCCCGGCGGCGAGGCTCATCACGACCTCTTCCCGGATCGGATCGACCGGTGGGTTCGTTACCTGGGCGAACAGCTGCTTGAAGTAGCTGAACAGCGGCGGGCGGCTGTCGGAGAGCACCGGAAGCGCGGAATCGTTGCCCATCGAGCCGATCGGCTCAGCTCCGTTGGCCGCCATCGGTGTGATCAGGACCTTGAGGTCCTCCTGGGTGTAGCCGAATGCCAGCTGTCGTCTCGGAGTCGGTTGAACCCCTGTCATGGTCACGTAGGCGGTCGGAAGGTCGTCGAAGTGGACCGACGACCGGTCAAACCACTCTCCGTACGGCTGCCGGCCGGCGACTTCGCGTTTGAACTCCTCGTCCTCGACGATCCGGTGCCTCTCGAGATCGACCAGGAAGAGCTTGCCGGGCTGTAGCCGCCCGAGGCGCTTGATGTTGCCCGGCTCGATATCGAGCAGGCCGATCTCGGACCCCAGCACGACCATGCCGTCCTCGGTCTCTACCCACCGACCGGGCCGCAGGCCGTTCCGGTCGAGGGTGGCGCCGATCACCCTGCCGTCGGTGAAGGCGACGGCGGCAGGTCCGTCCCAGGGCTCCATCAGACACGAGTGGAAGGCGTAGAAGCCTTTGAGCTCATCGGAGAGATCTGTGCGGTTGCGCCAGGACTCGGGAATCATCATCATCGCCGCGTGCGGTAGTGAGCGGCCGGCCAGCATCAGGAGCTCGAGCACGTTGTCGAAGGTGGCCGAGTCGGACCCGTCCGGGCGGACTATCGGCATCACCTTCTCGAGGTCATCGCCGAACAGCTCGGAGGAGAGCTGGGACTCGCGGGCCCGCATCCAGTTGATGTTTCCACGCAGCGTGTTGATCTCGCCGTTGTGGGCGATCAGGCGGAAGGGGTGAGCCAGGTCCCAGCTGGGGAAGGTGTTGGTCGAAAACCGGGAATGGACCAGTGCCATGGCCGAGGCCATCCGCTCGTCGCGCAGTTCGGGGTAGAAGCCGGGCACCTGGTAGGAGACCAGCATTCCCTTGTAGACGATCGTCCGTGACGAGAACGAGGCGATGTACAGCTCCTCGCCGAACTCGATCTCGCAGACCCGCCGGATCACGTAGAGCTTGCGTTCGAACGCGTCCTGGTCGGCGCGATGCGAATCCCCCGCTCCGACGAACAGCTGTGCGACGTGCGGCCGGACCTCGTTTGCCGTGTCGCCGACGTGGTCGGGGTCGACCGGTACGTCGCGCCAGCCGATCACGGTCTGCCCTTCGATGCCGGCGACCTCGGCGATCCGCGCCTGGAGCTCGAAACGGCGCGCGTCGTTGCGCGGGAGGAAGCACATCGCCACTCCGTACTGCCCCGCCGGTGGGAGGTCGAAGCCCGAGCGCGCCCGGAAGAATCCGTCCGGGATCTGGATCAGGATGCCCGCACCGTCGCCGGTCCTCGGATCCGCCCCGGCAGCCCCCCGGTGCTCGAGGTTCTCCAGTGCCAGCAGTCCCTGGCGGACCACCTCGTGGCGCGGCTCGTTGTCGAGTCGCGCGACCATCGCGACCCCGCAGGCATCATGTTCGAATGTGGAGTCGTACAGACCGTCCTTGGACGGCGACGACGGGGCAAATTCAGTCATCTCTCTGCGCTGTCCACCCCGCGAACGGGGCTGGTTGGTGGTCGAATAGCGGTGCCGCGACGGCGATAATCGCCGTCCGGCCGTAGCCGGTCCGCTCAGGCAGGATACCGAAGGAATCGGCCCTTGGTCACTGCACGGACTTCTTCTCGTACTCCGAGCGGCGCGCCCGATCGGCGCCGGCGAGGACCGAATCCCCATTGAATGCCCGCACCAGCCAGTCCCGCCCCGATACGGGCAGCATCGCGGCCGGCACCGACAGCGTGCGGGTCATCGTGGGAATCCAGACTTCGGCCCGATACCGGAAGAAGGAGTCGAGGATCGCTTCGGCCACCTCTTCGGGCTTGAGGTGGCTCGATCCGCGGGCGTTCCCGATCCCCGCACCTAGTTCGGTCGCGACCGGGCCCGGCAGCACACAGGTTACCTCCACCCCGCTCCCCCGCAGTTCCCGGCGGACCGATTCGCACAACCCGACCACCGCGAACTTGGTCGCGCAGTAGGTGGCTCCCTCGGCAAGGCCGGCCTTGCCCGCCTGCGAGGCGATGTTGATGATCCTGCCGCGGCCGCGCGGCTTCATCTTTCGCATCGCGATCCTGGTCCCGTTGATCACTCCGCGCAGGTTCACCGCGAGCATCGTGTCGGTGACCGCTTCGGTCTCGTCCTCCAGCGGTCCGAGGATCATCACGCCGGCGTTGTTGATAAGCGCATAGACCGGTCCCAGTTCGCTTTCGGTGCGTTCGACGAAATTCTCGAACGAGTCGTTGTCGGTGACGTCCAGAGGGAACCCACGGTGCGCTTCGCCCAGCCCGGCCGCCGCGTTTTCGGCCGCCTCGGCGTCGAGATCGCCGATCACCACTGTCGCGCCGGCCCCGGCCAGCAGCTTCGATGTGGCCAGCCCGATGCCGGATGCGCCGCCGGTCACCGCCACTACTTGCCCGTCCAGACGTTTCTGCTCGCTCACGACTTCTCCTCCACTGGTTTGATCATGCTCGCCAATCTACTAAGGAGTCGGGCAGACGTCCCGGCTAACCTTGGCCACCGTGCTTCTGACCGCCGCCACCGACCCCGCCGCCGGCATCGGCCTGATCGCCGCCCTGCTCGCCGGCATGGTCTCGTTCCTCTCCCCCTGCGTGCTGCCTCTCGTCCCCGGTTATCTCTCGGCGGTCTCCGGTCTGTCGGTCGAGGAGCTCGAACAGGACGACTGGCGCCGGGTACTGGTTCCCGCCACGATCTTCGTTGCCAGCTTCTCCGCGGTCTTCATCCTGCTCGGCCTGACCGCCACCCAGATCGGCGCGACCCTCAACGATCACCGGGAACTGCTCGACAAGATCGCCGGAGCCCTGATCATCCTGATGGGGGTGCTGTTCATCGCCTCGTTCTTCATCGTCCGGCTCAACCGTGAATGGCATTTCGAGGGACTGATGGCCCGGGCAGGAAAGGGAGGTCCGCTGGTGGCCGGGGTGGCTTTCGCCCTGGCATGGACGCCCTGCGCATCGGCCCCACCCTGGGGGCGATCCTCTCGGCCGCCGCACTCACCGACTCGGCCGCCCGCGGAGCGCTTCTCCTGGCCGTGTATTCGGCCGGCCTGGCGATCCCCTTCCTGCTGGCCGCGATCGCGTTCAACCGCATGGCTACTGCCTTCGCCGCGGTGAAGCGGCACTACAACGTGATTATCGCGATCGGCGGGGTGATCCTGATCGTGATGGGAGTCCTGGTCTGGACCGGCGAGCTGTTCCGGATCAACATCGAGATACAGAAGTGGTTCAGCGAGAGTGGCCTCGATTTCCTCAACGGGATCTGATCGCCCGCCAGGCCGCACCAGGACCGGCTCAGTTGCGGCCGGGGTCGGTGGGGCCGCCCGGGAAACCGGGAGCCGGACCTTCGCCGGGTGAGGGCTCGTCGCCGGGTGCCGGCCGCTCGGCGGGTCCCGGCGCAACGGTCACGTACTGCTCGCCGACAGCCTCGGTCTCCTCGAGGTCGGCCCCGTCGATATCACGTGAGCAGATAATCTGAAAGCGGCCGGTGCCTATATCGGGGTCACCCACGATCGGCAGGCCCCGGATCTCTTCCCAGCCGAGCCGTTCGATCTCGAAAGGATTCATCCGGACCTCCGCGGCCGGGTAGGGGCAGTTCCGGTTGTGCTGGTCGATCGCCTTCGAAATCGCCTCGAGGTTCTTGACTTCCGGCTTGCTCACACCGGCAGTATTACCGACCGTGTGACCCGTCCGCCGCCACGGCTGTCACGGGCGGGGCGGGTCGCACAGGCGGTGGACGGCCTCCTACCGGTTTGTCCAGACCGTCCCGATATCGCCGAATCCGAGGTCGTTCCGGGTGGCCGCGGTCAGGTCGAATTCACGTCCGGCCACGTAGGGACCACGATCGACCACGCGGGTGGTCACGGTGCGATTCCCGTAGCGGAGCGTCACCTTGCTGCCGCATGGCAGCGTCTTGTGGGCAACGCCCCTGGTCGACGGCGAGAGCGAGCCGCCGCAGGCCAGTGCGCCGCCGTAGAGGCCGGGCCCGTAGTACGAGGCATGCGTCGGGCGGAGGCCGACCAGGCCGATCCTGCGGCTGCGGTCCCCCTTCGCCATCCGGTTGGACGTGGCCTTGACCGACATCCTGAAGTTGCCAGAGCGCCGGGGTGACCATTTGAGCCGGAACTTGCCGCGGGCATTGGTCCGGGTCCGGATGACCTTGTGATCCGCTCCGGTGAGCCGTACGGTCACCTTTCGGACGCCCCTGGGCATGACGGTTCCGCCGATGCGGACTCTCTCCCCGAGGTTAACGAAGCGCCGGACCGAACCGACCCTGAGCCGGCTCCTGACCGCGAGGGACTTGACCGCCGAGTCGCGGTTGCCCCTGACCTCGACCCTGACCCGACCGCTCCTGACCGCTCTGATCCGGGTCCGGAAACGACCCTTGCGATCGCTGTGCACAGCCTTGAGCCGGTGCCAGCCCGAGCCACCGCTGCGGCGGAAGAGCAGTTTGACCCTGCTTCGCCTGTCGAGGCCGGTTCGGCCGGAAATCGCGACCTTCGAGCCGAAACGGGCCGTTCTCGGCGCGATGCGGGCCTTCACCGGCCCGGCCTTCTTCGCCGACCCGCGATCGGTGGGCGCAGCGGACGCGCTGTCCTGGACGAGCTCCGGGTCGGATTCGCTTCCTGGCACCTCGGGTGCCGCCTCCGGGGTTCCGGCCTGACCGGTCGAGGCCGGCGGTTGCACCCCGGCCCCGGCGCTCGCGGCAGGTGCGAGGCAGATCGCGCTGATCGCGCAGAGCATTACCGCTGCGGACCTGGCGGTCCAGTTGAAGTACTTCACTTGGGATCTCCTTGTCAACGCCTGCGGGGTCAGCTGCCGGGTCCGCGTCGGACTGTTCGGCCTGTGTTTTCGGCCGGCGGCTGCTGAATTCGTCGCTGCGGCCGGTCCTGCCGGCCGCCCTGGTCCCCGTCCGCCTTGATCAGACCGGCGTTCAGGCGATATATGAGGGTTTTGTTAGCAAGACGTATGCTGCTCGAAACGTGTTGCCCCGAGTGTGCGGTGCCTCACAAGGAAGGATTTCGCGCAGAGTGCCGGGCTTGGCCGCGAAATCGGCTTTTCTGCCGGGTTGGCTGCGCTTCGGGGTCCGAGGGTGAATACTTGAGGCGTGTCTGCGATACCCGTAATGGCCTTGGCCCAGATCAATCCGGTGGTCGGCGATCTCGACGGAAACGCCGCCCTGATAGCCGATTGGACCGAAAAGGCCCGGTCGGCCGGAGCGGAACTGGTGATCTTTCCCGAGCTCTGCCTGACCGGCTACCCGGCCGAGGATCTGTACCTGCGGCCGGACTTCATCGCTGCCAACGTGGCCGTCCTGAATGACCTGGCCCGCGGCGTGGACGGGATCACCGCACTCGTCGGGTACGCCGAGCCGGTCGGCTCCCCGGTCGGCCGCGCGATCGCGGCCAATGCAGTGGCGGTACTGGGCGACGGCGAGGTCCGCTCCACCTACCGGAAGCGCGTCCTGCCCAATTACGGCGTTTTTGACGAGTTCAGGACCTTTCGCAACGGCTCGACCCCTTTGGTCACCCCGGTGAGCGGACACGCGGTCGGCATCACCGTCTGCGAGGACTGCTGGGAGACGGAATCCCCGATACCCGACGATCTGGCCCCCGGCGCCGATCTGATCGCCAATCTCTCGGCGTCGCCGTATCACCACGGCAAGGGCCCGGAAAGGGAGGAGATTTTTCGTCGCATCGCCCTGGCCGAGACCCGGCCCGTGGCCATGGTCAACGCGGTGGGGGGTCAGGACGAGTTGATCTTCGACGGCGGCAGCGTCCTGCTGGCGGCTGACGGTTCGGTACTTGCCAGGGCCGGGCAGTTCAGCGAGGACCTGGTGATCTGTGATCAGGGCAGTGAGCCGGCGCAACCGATGGAACACGCGGACGAGGTGTACGCCGCCCTGGTGACCGGACTCCGCGATTACGTGCAGAAGAACGGCTTCGGCCACGTCGGCCTCGGGCTTTCCGGGGGCATCGACTCAGCCCTGGTCGCCGCACTGGCGACCGACGCCCTGGGGCCGGAACGGGTCAGCTGCGTGGTCATGCCCTCGCCCCATTCGGGCGTCGAGACCCAGGAGGACGCTCGTGAGATGACACGCCGGCTGGGGGTCGAGCTGGTAGAGATCCCGATCGAAGAGCCGATGACGGCGTTCGACCGCCTGCTCGGCCCTGACGCGCGTGGACTGGCCGCCGAGAACCTGCAGGCGCGGATCCGGGGCAATCTGATGATGGCCCTTTCCAACAGCCGCGGCTGGCTGGTCCTCACGACCGCCAACAAGAGCGAGACATCGGTCGGTTACTCGACCCTCTACGGGGACATGGCCGGCGGACTGGCACCGATAAAGGACGTGCCCAAGACCCTGGTCTACGAACTCTGCCGCCATCGCAACCGAATCGCGCCGGTTATCCCCGAGTCGATCATCTCCCGTCCACCGACCGCCGAGCTGCGGCCCGACCAGAAGGACAGCGATTCACTGCCGTCCTACGACACACTCGACCGGATCCTCCGCATGTACGTCGAGGAAGACCGGGGACCGGTCGAAATCGCGGCGTGCGGCGAGGATGCCGAGCTGGTTGCGGAAGTGGTCGCTCTGGTCGACCGGGCCGAATACAAGCGGCGCCAGTCGCCCCCGGGACTGCGGATAACGACCAAGGGCTTCGGCCGCGACCGCCGGATGCCGATCACCAACCGCTACCGGCCGTGGCACGCGCCATCCGCAGACGATCCGCCTGAAACAGCGGACCCCGTACGTGCCGACGCCCGGCGTCAGGCACCGGTGCCGGGGCGGTCCGGCCGAGCCCGGCTGTTCAATGGTCAGCGGCCGGAAATGGAACTCAGGTCGACGCCTTCGGGGGCGTCGCGTACGGCGGTGGTCATCTGTGCCGTGGCGCAGACCCGGCCACCGGAGTCCCTGACTTCGGCCTGCCAGACCCAGCTCATGCGGCCGCGATGGACAGCTTTCGCCTTCACCTCGATCGCGCCGTCCGGGATCGGCCGCAGGAAACTGACCGAGATGTTCTGGCCCATCGAAACCCGGTTGTCGGGCATCACCGCCTTGGCGCAGGCCCGCGAGCAGATGCTCTCGATAAGGCTGGCCATCACACCACCGTGCATGATCCCCATAGGCTGCCGGTGATGGTCCTTCATGGTGAGCCTGACCCGTGCGTCGTCGGGGTCGTCGGAGATCCATTCCGAACCGATCAGGGCGTCGAAAGGTGAGTTGGGAAGGGTTACCTCGGGCATCCGCCGACCATCATAAACGCATAGGGTTCCGCTCCATGGCTCTGACCGAAGACAGCCGTGTTCTGCTCCAGTTGCTCCTGGGGCGGGGCAAGAGCTACCGCGACATCTCCGGCCTGCTGGGAGTGAGCGAGGACGAGGTCCGCCGGCGCGCACACGACGCCCTGACCGAGATCAACGGCAGCGATCCCGACCGAGACGCCAACCTGACCGACTACCTGCTCGGCCAGGCGGACCCGATTGAACGGGCCGATGTGGCCCGGCGGATCGCCGATGACCCCCGGACCGCCGAGACCGCTTCGTCGCTGGCCGACCAGTTGACGCTGCTGGTGCCCGCCGCCGATCTGCCCAGGCAGGTCTCGGGCGAACGGCCGGTCGGCCGGCCAACTTCCCGTCAGGGCAGGTCGGGGACCGAATCCCGTGAGAAGAGCTCTTCGCGGCGGTCGTTCACCGGCTCCCTGGATGCTCCGCAGCGTCGGCTCATAGCGCTCGTCCTCGCTGCCGGCCTCCTCGTGGTCGTCCTGTTGCTTCTGGTCACCGGAGTGCTGGGAGGCGGCAGTGACAACGGCGACACCAGCGATCCGGCGCCGACCACGGCGGTGCTCAAGCCCGTGTCAGGCCAGACCGGGAAGGGCAAGATCGTCTTCGGTTTCAGCGGAGCCAACCTCGCGGCCAACATCGACCTGACCGAGCTGGAGCCGTCCGGCGACGGGGAAAGCTACGCGCTGTGGCTTTTCGGTTCGGCCGGAGCCTTCCCGGTCAATCAGAGCCAGGTCGACGACTCCGGGACGATTTCCGGACAGATCCAGCTCAATGAGGCGGTGATCTGCCTGATCGCGGCCGACGTCTTTCCGGAGGTCCGGCTCTCGAGGGTCGACGACGCAGAGCTTCAGCGGCTGATCAACCAGGCCCAGCAGGCCAACAACGGCAACGGCCGGGTCCCCCGCTACTCCGGGACGACGGTCATGAAAGGCCTGATCTCGATGCCCGCAGGACGCCAAGGAACAGATCGTCAGCACCTGCACCGCCGCCGGGTCACCGAGCCAGTAGCGGTGGAAGCAGCTTTTCCGGGTTCATGATTCCTTCGGGATCGAGCCGGGACTTGATCGCGGCGATCGTCTCGACCCCGAGCTCGCCGATCTCGCCGTTCAGCCATGGCGCGTGGTCCATGCCGGTGGCGTGGTGATGCGAAAGCGTGCCTCCGGCGCTCTGGATCGCCCCGAGCGCCGCGCTCTTGACGATTGGCCAGGAATGGACGGCACCCTCCCTGCCGGGTGAGCTGAGCACCGTGAAGTAGAGCGACGCGCCGTCCGGATAGGCGTGAGAGAGGTGGCACATGACCACCCCCTTCATCCCTTGCGCGGTCATCGCAGACCGGATGGCCACCCCCGTATCCCGGTAGAGGTCCGCGTGCCGGCTCCACCGGTGGGCGGTTTCCAGGGTCTCCACCACGACCCCGCGGTCAAGCAGCGCTTCCCGGAGATACGGCCCGTGGAAACGTCCCCCGGCCCAGCCCCTGCCGACGCTGTCGCCCAGCCGGATCGCCCCGCCCTTGCGCAGCGCTCTGACGGCCCGGGCCCTCTGCCGGCGTACCTGATCGCCGGTGCCCTCGAATCCGACGATGATCAACGCCCCGCCGGATCGTCCCCGCAGCCGCAGGTACCCCCGCAACAGCCGGCCTGCCGGACCGGACGGGGAAGAACTGGCCATCAGGACCTCGGTTTCCTGATCATCAGAGACCCTGGCCACCGTCGGAAGTCCTCCGGACTGGGCCAGGTTCCGGATGATCTCGTTTCCGGCAGCGAAATCTTCGGCGATCCAGCCTTCGTACCGTTTCACCTCCGGGACTGGTCGGATCCGGACCCCCACTTCCGGGATCACTCCGAAAATACCTTCCGAGCCGATGATCACTTCCCTCAGCGACGGGCCGATCGCCGAGTGGGGAGTGTCCAGCGTCGTCAGCTCTCCGGCAGGCGAGATCAGGCGGGCCGAGCTGACCATTGAGTCGAACCGGCCGTAGCCACTGGAGGCCTGGCCGGCGGACCTGGTGGCGGCGAAGCCGCCGATGGTCGCGTATTCGAACGACTGGGGAAAGTGACCCAGGGTGAAGCCTTCGGCGGTGAGCAGTTTTTCCGCTTCGGGTCCACGCAGCCCGGCGCCGAGCCTGGCGGTCATTGAAACCCGGTCTAACTCGAATCGCCTCAGGCCGGCCAGATCGACGCTGATCAGCCGGTCGAAGCGGCCCCTGGCCGGGGCAACGCCGCCGACCACGCTGGTGCCTCCACCGAACGGGACCACGGCGATGCCCTGGTCGGCGCAGATCGCGAGCAGTGGGGCGATCGAATCGACAGAGTCCGGTGCGATCACGGCGTCGGGCGCCTGATCGATCTCGCCGGAGCGCAGCCGGAGCAGGTCGAGCAGGCTCTGCCCGGTGGCATGGCGAACCCGTTCCTCGTGGGCGGTGTAGACGTTCCCGGAGCCGACCAGCGCGCCAATCGAATCCGGGAGAGGTGCGGGCGGCGGCAGTCTGATCGCTTCCAGTGAGGGTGGCTCCGGTGCTACGTCCGGCAGGATCTCGCGATCCCTGAGAAACGCCTCGCTTCCTTCGCCCGGTTGCGCAGTCTCGTCCGGGTCTCCCCAGCCCCACCAGCGGGTGTCGTGCCTGAGGCTCATTTCAGGAAAACATCGGCTTGAGGCCGGCCAGGGCGCGGTCGATCATTTCGCGCTGGCTCTTCCTCATCATGAATCCGGCGATGCGTGCCCCCCCTTTCAGGCCGTGGACGGAGGTCAGGCTGATTTCGGTCCCTTCGCCCTTCGGAGTAAGCCGGATGTCGGTCGTCTGGCAGCTCATGTGCTTTTCGAACTGGGTCCCCTCCAGCTCGTGCTCCCAGCCGTAACGCAGGGGCCGGGTCGCACCGGTGCAGCAGTAGTCCATCCTCAGCTTGCGGCCGGAGTCGGCCTCCAGCACGTTGGTCCACCTGGTGCGCTCGGCGCCTGCCCTGCCGGCCACGTCTTCGACCCTGATCACGCGCGGCCACCATTCGGACAGCCGCCGGGGATCGCTGACCACGTCGTATACCTCGTCCGGCGTTGCGTCGACCACCGTCTTTCGAGTGACCTTGGGCAAGGCGGCCGGGTTCAGCTCTTGGCCAGCCGGCGCAGGTCCCGTACCAGCAACGCATGCTTCAGCTCGCTCAGCACCGAAGCCATCCGTTCCAGGCTCTCGACCGCCTCCTTGCGTCGCTGGGGGTTCCTCGAGGCGAGCTTCGGGGAAAGAAGGGCCTCGATCAACTGGACCTCGCGATCGGCCGAAGTCTTGAAGAGCTTGAGGTTTCGCGCGCCGACACCGGTGCTTGCGAGTTCGTTGGCCGCCCTGACCACCTCCATGTCGGTCTCGTCGTATGCCGGCCGGCCGGCTTCGGTCGTCGGGGCGACCAGGCCGTACTCGGCCAGCTCGCGGATGAACTCGGGCCGGGCGCCGGTTTCTTCGACGACCTCGTCGATTGAGAAGCGGGAGCCGCTGGGGCCGATCAGCTTGGCCCGGCGGGCGGTGTTGGAGCTTGGCGCGCCGTCGGCAAGACCGCTGACCGACGGGCCGGCGGAGAGCTCCTGGCGGATCACCCGGAGCGGCAGGAATTCGTCGCGCTGCAGGCGGAGGATGGTTCGCAGCCGGTCGACGTCGGCCTGGCTGTAGAGCCGGTAGCCACCCTGGGTACGCCTCGGGGTGACCAGCTTCTGGTCTTCGAGGTAGCGGATCTTGGAAATCGAGACATCCTCGAACTCCTTGCTGAGTAGCTTCGCCACGGCCCCGATGGTCAGGGCCTTGCGCGGCTTCCTCGGCGGTCCCGGAACCGTTTCGGTCGTCTGCTCGGAGACCGCCATCACTTCTCCAGGTAACTCAGTTTGTACTTGCCGACCTGGATCTCGTCACCGTCTTCGAGCTGCTGGGATTCGATCCGGCGCCGGTTGACGTAGGTGCCGTTGAGCGAGCCGAGGTCGTCGATGAAGGTCCCTTCGTTGCGGACCACGAGCAGGGCATGGTTGCGGGAGACGGTTACGTCGTCGAGAAACACCCCCGCGTCGGGGCTGCGGCCGATCGCCACCCGGTCCTCGGTCATCGGAAAGCTCTCGCCGGCCCTCCCTCCGCCACTGCGGATCACCAGTGCGGCGCCGGCCCGTTCGACCTCGGCCTCGATGTCGATCGCCTCGATCTCGCCGGTTTCACCCACCTGGTACGTGGAGGTGGTCGGCTCTTCACCGCCGGCTTCGCGGCCGGCATCGCGCGGGCCGATGAAGGTGCCGCACTTCTGGCAGTAGTTGGCAGCCTGCTCGTTCACGAAGCCGCATTCGGGGCAATGGGACGCCATGGGCACCATTATAGAGCCCATGTCTAACCGTCAACTTTGGCTTTACGGTTGGGCCGGCTCTGTCAGCCTGCGGACCTGGTCCCGGCCCACCCGCGCGTAGAGCACGGTTGCGATCACGGCCATGATCAGGCCGATGACCAGCAGCGTGTCCGGGAACCACCCCGGGACCACCATGGCGAACAGCAGTGCCGCCATGACCGGGAAGACCGCCATCCGGCCGAACCAGTTGACCTCGATGTCGACTCCGTGCGAGAGGCCCCAGCGTGCCAGCGCGAGCGTGACCAGTTCCCTCAGTGCGAGCAGCAGGAGCAGAATGTGCGGGAGCAGGCTGAAATGCCAGCAGACGACCACGCCGGAGAGAATCGTAAGCCGGTCGACGACCGGGTCGAGCAGGGCGCCGAAGCGGCTGTACTGTCCGGTGACCCGGGCCAGGAAACCGTCGACGTAGTCGCCGGCAGAGATCAGGAAGAAGATCGCCGCCGCGGTCCAGGACTGTCCGTCGCCGCTGTCGAAAGCGACCACCAGGAAGACCGGGATCGCGAGCAGCCTGATCAGGCCGACCAGGTTCGGCAGGGTGAAAGGGCGAAGCGGCTGCCCGCTCCGGGTCGCCCCCGGCTCGGCGCCGGTGCGGTCCAGCCCGAACAGGCGGCGGATGCGCCCCCGGCCGAATGGTGCCGTCTCGCCCACGTTCAGGCGTGCTCGGCGGCGAGGACGGCTATCGCGTCAGAACCGTCCTCGACCGGGACCCGGTGTTCGGTTCCGGAGCCGCGTTCGGATACCTCGAAGACGCCGTCGGCCAATCCGCGACGCCCGACCACGACCCGGAGCGGACAGCCGAGCAGCTCGGCGTCGGTCAGCTTCTGCCCCGGTCCGGCATCCCGGTCGTCGTAGACCACCTCGACCCCGGCTCCGGTCAGCTCGTCGTACAGCCGGTCGGCAACCTCGACCGCCTCCTCGCCGGCCTTGGCCAGCGAAACGAGGTGCACCTGCCAGGGGGCCAACGGGGCGGGCCAGACGAGCCCGTCTTCGTCGCTGAACTGCTCGGCTGCTGCGGCCACGATCCGTGCGGGTCCGATGCCGTAACTGCCCATTACGATCGCTTTCTCGCTGCCGTCCCGGTCGAGGTATGTCGCTCCGAGCGGCTCGCTGTAGCGGGTCCCCAGCTTGAAGATGTTGGCGACCTCGATCGCCGGCTCGAGCCTGATCTCGTGGCCGTCTTCGGTCAGGTCGCCCCCGACCACGGTACGTACGTCCATCTCCTGGAACTCGAAGTCACGTCCCGGCTCTACCCCGGTCAGGTGCGCGTCGGCCAGGTTTGCCCCGGTCACCAGACCGCCACCGGAGATCGCGGCGTCCTTGACGATCCGCAGATCTGCGCCTACCGGGCCGATGAAGCCGGCCGGGCCCAGCCTGCCGGCTATCTCGGTCTCGCTCGCAGGCCGCGAGGCCTCTCCGAGAGCGTTGGCGAGCTTGATTTCGCTCAGCTGGTGGTCACCGCGGACCAGGACGAGGACCATCTCGTCCCGGTCGGTCACCACCGGGAGCGCCTTGACCAGGGCAGCGGGGTCCACCCCGAGCGAGCCGGCGACCTGTTCGACCGTTCTGAGTCCAGGCGTGTCTACCTTCTCGGGATCGTCCGACTCCGGAGGCCGTTCGAATCCCTGCGGGCCGGCCGACGCAATTTCGAGATTTGCCGCATAGCCCGGTGCGATCGCGATCGTGTCCTCACCCGCGGCACAGGGCGCCATGTACTCGTGTGCGCCCGACCCTCCCATCATGCCGACGTCGCTCTCGACCCGGTACCAGTTGAGGCCGGTACGGTCGAAAATCCGGTCGTAGGCCTCGGTGCACAGCCCGTAGGAGCGGTCGAGCCCCTCGTAGTCGCGGTCGAAGCTGTAGGCGTCGTTCATCACGAACTCGCGGGTGCGCAGGATCCCGGCGCGCGGTCTCGGTTCGTCGCGCTCCTTGACCTGGAACTGGTGAACGATCTGCGGCAGGTCGCGGTAGGAGCGGACCTCGCGCGCCATGTGCCCGGTGATGCACTCCTCGTGGGTCATCGCCAGAACCAGCGGCGAACCCTTGCGGTCCTCGAGCTTGAACAGTTCCTCTATCCCGTAGCGGCCGGTTTCCTGCCACGGTTCCGCCGGCTGGAGGACCGGCATCGAGAGCTCCTGGGCGCCGATCCGGTCGAGTTCTTCCCGGATGATCGCCTCGACCTTGCGGTGCGAGCGCCAGCCGGCCGGCAGCCAGGTCCACAGCCCGGAACCCATCTGGCGGATCATCCCGGCCCGGACCAGGAGTCTGTGGCTGACCGCTTCGGCGTCGGCCGGCGGATCCTTGAGTGTTGGAAGAAGGGTGCGCGAGAGCCGGGCCATCGGAGCCGTAACCTATCTGGCCGAGGCGATCAGGCGCGGGTGAAACGGCGTCCGGCGGTCGGCGAAACCTCTTCGTCGACCAGCAACTTGTCGTTCTCGGCCTTGAGCGAGGCCTCGTGCTCCATCGCCGCGATCTTCTCGGGAGTCAGGTCGCCCGCGTTCTCCTCCTCGATCTTCGCGACCCAGGCTTCGCCCTCGGCCGACTCCGTCTCGTCGAACCGGACCTCTCCCCCGCGATTGAGCGAAAGGTCGATCTGCTCGAACAGCTCGTCGACGAGTTGCTCGGTCGGTACCTTGCGAATCGCCTTTCCACCGGAAAAGACGACGCCTTCGTTCTTGGCGCCGGCAATGCCGAAGTCGGCATGTTTGGCCTCTCCGATCCCGTTGACGGCACATCCCAGCACCGCGACCTCGATCGGTTCCTCGTAGGACTCGAGGCGCCTCTCGACTTCCGCCGTGACCGCATCCATGTCGAACTGCAGACGGCCGCAGGTCGGGCAGGCGATCAGGACCGGGCCCCGCTCGCGAAGCTGAAGCGCCTTGAGGATCTCCCAGGCCACTTTGACTTCCTCTTCGGCATGGTAAGTCGAAAGGCTGATCCGGATCGTGTCGCCGATCCCGTCGGCCAGCAGGGCGCCGAGGCCGACCGCCGATTTGAGCGAGCCGGACCACTTGGTCCCGGCTTCGGTTATCCCCAGGTGGATCGGGTATGGGACCTTGTCGGCCAGCAGGCGGTTGGCCGCGATCGTGTTGGGGACGTTGGTCGACTTGATCGAGATCTTGAAATTGGTGAACTCGAGTGCCTCCATCAACTCGGTGAACTCGACCGCCGCCGTGACCAGCGCCTCGACCGGGTTCTCCCGCTCGAGCGCGTGAAGGTGTTTGGGTAGCGAGCCCGAGTTGACCCCGATCCGCATCGGCGTTTCGCGCCTGTTGGCCAGGTCCGCGACTTCGGCCACCTTTTCCCGGCCGCCGATGTTTCCGGGGTTCAGCCGGATGCAGTCCGCCCCGGCCTCGATCGCCTTCAGGGCGAGCGTGTGGTTGAAGTGGATGTCGGCGATTATCGGTATCGGCGAGCGCTTGACGATCGTCTTCAGCGCCTCGATGTCCTTGTCCCGGGGCACGGCCACCCGGACTATGTCCGCGCCGGCCTCGGCGACCTTCTCGATCTGTTCCATGGTCGCCTCGAGGTTTGCGGTCTCTGTCTTGGTCATGGTCTGGACCGCGACCGGCGCCCCGCCGCCGACCGGGACCCGGCCAATGAAGATCTGTCTTTTCGATGACATCTTGCCTCTCAGGGTATCGGAGGCGCGCCGCGTTACCGGCCGGCCCAGGCCTCGAGCACCCAGCCGAGATCCTCGGAAGAGACCCCCGGGTCGAGGATCAACGCATCTGCGTGCGGCTCGAGAGGGCGCCCCCGCAGTCGGCGGCTGGCGGTGCTCAGGCCCCGTGACACCGGGCCGGCTTCGCGCCGGGGAACGATGCCACGGTCGAGTCGCTCCTCCTTCTCATGGATCAGGTTGAATCCGAGCAGGTTGGCACCGAGGGCCCACTCGAGCCCGCGGCTGACCGGTCCCCTGAGGTCTCCGCCGGCCCCGGCCTCGGCCGCGACCCGGAACGCGATCGGTGCCAGCGCGACCTGGGTCACCGTCAGGACCGGGTAGATCGCCGCCGGCTCGCCGTGCTGGGGGTCGACCAGTCCCGGCCAGGCGCCATCATCCCGCTGCAGGCCGACCAGCGCCTCGGTGAGCCGGCCGGTGCTTTCGCCGGCGGCATCGCGATGACCGGCCCGGATCGCCTGGGCCAACGCGGTCAGCGCGTGGAACTGGCTGGTCACCGGGGTGGTCCGACTGCGGTGGCCGGCTCCGCTGTCGCGAAAGAAGGCGCCGTTGTCGCCGCTCCGGGACAACAGCGCGTCCAGTGACTGTTCGAGCAGGGGCGCCGATCGCTCGTCGGCCCCGATCCTCACGGTCGCCTCCGACAGCCCGGTCACCACCCAGGAGAGCTGATCGAGCTCGAGCCGATCGTAGCGTCCCCCGATCCGGTCCGAGAGAAGACCGGTTATCTCCCCGACCGCGTTTCCGTCGGCCCTCGACTCCGCCCAGAGAGCCAGGCCCAGCTCGCCGGGGGTCGATCCGCTTCCGAGGTCTCCGAGCACGCGGGTACGAAGGGCTCCCGAGGAAAACGGGTGGGTCACGCCGGCCTCGTCCGCTCGGAGCAGTCCCAGCAGGACCACCGCACCGGCCTGGAGGGAGCTCGGTGCGGACCCCGCCTCTTCGGCACTCTCGACCCTGGCCGAGGCGCGGAAAAGCCCGCTCGCCACCTGGAGCTCGGGCAGCCGGGCGAGTGCGATCCGCTCCAGCGCCGCGGAGGTTTCGGTGGTCACGCTTCCGCGTCAGTCGGCGTAGAGCGCCTCGATCTCTTCCTGGTACTTCTCCGAGATCGGCTTGCGCTTCAGCTTCATGGTCGGGGTCAGCTCGTCGCCGCCCGGCAGCCATTCACCGGGGATGATCTTGAACTTCTTGATCTGCTCGACCCTGGCCATCTTCGACTTGGTCTCTTCGATCGCCTCGGCAATCGCCTCGTTGACCTGCTCGTTTTCGGCCAGCGATTCCAGATCGCCGTCTTCGACCCCGTGCTTCCCCGCCCATACCGGCGCATAGTCGGGATCGAGCGAGATCAGGGCGACGTTGTAAGGCCTGCCGTCCCCGATCGCCACGCACTGGCTGACCAGCGGCGAGGCCGCCTTCACGTGGGCCTCGATGTTGGCCGGCGACATGTTCTTGCCGGCCGCGTTGATGATCAGTTCCTTCTTGCGGTCGACGATCGAGACGTATCCGTCTTCGTCGATTTCAGCGATGTCGCCGGTATGGAGCCAGCCGTCGACTACCGTCTCGGCCGTCTGTTCGGATTGGTTCCGGTACTCGGCCATGACGTAGGGGCTGCGACAGAGCAGCTCGCCATCTTCGGCCAGTTTGACCTCGCAACCGGGTATCGGCGGTCCGACCGTGCCGATCTTGACCTCACCGGGCCGGTTCGTGGTCACCAGGCCGCAGGTTTCGGAAAGCCCGTAGAGCTCGCCAACCTCGATGCCGATCGCGTGGAAGAACTCGAGCACCTCGACCGGGATCGGAGCGGCACCGACGCTGATCGCCGTCGCCTCGTCAAGCCCCAGGGCGATCCGCAGGTTCGAGAAGAGGGCCTCGTCGGCCTTCGCCACGCCGGCGGCGAGTTCTTCTGGGACCGGTTCTCCGGCCTGTTCGAGCCGGACCTTCTGGATCGCCGCATCGAGCCCTGCTTGCGCCTGCTCCCGCTGCTCTTCCGGCAGCCCGGCAAGGTTGCCTTCCAGCCCGGCCTTCAGCTTTTCCCAAATCCTCGGCACGGCGAAGAACCAGGTCGGGCGTACCTTGGGCAGGTACTCGATGATCTGCCGCGGATCAGGGCAGATGTTGATCTCCAGGCCATGGAAGACCGGTGTGTAGTAGTTGGCGTTGCGCTCGGCGATGTGGGCCGCGGGTAGCCAGGAGATCACTTTCGCCCCGCGATCGGGAATGTCGAGGATCTCCTTGAGCAGGGTAAGCAACCGCAACAGGTTTCCGTGGGTGAGTACGACCCCCTTGGGAGGGCCGGTGGTGCCCGAGGTGTAGATCAGGGTGAGTGGGTCGTCCAGTCCGATCCGGGCCGCGCTGGGGTTCGGGTCGAAGTCGGGCTCGATCGCTTCCAGGGCCGCCAGCGTCGTTGTCCCGCCCTCACCGTCGATGACCACCACGTGCTCCAGAAGCGGCAGGTCTTTCTTCGCTTCGAGCACCTGAGGCAGGTATGCGGTCTCGGTGATTACCACCCGGGCGGCCGAATCGCCGATCACGTAGGCGATCTGCCCGGGAGAGGATGTCTGGTAGATGGAGAAGGGAACGGCTCCCAGCGAAACGATCGCAAGATCGCAGGGGATGAACTCGGAGCGGTTCCCGAGCAGCATGGCGACGCTTTCGCCGCGCTCGATCTCCAGCGAGTTCAGGCCGCCGGCGATCGCCCGGACCCGTGCATCGAGCTGGTTCCAGGTCACTTCGACGCCCTCGCTCTCGGCCTTGAGCGCTACGTCGTCCCCGAGGCGTCCCACCGTGTGCTGGAAGGCCTCAAAAAGGTTGGAAACCTCTGGTTCCGTCCCCGGGCCACCGTCGGCTTCGGTCATGGTCGCGGTCTTCTGCATCTCAACTCTCCTCCATAGCTCTGAAAAACTCCTCGCAGGAAATCTACCTGAGATTGAATCCTTCCCCGGTGAAGCGGCCGATGTCATTCGAAAGTCCGATCAGAAACAGCCCTATGACGAGCGCGAAACCGATCACGCTCGCCCGTTCCATGACCGCGAACGGGACCGGACTCCCACGCACCTTCTCGACCAGGCTCCAGAAGATGTGGCCTCCGTCGAGCGGCAGGAACGGGAAAAGGTTGATCACGCCGAGCGAGAGGCTGATCAGGGCGATCAGGGTCAATGCCTGGCGTGCTCCCAGGTCGATCGCCTGCCGGGTCACCTCGTAGCTTCCCGCCACGCCAGAGAGCTCCTTGCGTTCGTCGGTCTGGTAGATCCTCGACAGGATCGAGACCGTTCTCGAGGTGACGAACCACATGTAGTCGGCGGCGATTCCGGCCGCGCCGGCCGCGTCCGGATCGGTCGGCTTGATCCCGAAAGCGAAACCGAGCCGATTGCGCTCGAATTCGGCATCCCAGGCGGGAGTTATGGCCAGCTCGCGGCGCCTGCCGTTGCGCTCGACCACCACCTCTGCCGGAGTCGTGGCCAGGCAGCCGTCGACCGGCTGACCGGCGCAGGAATGGGAGTTGATCTGCTCGGCGATCGCGGCCTGGTCGCCTTTGATCCCGTCGACCGAGACGATGCGATCCCCGGGCTTCAGCTTTCCCACGGCGGGTGAGCCCTTCGCCAGCGAATCGACCCGCTGGCTCGGTTCCTGGATGCCGAACGCGAGGAAGAACAGGATCACGAAGGCGATCAGGAGGTTTACCGCGGGGCCGGCGCCGATGACCACGATCCTCTTCCAGACCGGCTGGTGGTAATACGCGCGGGGAGCGACATCCGGCGGCAGCTCCTCGTCGGGATTCATGCCGGTGATCCGGACGAAGCCCCCCAGCGGGATCGCCCCGATCCCGTACTCGGTTTCGCCCCTCTTGATCGAAACCAGCTTCGGTGGGAAGAACAGGAAAAAGCGCTCGACCCGCATGCCGACCGACTTGGCGGCGACGAAGTGGCCGGCCTCATGCAGGATGATCAGGGCGCTGAAGGCGAGGAACGCGAGGAAAAAGCTCATCCGCCCTGAAACCCCTCTACCAGCTCTTCGGAGCGCTCACGGGCGGCCTCGTCGACCGCGAACAGCTCCCGGAAGTCCCGGGCAGGGCCGGCCCCGACATCGTCCATGGTCCGCTCGATCACTTCGGCGATCTGCTCGAACCCGATCCTTCCCCGGAGGAACGCCCCGACCGCGACCTCGTCGGCCGCGTTCAGAACACAGGGAGAGATTCCGCCGGTTTCGCCGGCACTGCGTGCCAGGCCGAGGCAGCGAAAAGTCTCCGGGTCGGGCGGTTCGAAGTCAAGGCTGCCGACCTGCACCAGGTCGAGTTGCTCGACCGGTACCGGGATCCGGACCGGCCAGGACAGCGCGAAGGCGATCGGGACGCGCATGTCGGGATAGCCGAGGTGGGCCAGTGTCGCACCATCGCTCAGGTCGACCAGCGAGTGAACGATCGACTGGGGATGTACGACGACGTCGATCCTGTCGTACTCCAGCCGGAAAAGATGGTGGGCCTCGATCATCTCGAAGCCCTTGTTCATCAGGGTCGCCGAGTCGATCGTGATCCGGCCCCCCATCTCCCAGGTCGGGTGCTCGAGGGCCTGCTCCACGGTGATTCCACCGAGGTCCTTCCTTCCCCGGAACGGGCCGCCCGAGGCGGTCAGCACGACCCGCTCGACCGCCTCTTCGCCATGGAGCAGCTGGAAAAGGGCGGAATGCTCCGAGTCGACCGGCAACAGCCGGCTTCCTTTGGCCCGGGCCAGCTCCATCACCAGCTCGCCCCCGATCACCAGGCTTTCCTTGTTGGCCAGCGCCACGTCGATGCCGGCCGACAGTGCGGCGATCGTCGGTCCGAGCCCGGCCGCGCCCACGATCCCGTTGAGGACCAGGTCCGGCTCGGTCGCCGCGATCAGTTCACGGGCCGCGGCTTCCCCGGAGAGAACGGTCCCCGGGAAGGCCGCCTCGGCTTGGCGGGCCGATTCCGGGTCCGAGACCGCGACGGCCCCGGCACCGCAGCCCCGGGCCTGCAGGACAGCCTCCTGCCAGCTCGAACCGACAGCGAGGCCGACCACGGCCATGTCTTCCCTGGCGTTGATGATCTCGAGCGCCTGGGTCCCGATCGAGCCGGTCGACCCGAGTACGGCGATCCGCTTCACCGGACACCCCGGATGGCTCGTCGCCGGAGCCGAGGCACCGGGTCACCGGCCGGTATCGGGGCCGGCTCAGTAGACAAGGGCGATCGATACGTAGTAGCCGGCCACCACGGTGAAGAAGACGGCGTCGAGGCGGTCCAGCAGGCCGCCGTGAGGACCGAACAGCGTGCCGGTGTCCTTCACACCGAGGTCACGTTTGATCATCGACTCGAAAAGATCACCGATCGGTGCGGTCGCGGCGACCGCTGCTCCGAGGATCAGCGCATCGGTTCCGGAAAGCCAGTCCTGGTAGAGCCCGGCGCACCAGACACCGAGGATCCCGATCAGGAACCCGCCGACCAGTCCCTCGACGGTCTTGTTCGGTGAGAGGCGCGGCGAGAGCTTGTGCCTGCCGAACATGCGGCCGACCGCGTAGGCGCCGGTGTCGACCACGAAGGTGCCGATCAGCACGTCGACCAGCAGGGCTCCGCCGTGGTCGGGCAGTTCGCGCAGCAGGACGGCATGGACCAGCGGGATTCCGATCCAGAAGAGCCCCAGCGCGGTGATCCCGATCGAGCCGGTGATCGCGTCGCGCTGCTCGCGCTCGGCGGCGAAGATGAAGAACAGGACGAACGGCACGGCCATCATCAGCAGGATGTTGAACGCGGTACCGAAGTAGGCCGCGGCGATCATCCCGACCAGGCCGAGAAAGGCGGCCGGCTGAAGCGGACGGTACTTGCCGGCCATGGTGAAGAACTCACGCAGGCCGATGACCCCGAAGACGGCGAGCGCGGCAGCGAACCAGGGGCCGCCGGCGATGACTATCGCTAGGGCAATCACGATCCACGGCAGCGCAACCAGGATTCTCTTGAAGGTCTCACCCACGGTCGCCGGTCCTCACGGTTCCGCCCGGCTGCCGAATCGCCGCCGCCGCCGGCCGTACTCCTCGAGGGTCTCGGCGAACGCCTCGCGACCGAAATCGGGCCACAATTCCTCGCGGAACACGAATTCCGAGTAGGCGCACTGCCAGAGCAGGTAGTTCGAGATCCTCTGCTCGCCGCTGGTCCTGATCAGAAGTTCGGGATCGTTCATCTCGGGCGCGTAGAGACCGTCGCGGAACTCCTCTTCGCTGGAGCCGGTGAAACCGCGTGCGGCGTCGACGATCTCGGCCCTCCCGCCGTAGTTGAACGCGATGTAGAAAGTGATCGCCTCGTTGCCGGCCGTGATTCTTTCCGATTCCTCCATCCGGGCGACCAGGTCCGGCGCGACTCCGTCACGGCGCCCGATGAACCGCATCCGGACCCCTTCCTCGTGTAGCTCGGGGGTTTCCGAATCGAGCCTTTGCGCGAACATCTCCATCAGCGCCGAGACCTCTTCGGGTGAACGCGACCAGTTCTCGGTCGAAAACGAGAAGACGGTCAGCTCGTGGATCCCGAATTCGACCGCGTCTTTGAGCCGGGCCTTTACCGTGTCCGCCCCGGCCTGGTGACCGTCCCTTACCGGAAGTCCCCTGGCTTCGGCCCAGCGGCCGTTGCCGTCAGTGATGATTGCGACATATCGAGGCGCGTTCACACCTCGAGGATTTCCTCTTCCTTGCCCTTGAGCAGGGAATCGATCTCCTTGGTCGCTTCGTCGGTCAGGGCCTGAAGGGCCGACTCCGCACGGTGCTCATCGTCTTCGCCCGCCTCCCCCTCCTTCTTCAGCTCGCGCAGGTCCGACATCACGTCCCGTCGCACACCGCGGACCGCGATCCTGCCGTCCTCGGCCACACCGTGGACAACGCGGACCATCTCCCTACGGCGTTCCTCGGTGAGATCGGGAATCTGGAGCCGGATCACGTTGCCGTCGTTCGACGGGGTCAGGCCGACGTCCGATTCGAGGATCGCCTTTTCGATCGAGGCCACCGACGACTTGTCGTATGGCGTGACCACCAGGAGCCGGGCCTCGGCCGCGGCGACGTTTGCCATCTGTGCCAGCGGGGTTGCCGTTCCGTAGTAGTCGACCGTGATCCGGTCGAGCAGGTGCGGGGTGGCCCGGCCGGTCCTCACCGTGGCGAATTCGTGGCGGGTGGACTCGACCGACTTGGCCATCCGTTCTTTCGCGTCTGAGAGCAGTTCGTCGATCATCTGGAGTCCGGCTACCGGTTCTGCGACGCACTGGAGCAGACCAGGGTGCCGACCTTTTCGCCGGAGACGATCCTATCTATATTTTCTTCGTCGGCCATGTTGAAGACGTAGATCGGCAGGTCGTTGTCCATGCAGAGGCTGAGCGCGGTCGAATCCATCACCTTGAGACCCCTCTCGATCGCCTCGCGATGGCTGATCTCGGGTATGAACCTGGCGCCCTTGTCGGTGGCCGGGTCGGCGTCGTAGACCCCCTCTACCCCGTTCTTGGCCATCAGGATGGCCTCGGCGTGGATCTCCAGCGCCCTGAGGGCCGCGGCGGTATCGGTGGTGAAGAACGGGTTGCCGGTGCCGGCCGCGAAGATCACGATCCGGCCCTTCTCCAGGTGGCGCATCGCCCGGCGCCGGATATACGGCTCGGCGACCTCCCTGACGTCGATCGCCGAGAGGACCCGGGT
The DNA here is from genome assembly GCA_963766115.1 of uncultured Solirubrobacterales bacterium. Classification (GTDB taxonomy): domain Bacteria; phylum Actinomycetota; class Thermoleophilia; order Solirubrobacterales; family 70-9; genus 67-14. The sequence goes on from CAVXYR010000002.1 coordinate 211,390, forward strand.
GTACTGGCCGTGCTTTTCCAGGGCGTCCTGGAGGGTAAGCGCATTCAGCACGGTGGCCATCATGCCCATGTAATCACCGGTTGCCCGGTCCATCCCGGCCGCCGCCCCGTCAATCCCCCGGTAGATGTTGCCGGCACCGACCACGATTGCCACTTCCACGCCCCTGCTGCGGACCACTCCGAGCTGACGGGCGATCCGCTCCACTTCGTCGGGGTCGGTTCCGTACTCGAGCTTGCCCATCAGGGCTTCACCCGAGAGCTTCAGGAGAATTCGGTTGAAGCGCGGTTCCGAGTCGTTCATCGAGCGGCCCGGAGCCTACTCCCCTATCCGGAAACAGGAGAAGCGGCTGATCACGACGTTCTCGCCGATCTTGGCCGCCAGCTCCTCACGCATCTGCTCGATCGTCCTGGATTCGTGCTTCTCGGTGTTCACGTGTTCCTGGTCCAGCAATGTGATTTCGCGTGACCACTTGGCCACCTGGCCGTCGACGATCCGCTCGACCACGTTGTCCGGTTTGCCCTCCTCGCGGGCCTTTTCTTCGAAGATCCGGCGCTCGGCGGCGACCTCGTCTTCGGGGATCTCCTCGGCAGACACGTACGTCGGAGAGGCGGCGGCGACGTGCATCGCAACCTGGTAGGCGAAATCGGAGAAATCTTCGTTACGGGCCACGAAGTCGGTCTCGCACAGCACCTCGACCATCGCGCCGACCTTCTTGTTGGCGTGGATGTAGGAGGCAACCACCCCTTCCGAGGTTCCGCGGTCGGATCGCTTAGCGGCCGATGCCTGCCCTTTGACCCGCAGAATTTCCACCGCGCGGTCGACGTCCCCTTCGGCCTCCACCAGGGCGGCCTTGCTGTCCATCATCCCGGCGCCGGTCTTCTGCCGGAGCGCCTTGACGTCTGCTGCCGTGATCTCGCTACTCACTGTCTGACTCCTTGCTGCTTTCCTCCGGCTGGGTCTCCTCGGCGGCCGGCTCTTCGGGTTTTTCGGTTCCTTCGGTCTCGTCGCCCTTCCCGGGCTCCTCCGGGGCTTCGGCGGCCTCGGATTTGTCGGCTTCGGGCTCGGGCTCTGCGGCTACCGCCTGGGGGTGGTCCGGCACGACGGCCTGGGGGTGGTCGGGAACCGCCTGGGGGTGGTCGGGAACCGCCTGGGGGTGGTCGGGAACCGCCTGGGGGTGAGGTTTCTCAGGCTCCACGGCCGGCTCGGCCGATGCTTCGCCGCCGGCCGGTTTCGCCGGTTTGGCGGCTTTCGCCTTCGGCTTGCTCTTCTCGGCTTCGGCCCTGGCTGCCTCTTCGGCCCGCTGACGGGCCTTCTGCTCGGCCTGTTCCTTCTCGATCGCCTCGCGCCGGACCCGCTCTTCTTCCTCGCGCTTCTTCCGCTCTTCCTCTTCCTTCTCACGGCGGGCCTGCTCCTCCGCGCGCCGCTTCTCTTCGATCACGGCCCATGCGCCGGCGCCTTCCTCGACCGCCGAACCGACCGTTGAGATGACCAGTTCGCAGGACCGGATCGCGTCGTCATTGCCGGGGACCACGTAGTCGATGTTGCCCGGATCGCAGTTGCTGTCGACCAGGGCGATCACCGGCAGGCGGAGCCGGGTGGCTTCGCGCAGTGCGATCTCTTCGGCCTTCAGGTCGATGATGAAGACCGCGTCCGGAACCCGATCCATGTCGCGCACGCCGCCCAGGGCGAACTCGAGCTTGGCCAGTTCGGCCTGCATGTTCATCCGCTCTTTCGTAGGTAGCAGCTCGATCTGCCCGGATTCGGTCAGCTCGGTCAGCTCGTGAAGCCGCTTTATCCTGGCCGAGGCGATGTTGAAGTTGGTCAGGAGGCCCGGCAGCCAGCGCCTGCTCACGAACGGCATGTCGGATCTGCCGGCCCAGTCCTCGACCACGGTTGAGGCCTGCTTCTTGGTTCCGACGAACAGCACCTTGCCGCCACCGCTGGTCAGCTCACCGACGAACCGGCGCGCATCCTCGAGCATCTGCTCGGTCTGCATCAGGTCGATGATGTGGATTCCGTCCAGCTCACCGGCGATGTAGCGGCGCATGTTCGGGTTCCACCGGCTGGTCTGGTGACCGAAGTGGACTCCGGCCTCCAGCAATTCCTGGATTCCTACCTGGGACATACTTCTCCTTGAGTGATGGTCTTGACAGTGCCACCCGGTCCGTCCGGCGGAAACCCGATTTCATCGGGCAGGAGCCGCCTTCCGGTCAGTCCGGGGGTTAGAGGTTTGTTGGGCCGGGGATTGTAGTGGTAAAGCGGTTCCGAGGGGTCTCAAGCGCTCCGGGCCAGCGAGAGGGCCCGCTCGAGATCGGCGGGCAGACCCGATTCGAAGGCGAGCCGTTCACCGGTCCGGGGGTGGTTGAAGGCGAGCCGGGCCGAGTGGAGGAACTGTCTCTCGAGTTCGTAGCGGGCCGGCCCCCCGTAGATACCGTCGCCGACCAGAGGATGCCCGATCGCCTCCATGTGAACCCTGATCTGGTGGGTCCGGCCGGTGTCCAGCTTCACCTCGAGCAGGCTTTCGCGCTTCAGGCCCTCGATCACCCGGAAATGGGTCCGGGCCTCCCGTGGCGCTGCCCCGTTGACCGCCATACGATGCCGTCGGCGCGCGGCCCTGCCGATCGGCGCGTCGACCGTTCCGGTGCGCGAGCGAAACCTTCCGGCGGCGAGCGCGAGGTAGGTCCGCTCGACCGTTCGCTCGCGGATCATTTCCTGAAGGTCGGCGTGGGTTCTCTCTTCCCTGGCGACTACCAGCAGGCCGCTGGTTCCGCGGTCCAGCCGGTGAACGATTCCCGGGCGCTCAGGGTCGTCGCCGCCACCCAGTTGGTCGCCGAGCAGCTCGACCAGGGTTTCACCGGTGAAGGAGGGTGCCGGATGGACAACCAGGTCGGCGGATTTGCTGATAACCGCGAGGAACTCGTCGCGGTAGACCACCTCGAACGGCGGCGCCTGGGTGTCGTTCACGCTGCCTCACCGGCCGAATCGCCATCTTCCCGCTCCGGGTCGATCCCGGCCCGATCCCGGCCCCGGCCGTCGGGGCCCTCCCGGACCAGGTTCCAGGCGAGCAGGACGACCCCGACGGTGATCGCGCAGTCGGCGAAGTTGAAAGCAGGCCAGTTCGGCAGGAGAATGAAGTCGACCACGTGACCGAGCCTGACCCGGTCGATCAGGTTGCCCATCGCGCCACCGAAGATCAGCCCGGCGGCCAGCCAGATCCCTTTCCGGTCGGGCGCCGAGGCGACGAATGCCCCGAGTGCGACCAGCGCGATCATGCTCAGCCCGATCACGAATATCCCGCCTCCTCCGGCCAGCCCGAAGGCGACCCCGTCGTTGTAGCTCAGGGTCAGCTTCAACGGCCCCAGAACCTCGACCTGTGAACCCCGCTCGATCTCCGAGGTGACGACCGACTTGCTGAGCTGGTCGAGGACGATGACCCCGGCTGCGACCAGGCCCGCCCGCAGGAGGGGACTGCGGGCCGTCACCCCCGGACTACCCCGACCACCACCGACTGGGCGACGACCAGCAGGATCACTCCGATGATCGGGCTCAGGTCGAGCGCCAGCCCGGATCCCCCTACCGGGGGCAGCATCCGCCGGAAGATGTTCAGGTACGGATCGGTCGTGTCCCGGACGAACGCGACCACCGCCCCGAGCGCCCGGTTGTCCGGCAGGCGCGGGATCCAGGAAAGGATGATCCGGATGAAGATCAGGATGATGTAGACGGTGAACAGGGCATTCACGTAGGAGGCCAGGTCACCGCGGGTGATCGCTGCTGAAACGGGAGCCACTCAGTCACCGCGCATTCGCTTCAGAGAGGCCCGCGCGGCCTTCCGGAACGCATCGCTTCCGCCGGCCTCATCCAGGGCCTCGAGCCCCGCTTCAGTGCTGCCTCCGGGCGAGGCGACCGCCACCCGGATCTCGAACGGGGTCCGGTGCCGGAGCAACTCGGCCGAACCGGCCAGCGTCTCGCTCACCATCGCCAGGCTGTCGGCCGGCTCGAGCCCCTCTTCGATGCCGGTATGTATCAGGGCATCGGCGACGTCGGCGAAATAGGCCGGGGTGCATCCCATCACCGCCGTGGCGGCGTCCATGAGCCGGTCTTCCAGCTCAATCACCGTCCCCAGCGACCCCAGGAGCGAAGCCGCCTGATCGGCCAGTTCCATGTCGGTCTCTTCGGGCCGCGCCATGCAGATCACCCCCCGGTTCACTTCGACCGCAAGGTTGGGCATCAGCCGGAGGACCGGGGTGTCCGGGAACAGGGCGGTGACCTTTTCCAGGGGCGTGCCACCGAGCAGGGAAAGGAGCGTTTTCGGCGCCGGCACGGTTTCGGCGATATCAGCGATCACGCCCGGCTTGGTCGCCAGGATCACGAAATCCGACCGCTCGATCAGCTCGGAGTTGGTCTCGGCGGCCTCACCACCGACCTCGGCCGCCAGGGCAGTTGCCCTCCCGGACCCGGAATCCGTAAAGAGCAGTTGTGGCGGCCCACCCCCTTCAGAGCGAGACCAGCCCCGGGCCATCGCTGCGGCCATGTTCCCGGATCCGATGAAGCCGACGATCATGGCCGGAGCTTACGGGAATGGATCAGACCTGAGACCGTTCCGTAGCGCCCTCGGAAGCCGGGGCGGTGGTGAAGCCCGATCAGGACTGGTTGAAGAAGCCCTTGTCGATCAGGCGGGCCTTCTCCTCGGCCGACACTTCGACGTTGCGCGGGGTGAGCAGGAACACCTTTTCGGCGATCCGCTGCATTCCGCCGTCAAGTGCGTAGGTCAGGCCGGAGGCGAAATCGATCAGGCGCTTGGACAGCTCGTGGTCGGTCGTCTGAAGGTTCAGGATCACCGGGACCTTGCGCTTGAACTGGTCCGCAACCTGCTGGGCGTCGTTGAAGTTGCGGGGGATCACCAGGTGCACCTGGACGTCGCTTTCGTCATCGACCGGCTGCAGTGTGCGCGAACGGGAACCGGCCCCGGGGACCGGATCGCTGTCGGAGAAGATGTCGTCGATCTCGTCGTGCCTGCCCCGGCGACTCGTCGGAAGCCTTCTTACGTTGGCGTCACGGCCCCGGCCCCGGCGGGGTTCGCGTTCTTCCTCCTCGTCGAGGTAGTCGTCGTCATACCCGTCGAAGTCGTCGTGGTGGCCGCCTTCTTCGGCGAGGCCGAAGTAGACGAGGGTTCGATGCCAGGATTCGCGTAGTGCCATAGGTAAGCGGTATTTCGGTCCCCCTGGGGGGAATCCTTCCCGATTATGCCGAATTTCGCGCCTTTGCAGCGAAAACGGTCCGGGCTGAACGCGATACGCCGGTCATTCCAGCCAGGCGATGCCGGCCTGACGTCCGGTCACGCCGCCGTCCCGCCGGTGGGAGAAGAAGTGCTCGCGGTCACAACTGGTGCAGATACCGGCGCCCACGATGTCTCCGACGCCGGCCGCCTCGAGCGAGCGCCGAATGACTTCCGGCAGATCGCACAGCCGGCCCGTGCTGGTTCCCGGACCCAGGTGTGCGAACGCCCCGAGCACCTCCGGACCCACTTCAAAGCAGCACGGGCCGATGCCGGGCCCGATCACCGCTGATTCGGCCCTGATCCGGGCCGCGGCCCGCTCGATGATTCCCGCGGCCAGGCCCCGCCAGCCGCAGTGGAGCATCGCCAGCCCACCGGGCCCGATCATCGCAACCGGAAAGCAGTCGGCCACCAGGACCAGCAGGCCGGTACCGGCCCGGTCGGTCAATTGGCCGTCGACTTCTTCCGGGGGCGCGCCGGGCCTGGCGAAGTGCGGCGGTATCTCGTCCCCTCCATGAAATGCGAAGTCGGCTCCGTGGACCTGGCGACCCATCGCCACCCTCCCCGGATCGATTCCGATCGCGGCCGCGGCCCGGTGCCGGTTCTCCCGGACGGCTTCGCGCTGGTCGCCGGTCAGGATTCCGAGGTTCAGGGTTGCGTACGGGCCGTCGCTCACCCCTCCGGTCCTGGTCGTGAAACAGACCTTCGCCCCCCGGAATCCGCCCTCGAGCCACTTGAGTCCGGCTTCGTCATGCCAGGACAGTTCCTCGATCGTGAACGGCACGCGCCTCAGCCCCCGTCGCCGCCCCGGGCAGCGGCCTCGCAGGCGATCCTCAGTTCTTCGTCTGCTCCGGACACGCCCCGGTCCAGTTTCGCCGCCAGTGCGGCAGTCATGCCTTTCCCGATCGCCGGACCTTCGGGAACTCCGGCCTCGAGCAGGTCTGCGCCGGTTATCTCCAGCTCCACCCCGCTCCATTCCGAGCGGTACCGGTCCAGCCAGGTGATTCCCGTGGACCTGGCCAGAAGGAGATCGGTCCCGGAAAAGCGGTCGGCCAGTTCGACACCCAGGAACGGGCTCGGCGGTTTCTCGCCAAGCTCGCGGGTGACCCGGTCGCGGTCGAATGCGATCGCCGCCAGGATGATTTCGCGGCGACCGGCGATGCCGTCCCAGGCAGGCTCGTCGGCCTGGCCGCAGCGCCGCCTCCGCAAGGCCGAGGCGACTTTCTTCGACATCTATCAACCGCCATCTGGAAGCCAGCCGCAAGGCGTCGAGGGCGGTCTCTTCCTCTGCCATCAGTTCGAGTTCAGCTCTGACGCGGTCGGCCGATACAGCGCCGAGGTCGACGCCTGCGAGCAGGTCGGCGGTATCCGGGGCGAGGTCGTAGCCGAACCGGGCCGCATAGCGGGCCGCCCGCAGGGCCCGGGTCGGGTCGTCCAGGAACGACCTCGGGTGAAGGGCGCGAATTACCCCGCGCTCGAGGTCGGCCTGCCCGCCGTGAGGGTCGAGGAGCGTCTCCGGGTCGGTGAGCGGTGCCGCGATCGCGTTGATCGTGAAGTCCCGGCGGTCGAGATCCTCCTCGATCGGCGCCGGGCTGACCTGCGGCAGGGCGCCGGGTGTCCGGTAACGCTCGGTCCGGGCCCGGGCGATGTCAACCCGTATCCCGTCGACCACGAGGTCGGCGGTCTGGAATCGCTCATGTACCACCGCCTCCGGATCCAGGTCCCGCCCCAGTTGCGTGGGGTTGAATTCGGCGGCAAGATCGATGTCCAGCGGGTCTTTTCCGAGCAGGACGTCTCTCACCGCACCGCCGACAAGGTACAGCCCCTCCAGGCCCGCGAGTTGGCGAACCCGGTCGAGAACCGGGCTCCCCTCGATGAATCCGGCAAGCCGGGTGGGGTCGGTGCGTAGAGTCTCGGTCATCGTGTCACTCCCGTACCATGATCCACCGTTCGGATGAACCCCGACTCCCAGCCCCCTGGAATAGAGAGCGAGGGGCACCGCCCCTGGTGGCGGCAGCCCCGCAAAGTACTGACCGCGCTGGCGTTGGTCCTGCTGGGCCTGGCGGTTGCCGGGGGCATCGCCTACAGCCAACTGAAGCGGCCCGACGACGTTTCGAACCCGGCGGTCCCGTTCGACGATCCGGCGGCCGGGCAGACCCCGAAAAAGAAGAAGCAGAAGAAGGAGAGCGCCGCGGTGAACTGGCCGACCTTCCGCTACGACCGGCAGCGCACCGGCTACCTTCCGGTCAACGGGATCAAGCCTCCGTTCAAGCGGGTCTGGAAGTACGGCGACAAACCGCTGCTCGAATTCCCGCCGATCGTGGTCAAGGGCGTGCTCTATTTCGTCGACAACGACGGACACGCGATCGCCCTTCGTTCCGACACCGGCAAGGAGATCTGGAAGCGGAAAATCGCCCGCCTGAACGCCACCTCCCCCACCTTTGCCGACGGTCGGCTCTACATCACCAACCTGGAGCCGGGCCAGGTGTTGTCACTCAACGCGAAAAACGGTCGCCAGATCTGGAAGAAGCCGCTGCCCTGTCGGTCGGAGTCTTCGCCGGTCGTGGTTCACAGGCGGGTCTACTTCGGTTGCGAAAGCGGCGAGTTCTACGCGCTGCGCAGCAAGAACGGCAGCCAGGTCTGGTCCACGTCCCTGGCCGGCGCGATCAAGGCGGCCCCGGCCTATGAGAACGGGACTCTTTTCGTCGGCGACTATGGCGGGGCGTTCACGGCCCTGCGGGCCTCCAACGGCGAGATCCAGTGGCAGACCAGCTCGCTCGGACCTGGACTGGGTCAGGCCGGTGCCTTCTACTCGACCCCGGCGGTCGCCTTCGGCCGGGTCTACGTCGGCAACAACGACAGCCGGGTCTACAGCTTCGACGCCGACAACGGCGAAGTCGCCTGGACCCACTCCACCGGCAACTGGGTCTACTCGGGCCCGACCGTTGCCAAGGTCCCGGGAACCAGGCCGTCGGTCTACATCGGCTCGTTCGACGGCAAAGTCTACGCACTCGATGCCCGGACCGGCGATACCCGTTGGACCTTTGACATGGGCGGTCGGGTGATCGGATCGCTGAGCGTGATCGGCAAGACGGTCTACGCGGCGACCTTCGACGGCACCACCACCTACGGACTGAGCGCCGGCAAGGGCCAAAAGACATTCACCTACCACACCGGTGCCTACATGCCCGGCATCTCTGACGGCGAGAAGCTCTACCTGGTCGGCTATTCGAGCATCAACGCGCTCAAACCGCTTACCCGGAAGCAGATCAGGGCCGCGAAGAAGCGCAAGGCCGAGGCAAGGAAGAAGAATCAGGCCAAGAAGAAGGCCGCCAGGAAAAAGCAGAAGTCCGGGCAGGGCGAGACGCAGTAGACCGACAGGCGTCGCCGGAATTAGGCGGCTTGGTGACCCGTCGCGGAGCCAACTGCGGCTCGAGGGACCACTGTGCGCGTCCGCTGCTACTTTTCCGGGATGGAGAGCGGAGAGCGACGCCTGCAAGTCCTGTTGGACGAAGACCGCTATGAGCGCCTTCGACAGCGCTCGAAACGAAGCGGCAAGTCGATCGGTGAACTGGTCAGAATGGCGCTTGACCGGGCCGAATCCGACTTCAGCATCAGCCGCGGACAGGCTGACCGTCCGGCCGCCGGCCAACGGAGTCCGGTCAACGACCCGGGCTTTCTGCAAGCCGACATCGAGTGGTTCACCCCGTCGGCGCCTCCCCGAGTCCGGTAGCGCCCGCCGCCTAGCGGCTCTGACCGGCTCAGACCCTGACCGGGATCGCCGTGCGTCGGCCATGTGCTCCTTGGCCTGCTCGATCGTGTAGGTGCCGTAGTGGAAGATCGAGGCGCAGAGGACGGCGTCGGCCCGGCCCTCGCTGATCGCCTCGACCAGGTGGCCGAGCTCGCCGGCACCTCCCGATGCGATCACCGGGACGTCGGTGGCATCGGCCACGGCCGCGGTCAACTCGAGTTCGTAGCCGGCGTTGGTGCCGTCGCGGTCCATGCTGGTCAGCAGGACCTCTCCGGCCCCGAGCCGGGTCGCCTCCACTGCCCACTCGATCGCGTCCCGCCCGGTCGGCACCCGGCCGCCGTTCAGGTACACCCCGTAGCGGTCTTCTTCAAGGCGGGCGTCGATCGCGATCACCACGCACTGGGACCCGAATACCTCGGCCATCTCGGTCAGCAGCTCGGGACGGTTAAGCGCCGCCGAGTTGACCGCGACCTTGTCGGCGCCGGCGTCGAGGACCGCCTGGGCATCGGCCACCGAGCGGATTCCGCCGCCGATCGTGAACGGGATGAATACGTTGTCGGCGGTCCTGCGGGCCAACTCGACGATCGTGTCGCGGCCTTCGTGCGATGCCGTGATGTCGAGGAAGACCAGTTCGTCGGCTCCGCCCTCGTCGTAATGCCGGGCGAGCTCGACCGGGTCACCGGCGTCGCGGATGTCGACGAAGTTCGTGCCCTTGACCACCCGCCCGTTGTCGACGTCCAGGCAGGGAATGATTCGCTTCAGATCGCTCATCGGCCGCCCCCGGAACCGTGCCCCGGGGCCAGGGCCCGGATCGCCTCGGGCAAAGTGAAGCGCCGTTCATACAGGGCTCGGCCGACGATCACGGCTTCCACGTTTTCCGGCGCGGCCGCGGCCAGTTCTTCAAGGTGGCGGAGTTCGCCGACGCCGCCGGATGCGATCACCATCGCCTCGGTGGCCGCAGCCACTCTGTCGAGCTCCGGCAGGTTCGGGCCGGTCATCGTGCCGTCGACCTCGATCGGCGTGAACAGGAAGCGCTCGACTCCACGCCCGGTCAGGTCCGCGACGGCTTCCGCGGCGTCCACTCCGCTACTTTCGGTCCAGCCCGCCAGTGAGACCTTGCCGCCACGGGCGTCGATCGATACGACGACGGTTCCGGGCCCGTGGTCGGCGATTACCCGATCCAGGAACTCCGGGTCCCGAAGAGCCGCGGTGCCGATCACCACTCGCGCGGCCCCGGCTTCGAGCAGATCGCGGACCGCGCCGTCGTTCCTCAGGCCGCCACCGACCTCGATCGGGCAATCGACCGCCTCGGTGATCCTCCGGATCGACATCCAGGTTCACCGGCCGACCGGTCCTGGCCCCGTCGAGGTCGACCACGTGGAGGTACTCCGCACCTCCATCGGCCCAGCGCCGCGCCGCATCGACCGGATCGTCGTCGTATCGGGTTTCACGGTCGTAATCGCCCTGGGTGAGGCGCACCGCCTTGCCGGCGCGGATGTCGATGGCCGGCAGGAGGATCATCCCGCGGCCTCGCTGTCGGCGCCCTCGTCTTCCATGCAGATCCGGGCAAAGTTCTCGAGCAGCCGCAGCCCGGCCGCGCTCGACTTCTCCGGGTGAAACTGCACTCCGTATATCTTGCCGCGGCCGGCGACACAGGCGAAGCGGCCGCCGTAGGCGGCGGTCCCGATCAACTCGTCAGGGGCCGGATCGGCGACGAAGGAATGCACGAAATAGAACGGCTCGCCGGGCCTCAGCCCGTCGGTCAGGGGCGAAGGCCGCTCCCAGGTGACCGCGGCCCAGCCGATGTGCGGCACCTTGCGGCCTCCGGCCGGAACCTCGACCACGTTGCCCTGGAGCAGGCCGATCCCGTCGGCCCCGCCCTGCTCGGTCGAGCGCTCGAACAGGAGCTGGAGGCCGAGGCAGATCCCGAGGACGGGCACCCCCCGACCGGATGCCTCGATCAGCGACCGGTCGAGGCCGATCTCCAGGATCCGGCTCATCGCCCGGGGAAAGGCGCCGACTCCGGGCAGGATCAGCCCGTCGGCGGCGGCGATGGTGTCGGGGTCGGTGGTAATCGCCGGTTCTGCGCCGATCTTCTCGAACGCCTTTTCGACCGAGCGCAGGTTGCCCATCCCGTAGTCCAGGATGGCGAGGACCGGCCCCGGGCTCAACTGTTCAGCGTGCCCTTGGTGCTGGGCACGCCCTTCTCGTCAGGGTCGATCGAGACCGCCACCCGGAGCGCCCGGGCGAACGCCTTGAACGCAGCCTCGATCATGTGGTGCACGTTCGACCCGTACCGGATCTCGATGTGCAGGGTCATCCTGGCGCCGCTCGAGACCGCACGGAAGAACTCCTCGGTCAGTTCGGTCTCGTAGTTGGCGATCGAGGTCGCCGGGAGATCGCCCCGGAAGACCAGCAGCGGCCGGCCGGAGATGTCCAGCGAGCAGCCGGCCGAGGCCTCGTCCATCGGCACGACCGCTGGAGCCGTAGCGACGGATCCCGCTGCGGTCCCCGAGCGCCTGGTCGAGGGCCTGTCCGATCGCGATGCCGACGTCCTCGACGGTGTGGTGTGAACCGGTCTCCAGGTCGCCTTCGGCCTTCACGGACAGGCCGATGTTCGCGTGACGGGCCAGCAGGTCGAGCATGTGGTCGAAGAACCCCACCCCGGTTTCGGCCGAGCCCTGTCCGCCGTCGAGGTCGAGTTCGACTTCGATCCAGGTTTCGTTCGTCTTTCTGGTTACCTTTGCCTGCCTATCCATGGTCTTCCTTGATCCTCCGGCCCGTACCCGGGCCGAAAGGCCGTGTACCGGCAGTCCTTCAGCCTTCGCCAGGACCTCCAGAGGCCCGGCGAGCGTGGCTGCCGCTTGAGCACCCAAGCTTACCCGCGCGGTGTTCCGCCGGAAGGTAGCCGGAGACAGCGGGCCGAATATCCGGCCCGTCCCGCCGGTCGGCAGAACATGGTTGGAGCCGGCCAGGTAATCGCCGTAGGCGGTCCCCGACTCGGGGCCGGTGAAGACGCAGCCGGCGGTACGGACGGTGGCGCCGAGCGCGGCCGAGCCGGAATCCATCAGCTGAAGATGTTCGGGAGCGAACGCATTGGCCAGCTCGATCGCCGCTTCGGCGTCCGGCGCGGCGACCTGGGCGAGCCGGCAGTCGTTGACCGTGGGCTGCCGGTCTGCCACCGCCTCGACTTCGGTGGCAAGGCGGTCGAGCGAAGCCCCGTCCAGGCCTACCGCGACCAGCGGGCTCTCGCTGCCGTGCTCGGACTGGGCACAGAGGTCGAGCGCGACCGGGCCGGGGTCGGTCTCGCGATCGAAGACGACCATCAGGTCCGACGGGCCGGCCAGGGAGTCGATCCCGACTTCGCCGAAGACCCTTCGCTTGGCGGCCTGGACCCAGTCGTTGCCGGGCCCGGCGATCACGTCTACAGGGGCGATCGATTCGGTACCCCTGGCCAGGGCGAAGATCGCCTGCGCTCCGCCGACCGCGAAAATCTCGTCCACTTCGCACAGGGCCGCCGCGGCCAGGGTAGTCGGGTCGATCCAGCCTTCGGGGCCGGGTGGCGACACTAGGACCAACCGGGCCACTCCGGCGGTCCGGGCGGTCACGCAACCCATGACCACCGACGAAGGGTAGGAAGCACGCCCGCCGGGAGCGTAGATGCCGGCCGAGGCCACCGGGACCTCTCCGGTGGTCACGGTCTGGCCCTGTTCCAGTTCGATCACGGTATCGGTGTCGTCGACCTGGGCCCTGGCCACCTTGCCGACGTTCTCTATGGCGATGCGAAGCGCGGCGACCACATCGTCGTCCGCCGAGGCCAGAGCCTCGTCCGCCTGGCTCAGGTCGACCCGCAGCCCCCGCGGCGCAGCCTCGGTCGCGTCGAATTCCGCGGTCAGCCGCAGCAACGCGGCGTCCCCTTCGGTTGCCACTGCGGCCTCGATCGGCCCGACGTCCACCTTGCTGTCGGTGCCGCCGAACCACTGCCTGAGCCCGCCCGCCAGCTCGGCGGGATCGCCCCACTCGAACCGGCGGAAGATCATCCCGCCGCCTCGCGCAGCCTGCCGACCAGGGAGTCGACCTCGACCGCCCTCAACTTGTACGAGACCGGGTTGGCTACCAGCCTGGCCGTGCACTCGACGATCTCTTCGCGGACTTCGAGGTCGTTCTCGGCCAGGGTACGGCCGGTCGCCACCAGATCTACGATCCCGTCCGCCAGACCGACCAGCGGCGCCAGCTCTATCGAGCCCTTGACCTCGACGATCTCGACCTGCCTGCCCCGGCCCTCGAAGTACTGCTCGGCGATTCGCGGGTACTTGGTCGCGATCCGCATCATTCCCAGCCGCCGTTGGTGCTCGCTCGGACCGGGATCCCCCTTCCGCGTGGCGAGGACCATGCGGCAGCGCCCGCGTTTGAGGTCGGCCAGCTCGTACACCGGCCGGTCCGACTGCTCGAGCAGGACGTCCTTTCCGGTGATGCCGAGGTCGGCGGCACCGCCCTCGACGTAGGTCGGTACGTCGTACGGGCGCATCGTGACCAGAGTAAGCTCGCCGCCGTCGAAGACCAGGGACCGGGAATCGCCGCGCACGGCGGCCGTCTGGACCCCGATCGCGTCCAGCAGGTCGAGCGTCTCGTCGAACAGCGCGCCGCGTGGTACCGCGAGCTTGATCGGGCCGCCAGGCTTTCTCAGCGAATCAAGCACCCCGGGACCCCCCGCCGGACAGCCCCTGTTCAATCTGCGCCTTGTGGATCGGCTCGATGTAGAGCGTGAAACCGGCCGCTGCCTGATCGGCGCCAAACCGGCGCATCAGGCCGTCGTAGCGGCCACCACCACCGATGATCTCGCCGACCGAAGGGTCGTAGACCTCGATCGTGCTGCCGCTGTAGTAGCCGAGCTCCCGCATCAGACCGAGATCGATCTGGACCCGGTCGGCCCCGCCCCGGGCCGAAATCGCGGAATAGGTCGACTCGAGCCGGTCGAGGCACTCGCCGAACCGGCTGCCACCGAGTTCCCGGGCTTCGTCGATCACCTGCGGCCCTCCCCGGAGCTGGATCATCCCGAGCAGCGATTCGCACCGGTCCAGTTCGAGGCTGCTGGCCGCGAGGGCCGTTTCTATCCCGACGATGTCATGCTTCGCCAGAAGGCTCGACGGTCTTTTCGAGCAGCGCCTCGTCGCCTCCGAAATCGGTCAGCAGGCAGCCCCACAGGCCGGCCTCGCCGAGCCCGATCCGGGCCTCGCGCAGGCCGACCGCATCCAGGGTCTGACCGAGGACCTCGACCACTTCCGCGGTTCCCTCCGCTCCCTCGGCCCCGATCAGCTCGATTCCCGCCTGGCCGAACTCGCGAAGCTCGGCCCGCTGGGGCGTGACGGCCCGGTAGGCGTTGGCGAGGTAACACAGCCGGTACGGCGGATCGAGTTCACCGAACCTCGTCGCCACGAGCCTGGCGATCGGGATCGTCATGTCGGTCCGCAGTGCCAGCAGTTCTCCACGGTCGTCGAAAAAGCGGTAGCCGTCCTCGACGCCGCTCGCCTCCGCGTTCGAGGACTTCGGCGTACTCGATGGTCGGGGTCCTGACCTCCTGGAAGCCGAAGTCCTCAAAGACACCGAGCAGCGACGACTGCAGCCGTCGCAGTTCGGCCATCTCCTCGGGAAGCACGTCCCGGGTGCCTGGTGGAATCGGGTGGATCAACGAGAGCCCCTCTCAGTCGTCCACACGCGTGATGTGGGCGCCGAGCGACTGCAGCCGGGACTCGATGTCCTCGTAGCCGCGGTCTATCTGACGGATGTTGCCGATCTCGGAGGTGCCCTCAGCTGCCAGGGCGGCAATCAGCATTGCCATTCCGGCACGGATGTCGGGGCTGTCGACCCGCTCGCCGTGGAGTCGGTTCGGGCCGCTGACGATTGCCCGGTGGGGGTCGCAGAGCGTGATCCTCGCGCCCATGGCGACCAGTTTGTCGACGAAGAAGAGGCGGTTCTCGAACATCTTCTCGAAGATCAGGATTTCGCCCTCGGCCTGGGTCGCCAGGGCCAGGGCGATCGAGGTCAGGTCGGCCGGGAAGGCCGGCCACGGGCCGTCCTCGATCTTCGGTATCGCCCCACCCACGTCGGCCTGGACCATCAGGTTCTGTGAGGGAGGCACGATCACGTCGCGGCCCTCGACCACCGATTGGAAGCCGAGCCGCCGGAACTGGCGGCGGATCATGACCAGGTCGTTGGGCTCGATCGACCGGATCCTCAGCTCCCCGCCGGTCGCCGCCGCGAGCGCCATGAAGCTGGCGATCTCGATGTGGTCGGGAGTGACCTCATGCTCGGCCCCGCCGAGCTTGTCGCGACCGGTCACGGTCATCACGTTCGAGCCGATCCCGGAAATGCCGGCCCCCATCTTGACCAGGAGGCGGGCCAGGTCCTGAACGTGCGGCTCCGAGGCGGCGTTGAGTATGACTGTTTCACCGGGGGTGAGTGCTGCCGCCATCAGGGCGTTCTCGGTACCCATGACCGAGGGCTCATCCATGAAGATCTCGCAGGCCCGGAGCCCGCCGGGGGGTGCGTTCAGCTCGATCCAGCGCTGCCCGCCGACCCTGGCGCCCAGTTCGCGGAAGGCGTCGAGATGGGCATCGAGTCGCCGGCGGCCGATGAAATCGCCTCCGGGTGGCGGCATCCGAGCCTCGCCGAAACGGGCCAGCAATGGGCCGGCCATGAGAAACGACGCCCTGATCGCGGCAGAGAGCTCACGGTCGATCGTGGTGTCCGACACGTTGGCCGCGCAGAGCCGAACGGTGTTGTCGGCGGTCCACTCGACCTCGACCCCGAGATCTTCGAGCAGGGCGATCTGAGCCTCGGTGTCGCGTATCCGTGGCACGTTGGCGATCACCACGTCCTCTTCGGTCAGGAGACATGCCGCCAGGATCGGCAGGGCAGCGTTCTTGTTGCCGGCTGCGGTGATCTCACCCGAAAGCGGCACCCCGCCCTGTATGACGAACTTCTGCATAAGATTTGTCCCAGCGATTAGACGGATCGTTTTGGACCGGGCCCGGGGCGTTTCGACCCGACCGGAAGCCGGACTAGGGTAACACCGCAGATGGCACGAACTTCCCCACACCCCGGACGGGGCAAAACCTCCCGGACCAGTCGCGGACTGAAGGTCATGATCGGCGTCCTGGTCGCGATTGTGGCGGTACTCGTCCTCAACGCGATCGCGCTCGACGCCGAAACCGAACCGGCTTCGATCCCGCCGGAGGGAATGCGGCTTGTCGAGACCACCTCGGGTCCGCTTCAGGTACTCGACACCGGCCCGGTCGCCGACCCGGGAGCTATTCCGATCGTGCTCATCCACGGCACTGCCGGGGCGATCAACTGGTGGGATGAAGTGGTTCCACTACTGGCCGCCGGGCACCGCGTGGTGGCGATCGACATGCTCGGCTACGGTGGATCGTCGAAACCCGAGTCCGACTACTCGGTCGAGACCCAGGCCGGTCTGATCAGCCAGGTGCTGGCCGGGCTGGGCGTGAGACGGGCCGCCGTGGCCGGCCACTCGCTCGGCGGTGCCGTCGCCACGGCACTGGCGGTCAACTCGCCCGATCTGGTCTCTGGGGTGGTCCTGATCGATACCGCGCCGGACACCTCGTTCGGTGGCCTGAGCGGCACCGCCAAAGCGATCAAGATCCCGATCTTCGGACAGGCGCTCTGGCGGATGACCCCGGATGCGCTGATCCGCAGGAACCTGCAGCAGGCTTTCGTACCCGGTTTCGAGGTGCCCGACAAATTCGTCGACGACGTGCGCGCGATGACCTTTCCGGCGTACCGCAAGTCGCTCGATTCGGGCGGTGACTTCTCTGACGGCAACCCCCTGAACGAACAGCTCGCAAAGACCGGAGACCCGCTGCTGGTGATCTTCGGTGAGGATGACGAGTTCTACCCCGCCCGGGAGACGATCAGCGCCTATGCGACGGTGCCCGGGGTCGAGACCCTGCTGATCCCCGGTGTCGGCCACTCTCCCCAGGTGGAGGTACCGGAGCAGACGGTCGCCGCGATAGAGAGGTTCGTCGCCGACCTCTCCCCGGATGGACCGTCTTCGCTCCCGGCGATCGTTCCCGGCAACGCCAAGAAGAACGGGCAGGGCAAGGGCACAAAGAAGAAATCCGGCGGCGGGGCGAAGGCCGGCCGGCAGTCGACGTCGGGCGACAAGTCGAATTCCGGGGGCGGCTCTGGCGGCGGATCGGGATCCGGCGGCAACTAGGTCGGGCGTCGCGAGGCCCAGCGCCCGCCCGCTTTTGCCCAGGCGAGCACCGCTTCCTTTGAGGCGAAGCCGTCGGCGATCTCCATGCCGGCCCGGTCCCTGACCAGGTAGAGAGCGTTCTCGTCCAGTTCGACGCCGGTTTCGGCACACTCCGGCCCGGCCGACCCGGGCACTTCGACCCGGTCACGGATGTGCCAGTCGTCCTTTTTCATCAGCCAGGGGACGACGTGTTCCAGCCGGCAGAACGAAGCCCCCAGGTTCCGGTTCGGCTGGAGCAACTGCCAGCATTCACCCGGCTCCAGCCCGACCCCGCACCAGTCGCATTTCACTGTCTCTCCATTCTCGGCGATCATAAACGGACGCGGACTTGACCGGTACCCCTTCAGTATGCGAACATGTGTTCGTATATGGTCGCCTGCGCAATTTTGCCGCTTCTCGCTCTCCGGGCGGCGCTCGGTGATGCCCAGAATCGTCTTCTGGAGCCGATTGCCCTCGCCCCGCAGCATGACGCCGCTCCTCGGATAGGTGAAGTTTCGGAGGTCGCCCGGGGGCTCGGCGTACGGCCCGGCATGGGTCTCGGCGAAGCGATCGACATCTGCCCCGGGCTCTCCCTGGTCACGCCCGATCCCGGCCGTGCCGGGAGCATCCGGGAGGCGGTGCTGGCCAGACTGGAAGGAATCGGAGCCGAGGTCGAACCGGGTCGCCAGGGCGAGGCCTTCTTCTCGGCCGGCTCGCTCGAGCGGCTCTACGGAAGCCTCGACCGGGTGCTTGCCGCAGCCGCAGATGGCCTCGGCCCGAGTGCCCGGATCGCGGCCGCCCCCACCCGGCTGGCCGCCTACGCCGCGACCCGCCGGGGCGACGCCCCCCCGGGTGATGCACCCCGGGGAGGTTCGTCTCCGGGCGACGGCTCTCGCGACGACGGGTTCCGGGCCCCGGTGATCCCGCCCGAACGGCTGCCGGAGTACCTCGGCGCCCTGCCGGTCAGCATCCTCACCGACCGGCTGTCCGGGCCGGAGGCGAAGAACCGTCGTCTGGTCACCTCACTGGTCAAACTCGGCATCAACCATCTCGAAGGGCTGGCCGGTCTGCCCGTCGACGCCGTCGCAGACCGCTTCGGCCCGCTCGGCACCGAGGCCCGCAACCTCGCCCTCGGCCTGGAAGGGCCGATCCGCCCCCGGCCCCCGCGCGAGTGGATCACCGAGTCGCTGGAGCTGCCCGAGGCGGCCTCTGGCAGTCATCTCCAGGGTGCGGTGACCATCCTCACCGACCGGCTGGCGGGCCGGCTGGCCGGCCTGGGGGTCAGCGCGCGCAGCCTGACGGTAGAGGCCCGCCTCTCCGGTGGCGGCAGCTGGACCCGGGACGTGGCCCCCCGGCAGCCGACCTCGAGGGCCGACCTGCTGCGGATGATCCTCCTGCCGGGGCTGGAGCATCTGCCACGGCCGGCCGAACAGCTGAAGCTGCGGGTCACCGGGCTCGGTCCCGGCGACTCCGAGCAGATCGAGCTGACCCACCGGCCGGAGCAGACCCGCCACCAGCGGCTCAGCGAAGCCGCCCGCCAGGTCCGGGCAGCGGTCGGTGAGGCCGGCCTGGTCCGGGTGCTCGACGCCGAAGTCGACTCCCACCTGCCCGAGCGCCGCCTGCTCCTGACCCCCTATCTCCAGCAATGAACGGGCCGGTCCGCCTTTATGAGCCGCGTCCGGTCGAGGTCGCCGCCGACGCCCGCCGCACCCCGATCCAGGTCAACGACGTCGACGTCGTCGCGATCCGGGAGGAGTGGATCGTCGAGGACGGCTGGTGGACCGCCTCGCCGATCAAGCGCTGGTACTTCGAACTGGTCCTGATCGACGGTCGCGACCTGACCGTTTTCCAGGCTTTTCCGTCCGGGCAGTGGTTCGCCCAGCGCGCTTGAGGAGGCCGGCATTCCTTCATACGTCGAGCTCCACTGCCACTCGTCCTTCTCTTTCCTCGACGGGGCCTCCTCCCCGCTCGAGCTGGCGAGCCCGGGCGGCCGAGCTGGGCTATCCCGCCCTGGGCCTGACCGATCACGACGGGGTCTGGGGCTCGATGGAGTTCGCGGTCTCCTGCAAGGGGCCGGGATCAAGCCGATCACCGGGGCCGAGCTGACCGTCTCCACCGGCGGCCGGCTCTTCCATCTCACCCTGCTGGTCGAAAACGCGACCGGCTACCACAACCTCTGCCGGCTTCTGACCGAGGCCCACTCCCACACCCGTGACGGCCCGACCCGGCGGGCCTCCCGGCCATCGGTGCCACTGGACGCCCTGGCCGACAGGGCCGAGGGCCTGGTCTGTCTGAGCGGATGCGCCCGCCAGGGTGCGGTCGCCTCCGCCTGGGAGGAGGGTGATCTCCCCCGGGGTGAGCGCATGGCCCGTACCCTGGCGGGATGGTTCGGACCGGCGCATTTCCGGATCGAGCTGCAGCGGCCCTTCTGGCGCCACGACCACTCGCGCAACCGCTGGCTTGCCGCTCTGGCCGGCTCCCTGGGCCTGCCGACCGTGGCCACCGGCAACGTACACGCCCATCAGCCGGAGCGGACCCGCCTGCAGGACGCCCTGGTCGCGGTGCGGCTGGGTCACAGCATGGAAGAGTCGGAGCCGGGAAGGCGCGGCAACGCCAGCTCCAGCCTGGCCTCGCCGGAACAGATGGCGGCCCGGTTCAGCCGGTACCCGGAGGCGGTGGCCGAAAGCGCCAGGATCGCCGAGCGACTCGACTTCGACCTCGAGTGCGAGCTCGGCTACCGCTATCCCCAGGCCGGAGACCCGGACGCAGACAGCGACCTGGCCGACCTCTGCCGGACCCGGCTCGAGCAGCGCTACACAGGCACCCCCGAGCTGGACGAGGCCCGGCAGCGGCTCGACAACGAGCTGAAGATCATCCGCGGGCTCGGGCTCTCCGGCTTCTTCCTGCTGCACCACGACCTGCTCGAACTGGCCCGGGAGGTCGCGGCCGAAGTCCGCGGGCCGGAGTCGGCCAGGTCCGTGCTGCCACCCGGCCGCGGCCGGGGCTCCAGCGTCAGCTCGATCGTCTGCTACCTGAGCGGCCTCTCCCACGTCGACCCGGTCAAGGCCGGGCTGTTTCCGGGCCGGTTCCTCAATGAAGAGGTGACCGCCGCCCCCGACATCGACCTCGACTTCCCCCGTGACATCCGGGCGAAGCTGATCCCCCGGATCCACCGGCGCTACGGGGCCGACCGCTCGGCCCTGGTCGCCGCCTTCCCGACCTACAGGTCACGCGGCGCGATCCGCGACTTCGGCAAGGTGCTCGGCATTCCGGCGGCCGAGATCGAGCGGGCCGCCCGGGCGGTCGACTTCCACAGTGGCTCCGACGACCTCGAGCGGGACCTGGCCACGGCGATCGGCCGGGAGCGGGCCTACTCGCTCGGCTGGAAGAACCTGATCTGGCTGACCCGTCAGGCCCGGGGTATTCCCCGCAACCCCTCCCAGCATTCCGGCGGCATGGTGATCGCGACCAGGCCGCTGATCGAGATCTGCCCGGTCGTACCGGCGGCGATGGAGGAACGCCAGATCGTCCAGTGGGACAAGGACTCCTGTCAGGATGCCGGATTTCTCAAGATCGACCTGCTCGGCCTCGGCATGCTCTCGGCGGTCGAGCGCTGTGTCGACGAGATCGGGAGGATCCGCGGCGAGACGGTCGACCTGAGCCGGATCGACCTGGCCGACCCGCCCACCTTCGAGGCGATCCGCAAGGGCGACACGACCGGGGTATTCCAGATCGAGAGCCGGGCCCAGATGCAGATGCTGCCCCGGATGAAGCCGGTCGACATCGACGACCTGACCATCCAGGTCGCGTTGGTCCGGCCCGGCCCGATCCAGGGCGGCGCGGTCCACCCCTACATCGAGCGTCGCCGCAGGCTGCGTGAGGACCCGGGTTACGAGGTTCCCTACCAGCACCCGCTGCTGAAGCCGGTGCTCGAGGAGACGCTCGGGGTGATCATCTTCCAGGAGCAGGTGATCGAGGTGGCGATGAACGTGGCCGGCTTCAGCTCCTCGGAGGCCGAGAGCCTGCGCCGGGCGATGAGCCGCAAGCGCTCGCGGGAAGCGCTGGAGGCCCACCACCACCGCTTCATCGAAGGCGCCGGAGCCAAAGGCGTTCCGGCCGACACCGCCGAAGACATCTACCGCCAGATCATCGGCTTCTCCGGCTTCGGCTTCCCCAAGGCCCACTCGGCCGCCTTCGGCCTGCTCGCCTACCAGTCGGCCTGGCTCAAGGTCCATTACGGCCCGGAGTACCTGGCCTCGCTGCTGAACGAGCAGCCGATGGGCTTTTACCCCCCGGACTCACTGGTCCAGGAAGGCCGCCGTTCGGGCATCACCGTGCTGCCGCCCGACCTCAACTCCAGCCGGGTCGAGTGCCATACCGAGTGGCCGGCCGAACCGGATTCACCGCAGGGGTCGGACCCGACGGCCGAAACGCCGGGCGGCCCCGGGCCGGTAACGCCTGACCCCGGGCCGGCGGTCAGGATCGGCCTGGCTTACATAAAGGGCTCGACCGAGTCGGAGATGGAGCGGCTGGTGACCGAGCGGGACCGCGGTGGGCCTTACCGCGACCTCGGGGACCTGGCGGCCCGGATGCCGCTGCGCCGCCAGGACCTGGAACAGCTCGCCTGGTCCGGCGCTTTGCGCTCGCTGCCCCGGGGAGAGCGGGTATCCGGGCTTTGGAACGTCGGTCTCCTGCCCCACCATCCGGCCTCGGAGGGCAGCCGGCAGCTCTCGCTGCCTTTCGGGCAGGCGGAACCACCCGAGCTCCAGGAACCCGAGTCCTGGAACCGGGTCCAGGCCGAGTACGGGACGATCGGCATGACTCTGGAAGGGCATCCGATGGCCCTGGCCCGGGCCCAGCTGCCTGATTCCGTCCTGACCACGATCGAAGCCGAGGCACTCAGCGACAAAAGCCGGGCCGAGGTGGCCGGGCTGCAGGTCGCCCGGCAGCGGCCGGAAACCGCCAACGGGGTCATCTTCATCCTGATCGAAGACGAGCACGGCACGCTCAACCTGATCCTTCCGCCGCGAGTCGCGACGAAACACCGCCTGGTCGTACGAACCGCCACCCTGATCAAGGCCCGCGGACGAATCGAGACCAATCAGGGGGTGGTCAACCTGGTGGTCAACGGCCTGACCGAGGTCCACCCCCCGAACCCGGCGATCAAGGCGGTTGTCCCGGCCGGCCACTCGTTCGGCCGGCGGGGCCGGTGAGACCGACGGCGGAAACCGGCGGACAGGCAGGGACAAGTCTACTTGGCTCTGTGAGTGACTTTCCACCGATTTCTGCAACGAATCCTGCAAACACACGTTCGTGTCCGACCGGCCTCGTACATTACGAACCTATGTTCGTGCAGATGAAACAGATCCCAGTCAGAGCAGCAGACATGATCGACCTCGCCATCGAGTTCTCCACCCTTGGCGAGTACGGCCTCGAATATCCGGAGGGGACCGACCCGGGCCCCTGCCGTGGCACAATCCCGGCCTGTCGCCAGGCGAACCGGGATCCGGGCGCCGCCGGAGGCCGACGCGCCAGGACGCGCGCCCCCAGAGGCTCGCACCGCCGCCTCCGCTCCGGGAAGCGGGGCATCGCCCGTACCCACTCCGACACACCCGCGCGAAGCGTCAGGCCGGTGGCCGGCTCAGGCCTGCCCGAGGCGCTGCGGCCTCCCCGGATCAGGCTCTCGTTCAACTGACCTGCGTCGCGGGCCCTCGTGGTAAATCACGGCCGGACACCAGCGGGTGCGGCCATGCGCCGGGATCCAGGAGGCGGCGCCGGTCAATCGGAAGGGCTCAGGCCATCGAGCCTTCGGGATCCGGGCGAACCACGATCGTGTCGGCTACCGGAATCACTTCGTCCGCCGGCAGGCCGGCTTCGGCGGCGTGCGCTCTTACCGCGTCCGCATCGACGGCCTGGTAGATGCAGATCGTGCCTACCGAGCCGTCGTCTTCGGAGAGCGCATAGCTCCGTATCCAGGCGATCCGGTCGGACATCTCCTCACCGACTTCGGTGGAACGGCCGGCCGCCTCTTCGAGGTCTGCGGGGGTTCTCCAGCCTCTTCTACGCAGGATGGCGTAAGTCTCCATTGCCGTTCACCTCTTTCCTCATCGGCCGACCGGTATACCGGTCGGCCTTTGCTGTTCGGGTAGCCAGTATGTCGCGGTAGGCCCCGCCTGTCAATCGCGCACGAGATCGGCTGGGCGGGCAACGACCGGGCCTGACGCGGTCGGCGGCGAGGTTGCCAGGGCATTGCAACGCGAAAGGCCACCCGAAGGTGGCCTTTCAATGGAAAAACCGGCGGCGACCTACTCTCCCAGGGGGTTGCCCCCCAAGTACCATCGGCGCTGCGGTGCTTAACTGCTCTGTTCGGAATGGGAAGAGGTGTTTCCACCGCGCTATTGCACCACCGGAAATATGTCGAGACGCCCGATGGGGCTTAAAAACTGCACAACGACCGATTGAAATAAATATCCGTCAAGCCCTCGACCCATTAGTACCGGTCAGCTACGGATGTTGCCACCCTTCCACCGCCGGCCTATCAACCTGGTGGTCTACCAGGGGTCTTACTCCCTCAAGGGGATGGGAGAATTCATCTCGAGGACGGCTTCCCGCTTAGATGCCTTCAGCGGTTATCCGTTCCGTACGTAGCTAAGCTGCGGTGCCCTTGGCAGGACAACAGCTACACCAGAGGTACGTTCATCCCGGTCCTCTCGTACTAGGGACAAATCCTCTCAATTCTCCAACGCCCACATCAGATAGGGACCGAACTGTCTCACGACGTTCTGAACCCAGCTCGCGTGCCGCTTTAATGGGCGAACAGCCCAACCCTTGGGACGTACTCCCGCCCCAGGATGCGACGAGCCGACATCGAGGTGCCAAACCGCTTCGTCGATATGGACTCTTGGAAGCGATAAGCCTGTTATCCCCGGAGTACCTTTTATCCGTTGAGCGACGGCGCTTCCACTTGCTACCGCCGGATCACTAAGCCCAACTTTCGTTCCTGCTCGACCCGTCGGTCTCGCAGTCAAGCTCCCTTGTTGCCTTTACACTCTACGCACGATTTCCGACCGTGCTGAGGGAACCTTTGGGCGCCTCCGTTACATTTTAGGAGGCGACCGCCCCAGTCAAACTGCCTGCCTGACACTGTTCACTGCCCGGATTACGGCGCAGTGTTAGAAGCCCGGTATGTCAAGGGTGGTATCTCAAGGTTGACTCCCCGACAGCCGCAGCCGTCGGTTCACTGTCTCCCACCTATCCTGAACAGAACACACCAAACTCCAATATCAAGTTGCAGTAAAGGTTCACGGGGTCTTTCCGTCTTGATGCGGGTACTCGGTATCTTCACCGAGACTCCAATTTCACCGAGTCCCTCGTTGAGACAGCGTCCAAGTCGTTACGCCATTCGTGCAGGTCGGAACTTACCCGACAAGGAATTTCGCTACCTTAGGACCGTTATAGTTACGGCCGCCGTTTACTGGGGCTTAGCTTCACTGCTTCGCTCAAAGAGCTAACAGGTCCGCGTAACCTTCCAGCACCGGGCAGGCGTCAGCCCCTATACGTCGTCTTGCGACTTAGCAGAGGCCTGTGTTTTTGGTAAACAGTCGCTTGGACCAATTCACTGCGGCCCCCTCAGGCTCCATCCGTACGGATTTCACCTTACCGGGGCGCCCCTTCTCCCGAAGTTACGGGGCGATTTTGCCGAGTTCCTTAACGAGGGTTATCTCGCTCACCTTAGTATCTTCTACGTGTCCACCTGTGTCGGTTATCGGTACGGGCACATGAATCCTGCCTAGGGGCTTTTCTTGGAGGCATGGGCTCGGAGACTGGCCGGCAATCAAGCCAGCTGGCATCGTACCTCGCGTCAAAACGCCGCTGCGGATTTGCCTACAGCGACTGGCTACGTACTTGCCCCAGGACAACCATCGCCTGGGTTCTCTTACCCTTCCCCGTCCCCCCGTCGGTCATAACGGATTCAACGTGGTACAGGAATATCAACCTGTTGACCATCGACTACGCCTTTCGGCCTCGCCTTAGGTCCCGACTAACCCTGAGCAGACGAACTTTACTCAGGAAACCTCGGACAATCAG
Organism: uncultured Solirubrobacterales bacterium; assembly: GCA_963766115.1. Taxonomy (GTDB): domain Bacteria; phylum Actinomycetota; class Thermoleophilia; order Solirubrobacterales; family 70-9; genus 67-14. Next base: position 236,758 of record CAVXYR010000002.1, read on the forward strand.
TGGAGGGGATTCTCACCCCTCTTTCGTTACTCATGCCGGCATTCTCACTTCCGATCACCGCACGAAGGCTTTCGCCAACGCTTACACGATCGGAACGCTCTCCTACCGCGTACAGAACCCGCAGGCCTGCACACCCATAGTTTCGGTGACTAGCTTTAGCCCCGCTACATTATCCGCGCCCGAACACTTGACCAGTGAGCTGTTACGCACTCTTTCAAGGGTGGCTGCTTCTAAGCCAACCTCTTGGTTGTCTATGCATTCGGACATCGTTTACCACTTAGCTAGTACTTAGGGACCTTAACTGATGGTCTGGGTTGTTCCCCTCTCGCATACGAAGTTTATCCCCCGCACGCTGACTGCCGAGCTAACTGTAATGGTCTTCGGAGTTTGCCTGAAGTCGGTAACCTGGTAGGGCCCCTAGTCCAAGCAGTGCTCTACGGCCACAACATATATCGCTCGACGCTATACCTAAATATATTTCGGAGAGAACCAGATATCTCTGGGCTTGATTAGCCTTTCACTCCAATCCACAGGTCATCCGCCCAGTTTTCACCCTAGGTCGGTTCGGCCCTCCACGAGGTCTTACCCCCGCTTCAGCCTGCCCATGGATAGCTCGCCCAGTTTCGGGTCTACCTCCAGTGACTATGTTCGCCCTATTCAGACTCGCTTTCGCTGCGGCTCCGCTCATCGCTTAACCTTGCCACTGAAGAGTAACTCGCCGGCTCGTTATGCAAAAAGCACGC
>CAVXYR010000002.1:240000-325874 GCA_963766115.1 uncultured Solirubrobacterales bacterium
ATACGGCTGCGGACATGACGGGTAAATCAGATTGTCCGGCGCGCTGGCGCCCCGGACAAATCGGGCTCGAACATTTCTCCAGACGGTCAGACCGTCCGGAGATGCACGCTGCTCAGTTTTCAAAGACCGCGTGCGCCGTGGCGGTGTCTTTCACCGCACGAAACACTGGAGTCGGACCACTCGCCCGACTCAGCGGACGCGGGAGTATACATGCCTTCCGGAACTTTGTCGAGCCGGGTCGCGGTCCGGCCTCAGGTCTTGACCCGCAGCCGGCGGTACCGTCGTTTCCCAACCTGTATCACGGCTCCGTCAAGCTCGGAAACCGGATAGTCAAGCGGTTCCCCCGGCAGAACCTCGCCGTCACGCTTGACCCCTCCCTGGGCCAGTACGCGCCGGCCTTCGCTGCGGCTGATCCCGAAAGCCTCGGCCAGTGCCGCCGGCAGGTGAACCTCGCCGTCGGAGGCGATTTCGAACTCCTCGATCTCCTCCGGGGCCTCGTGTCGGACGAAGATCCGATCGAAATGCTCCTCGGCCCGATCGGCCGCCGCTTCGTCATGGAAGCGGGCGACCAGGCGGCGTCCGAGCTCCCGCTTGGCCTGGATCTCCGAATCGCCGGGTGGCGGATCGGCGCCCAGCAGCAGCCGCCAGTACTCGGTCAGATTCGCGTCCGGCACCCGCATCAGCTTGCCGAACATCTCTTCGGGAGGGTCGGTGACTCCGATGTAGTTACCGAGCGACTTCGACATCCTGCGGACTCCGTCGATGCCGGGAAGGATCGGCATTGTCATCACTGTCTGCTGGGGACAGTCGTAGGCGGCCTGGATGTCCCTGCCGAACAGCAGATTGAACTTCTGATCGGTTCCGCCGAGCTCGACCTCGGCCTCGATCGCCACCGAGTCGTAGCCCTGAAGCAGGGGGTAAAGCAGCTCCAGGGCGGAGATCGGCTGTTCCGCCTTGATCCGTTTCTGGAAGTCATCCCGTTCGAGCAGCCTGGCGATCGTGGCTTTGGCCATCAGCGAGAACAGCTCTTCGGCCTCCATTCGCAGCCACTCGCTGTTGAAGCGCACCTCGGTCCGCGAGCGGTCCAGGATTTTGAAGGCCTGCTCCTGGAAGGTAGCGGCGTTTGCGTCGATCTGCTCCGGGGTGAGTACCGGGCGCTGTTCCGAGCGGCCGCTGGGATCGCCGACCCTGGCGGTGTAGTCCCCGATGATCAGGACGATCTGGTGTCCGTCGGCCTGAAACTGGGCCAGCTTGTTGAGGACCACCGTATGGCCGAGGTGGATATCCGGGGCCGTGGGATCGATCCCGAGTTTGATCCGGAGGGGGCGGTTCCGGTCGAGCTGACGGGCCAGGTCTCCCTCCGGCAGGGCCTCGACCGAGTTGCTGCTCAGCCGGGCGGCCCGCTCCAGCGCCTCCGGACCCGGGTCTCCGGCACGGTTATCTGTTTTGTCTGGCACGATCGCAATGCTAGACTGACCGGCGCGACTTGGTGATCCCATCGGGTTTGCATAAGAGGTGAACCGCCCGCAATCCGGCTATCCAGGCCCGGCGCGATCCGGTCAAACCACCACCAGATGGCACCCGAGACCACAGAACATCCGCCGGGGAGCAATTCCCGGCAAGGCGATGACGCACCTGATGCGGCCGCGCCCGCCAACGGCGGCGGAAGCGTGCTGCGCCCGGTCGGGCAGGACACAAGCGAGCGCGGCCGCACCGGCGCAGCGGGCGCCAACGGTTCGCCGAACGGCAGCGGCGGGCCGACCGGCGGTGGAGGCGGCGGGTTCGGCGGTCCGATCGGAGGCATTCCCTCCTTCCCTCCCTCCGGCAAGCCGCCAAAGCCCAAGATCAAGAAGCTGCGCATCCTGTTCATCGCGATCGGTCTCGGAGTCCTCGGTATGGCGTCCGCCTTTTTCGGGATGGTCATGGCCGTATCCCAGGATCTCCCGGCGATCGAGGAGTACGCACAGTTCAAGGCGGCAAAGAACACGGAGGTCACCGACAGCCAGGGTGAAGTGATCGGGACCCTGAGCTCCAACCAGAACCGGATACTGATCCCGCCCGAGAGCATTTCGCCGAACATGAAAAACGCCGTTGTGGCGATCGAGGACTCGAGGTTCTACGAGCACAGGGGCATCGACTTCCAGGGACTGGGCCGGGCCCTGGCGCAGGACATAATCACTCAGAGCGCGAGTCAGGGTGCATCGACGATCACCCAGCAGCTGGTCAAGCAGGCGCTCGAGGCCCAGAACTCACGGACGGTCTTCCAGAAAGTTCGCGAAATGTCGCTGGCCTACCACATCGAGCAGCAGTGGACCAAGGACAAGATCCTCACCGAGTACCTCAACACGGTCTACTTCGGCTCGGGCGCGTACGGGGTCGAATCGGCCGCCCGGACCTATTTCGGTGACGCCCATCCGACCTGTGGCACCCTCGATGAACCGTGTGCGGAACTGCTGACCCCCTCGGAAGCGGCGCTGCTCGCAGGGATGATCCAGAATCCCTACGGATATGACCCCGAGTCCTCGGCCGAGGCCGCCCTTGCCCGCCGAAACGTCGTTCTGCAGAAGATGCTCGACCAGGGATACATCAGCGATGAGCAGTTCCAGGAAGGAACGGCTGAACCGCTCCCCTCGAGCGAGGAGATCACCCCACCGCGGCTCGATTCGAAGGCTCCCTATTTCACCTCCTGGGTGAGACAGCAGCTGGTTGACCGTTTCGGGGCCGGCCGGACTTTCTTCGGTGGACTCACCGTCAAGACCACGCTCGACCTCGATGTCCAGGCAGCGGCCGAGGAGGCGGTCGCCTCCACGCTTGGTGGTGTCGGGCCGACCGCGTCAGTAGTCATCATCAACAACAAGGACGCGACGATCGACGCAATGGTCGCCGGCCCCGATTTTGAGTCCGCCCCGTTCAACCTTGCCGTGCAGGGCCAGCGTCAGCCCGGGTCGACGATCAAGCCGTTCGTCCTGACGACGGCCCTGGCCCAGGGGATCTCACCGGCTACCGTGTACGAGTCGGCACCCCAGCTGTTCAGGTTCGGCAAGAAGGACAAACAGCTGTTCCCGGTCAAGAACTACGGTGACAGCTACCTCGGCTCGGCGTCGCTGGCGACCGCCACCACCTACTCGGACAACTCGGTCTATGCCCAGGTGGGGCTGGAAAGCATCGACGGCGGTCCCAAGGCGATCGCTTCGACCATCCACAAGATGGGCGTTCGCGAGAAGATCCAGACCAACCCGGCGATGGTGCTGGGGACCTCGGTGGTCTCGCCTTACGAGTGGACTTATGCCTTCACGACCCTGGCCAACGATGGTAGCCGGGTCAGTGGCACGCTCGCCCCGGAGCCCGGGGATTCACCGGTCGCCTACACCAAGGTCACCGGCGAGGACGGCAAGACGATCAAGGGCGGCGACAACCAGGTGATGAGCACCGAGGTGATCTCTCCCGAGGTCGCCCAGACGGCCAAGGACATCCTCGGGACCGTGGTCACCAGCGGCACCGGAAAGAACGCCGCCATCGGCGACGACTCACAGTGGGGCAAGACGGGCACGACGGACAACAATGGCGACGCCTGGTTCTGCGGCGCGATCACGGAGGTTACGGCCTGCGTCTGGGTCGGCTACCCCGACGGAATCACCTCGATGGAAACCGAGTACGGGGGCGCGCCGGTGGACGGGGGAACCTACCCGGCGATCATCTGGGCCAGGGTCATCGAAGCCTGGAAGGGCATCGAGGAGATTCGCGCAGCCGAGCGGGAGGCCAAGGCGGCGGCCGAGGGAACCACCGACGAAACAACCGGATCCAGCGACGAATCCGCGGCGCCCGCGCCGACGACCCCCGCACCGGCGCCCGAGACGACCACGCCGGTGCCCGAAACGGCGGCACCCGAGCCGGCAGCCCCGGCCCCCGCGCCGGAACCGGCTCCGGCTCCGGCCCCCGCGCCACCCCCGACCACGCCCGCTCCGCCCTCCGGCGGCGGTGCATCTCCGGGGAGCGGTGGCGCCTCGCCCGGCTAGAGTTCCTCGAGCCGGGAGGCCGCCAGATCCTGCTGGTGCGCCAGGCTCTCTGAAGACGTGCCCCCTTCGCTGCGTTTGGACTCGAGCCAGCTGCCCTGTTTGAGCACCTCGTAGTACTCATCGTCGAGCTGGTCTGAGCGGCCCGAGATCTCTTCCCTGGTCAGTTCTGAGAGCCCCCGGCCTTCCGACACGCACTGCCGGACCAGGTCCCCGACAATCCCGTGAGCCTGTCTGAAGGGCACTCCGCGCCGGACCAGCAGGTCGGCCACCTCGGTCGCGGCCAGCATCTCGTCTCCGGAAGCTTCGAGCAGTCGCTCGCGGTCGAACTCGATTCCCTCGAATATGCCGGCGGTCATCTCCAGCGAGGCCTCGATCGTCTCGACCGCATCGAAGAACGGCTCCTTGTCTTCCTGCATGTCCTTGCCGTAGGTCAGCGGCAGCGCGTGCATGACCCCGAGCACCGTGGTCAGGTCTCCGGCCAGACGCGGCGCCTTTGCCCTGAGCAGCTCGGCCGAGTCGGGGTTCTGCTTCTGGGGCATGATGCTTGACCCCGAAGTGAACGGCTCGGAGATCGTGCAGAAGCCGAATTCGGTACTCGACCAGATGACCAGCTCCGACCCGATCCGCGAGAGGTGCGTGCCGCAGATCGAGGCCGCGGCGAGGTAGTCGAGCAAAAAGTCCCGGTTGGAGGTGGCATCGAGCGAGTTGGGGGTGACCGCCTCGAAGCCGAGCTCCCCGGCCACCTGGTGGCGGTCGATCTCCCAGTTGACCCCGGCCAGGGCTCCCGACCCGAGCGGCATGACCGACGCCGCCTTCGCCGCCGCCTCGAATCGGTCGGCGTCCCGTGACAGCATCCAGAACCAGGCCAACAGGTGGTGACCGAGATAGACCGGTTGAGCACGCTGCAGGTGGGTGTAACCGGGCATCGCCCAGCCGGCGTGGGCCCGGGAGAGCTCGAGCAGGCCGGTCAAGACGTCGGCGATCAGCGCCCGGGCCCTGCGGGAGTGGTCGATCACGGCCATACAGATGTCGGTCGCCACCTGGTCATTGCGGGACCGGCCGGTGTGGAGCTTTCCGGCGATCTCCCCGATCAACTCCCCCAGCCGGCGCTCGATCGCCATGTGGATGTCTTCGTCGGCCGGCGAGAACTCGAAGTTGCCACTCTCAAGGTCCTCTCCGATTTCGGACAGGGCCCGGTCCAGCTCGGCCAGCTCCCCGTCGGCCAGCACCTCGATCCGGTTCAGTGCGCGGGCGTGGGCCCGCGACTGGGCGATGTCGTACGGCGCCAGATGCCGGTCGAACGAAATCGAGCGGTTCAGCCGCCAGAAGCGGGGATCGGGATCTTCTCGGAATCGGGGCAAGGCGCTGATTATCCCTTCAGCGCGGATTCGAGCGCGGTCGCCACTGGTGCAGCCTCGGACTCGGTCATGCCCCCGTAGAAAGGAAGCGCCATCGAGCGGGCCGATATCTCCTCGGCCACCGGAAACTGGCCTTGCCGGTAGCCGAGCTCACGGAGGTGGGGGAACAGATGGATCGCCGGCAGGTATGCCTTGGCCGGCACCCCCGATTCGCCGAGCGACCTGATCACGGCCGCGCGGTCGGCCCCGGCCGGCAGCCTCACCGGAAATACGAACCAGCTGCGCCGTGCCGGAGCCTTCCCCTGATATGGAAGATCGATGCCCTCGATCTCTCTCAGGAGTTCGCAGTACTGCCCGGCTACCCGCTCACGCTCGGCCAGGATCGTGTCCAGCCGAGCCACCTGGGCGACTCCGACCGCGGCGGCCAGGTCCGAGAGCCGGTAGTTGAATCCCAGCCGGTCGTGGTCGAGCCAGGCCATGTCGACGGCGCGCCCCTGATTGCGCTCAGCACGCATCCGGGTGGCCATCTCTGGGTCTCCAGGGATCAGCATTCCGCCTTCGCCAGTCGTCATCTGCTTGTTGGCGTAGAAGCCGAAGGTGGCCGGGTTGCCCCGGCTGCCGACCCTGCGGCCCTGCTCGTCGATCGCGCCGAGCGCCTGGCAGGAGTCCTCGAGCAGGCCGAGTGAGTGGCCGGCCGCCAATCGCTCGAATTGGTCCATCGCCGACGGGTATCCGAAGATGTCGACCGGCAGCAACCCGACCGTCCGCTCGGTGACCGCGGCCCCTGCGCACTCAGGATCGAGATTGAGCGTCTCCGGGTCGATGTCGGCGAACACCGGCCGGACGCCTTCGTATAGAAGGCAGTTGGCGCTGGCGACGAAAGTGAACGGGGTCAGCACGACCTCGTCGCCCGGGCCCCAGCCGAGTGCTCTCACGCCCAGGTGGAGCGCTGCGGTGCCGCTGCTGGTCGCGATCGCGTCGTCGACCCCCAGCCAGTCGGCGAAATCGCGTTCGAACCGTTCCAGCATCGGGCCGAGCGAAAGCTGCCGGAGCGCAGCACTTCGAGCACCAGGCGCTCCTCCTCCGGCCCGATCTCGGGTTTCGCCAGCGGCAGCGACCGCTCAGCCACCGTCTGACCCCGGTCCGGGCTCGACATCTTCTTCGACCGGCTCGCCCTGTTTCGGGAACGCGTACTCCAGCGAATCGACCAGCGCCTCCCAGGAGGCTTCGATGATGTTCTCGGAAACCCCGATCGAACCCCAGGAATCTTCTCCGTCGGACGAGTCGAGCAGCACCCGGGTACCTGCGCCGGTGCCGTGATCCGAATCGAGGATCCGCACCCTGTAGCCGGTCAACTCGATATCGGCCAGATGAGGGTAATGCGCGGTGATGGCTGAACGAAGCGCCTGGTCGAGCGCGTTCACCGGACCGTTTCCCTCCGCGACGCAGACGTGGCGTTCGTCCTGGACCCAGATCTTCAGGGTTGCCTCGGTCACGACCTCACCGTCCTCCCGCATCTCGGTGATCACCCGGAACGACTCCAGCCTGAACAGCGGTTCGTAGCGGCCGGCCTTCCTTCGCAGCAGCAGGTCGAACGAGGCGGTAGCGGCCTCGTAGTGGTAGCCCTCGTGCTCGCGGGTCTTGAGCTCGTCGACTACCTGCCTCGCCGAGGCATCGTCCAGGTCGAGGCCGATCTCCCGCGCCCTGGCGAGTACGGTCGCCTTGCCGGAGAGCTCGGAAGGCAGGACGCTGCGGTCATTGCCGATGCTCGACGGTTCGAGATGCTCGAAGGTCCGCGCGTCGGTTTCCACGCCGGCCACGTGCATGCCCCCCTTGTGGGCGAACGCGTTACGGCCTACGTAGGCCTGGTCGGGGTCGGGCGGCACGTTGAGCAGTTCGGCCACGTAGTGAGACGTTGCCGAGAGCCCCGCCAGACGCTCCGCCCCGACCACCTGATAGCCCATCTTCAGCTCCAGCGCCGGCAGGATCGAAACAAGGTCTGCGTTTCCGCAGCGCTCCCCGTAACCATTGATCGTTCCCTGCACCAGGCGGGCCCCTTCGCGCACCGCGGCCAGCGAGTTGGCCACGCCGCATGCGGCGTCGTTGTGGCAGTGGATTCCCAGCTCAACCCGATCACCGAATTCTGTCCGCACCTCTCCCACCGCCTCGCTCACCTGGTCGGGAAGGCTCGATCCATTGGTGTCACAGAGACTCAGGTTGACCGCGCCGGCGTCGACCGCAGCGTGCAGGCACTCCAGCGAGTAGTCCCGGTCGGCCCGCCAGGCGTCGAAGAAGTGCTCGGCGTCGTAGACGACCCGCTTGCCTTCGCCGCTCAGGTAGGCGATCGACTCCGAGATCATCGCCAGGTTCTCTTCCGGCGAAACCCTGGTCACCTTCTCCAGGTGAAGCGACCAGGTCTTTCCGACCAGGGTCACCACCGGGGCAAAAGTGGCGGCCAGAGTTCGCAGGGCGTCGTCCCGGTCGGCCTCCACCCCGCGCCGCCGGGTCATGCCGAATGCGCAGATTTCAGCCTGATCCAGCTTCTCGTCTGCAAGAAGGGCGAACAACTCGGCCTCCTTCGGGTTCGAAGCCGGAAAGCCGGCCTCGATCAGCTGGACCCCCAGCCGGTCCAGTGCATGGACCACCCTCACCTTTTCGGCAGCGGAAAGTGACATGCCCTGTCCTTGCATGCCGTCCCTCAAGGTCGTGTCGTAAAGCTTCACCTGTTCCATCAATGCGGTCCTTTCAAAAGATCAACGGCCGCTTCCGGGCGGGAGGCGGCTGAGCCGGACGTGGCCAGAGCCACGCTGCCGCGGGCTGTCAGCCCGCAGCACCCGTAATTCGGGCCAGGCGCTGGATCTCCTGAATGAAGTGAAGCATCAGCTGGAAACTGTACTGGGTTCAACCACGGGGCTCTGTTCGCCGACCAGGTCGAGCCACTCCGAGTATTCAGGTGCACGGCCATAGATCGCGTCCTCGAAGCGGGTCTGGGCCAGTATGGACACCTCGCCGGGCTCGCCGATCGAGTGGTCGTCGATCTCCCTCACCGGGACCACTTCGGCCGCCGTGCCGCAGAGAAAGACCTCGTCCGCGGTGTACAGCTCGGATCGGGCGATGTCGCGCTCAACCAGTTCGATTCCGCTGTCGCGAAGGATCTGGATCACCGACTTGCGGGTGATCCCGTCGAGGATCGCGGCGACCTGCGGAGGCGTAGCGACCTTGCCGTCCTTGACCACGAAGATGTTCTCTCCGGAGCCCTCACAGACGAAGCCGCGCTCATCGAGCAGGATCGCCTCCTCGTAGCCGGCGTTTGCCGATTCAGTCTTGGCCAGGATCGAGTTGAGGTACTGCCCGGAAGCCTTGGCGTGCGGTATCGCGCTGGCCGGCGATATCCGCCGCCAGGAAGAGACCTTGGCCCTGATCCCGTGCTTCTTTCCGTCGTCGCCGAGGTAGGCGCCCCACGGCCAGACAGCGATTATCACCTCGACCGGGGCCGACTTTGCGAAAAGCCCCATCTCGCCGTAGCCGCGGAAGGCCAGCGGGCGGATGTAGCAGTCCCGCAGTCCGTTGCGGCGGATCAACTCGCGAGTGGCTTCACCGATCTCATCGACCGAATAGGGCAGCTCGAGGTAGTACATCCGGGCCGACTCCTCGAGTCGCCGCAGATGCTCCTTGTGACGGAAGATGGCCGGGCCCTGCTCGCCGTCGTAGCAGCGCACGCCCTCGAAGACCCCGGTTCCGTAATGAAGCCCGTGGCTCAATACATGAACTCGCGCCTCATCCCAGGGGACGAACTCGCCGCTCTGCCAGATGTATTCAGCCTTCTCCACCGACCGCTCCGTTCCTTATGGGGATGAACCTGCGCCGGGAGCCCCGACGCGCCACCTCACTTTACCGGCGTCGCCGTCCGGCCGCGAAAGCCGGCCCCTATCGGGCGAGCTCGGCCAGGACCGCGGCCGTCACCTCTTCGGTACCGGCCGGAGTCTCGTGGTCGGCGCCGGTCGCCAGGTCGGGCGTCCGGAGGCCCGACTCGAGCACCTCATCGACCGCACCCTCAAGTCGGTCCGCGGCCCCGCCGTCACCCAGTCCGTAGCGCAGCATCATCGCCGCCGAAAGCATCGTCGCCAGGGGGTTTGCCGTGCCCTGCCCGGCGATGTCCGGAGCCGAGCCGTGAACCGGTTCGAAAAGCCCCGGGGTACCCTCGGCGCCGATACTGGCCGAGGGCAGCATCCCCAGCGAGCCGGTCAGCATCGCGGCCTCGTCACTGAGGATGTCGCCGAACAGGTTCTCGGTGACGATCACGTCGAAGTCGGTCGGGCGCGACACCAGCTGCATCGCGGTGTTGTCGACCAGCATGTGCTCGAGTTCGACCTCCGGGAATTCGCCGGCCACGCGTTTGACCGTCTCCCGCCACAGCCGCGAGGTCTCGAGCACGTTGGCTTTGTCCACCGAGGTCACGCGCGGCGCCGATCCCCGGCTTTCGGCGCGCTGGAGCGCGGCCTCGAACGCCGTCCGGGTGATCCGCTCGATCTCGGGGACAGAGTAGGAGCAGTCGTCGTGCGCGGTATCACCGCTGCGCCCGCTCTCGCCGAAGTAGATCCCCCCGGTCAGCTCGCGCACCACCAGCAGATCGGTTCCCTCGATCCGCTCGCGCTTCAGCGGGCTCGAGTCGATCAGCGCGGCCGCCGGTCGCACCGGCCTGAGGTTCGCGTAAAGGCCGAGTTCCTTGCGGATGCCGAGCAGTCCCTGCTCCGGGCGGGGCGCTCTCGGGTCGCGGGCCACCGCAGCGTCCCATGAGGGGCCGCCCACGGCGCCGAGCAACACGGCGTCGGCCGAGCGGCAGGTTTCGATCACTTCTTCGGTCAGGGCCCGGCCGTGCTCGTCGATCGAGGCTCCGCCGATCAGGTGGTCGACGAATTCAAACGTCCCCAACCGGTCAAGGGCCCGCCGGGTTGCGGTCACTATTTCGGGACCGATTCCATCTCCCGGCAGCACCACGATCCGGCGGGTTTCACTCATTCTGTTCTGTCTCCTTCGGTTTGGTCGCCTCGATGTTCAGGCGGACGTAGTTGAATCCCTCGGGCCGACCCATCACGTCCATCAACCGGTCGCTGAAATCCCTGAATTGCTCCGGGTTGAGCCGCTCGCGATATGAAGAAAGGCCAGAGGCCTCCAGGAATTCCTGGGGATCATCCGGAATGGCCCGTCGCTCTTCCAACCAGCAGTCCGCAACCTCCAGGCCGGACTCCAGCAGGCGCCTACGGGTTTCCTCCGGGGTCGCGAAATTCCATGGCTCCTCCAAGGAGCCGACCCTCTCCCGAAACGGGTCTTCCGCGGTCACGGTTCTCAGTGCTTCGACAACCTCGGCCACGTTGCCCGCGCCGCCGCACTGGGCTGAAATGCGACCTCCGGGTTTCAGCGCCACAAAGAGACGGGAAAAGAGCTTCGGGTGATCCTTGACCCAGTGGAACGTCGCGTTCGAGAAAACAGAGTCAACCGGCTCCGCGAGCTCCAGGCCGGTCAGGTCCTGGCAGGAGAAGGTCACCCGTGGATCGTCGACCCGCGTTCTCGCGGCTTCCACCATTGCCGGAGAGCCATCGACCGCGACCACGGTTCCCCGTGGCAGCATCTTCAGCAGCTCCACAGTCACCTCGCCACTGCCGCAGCCGGCATCGAGGACCGCCTCGTCTCCGCGCAGGTCGAGGCGGCCGAGTACTCCCCTGGCCCATTCCTGTTGCGGTGAAGCGACCCGCGAGTACTTCTCGGCGTCCCAGTCGGAGACGGTCATCCCAGGGCCGTGGTCACCGGACCGTAGCTGCCGCCCGGTCCGGATTCGAAGGTGTCGATCTGTTCCTCGTCCTGCAGGGTGAGAGCGATGTCGTCAAGTCCGCCCAGCAGACGGCGCTTGATCTCCGGGTCGATCTCGAAGCGTGCCTCGCCGCCATCCCAGGTGACCAGTTGTTCTTCGAGATGGATGCGCCCGTGGCCGGACTCGCCGAGGGCGCGACATTCGGCCTCCTCGAGCACTACCGGCAGGAAGCCGTTCTTGGTGCAGTTGGAGTAGAAGATGTCCGAGTAGGACGGGGCGACGACCGCCCTGAACCCGAACTGATCGAGCGCCCAGACCGCGTGTTCACGCGACGATCCCGAGCCGAAATTGCGCCCGGAGACCAGGATCGGATTCGGCTCCAGCTCGATTTCGCCGTCACGGATCCAGTCGTAGAAGAGGAACTCACCGAAACCGGTTCGCTCGACCCGCTTGAGGAACTGCTTGGGGATGATCTGGTCGGTGTCGACGTCACTCCGGTCGAGAACCGATACCGGCCCTTCGATGATCTCTATCGCTTCCATTTTCTTCTCCTAGCTCCAGTTCCTGATGTCGACGAAGTGGCCCTCGATCGCCGCGGCGGTGGCCATGGTCGGGCTGACCAGGTGAGTCCGTCCGCCCTTGCCCTGGCGACCCTCGAAGTTGCGGTTCGAGGTAGAGGCGCAACGCTCGCCCTCGATCAGGATGTCCGGGTTCATTCCCAGGCACATCGAGCAACCGGCGCCCCGCCACTCGAAGCCGGCGTCTTCGAAGATCCGGTCGAGCCCCTCCTTTTCTGCCTGGGCCTTGACCAGGGCTGAACCCGGCACGACCATGGCCCTGACCGTGTCGGCTACCCGTCGGCCCTTGATGGCTCCCGCCGCCTCGCGCAGATCCGAGATCCGCGAATTGGTGCAGGAACCGATGAAGACTCTTTCGGGCCGGATCTCCTCGATCGGCACACCGGCCTCGAGATCCATGTACTGCAGCGCCCGTTCGGCCGATTCACGATCGGCGGGAGAGTCCATCGCCGCCGGATCCGGGACCCGGTCGGTCACCTGGGTGACCATACCCGGGGTCGTGCCCCAGGTCACCATCGGAGATATCGCGGTAGCGTCGATCTCGACCTCCCGGTCGAATTCCGCCCCCTCGTCGGTCGGCAGGCCAATCCATCGCTCGACCGCCGCCTCGAAATCGTCCGGAACTCCGGGCCTGCCGCGCATGTACTCGTAGGTGACCTGGTCGGGGGCGATCATTCCGGCCCTGCCCCCGCCCTCGATCGTCATGTTGCAGACGGTCAGGCGCTGTTCCATGGTCAGGTTCCTGATCGCCTCCCCCGCGTACTCGACCACGTGTCCGGTCATGCCGCCGGTTCCCAGTTTGCCGATCGTGGCGAGGATCAGGTCTTTCGAGGTGACGCCCTCGGCGAGACGACCGCTGTAGTTGATCCTCATGGTCTTCGGACGTCGCTGGACCAGGGACTGCGTGGCCATGACGTGTTCGACCTCCGAGGTCCCGATCCCGAAAGCCAGTGCGCCGAAGGCGCCGTGGGTCGAAGTATGGGAATCGCCGCAGACGATGGTCATTCCCGGCTGGGTCAAACCGAGTTCGGGACCGATCACGTGCACGATTCCCTGGGTTTCGGAGCCGAGGCTGTATACCGGTACCCCGAACTCAGCCGCGTTGGCCTCCAGGGTTTCAACCTGCTTGCGCGAGAGCGTGTCGGCGATCATCTTCGCGACCGGCGTTCCGTCGGTGGGCACGTTGTGATCGGCGGTGGCCACGGTCTTGTCGGGACGCCGCAGGCGGCGGCCGTTCATCCGCAGGCCCTCGAAGGCCTGGGGCGAGGTGACCTCGTGAACGAGGTGGAGATCGATGTAGATCAGGTCCTCCCTGACCTCATGGGCCTCCCAGATCTTTTCGAACATCGTCTTGGCCATCGTCGTCTCCTTGCTATCCCCGGCGCAGGCCGGCGGCGATCACTGCGACGAACCTGGTCGGTCGGTCGCTTTCGTTTTCGAAGTGGTGTGGCAGGTCGGCGTCGAAAGTGACGCTGTCGCCTTCGGCCAGCAGATGGCGCTCCCGGTCGAACACCAGGACCAGCTCACCGCTCAGGACCACGGCTGTCTCGCGGCTGCCCGGCTCATGCATCGGCGTGTCACCTGCCCCGCCCGTGCTCCCGCCCGGCTGCAGCCGGTGAGCGGAGACGTCGGCCCGCAGGCCGGGAAGAGGCGGGGTCAGTTCCTCGATCTGGTGCCCACCGCGGCTGTGGCGGCGGTGGTCGGCCGCCGGGCTGACCACGACGTGGGGGGTCTCATCCAGCCGCAACAGCTGGGAGAGACTGAGATCCAGGCCCGACGCGATCTTTGAAGCCACGGCCAGTGTCGGGCTGGTGTTGCCCCGCTCGACCTGAGAGAGCATGGTCGCGCTCACACCCGTCCGTTCGGCCAGGTCGCGCAACGAGAGATCCATCGCCTCGCGCAGCGACTTCACCCGGTAGCCGACGGCGGTCATGCCCGCCCTGTATTCGGACGGCGTCTCTCCGGCCGGGTTTCCTGACTGGTTCTCAGCGGTCTGGGCCTTTTCCGGAGCCGTACTCGTCATGGCTGTACGTTATCACGCACGTTTGTACCGCGCAAGGCATCAAGTGAGGCGGAGCGACCGGGTCGGGCGGATTTGCAATAAGAAACGCCCCGCGTTGGCGGGGCGTCGGGTACTTCGACTGGCTGGGATCAGATCCGCTTGTCGGGCCGCTTGGGCTGACCGTTCTGATCGCTGTAGTGGAGGCTGAATAGGCTGATTAGTGCTTTGCCCATCATCGGTATCACGTCTCGCTTGGATTGTAGTGTCGCCATTGGTGGCGTTTGAATGCTGCCAGCGAACTGTAAGGGTTTGAACACACTTCCTGAGTGAGATCCCTCACTCGGCGGGATCCGGAGCCGGCGACAGGCAATCCGAAAAGAACTCCGCGGCCCATCAGCGGTGAGCAGTGGGCCGTCGCGGCGGCGGTCTCAGGGACCGGTCATGTCCGCAGATTCCGGCGAGCCAATCTCGCTCCGGCGAATGCCGGTGCCGTCGATCAGGTTCGAGAGCGCCCTCACGTAGGCCCTGGCCGACGCCTCGAGGATGTCGGTCGCCACTCCCTGTCCGGAAGCGCTGCGATCGCCGTCCCGCAGGATCACGGTCACTTCGCCGAGCGCGTCGTCTCCACCGGTGACCGCCGCCACGTGGTACTCGCGCAGCTCGGCCTCCACCCCGGTCGCGGCCTGGATGGCGCCGAAGATCGAGTCGACCGGACCATCTCCGCCGGCCTCCCCGCTCAGTTCCCGGCCGTCAGGCATCCTGACGCGGACCCGAGCCAGCGGTTCGCGCCCGGTCCCGGCCTCGACGTCGAAGCCGGCCAGTTCGTGCGACTGGGCCCGTTCCCGCATCTCGTCCGAGACGATCGCCTCGAGATCCAGTGCGGTGACCTGCTTCTTCTTGTCGGCTATCTGCTTGAAACGCTTGAACGCCTGGTTGAGTGCGGCGCCGTCCACGGAGAACCCGAGTTGCTCGAGCGCGTCCTTGAGCGCGTGCCGTCCCGAGTGCTTGCCCAACACCAGCTGGTTCGAGTCCAGGCCGACCTCGGTCGCGTCCATGATCTCGAAGGTCGAACGCTCTTTCAGCACCCCGTCCTGGTGGATGCCCGATTCATGGGCGAAGGCGTTGCGCCCGACTACGGCCTTGTTCGGCTGAACCACGTATCCGGTGAGCCGTGAGACCAGGCGGCTCGCCCTGGCCAGCTCTTTCGTATTGATGCCGGTGCTCAGCCCGTGTGCGTCATGGCGGACCTTGATCAGCATCGCGATCTCCTCGAGCGAGCAGTTGCCCGCTCGTTCACCGATCCCGTTGATCGCGCACTCGACCTGCCTGGCTCCGGCCAGGACTCCGGCGTAGGAGTTGGCCACGGCCAGGCCGAGATCGTCGTGGCAGTGGACCGAGAGTTCGACGTCGTGCAGTGCCGGCGCATGCCGGTAGAGGTTCTCGAAGTACTCCGCGTACTCGGCCGGAGTCGTGTAGCCGACCGTGTCGGGAATGTTGACCACGGTCGCGCCCTCCTCGACCGCGATCGCGCAGACCTCGGCAGTGAACTCGACGTCAGCCCGGGTCGCATCCATCGGCGAGAACTCGACGTCGTCGCAGTAGGACCTGGCGTGGGCGACCGCGGCGCGGGCCCCTGCCTTCACGTCGTCACGGGTATTTCGCATCTGGTGTTCGATGTGGATGTCCGAGGTCGAGATGAAGGTGTGAATCCGGGGCCGCTCGGAATCCCGGATCGCATTCCAGGCCGACTCGATGTCGCCCTTCTGGGCACGGGCGAGCCCGCAGATCGTCGGGCCGGCGACCTCCTGCGCGATCTTCTGGACCGCCTCGAAATCGCCGGGCGAAGCGATCGGAAACCCTGCTTCGATCACATCCACCCCCAGCTTCGCGAGTTGCTGGGCGATCTCGACCTTCTCGCCTGCGTTGAGCGAGATGCCCGGCGACTGTTCGCCGTCTCTCAGGGTGGTGTCAAATATATGAACGCGGTTTGCGTCTGTCTGAGTGCCCGAATTGCTGGACATGATGCTTCTCCTTCTGAATCGAAACGTGAATCTCTTTCTGCTCGCGGCTTTCGCGCCGCCCGGCGATCAGTTCCCCCAGAGGGGGAGAAGGAGAAGCAGGGCCGGGCTGTTGAACCGTCGATTCATGTGAGGTCAAGCCTAGCGCACCGGTGTCACGGAGTGAGCAGGACCTTGCCGATGTTCTGCCGCGACTCGATGTAGCGATGGGCCTCCGGAGCCTCTTCGAAGCCGAACGACCTCGAGACCACGGGATCCAGCCTGCCGGCATCGAGATATTCGTTCAACCGCGCCGACAGCCTTCCCAGGCCTTCCTCTTTCCACCAGTCGAGCAGGTTGAGACCCATCACTCCCTTATTCTCGCTGATCATGTTCAGGCTCTTCCACCAGGGGACGGTCGCCAGCGGCATCCGGATAAGGGCTCCGAGGGTCTTCGGGCTCAGTCGACCACGCGAATCCTGGATCTCCGACACACCGAACATGATCAGCCGCCCGCCCGGCCTGAGGATCGAGTAGTCCTTGCGAAAGCTGGTCGGCCCCTGCGCGTCGATGATCAGGTCGACCCCCTCGCCTGCGGTGAGGTCCGCGACCTCTTCGGCGAAATCCCGGTTCCGGTAGTCGATCGGATGGTCGACACCCTGCTTCCGGATCGCCTCGTGCTTTGAAGCGGATGCGGTTCCAAAGATCTCGGCGCCGATCTCGGCAGCGATCTGGGTGGCCGCGGTGCCGACGCCGCCGGCCGCGGCGTGGATCAGAACCCGCTGCCCCTCCCTGAGTCCGCCCATCTCGACCAGCGCCGCCAGCGCGGTGCAGTAGTTGACCGGCAGGGCGGCTGCCTGCTCCAGGCTGAACCGGTCCGGAACCGGAAACACGTCGCCGGCCTTCACCGTGACCAGTTCGGCCTGAGCGCCGAACATGGTCGGCCCGAAGACGCGGTCACCGGTCTCGACGCCCTCAACCCCCGGCCCCACCGACTCGACGACCCCGGCGAACTCGTATCCCAGGACGCAGGGCGTCTTCGGGGCATCCGGGTACAGGCCCTTCCTTGCCAGCAGCTCGGCGAAGTTGACCCCTGCCGCGGCGACTGCCACCCGGACTTCTCCCTGCCCTACAGCCGGATCGGGTCGATCTTCGACCTGGAGCTTCTCTGGGCCGCCGCTACCGGTAAGTACTAAGGCTCGCACGTTCCAACCGTAACTGAACGCGCGTCAGGGCTGGAGTTCGATCCCGTATCCGGCCGCGAATCCATCGAGTTGCTTGATCGCATCAATCGTCGTAGCCGTGACCTCGGCGTCGCTGGTCACGACCATCACGGCCTGATCACTGTCCGCCTCGGCCCCGACCGCGGCCGAACCGATGTTGACCCCCTGCTCGCCGAACGCGGAACCGACCCGGCCGATCATTCCCGGCCGGTCGCTATAGCGGAAGACGGCCATATGCTCGGCGAACGGGAGGTAGAAGCTCTCGCCCCAGATGGAAACCAGGTAAGGCACGTTGCGAGGCCCGACGGTGGTTCCGGCGACCGAGACGACCTGGTCTCCGGACTGGACCGTGACCCTGACCAGGTCAGTGAATTCCTCGGCGCTCGAATCCTTGACTTCGCTGATCTCGATCCCGCGCTCCTCGGCCATGTGAGGCGCATTGACCAGGTTGACCGCCTCCTCGGTGTGGCCGGCGAGCAGGCCGGCCTGTACCGCGATCCCGAGAAGCCGGGTGTCGTTGTCGGCGATCGCGCCGCGGAACTCGACCTCGACCCCGCCCTCGATGATCCCGGGCGCAAGCCCGATGGCCAGCTGTCCCAACGTCTTGCAGAGCGGCACGTAGGGCGCCAGCGCCTCCATCACCGCAGGGCTCACAGCGGGGATGTTGACCGCGTTGGTGACCACGCCGCCGGTCAGGGCAGCGGTCACCTGAGCAGCAGTGTCGGTGCCGGCACGGTCCTGGGCTTCCGCGGTAGAGGCACCGAGATGCGGCGTGACCACGACATCGTCACGGGCGAACACGGGGTGCTCGGTGAAAGGCTCCTCCGGGAAAACATCGAGGGCGGCGCCCGCCACCTGTCCCGAATCGAGCCCCTCGATCAACGCATCGAGGTCGATCAGTTCTCCGCGGGCGCAGTTGACGATCCTCATGCCCGGCTTCATCGCGGCGATGGCGTCGGCATCAATCCAGCCGACGGTCTCGGGCGTCTTGGGAAGATGGATCGTCAGCAGGTCGGCCCGTCCATAGATCTCTTCGGCCGTCTCAACGCCCTCGACGCCGAGGTCGCGAAACCTCTCCGCGGAGACGAACTTGTCGAAAGCCAGGACCTCCATGTCGAAGGCCTGGGCTCGTTTTGCGACCAGCTGGCCTATCCGGCCGAAGCCGATCACGCCGAGGGTCTTTCCATAAAGTTCCGAACCCTTGTACTTGGCCCGGTCCCAGCGACCATCGACCAGCGAGCCGTGAGCCTGGGGAACGTTGCGGAACAGCGCCAGGGCCAGGGCCAGGGTGTGCTCGGCCGCGGCCACCGAGTTCGACTCGGGTGCGTTGGCGACGATGATTCCTCGCTTTGTCGCGGATGGGATGTCGACGTTGTCGACCCCGGTCCCGGCCCGCCCGATGACCTTCATCCGGTCGGCCCGGCCGATCAATTCAGGGGTCAGCCTGGTGGCCGATCGGATCAGGATTGCGTCGTAGTTGCCGATCTGTTCGGCCAGTTCTTCATCAGACATCTCAAGCCCGAGATCGACGTCGAACTGCTCCCGGAGCAGGTCGACGCCGGAGTCGGCGATCTTTTCCTTGACCAGGACCTTGGCTCGCTCGCTCATCTCAGCCCTCCTCAGGCGACCGGCTCGGGCGAGCCGGCCTCGATCAGGACCTTTTCGGCGGCGCCCGCAGCCGTTCCCGGCAGGCAGTCGTAGCCGAGCTCGATCAGGGCCATCTCCAGTCCGGTCAGTGCGACCACGATGTCGAACGCCCCGTAGTAGCCGCAGTGGGCGATCCTCACGATCTTGCCCTTGAGATGCCCCTGGCCGCCGGCGACGGTGATCCCGAGTCCGTCGCGCATGTGCTTCGGCACCTTGGCTCCGTCGATCGAGTCGGGGAGGTACGCGGCGGTCACGACGTTTGCGTGGTCGTCGTCAGGCCCGAAGCGCTCCAGCCCGATTGCGGCTACGCCGGCCCGGGCGGCCCGGGCCAGGGCCGCGTGCCTTGAGAAGACGTTGTCGAGCCCCTCGGCTTCGATCATGCCCAGGGCGACGTCCAGTGCCCGCCAGACCGTCACGGCCGGCGTGAACGGGCTGTCGGCCGGGGACTTGCGTTGACCGGCGGCGGTCTTGTTCCAGTCAAAGTAGTACCGGCCGGTCGGGTTCGCCGTTGCCACTTCAAGCGCCCGGTCGGAGACCGAGGCGAAAGCCAGCCCGGGCGGGCACATCAAGGCCTTCTGCGACCCGGAGACGACCACGTCGACCCCCCACTCATCCTGAGGCAGGGAAACCGCGCCCATCCCCGACACCGCGTCGACGGCCAGGATCGTGTCGTGTTTGCGGGCCACCGCGGCCAGCGTCTGAACGTCGTGTACGACTCCGGTCGAGGTCTCGGAGTGGGTCACGAAGACGGCCCTGGCGGGACGGTCGAGCCCGGCCAGGGCCTGATCGACCGTGTCCGGATCGATCTTGTTTCCCCACTCGAATTCGAGGTGGGTCAGGTCGGCGCCGTACGCCTCGCAGAGTTCGGCCCACCGCTCGCCGAACTTGCCGGCCGAGGCAACCACCGCCGGCTCGCCGGCCTCGACGAGGTTCGCCACCGCCGACTCGAGTGCTCCGGAGCCGGACGCAGCGAAGCTCAGTACATCGTTCTCGGTCTGGAAAACTGCCTTCAGCCCGTTCAGGGTGCGTTCGTAGATCTCTATGAAGGCGGGCGCACGGTGGTAGAGGATCGGCTCGGCCATCACCTGGCTGACTGCCGGCGGCAACGGGGTCGGTCCGGCGGTCATCAGATAGGACTTGTTGTAGATACCTGGGCTCATGAAGCCGGGAGGATATTGGTCCAGCGGTCCGGGCCGCCGCGAGACCTCCCCGAACTCCGTCCGGTCGAGTCTGGACGCAGTCCGCGGTGGCCGATAGGCTCACTCCCGAAGCTGATTGCCAGACCGCGAACTACCCGTGAGGAGACATCTTGTACCCAGTCACATATGAAGCCGACTACCTGAAAGAGCGCAACCGGCTGACCACCTTCTTCCGCCTGATCGTTGCGATCCCGTGGTTGATCGTAGGCATGTTCTACGGACTGGCCGCGTTCGTGGTCGTCGTGATCGCCTGGTTCGCGTTGCTGATTATCGGTCGCTATCCGGAAGGCATGTACAACTTCGTCGGCGGTGTCCTCAGGTTCTCGATGCGGGTCAGCGCCTTCGTGAGTCTGCAGACGGACGAGTGGCCTTCGTTCGGCATCAGCGACGATCCCGAGTATGCGGTCCGGGTGCGATTCAACCCACCGGCGGCGCGCCAGAGCCGGGCCAAGGTGTTCTTCCGCCTGATCCTGCTTTTCCCGGTCATGGTCCTCTCCTACGCCATGTCGTATCTCATCCAGGGCGTCGCGGCCGTCGCCTGGCTGACCATCGTCTTCCGGGGCTACCAGCCGGCCGCGATCCACAACGCGCTGGCCTATGTGCTCGGCTGGAATACGCGAGTCAACGCCTACGCCATGCTGATGCGCGATGAGTACCCGCCGGTAGGCGACGAGATCCC
The DNA here is from genome assembly GCA_963766115.1 of uncultured Solirubrobacterales bacterium. Taxonomy (GTDB): domain Bacteria; phylum Actinomycetota; class Thermoleophilia; order Solirubrobacterales; family 70-9; genus 67-14. The sequence goes on from CAVXYR010000002.1 coordinate 260,509, forward strand.
GGTCGATGTCGATCCGCCCGCGTTCACCGGAGCGATTGCGACCGAGGAGCCCGCGTCAATCGACCCGGGCACCCCTCCCGCCCAGGGCGAGTCGGCCGGGGGCAGGACAGCCCTCCGCCGCCCCCACCTCAACCACCCGCAAGCTGAGGAACAGTCCGGCCGGTTCGGACTGAACCCCCGGGTGTCCCGTGGGGGAACGCCGTGCACCGGCCCCGGTCAGGGCCGGTGCGGGCCGCCGGGCTCAGTCCTGGTCGTCCCAGACGAACGGCGGATATTCGGTGCTCATCCAGTAGGAGTAAAACGAAGCGCGGATCTGCCAGTTGAAAGAAACCCTGATGATCTTGAACAGGTCCTCCGGGATCTTCTTGGTGAAGATGATCGTGAACAGGGCGAACAGGGCGCAGACCTGACCGAGGGCCCCGATCAGCGCGGCGACGATCGCGTAGGGAATAACGATCAGCCAGGCGAAAAACGGCCGCCAACGGGACACGTGCTCGGGGTAGGCCGCCTCCAGCCGGACCGGATCCCCCGCCTCCTCCTGAAGGGAAAACGGCGGGTACTGGTCGGTGACCAGGAACAGATAGGCGTACACCCGAAGCATCCATCGCTGCACGTTGAGCATGAAGTCCCACATGCCACGCGGATAGCGCCCGGTGAATAGCGTCGCGAAAAAGGCTATGAAGGCGACGACCACGGCCGCGATCCCGAGAAAGAACAGGACGACGTAGTGCGGAATGAGAAGCAGCCACTTGACCAGCGGCAGGAAGCGTACGTACTCGTCCTGCATGTCGGCAAACACCGAAACCGGGTATCCGGCGCCCGCCGGGCCCGATTCAACCACCGGGGCCGGTGCCGCCGGTTGGCCCTCGGAAGGCGGAGGCGGAGGGCTTGGCACGTCATTCATCGGAGATCTCCTCTGGAGTAGACACGGAACCGGGTCGATTCCGGAAAGCACCCACAACCTATCCGCTTTCCCGACGTTCACGACCAAATGAATCGAAAATCCCGAACCGGGAGAGGAAGGGCGTCCGGGTCGCTTCTGCACAAGGCATCCAAGTCGCTTCGCTTCGCTGTGGATCGCACAAGGCATCCGAATGACTTCGCTTCGCTGTGCCATTCGGATGGTGGCCCCATGTAGCCGCCGGCGACTGGCGACTCCACCGGCTCCGGCGCTGGAAGTCTTGATCGCCGGCTTCGTGGTTCGGGGCCGGTCCGGAGGCGAAGCCGGCTTCGGGACCGCGGCTGCCCACCGGCGGGGCGGGTCCCTCGCCCTAGAACTCGGTGTCGATCCAGGGCATCATGTCGCGGAGCTGCTTGCCGACGATTTCGACCTTGTGGTCTTTGCCTTCCTGGCGCATCCGGTCGAAGTTCTCGTTGCCCGCCTTGGTTTCGGCGATGAACTCGGTGGCGAACTCGCCGGACTGGATGTCGGCGAGGATCTTCTTCATCGCTTCCCGCGATTCGTCGCCGATCACCTTCGGTCCCCTGGTCAGGTCGCCGTACTCGGCCGTGTTGGAGATCGAATACCGCATCCCCTGAATGCCCTTTTCGTACATCAGGTCGACGATCAGCTTGAGCTCATGCAGGCATTCGAAATAGGCGAGGCGGGGGTCGTATCCGGCCTCGACCAAGGTGTCGAAACCGGCCCGGACCAGCTCGGTCGCGCCCCCGCAGAGAACGGCCTGCTCACCGAACAGGTCGGTTTCACACTCATCCTTGAACGTGGTCTCGATGATTCCGGCCCGTCCGCCGCCGATCCCGATCGCATAGGCGAGCACCAGATCGTGGGCGTTGCCGTCGGCGTCCTGTTCGACCGCCATCAGGCATGGCACCCCGCTGCCCTCTTCGTACTGGCGCCTGACCATGTGTCCCGGTCCTTTCGGGGCGACCATCCCGACGCTGACTCCGGCCGGAGGCCGGATCTGGTCGAATCGGATCGCGAAACCGTGGGCGAACATCAGGAGGTTGCCTTCGGCGATGCCATCGGCGATCTCGTCCGCCCAGATCTCGGCCTGCCTCTCGTCCGGAAGCAGGATCATCACGATGTCGCCCTTCGAAGCCGCGTCGGCTACCGAGAGGACTTCCAGACCGGCAGCACTGGCCTGCTCGCGGCTCGCCGAGCCCTCACGCAGGCCGACCACGACGTCGACGCCTGAATCCTTGAGGTTGAGCGCGTGGGCGTGACCCTGTGAACCGAAACCGAGAATGGCGACGGTCTTGCCCTCCAGCCGGGAGAGATCGCCGTCCTTGTCGTAGAAGATGTCTTGAGTGCTCATGGCAGCGGATGCTACGCGGCCCGTGGCGTCCCGTGTCAGCCGGCCTCCGACAGCGCGGCCCGATGAAGCTTTCCCGAGGCCGTCTTGGGCAGTGAGTCCGTTATCTCGACCCGCTTCGGGACCTTGTAAGAGGCCAGCGAATCGGCACAGTGCTCCCGGATTTCCCTCTCCCCGATCGAGGTTCCCGGGGTCAGCACGACCACCGCGGTCACCGCCTGCTGCCACTCCGGATCCGGCCGGCCGACTACCGCTGCTTCGAGTATTTCGGGGTGGCGGACCAGGACGTTCTCGACCTCGGCCGGGGCCACGTTCTCACCGCCGGTGATGATCATTTCGTCGGTCCTCCCTTCGACGTACAGGAACCCGTCTTCATCGATGCGGCCGACGTCTCCGGTGTGCAGCCAGCCGTCGCCGTCGAGGGCACCCGCGGAAACGGTCGGTCCCTGGACCAGGATCTCGCCTTCGTGAATCCGGAGATGAGAGGTGAGCAGCGGTCGCCCGACCGAGCCGACCTTGCGCCTGGCCTCGCTGACCTCGAGTGTGGTCACCTGGGAGCAGGTTTCGGTCAGCCCGTAGGTCTGGATAACCGGCGCGCCGCGGTCGAGCGCCTCTTCCAGGGCGCTTTGAGGCACCGGGCCTCCACCGACCAGGATCGCTCTCGGCGCAGAAAGATCGATGCCCTCGTCGAGCAGGCGCAGCAACATGGTCGAGACCATCGAGATCACGCTCACCCCGTCCCGCTCGATTGCGGACTTCACCGATTCCGGCTCGAACTCGTCCTGAAGGACCATGGTGGTCCCGTAGATGACCGAGCGCATGGCGATCGAAAGGCCGGACACGTGGCTGAGCGGCAGTGCGCAGAGCCAGCGGTCGGACGGGTCCACCCCCATGTTGAAGGCGGAGCCCATCGCGCTGAACAGGTGATTGCCGTAGGTGAGGGGCACCGGATGGGCCGCCCCGGTGGAGCCGCTGGTCAGTATCCGGCAGTGCACATCCTCCATGTCGTGCTCGCCCAGCAGCGGCATGTCGGCCTCGGTCTGGGTCAGGCGGCTGGTGTCGTCGAGGTCGACCTTGACTCCGCATGATTCGATCGTCCGGGAGCGCTCGTCCGGCGAGAGCCGTGGGCTGAGCGGGAGCATCTCGGCGCCGATCTTCATCAGGGCGTGAATCAGCACGATCTGGCTGCGTCCACCCCCCATGGTCATCGCGACACAGGCCCCCCGACGCACCCCGAACGCGGCCAGCCTCCGGGCCGCGTGCGCCGCTTCGAGCTCGAGCTCGGCGAAGGTCGTCTCCTCGCCGTCGCAGATCAGAGCAAGCCGGTTGGGACAGCTCTGCGATCTCTGTGCCAGCCAGTTGTCGAGTTTCAAAGAACCTTCCCGTCCGTCCCCGGTTATCGTTGCGTACCCATTCTTGCGATCCGCAGGCCCCCGAGGCTGTCACCCTGAAACGGAGTCCACGACTTGCCCGAACGACACCGCAACGCACCACCCGAAGAATCGCTCTACGACCCCATTGAGTGGCGGACGGCCGGCGAGTTCAACGACATCCTCTACGAGAAGGCGGAGGGTATCGCCAGGATCACGATCGACCGCCCGGACGTCCGCAACGCGTTCCGACCCCAGACCCTGGCCGAGCTGCGCGAGGCTTTCGGCCGGGCCCGGGACGACCTCGAGATCGGCTCGATCATCTTTACCGGTGCCGGGACCGAGTCCTTCTGCTCCGGAGGCGACCAGCGCATCCGGGGCGACGACGGCTACATCGGTGACGACGAAGTCGCCGGCGAAGGCGTCGGGCGGCTCGACGTCGGCGACCTGCATGTGCAGATCCGGCGGCTGCCGAAACCGGTTATTGCGATGGTGGCCGGGTACGCGATCGGCGGGGGCCACATCCTCCACCTGGTCTGCGACCTGACCATCGCCGGGGACAACGCACGCTTCGGTCAGACCGGACCCCGGGTGGGAAGCTTCGACGGAGGTTTCGGCGCCAGCCTGCTGGCCCGCAACGTCGGCGTCAAGAAGGCCAAGGAAATCTGGTTCCTCTGCCGTCACTACACCGCCGAAGAGGCGCTCGAGATGGGCCTGGTCAACGCGGTGGTACCGGTCGCGGACCTGGAAAGGGAAACGGTTGCCTGGTGCAGGGAGATGTCGCACCTCTCGCCGCTTTCGCTGCGCCTGCTTAAATCGAGCTTCAACGCCGAAGAGGATGGGCTGACCGGCCTCCAGCAACTCTCTCACGACGCCACGCTGCTCTTCTACATGTCCGAGGAGGGCCAGGAGGGCCGCAATGCCTTTCAGGAGGGCCGTGCGCCGGACTTCGACCGATTTCCGAAGCGACCCTAGGCCGTTGGCGGGCCCCGCTTGAGGATCTGGCTGAACGCGGCGCGGCCGCGCACCCTGCCGGCGGCGATAGCGCCGGTTTTCGTCGGTACGGCCGCCGCCTACTCGGCGGCCGGCGAGTTGCCGCGCTGGGGCGGTTTCATCGCCGCACTGGTCGCCAGCATTCTGATTCAGATCGGAACCAACCTCGCCAACGACTATTCCGACGCCCGCCGCGGGGCCGATTCAGCCGACCGACTTGGTCCCGTCCGGGTAACTTCGGCCGGCCTGGTGACGCCCAGGCGGGTCCTGGTCGCGACCTGGATCGCCTTTGGCCTGGCCGCCCTTCTCGGGGTCTACCTGGCGGTCCTGGCCGGGCCGATCATCCTCCTGGTCGGCGCGCTCTCGATCGCGGCCGGCGTGCTTTACACGGGTGGGCCCCGCCCCTACGGGTACGCCGGCCTCGGCGAGGTCTTCGTATTCCTGTTCTTCGGCCTGGTCTCGGTGAACGGCTCCTACTACGTGCAGCTGGAGTCGCTTTCGTGGGTCTCTTTCGGGCTTTCGGTCGCGGTCGGCTCTCTGGCGACTGCGATCCTGGTGGTCAACAACGTGCGCGACCTCGACACCGACCGGCGGGCGCACAAGACGACCCTGGCCGTCCGTTTCGGCCGGGAACGAACCCGGAAGCTCTACCTGGTCCTGATGCTCGGCTCATTTCTTGTCGTGGCGGTCACGATCGTCGCCAACGGCGGACCCTGGCTGGCCCTGCTCGGGCTCGCGGCGCTGCCCCTGGTGCGGCGTCCGATCGCGGCGGTCAGCAACCGCACCGACGGCCCATCACTGAATCGGGCACTTGCCGACACCGGCAGCGTGCTCGGCCTTTTCGCCCTGCTCACTGCGGCCGGGCTGGTGATCGGAGGCTGAGCTTGATCGAAAGGGCCGAGGTAATTCCGTACGCGCTGCCTTTCCGGCGGCCGTACGTGACCGCGAAAGGGCGGCTCGACCGACGCGAGATGGTTCTCCTGCGGGTAACCTCGGCCGACGGCCCGGTCGGTCTCGGTGAGGCGGTTCCGCTCTCCCTCAGGGGTGGCGCCGGACTGGCGGCCGTGGTCGCGGAGCTGCGTAGCTGGTCCGAGATCGCCATCGGACACGCAGTCCCGGCGCTCACGCCGAACGGTGAAGCGGACACGGCGGAAGGTGACCTCCGGGTCGGGGCCGGTCAGCCCCACCCCGGCCTCTCCGCGCCCGCCGGCTGCGCGATCGAGACCGCGGTCCATGACCTGGCCGCCCGGACTGCGGGGGTTCCGCTCCATGAGCTGCTCACGCCCGGGCGTGCGGCGAGGCCGGTTCCCTGCAATGCGACGCTGACCACCGACTCACCGGCAGGCTTGCTGCGGCAGGCCGAGGAATGGGCGTCCGACGGATTTTCGGTTTTCAAGCTGAAGCTTGGTTCGGATGGAGACCTCGGACAGGTCGAGGCGATCCGCTCGGGGATCGGCCCGGACGCGGTCATCCGGCTGGACGCGAACGGCAGTTGGGGCCTCGAGCTGGCAGTGCAGCGATTGGCCGGCCTCGAGCCGCTGGGCATCGAACTGGCGGAGCAGCCTGTAGCCGACCTCGAAACGATGGCCGAGCTGAGGAGGCGGACTTCGATCCCGCTTGTGGCTGACGAATCGGTTACCGACCGAAGAGAGGCCGAGCGGGCGCGCCGCCTCGAAGCCTGTGACGCGGCGACGGTGAAGTTGAGCAAAATCGGAGGACTGGACGTCGGCCTCGGCGGATACCTGCCGACCTACCTCTCGAGCGCCCTGGACGGGCCGGTAGGGATTGCCGCGGCAGCCCATGCCGCACAGTCCCTGGATCGCGACGGCGAATGGTCGACTGTGAGCCACGGTCTCGCCACGGCCCGTCTGTTCGCGGAAACGATCGCCGCGGTCGAATGCACCTTTGACGGTCCCGATCTCTGCCTGCCCGCAGGCCCGGGATTGGGGGTCGTGATCGATGAAGATTCCCTGCAGGCTCACCGGCTCTGAGCGGCGGCGTGCCTTCGCAACTAGCCTGCCCCTGATGAACCGGGCAAACGCGAACACGGCCCTCGCCTCGGCTTTCGCCGAAGAGCTGGCCAGATCCGGGGTTGAACGGGCCGTCGTCTCCCCCGGCTCTCGTTCGACTCCGCTTGCCGTGGCCCTGTACCGGGAGCCGGGGATCGATGTGTCGGTGGTGATCGATGAGAGGTCGGCCGGGTTCTTTGCGCTCGGTGCGGCCCAGGCCGGCGGCAGGCCGGTAGCCCTGCTCTGCACATCGGGAACGGCCGCCGCGAATTACCACCCCGCGGTGGCCGAGGCCGACCTTTCGGCCGTGCCCCTTATCGTCCTCACCGCCGACCGGCCGCCCGAGCTCAGGGACATCGGCGCCGGCCAGACGATCGACCAGATCAAGCTCTATGGCGACTCGGTCCGCTGGTTTTCGGAAGTCGGCTGTCATGCGGCCGATGATTCCGGCCTGATTCACTTTCGCTCGACCTGCATGCCGGGCGGCCAGCCTGGCTGGCGGAGATCCGCGACCCGGCCCGGTGCATCTGAACTTTTCCTGGAGGGAGCCGCTGTCCCCGGTCGAGGTTCCCGGTTCGGTGACCGCCGGCTCCCGTATCGCCCTCGAGGGAAATGGCAGCCAACCGCTGACCTCGATCGTGCGACCTGCGCGACCGCCCTCGGACTCGCAGCTGGAACACGTTGCCGGGCTGATCGAGAAACACCCGCGTGGGCTGATCCTGGCCGGCCGACAGACCGACATCCGCTTGAGAGAACCGCTGGCCGATCTGGCCGGAGCAACCGGTTATCCGGTCCTGGCTGAGCCGACTTCGCAGTTCCGGACCGGACCGCACGATCTCGGAAGCGTGATCTCCACCTACGACTCGATCATCGCGGAGCGGGCCGAGGATCTGGTTCCGGATCTGATCCTCAGATTCGGAGAGACGCCGACCTCGAAGCGGCTGAGGACCTGGCTCGCGGGCGCCCCGGGGATCAGCCAGGTGATCGTCGACGGAAACCACGGCTGGTACGACCCCTCCCGTACCGCCCGACTCGTGGTCCGCTCCCCCGGCCCGGCGACCGCGTCGGCGCTTGCGGAAAGGGTGAGCCCGGCGGATGACGCCGGGTACCGTTCGGCCTGGCTGGAAGCCGAGCGGGAGAATCTGGCCGCACTCGACGCGACACAGGATCCCCGGAAAGACCTCGACCCGGCCGCGCTTCACGTCTTCCTCGGCCGCTCCTACCGGGATGGCGAAATCGTCTACACCAATTCGAGCCGGCCGATTCGCGACCAGGAATCGTTCCTGATGCCGGGCAACGCCGATGTCAGGTTTTTCGCGAATCGCGGCGCGAACGGGATTGATGGCCTGATTTCTTCCGGCATCGGGGCTGCGGTCGCCTCCGGGCAGACGACGACGGTCGTCACCGGGGACGTCGGGTTGCTCCATGATCTCGGCGGGCTCAGGCAGTTCGGCCTGGCCGAAGCCAGACTGCGCATCGTCGTGGTCAACAACGGCGGAGGGGCGATCTTCGATGGCCTTCCGCAGAAGCGGGACATGCCGGAAGCGGAGTTCCGCGATCTGATGACTACCCCTCCGGGTATTCGGATCGAGCAGGCCGCTGCGCTGTTCGGCATCCCGTACCACAGGGCCGGGAACCTGGAAGAGCTCGCGACCTGCCTCGAGGCCGGTTCGGCTCTGATCGAAGTTCCGGTCTAGGGGATTCTCCGGCACCCGCCCGGACGCGGCCCCACAGACGACTCAGCCCTCGAGCAGGGGAAGCAGGGCACCCAGCTTGATCTCCGTCTCGGCGAGCTCCTCTGCGGGATCGGAATCGGTGACCACGCCGACCCCGGCGTACAGGTGGGCGTCGCGGTCGCGAAGCAGGGCGCTCCGCAGGGCGACACAGAACTCTCCGTCGCCGGAACCGTCCATCCAGCCGACCGGGCCGGCATACCAGCCCCGGTCGAGCTGTTCGACATCGGCCATCACCTTCTCGGCCTTCTTCCAGGGCTCTCCGCCGACCGCCGGGGTCGGGTGGAGCAGTCCGGCCAGCTCAATCGCGGTGTGCGGCTCGGCCAGCTGGGCGAAGACCGGCGTGCCAAGGTGCTGGATGTTGGCGACCTTGATGATCTCCGGTTCCGCCGCGGCTTCTACCCATACGCTCAGTCGGCTGAGCGCCTTGACTATCCGCCTCACGACCAATTCCTGCTCGCTCCGGTCCTTGGCGCTGGTCAGCAGCTTTTCGGCCAGGTGATCGTCGACTGCGGGGTCGGAGCTTCTCCGGGTCGAGCCGGCCAGTCCGACCGTGGTGACCCCCCGGCCGACGCACCTGACCAGCAGTTCCGGGCTGGCCGCGATGAAGGCGGCCTCGGGAGTGCCGACACAGAAGTTGAAACAGGATGGAAAGCCCTCCCTTATCGCAGCGAATATCGAGCCCGGGTCGTGCGCGGTACCGGACCGGACCTTGACTTCTCGGGCGAGCACGACCTTGGCGATCTCGCCATCCCTTATCCTCTCGACCGCCGAGGCCACCGCCTCCTCGAACTGCCCGGGAGAGGTTGCGCTTTCGATCTCCGACCGGAGCACGGGGTGAGGATCGATCAGGCCCAGCTCGCCGGAGACGAGCCCGGCGGCGCGGGTCAGGGCGTCGGCCGCAACCCGTACGGGGTCGGCTCCCGGACCGGTGAGTGCGTTCAGGGTGATCCAGGTCCCCTCCGGGCTCTGCTGGAGCGACAGCTCGGGCAGGATCATCGCTGCCGGTTCGAACGAAGACCAGGCCGGGCTCGCGGCCCCCTCCCCGCTGAACGCGAAGCCACCGGTCCAGACCAGACCGGTGGTCGGCCCTGCCTCGCTGTCTCCGCGCACGATCGCATCGCCGGAGAGGTGCGCACATTCGGCAGCGACTTCCCGGAAGCGGTCAGCGCCGCTGGATACGACCGAATGAGCTCGGCCCAGCGCGGCCAGGGCGAAGCCCCTGTCCGGCTCCTCCCAGCAGAACCAGGGGTCGACCGCCCGGCGGGATGCGAATACCGTGGCGACCGGGTCGGGGCAGTCGATCGCCATCGTGGCTGAGGCCACGGTCGGCCGGTCGCGCGAGCAGCCGGCTCCGACAGCTTCGGTCAGCAGCGATTCGAGCCTGGCTGAGTCGAGCCGGGGAGCGGTCAATCGCTGCCGCGAGCGAGCGCCACTTCTCCGGTGCGCACCATCTCGAGCAGGCCGTGGGGCCGCAACATGCTTTCGAAGGCCTCGATCTTGTCGTGTGAGCCCGTCACCTCGACGATCAGGGCCTTGCGTGAGACATCGACAATCTTCGCCCTGAAGATCTCGGCGAACTGGACGATCTCGGCCCGGTTTTCGACAGCGGCCGAAACCTTGAAAAGCGCCATTTCCCGTGCCACCGTCTCCTCCGGCTCCATATCGCGGATCTTCAGGACGTTGATCAGCTTGTGCAGCTGCTTGGTCACCTGATCTATCGGATGGACCGCCCCGTCAATGGTCAGGGTGATCCGCGAGATGTTCGGGTCATCGGTCGGACCGACCGCGAGCGTGTCGATGTTGAAGCCGCGCCGGGAGAAGAGCCCGGCGACCCGCGCCAGAACTCCCGGGCGGTTCTCGACCAGGATCGAGAGCAGATGCTTGCGTCCCGAGAGAGCCCGGGTCGTCCGCAGGTCCTCGAGCCGGACCATCTCCGCGCCGGCCATCAGCCGACCATGTCCCGGGCGGCGCTGCCGGCCGGGATCATCGGGTAGCAGTTTTCCCGGGGGCTGACCCGGACGTCCAGCAGGGCCGGGCCGTCGGCGTCGAGTGTGGCCTGCATCATTTCCTCGAGGTCCGCCTCGTCTTCGCAGCGCAGGCCCTTGGCCCCGAATGCTTCGGCCAGTTTGACCCAGTCCGGGCTCGGTCCGTTGGCGACTCCACTGTAGCGCTCGGACCAGAACAGTTCCTGCCACTGCCGGACCATGCCCATGTAGCCGTTGTTCATAAGGAAAACCTTCACCGGCACATCCTCGTTGACCGCGGTTGCCAGTTCCTGCACGTTCATGATCAGGCTGCCGTCGCCGGCGACGCATACAACCTGCTCGTCCGGGCAGGCGACCTTGGCCCCGATCGCTGACGGAAGACCGAATCCCATTGTGCCGAGACCGCCCGAGTTGATCCATTTCCGCGGCTCGTTGAAGCCGTAGTACTGGGCGACCCACATCTGGTGCTGGCCGACGTCGGAGGTGACGATCGCGTCCCCGCCGGTCACCTTGTGCAGGGTCTCGATCATGAACTGCGGTTTGATCTCGCCCTCCTCGCCCGGCTCGTAGGAGAGTGGGTATTCCTTCTGCCAGGCCGTGATCCGGCTCCACCAGCCCTCCAGCCGGGTCGGATCGGTCTGCAGCGACCTGTATTCCTCGGTCAGCTTCGGCAGGACCCTCAGCGCGTCACCGACGATCGGGATGTGGGCCGGCACGTTCTTCGAGATCTCGGCCGGATCGACATCGATATGGATGAACTTCGCGCCCGGGGCGAACTCGTCCAGCTTGCCGGTGATCCGGTCGTCGAAGCGTGCCCCGATCGCCACGATCAGGTCGGCCTCGTCCATCGCGTAGTTGGCTGCCCTGGTTCCGTGCATGCCGAGCATGCCGAGCCACTGATCGTGGTCAGACGGGAATCCGCCAAGGCCCATAAGGGTCGAGGTCACTGGAAAGCGATCGGACATGCAGAGCTCGCGCAACTCACTCGAGGCGTTCGCATTGATCACCCCTCCGCCCGAGTAGATCACCGGCCGCCTCGCATTGGCCAGGGCCTTTGCTGCGATCCGGATCTGCTTGAGATTGCCTTCGAGGTTGGGACGGAAGCCCGGCAGTTCAACCGGGCTGGTCCGCGTCGTGTAGGCGATCTCTTCCTTTGAGAGATCCTGCGGGACGTCGACGAGGACCGGGCCGGGACGGCCGGTCGAGGCGATGTGGAAGGCCTCGTGGATGTATTCCGGGATCTGGGCCGCTTCGGTGACCAGGAGTGAGTGCTTGACGATCGGCAGGGTGATCCCGACGATGTCGGCCTCCTGAAAGCCGTCGGTTCCGATCAGCTCGGTCCGGACCTGACCGGTGATGAACACGGTCGGCACCGAATCCATCATCGCGTCGGCGATCGCGGTGACCAGGTTGGTCGCTCCGGGTCCCGAGGTGCCGAAGGCGACTCCGACCCGGCCCGAAGCCTGGGCATAGCCTTCGGCGGCGTGTCCGGCGGCCTGCTCGTGACGGGCCTGCACGTGCCGCAGATCGGCATCGACCAGGGCGTCGTAGGTGGGCAGATTGGCTCCACCGGGTATGCCGAAGATGTGGTCGACACCTTCGGCCATAAGCGATTGCATCAATGCGTCGGCGGCTCTCATCGGAAATGCGATCCTACCAGCGGGTTCAGGTCCGCTGGGCGACCGAAAGCGCGCCGCCCTCGAGCTCACCGGGGTTCCACTTGGTTTTCGGCGTGATCGCGCGCTGGATGATCCGCTCGCGGTTCTCGGCGACGATGCCGAACACCGACTGAACCAGCTCTTCACCCAGCGGGTGCGGTTGAAGCCCGAGGTCCAGCAGTTTCTGATTGGAGGCGTTGTAGTAGTGGTGCTCCAGTTCGACCCGGGGATTGGGGAAGGTCTCGATCGACACGTGGTAGCCGGCCTCGGCCCCGCACTTCTTGACCAGCTCGGCCAGTTCCGAGACCGAGAACTGCTCGGTGAACTGGTTGAAGACCCTGTACTGGCCGCGGTCGGCCGGGTTTTCGGCGGCGAGTTCGACGCAGCGCAGCGTGTCCTTGATGTTCAGATAGCCCCTGGTCTGCCCTCCGGCGCCGTACACGGTGAGCGGGTGACCGACCACGGCCTGGACACAGAAGCGGTTGAGCACGGTGCCGAAGGTCTCGTCGTAGTCGAATCGGGTGGTCAGGCGGGGATCGAGCCCGGACTCGTTGGTCTCGACTCCGTACACGACGCCCTGATTCAGATCGGTGGCCCGCAGCCCCCATACCCGGGTCGCGAAGTGGATGTTGGTCGAGTCATGGACCTTCGAAGCGTGGTAGAGCGATGCGGGCAGCTTGGGAAACGGCAGGGTGTCCTTGCGCCCGTTGTGCTCGATCTCGATGAACCCCTCTTCGATGTCGATGTTCGGGGTGCCGTACTCACCCATCGTCCCCAGCTTGATCAGGTGGGCATCCGGCACCCGGTCGCGCATCGAGAACAGCAGGTTGAGGGTTCCGATCACATTGGTCTGCTGGGTCTCTACAGCCGCCTTCCTCGAACGCATCGAGTAGGGGGCCGAAGGCTGCTCCCCGTAATGGATAACCGTTTCCGGCAGGGTCTCGGCAATCACCCGGTCGAGGAACTCGGCGTCCTCGATGCACCCGATCCGCGCCTCGATCAGATTGCCCGAGACGGTGTGCCAGGCCTCGATCCGGTCCTCTAGAGAAGCGATCGGGGTCAGTGAGTCGGTCGACTGCTCCAGGTGCCAGCGGCGCCGGGCGAAATTGTCGACGATCGTGACTTCGTGTCCGCGGTCGGAGAAACGCATGGCGGTCGGCCAGCCGAGGTAGCCGTCGCCACCGAGTACAAGGATTCGCATAGACGCTGAGATTACCGGAAGCACCGGCAATCTAGGATCCCCTCGGTGCGACTGACCGTCCTCATGCTGATAGTCCTGGCCGGCCTCTTCCTGAGGCTCGATCAGGCATGGCAGGGCGCGGAGCACAACCTGCCCGACTCGGCCGCCTACGAGCGCATCGCCCGCGGCGTGAGCCAGGACGGAGTGTTCGAGCAACGTGGCCCGGGCACGCCCGCCCACCCCCAGCCGGCGTCCAACTACAGCCCGGGGCTGCCGCTCCTGACCGCCGGCATCTTCGAGCTGACCGGTGCCGACTCCGCCCGGGTCGCCCGCCTGGTCCTGGCCCTGATCGCGGCCGCGGCGATCCCGATCAGCTGGCGTATCGGGTCACGGCTCGGCGGCGATGTGGCGGCCGTCTGCGCGGCAGTGATCACCGCCTTCTACCCCACACTGATCAACGATTCCGGAATGCTGTTGACCGAGCCGCTGGCCGGGACCCTTATCGCCGCCGCCCTGCTCGCAATTCTCCGGGCCCGCGAACAGAGCAGTCTCCTGACCTGGGTCCTGCCCGGGGTGCTGCTCGGACTGACCAGCCTGGTCCGGCCAGAGGCCCTGCTCGTCTCGCTCCTGCTTGCGATCGTGCTCGCCGCCCTCCGCTTCCGGGCCGGCTTCCGGGCCGCCATTTTCCCGGTAGCGGTGATGTCGGCCTCCCTGGCCCTGGTGGTCATGCCGCTGATCGCGAAGGACCTCTCGGGGTCGGGGCGGCTGGTGCCGCTTTCGACCGGCGGAGGCCAGACCCTGTTCACCGGGAGCTACGCGGCCTCGGGCGGCGACCCGACCGACGTCATGCCGCGCGTCCTCCGATCCAACCCGACCATCGCCGCCCGGATCAGGCGCCAGAACGGTCGCAGCGGCGAGGGACCGGCCTCGATCACCCCGGAGCGGGTCCTCACCCTGCTGGCCCAGCGACGACATCCGGGCGAACCGGCCGACGCGGCACTTTCGAAGATGGGCTGGGATTCCTACTCGTCACAGTTTGAATCCGATCCGGCGGCGCTGTCAGGGCTCCTGCTGGGCAAGGCGGCCCGAATCTGGTGGCGGGGACGCTGGGAGCTGATCGACTCCCTCCCGGGCCGGATCCTCCACCGAGGCCTGATCTTCGCCTTCCTGATCGGGATGCTCGCCCTGGCCGTCCGTCGCCGGCCCGAGTTCTGGATCGTCGGAACGCCGCTGATTTCGGCGACCGTGATCGGGGCGGTCCTGGTCGCATCCCCGCGACGCGTCCTGGCGCTCTGGCCGTTGGTCAGCGTCGTCGCCGGGGTCGGACTGGCCGGTCTCGCCCAGCTTGCATTCGATGCCCGGATACGTCGTCGCAGCGACGGTTCCCATAGCCTGACCGCCCCCGATGTCCTCAGCCCCCAGCCCGATACCGTCGCCGTCCGGCGCTGACCAGCCGCCCCCGCCGGGCCGGACCGGGCCCTGGCAAACCGCCGTTTCGGAGGTGACCGGCCGCTACGGGCGCGGTTCCCTGATCATCCTCCTGGTCATTCTGGCGGTCGGTTTCGGCCTTCGCCTCGAAAGAGTGGTCAACCCCCTGGCCGAACCCGGTGACGATGCGCTTGCCTACCGTGCCCTGGCGGAATCCCTCTACACCGACGGCACCTACGGTCCGCCAGGGTTCGACTATCGAAGCGATTGGTCCCCCGGAGCGCCCCTGGTCTACGCCGGTTCCTATTACCTGACCGGAGCGGTCCGGGACGGGGTGGCCCGCGGGGTCCAGGCCCTGTTCGAAACCGCCGCAATCCTCGTCGTCTTCCTGCTCACGGCGAGGATCGCGCGCCCGCGCGACGGGCCGGCCGGCCCGGGTCCACCGGTTGCGGCACTGGTCGCCGCGGGCATGGTCGCGCTCTACCCGCCGTTCATCCACTCCGTCGGCGCCCTGATGAGTGAGCCTCCGGCGATCTTCACCCTGCCTGCCGCCGTGCTGGCTTTTCTCTGGGCCGATTCCCGGAGTTCCTCCTGGGCATGGGTCGCGCCCGGACTGCTGCTCGGCGCGACCGCGCTGATCAGGCCCGAATACCTGGCGGTGGCGTTTGCCTTCGGGCTGCTCCTCCTGATCAGGCTGGGCCTGACGCGTGGTCTCCGCAGGACCCTGACTGCGGCGGTGCTGTTCGGTGTGGCGATCCTGATCCCGATCGTCCCATGGACGATCCACAACTACGTGACGCTTGACCGGGTGGTCCCGATCTCGACCGGAAGTGGCAAGGCGCTTTTCGTCGGGACCAGCCTCCCCGACGACGGTGAATACCAGCGGGTCAAGGCCTCGCTGCTCGAGCGTTACACGGGCCGGAAGTTGCCACCCGGCTCCGCCGCGCTCGACCGGGTCGACCCGGTCCCGCTGTTTGACCGGGCGGCCCGGCAGTACCCGGAGCTTTCGCGCGACGCGGCGCTCGGGAAAATCGGCCGGGAGAACCTCGACGAATATCTGGGCTCTGACCCACTCGGCTACCTGGGGATGACCGTGCGAAAAGTCGGGCGGATGTGGGGGAGCGGGGTCGGAGACGCGATGTCGAGTCCGGCCGGCTCGGCGATCCAGAAGCTGGTGGTGGTTCTCGGCATAGCCGGTCTGGTTCTGCTTGCCTGGTGGAGGCGCTGGGAGGCTATCGTTTTCGCGACACCGATCCTCACCGTGACCGCGGTCGGCGCCGCCACGCTCGCCCCGGCCAGGCGCAACGAGATCCTGATGACCCTCGTTCTGCCGCTCGCCGCCGTAGCCTTGACCGAGGCCGTCGGCTGGATCGTCCGCCGGCGAGGACCGCAAACCACGGAAGACCCGGTAGCAAATTGATCTCTGCCTCCATATTCCCGCCCGAACTGACCGCACTGCGCGCCACCGGTCTGGTGATCGCATTTCTGGTCATCGCCTTCGCGGTGCTCAGGAGACGGGAGCTGAGGAACGCCGATGTGCTGCTCCTGCTCGGCGCCGGGATCGGGCTGGCGCTGGTATCCGGCACCGAGGTGACCGACCGGCTGCTTTCCGCCCTCTCGTTCGAGCGCGGCAACGGCGGCCGGATCCTCGGACTCGCGGTAATCGCGATCCTGATTCTCTTCCTCATGGCGCTCAGGGCCCTGTCGGTCGGCGCCCGGAACTCCCGACAGATGTCGGCTGTCCTGGAAGGCATCTCCTCGGAGCAGTTCCGACTGGACGACAACCGGCAACTCTTTCGCAACCGGATCGCCGTGGTCATCCCGGCTTTCAACGAAGCGGACAACATCGGCTACGTCCTCGACCAGATCCCGGACGAGGTCTGCGGGCTCCCCACCGCCACGCTGGTCGTCGACGACGGCTCACGGGACGGAACCGAAGAGGTCGCTGCCGCACACGGGGCGATCGTCGCCCGCCACGTGGTCAATCGCGGTGGCGGCGCGGCGCTCCGCACCGGGTACCGGCTCATGGTCGACTCCGATGCGACGATCGTCGTCACGCTCGACGCCGACGGCCAGCACCTGCCGTCCGAAATGCCGGCCCTCGTACAGCCGGTCCTTGACGGGGAAGTCGACGTCGCACACGGCTCCAGGGTCCTCGGCCACGCCGAGCAGAATCACTTCGCCCGCGAGATGGGCATCGTCTTTTTCAACCGTCTGGTCTCGTTCATCACCCGGACCCACGTGACCGACTGCTCCAACGGCTACCGCGCGGTCAGGACCGGGGTACTCCCCCAGCTGGTGCTCAAGCAGGAGCAGTTCCACACCTCGGAGTTCATGATCGAGGCGATCAAGCGCGGTATCCCGGCCAAGGAGATTCCGGTAACGGTCGAGCAACGTCTTCACGGCAGCTCGAAAAAGCCGGCCGTGTTCCGCTACGGCGTCGGCTTCTCCAACGCGATCATGCGGACCTGGCTGCGCTGAGCGCTCAGCGCGGCGGCATTCTCGTCTCTTCCGGATCCGGCAGGTAGAGGTCGGTGCCGCATCGAGGGCAGACCTGCACGTACAGCTTGAGAATTTTGCCGCAGGTCGGACACTGCCTTTCCGGCTCGGTGACCTCGTTGCGGTAGAGGATCACCGCTACCAGCCCGATCAGCGGCAGCACCGTCCCGACCAGGAACCAGATGAAGAACGAGCCACCTTTTGCCCGGCCGATGATCCCGGTGGCGATTCCGCAGAGCAGAGCGATGAAGACGTACTCGTAGCCCACCCGTTTCCGCCTAGCCAACCGGCCGGTGCGAGCCGCCCCGCTCGTACCTTTCCGGGTCGAGCACGCCCGGCCGGCCGATCGACCCGACTTCGGCCAGATCACGGCGAAACGGCAGACTGGAGGTCCAGTCGACCACCGCGCGGATCTTCCGGGAGAGGCCCGGGATCTGGCTCATGTGGTACGACCTGGCCATCCACCAGGCAGGGAAGCCGTGGAAGTTGCGGCTACCGATCCGCCCGACCGCCTTGTAGCGGCCGAGGTTCACGAAAGCGGCGCCTCCGCGATATTCGAATTCGAGCGGCGAATCTACCCCGATGCCGACCGCCGAGGCGATGTTGGTCGCGACGACCGGTGCCTGGCGGACCGCGTGCTGGGCAGTCGGAGGGCAGAATCCCCCGGAGGGGTCGGGAACCGCAGCGCAATCGCCCAATGCCCAGACGTTTTCCAGGCCGTCCACCCGGAGTCGGGAGTCGACCTTGACCTTGCCCCGGTCATCGAGCGGGACATGAAGTCGCTTGAGCCCCGGATTTGGGACGACGCCCGCGGTCCAGACCACGGTCCTGGCCGGCAGGGTTTCACCGGTCGAGATTCTTGCCGAGGTCGCCGTGACTTCTTCCAGCGTCGTCTCGAGCTTGATGTCGATGCCGCGGCCCCGCAGTTCCTTGACCGCGTACGCGGCCAGGCTCTGGTCGATTTCGGGCAACACCCGATCGGCGGCTTCGACCAGCACCCATCTCATCCCGTGGAGACGGGCCCGGGGATAGTGCTTCATCGCATCGGCGGCGAAGTCCTGCAGCTCGGCCAGGGCCTCGAGCCCGGCATAACCGCCCCCGACGAACACGTACGTGAGCAGCTGGTCCCGAAGGCCGGGATCCTCAGTCGCATTGGCCATCTCCAGCGTTTCGATAACCCTGTTCCTCAGGTAGATCGCGTCGGCCAGGCTCTTGAAACCGACCGCGTGCTCGCTCAGGCCCGGAATCGGAAGGAAGCGTGAAATCGAACCGGGCGCGAGGACCAGATGGTCGTAGTCCAGGGTTTCGACTTCGCCGTCGTGTCCGGTGATTCCGACCGTCCTCGAGTCAGGGTCATGGGTGTCGACCACGCCCAGTCGCAGGTTGGCCCGCTTGATGATGTCGCGAAGCGGCGTAACCACATGCCGGGCCTCGATCGTGCCGGCCGCCGCCTCCGGCAGGAACGGGGTGTAGAGCAGGAAGTTGACGTCGTTGACCAGGGTGAGCCGGGCCGACTGGCGTGGGAGCATCGCCTCCAGCACCCGCGCGACGGTCGCTCCGGCGAAACCGCCACCCGCTATGACG
Source organism: uncultured Solirubrobacterales bacterium (assembly GCA_963766115.1). Taxonomy (GTDB): domain Bacteria; phylum Actinomycetota; class Thermoleophilia; order Solirubrobacterales; family 70-9; genus 67-14. Next base: position 279,224 of record CAVXYR010000002.1, read on the forward strand.
ATGTTCCAGGCCATCAGTCACCTGATCATACGCCCGTTCCCGAAAGCGGCCTCGAGACCGCTTTCGACCGGGGGCGGCTTGCCGTACGATGTGTTGATGGTCAGGGATTCAGCAGGGGTAGCAGGGAATTTGCGCGCCCGGGGCCGGTGGCTGTTGCTGTTTTCAGCGCTGTTGCTGTTCTCGTCACTGTTTCTGTCCACCCAGGCCTCGGGTTCCGTCACGGCCGAGGCGCGGCCTTCGGCGCCGGTCGTTCATGAGGTGCGACAGAGCCCGGCGGCGGTCGACTCGTCCTGGGATCGCGAGGATCTGCTCGGGGCAAGGCCGGCCGACCTGCCGGGGACTCCGGAGCAGAGCTTTGACCTGCCGGATTTCCCTGACGCTGCGGTCTCGGGTACTTCGGGAGACTTCCTGCCGGGAAACGTGACCGCCTACCCGCAGAGGGTCCACGGAAGGATCTTCTTCCTGTCCGGCGGATCGGCCTTCAGTTGTTCCGGCACGCTGGTCAACTCCCGCAACGGGAACGTCGTATTCACTGCCGGGCATTGCGTGTTCGACCGCGATTCCGGGACATTCGTGGGCAAGCTGATCTTCATTCCCGGCTACGAGGACGGAAACGCGCCGCTCGGCACCTACGCGGCGACCAGCCTGGTGACCACCACCGGGTGGATTGACAACGGGAAGTTCAGTTACGACATCGGCGCGGTGGCGCTCGAAGATCGGCCCGAGGACAGCCTCGGATCGCGAAAGATCGCCTTCGACTTCGACCCGGGCGGACGATCGTGGACGATCTATGGATATCCGCAGGAGCCGGATCCGCCCTACAACGGCGAACAACTGATCGGCTGCGACGCGGAAACCAGAACCCGGGACGTGGGGGTCCCGCCGACAATCGGGGCCGGCCCGTGCACGATGGAGCAGGGGGCGAGCGGCGGCGGCTGGATCACCGAAGGCAGGTATCTGAACTCGGTGACCAGCTACGGCTATTGCGATACTGATCCGGACCGCTGCGGTCTGATCTTCGGCCCCTACTTCTCCAACGCGGCCAAGGCGCTCTATACCGACGGTTCGATCGGCGGCTCGATCACTCCCGGCGTCAAGTTCAAGGCAAAGCCGCCCAAGAAGGTGAGGAAAAAGAAGGTCAAGTTCAGGCTGGGAGGGTCGGGTAGCACGCCGGTGAGCTTCCGCTGCAGGCTGGACAAGAAGAATTTCGTGGACTGCTCGAACAGGGTCACGATCAGCCACCTCTCGCTCGGCAAGCACGCCTTCCGGGCCCGCTCGATCGACCAGACCGGTCGCCAGAGCTCAAAGACCGTCACCTGGAAGTTCAGGGCAAAGAAGAAAAAGGGAAAGAAGAAGTAGGGCTCAGAGGCCGAGATCACGGCGAAGCAGACGGGTGACCTCGCCTCCGTCGGCCCGGCCCCGGGTGGCCTTCATGACTGCCCCGACCAGCGCCCCGATCGCCTTCTCGTTACCCGACCTGACCTGCTCCGCCGGCCCCGGGTTGTCTTCGATCGCGGCGGCCACGATTTTCTCCAGCTCACCGGAGTCGGAGATCTGCTCCAAGCCGCGTTCTTCGACGACCTGCAGCGGATCGACACCGTCGGCGACCATTTCCGCGAGCACGTCCTTGGCCGAGGAGTGGGAAATGCGCTTCGAGCCGACGAGCCCGACCAGGGCCCCCAGCGCATCCGGGGTGACCACTGTTTCGCCGAGCTTTTGATCACCCTGCTTCCTCAGCTCGGCGGCAAACTCGCCGGTCAACCAGTTCGCTGCGGTCCGGGGCTCGATCTCGGGGTCATGATCGATCACCCCTTCGAAGAATTCGGCCCACTCGATCTCGAACGAAAGCAGTAGCGCGGCGCCCTCGGAGACCCCCAGCTCGTCCCGGTAACGCTGGGATCGCGCCGCGGGAAGCTCAGGCAGAGCCCCGGCCGCCGCGTCAAGCATCTGCTGCGTCGGCGCCACCGGAACGAGGTCCGGTTCCGGCATGTACCGGTAATCGTGGGACTCCTCTTTCGACCGCAGTGAGTGGAGCTCTCCGGTTGCAGGATCAAAATGGAGCGTTTCCTGGACCACCTTGCCACCGGAGGCGATCAGCTCTTTCTGGCGGACGATCTCGGCCTCGATGCCGCGCTCGATGAAACGGAACGAGTTCATGTTCTTCATCTCGGTCTTGGTTCCGAGCCGATCCGAGCCGGCGCGACGGACCGAGACGTTCGCGTCGCAGCGGAGACTGCCCTCTTCCATGTTCACGTCGGAGACGCCGAGCTGCTTGATCGTGGCCCTCAGGAGCTGGCCCCACTCGCGCACCTGGGCCCCGCTCGTCAGGTCCGGTTCGGTCACGATTTCGACCAGGGGCGTGCCGCCGCGGTTGAAATCGACCAGCGATGCGTCGGAGCCCTGAATCCGCCCGCTTTCGCCGACGTGGATCATCTTGGCGGCATCCTCTTCCAGGTGGGCCCGGTGGATGCGGACATCGCCCAGTCTTCCGGCGCCGGCAATCGGTACGTCGAACTGACTGATCTGGTACGCCTTCGGGCTGTCCGGGTAGAAGTAATTCTTGCGGTGGAAGATCGATCGCGGGGCCACCTCGCATTCGAGTGCGGCGGCGATCAGCAGGGCGTACTCGATCGCGGTCCGGTTGGGTACCGGCAGCACCCCGGGATGGGCCAGGCAGATCGGGCAGGTATGCACATTTGTCGGGTCGCCGAACGAGAGCTCGCAGCCACAGAACATCTTGGTCCTGGTCGACAGCTGGACGTGGATCTCCAGCCCTATCACCGCTTCGAACCCGTCGGACCCGCTCATCGCTCGGTCCCGGCGGGTGTCTGGTCGAAGTCGATCTCGCGCTCCAGGGCAAAGGCAGCCTCCAGCAGGCGCTGTTCGGCGAACGCCGGCGCCGCGATCTGGAATCCGACCGGCAACTCCGGCCCTCCCCCCGCCGGTTCGGCGGTGCCGGCGGGTATCGAGATCGCCGGGATTCCGGCCAGCGACATCGGCACTGTGTAGAGGTCGTTCAGGTACATCGACCAGGGATCGTCCGACTTCTCCCCCAGCCCGAACGCGACGGTCGGACTGGTAGGCGTGATCACGAAGTCGACCTGGCCGAAAGCCTTTTCGAAGTCCCGGACGATCATCGTCCGGACTCTCTGCGCCCGACCGTAGTAGGCCTCGTAGTAGCCGGAGGAGAGCGCATACGTTCCCAGCATTATGCGTCGCTTGACCTCGGGCCCGAACCCGGCTCCGCGTGTTTCTTCATACATCGAGACCAGGTCGGCTTCGGACTCCCGCATGCCGTAGCGAACCCCGTCATAGCGCGAGAGGTTGGTCGAGGCCTCGGCCGGAGCGAGCACATAGTAGGCCGAGATCCCGTGGTCGGAATGAGGAAGCTCGATTGACTCGACCGAGCCGCCCAGGCGCTCGATCGTGGCGGTCGTGCGTTCGAAGACTTCCGTTACCCCCACTTCCAGCCCTTCGCCGATCAGGTCTGCCGGGATTCCGAACCGGAGGCCGTCGAGGTCGACCGCAGAGGGTAGGTCCACCCCGCCCTCGATCCCCACCGAAGTCGAGTCCATCTCATCCCGGCCCTGAAGGCGGGAGAGCATCAGCGCCGCGTCGGTCACATCAAGGGTCAGCGGACCGCACTGATCCAGCGAAGAGGCGAAGGCGATCATGCCGTAGCGGGAGATCGCGCCGTAGGTCGGCTTCAGGCCGACGATTCCGCAAAGGGCGGCAGGCTGCCGGATTGAGCCGCCGGTATCGGTTCCGAGCGCCCAGGGGGCCAATCGGCCGGCTACGACCGCGGCCGAACCGCCGGACGAACCTCCGGGCACCCGTCCCTGGTCCCAGGGATTGAGCACAGGCCCGTATGCGGAGTTCTCGTTTGAAGAACCCATCGCGAACTCGTCCATGTTGGTCTTGCCGAGGATCGGCACCCCGGACGCGGAAAGGCGGGACACCGCGGTCGCCGTGTACGGGGGGATGTAGCCCTCGAGGATGCGCGAGCCGGCGGTGGTCGGCACGCCGCTGGTGCAGAAGATGTCCTTGACGGCGACCGGCACACCGGCTCCGGGCGCCCCGGCGTTCCGATCGACTGCCGCCGTGGCCGCCGTGGGGTCGGCCGTCCATAGGTAGCCGTTCAGCCGGTCTTCGCCTGCCCGGGTGAGCCAGAGGTCGAGGCACTCGTCGGGGCTGACCTCACCGTTTGCGATCAGGCCGGCCGTCTCGGCCGCGGTGGCACCAAGCAGTTCGTGGTCGGCCAAGGTCAGGCCTCGGCCTGGGGTGAGGGGACGCGAAAGGCCCCGTCGTGCGGATCGGGAGCCCCTTCGAGGGCCCGGTCACGGTCGAGGCTCGGGCGTGGAAGGTCATCGCGAAGCACGTTCTGGAGCGGCACGACGTGTGTAGTCGGCTCTACGCCTTCGATATCGATTTCGGCGAGGCGGTCGACGTGGTCCAGGATCGAAGACAGCTCGCGCTCGAGGACTGCGACTTCCTCCTCGCTCAGCTTCAGCCTCGAGAGCCGCGCCACGTGCAGAACCTGTTCCCGCTCGATCACGGGGCGAGTCTATTTGAGCGGGCTCCCACTGCGACCCGAGGCAAATCCACTTCCACCGCCACGGTTACCGGATCAGTTTTCCCGCGCGACGCTCTTCCAACCGGCCACGGTCATGGCCAGACAGCCGGCCAGGGCCCCGAAAAACCCGGCATCCGGGCCGCCGTCCGGGGGCCAGACGCATTTCAGCAGCAGAAAGAGCGCTGCCAGGGTCGCCAGCGTGGACAGATAGGTCTCGAAGGTGATCGGAACGTCGGTCTTACGGCTCCGGGCCACCAGCAGGGGCAGGAGAAGGCCCCCGACCGCAGCCGCCAGCAGCATCAGGTCGAGCGGGCTGACCGAATTGAACGCGGGGTGGCCTCCACTGAACGGAACCAACAGCCCGACCAGGATCAGTCCGCCGGAAGCGGCCACCAGCCACTCCCCGGGGTGAACTCTCTGAAAATCCAACGTTCCTCCTGTGATCTCGCTGACCGGTTCCCGGCGACGCCGGTTCAGGCTATCGTCCGGGCCGGGCACCGGAACGGCCCCCTGCTTTGCCCGCTGCCGCCTTGCGTCTCCTCAGATCGACCGCCACCAGATGGTTCGACAGATGCCCCGCTGCCGCGATCGCGGCGGCACAAAGGAAAGCCAGAAACGGCGCAAGCTCCCTCCCGGCCCCTTCCCAGGGCGGGAACATCAGGCGGAAAAGGATCAGCAGGCAGGCCCCCGCACCGAGCGCCACCAGCACTGCTCCGGCCTTCACCGGCAGCCGCACCCGCCTCGCGGCCAGGATCGGTAGGGCCAGAGCCGCGGCTGCGGTGGTCAGAAGGTAGAGATCGATCCAGTCAAAAGAGACCCATGCGTCAAAGCTCCGTCCCATGCCGACGCCGACCGCGTCCTCGGCGACCGGGGCGTCGGCCTGGAGGTTGAACCAGCCGCTGAACATCAGCAAGAGCAGCAGAGCCCCGGCGATCGCGGCGAGGATCAGGCCGAGATCCAGTCGCAGCCTCGTCCCTCGACGGGGGCCATCACCGCCACCGTCGGCTCCGGAGACGGGACCCGGCAACTGCCTCAGCCGCCGGCGCGGGCGGCGGTAAGTGTGTTGAGCATGAGCATCGCGATCGTCATCGGACCAACGCCGCCCGGCACCGGCGTGATCGCCCCGGCCACATCCGAAACCGCGGCGAAGTCTACGTCGCCCTTCAGGCCATCCCCGGTCCGGTTCATCCCGACGTCAATGACCGTCGCTCCCGGCTTGACGTGGCCGGCACCAACCAGTTCCGGCACTCCGACCGCAGCGATCAGCACGTCGGCGCGGCTGCAGACCCGTTCCAGATCGCGCGTCCTGGAATGGCAGATCGTCACAGTGGCGTTGCGTCCCAGCAGCAGATTGACAAGGGGCCGCCCGACCAGGTTCGAGCGCCCGACGATCACCGCTTCGGCACCTTCCAGCTCGACCCGCTGGTGATCGAGCAGTTCGATTACGCCGGCCGGAGTACAGGGAACGAGGCCGGGGCGTCCGCTGGCGAGGAGACCGACATTGGTCGGAGTCAGGTCCGTCGACGTCCTTGGCCGGGTTTATCGCCCGGGTCACCGCATCGGGGTCGATCTGATCGGGAACAGGGAGCTGCACCAGGATCCCGTCGACCGACCCGTCTCCGCTCAGGTCATCGATCAGCTCGAGCAGCTCCTCCTGTGAGGTGTCTTCGGGCAGGCCGTGGTGGACCGACCGCATGCCGGCCTCTTCGCATGCCTTGTGCTTGTTCGCGACATAGATCTCGGAGGCCGGGTCGACTCCGACCAGAACGGTCGCCAGGGTCGGCACTTTTCCTCCGGCGCCGACGAATGCCTCGACCTGATCGGCGACCTTCGCCCGTACCTCGAGGGAAACCTGCTTGCCGTCAATAATCGTGGCCGCCACGACTCACCTCTTCTTGATCGGCGCGTACTCCGCCATCAGTTTTCGCTCGTTCCCGTCACTGGCGAAACGCACGATAATGACCCCGCCGGACTCGGCGCCTATCACCACGCCGTCCCCGAACGAGGCGTGCTCGACGTCGTCCCCGACGGCGACCTCGACCGGCGTCGAAGGCTGGATCGGGTCGGGGCCGCTCCCGGTTCCGCCCCGACCGGGGGCCACGCCGGGCGCCTGGTAGCTCCTGATCTGCCCGCTGCCCGTGCCACCTCCGACTCCGGCCGCTCCGACGGCCGTTCCCTGGTGATGGGTCAACTCGGCCGGCAACTCGTCGAGAAACCTCGAGGGGACCGTCGCTTCGGCCTGACCGCCGTAGATCCGGCGCGAGCGGGCGGCCGTCATGTAGAGACGCTCCCGGGCGCGGGTGATGCCGACGTAACAGAGCCGGCGCTCCTCTTCCTCCTCGCCCTCGTCGAGCGCCCTCGAGTGGGGAAACACGCCGTCCTCGCAACCGACGATGAATACCGTGTCGAATTCGAGGCCCTTGGCGTTGTGGAGGGTCATCAGCGTGAGCAGTGACTCGTCGGTCTGAAGCTTGTCCTGATCGGTGTAGAGCGATATCTGCTGCAGGAACTCTTCCAGGGGCGACACCTCGTTTTCGCCCTCGATCTTACGGTTGGTGTCGAATTCGCCCGCCACCCCGATGAACTCCCGAAGGTTCTCCGTCCGGCCTTCCGCCTCGATCGTTCGTTCGGCCTCCAGCGACTCGAAATAGCCGGTCTCGACCAGCACCGCTTCGAGCACCTCGGCCACCGGTTCCCGCTCGGACCGGGCCCTCAGGCCCGCCATCGTGTGCTGAAACTCTGAGACGGCCCGGATCGCGGCTGTCGCAAGACCGGGTACCGACTCGGGGGACTGGGCCACATCCCAGATGTCCTCCCCGGTCGTGTTCGCAAAGGCGAGCATGCGCGACTGGCTGGTGTTCCCGATCCCGCGCCTGGGCGAGTTGACGATCCGGCTGAACGAAACCGAATCCGCCGGGTTGGAGAGGTACTGGAGGTATGCCACCGCGTCTTTGATCTCGGCCCGGTCGTAGAATTTCGTCCCGCCGATCACCTGGTAGGGGGTGCCGAACCGGACCAGGGTGTCTTCCAGCACACGGCTCATCGCGTTGGTCCGGTAGAAGACGGCGATCCGGTCGACCTCCGCCCCCTCGTCTTCGACCAGGCGCTCGACCTCGCCGGCGACCCACCTGGCCTCCTCGTGCTCGTCGGTCAGGCGGACCACCTCGATCTGGTCGCCCTGCCCGGCCTCTGTCCAGAGCTTCTTCGGCCGTCGGTCGCGATTGCGCTCGACCACGGCATTCGCCGCCGAGAGAATCGTCTGGGTCGAGCGGTAGTTCTGCTCCAGCTTGATCACCCGGGCGTCCCCGAAGTCTTTCTCGAAATCGAGGATGTTGCGGATGTCGGCGTGGCGGAAACCATAGATCGACTGGTCCTCGTCACCGACGACCGTCAGGTTTCGATGCTCACCGCAGAGCAGGGTCAGGAGCCGGTACTGGGCATGGTTCGTGTCCTGGTATTCGTCGACCAGCACGTGGCGGAAGGCCCGGCGCCAGCGATCCCGGGCGGACTCGAAGAGCTCCAGCACGTTGACCGTCCTGACCAGCAGGTCGTCGAAGTCCATCGCGTTGTTCTCCATCATGCGCTTCTCGTACAGCTCGTAGACCGAACCGACCGTCTCCTCGAACCAGGAGCCCTGTCGCTCCTTGTAGGAGACCGAATCGAGCAGTTCGTTCTTGGCTCCGGAGATCGCCGATCGGACCGCCCGGGCCGGGAAGCGCTTCGGGTCTGTCTCCAGTTCCTCCATGACCCGCTTGATCATTCGCAACGAGTCGGCCTCGTCATAGATCGTGAACGAACGGGCGTACCCGAGTTTCTCGGCGTCAGCCCGGAGCATCCTGGCGCAGGCCGAATGAAAGGTCGTCACCCACATCGCGTTCGCCCTCAGCCCGACCAGTTGCTCGACCCTCTCTCGCATCTCTGCCGCGGCCCGGTTGGTAAAGGTGATTGCCAGGATCTCACCGGGCCGGGCCCTGCCGCTGGCCAGCAGGTTGGCGATGCGGTGGGTCAGGACCCTGGTCTTGCCGGAACCCGCACCGGCAATGACAAGCAGGGGGCCGTCCCCGTACTCGACCGCCTCCCGCTGAGGCGGGTTGAGTCCCTCGAGAGTGTTGGTGGCGGCCTCCACCAGACGAGGATATATGTCGGTCCGGCGGGGCCGACCCGGCCTTTGCGCGGGTCAAGCCGGGTCCTGCAGGGCGTTCGGGCCCGGTCAGCCTCCGGCCGAAGAGCGGCCGCGGCGCGGGTCCGGGGCCGGCTCCTCGCCTTCCGGGCCGTCATTGCCCGAAAGCTCGGCCACCCGTGCCTCGAGTTCCTTGATTCGCGCCGAAAGAGACTTGACGGCGTCCTGGACCGGGTCGGGCAGGTGGATCCAGTCAACGTCGGGGCCTTCCGGCCTGCGCCCCTCCACCTTGACCGGGTGCCCGGGGTTGCCGAGCAACGGTCGAACAGGGAGGAACGTCCTCGACCACCACCGAGTTGGCCCCGATTTTTGCCCCGTGGCCGACTTCGATCGGACCGAGGAGCTTGGCCCCCGAACCGATGGTCACATTGTCTTCCACCGTCGGATGGCGTTTGCCGGCCTGGAACCCGGTCCCCCCCAGGGTCACCCCCTGATAGAGCGTGACGTCGTCGCCGATCTCGGCCGTCTCGCCGATCACCACTCCGGCGCCGTGATCGATGAAGAACCCGCGCCCGATCGTCGCCCCCGGGTGTATCTCGATGCCGGTGACCGCCCGAGCCAGGTAGGAGATCGCAAAGGGAATCAGCGGAACGGCCTGCCGGTGGAGGCGGTGGGCGATCCGGTGTGCCAGAACGGCCTGCACCCCGGGCCATGTGACCAGTATCTCGATCGTCGAGGCGTTTGCCGTGGCCGGATCACGCCCCCGGGCCGCAGCGACATGAGCTCCGATCTCGGTCCCGACGGTCATTGGGCGAAGAAGGGAAGCGACATGTACCGGTCTCCGGAGTCACAGACCACGGTCACTACGCGGCCGCCTTCCAGTTCCGGCCTGCGGGCCAGCTGCAGGGCGGCGTGGACGTTTGCGCCGGCCGAAATCCCGCCGAGGATCCCCTCCCGTCCGGCCAGCCGGCGGGCAGTGTTGAGTGCGTCTTCATCGCTCACCGGGAGAATCTCGTCGAGCAGGTCTCGGTCGAGCACTTCTGGCACGAACCCGGCTCCGATTCCCTGTATCCGGTGGGGCCCGCCGTGTCCGCCACCGAGGACCGGCGATGAAGCCGGCTCCACCGCGACGATCAGGGCGTCCGAGCCCTGTTCCTTCAGATACCGGGCCACCCCGGTGATCGTTCCGCCGGTTCCGACTCCGCAGACAAACGCGGCGATTTCGCCGTGGGTGTCGTCCCAGATCTCCGGACCGGTCGTTCTGAAGTGCGCCTGCGGGTTAGCCGGATTCGAGAACTGATGGGGCATGTAGCCACTCCTCTTCTCGCAGATCTTCGAGGCCAGATCGACCGCCTCGTCCATGCCTCCGAGCGACGGGGTCTCTTCGACCTCGGCACCATACGCGCGCAACAGCTTCGACCGTTCACGGCTCATGCCCTCAGGCATTGTCAGGACCAGCTCGTAGTCCCGGGCCGCACAGATCATCGCCAGGGCGATGCCGGTGTTCCCGCTGGTCGGTTCGACGATCACCGACTCTCCCCGGATCAGGTCGCCGTGGGCCTCAGCCGCGCCGATCATCGCGGCCCCGATCCGGTCCTTGACCGACCCCCCGGGGTTGAAGTACTCGAGCTTGGCGCAGACCTCGGCGCCCAGGCCGTGACCGACCCGGGCAAGCGAGACCAGAGGAGTGCCACCGACCGTGGCTGAAGCCTGCGGCGCGATCAAATGAAGTACATCCTCGAAGCGGCGTCTTCGGACTCGCGCCGCTCGATGTCGGCGATCGTGGTCCCGCTGAAGACCTCCCGCAACGCGTCTACGCCTTCAGCCCAGATTCCACCGGCTTCGTCGGCCTCCTGCCCGACCCTCCCGTCGAGCGCCTGGACCACCTCCAGGACCGTGATCTCCTCAGGCGGACGGGACAGCGTGTAGCCGCCTTTGCTGCCGCGATGGCTACTCAGAAGGCCGGATCTTCTCAGCGTCGAAAAGAGCTGTTCCAGGAACTGGTCGGGTATGTCGCGGCGCTCGGCCAGCTCCTTGACCGGCATCGGGCGATCGCCCGAACGGGCCAGCTCGGCCATGGCAACCACGGCGTAGCGGGATTTGGAGGTGACCGAGATCACCCTTCAGTTCTACAACACTCGCGGCGACAAAGGCGATAAAGGTAGTCAGGAATGACCTGATTCAGCCGCTGCGGAAGCGATCCGTTCACGGGCCGCCCCGATCCGCTCCAGCGTGGGCTCACGACCGAGCGCGGCAACCGACTCGAATATTCCGGGAGAGACCGTCGTCCCGGTGATCGCCACACGGATCGGTTGGTAGACCTTGCCCGGCTTCAGGCCCAGGCGCTCCGGAATCGGGGCGAGCGCCGTTTCGACCGCTTCCGGATCAAACTCCCCGAGTCCGCCGAGCGCCTCCCCGGACGCCTCCAGGGCCTGACCGGCATCGCCCTTCATCACCTTTCGCCAGGCTTTCTCATCATCTACCGGGGGCTCGAACAGAAACCGGATCAGCGGCCATACCTCAGCCAGGGTCTGGGCCTTCTCCTGGGCGATCCGGCAGGCGGCTCCGAGCTCGTCGTCGGCAGGCTGTCCGAGAAAGGTGGCAACCCTAGCCGTGTACTCGAGCGGGTCCATCTCGCGCATGTAGCGGCCGTTCATCCAGCGCAGTTTCTTCTCGTCGAAGACGGCCGAGGCCCGCCCCACGTCTTCGGGCCGGAACCGGCTGACCAGCTCTTTCGTGTCGAGCAGGGTCTCATCGTCCCCGGGACCCCAGCCGAGCAGAGCCACGTAGTTGCGAACCGCCTCGGGCAGGTATCCGGCTTCGCGCAACTCCTGCACCGAGGCCGCCCCGTGCCTCTTGGACAGCTTCTTCCCGTCCGGGCCGTGGAGCAGCGGAACGTGCGCGTAGCGCGGGGGCCGGTGACCGAGAGCCTTCAGGACCAGAAGCTGTTTCGGCGTGTTCGAGAGATGGTCGTCGCCCCTGATGACCTCGGAGATCCCCATGGTCGCGTCATCGACCGCCACCGCAAAGTTGTAGAGCACCGAGCCGTCGCCCCTTGCGACCACGAAATCGTCCTGGCTCCTGTTCGGGAACCGGACCTCCCCCCGGATCAGGTCATCGACCACCGTGTCGCCCTCGTCGGGAACCCGCAGCCGGACCGCCCCGGTCACTCCGGGGCCGGCCTCCTCTGCACCGACGGGACCACCCACCGGGCCTCTATAACCACGGTCGTTTCCGTGCTCCTCCTTCCACGCCTTGACGTGGTCCGCAGTGGCCGGGTCCCGGTAGGCCGCGCCGCTCTCGATCAGCTTTTCCAAGGCAGCCGCATGCTCGGCTGCCTGTCCCACCTGGGAGACCGGGCCTTCGTCCCAGTCGAGCCCGAGCCACTTGAGTGCGTCGAGGATCTGCTCCACGTTTTCCGGGGTCGATCGCTCCAGGTCGGTGTCTTCGATCCTCAAGACCAGGGTGCCCTCGGAGTGCCGGGCAGCCAGCCAGTTGTACAGTGCGGTCCTTGCCCCGCCGATGTGCAAGGCACCGGTAGGCGAGGGCGCGAATCGAACCCGGAGGTCTTTCTCAGCAATGCTCATCGGTGCCCATGTTTCCACAGCCGGAGGGCTGGCGAAGGCGGTCGGCCGCGGAGAGGAGCTCGGCTGCGACTCGATTCAGATCTTCAACCAGAGCCCGCGCATGTGGCGGCCGACGAACTATGGCGACGAGGATTTCGCCACTTTCCGGGAAGCGATGGACGAATCGAGGGTCTCCTCGGTGATCATCCACGCCGTCTACCTGATCAACCCGGCCACCCCGGACCGAACCCTCAAGCGGAAATCGCTGGCATCCCTGGCTCACGCCCTCCGGATCGGCGACGCAATCGGCGCGACCGGGGTCGTGCTCCATCCCGGTGCGCGTAAGCAGGGCCGGCTGATACCGGCGATAAGGCGCTCGGGCAAGATGATCGCCGAGGCGATCGCCGAGTCGGAGCACTGCCCGGTCCTGATCGAGCAGATGGCCGGTCACGCCGGGATCCTCGGCCACACCTTCGACGAGATCGCTGCGATCACCGAGGCCGCCGGTGGGGGCGACCGGGTCGGCCTCTGCCTGGACTCCTGCCACCTGTTCGTCAGCGGTTACGACATCCGGACGATCGAGGGGATCGACGGAGTGCTCGACGAAGCGGACCGGAAGGTCGGGCTCGACCGCCTGAAAGCCCTCCATGTAAACGACTCGAAGGTACCTTTCGGAGCCAACCTGGACCGGCACGAGAATCTCGGCAAAGGTGAAATTGGAGGCCGCTCACTCGGCCTCTTTCTGTCCGAACCGCGGTTCGAGAACCTGGTGGCGACCCTGGAGACCCCTGGCCCGGAAAAGCAGGGCGCGGTGAGGAACGACATCACCTACGCCCGCAGGCTTCGCAGCCAGGGAATCAAGGCACGCCGGTAGCGGGGATCACCCAATCGGGGTGATCCGGGGGCCAACCGCGTGGATAGACTGCGCGGGAACCGGCAGCCAACTGAACGAAGGGACCGTGATGTCAGAGGACGAGAAGGCGAGCGAGGGCGCGGACCTAGACAGGGTCAGGGACGTTGCGGAGGCGGCCCGCGTCAAGATGCTGGCCGAGACATTCTTCACCAAGCCCGCTGCCGACCACGAGCTTCCGGCTCATGGCGTCGATCCCCGCGCCGCTTACGAGGTCCTGGAGAGCGAAATGATGCTCGACAGCCGCCCGGACAAGAACCTGGCCACCTTCGTGACGACCTTCATGGAACCGGAAGCCCGCCAGGTGATCAGCGAGAACCTCCACCGCAACTACATCGACCATGCCGAGTACCCGCGAACGGCTGAGATCTCTAAGCGCTGCGTGAGGATCCTCCACAACCTGTTCCACGGTGAGGGAAAGCCCGAGGCTCCCGGCGCTGCCTGTGCCGGCTCATCAGAGGCGGTCATGCTTGGCGCCCTGGCGATGAAATGGCGGTGGAAGGCCGCCCGCAAGAAGGCCGGCAAGTCCGACGCCAGGCCAAACCTCGTCTACGGAGCCGACGTCCACGTCGTCTGGGACAAGTTCTGCCGGTACTTCGACGTGGAGCCGCGTCAGGTGAATCTCCCCAAAGGCAGGACCACGGTCGGCCCCGAGGAGCTCGGGCCGCAGATCGACGAGAACACGATCGGCGTCGTCGCCGTGGTCGGCACGACCTTCACCGGTGAATGCGACGACGTCGAAGGCATCGACAGGATGCTGACCGAGCTCAAGGGCAAGGGTCTCGACGTTCCGATGCATATCGACGGTGCCAGCGGCGGATTCGTCTTCCCCTTCACCCATCCCGACTTCAAATGGGACTTCAGGCTTGAATCGGTCAAGTCGGTCAACGTATCTGGACACAAGTTCGGCCTGGTCTATCCCGGGGTCGGGTGGCTGGTCTTCCGGGATGGCGACCAGCTGCCAGAGGACCTGGTTTTCTACGAGGATTACCTGGGGCAGAAGGACGCCACCTTCACCCTGAATTTCTCGGGCAGCTCCTCTTTCATCCTGGCCCAGTACTACATCTTCATCCGGGCCGGCCGGTCCGGATTCGAGTCGGTGATGCGGGCGATGACCATGAACAGGGACACGCTGGCGGGCGAGCTCGGCGACCAGGACGCTCTCACCGTCTACGATGCCGGCGAACGGCCACTGCTCCCCCTGGTGATAGCTGAGGTGAACGACGACGAGCCGTTCACGGGAACCGATCTGGTCGGAGAACTGGCCCGCAGGAGGGGATGGCTGGTACCCGCCTACCACCTGCCCCCGGACAACGAGGACAAGCAGATCATGAGGATGCTCGTCAAGGGCAATCAGACCAGGGAGATGGTCGAAGCCCTGACCGCAGACTTCCGCGACTCGATCAAGTTCCTCCGCGACAAGGGCAAGCAGTCAGGCCCCAAGCCGGACGTGCACACCGGGCATCACTACTAGGAACCGGGCGGCCAGGAACCGTTCGGCCGCTTCCCGGGCAGCGGGCCGGAGACCCCTCAGTCGCCCTGCGCGGCCTCTTTGTTCGCGGCCGGCACGATCATCACGGGTCGTTTGGCGTGCTGGCTGACGGCAGTCGCCACACTGCCCTTGAGCACGTATGAGATTCCCGTCCGGCCGTGTGAGCCGAGCACGATCAAGCCTGCGTCGTGATCATCGGCGACCTCGATGATGGTCGACCAGACCGATTGACGCCGGGCCTCGTCGATCGTTGTCACTTCAAATTCGGCGGCACGGGCCAGTTCGGCACCTTCCTCCGCCGTCTCGCGGGCCCCGCGGGCCAGCTCATCGTCGGTCTTCTCTATCTCGGCTCCGGCCACCCCCACCGGGCCCATTGCGATCGCCTCGACCGGTTCCCAGACCGTGAGCACGTAGGCGGTGCAGGGCGCCAGCATACGTCCGGCTTCGCGGATCGCCTCTCGGGCGAAGTCCGAGCCGTCGTACGCGAAGAGAATTGATTCTCGGGAATCGGACATGCCGCCCTCCTGTCGGTTGGTCGAAGCCATGGAGCCGGACAAATCGTACCGGCCCGCCTGCCACTATCGGATGTGGACTCCGGAAATCGCCCTGGCGATGACCATCCGCTGGATCTCCGCCGTGCCTTCGAAGATGTCGTAGATCTTGGCGTCGCGGTGCATGCGCTCAACCGGGAACTCGCGGGTATAGCCGTTTCCGCCCAGGATCTGGATCGCCCGCTCGGTGACCCAGGTCGCGACCTCGCCGGCCTTGACCTTTGACATCGAGCCCTCGGCGTTCTCGAAGGGAACGCCCTGCTTGCCCATCCAGGAGGCGCGCCAGACCAGCAGGCGTGCGGCGTCGATCTCGGTCTTCATGTCGGCCAGGGTGAATGCGATCGCCTGGTTCTCGATGATCGCCTTGCCGAACTGTTTACGTTCCTTGGCGTATTCGAGTGCGTACTCGTAAGCGGCCCGGGCGATGCCGAGGGCCTGGGCGCCGACGATCGGCCGGCTGGCCTCGAACGTGGCCATCGCGGCCTGTGACTTGGCCCGCTTGCCCTCGCGCACCCGGGCGAGACGCTCATCAAGCTTCTCCTTGCCGCCGAGCAGGCAGCTGCCCGGAACCCGACAGTCGTCGAGATGGACGTCTGCGGTGTGGGAGGCGCGAATGCCGTGCTTCTTGACCTTGGCACCCTGCTCGCAGCCGGGAGTGCCGGGCGGAATGACAAATGCGGCGTGTCCGCGGGAGCCGAGCTCGCGGTCGACTGAAGCAATCACCACGTGGACGTTGGCGATGCCGCCGTTGGTGGCCCAGGCCTTCTGACCGTTGATCACCCACTCGTCGTTTGCCTCGTCGTACTTGGCGGTGGTACGCACCGCCGAAACGTCGGATCCGGCGTCGGGCTCGGAGGCACAGAAAGCGGCGATCTTGAGGTCGTCCTCCGTGCCGTAGCACTGCGGGATCCACTCGCCCATCTGCTCGGGCGTGCCCTGACCGGCGATCGCCGAGACGGCGAGCCCGGTTCCGTTGAGCGCCATGCCGATCCCGGCGTCGCCCCAGAACTGCTCCTCACTGACGATCGGCAGGGTCAGACCGGTCGGATCGGCCCAGAACTGGGCGGTTCCCTCGAAGCCGTAGAGGCCGATCTTGGCCGCTTCCTGGAGGATCGGCCAGGGGAACTCCTCTTTCTCGTCCCACTCATGGGCTGCCGGGCGAATGACGCCCTCGGCGAAGCCGTGCACCCACTCCCGTATGTCCTTCTGATCCTGGCTCAGCTCAAGGCTGAACGGTGCCTCTTCGGCACCGGCTTCCACCGATTCCTGGACCACTTCTTCGATCTTTTCTTCTGGAGTCTGAGTTGCAGTCATGAAGACATGTTACATGGATCGGTGACAACGTTTTCCGGACCCGACCGCGAGGTTGCCGCGCGGCCGAGCGTCCGACTGCGAAGCGACCGGACGCGAGCAACCGGATGGCGAAGCTCAGGCGGCCCGGGCGGCCGTGTGGCGGAAGATCTGGTCGATCTCGCTGCGAAGAACCGGCGACTGCCTGACCTTCACGTCCGATCCGAGCTTGAGCCGGCGTTCGCGGTCACCGTCGGCCAGCACCAGCACGACCTCCGCCCCGCCCTCGTGATCCCTGAAGATCGACCTCATCTCCTCGACCGCATCCAGCGAGAGCTGGTCGGCGTTGATCCTCACCAGGAAAGGCTCGCTTCGCCTGGCATGATCCTCGACCGCCTTTTCGATCTCGGCCGGGGTGGGGTCGAAATCGCGCGCCTCCTGTACCACCAGCTTGGTGCCGCGTTCGGTCTGATCCACCCTGCCCTTGACCAGCACCACGGCATCCAGCCGGATCGCCTTGAGCTTCTCCGACTGCTCCGGCTTGAACACGATCAGCTCGACCTCGCCCTCGATATCACTGAGCGTGGCGAACGCCATCTGATTGCCGCTTTTCGTCCTGATCTTCTTGTACTCGGTGACGATTCCACCGACCGTCGCCCAGCTCTTGTCATCACGGTCGGACAGTTCGGAGATCGAGCAGTCCGACTTCGCCAGGATCACTTCCCGCAGCCCGTCAAGGGGATGTGAGGAGAGAAATGTGCCGAGCGTCTCCTTTTCGAGCGCAAGCAGCTCCTTCGGCTCGAACTCCGTCTCGGGAATCGGGGCACGCTGGCCGGACGAAGCCGACTCGACGGCGTCCCCGCCCATGTCGAAGATCGAGCCCTGTCCGAGGTGGGCGTCGGCCTGGGCCTTGTTGCCGGCCGACTGGATCTCGGGCAGCATTTCGAGCATCCCCTGGCGGGAGCCCGGAAGAAGGTCGAAGGCTCCGCACTTGACCAGGCACTCGATCGCCCTCTTGTTGACGCTCCTGGAGTCGGCCCGCTCGCAGAAATCCCAGAGCGAGGTGAACTCCCTGTCCTCGCGGGCCTGGAGGATCGCCTCGACTGCCGAATAGCCGACGTTCTTGACCGCGTCGAGCCCGAACCGGATACCCTCGTCGGTGACCACGAAGCCGTGGTCCGAGGTGTTGATCTCCGGAGGCAGGACCTCGATCCCCATCTCGGCACAACGGCTGATCAGGAACGGCACCTTGTCCTTGGTGCTCATTACCGAAGAGATCACCGCCGCCATGTACTCGGCCGGGTAGTTCGCCTTCAGGTAGGCGGTCCGATAGGCGATCAGGGCGTAGCAGGCGGCGTGTGACTTGTTGAACGAGTAGTCGGCGGCGGCTTCGTTGATCGCCCAGAGGTCCCGGGCAACGCTGGGCTGGGTGCCGGATGCGGCCATGCCGTCCATGTAGTCCGGCTTCATCTCGGCCATCATCGCCCGCTTCTTCTTGCCGATCGCCTTGCGGAGATCATCCGCTCGGGCCGGGGAGAAGCCGGCCATGTCTTTGGCCACGGCCATCAACTGCTCCTGGTAGAGGAAGCAGCCGTAGGTCGATTCGGTGATCGCCCGGAGGCGCTCATCCGCGTATTCGACAGTGGAAGGATCGGCTTTCCCCCGCGCGTAGCGGGGGATCTCGCTCATCGCTCCCGGACGGTAGAGCGATACCAGCGCGGTGATGTCATCGAACTCGGTCGGGACCACCCTGCGCATCGCTTCCCGCATGCCTTCTGACTCGAGCTGGAATACCCCGGTCGAATCCCCTTCGGCCAGCATTTCGAAAGTCTTGCGGTCATCGAGCGAAATCTCGCCGATATCGATCTCGACCCCCTTCGACCGGCGGATGATTTCGATCGCGTCGTCGATCACGTCGAGGTTTCGCAGCCCGAGGAAGTCCATCTTGAGCAGCCCCATCTCCTCGACCGGGTTCATCGAATACTGGGTCACCGTCTTGAACGACTTCACCGGCTTGCCGTTGCCGTCGGTTGAAGGCGCGGCCGACTTGTCCTCGACCAGCTGAAGCGGCACGATCTCCTTCAGTGGCCGGCCGGAAATCACCACGGCGGCGGCGTGAATCGAGGTGTTGCGGATCTTGCCCTCGAGCCCGCGCGCGGTGTCGATTATCTTCTGCGCGTCGGCGTCGCTGTCGTAGGTGGCCTTGAGCTCCTGCCCGGGCTCGAGGCATTCTTCGAACGAAGGCGAGCGCCCCATGATCGGCTCCGGGATCTCCTTGGCCAGACGGTCGCCGGTCGCGTAGTCGAATCCGTGTACCCGGGCGGCGTCGCGAACTGCCGCCCGCGGAGCCATCTTGCCGAAGGTGATGATCTGGGCGACCGAATCACTGCCGTACTTCTCGGTCACGTACTGGATCATCCGGTCGCGCCCGCGGACCGAGAAGTCGATGTCGATGTCCGGCATCGACTTCCGGCCCGGGTTGAGGAAGCGCTCGAAAAGGAGGTCGTGCTCGATCGGATCGAGATCGGTGATGCCGAGCGCATAAGAAACGATCGAGCCTGCGGCCGAACCTCGACCGGGGCCGACCGCGATCTCGTTCTCGCGGGCGTACTTGATGAAGTCCCAGACGATCAGGAAGTAGGACGGGAAACCCATCTTCTCGATCACGCCGAGTTCGAAATCAAGCCGCTCGGACGCTTCCGCCGGCACCGGGTCCCCGTATCGCCAGGCGAGGCCCTCTTCGGCGATACGCCGCAGCATGACTTCAGGTGCCTCGTCGTTCTCGGTCGGGTAGTCCGGCAGGAGGATCTCTCCGAGCGGGATCTCGACGTTGCAGCGGTCCGCTATCTCGAGGGTCGTCGGAACGGCCTCCGGCATATCTGCGAAGGCCGCGGTCATCTCGTCGGCATCCTTGAGGTAGAACTCGTTGGTGTCGAAGGTCATCTTCGGGTCGTCCAGGGTCGACTTGGTCTGGACGCAGAGCAGCGCGGTGTGGTTGTCATAGTCCTCGCGCCGCAGGTAGTGGACATCGGCGGTGGCGACCAGCGGCCGGCCCACTTCGCGCCCGATCCGGGCGATCTCCTCATTGGCGCGGTTCTGGTCGTCGATCTTGTTTTTCTGGACCTCCATGTAGACCTGTTCGGGGCCGAATACCTGGATCAGTTCGTCCAGGTGGGCTCTCGCGTCGTCCGGCCGGCCCTCGACCAGTCGCTTGACGAAACGCGCCTGTAGGCAGCCGGTGAGAGCGATCACACCCTCGGCGTGGCGGTCGAGCAGTTCCATGTCGATGTTCGCCTTGCCCCGGTGGTAGCCCTCGAGAAAGCCTTCCGAGCTGAGCGCGACCAGGTTGCGGAAACCGGTGTCGTTCTCGGCCAGCAGGGTCAGGTGGTTGCGCTCGTACCGGGTCTGCTCCTTGACCGCGTGCCGATCGTCGACGAAATAGGCCTCGATCCCGATGATCGGCTTGACGTCGTTGTCACGGCAGGCCTTGTAGAGGTCCAGTGCACCGTTCATCACGCCGTGGTCGGTCAGGCTGAGCGCGGGCATGTCCAGCTCCGCGGCGCGCTCCGCCATCTCCTTGATGTTGCAGGCGCCGTCCAGCACCGAATGCTCGCTGTGAACGTGCAGATGGGCTACCTGCGGTGTGGTTGCTGAGCTCGGAGTCATGCCCGGTCATGATGGCAACTCGACCCGACGCCAACAGGTGCAGCGAACCCGGAAAAACCGCAACTTCCGGAGAGCTTCGGGCGGTCAGGCCGAGGATTGACAGCGTCGGGGTTCCCGCTACGATCGAGACGTGATCCTGTTGCTCAGACACGGCGAGGCCGAGCCCGATCAGCGGCGACGGCGATGCGGCCCGCCGGCTCACCGCCAAGGGCGAGGCCCAGTCGGTTGCCGCGGGTCGGGCCATCGCCCGGATCGGCCTGAAGGTGGATCTCTGCCTGACCAGCCCGCGGGTCCGGGCCCGCGACACGGCCGCGCTCGCCTGCGACGCGCTCGGACTCGAGCCGGAGATCTCGGAACCGATCGGGGTCGGTGACTACGACACCCTCGAACTTGTTGCCGGCCGGGGCAACGTGCTGCTGGTCGGCCATGAGCCGGTACTTTCGATGGAGGTCACCCGGCTGACCGGGGCCTCGATCAAGCTGAAGAAGGGCGGCCTTGCCGGCTTGGACCGGGGTGTGCTCAGACTGCTGCTCAGGCCGGCTGAACTCGCGGCGATAGCCCGCTCAGCCGCAGACCCACGGTGAAGTGCCCGAATCGGCGTAGATCAGACCGGCGATCCGGTCCTGCTCCTCCTTCGAGGCCTCGTGCGGCAGGCCCTCTCCGCCGTAGGTCTTCCAGGTCGAGGGGAGGATCTGGTAGGCACCGCCGGCCCCGCTTGACGGGTTCAGGGCGGAATAGTTTCCGCCCGACTCGCAGATCACGATGTAGGTCGGGATCGCGTAGGGCCCGCCCAGGGCCTGGGCGACCTCGGCTTCGGCTTCAGCCGCGCTGGCGGCCTCCCGCTTCCGGATCTCCTTTTCCCATTCGGCGATTCTGTCCTTGAGCTGACCGATCTCGTCTTCCCGGGCCGAATTCGCCGAGGCGAGCCGCGCCGCCGCGCTTTCTGCGGCGGAACGCGCGGCCGCGATTCCGTCCCTGGCCGCGGTCAGTGCGGCGAGATGGGAGTCGGCCTCCGCCTTGAGCCGGTTGAACCTGGCGACCTCGTCTTCGAACTCACCCCGAACCTGACGGACCCTCGATGCCAGGCGGACATCTGAATTCCGCACCGCTTCGAGGTATTCGTCCCGGGTTGCGAGGTCCCCGTAGTTCGAGGCCCCGAGCACCAGGCCACTCAGCTCCGGGGTACCCGACATATAGATCGCGACCAGGCGGTCGGAGAGAACCCGCCGGGCGCGGGTCAGCCGTTTTTTCGCTTCTGCGAGGCCGGCGCGCGAAGACGCCACCCGGTCTTCGAGCTCCGCCGAGCGCTCGGCTCCGTTTGCGACCAGACGGCTCATCCTCGCTTCCCGCTCGGCTGAAGCCTCGGCCCGGCCGTTGGCTGACTCGAGATCGCTGCGCCCCTGATTGAGCTGCCCGGCGATCCGCTCGACCTGCTCCCGGGCCTTGGCCGAGTCCCGCTCGAGCCGGTCGGCACCGCCCGACGCCGAGACCGGCGAAATCGCAGCGACAAATGAGGCAGCCAGTGCGGCCGCCAGAATTGCTGGACGCCTGCTCAAGCCGTGCCCCGGCCCGAGTCGATGAGGGTTGGAATTGAAGCCAAAACCGGACTTCACCGTAGACCACGGTGACCCGGTCTACTTCGGGTCGGGCCCGGGCCGCAAGATCGATTGCGGCGCTGCGACGGTCGTTCAGGCCTCGGGTACCTCACGGGTCGCCAGATAGCCGGCCACCCCGATCACGGTGATCCCGACCGCCAATCCGGCGCCGGTGACGGCCACGGTCCGAAAAGCGACCTTGCGCCGCAGGTAGAACCAGGCGAACTTGACGACGATTCGACCAATCAGGTTGTAGATCACGGCTTTTCCTCTCGATTGCGGACCTGCTGGGCCATTCGGCTCTGCAGCGAAAAGAGTTCGATGAATCCGGGGCTCGCGGCCTGGGAGAACTCTCCGCCCGACTCACCGAACGAAGCCAGGCTTTCATCGTAGAGAGCGTATGGCGAGCTGCGGATGGTCGGCGTGGCCGAGCCCTTGAACAGTTTGACCGAGACCTCGCCGGTCACGTACTCGTTTGCAGAGTCCATGAACGAATCGAGATCGTGGCGAAGCGGCTCATGCCAGAGCCCGGCGTAGGCCAGATAGGCCCAGTGCCGGTCGAGCGAATGCTTGAAGTTGTTCTGGTGGATGGTCGAGACCAGCTTCTCGAGTTCCTGGTGGGCGGTGAGAATGACCGTCGCGGCCGGGATCTCGTACAGATCGCGCACCTTCAGGCCGACGATCCGGTCCTCGATGTGGTCGACGATCCCGACCCCGTGGCGGCAGGCGGCGTCCGCTGCCGCTTCGAGCAGGGGCACCAGCTTCATCGACTCGCCGTTGAAGCTCACCGGCCGTCCCGCCTCGAACCCGATCGAGACCGTCTCCGGCTCGTCCGGGGCGAATTCCGGCCGGGTCACCAGCTGGAAAACGTCGTCCGGTGGCGGCGAGTCGAGGTTCTCGATCGTCCCGCCCTCGGAGGAGCGGCCCCACAGGTTGTCGTCGATCGAATAGGGAGGCGCCTCATCCGCGCTGTCGTACTTGAGCGGGATTCCGTGCTTGCGGCAGTAGGCGAGCTCCTCGTCCCGGCCGATCTGCCAGGAACGGACCGGGGCGATCATCTTCAACTCCGGGTTGAGTGCGGCAACGGTCGCCTCGAGGCGGACCTGGTCGTTGCCCTTCCCGGTGCAGCCATGAGCAAGCGTGTCGCAGCCGGTACGGGCCGCCACCTCGACCCCGAGCTTGCCGATCAGCGGGCGACCGAGCGAGGTGAACAGCGGATAGCCGCCGCCGTAGAGGGCGTTCGCCTTGATCGCCCGCAGCACGTAGTCCTCGGCGAATTCCTCGCGGGCATCGATGACCACCGTCTCGACGGCCCCCATCGCCTCGGCCTTCTCGACCATCGCGGTGTAGTCCTCGCCGGGCTGACCGAGATTGATCGTCAGGGTGACCACCTCGGCTCCATAGGCCTCCTGGATCCAGTGGAGCATCACGCTGGTATCGAGGCCGCCCGAGTAGAGCAGCAGCACCCGGTTGACCTCCTCCGGCTTCGCCTCGTAGGTCGCGACCGGCAGGGGCAGCGAATCAAGTGTGATCTCGGTCATCGGTCAGGGACCGATCCCACCACTGTTGCTGCCGCTGTCGGTCGGTGGGGTGACTCCTCCACCCGAATCGGTGCCACCGCCCGTGTCGGGCGTCACCGGGGCGGTCCCGCCGGTATCGCTGCCGGTGTCCGGAGGGGTTACCCCGCCGCTGTCGGGCTCTGTGGTCCCGGTGGATCCGGTGGTCGCCGTGGTCCCGGTCGACCCGGTGTCGCCCGTCGGGGTGACCGGCACTGCCGGCGTCGTGGTACCGGTCGGCTCGGTGCTGGAAGAGTCGTCGCCGGACGAAGCGATCACGATGACCGCGATGACCAGGCCGACGATTACCGCGACCAGAGCGATGATCAGGTTGCGGAGGTGCCGCTTCTTGTCCTCCGGCGAGTAGTGCGGGGCGCCGCCATCCCCCTGCTGAGGGCTGTCGTCGTCGCTCATGATGCGGGTCGGGTCATCGTTCATCGTGTTACCTCCGGCTGCTGTTTGACGGGGCTGATGCTACCCGCTGTCTCATTCGGGACCGGCCCCGGACAGGGCCGAGGCCACTTTTCCGATCGCCAGATCGGCCTGCTCCACGGTCAGCACGAATGGCGGAAGAAGGCGCAGGGTGTCGGGCCGGGGCGCATTGACGACCAGCCCGTCGTCCAGCAGGCCTGCGGAGACGTCTCCGGCATCGATACCGGGCTCGAGGCCGACCCCGATCATCAGACCCCTCCCCCGGATCCCGCTCACCCCGTCCAGTGCGGCCAGGCCGCGGCTGAGGTGGTCACCGAGATCGCGCACCCTGCGGAGGGTTTCCGGCCGGTCGACCAGGTCGAGGACCGCCAGCCCGGCTTGAGCCGCAACCGGGCCGGCGGCAAAGGTCGAACCGTGATCTCCCGGCTCGAGCACGCCACCGGCGTCCGGGGTGCCGATGCAGGCCCCGATCGCGACCCCGCCGCCCAGCGCCTTGGCCACGGTCATCAGATCGGGCCTGACCGGGCCCTGCTGGTATGCCCAGAGTGAGCCGGTCCGGCCGACGCCGGTCTGGACCTCGTCGAAGATCAGTAGCGCCCCGTGCCGGTCGCACAACTCCCTGGCGGTCACCAGGACCTCTTCGGAGACCTGGAAAACCCCCGCCTCGCCCTGAATCGGCTCGAGCATGATCGCCGCGGTCTCGGGCCCGACCGTCGCCTCGAGCGCCCCGGCGTCATCGAACGGCACCGAGCTGAACCCCGGCAGCATCGGGCCGAAATCGGGGTTCTGGTTCAACCGGGGGGTCGCCGAGAGCGAGCCGTAAGTCCGGCCGTGGAAGTCGCCGTCGACGGTGACGATGCCGGGGTTCTCCAAGCCGCGGCGGCGGGCTGCCTTCCGGGCGATCTTGATCGCGCACTCATTGGCTTCGGTGCCGGAGTTGCAGAAGAAAACGGCCCCACCGAGCGACGACCGCGACAGCCGCTCGGCCAGCTCGACCATCGGAGCGGTGTAGAACAGGTTCGAGACGTGCATCAGCTGCCCGGCCTGGTCATTGATCACATCGACTACTTCGCGTCGGCAGTGACCGACCGATGTGACCGAGATGCCGCCGAGGAAGTCGAGGTACTCCCGGCCATCGGAGTCGTACAGCAGCGCACCGTCCCCGCGGACGAACTCGACCGCTGCCCGCTTGTACGTGTTCATCAGGTAGCGCTGCTCGCGCTCCCTGAGGCTCTCCCTCACGGGTTTACCTTGGTCCCGATCCCGGCCACGGTGAACAGCTCAAGAAGGAGCGAATGCGGGCGCCGGCCATCGATGATGTGAGCGTTCTGCGCGCCTCCGCGGATCGCGTCCACGCAGGCGCCCAGCTTCGGGCGCATGCCACCGGAGATCGATGGCAGGGCCGCTTCCACTTCGGCGACCGTGGTCTCCGAGATCCTGGTCGACTCATCCGCGGGGTCCTCGAGCCAGCCGACGATGTCGGTCAAAAAGACTGTCTTGAAGGCACCCAGCGCCGCCGCGACCTTGCCGGCGGCCTCGTCGGCGTTGACGTTGTAGGAGTTGCTGTCCCGGTCGGAGGCGGAGGAGGCGATCACCGGGATGTAGTCCTCGGCGATGTGGTTCAGCACGTCCACGTCGACCCGCTCGATCTCGCCGACGAAACCGACCTCTTCGGCGTTGGCGACCGGCCCCACCTCGAAAAGCGAGCCGTCCTCGCCGGAAAGGCCGACCGCGGGCTGGCCGGCCCGGTTCAACCGGCGGACGAGGTCGGCGTTGACCTTGCCCAGCAGGACCATCTTCGAGACCTCGACCGTCTCCGCGTCCGAGACGCGCAGTCCGTGGTGGAACCTGACCTCCATGCCCATGCGGTTCATGTACTCGGTGATCTCGGGTCCGCCCCCGTGCACCACGACCGGGTTCATCCCGACGTACTTGAGCAGGACCACGTCGGCCGCGAACGCCTCGCGCAGGGCCTCGTCGCGCATCGCCGCACCCCCGTACTTGATCACCACCGTCTTGCCGTGGAATTCGCGGATGTAGGGCAGCGCTTCGAGCAGCACGCCGACGTTGTCGTCGCTGAACGCCGACCCTTCCTCGCCTGTGCCTCTGTATTGCTCCATCTTCTGCCTCGTCTAAGTCGTGTATTCGGCGTTGATCCGGATGTACTCGGGGGTGAGATCGCTGAAGTAGACCTGTGCGCCGCCGCTTCCGCGATCCAGGACCAGGCCCAGCTCGGCTTCCTCACGGTCACCGGCAAGCTCTCCTGCTGAAATCGATTCGGGCCCGAGTTCGCCGATGTCGGCCCCCGCCAGCGCCGCTCCCGCCGCCTGGGCGATCCGCCCCCAGTTGGGATCGCGCCCGAGCAACGCGGTCTTGACCAGCGGCGAGTTGGCGATCCTACGGGCGACCATCTCGGCTTCCCGGTCGTCAACCGCACCTTCCACCTCGATCCGGCCGACCCGGGTCGCACCCTCCCCGTCGGCGACGATTTCGAGCGCGAGCTGCATCAGGACCGCCTCGAGCAGGCCATCCGGGAGATCCCTGCCCGACGTCCCCGAGGACTGCAGCAGGACCGTATCGTTGGTGCTCATCTGACCATCTACCGTTATCCGCTCGAATGAGCCCGCTACCGCAGAGCGAAGCCGGGCTTCGGCATCCGGGAGCCGGGCGTCGGTCTGCACGAAGCAGAGCATGGTGGCGAAACCGGGCTCGATCATCCCGGCCCCTTTGGCCTGAGCGGCGATGGTCACGCCGTCAGATTCGAGTGTGCACCGCTTTGGCCACTGGTCGGTGGTCATGATCGCCTCGGAAAAGGCGACCCCGCCGTCCGGGCCCAGCGATTCGGCGAGCCCGTCCACTGCAGCCAGCACCGGCTCCATCTCGAGCGGCACACCGATCACCCCGGTCTCAGCGACCGCGACCCGGTCCGGATCCAGTCCGAGCGCCGTCGCGGCAGACTCCCTCATCGCCAGCGCATCGGCCAGGCCCTGCTCGCCGGTGGCGGCGTTGGCGTTGCCGGAGTTGACGATCGCCGCCCGGACGGAACCCTGCCGGAGCCGGTCACGGCAGACCCGCACAGGGGCCGCCGCGGTCGCGCTCGCGGTCAGCAGGATGGCCGAGTCGGGCTCTCCGCTGTCGCAGACGACCAGTCCGAGGTCGGTCCCGCCGTCTACCTTGAGGCCGCAGGAAACACCTCCCGCCCGGAAGCCGTCGGGAAGCCGGGCCGGGTCGAGCTGCTCTAATCCGGCCGGCGGATCAACCCAGCGCGATCTGAAGAACGGTGCGGTCACCGCAACCCCGCCGTTTCATCCAGGCCGAGCATCAGGTTCAGGTTCTGGATCGCCTGCCCGGAGGCGCCTTTCCAGAGGTTGTCGATGACCGCAAAGACGACGATCCGGTCGTCGCCGGCCAGCGCCTGGATGTGGCAGCGGTTGCTGTCGCGCACATCCCGCATCCCGGGGGGAGCGTCGCAGACGGTGACGAACGGCTCTCCGGCATAGGCCTGCTCGTAGAGCCGGTCGAGGTCGTCCTGACCGACCTCCTCGCCCGATCTGACGTAGCAGGAGACCAGCTCGCCCTGGTCCAGCGGCACCAGGTGCGGTACGAAAGTCAGGCTCCCGATCCGGGCGTCGGGGGGTGACAGCCCGGCCAGCTTCTCGATGATCTCGGGCCGGTGCCGGTGGCCGGCCGGCGCATAGGCGGACACGTTCTCGGTCACCGTGGTGAACGCGGTCGCCTCGCCTTTGTCCCGGCCCGCGCCCGAGACCCCCGACTTGGCGTCGATCACCACGTCCTCAATCAGGCCCTCCTTCGCGAGCGGGGCAAGGGCCAGGATGGCCGCGGTCGGATAACAGCCCGGGTTGGCGACCAGTTCACTCGTCGCGACCGAATCACGGTCCAGCTCCGGCAGCCCGTACACGGCGCCGTCGAGAAGTTCGGGGGCCCCGTGAGAGCCATAAAACCGCTCATAGGTGGGCAGGTCCTCCAGCCTGAAGTCCGCCGAGAGATCGACCACCAGGAGGCCACGTCCCCGCATCTCGGCGACCACGGGCGCCGAAGCCCCGTGCGGGTAGGCGACGATCGCAGCCTCCACCTGGTCGAGGTCCGACAGGTCGAGCTCGCCCAGCTCCAGCGGCACCTCGTAGCGCGGATACAGCCGGTTGAGCGGCGTGCCTGCCTCCGACCGCGCGGTCAACGACGCGAGTTCCAGGTCCGGATGGCGCCAGAGGAGATCTGCTGCCAGCGCCCCGGTGTACCCGGTGGCACCGGCCACCAGTACTCTCGCCCTGGGGCCATCCGGACCGATCGGCTGGTCGCCGACGACGGATCTGCCCGGGCCCCCGCTTTCCGCCCGGTCAGCCACGGAGCCTGCCCCCGATCGACTCCAGGCCGGCGATGATCTCCGCCCAGGCCGGATCGACCTCTTCGTCGCTCAGGGTGCGGTCGGCGGCACGAAAGCGGAGCCGGAGCGCGAGGCTCTTCTCACCGGCCCCCACCTGGTCACCCCGGAAGACGTCGAATACGGATACCGAATCGAGTATGTCTCCGCCCCGCTCCCTGACGACCTCGATCACGGATGAGGCGTCGATCTCCTCGGAGACCACGACCGCGAGATCGCGGTCGACCGGCGGAAAGGCGGTGAAGTCGACGTAGCTTTCCTCACCGAGCGGCGATGTATCGAGCATCTCGCCGAGGTCGAACTCGAAAGCGAAGACCTCGCCGAGGTCCCACTCTCCCGCCACCGCCGGGTGGATCTGTCCGATCCAGCCGATCGCCCGCCCTTCAACCAGGATCTCGCCGCTGCGGACCGGGTGGAGAAACGGCAGACCGGATGGATCCCCGGGCGCGCGCACCTCGACGTCGATACCTAGTCCGGAGGCCAGCCTTTCCAGCACGCCCTTTACGCTGAAGAAATCGACCGGCACCTCCGGCCGGTTCCAGGAGCCGGGCTCGACCGCCCCGGTAGCAACCAGGCAGAGGCGCTGCGGTTCGGTGACCGGCGGGCTCCATTTCCCGGGGAAATCTCCGCCCAGCGGTCCCGGACCGGCTTCGCTGGCCGGCAGATAGACCCGCCCGGACTCGAACAGGGCCACCCCGACCGCCCCACGGGCGAGGTTCCGCTGGGCAGCGCCCAGTACCGACCCCAGCAGGGTCGTCCGCATGACCGACTGGTCCTCCGAAAGCGGGTTCGAAAGAACCACCGCCCGGGCCCGGGGATCGGAGCCGTCCAGTCTCAGACGGCCGACCTCACCCGGGTCGGTGAAGCTCCAGCCGACGATTTCGCTGAATCCGGCCTCGCGCAGGGAATCCTCGACCCGGCGCTGCAGGACCTGCTGCCGGCTCAGGCCGCCGACCCTTCCGGGCCCCGAGGGCAGGGTCGCCGGAAGCCTCCGGTCGAGATCGTCGACCCGGCCGACCTCCTCAACCAGGTCGATCTCCCGGGTGACGTCGAACCAGCGGTCCGGCGGCACCGATACCAGCAGGTCGTCTCCATCGGGCTCGACCCCGAACCCGAGAGCCTCGAGGGCTCTCGACTGCTCACCCGGCTCGATCTCGAGCCCGAGTACGCGCTCGACCCTGCCGGCCCGCAGGCGAATCGGTTCGGCTTCATCCAGCGGCGAATACAGATCGACAAGTCCTTCCCCGCCACTGGCCCCACAGAGTTCTTCCATCAGCCCGGCGGCAACGGTCTGCGCCCTCATCGCCAGATCCGGGTGAAGCTGCTTTTCGAATCTGGAAGAGGCCTCCGACCGGAGGTTGAGTTCACGCGAGGTCCGCAGGATGTCCGGGCCACTCCAGGTTGCGGCCTCCAGCAGGACCGTGGTCGTCTCCGATGAAACCTCCGAGACCGACGCTCCCATGACCCCGGCGATCCCGGCCGGGCCGTCCCGGTCACAGACCACGGTGGTGCCCTCGGGCAGATCTCGCCTGGTGCCGTCGAGGGTCTCGACCGCCTCGCCGGTCCGTGAAGAACGGATCTCGAGTTCCCTGCCCGATATCCGGTCGAGGTCGTAGGCGTGCATCGGCTGACCGGTCAGCCACATCACGTAGTTGGTGATGTCGACCACGTTGTTGATCGGCCGCTGGCCGGCCGCGGTCAACCGTGCCCTCAGCCAGAGCGGAGACGGTCCGATCCGGACGCCTGTGTAAACCCGGGCCGTGAATCGCGGGCACTTTTCCGGGTCCGCGACGGTGATCGCGATCCGGTCTTCGCCTGCCCCGGGCTCAAGCGGCTCGGCGACGTCCCACGGCGCCGCAGCCAGATCGGCGCCGGTGACCGCGTGAGTCTCGCGCGCGACCCCGTAGAGGCTGAGGCAGTCGGTCCGGTTCGGGGTCACCTCGAGTTCGAGCACCGGCTCGGACAACGGCAGCACGGCGTCCGCCGGCGTCCCGGCGCCGGGGCCGTCGTCGAGGACGAGGATTCCGTCGCTTTCGGTGCCCAAGCCGAGCTCGGTCTCGGAGCAGATCATCCCTTCCGAGGCGACGCCCCGGAGCTTGGCCTTTCGGATCCTGGTGCCGTCGGGCATGAACGCTCCGGGTAGGGCGACCACGACGGTCTGGCCGGCCTCGACGTTGGGCGCACCGCAGACGATGGTCCGCTCGCCCTCACCGTCGTTCACCGTGCACACGCTCAGGCGGTCGGCGTCGGGATGAGGCCCGGTCGAAGTGACCTCGCCGATCACGAAACCTTCAGCCGAAAGCGGGCCGACGGTCACCACCCGTTCGACCTCGGTGCCGGTCATTGCGAGCCTCTCGGCCAGGGCGCCAGGCTCGAGGCCCGGGTCGCAGTACTCGACCAGCCAGGACCAGGGGATCCTCATGAGAACTGCTCCAGCATTCGAAGATCGTTGTCGAAGAAGAGCCTCAGGTCGCTGACCCCGTGCCTCAGCATCGCAATCCGCTCGATCCCGAAGCCGAAAGCGAAACCGGTGACCGTTTCGGGGTCGTAGCCGGAATCGCTGACGAAGCCGAATACGTTCGGGTCGACCATTCCGGCCCCGCCGAGTTCGATCCAGCCGATCCCCTTGCAGAGGGACAGCGCTCGCCCTGTTTCAGCGATCCCGATCCCTCGCAGCGGAAACAGGAGACGTCGAATTCGACCGAAGGCTCGGTAAACGGAAAGAAGTGCGGCCGCATGCGGATCTGCCGGTCGGGGCCGAACACCTCGCGAAGCATCGCCAGCAGGGTGCCCTTCAGGTCGGCCAGGGTGATGCCCTCCCCGACCGCGAGCCCTTCGATCTGATGGAACATCGGGCTGTGCGTTGCGTCAGAGTCACGGCGGTAGGTCTTCCCCGGGACGATCATGAACAGCGGAGGCGGGGCGGCCTCCATCGCCCGGACCTGCATCGGCGAGGTGTGGGTCCTGAGCAACACGTCCCGGGGTCCGGCTCCGTCGCCCGCACCGTAGAGCGGCTCGACGTAGAAAGTGTCCTGGAGCATCCGGGCCGGGTGGTCTGGCGGGTGGTTGAGCGCGGTGAAGTTGTAGAAGTCGTGCTCGACTTCGGGTCCCTCCATCACCTGATAGCCGAGGCCGATCATCACGTCCTCGATCAGCCGGCGGGTCCGGGTGATCGGATGCAGGTGCCCGACCGCCCGGGCCGGAGAGCCGGGCAGGGTCACGTCGATCCGGTCCGCGGTGAGCGAGCTCTCGAGTTCGGCCGCGGCGATCTCGTCCAGGCGGGCCTCGAGCGTTTCCTCGAGACCTTTTCTGGCCCTGTTGGCCGCACTCCCGACCGGGCCGCGCTGGTCCGGCTCGAGATCCGATATCCCGCGCAGGATCGAAGTCAGTTCCGCCTTCCTGCCCAGGAAGCGAACCCTGATCTCTTCGAGCTCGGCCGCGGTTCCGGCGGCCGCCAACTCAGCCCTTGCCTCTGCCTCGATCTCCTCAATCCGTTTCGTCATCGGTTTCCTCAGCTCGTTTCCGTGGCCGCCACCGGCGACGATATCCGCTCGCAGGCGATCGCAGCCGCAGCCGCGACGTTCAGGGAACCGGCGCCGCCCGTCCGCTGCGGCACCGTCCACTTCACCTCGCACTCGTTCAATACCGCGGGGCTGAGTCCTTCGCGCTCGGATCCGAGGCAGATGGTGACCGGAGCCTGCCGCGGCCCGGGCCTTTCACCTCCGTCGACGACCATCGCGATCCTGGGCTGGGGCGTCTGCCGGATGTCCGCCCGGACCATCGGCTGCCCGAAGATGGAGCCCATGCTCGCCCTGACCGATCCCGCCGCCCAGGGATCGACGCAACCGGGACCGAGCACCAACGTCGCTTCAAGGAGGGCGTCGGCCGTGCGGATGATCGTCCCCATATTGCCGGGGTCACCGATCGAATCGAGGAAGAGGCAGACACCACCCAGCTCGCCCGGCGGCTCCCACCGTTGAGGCCAGATGCCGATCACCCTGGTCCCCGACCCCATCGCCGAAACCCGGTCGAGCAGTTCTGGCTCCACCTGATCCACAGGGGGAAAGCCGCCGGACCCGGAACCGGGATTCTCCGACCCGCCGAAAGATCCCAGGTCCGGGTGCACGAGCAGCGCTTTCGGCCGGAAACCGGCCGCCAGTCCGGCTCGGGCAAGATCTTCACCCTCGGTCACGAACAGGCCCAGCTTCTCGCGGTGCTTCTTGAGGGCGAGTTTGCGGACCAGTTTCAGTTTTTCGTTGTCGGGGCTGGTGATCATCTGTTTCCGGTCGGGTCACAAAAAAGGGCGGCTCGCACTTGCGAAGCCGCCCGGGTGGTGAAAGGTGCCGTTCCGCGTCAGGCGGCAGCACCCTCCCGGGCGATCTCGACAAATCGGCGAAAGTCGTCGCGGTCGTTCACCGCGATGTCGGCCAGCATCTTGCGGTTGACTTCGACACCGGCGGCGCTGAGGCCGTGCATCAGCTCGGAGTAGCTCATGCCCTCGAGGCGGGCGGCAGCGTTGATCCGGGTGATCCAGAGCCGGCGGAACTCGCGCTTGCGGACCCGGCGGTCGCGATAGGCGTAGGCGCCCGACCGCATGACCTGCTCTTTGGCCAGCTTGTATGAAGACTTCTTGCGGCCGTTGTAGCCCTTTGCCTCCTCAAGGACCTTGCGGCGCTTCTTGCGGGCGTTGACCGAACGCTTCACCCGGGCCATCTACTTGCCTCCCAGCAGACGGTCGACCCGCGGGGCGTCCTTGTCCGAGATGTGAACCGGCTGGGTCATCTTGCGCTTGCGCTTCGGCGACTTCTTCTCGAGGATGTGGCTCGAGTAGGCCCGCCTTCCGCGCAGCTTGCCATTTGCGGATCTCTTGAACCGCTTCTTGGCCCCGGAATGTGTCTTCATCTTCGGCATCAGCCCCGGCATTCAATCAAAAACCGGTGCCCGGCACCGTTCCGGCGGGCCTCCGTGAGACCCCGGTCAGCCCGTCCCGGACGCCCCTGCCGCCGCGACGCAGGGATAGGGTGAGCGCCAATGCGAATCTTCCACGTACTGGGAACCCGGCCCAATTTCGTGAAAATGGCGCCGCTGATCGCCGCCCTGAAGGCCAGGCTGCCCCAGTGCGAACAGGTGGTGGTCCACACCGGACAGCACTACGACCGGATGATGTCGGAGATCTTTTTCGAGGAGCTGGGTGTCCCCGAGCCCGACCACATGCTCGAGGTCGGTTCGGGAAGCCACGCCCGGCAGACGGCTCGGGTGATGGAGCGGCTCGAGCCACTGTTGGTCGAGGCCCGGCCCGACCTGGTGGTCGTTCCCGGGGACGTGAATTCGACCCTGGCCGCGGCCTTGACCGCGGTCAAGATGGATATCCCGGTGGCCCACCTTGAATCCGGGCTGCGCAGCTTCGATCGCTCCATGCCGGAGGAGGTCAACCGGGTACTGACCGATGCGATATCCGATCACCTTTACATCCACAGCGAAGAGGCCCTTCACAACCTCTCGACAGAGGGCATCCCGTCCGGGAAGGTCCACATGGTCGGAAACACGATGATCGACAGCCTTGTCGCCCTCGAGGACCGCTTCCGGGCACTGGGCGCCTGTTCCGGCCAAGGTGTAAGCCCGGGCGAGTACCTGCTGGTGACCCTCCACCGTCCGGCCCTGGTTGACGGACCGCTGCTGTTCGAAGCGGTGGCCGCTCTCGACAGGATCGCGGATGATATGCCGGTTCTCTTCCCGGTCCACCCGAGGACGAGGGCCCGTCTCGCCGGCGATGCGGCGGTCGGGCCGGGTCTCCGCCTGGTCGATCCGGTCGGCTATCTCGAGTTCCTTTCGCTGGAGGCCGATGCCCGAGCGGTTCTGACCGACTCGGGGGGGATTCAGGAAGAGACGACATATCTCGGCGTTCCCTGTTTCACTCTGCGGGACAACACCGAGCGGCCGGTCACGGTCGAACTCGGCACCAACGTCCTGCTCGGCCTCGATCCGGCCCGAATCCCCGAAATACCCGGCATGATCGGCGAGCGGTCCGACAGTGAGCCCACCCCGCCGCCGCTCTGGGACGGCAAGGCGGCTCATCGCATAGCCGACCACATCGCCGGCCTGGCACGATAGTCAAAGCCCCGCGACCGACCGGACCGTCAGGTCTTGGCCTTCGCCTTCGGCTTGGCCTCGGATCCTGCCTTGGGCTTGGCTTCTGCCTTCGGCTCGGCCTCGGATTCTGCCTTGGGCTCGGCCTTTTCCTTCGGCTTGGTTTCAGCTTTCGGCTCGGCCTTTTCCTTCGGCTCGGCCTTTTCCTTCGGCTCGGCCTTTTCCTTCGGCTCGGCCTTCTTCGCCTCCTGGCTGGCTTCCCTGGTCGCCTCCTTGGACGGGCCGAGCAGCATGCTCATGTTGCGGCCTTCCTGGAGGGGCTTCGACTCGATCACGGCCAGGCCATCGAGGTCTTCGTATAGCCGCTGTAGTAGGTCGCGGCCGCGGTCCGGGTGCGCCTGCTCACGCCCGCGGAACATGATCGTCACCTTGACCTTGTCGCCGCCCGTGAGAAAACGGGTGACGTGGCCCTTCTTGGTGTTGTAGTCGTTGTCGGCGATCTTCGGCCGGAGCTTGATCTCCCGCACGTTTACCTGGGTCTGGTGCTTGCGGGCCGCCTTCGCCTTCTGGTCCTGCTCGTACTTGTATTTCGAGTAGTCCAGCAGGCGGGTCACCGGGGGCTTGGCGCCCGGGGCGACCTCGACCAGGTCGAGGTCGGCGTCGCGGGCCATCTGACGGGCGTCGTCGGTGTTGACGATGCCCACCTGTTCGCCGTCGGCACCGATAAGCCGGACCTTGGGCACACGAATCCGCTCGTTGATACGAGTCGAATCCCGTTCTGGCGGACGCCGATCGAACCTGCGCGGAATCGGCACTAGATAACAGCCAAGCGGAGATTCAAGTGGACGAGGAGACCGGAGTTGAAGGCAAGGGCGTGCCGGTCAGCGCGCATTTCTGTTTCCTGCTGCGGATCAAGTGTCAAGCAGCATACAGAACTTCTCGACGTCCATTGATCCGAGCTCGCCGTCCTCGTGGGATCGTACCGCGACCTCGCCGGCCTCGACCTCGCGGTCGCCGACCACCAGCATGAACGGATAACGGCCCAGTTCGGCGGCGCGGATCTTCTTGCCGACCGATTCGGAGCGCTCTTCGACCTTGACCCTGACCCCGGCCGCCCGGAGGTCCTCGGCGATCTGCTTCGCGTACTCGATGTGACGGTCGGCCACCGGGACGATCATCGCCTGGACCGGAGCCAGCCAGGCCGGGAAACGGCCGGCGTAGTGCTCGATCAGGATCCCGGCAAAACGCTCCATGGAGCCGAGCAGGGCGCGGTGGATCATCACCGGGCGGTGGCGCTCGTCTTCGGCCCCGGTGTAGCTGAGTTCGAATCGTTCTGGCATCTGAAAGTCGAGCTGACAGGTCCCCAGCTGCCAGGAGCGCCCCAGCGCATCGGTCACGTGGAAGTCGATCTTGGGACCGTAGAACGCACCGTCGCCGGGATTGATCGCGTAGTCCCTGCCCTGACTGTCCAGGGCGCTCTTCAGCATCGCCTCGGCCCGTTCCCACTGTTCTACCGAGCCCATCGCTTTTTCCGGCCTGGTCGAAAGCTCGACCCTGACGTCCTCGAAGCCGAACCGGCCGTAGAGCTCGTCGATCGCTTCGCAGATCTCGGTCACCTCCGACTCGATCTGCTCTTCGGTGCAGTAGACGTGGGCGTCGTCCTGGGTGAAGGCCCGGACCCGGAGAAGCCCGTGCAGTACGCCCTCCCGCTCGTTCCGGGTCACCCGGCCGAACTCGGCCAGCCGGAGCGGAAGGTCGCGATAGGAGTGGCGATCGGCTCCGTACACGAGGCAGGCGCCGGGGCAGTTCATCGGTCGCAGCGCATAGCGACGCCCGTCCACCTCCATGAAGTACATGTCATCGACGTAGTTGTCCCAGTGGCCCGAGCGGTGCCATAGCTCCTCGTCCATCACGTGCGGCGTGGCGATCTCCCTGTATCCGCGTCGGTCGAGTTGCTCTCGTACCTCCTTTTCGATCAGGCCGAGCAGAACCGTCCCGTTCGGCAGCCAGAAAGGCATGCCGGGCGCTTCGTCGCGCAGCATGAACAGGTCGAGTTGCGGCCCGAGCCGGCGGTGGTCGCGCGCCTTGGCCTGCTCGATCCGCTCGAGGTGCTCGGCCAGGTCGTCTTTGGAGAAAAAGGCGGTGCCGTAGATCCTGGTCAGCATCTGGCGGTTCTCGTCGCCTCGCCAGTAGGCGCCGGCGACGGAGTTCAGCTTGATCGCCTTGATCCGTTTGGTCCCCGGCCCGTGCGGGCCGCGGCAGAGGTCCTCGAACGGCCCGTTTCGATAGAGAGAGACCGTCTCGGCACCTTCGTTTCTGACAAGGTCCTCGATGAGCTCGACCTTGTAATCCTCGCCCTGGTCGCGGAAGACTTCGATCGCCTCGTCGGTACTCAGGTCGCGTCGCTCGAAGCTCTCATCGGCCTTGATGTGGCGCTTCATCGCCGC
The DNA here is from genome assembly GCA_963766115.1 of uncultured Solirubrobacterales bacterium. GTDB lineage: Bacteria > Actinomycetota > Thermoleophilia > Solirubrobacterales > 70-9 > 67-14. The sequence continues at coordinate 315,908 of CAVXYR010000002.1, forward strand.
TTCGATTCCGGGCAGCTCTTCTTCGGTGATCTTCACGTCCTCTGGGAACTCGAAGTCGTAGTAGAAGCCGTTCTCGATCGCCGGGCCGATTGTCACCTTGGTCCCCGGGTAGAGCTCCTGGACCGCGGTGGCCATCACGTGGGCGGCGTCGTGCCGGATCAGTTCCAGGCCCTCGGGGTCGCGGGAGGTGATGATCGCGATCTCCTCACCGTCGGCGACCGGAGCCCCCAGGTCGCGGACCTCCTCGCCGACCCTGATCGCCAGGGCGGCACGGGCCAGCCCTGGCCCGATCGCGGCGGCGGCATCGGCCCCGGTCGCGCCGGAGTCGAGCTCGAGCGGGGTCCCGTCGGGGAGGCGCACGGTCACTGTCTTGGCACTTGACGGCATCGCTCCATCGTAGTCAGTCCGGTCGCGGAACCGGCCGGCCCGAAGCCGGAGACGGCCGGGGGATCAGTCTGGCCGCGCCCCGCTCAACCTTCGTTCGGTCCGAGGCCGTCCGCCAGCACCTCCGCAAGCACTTCCATTCCGGCCTGTGCCGAACGTGACCCGGTGACGTTGAACCAGCCGTGGATCATCGGCATCCGGTCGAGCCGGACCGGGACCCCTGCCTGGTACAGGCGGGCCGCGTACGACTCGCCCTCATCCCGCAACGGGTCGGCCAGCGCGGTGGTCACGTATGCCGGCGCCAGGCCCGACAGATCCTCGGAGAGTAGTGGTGCGACGCGTACGTGATCCTGATCCCGAGCCGGCTCGCCCAGGTATTGCTCGACGTACCAGTCCATGGTCCGGCCGGTCAGGAAGAACCGCTCCCCGAAATCCCGGTAGGAGTCGCCCACGCCGCCGACGACCGTCACCGGGTAAATAAGAAGCTGGAAGGCAGGCTGCCTCCTGCCGAGCCTCTTCAGGTCCTGGCACAGCACCGCGGCGAGATTGCCCCCGGCGCTGTCGCCGCCGACCCCGGCCCGTTCCGGGTCGGCCCCGAACCTGTCCGGATCGGCCATCACTGCCTCCCAGACAGCCAGGGCATCATCCACCGCGGCCGGGAACGGTTCCTCGGGCGCCTTGCGGTATTCGACCGAGAGCAGCGATACCCGCGACCGGTCGGCCAGGACCCTGAGAGCGTGATCATGACTCTCGAGCGAGCCGACGACGAAGCCGCCGCCGTGGAAGTAGACCAGCAGCGGACCCGGACTCGTAGTGCCGGCGGGCCGGTAGAGCCTGGCCCTGATCGAGCGCCCCTCCAGCTGGAGGTCGAAGTCTTCGGTGGCGACCGCGGGTCGCTCGGCGGAGGCGACGGCGGCGCTGAGCAACGATATGACCTGCCGGGCCTCAGCCGGCGACTGCAGGTACGGGTCCTTCTCGATCAGTTCGGTGAACCTGGCTACGGCCCATGCATCGGGAACGAGTCCGGAGGCGGCCTCGGGCGGCCGGCCGGAAATCGCCCGAAGAACGCGGCCGGGCAGCGCGAACAGGAGCCGGGCCAGCACCGAAAGCACGAGGACGATCACCGGGCCCAGCGCCCCGAGGCCGTACTCCTGCGACCCGGCCTGCCTGTCGGCGGCTGCCGCCGGTCGATCAGACGCGGTAGTCATTGGCCGGATCGTACCCCGTGCCCGGCGATAGGCTCGGTCCATGCCGATCATTGACCTCTCCGCCCCGATCAAGTCGAGCCCCGAAGGGACCCCTGATGTACTGAGGACCGAGATCGAGCATTCCGGTCACGAGCAGGGAGCCGGGGTGATCAAGGAGCTGTTCGGGGTCGGCCCAGATCTGCTGCGTGACGGCGAGGGCTGGGCCAACGACTTCATCACGCGGCTCGGCACTCACAACTCGACCCACGTGGACGCGCCCTGGCACTACAACTCGACCATTGCCGGAGAACCGGCCCGGACGATCGAGCAACTCCCACTCGAGTGGTTCGTCAAGCCCGGGGTCGTGCTCGACTTCGAAGGACGTGACGACGGGGAAGTGATCGAGGTCGCCGACGTCGAGTCGGCGCTGGATCGCGCCGGCCACGAGCTCCAGCCGCTCGACATCGTCCTGGTGCACACCGGCTGCGACCGCTGGATCGAGAGCCCGGAATACATGGCGCACGGCCCCGGGGTCTCGGCTGATGCGACCAGGTGGCTGTTCGAACATGGCGTACGGGTCATGGGGATCGACGCCTGGGGCTGGGACCGGCCCCTCTGGATGCAGGCCCGGGACGCGATCGAAAAGGATGAGAAGGGCATCTTCTGGGAAGCCCACCAGGCCGATCTGCCCTACTCGCAGATCGAACGGCTGGTCAACCTCGGCGCGCTACCCCCAACCGGGTTCACCGTCTCCTGCCTGCCACTGCCGATAGTCGGCGGGAGCGCGGCGCCGGCCCGGGTCGTAGCCATCGTCGAGCAGTCCTGAGCGACCGCAAATGTCAAGACGACGGCAAATGAAGCGGACCCCGACAGCGGTCATCGTCGGCGCCGGACTCTCCGGCCTGACCGCTGCCACTTCGCTGCACCGGGAAGGCTGGGAAGTCGAGGTGATCGAGGCCCGCGACCGTGTCGGCGGACGGACCTGGTCCCGGCCACTACCCGGGGGAGCCGTTGCCGAAATGGGCGCTGAATTCATACTCCCCGGAAACACGGCGGTTCGCGCCCTGGCGAACGATCTGGGGATCGGTCTCTGGGACAAGGGCGTTCGCTACGGCAGGCGGGAGCCCCGCGGTGGGCTGAACACAGATCGCGCTTCACTGGATTCCGCGGTGGCGACCCTGGACCGGGCGCTCACCGCCCTGCCGGCGGACAGCCCGCTTTCTGCCGCTGAACTGCTCTCCACCCTCGAGATCGACGCGGGTGCCCGTGACGTCGTGCTTGCCAGGGCCGAGATCTCCGCAGCCACCTCGGCCGACCTGATTCCCGCCGGAGACCTGTCCGGCGTCGCCCACATCAACGACCAGCCCTCCCCGGGCGTGGCCGGCGGAAACCAGATGCTGAGCCACGCCATGGCCGGCCTGCTCGGAGATCGCGTGACCCTGGGTGACCCGGTCGTGGCGATCAGCAGGCGAGGCGTTGATTCGGTCGAGGTCGAAGCCGCGAGCGGTCGCAGTTGGCGGGGGTCAGGATGCGTCGTGTCGGTGCCGGTGAGCGTCATCAACCGGATCGAGTTCTCGCCGGCTCTCCCCGAAGAAAAGATCGCCGCAATGGCGGGGGTGCGCTACGGCCACGCGGCCAAGCTACTGGTGCCGCTGGCCGAACCGGCCCTGCCAAGCGCGGTGCTCAACGTCCCACAGCGGTACTGGTGCTGGACCGAGACGGCAGCGGAAGACCTCCCGGCGCCGTTGGTCAGCTGTTTCGCCGGGTCCACTTTCGCCCTGGACGTCCTCGAGGTCGAAAAGGGACCGGATCAATGGCTTCACTCGCTCAGGTCGCTGCGACCGGACCTGCCGCTCATACCGGATCAGGCCATCCTCTCGACCTGGGACGACGATCCCTGGGTGGAGGCCGCCTATTCCGTATCCCCTTCGGCAGCGCTGACCGAGGCGCTCAGGGCACCCACCGGGCCGATCGCCTTCGCCGGTGAGCACACCGCGGGCGAGTTCAGCGGCTTGATGGAGGGCGCGGTGAGGTCCGGAAAGGCGGCTGCGCAACAGATCCTCCTCGGATGATGCGCCCGACAGAACCACTGGTGCCTCGAAGCGGGAATGTTATTGTTTAGGCACAGTTTCGAGTCGTATCGACGGATCCGAGGACGGTGGCAGGTGGCAGTGAGAACGACCCTGGTTGGGCTCCTTTTGGTGGCGCTTGCCGCGCTGGCCGCACAGGCATTGACAGCTACAGCGGACGCGGGCAAACCGAAGACGGGCGACTGGTTCTCGGCTGAGGTCGATCCGGGGGACGAGAGCAATTTTTCCTCGGTCCAGTTCAAGGTGACCAAGAGCCGCAAGACGCTCAAGAAGGTCACGATCTACTGGCGCTGCAGGGACCTGAGCGGCTATCACAGCTTCAGAAACCCGCCGGTCCCGATCGCGATCAACAGAAAGAAGAAGTTCAAGCTGATCGGGGCGACCACCCCGCCGGCCGGGCAGTCCACGAAGGATTTCAAGCTCAAGGGCAAGTTCATCTCGCGCACGAAGGCCAGGTACTCGATGAAGCTCAAGGGTTGCGGCCCGATAACGACGGGCAGGCTCACCTTCTTCCCGAGCTGAGTCTTGCGGTAATCCGGGCGATGGGCACAACTGGGCTCGAACCAGTGACCTCCACCGTGTCGAGGTGGCGCTCTACCAACTGAGCTATGCGCCCGGGAAACCGGGAGCCTAGCAACGCCACCTGTCCGACGGGGCACAGGCCGGGCCCGAGTACCGAGTTTCACTGTCTCGGCTCGCACTACACACATACATACTGTATGTTGCGGAAATGAGCCCCATCAGGACTTTCCTTGGCGCATCCCGCGCAATGATCGGAATCGGCGCCTGGTTCGCGCCGGACTTGACCGTGCGCATCTTCGGCATGGACCCCGCTTACTCCGATCGCTTCGTCGGTCGGCTGTTCGGTGCGCGCGAGCTCGCTCTCGCCGCAACTTTGCTGGCTGCCCCGCCTTCGGCTCTGGCGACCGTCGCCTCCGTGGGGGCCGCGGTCGACGCAGCCGATGCGGTATCCGGATTCGACGAGCGCCGACGTGGCAACCTCTCGACCCGGGCCACAATTCTCGGGCCGGCCGGCGCGCTGCTGTTCGCCACTCTCGGAGTGATCGTGGCGCGAGAGGCTTCCGCGGCACTCGAATCCGAATAGACCGGGGCACGGCCCGGCCGCCCTCCGAGAGGCGCATCCCGGAGTCGAACAGGTGTAAACGGCTAGTTTGTGCTGAGGGCTCGGACTGCCCACCGGCTATCACGGTTGCCGCCTTCTGCCCTCCGGCTGTTCTGAGCCCCTGACCAATTCCGGCCCTGGCGCTGGAGACGAAGGACGAGAGATCGATCATGGAAGATGGCTACGACTATTCAGTGGAGTTAAGGGACTGGGTCCGCAGGACATTCATCGATTCGGCCATTTTTTGGGGTTTCGGATTGGTGCCGATATGTCTCCTGGTTTGGCTCGCGGGGGACAGCGCCGGTGACCTCGGGACCTTTGTGCTTCTCGTGGGTTTCTGGATCGCAGCAGGGATAATCTGCGGTGTTGTTTGGATTGAGTTCCGGAAGTGGCGATGCCGCCGTCTCGGATACGCAGACCACGCTGAACTCGAACGGCGACGTAACCGCCTGGCGCAAACGACGCCTCATGAGATCGGGGCGAGGTTTAAGGACCGATATATCAACATGGACGACGAACAGCGAGAGGCGTTTCGTCAATTCGTCATCGACCAGATGCTGGCATTCAAGCCTGAATCCCGTTCCTACGAATACGACTGATCGAAGTCCAGCGACTCGCGTGGGTCGGCGCGTGCGTCGAACCAAGTACTCCGTCAGCAATTGGACGCATTTCCTTCGCCACCAGCAGCGATACCACTCGCCGGCCTGCTCAAACGCGCCCAATACAGGCGTTGGCAGGAGCGGCAAGAGGCGGACGGGCAGCCCCCGAGACCTGGCTCAAACCCGCTTTCAGAGCGTGAACGCTAGTGGTCAAGCGAAAAGAGGCGCCTACCGGAGTCGAACCGGTGTAAACGGCTTTGCAGGCTTACCGCTGGGACCCCGCTTTGCTATTTCAAGCGGTTTCCCTTGCCCTTAGTTGCGATGGGTGGCCCCGGTTCTGCGCTGTTCGCGACTCTTTCGCGACACTTTTCGGTAGGGCGACATTAGAAGCCGCCGATTCTCAATGGGAAATATTGATTTATTCGGGTCTGGCAGGTCGGACCTGAGGCGCTTTGTACCGACTGACGGGGTTACCGCGGTTTGCGTCGCGATCCGATCAGGAATAGGCTGGGTTCCAACCGATCCGGGGGAGTAGCCAATGAAGAGGTTCAAGCGCGCGAAGCCCTCGCCCGCCCTGCTCATCGCCGTTATCGCTCTGGTGGCGGCGCTCGCCGGTGGCGCCGTCGCTGGCGTTACGGTCACCGTGCTCAGCAAGAAGGAGCGAAAGCAGGTCAAACGCATCTCCAAGCAGCAGGCCCGGCTGCTCGACCGAAAAATCAAACTCTTGCCGGGTCCGAGCGGAGAGAAGGGACAGCAGGGACCGGAGGGCCAACAGGGACCGGAGGGCCAGCAGGGACAACAGGGACCGGAGGGCCAGCAGGGACCACCCGGCCCTTCGACCGGGGTCGCCGGCGGCGATCTCACCGGAAACTATCCGGCTCCGGAGATTTCCCCTGGAGCCGTCGGAACGAATAAGATCGCGGACAACTCTGTAACTGCCCAGAAGCTTCCCGTGCGAGCTCTGACTACCCGCGAAATATCGGCCACACACGGCGACTGGGTATGGACGTCACCACCTTCGCTCGCGGCTGGAGCCTGTACCGAAGTCGGACACGGGATCCAGGGGGTGGATCTCGCGAACGCGGTAGGAATGGTCGCGCTCGCCGCCGGCTCTCCGAACGCTGTCGATGCAGCAGTAGTTCAGTTTAACTCCGGCTCACTCTCGGTTCGCCTCTGCAATAGAGGCAGCAGCACCGTCTCAGCACCTGACTACTCCTACGCCGTCGTCGATTCGCCGTAGTGGTTGGATAGTTCCCGCTCGGCTTAGCCGAGCGGTGGGGACGAGAGGACGCCGTCGTGGCATCCCCGCCGTGCTACCTGCCTCACCGCTCTCGTCGTCGGCGTCGGTCCGGCGCTCGTGGCCGTGGGGCGGCCTCGTGCGTCTCTTATATTCCATAGGGCGCCTGCCAAGTCAGAGGCGCCTACCGGTGTGGAGCTCCTGGGGGAGCAATTTCCTCAGGAGATTTGGCCGGAAGATTCCAAGGGCTGACCAGCTTTCGCCACCGAAACATCAACCTCCCGCCCCGCCCGGAACACCTCAGCGATCTTCTGCGCGTCCTCCCGCCGCGGCTGATGATGAAGGTACCGCTGCGTGGTCGAATAGTGCTGGTGCCCCATATAGGACTGAACCGCATACGGGTCAAGGGTCTTGATGGCCGCCGAACCGAAGGCGTGGCGCAGGTCGTGGAACCGCAGCCGCCTCAGGCCCGCCCGTTCCAGCGACTCGTAGTAGCGGCGGCGAAGGCTCCACGTGCGGCACGTTGCGTGCCACTATTACGTTTGTGATCCTCCACGCGACGTTTGTGATCCTCTGCTAGGTAGTTGTCGGCATCTGCCTGACTCCAAACGTAGACCACGACAGATTTTTCCCTCCGAATCATTTCAGTCCCCTCACCCCCAGAAATTATCAGCCGTGGAATTGTCGTCTCATTCCAGCGGGACTGCCCTTCCTCCCCCGGCGGCTTCATGCGGGATTATCGCTGATTCTTGCGACACATTTGCGACACTTTTTCCAACCGCCACCCCTGCCACCCTTCGGAAACCGCTTGCCAATGCGGTCTGCGGAGAGGCGCCTACCGGAGTCGAACCGGTGTAAACGGCTTTGCAGGCCGCTGCGTAGCCACTCCGCCAAGGCGCCGGGTGAGTCACGGGCCCGGCGGGCCGTGACTCGCAAGCGGCTGAAGGGATTCGAACCCTCGACCTTCTGCATGGCAAGCAGACGCTCTAGCCAGCTGAGCTACAGCCGCGAAGTCGGGCGAGTATACCCGGCCCCAAGCCGGGAGGTCACCGCTCGTCGCCCATCTCGGCCATCAGATCAAGCAGGTCCAGCGGCCGGGTGAACATCTCGATGCCGCCGTCCGCAGACTTCGGCCAGAGTTCCCGGGGCCGGTCCCGGTACAGCTCCACCCCGTTGCCGTCAGGGTCATCCAGATAGAGGGCCTCGGAGACCCCGTGATCGGAGGCACCGGTCAGCGGGATCCCGGCTGTTCGCAGGCGGTCAAGCGCGTCGGCCAGTGCCGCCCGGGTCGGGTAGAGGATCGCCAAATGGAAAAGCCCCGTTGTGTCCGGCGGTGCGGGGCCGGCCCCCAGCGACTGCCAGGTGTTGAGGCCGATGTGGTGGTGGTAGCCCCCGGCCGAGACGAACGCGGCCTGGTCGCCAAAACGGGTGGTCAACTCGAACCCCAGTACGCCGCAGTAGAAATCGAGAGCCCTCTCGATGTTCGCGACCTTCAGGTGCACGTGCCCGATGCCGACACCGGGGTCGATCTGCGCGCCGTCCGAGTGCGGCCGTCGGCCGTCGGACCGGTCAGCCATCGAGAGCCCGGTTGACCAGTTCATCCGCCTGGCTGTTCTGTTCCCTGCGAACGTGCCTGATCGACCAGCTCGGCAAACCGGCGAGCGCCTCCTTGACCGCCGCATGTAGCGGCTTGATCCTGTCCTTCTTGACCTTGTATTCGCCGAGCACCTGCCTGACCACGAGTTCCGAGTCGCCGACCAGTTCGACCTCGTCCGCCCCCAGTTCTGCCGCCCGTTCGATCCCCAGCAACAGGGCCCGGTACTCGGCCACGTTGTTGGTCGCTTCGCCGATCAGCTCGGCGTGCTGTTCGAGGACCCCGCCGTCGGCCTCGCGGACGACGACTCCCACCGCGGCCGGACCGGGATTACCCCTCGCCCCGCCATCGACATTGATGATCAGCTTCAACGCTGCCTCACAGGCAGTTCTTTCGGGAAAAGTCCACCGGGAGAACCTACCGACCGGGGGCGCTCAGGCGCGGGGGTGGCTGCCGGCGTAGACATCGCGGAGCCGCGCTGAATCGAGGTGGGTGTAGACCTGCGTGGTCGAAATCGACGAATGACCGAGCAGTTCCTGGATCGTGCGCAGATCAGCGCCGCCCTCCAGCAGGTGGGTGGCGAACGAATGGCGCAGGGCGTGCGGGGATATGCCGCCGGCCGTCGCTGCCTCCCTGACCCAGATCGAGAGCCGCCGGGCGACGTCGGAAGGCGAAAGCCGGCGCCCGTTGCGGGATAGGAAGAGGGCCTTCTCCGACGGGTCCGAAACCAGAACGGGCCGAGCCTTCACCAGGTACAGCTCGACCGCCCGCTGGGCCGGCTCTCCCATCGGCAACCGCCGGTGTCGCGACCCTTTGCCGACGACGTCGATCTGCTCGCTCTCGAAGTCGATCGAGTCGATCTGTGCCGAGATCACCTCCTCGCTGCGCAGCCCGCAGGAGTAGGCCAACTCGAGCATGGCCCGGTCCCGGATCTCCAGTGGGGTTCGGGCAGGCACCCGGTCCAGCAGGCTCTCCATCTGATCGACCGTGAGGACCTGCGGCAGCTTGCTCGCCGCCTTCGGTGCCGAGATCAGATCGGCCGGATTCTGGCTGACCCGTCCGGTCCTGAGCAGATACCCGAACAGGCCACGGGTAGCGGCCAGCTTGCGGGCGACCGTGGAAGGAGCACCGCCCCCGGAAGAGAGCGACGCGGCGTAGCGGCGTAGTTCCCGGTGACCGATATCCCCGGGCATGTAATCGAACGGTCCGCACCACTCGACCAACCCGGCGAGATCCCGGCGATAGGCCTTGATCGTCCTGGCCGCCGCTCCGGAGGCCCGGAGGTCGCCCTCGTAGAGCTCCTGCGCTTTCGGCCAGGTGAGTCCTGTCTCCGCCTCGATGGCGGTATCACCCGACACCGGGTCAGCCGATGTAGATCGGAGTTCCGACATCAACCCGGTCATAGAGATCGACCACGTCGGGGACCGCCATTCGAACGCAGCCGTGCGATGCGGCCGAGCCGAGCGATCCGGTGTCGTCGGTGCCATGTATGCCGGCGCCGTTGAAGATGCCCATCCAGCGTGCCTTGAGCGGGTTTTCGGGTACTCCCCCGGGGATCACCTCCCCGGCGAGGTCACCGGCCCAGTCCGAATTCGGCACGTACCAGGCCGGATCAACCTGCTTGTCCTGGATCGAGTACAGGCCGGCCGGAGTGTCCAGGCCGACCTGACCGACCGCCACTGTGTAGGTCTTCTCCAGCTTCAGGTTCCTCCAGAACCGAAGGGTGAAGTTGCTCCGGTCAAGGGTCAGGTAA
>CAVXYR010000003.1:0-915455 GCA_963766115.1 uncultured Solirubrobacterales bacterium
AAGTCGAAGGCGTTGCGCAAGCGGCTCGCCCGCGGTCGCCTGGGAAACCTGAGGATCGTGATTACCGAGTCACGAAACGGCAAGAAGGTCACGGTTTCGCGGAAGCTCTGAGATTCGGAGCGCCTGCAGTCCGACGCGAGCCCCGCCGTGACCGGCGGCTGCTTCCAGCCGGCCCGGAAAGCCGCCGGGGCCGGGGGTAGCCTTGCTGGTCATGAATGTCGATCGGGGTCAGGTAGGGAGTGGTCCTGACGGCAGAGAAGCGACGGCCTTGAGCGTCTTCGGGCACCGCCGGTGTCGGTTGCCGGATAGCGGGAGCGGGCCGTTGTGCTGAGGCTGAGGACGACTACCGGCGCGAGCGCCCGAGACGAGCTGGTCGGGGCGCTCAAGCGGACCACCGGCGTACACCGGGTGACCAGCGAGCCGGATGCCTGTCAGAAGGGCTGGGTGGTCTCGGCCGACCTCTCCCCGGTCGCCGCCGACAGGGTCCTGAGCTCGCTCCAGGGGATCGGGATCGACCGCGACGACTACGTGATCGTGCGCCAGGACGTGATCGCCCCGCGGTTCGGCCCGGCCAGCCTGACCCATGCCGAAGAGGGCTTTTCCTGGGCCGAGGTGATGGGCGAGGCCCGGGCCAACTCGAGGCCGATCGCCCGTTACGTGATCCTGATGATGGTGGCCGGCTGGCTGGCCGCGCTCGGAGTGATCAGCAGCAGCTCGATCCTGATCATCGGGGCGATGGCGGTCAGCCCGGACCTGCTGCCGGTCTGCGCGACCTGTGTCGGCATCGTCGGTAAGCGGCTCGGCCTGGCCGGGCGGGCTTTCGGCACCCTTACCTTCGGCATGTTCCTGGTCATGGTCGTCGCCGCGGTGGTCGCGATCGGGCTGGAGGCGGTCGGCATCCTCGACGGGCCGGCGACCGACTACCTGGGCGGCCTGCGCGGGCTGGCCGAGGTCAGCTACACCACGATCATGGTGGCGATGGCGGCCGGTGTGGCGGCGATTCTCTCGTTCGAAACCCGGGCCGCGGCCACGGTCGGGGTGGCGATCTCGGTGACCACAATGCCGGCCTCGGCCTTCTTCGGGGTGGCGATGGGCCTCGGCGAAACCTCCCGGGCCTACGGGGCGCTCGAGGTCCTGGCGATCAACCTCGTCCTGCTGGTCGCCACCGGCACCCTGACCCTGGCGATCCAGCGCTGGCTGGCCCCGCGGGAGTGATGCCGGAACGGCTTGTTCCGGCGTCCACTGAAGGCAGTTGACATCCCGGGCGATGAGAGTAACGTTGGCTGCCGTGAAGACGACCGGGTGGAACATCCCGACGGGTCGTGTGGCAGCTGCGCTGGCGGTGCTGCTGCTCCTCTGGATACTCGCTTCACCGTGGGCCTCGAGCGCGGGCGCCGCGGTCTCGCCCAAGCGGGTGATCGCGACCAAGAATGCGGGCGTCATGAAGATCGCCAATCTCGCGGTGGGACCGATCGGAAAGAGGGGTCCCAGCTTCGCCAAGGCCAAGAGCGTTCTCGGGCGGCCGGACCTGCTGCGCAAGCCCGACGGGGCGCTCTGTGACGCGCTCTACCGGCCGGGCCTGGTCCTGAGCTTCACCTCATTCGGCGGACCATCGGCATGCCGCAAGCTCTCGCTCCAGACGGCGGACGTCAAGAGCCCCCGCTGGAAGGTCCGGGTCGGCAAGAAGCTCTACCGGGTCGGCATGCCCAAGCGCCGGATCCCGAAAAAGGCAAAGCGGGTGCCGTTCTTCGGGTGGCAGCTGGCCGGCGCGAGATTCTTCGGCCGCCGGACCGGGACCGTGTTCGCAAGGGTCGGGGGCAAGGGCAGGATCTCCTCGTTCCTCCTGTTCATCGGCGGCGCCGGGGACTGAGCGGCAGGTGGTCGCCGGAGCCGGGTTCAGCCGACGCCGGAGAGGTCGATCTCGCGCTTGAGGATCTTGCCGGTCGGGCCCTTGGGCAGCTCGTCGAGGATCGACGACGTGGCGGGGGTACTTGTAGGCGGCGACCTGCTTCCTTGGCGTAGGCCTGGATCTCCTCGCTGGTGGCCGACTGGCCCTCCTTGAACGAGACGACGGCGACGATCTCCTCGCCGAGGTCGTCGTGGGGGATGCCGATCACCGCGGCTTCGGCGACCGCCGGGATGCTCGTAGAGCACCTCCTCGACCTCGCGCGGGTAGACGTTGTAGCCGCCGCGGATGATCATCTCCTTCTTGCGGTCGACGATCTTGTAGTAGCCGTCTTCGTCGACCGTCGCCATGTCGCCGGAGGAGAACCAGCCGTCGGGGTCGATCGCCTTGGCGGTGGCCTCGGGCATGTTCCAGTAGCCCTTCATCACGTTCGGGCCCTTGATCTGGACCTCGCCGACGTCGCCGACCCCGAGCACGTTGCCGTCTTCGTCGACGATGCGCATCTCGACGCCTTCGATCGGGGTGCCGATCGTGCCGGGCTTGCGCTCCATGTCGAGCCGGCCGAAGGAGGCGACCGGTGAGGTCTCGGAGAGGCCGTAGCCCTCGATCACCGGGCAGCCGAACTCCTTCTCGAAGGCGGTCAGGATCTCCATCGGCAGCGCGGCGCCGCCGGAGACGCAGAGCCTGCAGCGAGCTGACGTCGGCGCTCGTCGCGCTCGGGCGCGTGGAGCAGCGCCGCGTACATCGTCGGCACGCCCATGAAGATCGAGACCCCGTCGCGCTGGATGATCTCCAGCGCCTTGTGCCGGGTCGAAGCGCGGCAGCAGGGTGATCTCCCCGCCGACCGCGACCGCGACGTTCATGCAGGCGGTCTGGCCGAAGATGTGGAAGAGCGGCAGGCCGCCGAAGATCACGTCCTGCTCGGTCGGGTCGAACAGCCCGAGGCAGGCCTCGACGTTGGTGCCGATGTTGCTGTGGGTCAGCTCGGCGCCCTTGGGCTGGCCGGTGGTGCCGGAGGTGTAGAGCACGACCGCGGTGTCGTCGGGCTCGACCTCGGCGACTCTCTTCGACCGGGTCGGCGGCGGCGACCAGCTCGCCGATCTGCGGTCGGCTCGACCGGCAGCACCTCGACGCCGGCTTCGGCGCCGGCCTCCTCGGCCTCGGCGGCGAAGTCGTGCCAGACGAGGATCAGCTTGGCGCCCGGAGTCGCTCATGTAGTGCTTGATCTCGCGCGCGGTCAGCAGCACGTTCATCGGCACGACGATCGCGCCGAGCCGGAGCGCGCCGTAGTAGACCATCGGGAAGTGGGGGACGTTCGGCAGCATCACCCCGACCCGGTCGCCCTGGCCGACGCCCTTGCTCGCCAGCAGGCCGGCGACGCGCTGGCTGCACCTGCTCCATCGCGCCGTAGGGCACGGCGATGTCGTCGAGCCGGATCGCGATCGCGGTCGGGGTGCTTCGCGGCGGACTCGCCAGCAGGTTTGCGAGATTCGGGTTCAAAGCGGTGCCTCTCCTCGTTCGATTGTCCGCTCCCATGCTAGAGCGCATCCGCCGCCCGCGTGGCGCGACAGCGGGTCGGCGCGGTCTGCGCTGCTCTGGGAGACTGCCGCCATGAACTTCGAAGGCAAGGTGGCACTGGTGACCGGGGGAGCCAACGGACTGGGGCGGGCGACCGCCGCGCGGCTGGTCGAGCAGGGCGCGAAGGTGGTCCTCGCCGACATCGAGGCCGACGCCGGGAACAGCGCCGCCGACGAGCTCGGGGCCGAGTTCGTGCGAGGCCGACGTGAGCCGACCCCGAGGCGAGCGAGGCCGCGGTCGCCTACGCGGTCGAGCAAGTTCGGCGGGCTCGACCTGGCCTTCCTCAACGCCGGCATCGCGACCGGCTGCGGGCTGGCCGAGCATCTTCGACCTCGAGCTGTACCGCCGGGCGATGGGGGTCAACATCGACGGCGTCGTCTTCGGGCTGAACGCGGTGGTGCCGGCGATGCGGCGAGCGCGGCGGCGGCTCGATCGTCGCCACCGCCTCTCTGGCCGGCCTGACCGCGGTCCCCGTACGACCCGATCTACGCGGCCAACAAGCATGCGGTGGTCGGCCTGGCCCGCTCGCTCGGCCCGGTGCTTGAGCGGGAAGGGATCCGGTTCAACGCGATCTGCCCGGGCTTCTCCGAGACCCGGATCATCAGCGATTTCCGCCAGGAACTGGTCGAGGAAGGCACCCCGATCATCCCGGTCTCCGAGGTGGTCGATGCGATCGAGGGCCTGTTCGCCTCGCCCGACACCGGCCAGTGCGTGTTCGTCCAGTCCGGGCGCTCAGACGTGTTCCGCTTCCGCAACGTGCCCGGGCCGAGGACCTGAACCGGACCGGCCGATGGACGGGGTCGACCTCTCAGCCTGGTCCGACTTCTTCGTAGCGAGTGCCGGTGCCACGGCCGCCCTGGCCGGGCTGGTCTTCGTCTCGATCTCGATCAACATCGAGCGCATCGTCGAGCAGCCCGGGGTGCCCGACTTCGCCCTGGTGACGGTGCTGCTCCTGCTTCAGGCAGTGGTGGTCTCGCTGCTCGGCCTGATCCCGGATCAGGACGCCGGGTCGCTCGGGATCCAGCTGCTGGTCGAGTTCCTGATCTGGGCCGCGGTCGCCGGCGCGATGATCCGTCGCAGCCTGGCCCACATGCAGTCGCCCGTCAGCCTGGTCTCGAGGCTGCTCCTTCCGGTGCTCGGCTCACTTCCGTTCCTGGTCGCGGCGGTGATCCTGCTCGGCGACGGCGGGCAGGGAATGGACTGGATCGCCGGCGGGATCATCGTCTCGACCGTGGCCGCGGTGATCAACGGCTGGGTCCTCCTGGTCGAGATCCGGCGCTGATCCAGGCCCGGTGCCGTCAGGCGGGCCCGGGCGCGTCGGGGGGAGAAGCGATGGCGGCCGGGGACTTGGCTGTCTGTGGAGGCGAACGACCGCATCGGATACGCATACCAAGTCGGTATGCTGAACGGTATGGCACAGATAGCCGTGCGCCTGAGCGATGACGAACTGGCGGCGTTGGACGAAGCCGTCGCGACCGGCAGGTACCGGTCGCGGGCGGCGGCGGTCAGGGCCGGACTTGCCGCCCTGGGAGAACGGGAGCGCCGGCGGGAGATCGCCGAGGCCTACCGGGAGGCCTACGAGCGGGTTCCCCAGGACGAGTGGTTCGCCGAATCGGTGGCCGCGATGGTCGGCGGGCGGTTCGCCGCCGAACAGGCCGATCGTTGATCCACCGCGGCGGAGTCCATGACGCCGGGCTCCCCGGAGCCGGTTGCCACCCTGTGGTCGTCCTGACGCGTGAAGAGGCGATCCCGGTGCTCAACTCGGTCACGATCGCGCTGGTCACCTCGACCCGGCGAGGCCATCCGGCCGAGGTGGGTTTGAGCGGCGAGCACCTGGATCTGCACGACGAATCGGTGATCAATTGCGATGACCTCGCCACGGTGCCCAAGCGGCTGCTCGGGAAGTCGAGGGGCTACCTGTCGGTGGGCGAGCTCGCCGATCTCGATCGGGCGCTCAAGATCGCTCTCGATCTGGGCTGAACCGCCCGGGGCCTGGTTGGAGCGCGGGCTGAACAGGTTCGAACTCAGCGGGTGAGCGGCCGCCGGGCGCCCGGACGCTCGGCGGGCCGGCTGCGGGCTACCAGGAGTGGCCGACGAAGACCGGCTCGGGGACCAGCTCTACCCCGAAGTCGCGCTCTACCCCGTCGGCGATCTGGTGGGCCAGGGTGACCAGCTCTTCGGTGGTTCCGTCGCCGCGGTTGATCAGGGCCAGGGTGTGGCGTTCGGAGATCCCGACGTCGCCGTCTCCGTAGCCGCGCTCGAATCCCGAGCGCTCGATCAGCCAGGCGGCCGAGGTCTTGACCTTTCCCTGCGGGGCCGGGTAGGTAGGCAGCTCCTGGTCGGGGCCGAGCCGCTCGGCCGCCCGCCGCTCGAGCTGCTCGAAATCGGATGCGGTCAGGACCGGGTTAGTGAAGAACGAGCCGACGCTGACTGAATCGGGGTCGGTCGGGTCGATCACCATTCCCTTGGCCCTTCTGAGCGCATGGACTGCGATCCGGACGTCAGACAGTGGCGCCCGCTGGCCGGTCTCGATCCCGAGAGCCTCGGCCAGCTGCGGGTAGAGAACCGGCTCGGAAAGCTCCGACGGGGTGAGCGTGAAGGTGACCGACAGGACTACATAGCGGTCCTTGCCCTTGAAGCGGCTGGTCCGGTAGCCGAACCCGCAGTCGCCCGGGGCGAGCGTTACGGTCTCGCCCGACTCGCGGTCGTAGACCCGGACCGCGGTGATCGTCGAGGCGACCTCCTGGCCGTAGGCGCCGACGTTCTGGATCGGGGTCGCCCCGGTGGTGCCCGGGACCCCGGCCAGGCACTCGAGCCCGCAGAGCCGGTCGGCGACCGAGGCCGCCACCACGGCGTTCCACTGCTCGCCGGCCTGGACCGTGAGCGAGACCCTCTCGTCGGGCTCGCGGGTGGTCTTTATGCCGTGCGAGGCGACGTGGATCGCGGTCGCCCGGACCCCCTCGTCGGCGATCACCACGTTGCTGCCGCCGGCGATCACGAATACCTTCTCGCCGTCCCGGTCGACCTCGCGCACCGTCTCGATCAGCTCCTGCTCGGACTCGGCCCGGATCAGGCGGTCGGCCGGGCCTCCGAGGCCGATCGTAGTCAAGGGTGCCAGCGGGGCCCTGGTTCTCTCGAAGGTCATCGCCGGGATCCTACTCGCGGACGAGCGCCCAGATCAGGACGATCGGGACCAGGACGATCACGGTCAGGCCGGCGGTCTGGGCGACCGCGTCGGAGGTCTCGTAGCCGGCCAGGTGGCCGACGTGGAAAGCGAAGTGGATCAGCTGGGTGAGAAGCCAGGCGACCGCGACCGGCAGGATCAGCTGCCTGGACGGTTTGAACAGCGCCCAGACCCAGAGCAGGCCGAAGCCGATGTAGAGGCCGCCGACGTCGCTGATCAGGTGCTCGTTGTAAGGGGGGAGCAGGTCGATCCAGGAGGTGAAGAACGGGTAGTCGCGGTAGAAGTCCTCCGGGAAGAAGGCGGCCGGAATCCCGATCGAGAGGGCCGCGAAGGCGAGGATGACCAGGCAGGTCTTGATCAGGGTCGGGCTGTTCATCGGCGGGGGTCGAGCCTACGCCAACCGGCGGCCGGACCGGGGGGAGAGATCCCGCCGGTCAGACCCGCTCGCCCGCGATGAAGACCTCGCCGATCAGCGGGACTCCCGGGCGGTAGACCAGGTCGACGTGGGAGGCGGCGTCGAGCAGCACCGCGTCGGCCCGTGCTCCCGGCGAGAGGTGGCCGATGTCGTCGCGCCGGAGCGCCTTCGCGCCGCCGAGGGTGGCCGCCATCAGGGCCTCGTCGGCGGTCATGCGGAGGTCGCGAACCGCCAGCGCGATGCAGAAGCTGATCGAGGTCGTGTTGCTGGATCCGGGGTTGGTGTTGGTCGCGATCGCCACCTCGGCCCCGGCCTCGATCGCCCGGCGGGCGTCGGGGTAGGGCTGGCGGGTGGAGAAGTCGGTTGCCGGGAGAAAGGTCGCCACGGTGGTGCCCGGGGCCAGCGCCTCGATGTCCTCGTCGCTCAGGTAGGTGCAGTGGTCGACCGAGGCCGCTCCCATCTCGACCGCGAGCCGCACCCCGGGTCCGGGACCGAGCTGGTTGCCGTGGACCCGCAGGCCGAGCCCGGCCCGGCGACCGGCCTCGAGCACCGCCCGGGACTGGTCGAGGTCGAAGGCGCCGTCTTCGCAGAAGACGTCGATCCAGCGGGAGAGCGGGGCGCAGGCCTCGAGCATCTCGCCGCAGACCAGGTCGACGTAGTCGTCGGGACGGCCCTCGAACTCGGCCGGGACCAGGTGGGCGCCGAGGAAGGTGACGTCGTCGGTGAACTCACCGGCGACCTCGAGGCAGCGGGTCTCGGTCGCCACGTCGAGCCCGTAGCCGGACTTGATTTCGGTGTGGGTGATGCCGGCCGCGATCGCCTCGTCACGGCGACCGCGGGTCAGCCGCCTGAGCTCTTCGGTGCTCGCGTCCCGGGTCGCCTCGGTGGTCACCCGGATCCCGCCGGCGGCGTAGGGCCGGCCGGCCATCCGCGCCGCGAACTCGGCCGCCCGGTCGCCGGCGAACACGAGGTGGGTGTGGCTGTCGACGAACCCGGGGACCAGGCAGCGGCCGCCGGCGTCGAATCGCTGGTCGGCCGTCGCCCCGGCGGGCTCGATCGCCGCGACCCGGCCGTCTTCGACGACCACCGCGGCCTGGTTCAGTTTGCCGAGCGGGCCTTCACCGAGCGCCGGGTCGTTGGTGACCAGCAGGCCGATGTTGTCGATCACCAGGCTGGTCATCGTCTGAGCCTCGCTTGCGGTGCGGTCGGGTCCGGCCTCAACGGGTGACCATTTCGATCGATTCGCTCAGCTCGGCTCCGACGTCGATGGTCAGGTGGGCGCCGTCTTTGACCACGGTCTCCCCGGCGACCATCACGTTCTTCACGTCTCTCGGCCCGGCGGCGAAGACCAGCGAGGCGACCGCGTCGGCGGGGTCGGTGCCGGCGAGCCCGGCACCGTCGAGCCCGACCGTGACCAGGTCGGCCGGGGCGCCGGCCTCGATCCGGCCGGCCTCGGGCCAGCCGAGGCAGAGGTGGCCGTCCGCGGTCGCCGCGCGGAGCAGCTCGGACGGGGTGTGGCTGCCCCGCACGCCGGTCTCCAGGCGCTGGTCGAGCTCGATCGCCCGGATCTCCTCGAACGGGTCGATCAGGGCGTTCGAGTCGCTCCCGACCGAGAGCCTCGCCCCGGCGTCAGACAGCTGCCGGGCCGGTCCGATCCCGTCGGCCAGGTCGCGCTCGGTGGTCGGGCAGAGGCAGACCGTGCCGTCGCCGAGCAGGGCGAAGTCGGGTCCGGCCAGGTGGGTGGCGTGGATCGCGGTGAAGTGCTCGCCGAGCGCCCCGGCCTCGGCCAGGAGCGCGGCCGGGGTGCAGGCCGTACTCGGCCTGGCAGGCCTCGTTCTCGGCCGGCTGCTCGGAGAGGTGGGCATGGATCGGGGCTTCGTGGCCGGCGGCCCAGGCGGCCACTTCGGCGGCCGAGCCGGGATCTACCGCGCGCACGCTGTGGATCGCCGCTCCGGCCCGGGCGAGCGGGTTGCCGGCGATCGACGGACCCTCGGCCAGCGCCGTGACCCGCTCCGCCCAGGCGCCGGCATCGCGGTCGCAGAAGCGGCTCTGGAGCTGGTCCGGTCCGACCCCGATCCCGCCGCGGAGGTAGCAGGCGTCGATCAGGGTGATCCGGATCCCGGCCTGGCCGGCGGCTTCGATCAGGGCCTCGCCGGTCGCGTTCGGGTTCTCGTACGGGGTCCCGCCGGGTCCGTGGTGGAGGTAGTGGAACTCGCCGACCGCGGTTATCCCGGCCAGCGCCATCTCCCCGTAGGTCGCCCGGGCCAGGGCGAGGTAGCTTTCGGGGTCGATCGCCCCCGCCGCCCGGTACATCTGCTCGCGCCAGCTCCAGAAATCGCCGCGGCCGGTGTGGGTGCGGCCGCGGAGCGCCCGCTGGAAAGCGTGCGAGTGGGCGTTCGCCATGCCGGGGATGGTCAGGCCGTGAAGGACCCGGGCACCCGACGGCCTGGTCGAGGTGCCCGGTTCGACCCCGCTGATCAGCCCGTCTTCGACCGCCACCGTGACGCCGGCCGCCGGCGCCTCTCCCCCGAGCCAGGCGAGCTCGCACCAGTAGGTGACCGGCCCGCTCAATTCACGACCCGACCCGCTCGACGAGTCTGGTGACCCGCTCGACGAACTCTTCTTTGCCGTGTCGCTCGAATTCTTCCCAGGTCGCCAGGCTGGCCGGGTCGGCCACCCGGTCGATGAACAGGACTCCGTTCAGGTGATCGAGCTCGTGCTGGAAGGTGCCGGCGGTCAGGCCGCGTCTGACCTCGTCGTGTTCGACCCCGTCGCGGTCGAGGTAGCGCACCCGGATGTTGACCTTTCGGACCAGGTCTCCGCGCAGGTCCGGGACCGAGAGGCAGCCTTCGTTGTTGACGAAGGTCTCGTCGTCGAGCGGCTCGATCTCGGGGTTGACCATCACGGTCAGCGGGATCTCCGGCTTGTACGGGTAGCGCGGGTTGGTCCCTTCCACCTCGGCGACCGCGATCCGCAGCGTCTCGCCGACCTGGTTGGCGGCGATCCCGGCTCCGTCCGCCTCGCGCTTTATCTCGATCATCTCGTCGATCAGGTTCTGGACCTGTCCGGTCCCGAGCTCGTCCGGGCTCACCTTCCTGGCCCGCTCCCTGAGGACCGGGTCGCCGATCATCCTGATCCGGCGCGGGCTCACCCGTCGGTCCCGGGGGGCGGCGCCTGGTCCCGGTCGCCTTCGGCCATCGGGATCCGTACCCCGCGCCCGGCGGCGACCTCGCGGGCGACCTCGTAGCCGGCGTCGGCGTGGCGCATCACCCCGGTCCCGGGGTCGGCGGTCAGCACCCGTTCCAGCTTCTCCGCGGCCAGGTCGGTGCCGTCGGCCACGCAGACCATGCCGGCGTGGATCGAGCGGCCGATCCCGACCCCGCCCCCGTGGTGGATCGAGACCCAGGTGGCGCCGGCCGCGGTATTCAGCATCGCGTTCAGCAGGGGCCAGTCGGCGATCGCGTCGGAGCCGTCGGCCATCGACTCGGTCTCGCGGTAGGGCGAGGCGACCGAGCCCGAGTCGAGGTGGTCGCGGCCGATCACGATCGGGCCGTTGAGCTCGCCCGAGGCGACCATCCGGTTGAACCGCAGCCCGAGGCGGTGGCGCTCGCCGTACCCGGCCCAGCAGATCCGGGCCGGCAGGCCCTGGTAGGAGATGCGCTCGGCCGCCAGGCGCATCCAGCGCTCGAGGGCCGGGTCGTCGGGGATCTCCTCGAGCACCGCCCGGTCGGTGGCGGCGATGTCATCCGGGTCGCCGGAAAGCGCCACCCAGCGAAACGGGCCTTTTCCCTCGCAAAAGAGCGGGCGGATGTAGGCCGGGACGAACCCGGGATAGGCGAAGGCGCGTTCAAAGCCACCCTCGAGCGCCTCGGCCCGCAGGCTGTTGCCGTAGTCGAAGACCTCGGCCCCGTCGTCGAGAAAGCCGACCATCGCGGCGCAGTGGGCGGCGATCGCCCGGCGCGAGCGGCGCACGTACTCGTCGGGGTCGGACTCCCTCAGCGCATCGGCCTCGGCCAGGCTGAGCATGTTCGGCACGTACCCGACAAGCGGGTCGTGGGCGCTGGTCTGGTCGGTCACGATCTCCGGCGAAAAGCCGATCTCCCGGAGCTTCGGCAGGACGTCTGCCGCGTTGGCGCAGAGTCCTACGCTGAGGCCGCGTCGCTCCTCCCGGGCCTTCTCGCAGCGGGCCACCGCGTCGGCGAGGTCTTCGGCCTGCTCGTCCAGGTAGCGCGTTTCGAGCCGCCGGCGGATCCGCTCGGGGTCGACCTCCACGCAGAGCGCCACCCCCTCGTTCATGGTCACGGCCAGCGGCTGGGCCCCGCCCATGCCGCCCAGCCCGGCGGTCAGGGTGATCGTGCCGGCCAGCGAGCCGCCGAAGCGCCGGCGGGCGATCTCGGCGAAGCACTCGTAGGTCCCCTGGACGATGCCCTGACTGCCGATGTAGATCCAGGAGCCGGCGGTCATCTGCCCGTACATGGTCAGGCCCTGCTGCTCGAGCTCGCGGAAGTTGTCCCAGTCGGCCCAGTCGGGGACCAGGTTGGAGTTGGCCAGCAGCACCCGCGGCGACCACTGGTGGGTACGGAACACACCGACCGGCTTGCCCGACTGGATCAGCAGGGTCTCGTCGTCGGCCAGGTCGCGCAGGGTCCGCACGATCGCGTCGAACGCCTCCCAGGAGCGGGCCGCCCGCCCGGTCCCGCCGTAGACCACCAGCTCGTCCGGGTTCTCGGCCACCTCGGGGTCGAGGTTGTTCATCAGCATCCGGAGCACCGCCTCCTGCTGCCAGCCGCGGCAGCTGAGCTCCGCGCCGTGCGGCGAGTGGACCGGCCGGGCGCCGGATGTCGCCCCGTTGCCGCCGGGCGTCCCGCCGTCCGGGTGCGCCCCGCTCACTCGAGCTCTCCGATCTCGGCTTCGACCGCGGCCAGGATTTCCCCGCCGGCGACCAGGCGCCCGGCCGCCTCAAGCTCCGGCGAGAGCCAGCGGTCCGGCCCCGGTCCGGGCAGCCCGGTCCGAAGCGCCCCGAGCGCGGCGCCGGTACCGGCCGCCGGTTGAAGTGGTGCCCGGAGGTCGAGTCCGCGGGCGGCGCAGGCCAGCTCGACCGTGATGATGCGGCTCAGGTTGGCGACCGAGCGGCGGAGCTTGCGGGCCGCACCCCAGGCCATCGAGACGTGGTCTTCCTGCATCGCGCTGGTCGGCAGCGAGTCGGTCGAGGCCGGGTTGGCCAGCCGCCGGTTGTCGGCGACCATCGCCGCCTGGGTGTAGTGGGCGATCATCAGACCTGAATCTACCCCGGGATCATCGGCCAGGAAAGGCGGCAGTCCGTGGGAACGGGATCCGTCCAGCAGCCGGTCGGTGCGCCGTTCGGAGATCGCGCCCACCTGGGCCGAGGCGGCGGCGAGCAGGTCGCAGGCCAGGCCGAGTGGTGCCCCGTGGAAGTTGCCGCAGGACTCGACCGTCCCGTCGGGCAGGACCATCGGATTGTCGATCGCCGAGTCGAGCTCGATCCGGGCGATCCCGCGGGCATGCTCGAGCGAGTCTCGGGCGGCTCCGGTCACCTGGGGTGCGCAGCGCATCGAGTAGGCGTCCTGGACCCGCGGGTCGCCGTGGCGATGGCTGGCGACGATCTCGGATCCGGCCATCAGCCGGGTCAGGTTGGCGGCGCTCTTGACCTGGCCGGGATGGGGACGCAGCCCGATCAGGCCGGCCTCGAAGACCCGGTCGGTGCCGAGCAGGGCCTCGACCGAGGCGGCGGCGGCGATGTCGGCGACCGCGAGCAGCCGGTCGAGGTCGCAGATCGCCAGGACCAGCATCCCGAGGATGCCGTCGGTCCCGTTGATCAGGGCCAGGCCCTCTTTCGCGGTCAGCTTCAGCGGCTCGATGCCGGCGTACTCGAGCGCCTCGGCCGCCGGCCGCCGGACCCCGTCCGGGCAGATCGTCTCGCCCTCTCCGATCGCCGCCAGGGCGCAGTGGGCCAGCGGAGCCAGGTCGCCGCTCGCCCCGAGCGAGCCGTGCTCCGGCACCACCGGGTTCAGCCCGGCATTCAGCATCG
Source organism: uncultured Solirubrobacterales bacterium (assembly GCA_963766115.1). Lineage (GTDB taxonomy): Bacteria > Actinomycetota > Thermoleophilia > Solirubrobacterales > 70-9 > 67-14. The sequence continues at coordinate 13,133 of CAVXYR010000003.1, forward strand.
CGAGCAGGGTGTCGGCGACGACCGGGCGGGCACCGGAATAACCCATCGCCAGGCTGCGGGCCCGCATCAGCATCAGGGCGCGTACCACCTCGGCCTCGACCGGTGGCCCCATACCGGCCGCGTGGGAGCGGATCAGGGCGAGCTGCAGCTGCTCGCGCTTTTCGGCCGGTATCGGCGTGGTCGCCAGCGAGCCGAAACCGGTGGAGACCCCGTAGACCGGTTCGGAACCGGCGGCGTGACGGGCCACGATCGAGGCCGAGCGCTCCATCGCCTCACGGGCCGGCCCGCTCAGCCGGGCCGGGGCATCCAGGCGGGCGACCGCCACCACCTGATCGAAGCCGAGGCCCTTCCCGGCCACCGCAACCGATTCGCGGTGATCGGTTCCGGGGCTTGCGGCAGGTGAGCTCAACGGGCCCAAACTACCCGTGCGCCGGGGTGCGGTCAAGCCGGAACGCCCGTCCGGGCGATCGGCCGGTCAGAAGAGCAGCAGGACCAGCGCGCCCACCAGCGCCACGATCAAGATGATCGCGACGATGCGGACCACGACCTGGTTCATGAACAGGTCGGGGCTGCCGGTCGACTCGTTGTCGATGCCGAGCTCTTCCAGCTCTTCCTGGACTTCGGCCTCGGTCTCAAGGTGATCGCTCATGGGCCAACTATCGCACGACCGCACCCGGAAGGCAGCCCGGCTGCAACGGAAAAGGGCGCGACTCCCGGTGGAAGTCGCGCCCTTTCGGTCTGGTCGCGGGCAGATCGCCCGCTCGGCTCAGGCCCTCGATGCCTCGGCCGACTCGACCCGGGTGGCCGCGGTGACCGGGGCCGTCACGGCCGGTGTCGCTGCCGGTGTCGTGGCGGGTGTCTCACCGGTCCCGGCACCGCCCGGCATCAGCCGGTCGAGCCAGGCCGGCAGGTACCAGTTGCGCTCGCCGAGCAGCTTCATCGAGGCCGGCAGCAGCACCCCGCGGATGATCGTCGCGTCGATCAGCACGGCGAACGCGAGGCCGACGCCCATCTCCTTCATGTCGATGATGCTGAGCGTGGCGAATATGCGCGAACACCGCGACCATGACCACGGCCGCGCTGGTCACCGTACCGGCCGTGGTGGCGATCCCCTTGCGGACTGATTCGTCGGTGCTCATGCCGCCGTCGTGGTACTCCCGGATCCGGCTCAGGATGAACACGTGGTAGTCCATCGAGAGGCCGAACAGGATCACGAACAGGAACAGCGGCAGCCAGGTGGTCACTCCTCCGTTCGACTGGAACCCCAGCAGCGACTCGCCCCAGCCATGCTGGAAGACCAGAGCCAGCGCGCCGTAGGCGGCTCCGACCGACAGCAGGTTGAGCGCGATCGCCTTCAGCGGGATCACGATCGAGCGGAAGGTGAACAGCATCAGCAGGAAGGCCAGTCCGAGCACGAACGCGAAGACCAGCGGCATCCTCTGTGACAGGAGCTGGTTGTAGTCGTGCGACTCGGCGGCGTTGCCGGACACGTTGACCTCGGACCCCGTCGACCGCTCCGACCGTGGCCGGCACCAGGTCGTCCCGGATCTCGGCCAGGGCCGCGGTCGAGCTCGTCGTCCGTGCCCTCTCCCGGGGTCGGGATCGCGACCTCGGCGACGGTTCCGTCGTCGCTGTAGGTGGCGGTCGCACCGGGGATCAATAGATCCGACCGGTCGGCCCTCCGGATCAGCCGGTCGATTCCGGTCGCGACCTCGCCGCTTCTCACATCAGCGGCCTCGACCACCACGGCCGACTGTGATCCCTCCGAGGGGAACGCCTCCTGGATCTTGTTGTAGCTCTTGACCACCGGCAGGTCCTGGGGGAAATCGGACGGACCGGTCTGAACCGTGTTCAGTCCGAGGCCCGGAACGGCGAGGGCCAGCAGTGCGCCGCCCGCGACCGCGATCGAGATCACCGGACGCCGCATCACCCGGCTGACCAGCGCGGCCCAGAAGCGCGACTCGCCGGCCGGTCGGCGGAGCCGTCCTGGTGAACGGGACCCGACCCTTCTCGACCCGGTCCCCGAGCCAGCTGAGCAGCGCCGGCAGGACGGTCAGCGAGGCGAACATCGCCACCCCGACGACCATTACCGTGCCGATCGCAAACGAGATGAAGGTGCTGTCGCCGGTGATCAGCAGGCCGGCCATCGCGACCATCACGGTCAGGCCCGAGACCAGGATCGCCTTGCCGGACGTCATGGCTGCCTTGGCGAGCGACTCCTCCGGGCTCCGGCCCGCGGCCCGCTCTTCTCTTTCCCGCCTCAGGTAGAACAGCGAGTAGTCGACGCCCACCGCCAGCCCGACCAGGAGGATCACCGAGGTGAGGCTTTCGTCGACCGGGAAGAACTGGCTCGGGATGGCGACCAGCCCGATCGTCGCCGCGACCGCCGATATGGCCAGCAGCAGCGGTACCCCCGCGGCGACCAGCGAACCGAACGCGATCACCAGGATGATCAGGGTGATCGGCAGGGAAAGCGTCTCGGCCTGTTTCAGGTCGTCGGCGAACACCTGGTTGATCGCCTTGTTGGCGCTGGCGTCGCCGAACTGCCTGACCGTGTAGTCGGGATTGGCCTTGCGGACGGCGTTTACCGCGGCGAGGCTCGTGTCGACCCGGGTCTCGGCCTGGGTCGAGTCGCCGGCTATCTCGAATTCGATCAGAGCCGAGTGGCCGTCTTCAGAGATGGCCCCGCCTCCGTTTGAAGGTGAGCTGACCCCGTCCACGAACCTGGTTTCCTCGAGCCCGGTCGTGACCTGGCCGACCACCGTCGAGAACTGCTCGTCGCCGACAGTGAGGTCGGTGTTCTGGAGCAGCACGACCTCGGAGTTGGGCTTGAGGTCGGCCCGCTCGAGCGCCCGTTCCGCCCGCTGTGCCTCGCCGGTGGAGAGGTCGGCGCCGTCGAGCGTCTTGGTTCCGATCGACCCCCCGATGGCAACGGCCGCGACCACGAAGGCCAGCCAGCCGAAGATGGCCAGCTTGCGGTGGGTTGCGCTCCACTCTGCGATTCTGGTTGTCGGTTTTCTGCTTTGCATCAGGTGCCCTTTCGTCGCTTGGTGGGTCTTTCGGTTCTGCTGAACAGGTTGAGGGCCGCCCGTGAACTTGTCCATTGGGAATGACCCTTAGCCCGGATTGGGGTAGACCCTTGGTCCAACCCGTGCGTTCGATTTGATGAACGAAAGATTCACCGAGAACGGGCTTGATCTCGATGGGGGTGGCAGGCGTCTCCGGGTGTGGCGGGGGCGAGTCGGGGAGGGGGGCCAGCACCGGCCGGCCGTACGGTTATCCGTACCCGGCGAGCCACCGTGATCGGCGAGAATCGCCCCATGGGCAGTTCGATCGTGATCATCGATGACAACGCCGGCTTCCGGGCCAGCGCCCGCCGGGCGCTCGAGGCCGAGGGATACGAAGTGATCGCCGAGGCCGGGGCCGGGCGTCCGGGCGTCTCCGCGGCGCTGCGATCGGAGGTCGATCTCGTGATCGTCGACATCCAGCTCCCCGACATGGACGGCTTCGAGGTGGCCCGCCGGATATGCGCGGAGCCGTCGGCGCCGGCCGTCGTCCTGACTTCGAGCCGTGACAGCTCCGACTTCGGATCGCTGGTCGGGCTCAGTCCGGCGATCGGATTCGTCCCGAAAGCGGAGCTCACCGGGCGCTCCCTGGAGGCCCTGACCGCATGATCGGCCTGCGCCGGGCGCTGATCCTGATCGCCATCGCCGCCCTCGCCGCGGGTCTGATCGTGGTCCCGGTGATCCTGACCAGCGACCACGAGCCGGCCAAGATCCCGCTGCTTCTGGCGACCCTGGTGATCGGGTGGTCGTTCGTCGGCACCGGCGTCTACGCCTGGTGGCGCCGGCCCCGGAACGAGATCGGCGTGCTGATGACCCTGACCGGCTTCTTCTGGATCCTGCCGGCGCTGTCTGCGTCGGACGTGACCTGGGTCTTCGGGCTCGGTTCGGCTCTCTCGGCCGTGTCGCTCGGGTTCCTGGTTCATCTCCTGCTGGTCTTCCCGGACGGCAGGCTGAGGACGAGGCTGGAGCGGTGGGTCGTGACCACTACCTACGTGGTGGTCACGGTGCTGCAGCTGCCGGGGCTCGTGTTCGCCGATACGCAGGATCCCGACATCTGTGGTCCCGACTGTCCGGCGAACCCGCTGAGGCCCGAGAACAGTGATTTCGCGTTCGTCTTCTTCTCCTCTTTCCAGGCCCTGGTCGGAATTCTCGCGATCACCGGGTTGATCGTGGCGCTGGTCCGGCGCTGGCGGAGGTGGAACGAAAGCACCAGAAAGGCATTCGCCCCGGTGCTCTGGGCGGGGGGGCGGTGTTCGTTCTCCAGGGGCTGCTGCTGGCCGAGAACCTGTTCGTTACGAAGCGACACCGGTCGAGTCGGTCATCTTCGTCATCTTCCCTGTTCCCGCTGGTGGCGATTCCGTACGCCTTCCTGGCCGGGCTGCTGCAGACCCGGATCTCACGGCCGGGGCAGGTCGGCGAACTGGTCACCACGCTCACCCGGCGAACGCGAGTCCAGGGTCGATCTCCGGGCCGCGATTTCCGAGGCGCTCGGGGACCCCGACCTGGAGATCGCCCTCTGGGTGCCGGACCGGGGCGGCTACGTCGACAGGCCGGCCGGCCGGTCGCGGTCCCCGCGGACGGCGATCGCCGCACCCTGGTCGAGCACGACGGCCGACGGATCGGGGCGCTGGTCCACGGCGCCCCGGCTGGAGGACCCGAGAAACGGCCAGGACCCTGGCCGCGGCCGCGGCACTCAACCTCGAAAACCAGCGACTCGAGGCGGAGCTCCGCTCCAACGCTGCACGAGCTCCGGGCCTCGAGGGCGCGGCTGGTCGAAGCCGGCGACGCCGAGCGGACCCGGGTCGAGCGCAACCTCCACGACGGCGCCCAGCAGCGGCTGGTCGGGCTGGCGCTCAGCCTGCAGGCTGGCCGGCTCGAAGCTGGAAGAAGACCCGGCGGCGGCCGGGCGAGCTGCTGACCGAGGCCTCGGCCGAGCTCGAGCTGGCCACCACCGAGCTGCGCGAGCTGGCCCGGGGAATCCACCCGGCGATCCTGACCGACCGCGGACTCGGCGCCGGCGCTCGAGGCGTTGACCGCGCGGGCCACCCTGCCGGTCGAGCTCGATACGGGTTTGAACGGGCGCTACCCAGGACGGGTCGAGGCGGCCGCCTACTACGTGGTGGCCGAGGCGCTGACCAACGTCAGCCGGCATGCCGGGGCCGGCCGACGCGAAGGTCACGGTTTCGACCGGGGGCGGCGATCTGGTGGTCGAGGTCAGCGATGACGGAAGCGGCGGAGCCGATCCCGGAGGGCTCCGGCCTGCGCGGCCTGGCCGACCGGGTCGGCGCGGCCGACGGCGTACTTGAGGTCGGGGACCTGCCCGGAGGGGGGACCCTGGTCAGGGCGGTGCTGCCGATCGGTCAGGATGAGGTCATGGTGGGCCGATGAACGCGCCGACGGACGAGGCGGACGGGACTGCGCTGCGCGTGGTGGTCGCCGACGATTCGGTGCTGCTCCGCGAGGGCCTGGTGAGGATCCTCGGTGAGGCCGGGTTCGACGTGGTCGCCCAGGCCGGTGACGGCGAGGACCTGATGCGAAAGGTCCGGGCCCACAAGCCGGACCTCGCGGTGGTCGACGTACGGATGCCGCCGACCCACACCGATGAGGGCATCAGGGCGGCCCGGGACATCCGGGAGGAGATGCCCGGGGTCGGGGTGCTGGTGCTCTCCCAGTACGTCGAAGAGACGTACGCCCGCGAGCTCCTGGCCGACGACGCCTCGGGGGTCGGCTACCTGCTCAAGGACCGGGTCGGCGACCTGGATGTGCTGGTCGATGCGCTGCGCCGGATCAATTCCGGCGGGTCGGCGCTCGACCCCGAAGTCGTCTCGCTGATCATCGGCCGCCGCCGGGTCGACGACCCGCTCGACGAATTGACCCCCCGCGAGCGCGAGGTGCTGGCGCTGATGGCCGAGGGGCGGTCGAACTCGGGCATCGCCAGGGAACTGGTGGTGACCGAGCGGGCGGTCGAAAAGCACGTGACCGGGATCTTCGCGAAGCTCGACCTGCCGGCCGGCTCCGACGACCACCGCCGGATCCTGGCCGTCCTGGCCTTTCTCGACAACTGAACCGCCGCCGGCCCGCCGGTTGCGGCCGACCGGCGCCCGGGCGTCACCCGGCCGCCTGCAATTACCGGTTCACCCGGGGGATTCGCCGGGGCCGGGTGGAACCAGCTGTTGGACATGATCGGCTTCGCAATTTCGCTGCTTTTCCGGGCGCTCGCGCTGGGCAGCCGTCTGATCGTCTTCCTCGTTCTCGCCGCGGCCCGCCTCGGCGTGACCCTGGTCGCGGTCCTGTTCGCGCTGGCCGGCTCGGCCACCAGGCTGCTTTTCTGGCTGCTGGCAAAGCCCGGCGAGACGGCTTCGACCCGGCAGGCGCTGGATCCCGAGATGCGATGGGCCGTCTTTCGCCGCGACGGCTACGCCTGCCTCTACTGCGGCTCGGAGTCGAACCTCAGCATCGACCACGTCTTCCCGGTCAGCCGGGGCGGCGACAACCATCCCGACAACCTGCAGACCCTCTGCCGCGACTGCAACTCGCGCAAGGGCGCCCTGGTCTGAGCCGGCCGGGCCGGCGTGAGGCCGGTACGTGAAAAGGGGGTACTGTTCCGCCGGATGAGGTCCGAACCGGGATCTCGCGTGTTCGGAAATACAGGCATGCGGACAAAACTCACAGCTCTGCTTTTTGCGGTGGCCGCGGCGGTCCTGGTCGGCGGACCTGCCGGCCCGGCCGGGGCGGTTGCCGGCTCGGCCAAGCAGAAGCTGACGATCTCGCCGGCGAAGGGCACACCCAACGCCTCGGCCGAGACCCAGATCAGCCTGCTGGGGGTTCACCCGGAGAAAATCAAGTCGGTCGAGCTGACCGGTGATCTGAGCGGTGAGCACCCCGGGCAGATGCGGTCCTATTCCGGCAACCGGGGGGCAAGCTTCCTCCCGGACCAGCCGCTGACCGAGGGCGAGCGGGCCGAGTTCACGGTGCGGATCAAGGGGCGCGACCCGATCAGCTCCTGGTTCACCGTCGGCATCTCCGGGCTCAACCTGCCGTTTCTCCCGATCGAGACCTTCCAGCAGGACAAGCTCCGCCACTACCAGTCAGAGCCCGACCTGGTGCCACCGAAGATCACGGTCGAAAAAAACTCTCACAAGACCAAGGGCGACCTCTTCCTGACCCCGCTGCCGTCACCGACCGTCCACCCGGAAGCGACAACACGGTGACCATCGAACCGGTCGGGCCGGGCGGCCCGATGATCGCCAACCGCCACGGCCAGCCGGTCTGGTTCCGCCAGCTCGAGTCGCCGACGGTCGCGGCCAACCTCCGGATCCAGCGCTACGACGGCAAGAAGGTGCTGACCTGGTGGCAGGGAGGGGTCACGCCCTGGGCCTACGGTGACGGCGAGGGAATCATCGCCAACCGTTCTTACCGGACGGTCGCCACCGTGACCGCCGGCAACGGCTACCTGATGGACCTGCATGAGTTCGAGCTGACCGACGACGGCGACGCGCTGTTCACGATCTACAAACCGCAGATGGTCCACCTGCCCGGCACGCCGGAGGGAAAGCTCTCGCGGATGATGGACGCGATCATCCAGCAGGTCGACGTCGAGACCGGGCTGGTCGTCTGGGAGTGGCACTCATATGGACACATCCCGCTCGAAGACTCGCTGGCCACCCCCGAAACCAGCGCTTCATACGACGCCTACCACATCAATTCGATCCAGCAGCTGGGCGGCGGGCGGGTGCTGGCCTCGGCCCGCAACACCTCGGCGCTCTACAAGATCGACAAGCCGACCGGCAACGTCCTCTGGACCCTGGGCGGCAAGTCGAGCAGCTTCAGGATGAAGAAGGGCACGGAATTCAACTTCCAGCACCACGCGCGACGGCTGAACGAACGGCAGGATCAGTCTGTTCGACGACGGGGCCGGGCCGCCGAAGCTGGCCCCGTTCTCGCGCGGGCTGGTGCTGAAGCTCGAACCACGAGCGCATGACCGCCAGGGTCGCCCGCGACTACAGCCGCTCGGACGACACCTCGGCCGAGAGTGAGGGCAGCGTCCAGACTCGGGGTAACGGCAACGTGTTCGTCGGTTTCGGCTCCGAGCCGGACTTCTCCGAGTTCTCGAAGAAGGGCAAGCTGCTCTACGACGCCAGGCAGCCCGAGGACAACGGCAGCTACCGGGTCTACCGCCACCACTGGAGCGCCTCGCCGAAGACCGAGCCGACTTTCGTTGCCCGCCGCGACGGAGGGACCACCTCGATCTTCGTCAGCTGGAACGGCGACACGGAGACCCGCACCTGGCAGGTGCTGGGCGGCAGCGACAGTCAGCCGATGAGCCCGGTGGCGACCGCGAAGCGCAAAGGCTTCGAGACCCGGATCGACCTGACCACGTCAGCCGAAAAGCTCAAGCTGCGGGCCCTGGACGCCGAGGGCCGCAAGCTTTCGACTTCGAAGGGGCAAAACGCTCCATGATCCTTTCGGTGCCCGCCCGTGGCTGATCCCGAGGCCCGCGGGCCGGCGAGCCGCGGTGACAACCCGCCGCTGTCCGGTGCCGGCGATCCGTCTCGGGCCGGCGCCTACTGGCCGCGTCCCTGGACCGGCGAGGACGGCGGCCCGCGTCGCTGGGGCGTACCCGGTGGTGAGCAGGCCGGCCTCGGCATCCAGCCGGGCGAGCGGCTCGAGGTGGCGGCGGTCCACGACGCCTTCGCCACTGACGCGCTGGTCCGGCGTGAACCGGGCGAGCTGTACGCGCTTCGTCACGGGATGTCGCTCAGGGGGCCGCAGAGCACGCCGGTCGAGGCCTGGGTCGAGCGGCTGGACCCGCTGACCCTCGAGGTCACCGCTTCGACCGCGCGTCTGCCCGGCGGCCCGTTCTGGCCGGGCGGCATCGCCGCCCACGCAAACGGCGACCTTCACATGATCTTCGGCCGCTGGGCCTGGCGGCTGAGCCCGGACCTGGACGTGCTCGCCTCGCACCGGCTGCCGGTCGGGCGGCCCCACAACTCGTTCGTGATCCTGACGGCGGCGAGCTGGTGACCAAGGACTGCGACGCGCCGGTCGGCCTGGAGCGCTCGACCTTCTCGGCGCTCGACCCGGAGACGCTCCTGCCGGTGGCCGAGCCGCTGGTCCTGCCCGAGCCCTCGATCGCCCGGCTCTCGAGCGACGGCGAATCGGTGATCGCGATCGGCACGACGATGGTCTTCCGGCTGAACCTCGACCGGGATGCCGGCCGCCTGGTGATCGACGGGTCCTGGATTCCCACCTACGGCCCGTCGCTGGAGCGCAGCTACGGCTGGGACCCGGTGATCACCGAAGAACACGTCTTCTGGATGGACAACGGACGTAACCGGGTCGATACGACCATGCTCGGCAGCGGCGTGCAGAAAGGACCCGGTCCGGCTCTGGTGGGCCCGGCTCGATGACGCCGGTCAGGTCCGCTCGGTCGAGATCAGCGGCCTGCCATACGGGACCGAATCGAACCCGCCGGCCTGGGACCCGGTCAACCGGATCGTGGTCGCCTACGATTCCGGCAACGCCGTGATGCAGGCCTGGAAACTGGACGGCGACGAGCTCGAGTCGATCTGGCGCCTGGACGGACTGGCCCACGGCGGCCATCTGATCGCCTACCCGGACACCCGCGAGCTGGTGGTCGGCGACTGGCGTGGGCCGGCAGTGATGCGGAGTCGCCTGGTCCGCCCGCTCACCCGGAAGATCGGACCGATGCTCGGGCTGAGCGCGAGGGCCCGCCGCGCCGCGCTGGCCGGCGGCGGCGACAACCTGGTCGTACTCGACCTCGACAGCGGCGAGGAAAAGGCCAGGGTCGAGGTCCCCTCGTCGGTTCAGGGGTTCCTCTTCCCGGCACCCGGGTTCGGCCGCGACGTCTACTACCAGTCGCTGTCCACGATCGCGAGGGTCGCCGTTGTCTGACTGCCGTTTCACCCGCCTGTTCCTCGGCGCTGCGATTGCGGCGGCGTCGCTACTCCTCTTGCCCGCCGGCAGCATGGCCGGCAAGGCCAAGGGCGGCAAGGGGCTCGGCGGCATCTACAACTCCAGGTACTGCGAGATCTTCGTTGTCGATCCGCCGATCGACTCGATCTTTGCGGTCAACGTGTTCAACACGGTCGGCCTGAACGACTGCCCGCGCGAGCAGTGGAAGGCGGTCGACTTCGACGCGATCAGGACCGAGTGGGCGGCGCTGGGCTCGGTCGCCAACGGCCCGCGCCGCTGGACGATCGATGGCATCTCGGGCGGCAAGGCCGGATATCCGTTCGAGATGAGCGGTCTCGAGGTACGCAAGGTGGCGGTGCTTCAGACCCCGACCCTCTCACCGGAACCGTTCACCAGGCTCGCGGTCAACCGGACCACCGTCTGGAATTACCGCAAGGGCCGGACCGTGAGGATCCTGGTTGCGCCGAACGGTCGGCGCTACGCGATGCAGAGCTATACGAAGACGGTCGACCCGGACCTGACCGCGCGCGATCTCAACGCCAGCAGCGGCAACCCGCTGATGGCCCTGCCCGACGGCTGGAAGTTCAAGACGAAGAAGCTCCGTCACCGCCTGGCGCTCGAGGTCAAACGGACCGCCTGGATCGTCCGGGACGGACTCGGCAGCGTCTACCAGCAGTTCCGCTGGCCGAACCGGCGCTGAGCCCCGGGCGGAGCGAGCTCGGCGTGCCGGCAGGGCCGCCCGTCCGACCGGGTCCTACGCCGGACTGTCGCCGCCGGACCGCTCGATCGCCCGCTCGAGTGCGGCTCCGATCGCGGCAGGGTCTTCGATCTGCGGGTAGTGGCCGAGGCCCGGCAGGCGCTCGACCGGAACCGCGGGTCTGAGCTCGATCAGGGCGTCGAGCACGGCGGTCGTCGCCACCGGGTCGAGCTCGCCCCAGGCCAGGCTGAGGCTGCCCGGCCAGTCGCGGATCGCCCCGTGCCAGCGGTCGGTCAGCCGTTCCCGCTCCTCCAGGTAATAGATGAGACGGTGGGCGAAGCCCAGGCCGTTGTTGTGGCAGACGATCGACCATTGATCGGCGGCCTCTTCTTCGCTCAACGGATGGCCCGGTGAGAACAGTGCTCCGAACTCGTGGTCGAAAAGGCGGCGGTTCGAAAGTCGCGAGGCGATCGGGCCGAAGCGGCTGCGAAGCAGTTTCTGGCTGCGGGTCAGGCTGGCCCGGTCGAGCACGATGCTGCCGTTGAACAGCATCGCCCCGGCCAAATCGAACGAGAGGTGGCCCTCGATGTCGCGGGCCAGCAGCTCGGTGGTGACCGAGGTGCCCATGTCGTGGGCGAGCAGGAACACCGGCCGGTCGGGCAGATGCCGCCGGACCAGTTCCTCGGTCAGGTCGGCCTGCCAGTGCAGTGAGTAGAGGTGGTCGCGCGGCTTGTCGGAAAGGCCGAAGCCGAGGAAGTCGAAGGCCAGCACCGGGCGATCAGGGATCTCTTCCAGCAGCGGCTGCCAGTCGTACGAGCTGGACGGGAAACCGTGGAGCATGACCAGCGGCAGACCTTCGCCACCCCGCCGGAAGACATGGATCCGGCGCCCGCGGAAGGTCTCGCTCGCGCCCCTCGACCGCCAGTCGAGGACCCGGTTGGTCAGTTCGGTCGCCACCGCGGTCAGCCTAGCCGACCAGGGGCGTTCCGCCGTACCGTCCGGTTGCGTTTGTCAGAAGCGCGGAGTGGGAAGCGACCCTGAAAAGGACCACCAGCGACAGGGAAGGCGACCGGCGCGAGGTCCGATGAGCGATATTCCGAAAAGGGGTTCCGATGATTGACGTCTTCGTACTCGGAATGCCGGTGTGGCTCTGGGCCGTGCTGTTCATCGGCCTGAACCTTCTCTGGTTCTGGATCGGGAACCGCGACTGACAGCCGGGGTCGCCGGAACCGACGGTCCTGCAACGGAGGGGGTGGGATTCGAACCCACGAAACGCCTTATGACGTTTGCTGGTTTTCAAGACCAGTGCATTCAACCGCTCTGCCACCCCTCCGGGAAGGCCTCGCCTGTTGGTGGACAAGTCTGACAGGGCGCCCGCCGCCGGGACGGAATGCGCTGAGACTCAGTCGTGGTCGTCTGCCGGGCGCTCCGACGAGTGCTCTTCGTCGCTCTCGCCGTAGGTCGCGTCGGATGTCTCGGCTTCGACCAGCCCGGCCTCGGCAACCGGGTCGTGGTCGTCGTCGATCCCCTCGGCCTGGCGCCGGAGTTCCGCCTCGGCCAGTTCGAACCCTTCCGCTTCACCGCCGCCGGCTTCATCAACCGGTCGTTCGGCTTCGCGCCGTTCCGCTTCCCTGTCGTGCTTCTCGATCATGCCGGGAGGATATCTGCGCGACGGCGACCGGGGCGGCCTCGCGGCGGTCGACTTCGGGTTACGGTAGGACGATCAGCGGAGCAAGGCCGACCCCCGGACAAGAGAGCAGGCGACGATGAGCGACAACCTGGACACATACCTGTGGCATCCATTCGCCCAGATGGGCAAGGTCAAGGACCACCGACTGCTGCTGACCCGGGGCGAGGACGTCTGGGTCTGGGATGAGGACGGGAACCGCTACCTCGACGCCACGGCCAGCCTCTGGTACGCCAACGTGGGCCACGGTCGCGAATCGATCCGCGAGGCCGTTTCGGCGCAGATGAAGGAACTCGAGGCCTACTCGAACTTCGGTGACTTCGCCAACCGGCCGGCACTGGAGCTGGCCGAGCGGCTCTCGCGGCTCTCACCGATCCCGGACGCCCGCATCTTCCTGACCAGCGGTGGTGGCGACAGCATCGACACCGCGGCCAAGCTCGCCCGGCGCTACTGGCACGAGCAGGGACACGACGAGCGCCACCACCTGATCGCCCGGGTCCACGGCTACCACGGCACGCACGGCTTCGGTACCAGCCTGGCCGGGATCCCGCCCAACCGGTCCAGCGTCGGCCGTCTGGTCGAGGACGTCTCGGTGGTCGGCCACGACGACGCCCCCGACCTGAGGGCCGAGATCGAGCGGGTCGGGGCCGAACGGGTCGCCGCGTTCTTCCTCGAGCCGGTGATCGGCGCCGGCGGGGTCTACCCGCCGCCCCACGGATATGTGGAGGAAGTGGCCGAGATCTGCCGCGAGGCCGGCGTGCTGCTGGTGGTCGACTCGGTCATCTGTGCGTTCGGCCGGCTCGGCACCTGGTACGGAATCGAGCGCTGGCCGGGAGTCGTGCCGGACATGATCACCTTCGCCAAGGGCGTGACCAGCGGTTACCTGCCGCTGGGCGGAGTCGTGATCTCGGACCAGATCGCAGCGCCGTTCTGGGACGAGCCCGATGCGCCACCGTTCCGGCATGGAGCCACCTATGCCGGCCACGCGACCTGTTGCGCCGCGGCGCTCGAGAACATCAGGATCCTCGAGGACGAAGGCCTGCTGAGGGTCGGACGCGAGCTCGAAGGCGAGCTCTTCTCACAGATGGACCGCGCCGCGGGGCTCGAGGCCACCGCCGAGGTCCGGGGAGGCACCGGGCTGCTGGCGGCGCTGGAGATCTCGTCAGCGGTGATGCAGGCCGACGCCGGGGCGCCGGTGCGGCTGGCGATGTTGATGAGAGAGCGGGGAGTTCTGGTCCGGCCGCTCGGCCGCGGGGTCGCCGTCTCCCCGCCGCTCACCGTGGACACGAATCACCTGGAGATGATCGGCGACGCCCTGGTCGAGTCGGTCGGACAGCTCAGCTGATCGGCTGCTCCCCCGGCGGCATCGGCCCGATCCGGCAGGGACCCGGCCGACCGGTTCCGGCTCGTTGCCCCGACCCCGCCCGGCTGTCAGGATGGAGCGGTGCGTCGGCTCCTATTCCTTGCCTGTGCGGTCGTTTTCGTCGAAGTGACCTTTTTCGCAGTGCTGACCCCGCTTCTACCCGACTATCGCGCCGACTTCCACCTGGGCGAGGGCGGGGCCGGGGTGCTGGCCGGCAGCTTCGCCGCGGGCACCCTGATCATGGCGATGCCGGCCGGCTGGATCGCGGCCCGCTTCGGGCCGCGGCGGACGGTGATCGCCGGGCTGGTCGGGATCGGGATCTTCAGCCCGATTTTCGGACTCGCCGACCAGTTGTGGCTGCTGGACGGGAGTCGTTTCCTCCAGGGAGCGGCGGGAGCGCTGATGTGGTGCGGAGCGATCAGCTGGGTGATCTCGAGCGCTCCGCTCGGTCGGCGCGGCCGGATGATGGGCACGGTGATCGCCGCGGCGGTGATGGGTGAGCTGCTCGGGGCACCGCTCGGAGCCCTGGCCCATCATGTCGGGCCGGAGATCGTTTTCGGAATGGTGTTCTTCGCGGCGGCGGCGCTGATCGGCCTGGCGATGACCGTGCAGCCGGCCGCGGAGGTCGACGGTCAGCCGATCTCCTCGGCGGTCAAGGCGATCAGGCGCTCGAACGTGCCGCGGGCGTCGGCGGTGCTTGCCGGGCCCTCGATCGCTTTCGGCCTCGTCGTCGTGGTGGCGCCGCTGCGGATGGACGACCTCGGGGCAACACCGGTCCTGATCGCCGGCGCGTTCGTCGCCGGATCGGTGATCGAGGCGGTGATCGGGCCGCTGGTCGGACGCTTCAGCGACCGGGTCGGCCGGACCCTTCCCTATCTGGTCGGCATCTCCGTGTCGGGCGCGGCGATCATCGGCATCGGCGTGTTCGGGGTGCTGCCGGTCCTGTTCGCCGCGGTGATGTTCGCCTCGTTCGGGGCCGGCCTCTCGTTCACTCCGGCCAGCACGCTGGTGACCGACGCGGCGACCGCATCCGGGCTCAACCAGGGCTACGCCTCGGGGGCATCCAATGTCGCCTGGGGTGGCGGTCAGATGCTCGGCGCGGTCGGCGGCGGCTTCCTCGCCGGGGTGGCCGGCTATCTGTTGCCCACCCTGGTCGTGGCGGGAGTCCTCGTCCTGGCGGCGATGGTTGCCCGGAACACGGACCTGCCGCTGCCTTCCGAGGCAGTAGGCGAAGGAGCAGGCTGAGATGAAGCGGCGAGACCGGGCATCTGCCGGCACCGGAGATCGCCCCGGCGCGGTCTGGTCCAACTGGGCCGGGGACCGCAGCTGCACTCCCCGCGACCTGCTGCGGCCGGGCAGCCTGCGCGAGCTCTCCGAGGTCGTGGCGGAGGCGGCGTCGGCCGGGCGCCAGATCACCGCCGCCGGCTCCGGCCACTCGTTCACCGGGGCGGCGATGAGCGATGACCTGATGCTCGACGTCGGCGCGCTGTCGCGGGGTGATCGAGGTCGACCGTTCGACCGGGCTGGTCAGGGTCGGCGGCGGCACCGTACTCGCTGATCTCAACCGCGAGCTCGACCGGCTCGGGCTGGCGATGGCCAATCTCGGCGACATCGACCGCCAGACGATCAGCGGGGCGATCTCGACCGGGACCCACGGCACCGGAGCCGATCTGCCGAACATCCCGGCCCAGGTCGAGGCGATCGACCTGCTCGGGGCCGACGGCGAGGTCCGCAGACTGAACCCCACCGACACCCCCGACCTGCTGCGGGCCGCCCGGGTCGGGGTCGGCTCGCTCGGGGTGATCACCGCGGTGACGCTGAGGACCGTGCCCGTCGTTCAACCTCCACCGGGTCGACGCGCCGATGCCGCTGGACGCCGTTCTCGACGACTTCGACCGGCTGGCCGGGGAGAACGAGCACTTCGAGTTCTTCATCTTCCCCCACACCGGGACGGCGCTGACCATCCGGCGCAACCGGACCGACCGGCGCCGCCGGCACCGCGCGGCCGGTTCGAGCGCTACCTGAGCGACGTGGTGATCGAGAACGGCCTCGGCAACCTGGCGCTGAAGGCGACCGGCAGGGTGCCGGCGGCGATCCCGGCACGGCCAGGTTCTCGCTCGAAGTTCATGGCCCAGGCCGAGCAGGTCGACGTCTCGCACCGGTGTCTTCGCCAACTACCGGACGATCCGCTTCACCGAGATGGAGTACGCGCTGCCGCGTGAGGCGGCACCCGAGGCGCTGCTCCGGGTACTCGACCTGATCCGGACCGAACGGTTTCCGCTGGCGATGCCGATCGAGTGCCGGGTCGTCGCCGGCGATGACGCCCTGCTCAGCCCGACCCACGAACGGGCCTCGGCCTATCTGGCGGTCCACCAGTACCGCGGCCTTCAGTGGCGGCCGTATTTCGAGGCGATCGAGCAGGTCTTCGACTCCTACGGGGGCCGGCCGCACTGGGGCAAGCGCCACTCGCAGACCGCGGCCACCCTCGCCCCGCGCTACCCCGGGTGGGACCGCTTCCAGGCGGCCCGGGCCGAGCTCGACCCCGGCCGCGTCTTCAGCAACGCATACGTACGCGAGGTACTCGGACCCTGACCCCGCGGCGACCGGGCGGGGCGACCGGGGCTAGAGGAAGGTCTGGCCCTCGCCGCGGTAGGTCGGGACCTCGTCGACGATCTCGCCGCCTTCGATCAGGCAGCAGCGAGTCGAACCGCTCGCAGAGTTCGCCGGCCTTGCTGTGACGCAGGTAGACGTTGTCGCCGATCGAGAGCTCGTCGGCGGCGGGACCGAGCAGCGGGCGTCTGGACCTCGCCGGCGCCTTCCTCGTCGTCGAGCACCAGCCCCTCGGGCAGCCAGGGGACCGGCATCCGGGCCGGGCCCGGGGCGCCGGAGGAGAGGTAGCCGCCGCCGAGCGCGGTGACCACTCCCGGCCCGGGCCGGCGGACCACCGGCAGGGCGAACGCGGCGGCAGGGGCGAGGGTGAACCAGGAGTAGTGGTCGAACTGGGCCGGGGCGAAGAAGCCCGACCCGGCGGCCAGCTCGGTCACCGCCGACTCGGCCGAGGTGAACTCGAGCGAGCCGGTGCCGCCACCGTTGACGATCTCGATCTCGGCGACCTCCTTCAGCCGGCGCGACGACGTCGGCCCGCCGTTGGCTGATCTCCTCGATCGAGTTCTTCTGCATCCAGCGGATCATGCGCGAGCGGAGCGGCCGTTTCGGCGAGCTGGTCGCCGACTCCGGAGATCTGGCCTTCGTAGGCCATCAGCGCGACCAGCTCGAGCTTGTCCCGCCGGCTGATCTCCTCGGCCAGCGCGACGGCCTGCTCGGGGGTGCGGATCGGCGAGCGCTTGGCGCCGGCCTTGATCCGGCCGCCCAGGCCGTGCCAGGCGGCGTCGAGTTCGAGGCTGAGCCGGACCGGGGCGGCCTGGCTGCCCAGCACCGACTCGATCAGGTCGAGGTGCTCGACGCAGTCGACCGTGAGGATCGGCGCCTCCGACGGGCTGGCCACGCGTCCGCAGCGCCAGCTCGGCGAGCGCCTCGACGTCGGTGGTCGGATAGGCCAGCAGCAGGTCCTCGTAGCCGCGCTCGGCCAGCCAGAGCGTCTCCGGCAGGGTGAAGGTCATGACCCCGCGAAAGCGTTCGTCGCGGTCGAGGATGCGATCGATCAGCGGCCCGGCAGCGGATCGACTTGGAGGCGACCCGGACCGGCTTGTCGCCGCGCCCGCTCGAGCATCGCGTCGGCGTTGGCCCACATCGCGTCGAGGTCGACGAAGGCGAACGGGGCCTCGACCTCTTCGAACAGATCCTCGTAGTAGTCGTGGTTGCGCGCAGGGGTCGACGATCTCGGGTCCATCTGGCGCAGACTATACCGGGCGATCCCGTCGAATCCGTACAATCCGTCCGGCCCGGAGAGGTGGCCGAGTGGCTGAAGGCACTCGCCTGCTAAGCGAGTAGGGGGCGCAAGCTCTCTCGAGGGTTCGAATCCCTCCCTCTCCGCCTTGGGAGGCGGCCGGTCTCCGTATCCCGGTGTGGGCCGCACAAACCCATTAACAAAGGCTGAAATGGCCGGTTAACCGACCCGCTAGCCTTGCCCGATGGACAAAAAAGCTCTGAGCATTGTCGCGGTCATCGCAATCGTCATCGGCGGGGGGCTGATCTACACCCTGGCGAGTGGATCATCTGACGAGACCGACGAAGTGACTGCGGCCGCGCCCGCCACGGATAACGCTGCGACCGGTGATTCGGCCACCGCTGATGGCACGGCCTCAGGCGGCGGCGCCGCGAACGGCGGCTCCGGCTCGGGCAGCTCCGGCTCGGCAGGTGGCAACGGCTCGGGTGGCAACTCCGGCGGTTCGGCCGCGCCGGGCCAGTACGTGGACTACTCGCCCGAGCTGGTCTCCTCGACCCCGGGGACCAAGCTGCTCTTCTTCCACGCTCCATGGTGTTCGCAGTGCAACGCGCTCGAGTCCGACATCGAGGCCAGCGGTCTGCCGGACGGCGTGACGATCTTCAAGGTCGACTACGACTCCAACCAGGACCTGCGCCAGGAGTACGGGGTGACCATCCAGACGACCATGGTCAAGGTCGACGACGACGGCAACAAGATCGACAGTTACGTCGCCTACGAGGAGCCGACCTTCGACAACGTCGAGCGCGGCCCTGCTCGAGTGACCCCGGCGGGGTCGGCCCGGAACTAGGCCCCATTGGAACCTCCTGGTCGTCTCATTCCTGGCCGGCGTGCTGACCGCGGCCGCACCCTGCGTGCTGCCGCTGCTGCCGGTGATGGTCGGCGGCAGCGTCCTGAGCGGCGCCGACGACCACGACCGAGCTCGATCCGCCACCCGCTGACGATCGTGATCAGCCTGGCGGTTTCGATCATCGTCTTCTCGCTGCTGCTCAAGGCGACTACTGCGCTGCTCGGCATCCCGGACGCGGTCTGGTCGATCTTCGCCGGCGGGATCGTGGTCGCTGTTCGGGGTCACCCTGTCTGGTCCCGTCGATCTGGGACCGGCTGGTCACCGCAACCGGGATGGCAGGCGGGGCCAACCGGTTGATGGACCGCACCCGGGAGGAGACCGGAACGACGCAAGGACATCCTGCTCGGGGCCGCGCTCGGCCCGGTCTTCAACAGCTGCAGCCCGACTTACGCCCTGATCATCGCGGTGACCTTCCCGGCCTCGTTCGGCGAGGGCTTCGCCTACCTGGTCGCCTACGCGCTCGGACTGGCGGCGATCCTGCTGCTGATCAGCCTGTTCGGGCGGGCGGTGGTCGAGAAGATGAACTGGCTGAGCGACCCCGACGGCATCTTCCGCAAGGTGATCGGCGCGATCTTCATCCTGGTCGGGCTTCGGCGGTGATCTTCGGCCTTGACAAGGACGTCCAGGCCTGGATCCTGGAGAACGGCTGGTACGACCCGATCGAAGGACGTCGAGCACTCGCTCAACGGGGACGCCCCGGTGACCGGGAGCTGACGCAGGCCGGTGCCGAAGGTGGGCTGGCGACCGAATCAGACGGACCGGCGTAGTGTTATGAGCGGTTGTGTATCGAAATGTCTGGCAAGGAATCTGTTCTGAATCACTCTCGAGGGGGTAGTTGATGCGTCGTCGTTGTCGTGTTTTCGCTGTGCTCGTTTTCGGGCTTCTGGCGATCCAGGCGGCGACCGCCTCGGCCAAGGACTACTCGGCCACGTCGCTGAACATCATTCCTTCCGGTCAGTGGGGCTCGATTCCCGACTCCCGAAGGCGCGGACAGCCAGGCCCTCATGTATGACGCGCTCACCCCGCTGTTCAACAACGTCAGCTCAACGGGACATCCAGCAGAACTTCAAGTCGCAGGGACTCGGCATCGGCCCCGACGGCCCCGGCGTCAACGAGCCGGTCCCGTACGACGGACGTGACGATCACCCGCGACAAGTACAACGTCCCGCACGTCAAGGCTCGACGACCTACGACGGCGGCATCTGGGCGGCCGGCTGGATCGCCCAGGAGGACCGTGGAATCCTGCTGCTGCAGGCCCGCTACGACCGGCTGTGCGGCGGCGATCGACATCCCGAACATCACCGCGATACAGCCTGATCCTCGGGCTGCAGAACTTCCAGCCCAGCGCCCAGACCGAGGCCGACGTCGCCAAGCAGGCCGACGCGCTGAAGGCCAAGGGCGCCGACGGCCAGGCCGGCGCTGGACGACATCGACACCTTCGTCGAGGGCATGAACGACTACCTGGCGGCCGAACAGCCCGCGACCAAGCGCCTGGACCCGCAACGACATCTTCGCGATGAACTCGTTCAAGAGCCAGTTCCTCGGCCAGGGCGGCGGCGACGAAGCCCGGCGCTCGCAGTTCCTCGACGGCCTGATCAGACCGCCTCGGGTACCAAGAACGGCTGGAAGGTCTTCGACGACCTGCGCCCAGCAGAAGAACAACGGCAGCCCGACCATCGGTCGACGGCAACTTCCCGTACGCGCCGATCCCGCAGAACGGCCGCGCCGGCACCGTGATCATCGACTCACGACAGCTACGAGCCGAGGTCGACCCGGTGGACGACGGCTCGCCCGATGCCACTGACGCGCACCCGATGCCGAGGCAGCAGTGCCTCGAACACGCTGATGGTCACCAAGAAGAAGTCGGCGACCAACAAGCCGCTGATGGTCGGCGGTCCCCAGATCGGCTACAACTACCCGGGCTTCACCTACGAGATCGACATGGACGCGCCCGGCCTCAAGTGGCGCGGCTCGACCTCGGCCTTCGCCCCCGGGTTACCTGCTGATCGGCCGCGGCGCAGGACTTCTCCAACACGCTGACTTCGGCCTCGCGCCGACGTGATCGACCAGTACGCGGAGACGCTCTGCGAGGGCAGCGACACCAAGTACATGTACAAGGGTCGAGTGCCTCGACATGGAGCCGTTCGACGCCGGAACGCTGAACGGCGACCCGGTCAACTTCATGACCACGGTCCACGGCCCGGTCACCGGCTACGCGACGGTCGACGGCAGGAAGGTCGCGATCTCGTCGAAGCGCTCGAGCTACGGCAAGGACGTGGTCGACATCCTGTTCAACCAGCGCCTTTCGGACGGCACGAGTCAATGACGTGGAGTCGTTCTACAAGGCGGCGAACCAGTCGCCGCAGACCTTCAACTCGTTCTACATCGACAACAAGAACATTGCCGATGTTCACCAGCGGCCAGCTGCCGATCCGCCACCCGCAGGTCGATCCGCGCCTGCTGACCAAGGGCACCGGCCAGTACGAGTGGCAGGGCTTCCTCGACAAGGCCGGCCACATGCAGGGCAAGAATCCCGAAGTCGGGCCTGATGGTCAACTGGAACCAGACCGCCGCCCACCGCTTCGGCGCGGCCGACGACGCCTGGGGCCGCAACGGCTCGGTCGCGCGGGTCGACCTGCTGAACCGGCAGCTGAAGAAGAACCGGAACGCCAACGGCAAGTGGAACCTGCCGCGGCCTCACCTCGGCGATGAACTCGGGCGCGACCCAGGACGTGCGCGCGATCGTCACCGTGCCGCTGCTGCGCAAGCTGCTGAACGGCTCCAAGCCGCCGACCGGACAGGCCGGCCAGATGCTGAAGCAGATGCGTTACTGGACCGAGAAGGCCGGCAGCCGGCTCGACCGCAACGGCGACGGACTGATCGACGATCCCGGTGCCGCCTCGATGGACGGGGCCTGGGACAACATCGCCGACGCGTTCATGGGGCCGCAGATCGGCTCGCAGCTGGATGAGCTGGACTCGCTCTTCCGCGGTTCGACGCGCCTCCGGGTGGTCAGTACAACGGCTGGTACCAGTACTTCGATCGCGACATCAAGAAGCTGCTCGGCAAGAGCCAGCCGAAGCCGTTCAAGAAGAGCTACTGCGGCAAGGGCGACCTGAGCAGCCTGCCAGACCGCGGTCTGGAACGCGATCGCCCAGTCGGGCCAGGAGCTGACCGCCGAGTACGGGACCTCCGATCCGTCGCAGTGGCGTGCCAGTGCCACCGCCGAGGAGATCACGTTCTCACCGATCCACATCCTGACGATGGCCTACACCAACCGCCCGAGCGGTTACCAGCAGATCGTCGCCTACAAGGGCCACAAGTAGAAGAACTCTGATCCGAGCGACCGCGACCCCGGCAGCCCGGGGTCGCGGGCCCCTGCTCCGGGATCGCAGGGCCCTGCTCCGGGGCTGATCGGGTGCCGGTTTGACGATCCGTTCACGGTCCGGGCGCTCCGACCGTCACAATGGCCGGGTGGAAGAGACCGGAATAAGAAGAACCAAGATAGTTGCCACCGTCGGTCCGGCCAGCTGGGACCCCCCGACCCTGGTCGAGATGATCGAGGCCGGGGTGGACGTTTTCCGGCTGAACTTCTCCCATGCCGACGAGGCCAGGCACCGGCAGACGGTCAAAGACATCCGCGCCGCGAGCGAGACCACCGGGCGCGAGGTCGGCATCCTCGGCGACCTGCCAGGGCCGAAGCTCAGGGTCGGCCACTTCCCGCACGAGGTGGTCGAGATCGTCACCGGCTCAGATGTGACCCTGACCCCGGCCGAGATCGACGGCTCGGCCACCGAGATCCCGGTTCCGTGGCCGGAGATGGCCGACGTGCTCAAGGAAGGCGCGATCGTCTACCTCGCGGACGGCACGATCCGGCTCGAGGTGACGGCCAGGTCGGGTGACTCGCTGATCGCCCACGTGCATATCGGCGGGCCGCTTTCCTCGAACAAGGGGATGAACCTTCCCGGGGCTCGAATCCGGCCTCGAGGCGGTCTCGGCATCGACCTCGCCTGGGTCGACTTCTCCGTCGCCAACCAGATCGATCTGCTCGCGGTCTCGTTCGTGCGCGGCAGCCTCCGATCTGGACCCGGTCAAGAAGCGGCTGGAAGAGCTCGGCACAGCGATATCCCGGTGATCGCCAAGATCGAAAAGCCCGAGGCGGCCGAGGCGATCGAGGCGATCGTCGAGGCGGCCGGCGGTGGGATCATGGTCGCCCGCGGTGATCTCGGGATCGAGGTGCCGCTCTCGAAGGTCCCGGTCCTGCAGAAACATCTGATCAGGGAGGCCGGGCAGTGGTCCAGGCCGGTTATCACCGCAACCCAGATGCTGGCCTCGATGGTCCACGAAAAGCGGCCGACCAGGGCCGAGGTGACCGACGTCGCGACCGCGATCTTCGACGGCACCGACGCGGTGATGCTGTCCGAGGAGACCGCGGTCGGCGCCCACCCGGTGGAGACGATCAGGGTGATGGACCAGATCGCGCGCGCGACAGAGCCCGACCTGCCCTACTGGGACTGGCTGTTCAACCGGGCCAGCCAGGACGACATGGAGGTTTCGGATTCGGTCACCCAGAGTGCCGTGATCGCCTGCTACCGGCTGGGGCTCGAGACGATCGTCGTTCCCACCGCTTCCGGGCGCGGCGCGATCATCGTCGCGGCCCACCGGCCGAGGGTCCCGGTCCTCGCGGTCACCCACAGCCTGCAAGACGTTGCGCCGCCTGAGGTTGGTGTTCGGGGTCGATCCGGTGCTCCACGACCAGACCACCGAGATCCGCGACCTGCTCTATGAGTGCGCCGACGTCGCGGTCGAGTATGGCGCCGCCGAATCCGGCGACCTGATCGCGATCGTCGCCGGCCTCTCCGACGTCGGCCTGGGGGCGAATCTGTTCGAGGTCCACCGGATCCCCTAGTTCACCGGGTCGCGGTGGCGGCTCGCGCGGAGGAGGGCCGGGGTTGCGCTCCCGCCGTGGGGCGATATATTGAACCCGGTTCAAGTCGGTGAACACGATCGCGATCAAAAATCCGGAGGAGTCACAGGTTCTCGGCGAGATCGCCGCCACCGACCCGGGTGAAGTCGAGGCGATCGTCGCCTCGGCGGTCGCCGCCCGCAGGGACTGGTCGTCCCGGCCGGTTGCCGAGCGGGCCGCCATGCTCGACCGGGCGGCCGACCTGCTCGAGGTCGAGCGCCCCGAGCTCGGCCCGCTGCTGGCGGCGGAGTCCGGCAAGCCGCTGGCCCAGTCGGAGTTCGAGGTCGGCGGCGGAATCCACTTCCTTCACGGCAACGCCGAAGAAGGCCGCCGCCTGGCCGGTCGGATCCTGCCGACCGAGGGCAACCCCGGCACCGAGTGGGACCTCGCCTACACCCGCCGCGAGCCGCTCGGTGTGGTCGCGGCGATCCTGCCGTTCAACTTCCCGGTCGAGCTTTTCGTCGAGAAGTGCGCCGCGGCGCTGGTCGGGGGCAACGCGGTCGTGGTCAAGCCGCCGATCGAGGCTCCGCTGGTGGTCGAGCGGTTCCGGCTCGCCCTGATCGAGGCCGGTGTGCCGGAGCCGGTGATCCAGGCGGTCCACGGCGGGGCCGACGTCGGCGCCGCTCTTGCCTCGGCCGATGGGATCGATGCCGTCTCGCTTACCGGGTCGACCGGGGCCGGGATCGCGGTCGCCCGGGCGACCGCGGAGACGCTGCGATTCCTCCACCTCGAGCTCGGTGGCAACAACGCCTGCCTGGTACTCGACGACGCCGACATCGACCTGGTCGCCGACGAGGCGGTCAAGGGCCGGATCATGATGAACGGCCAGGCCTGCTCGGCCAGCAAGCGGGTCATCGTCCACCGCTCGCTCCACGACGAGTTGGCCGACCGGCTGGCCGCCGCGGTCGACCAGCAGGTCGTCGGGCCGGCGACCGACCCGGACTCGACCATCGGACCGCTGATCCATGCCGCGGCCGCCGCCAGGGTGGCCGACCAGGTGGCCAACGCGACCAGCCCAGGGTGCCGGGATCGCGGCCGGAGCCGGCCGGGCCGAGGGCCCCTATTTCGCACCGACCCTGCTCGCCGGCGTGCCGTCGACGGCCGACGTCGCCCGCGACGACGAGATCTTCGGACCGGTCTTCAACCTGATCCCGGTCGATACGGCCGAGCAGGCGATCGAAGTCGCCAACGCTTCCTCGTTCGGCCTGATGGCCAGCGTCTTCTCCCGCGACCCGCAGCGGGCGCTCCACGTCGCCGAGCAGGTCGAATCGGGCGGGGTGGTGATCAACGGTACCGACAACTACCGGCCGCCGGTGATCCCGTTCGGCGGGACCAAGCTCTCCGGGCGGGGCCGGGAAGGCCTCGGGTACACGATCGAGGAGCTGACCCGCGAGAAGACGATCGTCTTCCGGCGCTTCCGGGCCGGACAGGAACGCCCGGGGAGCTGAATGCCGAGGAAGAACGGCAAATACCAAGTGCCGGCCGTGGTCGGAGCGATCAAGGTGCTGGAGGTACTTTCGAGCCAGGGCGAGCGGGGGGCCACCCAGACCGGCCTGGTCGAATCGACCGGCCTTTCCAAGAGCACGATGCACAACCTGCTCTCGACCCTCGAGGCGCACAAGTTCGTCCGCCGGGAGGAGAGCACCAGGACCTACCGGCTCGGCCCGGCCCTGATCCCGCTGGGGACGGCCGCCACCCGTCAGGTAAAGCTGATCCGCTCGACCATCGACCGGATAGCTTCGCTGGCCGCTGTTCACGGTCTCTCGTTCGCCGTCGCCCAGCGGGTCGGCGAAGACGAATGCCAGATCATCGAGCGGGTCTACCCGGCGATGGACGTGCACGTAGGGATCACGGTCGGCAGCAGCTACGGCCCGATGGACGGCGCCCTCGGCAAGATCCTTCTGGCGGCGATGGAGCCGGCCAGGGTCGAGAAGCTGGTCGGCAGGCGCAAGCTTCCGGCCCACACCGGGGCGACGATCACCAGCCCGAAGACGTTGCTGGCCGAGATAGACGAGGTCCGCGACCGGGGCTGGGCCGCCAGCCGCGGCGAATTCAACGAGAACTACGCGGTCGCCTCGGGGATCCGTGGCCCGTCCGGGGAGCTGGAGCTATTGCTGCTCGCCCTCGGCTTTCCCGGGCAACTGGACGACGACCGGCTCGAGAAGACCGGGAAGCTGCTGAAGCGGGTGGCCGGCTCGGTGATGGCCGAGGCCGGGGTGCCTCTCGCGGAGCCCGCTGAACCGGCCGGCCGGCCGGCTTGAGGGCGAGCGTGACCGTGACCGGCTCAACCGATCGTGGCCGGCCGGGCGCCCGGCCGGAGAACTCCGCACAGGCGGACGGACCCTGTGTTAGGCTGACCACAGCGTTGAACTTTGTTCAACATACTGAATTTCAAGCAGCGAGAACGCTAACCGGAGGAGAGGCTGATGGGCGACGCGCAAGCCGTTGACATGGTTATCACGGGAGGGACCGTGGTCAGCTCGAGCGGTACCCGGAAGGTCGGAATCGCGGTTGACGGCGGCAAGGTCGTGGCGGTCACCGAAGAGCGCCTGCTGCCACCGGCCAGGCAGACGGTGGACGCAACCGGCCTGCACGTGATCCCCGGACTGGTCGACACCGAGGCGCACCCGGGCTGTTACTCGCCGCTCAAGGACGACCTAGCCTCCGAATCGCGCGCCGCGGTGACCGCCGGTGTGACCACCTGGGGCGTGCACTGCCCCCAGACCCGGATGGGCGACCCCGACTTCATCGAGTACGTGCAGAAGGAGGACGTCAAGTCGTTCCACGAGAGCTTCCCCTACTTCGAGAAGCTGATCGAGACCGACTCGGCGGTCAACATCTTCCTGACCTACATGCTGGAGACCGACCAGCAGGCCGAAGAGATCCCCGAGTACGCCAAAGACCACGGGGTCACCTCGTACAAGCTCTACCTGCAGGCGATGAGCCCCGAGGCGGAGCCGAACTGGCCCGGTCGCCGGGCCGGACTCGGGGCCGGCTTCGACGACGGCGTCTGCTGGGTAACCATGGAAAACGTGGCCGCGCTGGGCCGCCCCGGCATCGTCTGCATGCACTGCGAGAACTGGGAGATCGCGAGGATCTTCGACAAGCGGCTGAAGGCCGAAGGGAGGACCGACTGGGCCACCTGGTCGGACCGCTCGCCGCACTTCCTCGAGGCGACCCACATCCGGACTTACGGAGACATGGCGGCCGAGACCGGGTGCCCGATCTACATCCAGCACTCGACCACCCCCGAGAGCTATCGCGAGATCCTCGAGCTGCGCGGGCGCGGGGTCGAGGTCTACGCCCAGACCGGACCGCACTGGCTGCATTTCGGCAAGGGCGAGCACAACGCCTGGCGAATCAACGTTCCGCTGCGCTCGCGCGAGAACAACCCCAACATCTGGACCGCGATCCAGGCCGGCATCATCGACTCGGTCGGGTCCGACCACGTCGTCGCCTGGGAGCCCGCCGACTACGAGACCTCCTACAACGAGAACATCTGGGAGCTGAAGACCGGATTCACCTCACGGGTCGAGATGCACCTTCCGGTGCTGCTCGAGGGCGTTCACCAGGGAAAGCTGACCCTGGAGCGCATGGTCCAGGTTGCCTGCGAGAACCCGGCCCGGATCTTCGGCGTCTACCCGCGGAAGGGCCTGATCGAGGTCGGGGCTGATGCCGACATCGTCCTGGTCGACCTCAACCGCGAGGTCACGGTCAAGAACGAGAACGTGCTGACCCGCTCGGGCTGGACCGTGCTCGACGGCCACACCATCCACGGCTACCCGGTATCCACCTTCCTCGGCGGCAAGCAGATGTCGAAGTTCGACGACGGCGCGCCGGGCCCGGAGTTCATCGGCGACGCCGACGGCAGCTACATCCGCCGCACACCGGGCCAGGACCTGGTACCGGTCGCCGGCGGCGACGGCGCCCGGGCCGAGGTCCACCCGCATCCGCAGATCGGAAAGGCGGGTGGGGCGTGACCAACGTCTGGGACGACGTACTGCCCGAGGAAGACCGGCTCGTTTTCGAGCGGGCCGGCTGGGGCAAGGAGGTCGGGTTCGGCGAGAAGCCGGTCCTCCTGGTGGTCGACGTGATCTACAACTTCATCGGCGACCGGCCGGAGCCGATCCTCGAATCGATCAAGAAGTGGCGTTACAGCTGTGGCGAGCGCGGCTGGGTGGGGGTCGGGCACCTCCGGCGACTGATCGGCGCGGCCCGGGAAAAGCAGATCCCGGTCATCTACACCGGCATGGACCGCCGGCCGGACGGATTTGACCAGGGCGCCTGGAACTGGAAGAGCCACAGGGCCGAGGACGCCAGCGACATCAAGGGATCGTTCGGCAACGAGATCGTCGAAGAGATCAAGCCGGAGCCCCAGGACATCTATTTCGTCAAGGACAAGCCGAGCGCCTTCCACGGGACCCACCTGCTCGATTACCTGATCTATCTCGGCGCCGACACGGTGATCACCGCCGGGACGACGACCAGCGGCTGCGTCCGGGCGAGCGCGGTCGAGGCGGCCCAGTACAACTACCGATCAATCGTTCCCGAGGAGTGCGTCTGGGACCGCTCGACTATCTCGCACAAGGTCAACCTGCTCGACATCCAGATGAAGTACGGCGACGTCAAGCCGACCGACGAGGTGATCGCCTACTTCGAGTCGCTGCCCGACCGCCCCTGCGGGCCGAACACCCCGACCGGGCGGGCCAACACCGACCAGGAGGTTCCGAAGTGAGCATCGATCTCGAGATCCGCAAGATAGTCACCGTGGTCGAGGAGGTCCTGACCGAGGGCGGCCGGGCCGACGGCGAGCCGCTGAAGAAGGCGGCGGTCGCAGTCGTTTTCCGGAACCCCTACGCCGGAGAGCCGTTCACCGAGGACCTGAGCGAGTTGATCGAGGCGAGCGCGGCGCTCGGCACGCTGATCGGAGAGCGCTGCAACTCGGCGGTCGACGGGTGGGTGGAAAGCCACGGCAAGGCGGTGCTGGTCGGGATCGAAGGCGAGCAGGAGCACGGCAATGCCGCCAAGACGACCTCTTTCGGCAATCCGTTCAGGGAGGGCTTCGGCGGCGGCAAGGCCTGGTTGCCTTCGACGACCAAGCGCTGCGCGGCCGGCGCGTCGGTCGATGTACCGCTCTGCTACAAGGACGAGATCTGGGTCCGCTCCCACTACGACACGATCACGATCGAGATCCCCGATGCCCCGGCGCCGGACGAGATCGTCCTGATCGGCGGAGTGGCCTCGCGCGGCAGGCTGAACGCCCGGGTCGGCGGAAAGACCAAAGAAGAGGTGGAATGACCGGCTCTCCGGACAGTTCGATCGAAGTCCGCAACCTCTCGGGGATGGTCACCGGCAGGATCGATGACCAGCTTGCGACGCCCGAGGTCATCCGGATCGACGACGGTCTGATCACCGGGTTCGAGCCCGGCCCGGAGCCGGACTCGGTACTGGACGCCGGCGGCGCGGTGGTCATGCCGGGCCTGATCGACAGCCACGCCCACGTCGTGTTCGGCGACTGGACTCCCCGCCAGAGCGCGCTCGGCTGGATCGAGTCGTCGCTTCACGGAGGGGTGACCACGATGATGTCGGCCTCCGAGGTCCACCTGCCCGGCCGGCCGCATGACCGCGAGGGCGTGAAAGCGCTGGCGCTGACCGCCCAGAGGGCATTCGAGAACCACCGCCCGGGCGGGGTCAAGGTGCTGGCCGGTTCGGTGATCATCGAGCCGACGCTGACTCCGGACGACTTCGCCGAGCTCGCCGACCAGGGAGTCTGGCTGGCCAAGGTCGGCTTCGGTGACTTCGAATCACAGGCCGAGGCGGCGCCGCTGGTGCGGGCGGCCCAGCAGAACGGCTTCGTGGTCATGAACCACACCGGCGGGGCCTCGATCCCCGACTCCTCGCCGGTCACGATCGACGACGTCCTCGAGCTCGGCTGCGACATCATCGGCCACGCCAACGGCGGGACCACCGCGCTTCCGGACGAGGACCTGCCGAAGCTGTTCGACGCGCCGGGGGCGATCCAGCTGGTCCAGGCGGGCAACCTGCGCTCGAGCACCGAGATCATCGAGCTCGCCTACGACCTCGACTCGCTCGACCGGATCGTGATCGCCACCGATACTCCGACCGGCACCGGGGTGATGCCGCTCGGCATGATCAAGACGGTCTGCGAGCTCTCTTCGCTCTGCGGGCTCGGCGCGACCCGGGCGATCGCGATGGCGACCGGCAACAACGGTGCCGTGCTCGGCCGGCCCCAGGGGGTACTCGAACCCGGCCGTCCGGCCGACCTCTTCTGTGCGTTCGCCCCGCTCGGCTCGGCCTGCGACGGCCCGCTCGAGGCGATCCAGTACGGCGACATCCCGGGGATCGCCGCGGTCATGGTCGACGGCGAGGTGAAGGCGCTCCGCTCCCGCAACACCCCGGCGCCCGACGGCAAGTGTGAACTGTCCGGAACGGCGGTCCCGGTGTGAGTGATCCGACCGAAGAGGTGATCGTGCCTGATACGAGGCCCGGACGATCGAGGTGAAAAAGGGGGGGACCCTCGAGGTGGTCGACCTCGAAGGGCAGCAGGTAGGCGATCTCGCCGCCTGGATGACCGATGACCCTTCGGAATACCTCTCGCCGGCCCACACCGTCTCCAGCCTGGCCAAGCTGGTCCCCGAGGTCGGCGACGCGATCCTGTCCAACCACCGCACGCCGCTGCTCAGGATCCTGCGCGACGACGTCGGGCGGCACGACCTGATCGTGCCCTGCTGTGACCCGGAGCGCTACGCGATCGACTATGACGCGCCCGACCACGGCTCCTGCCTGGCCTCGATCCAGAAAGCGATCGCCGCGCAGGAACGCGAGCTTACGATCGACGGCGAGAACTGCTGGAACGTCTTCATGAACAACACCGTCGAAGACGGAAGGATCGTCACCCGTGAGCCGCCCCATCCGGCCGGGTCGGCGATCGTGATGGAAGTGCTGGAAGATCTGGTGGTGGCGCTCTCGGCCTGTCCCCAGGACATCTCGGCGGTAAACGCCTTCAACCCGACCCCGATGGCGCTGAGGGTGACCGCCTGAGATGACCGCCGCCGCCGACAGCCTCCGAACCAGGCCCGGCGGGCAGGGTCAACCCGAGGCGGCCGGAACCGACCAGCCGACCGCCGGGGCCGGGACCGACCAGCCGACCGCCGCCGAGGTGGCCCGCGCGGCCCGGATAATCGCCGGCGCCGGGCTGGTCGAGGGCTTCGGCCACGTTTCGGCCCGGGACGAAGACGGTTTCCTGATCACCGCGACCCGGCCACTCGGCGACGCCGGCCCGGCGGACATCCACCGGCTCGACTCCGGGGCCGTCGCCCCCGAAGACGCCACCGAGGTGCCGCTGGAGGCGCCGATGCATGCCGCCGTCTACGCCGCCCGCCCGGACGTCGGCGCGATCTGCAGAACGCACTCGCCGGCCGCGGTGATCGCCGGCGCCCACGGCGAGGTCCCGCCGCTGGGACACGGGCTCGGCGGGCTGGCCGGTGAGGTCAGGTTCTGCGGCCGGACCGACCTGGTGACCGACCGCGAAGCCGGTGAACAGATTGCGACCGCACTCGGCCCGGCGGACTGCCTGCTGGTCCGTGGCAACGGCGCGATCGCGACCGGCAGGACCCTGGGTGAAGCGGTCGTCCGGGCCCGATACCTGGAGGAGCGCTGCCTGGTCGGCGAGGCGCTCGGCCCGGACGAAGGTTTTTCAGAGCAGGACCTGGCGGCACGCCGTCAATGGTTTGAAGGGGAGGCTGCCCGAGCGTGGGCCTGGATGAACTGGAGGTACGGTCGGGATATCTGAACAGCCAGCCTTTTCTGAACGAGAATCTGTACCGACGAATTCGTCTGTTTCACACAATTTTTGGAAACGAAGTGGAGAGGAATCAATGAGCATCAAGTCAAGTTGGAAACGAATACTGCTGATGTTGGTGGCGTCGCTCACCCTGGCGACCGGAATCGCGGCCTGTGGCGGTGACGACGACAGCAGCTCGAGCGACTCCGGCACGTCTTCGGGCCAGACCAAGAACGCGACCCTGGTCCTCGACTTCATCCCGAACGCCGTCCATGCCGGCATTTACACCGCCGTGGCGAACGGCTACTACGAGGACAACGGGATCAACCTGAAGATCATCCAGCCGACCTCGACCGCCGACACGCTGCGGCTGATCGACGCCGGCAAGGCCGACTTCGGGATCGCCGACGGCATCGACCTCGCCGGTCAGATCGATACCGGCCGTGAGGCCAAGGGCGTCATGGCGATACTGCAGCGTCCCCCGGGCGGGCTGATCACCCTCGAGGAAGAGGGCATAGAGAGCCCGGCGGGTCTGTCCGGCAAGACGGTCGGCGTGACCGGCGTGCCATCGGACAACGCGATCCTCGACACGATCATGGCTGACGACGGCTCGAGCTCGGACGACGTCGACGTGGTGACGATCGGCTTCAACGGCGTGCAGTCGCTTGAAGCGGGCAAGGTCGCGGCGTTCACCGGGTTCATCCCGGCCGACGGCGTCCAGGTCGAGGAGGATGGCTTCAAGACCAAGTCGTTCGCGCTGGATGAGTACGGCGGACCGTCCTACCCGGGACTGGTCGCCTTCTCGACCGAGTCCAAGATCGCCGACGACCCGGACCTGATGAAGGGGTTCGTAGACGCGACGACCAAGGGCTACCAGGACACGCTGGACGATCCGGCTACGGGCGTCGACGACCTGGTCAGCGAGACCCAGGGGGTCGACAAGCAGTTGGCGACGGCGCAGCTGGACGCGTATATCCCGTTGATGGGCGACGCCGACACCTACGGCCAGTTCAGCAACGACAGCCTGGAATCGCTGTCGACCTTCCTGGTCGACAACGATCTGGCCAAGCAGCCGATCGCGCCCGACCGCTACGCGACCAACGAGTGGACCGGGGGCGACGAGCTGTCCGGAGGCTCGGGCGGCCAGTAGGCGCGCCCGGACGAGCGAAACGGGGGTCGGATTGCAGGCAACCGCGACGAAGCTGACAGTCGAGGGTCTTTCGAAGACCTACCGGGGCGCGGGCGGCGGCGAGAAC
Source organism: uncultured Solirubrobacterales bacterium (assembly GCA_963766115.1). Taxonomy (GTDB): domain Bacteria; phylum Actinomycetota; class Thermoleophilia; order Solirubrobacterales; family 70-9; genus 67-14. The sequence continues at coordinate 45,661 of CAVXYR010000003.1, forward strand.
GTCGCCGCGCTCCGGGACGTCGGCATCGAGATCGGTGACGGCGAGTTCGTCTCGATCGTCGGTCCGTCCGGTTGCGGCAAGTCGACCCTGTTCAACATCATCGCCGGACTGGTCTCGCCGTCGAGCGGCAGGGTGCTGCTCGACGGCGACCAGCCCGACGACCTGCTGGGCCGGGTCGGCTACATGCCCCAGCGGGACATGCTGATGCCGTGGAGGACCGTGCTCGACAACACCACGCTCGGACTCGAGCTGAACGGGGTCCGCAAGAAGAAGGCCCACCAGCAGGCGCTGGCCGAATTCGAACGGTTCGGCCTGGCCGGGTTCGAGAAGCAGTGGCCGGCCAAGCTCTCGGGCGGCATGAAACAGAGGGCGGCGCTGCTCCGGACCTTCCTGGCCGGCCGCGAGCTGATGCTGCTCGACGAGCCGTTCGGCGCGCTCGACGCGCTGACCAGGGGGCAGATGCAGCAGTGGCTGCTCGACGTCTGGCAGGAGGATCGCAAAACGATCCTGTTCGTCACCCACGACGTCGAAGAAGCGGTCTACCTGTCAGACCGGGTCTACGTGATGTCGGGGCGCCCCGGACGGATCGATCTCGACGTTGAAGTGAACCTCTCGCGGCCGCGCAGGGCCGAGATAATGATGGAGCCGGAGTTTCTCGCACTCAAACAGAAACTGCTGAAACCGCTCGAGGCAGCGGTTCACGGAACCGACTTCATCGATGACAGCCCGACCCTCGAGGAGCCACACCAGTGATGGCCCCCAACTCGACGGCGCGCCGGATGGGCGCGCGCGTCCTGCCGCCGCTGATCTTCGCCCTGATCGTCCTGGCGGCCTGGGAGCTTTATGTCGTCTGGGGCGACGTCAGGGAATCGACCCTGCCGCCGCCGACCGCGGTCGCCGAGTCGCTGTGGGAAAACCGCGAGATGCTGGCCGAGAACGCCTGGGTGACGATCAAGGAGATCCTGATCGGCTTCGCGGTGGCGATTGTGGTCGGTGTCGGCGTCGCCACCCTGATCCGGAGCTCGCAGAAGATCGAGCGGGCGGTCTATCCCTGGCTGGTCGTCTCGCAGATGATCCCGATCCCGGCGATCGCCCCGATCCTGGTCATCTGGACCGGCTTCGACCTGCGGCCGAAGATCATGGTGATCGCGCTGGTCAGCTTCTTCCCGATCGCGGTCAACACGATCGACGGGTTGCGCGCGGCCGAGCCCGAGCTGCTCAACCTGCTCAGGACCCTCAAGGCGAACGCCTGGCAGCGCTTCCGCAAGGCCCAGCTGCCGGCCGCCCTGCCGTTTCTGTTCTCCGGGCTCAAGGTCGCGGCCGCCTTCTCGGTGATCGGCGCCGTCTTCGCCGAGTGGGTCGGGGCCTCGGAGGGCCTCGGCTACCTGATCCTGGTTTTGAATAACCAGACGGCGACGACCGACATGTTCGCGGTGATCGTGGTCCTGGCACTGATCGGCATCAGCCTGTTCCTGATCGTCAGCCTGGTCGAACGGCTGATGCTGCCCTGGTACTACGAAAGCCGCCAGGTCGAGACCGAAGGCCTCGAGATCGAGCCGGAGGAGATCAATTGAGCCCGGGAGGCGACCCGGCCGGGTCCGGTCACGAACCGGGCGAGGGCGGGCCGGTATCGGAGGTGACCATCGTGCGCGGCGCCTGGGTGCTGACCATGGGTCCGCAGGGGGCGATCCGTGATGGCGCGGTCGCCTTCGACGGTGACGGCGCGATCACCGCGATCGGCGACCCGGCCGAGCTGATCGCGACCAACCCGGGAGCGGAGCTGGTCGGCGACGGCAACGGGATCGTGCTGCCCGGGCTGGTCAACGCCCACACCCACCTGACCGAAGGCCTGATCACCGGGATGGGCGAGACCGCGATCCTCTGGGAGTGGTTCGAGCGGGTGGTCAACCCCTGCGGCCTGAACATCACCCGCGAGGAGGTCGCGCTCGGCGCCCGGCTGAAGGCGGTCGAGATGCTCGAGGCCGGGGTGACCACCGTCAACGACATGTCCTGTCACCGCAACCTGGGCTCACTGGCCAGCCTGGGTGCGGTCGACGGGCTGTCCGGGCTGGGCATGCGCGGGGTGGTCTGCTTCGGGGCCGAGGACATGTACCCCGGGGCCCCCGGGCCGGAGGCGTTCATGGCCGAACATGAGGCGCTGGCCGACCGGATCGCGCCGGAGGAGCTGATCTCGTTCCGGGCCGGGATCGGCACGGTGCTCGGGATCAGCGAGCCGCTGTTCGAGCAGACGGTGGCCGCCTGCGCCGAGCACGGCTGGGCGGTCCACACCCACTTGGCCGAAGTCAGGGAGGAAGTGACCGAGTCGCGGATCAAACACGGCTGCGGCACGATCGAGCACTCCGACCGGATGGGACTTCTGGAGCACGACGTGATCGGCGGCCACTGCATCTGGTGCACCGAGAAGGACATCGGGTTGATGGTCAGCCGCGACGTCGCCGTCGCCCACAACCCGGTCGCCAACATGATCCTCGCCTCCGGGGTATGCCCGGTACCGCGCTTTCAGCGCGAGGGCCTGCGGATCGGGATCGGCACCGACGGCGCCGCCTCCAATGACAGCCAGGACATGCTCGGCGCGATCAAGACCGCTGCGCTTCTTCAGAAGATCCACGCACTCGACCCGGTGGCGATGACCGCGCCCGAGGTGCTCGAGATGGCGACGATCGGCGGCGCGAGGGCGCTCGGTCTCGACGGCACGACCGGCAGCCTCGAGCCCGGCAAGCGGGCCGACATCCTGTTGATGGATGGCAACGGGCCCGAGCTGGCAGTCCTTCACGACCCGTTCCAGCAGATCGTCTTCGGGGCCACCCCGCGCAGCGTCTCCGACGTCTGGGTGGACGGGACACGGAGGGTCACCGGTTCGGCCGCGATCGGGATCGACCGGACCGCCCTGGCCGCCGAGGCCCGGGCCGCGGCCGCCGACCTCGCGGTGCGCGGCAAGATGGCCGGCGAGTCGGCCTATGTCGGTCCGCTCGACTTCGAAGAAGGCAACCAGTGAGTCCGGTCCGAGTCCCGCCCGCCCGCGGAAGGACCTGAGATGAGTCGCGAAACCGACGTGGTGGTGATCGGAGCCGGTCACAACGGACTGGTGGCCGGCTGCTACCTGGCGCGGGCCGGTCTCGACGTGATCGTGGTCGAGTCCTGGTCAGAGCCCGGGGGGTGCATCTCGACCGTCGACTTGCCCGATGGCCGCGGCCGGCTCGAGCGAGGTGCGTACGTTCACGGGGGAATCCGCGGCAGCGGCATCGCCGGGGATCTCGAGCTGGAAACGAAATACGGCCTCGATTTCGTCGAACTGCCGGAGCTGCTCCTCGATCCGCTCGACGACGGGACCGCGATCGCGATGCATGAATCAGCCGAGCGTACGGCCGAGCTGATCGAGCCGGTGGTCGGCGCCAGAGACGCCGATGCGTATCTCGACTTCGCCCGCTGGGGCGCCGCCTGGACCAACCTGCTCGGCCAGATCAGCCGGGGCCCTTCGCCTGGCCTGCGGGAGATCGCGGCGCTGTCCGAGGCCACGCTCGGGAGCGAAGGCGAACGCCTGATGCAGCAACTGTTCGCTTCCGCTTCGACCGTGGCTCGCGAGTTCTTCGAGGACGAGCGCCTGCAGGGCCTGGTCGCCCACTGGGGCGCCCACTCGCAGCAGCCGCCGGATGACCCGGGCACCGGTGCCGGCGCATTGATCCTCGGTGGCTGGCACGGCGAGCCGACGATCCGGCCTCGAGGGGGCTCGAGCGGAACCCCCGAGGCGCTGGTCCGCTGCCTCGAGGCGGCCGGGGGCGAGCTGCGTCTCAGCGCCCCGGTCGAAAAGGTCGAGGTCTCGGGCGGGCGGGTACGTGCCGTGCTGGCGGGGGACGAGCGCATCGTCGCCCGCAAGGCGGTGGTCAGCAGCATCGACGCACGGCGACTGTTTCTCGAGCTGATCGAGCGCTCCCAGGTCCCCGACCAGCTGATCGACGAGGTGAGTCGTATTCACGTGGGCGAGAAGAACGTGGCGGAGCTGAAGGTGGATGGCATCACTTCCTCGACTCCGGACCTGCCCGGCCCGGAAGGCTTCGGGCGGACGCTCATGCTCTCGCCGGGCACCCTGCCCGAGCTGGAGCGGGCCTTCGCGAAGATCGCTCTCGGCAGGCTGCCGGACCGCCCGCCCCTGATGATCGGGTTCCCGTCGCTGCTCGAACCCGGCTGGGCCCCGGAAGGGCGCCAGTCGGTCTGGGTCTCCACCTTCATCCCCTGGCAGCTGGCCGACGGTCCCTGGGACGAGGCCGCTCTCGAGTATGCCGCCGACCACACCTGGGATGCGGTCGAGCGCGCTCTGGGCACCGAGGTCGATCTGGCCGAGCGACACGTGATGAGCGCACAGGACTGGGTCGACAAGACGGGCAACCCGTACTCGAACCCCAACCACGTCGAGATGAGCATCGATCAGATGATGGGCATGCGCCCGTCGCCGTCACTGGCCCGCTACTCGACGCCGATCGAGGGCCTCTATCTGAGTGGAGCAGGGTCGCATCCCGGCGGCGGGGTCACCGGGATGCCCGGTCGCAACACGGCCGGCCTGGTTATGGAGGAGCTCGGCCTGAAGAAGAAGTCCCGGATCCAGAACCTGCGCAGCCAGGCGAGGATGCTGAAGGACGCCCTGCGGGCGACGCGGGAACTGCGGAAGAGCGCATGACGGACCCTTCGCCGATCGACCTGGTCGGCTCGATGACCGCCTACCAGCAGTCGGCCCTGATCGGGACCGCGGTCGAGACCGGACTGGCCGACGCGCTGGCCGAAGGCCCGGCAACCCTGGACGAGTTGCTGGCCATGCTTTCCACCGACCGGCGGGGGACCCAGGCGCTGCTGTCCGGTCTGGCCGCCTTCGGTCTGGCCGAGCGCGACGGTGACGCCTACGGACTGACCAGCCAGGGCGCCCTTCTGGGAACCGACCACCCCGACTCGGTCGCCCAGATCGTGCTCAAGGAGTGGTTTTTCTACCGGCTCTGGGCCGACCTTCCCGACGCGGTCAGGACCGGCCACGCCCAGACCGGGCCCTGGCGGGAACGGCTCGAGAACGATCCGCCCCAGGCCGAGTCCTTTCTCCGGGCCCTGGACGATCTCTGCACCCTTTTCGGCGGTGAGCTGCCGGGGCTGGCTGCCGTCGAGGGCCCGGGAGCCCTGATCGATATCGGTGGCGGGGCAGGATCGCACGCGGCCAACCTGGTCGAGGCCAATCCCGAGCTCGAGGCGACCGTGCTCGACCTTCCGGGGGCGGAGCCGGTCCTCAGGGAACGGCACCCGGACCTGAACTTCGTCGCCGGTGACTTCGAGCTGCCCCGCTTCGGCCGGCCGGAAGGGGAGGAGTGGGACTACGTCCTGGTCTCGAACATCCTGCACGACCATCCGGCCGGGGAGAACCGGAGGCTGGTCGCCGAAGCGGCCTCGCTGCTCAGGCCCGGCGGCAGCCTGATCGTCTACGAATGGGTGATTGACCCGAGCCGGACCAGCCCCGAGGGCGTGGCGAAGTTCACCGCGATGATGGTGGTCGAGAACGAAGGCGGCTGGACCTGGACCGAGCAAGAGATCGCGGATTGGATGAGCGCGGCCGGCCTCGAGCCGCAGCCGATGAAACGCGGTTTCGGCCCGATCGCGGTGATCCGCGGGCTCAGGCCCCGGCTTCAGCCGGCCCGGTAGCTCACCAGCTCGGCACGGCCGCCGTCTCCGTCGGTGTGCACGCTGAGCACCGGCCCGACGCCCGGGGCGTAGAACTTCAGCTCCTGGACCTTCGGCTCGGTCGGCACCAGGTCGCGGGTCATCACGACATCCGAATCAAAGAATCCTGCAGGTACCTGGACCTGCTCTTCCCCTCGCGTGATGACCGCCGCCTCGTCTTCGGCCTCGTTCACGTAGTACTCCTGGCGGTAGCCGGTCCCGGGCTGCGGATCAGCCGGCATGGCGATTCCGGCCTGGGCACCATCCACTCCGGCCTCGAATGAGCCGGCCTGGCTGGTCACCTTGCCGTTGGCGTACTCGGCCGTGTCCTCGCCCAGGTACCAGACGTTGCCCTCCGAATCCTGCGCGTACCAGTCATCGGTGACCTCGACCGGCTCGCCGTCCTCGGTAACCGTGTCCCGTACCACCCGGGCCTCAACTCCGTTGGCGATCTTCTTTGTCTGGTCGGTCACCTCGACCACAACCTTCTGTTCGGAGAAGGTTGTGTCAGTCTCGCGGTAGACCCAGCGGCTTCCGGGCTTCATCGGCCACCAGGAGTTGTCGATCTGGGTCGTGAAGCGAGCCGGGTCCAGTTGGACCGGCTCACTTCCCTGTGGCAGCGCGCTCCGGTCAGAACCCGACCCGTCTCCGCCACCACCGCAGCCGGCGATGGTCAGAGCCGCGAGCAGGCCGATCGCGGGTGGCCGGATTCTCAGATGCCTGATCGCTGTCCTGGGGTTCATGATTTCCTCCGTCGTAGCTGTGCCGAGACGTTCTCATAGCGCTGCAGCGACGATATGGCGAATTGATTAGAACCGGGTTAGAAATCCCGGTGGCCGGCCGGGTCGTCCCGTCGCCGGGGCGAACGCCGTTGCGTGTTTGCGCCGCCGAGCGCTCGGGTGGCCGGTCGGCGATATGGTCAGATCGATGGTGAAGCCCGAGGCCGACGAGCCCGCGATCAGGACCCGAGGTTTGTCAAAAACCTATGGCGAGGGCGCCGCAGAGGTGCGGGCCGTCCGTGACGTGGATCTGGAGATCGAGGCCGGCATCTTCGTGGTCATGCTCGGCCCGAGCGGGTCCGGCAAGACCACCCTGCTCAACCTGATTGCCGGGATCGAGCCGCCGAGCGCCGGGGAGATCCGGGTAGACGGAGTCGATCTGGCCGGCCTCGACGAGGAGGAGCGGACCCGCTTCCGACGCAACTCGGTCGGACTGATCTTCCAGTTCTTCAACCTGATCCCGACCCTGACCGGGTCCGAGAACGTCGAGCTGATCGCCGAGCTGACCGGCGGTGGCGACCGGGCCCCCGAAATGGTCTCCCGCGTCGGGCTGGCCGAGCGCGGTGACCATTTCCCCTCGCAGCTTTCGGGTGGGGAGCAGCAGCGCATCGCGGTCGCCCGGGCGCTGGCCGGCACGCCCAACCTGCTGCTCGGCGACGAGCCCACCGGCGCGCTCGACCTCGACACCGGCCGCAAGGTGCTCGCGCTGCTCAGGGAGGTCAGCGCCGAGCACAACCAGACCGTGGTGCTTGTCACCCACAATGCGGTTATCGGCCGGATGGCCGACCGGGTGCTGCAGATGCGGGACGGTCGGATCGTCTCGGATGAAGCAAACCCCGAGCCGGTCGGCGCCGACCAGCTCGATTGGTAGGCGGTCCGGCGTGAGGATCCTGCGGCTCAAACTGCGGCGTGACATGCGCCGGCAGCGAAGCCAGTTCCTGGCGATCGGGGTTACGGTCTTCCTCGGTGTGGTGCTGTTCGGCGCCAGCTACGACGCCTACCGCAACCTCGACGCCTCCTACCAGCGGGCGTTCACCGAGTACAGGTTCGCCAACCTGACGATCACCGGCGGCGATACCAAGAAGATCGCCGCCGAGGCACGCGCCGCGGATGGAGTGGCCGCGGTCCAGGCCCGCACGCAGGCCGACCTGCCGTTCCAGATGGGCGACACCAAGCTGCTCGGCCGGGTCGTCGGCCTGCCGGCGGGCGGCCAGCCCGGCGTGAACCAGGTCGACGTCGAGTCCGGCAGCTACCTCTCGCCGGGCCGTCCCGAAGGCGTACTGGTCGAGCAGCACACGGCCGAGAACTTCGATCTCGGACCCGGAGACCCGGTAACCGTTCTCGACTCGTCGGGGGCGGCGCACCGGCTCGACTCGGTCGGCACCGCCGCCTCGGTCGAGTACTTCTGGCCGGCGCCGAGCCGACAGCAGATCATCACCTCTCCGGATGACTTCGGGGTCCTGTTCGCTCCCGAGCCGACCGCGCGCAGGCTGGCCGGTCTCGAAGGGCCCAACCAGGTCGTCGTCTACTACGACGGGGGCCGCGAGAACGCGTCGCTGACCGACCGGCTGACCCGGGGAGCCGGACGTGGGGGCGCCGCCGACATCATGACCAGGGCGCGGCAGCCATCGAACTCGGCGCTTCAGGAAGACGTCAGCGGCTTCGAAGAGATGGCGATCATGTTCCCACTGCTGTTCCTGACCGCCGCCGCGCTGGCGACCGCCGTGCTGATGCGCCGGCTGGTTGACGCGCAGCGGCCGACCATCGGCATGCTGCGCGCCGCCGGCTTTTCGCGTGGCCAGTTGCTGAGGCATTACCTCGGATTCGGGCTGGTGGCCGGCGGCCTGGGTGGCCTGATCGGCGGGGTGGTCGGGCTGCTCCTCGCCGGCCAGGTGACCGATGTCTACACGGGTGAGCTGTCGATCCCGGTGACGGTCACCGAGCTGCGGCCGGCGACCCTTGTCGCGGGAATCGCGTTCGGCATCATCACCGGCCTGATCGCCGCCGGTTTGCCGGCCTGGAGCGCGTCCAGGGTTCCGCCCGCGGAGGCGATGCGAAGCTTCGGAGCGGCGAGAGGAGGCTCGATCAGCCTGTTCGAGCGGATCCTGCCTCCGCTCGGACGGCTGCCGGCCCGCTGGCGGATGACCCTGCGCTCGTTCGGGAGAAATCGCCGCCGCACCTTCTCGACCGCGCTCGGAGTGGTGCTGGCGCTGGTCCTGATCCTCGTCTCCTGGGGCATGGTCGACACGGTTCAGACCCTGGTCGACCGGCAGTTCGATGAGATCGAGCGCCAGGACGCGGAGCTCTACTACCAGTCCGCGACGAGCCCGGGCGACCTGGACGCCGTCCGCCGCACGGACGGGGTTGCGCGGGTCGAACCGGCGCTCAACGCCGAGGTGACCCTCAGTGCCAACGGGCGCCGCTATCAGACCTCGCTGGTGGCACTGACCAGGGACACGCAGATGCACGAGTTTCTGCTCGCCGGCGGTGGCACAACGACCCTGCCGCGGCAGGGGCTGCTCACCGGTGAGGCACTGGAGGGAGAACTCGACGTCGCGGCGGGCGAAACCGTTCGCGTCGGGACCTCGGGATCCGGATCCGGGCAGGAAGAGGTGGTCCGGGGTTTCCTTTCCGAGCCCCTGGGGACACTCGCCTACGCGGCTCTCGACAGCGCGAGGGCGGTGTCGATGGCCGAGGGCAGCGGCGGACAGGGCAACTCGGCCCTGGTGCGGTTCGAGCCGGGAGTGGACCGGGACGAGATGCGCCGCCGGCTGAGTTCCCTCCCCGGGGTCGCCGCCTACGAGGACTCCCAGGCGATCAAGACCTCGGTCGACCAATACCTCGGCCTGTTCTACGCGTTCGTCGGGGTCATGCTGATCTTCGGCGGCGCAATGGCGTTCGCCCTGATCTTCAACTCGATGAGCTCCAGCATCTCGGAACGCCGGGTCGAAATGGCCACCCTGCGGGCCTCGGGCGCGCCCGCGCCGATGCTGGCCCGCCTGGTCAGGGTCGAAAACCTGATCAACGTCCTGATCGGGATCGTGCCCGGGCTGATCGCCGGATACGCCGCCGCCGCGGTCTTCATGGCCTCGTTCGGCAGCGACCAGTTCAATTTCGATCTCCAGATGCGCCCCTCCACCCTGGTGCTCTCGGCGGTAGCGATCGTGATCGTGGCGCTGATCTCGCAGATCCCTGGACTCAGGGCCCTGCGGCGCATCGACGTCGCGAAGATCATCCGCGAGCGAGCCAGCTGAGCGGGCCAGGACCACCGCGGGTGAGGCCCGGACCCGGCGCATTCACAGGCTTTTCACAATAGAGTCGACAGATGGATGTGGGGTTGATCATCGCCGTTGCCCTGGCGCTCGGCTTTGCCGCGACCAACGGCATCCATGACGCTTCCAACGCGATTGCGACCCTGGTCGCGACCCGGGCCGCGACCCCGTTTCAGGCGATCCTGCTCGCCTCGTTCTTCAACCTGATCGGCCCGTTTCTCGTCGGCGCCGCGGTGGCGGACACGATCGCCGGGATCGTCACGGTGGCTCCCGACGAGGCGATCAAGGTGATCGGCTCCGGCCTGGCCGCGGCGGTCGGCTGGAACCTGATCACCTGGCGCCTCGGTCTGCCTTCGAGCTCCAGCCACGCGCTGGTCGGCGGCCTGGTCGGGGCCGCCCTGGTCGAGGGAGGAGTCAGCGCAGTTCAGTGGGGCGGGCTCGACGGACTGCATCCGGTCGGCGTATTCGGCGCCCTGATCGCGCTGGCGATCTCACCGGTCCTGGGCGGGCTCGCGGCGCTGTTCGTGATTCGCGTGATCCGCCTGCTGGCGCACCGCGCAACCCGGCGGTGGAAGGCGGTGACCTCCGGCGGTCAGTGGGTCACCTCGGCCGCCCTGGCCTTCAGCCACGGGGCAAACGACGCCCAGAAGTCGGTCGGCGTGATCGCGGCTCTCCTGCTGGCCGGCGGACAGACCGACAGCCTTCAGACCCCGATCTGGGTGATCCCCGCCTGCTCGATCGCTTTGACCATCGGCACCGCACTCGGCGGCTGGCGGATCATCAGGACGGTCGGCCGGCGCATCTACCGGATCAAGTCGGCCGACGGGATCGCCAGCCAGTCGGCCTCGGCGGCGGTGATCTTCGGAGCATCGCTGGCCGGCGCACCGACCTCGACCACCCAGGTCGTCGCCTCGTCGGTGGTCGGGGTGGGCGGCGGCCGCCGCCGGTGGCGCCACGTGCAATGGGCTACGGTCCAGGCTATGGGTCTTGCTTGGGTCGTCACACTGCCCGCTTCGGCATTGCTCGCCGGGGTCACTTTCGGGGTGGTTCAGTGGCTGACGTAGCGTTCAAGCGCTGGTTCCTGCCCGAAACGCCGGACCTTGTCGGGCAGCTCAAGAAGCAGCTGGCGGTGACGATCGAAGGCGCGGACGCGTTTGCCGGCTGGGCCAAAGGTGAGCCGTACACCTCGGCGGAGCTGCGCGAGATCGAGGCCCGCGGTGACGCCGAAAAGAGGGATCTGCTGATTTCCCTCCGGGAGGCCTTCGTCACCACGATCGAGCCGGAGGACCTGTTTACGCTGTCCCGCGGGATCGACTGGATCCTCAACGGCCTCGGCGATCTGCTCGGTGAGGCGGAGGTGCTGGACGCCAGCCCCGACGAAGGCCTCGGCGAAATGGCCGAGCTGCTGGCAAAGGCCCTGCGGGAACTCGACACCGCGCTCGGCACGCTGGAAGTCTCGGAAGCGGAGGCGACCGCCGCCGCCGACCGGTCGATCCAGTTCGTCCGCGACCTCCAGGCACGCTATTTCGTCGGCATGGCGTCGACACTGGAGCTGAAGGGCAGGGCAGTCCGGATCGGACGGCGCGAGCTCTACCGCCGCCTGAGGATGATCGGCGTGATCACGATCGACGTGGCCGAGCGGGTGGTCTACTCGGTGGTCAAGGAGAGCTGAGCCGGCCCGGGCTAGGCCCGTTGGACCCTGAAGTATGGCCCGCCCTTGCCCTGCTGGAAGCGGGCCTTGCCCACGTTCAGCCTCCACGGCCGCGGCAGCTTGCCGTCCGGCCGATTGAGGAACTGGCGGAAGTAGTTCGAGGCGCTCCCGCAGCTGAGGCCGTTTCCTGACTTGATGTAGTAGGGCCCCTTCGGCAGCCTGAGCTTGCCGATCCGGTCATTGTTGAGGACGCGGAACGTGCCCGGGCAGCGGGTCGCCTTGCCGCCCTTGTTCGGGTTGGGTGAAGGACCGTAGGCCTTGTTGATGTTGAAGCCGACCCTGGCGGTCTTGCCGCGGGTGAACGTGGCCGTGTTGCGGTGCAGGTACCACGGCTTGGGCAGCACGCCGTCGTAGTCGTAGAGGAACTCCTGGAAACGCCGGGTCGCGGTTGCGCAGTTGATCTTGCGCGGGCCGACCAGAGTGATCCGGTACTTGCCGCGCGGCACCTTGAAGCTGCCGATGCTGTCGTTGTGGACCACGGTGAAGTAGCCGGGGCAGGAGCGCGAGGTGTGACCGCCACCGCCGCCTCCACCACTGCCACCACCGCGCTTGACCCTGAAGCCCTTGTCGGAGCCGCGCCCAGCGGTGAAGGTCGACTGCTTGACGTTGACCACCCAGGGCTTGCGCAGCTTGCCGTCCCAGTCCTGCAGGAACTCGGCGAACAGCCTCGATGCCGCGGGGCAGCTCAGCTTGTTGCCGTTGAGGACCGTCATCCCGTAGGTGCCCTTCGGCAGGTTCAGCTTGCCGATCCGGTCGTTGTGCAGCACCCGGAAGGTGGGGCACTTCACCTCGGCGGCCTGGGCCTTCGGTGCCCCGCCCAGCAGGAGCAGGAACAGCGCCGAGGCGCCGAGCAGGAGGACGACGGACAGCTTCGAGGTTCCGCGAGGTCTTGGTCATGTAGACTGCTAACCCTAGGAGCCGGCATGTTCAAGCAGCCGGCTCGATCCGCTGGACTGCGCAGATCCGATCGTCAGACGAATGGCGCCGGACCCGTAGAATCGCCCACTCCGGGCCGGCCCCCGAATCACCCGCGCCCGTAGCTCAGCCGGATAGAGCGTCGGTCTACGAAACCGAAGGTCACAGGTTCGAATCCTGTCGGGCGCGCTCTCCGAAGGCGGTGGATTCCGCTCAACGGTGCGAAGTCCTGCGGCGCCGGCGAGATCTGCCCGATTCGGTCGAAATCGCCGTTGCTGCCCCCAAGCCGAATAGGACTATCGCTCAAACGAGCCCGCGGGCTTCTCGGAGTCACCAAGGACTCGACAGGCTGGAGCGGAGCGCTCCCGTAACCGTGAAGTCGCAGGTTCGAATCGGTCCGGATATCGGTTACTTGTAAACACCGCTTGTTCATGCGGGTTGTGGTGTCGGAGGCTGGGCGATCCAGGTAGCTGCCGCAGCCTTCGCTGCTATCGAGGAGCCCCGGTTACACCTGAGAAGGCGGGGTCGGAACCCGTGTACCTCAGATCTCACAGACGGCGATAGCCGGAGCATCCCGGCGGGCCTTCTCGGTCGCGGTCGCCATCTCGCCGAGCGGGGTGTAAGTGACGCGATCGGGGTCCAGATCGAGAGCGGCCGCAGCGTCCGGTTCGAGGCGCTCGACGAGGTCCTTGGAGGCGAGCGCCCGGCCACCGCTGGCGCAGGCTTCGATCCGGGCGGCTTCGTTGACCTGATCGCCGAGCGCGTTCACCTCGGAGCGTCCGGCGGTGGCGATGTTGCCAACGTAGAGGTTCGCCCCCCGATGCAGGCCGAACCGCAGGACGACATCCTCGCGCTGCAGGTCGCTCCGCGCGGCAACCTCGTCGACAGCTTTGCGCAGGGTGCGCACTGCGGTGATGCACAATTCTGGGCCGCTGCCGCAGGCGGGCTGTCGGTCGCCACAGGAGTCGCTTTCACGCGAGAGGGTTTTGTCAGCTCGGTTCGTGCTGGTTCACGAGTTCGCCCATGTGCTGATGAATCAGCTTACATTTGAGTGCGGATATGCTCGGCGGCTCTTCGGGAGCGGCTGCATGTCTCTTCCGAAGACGATCGCGAAGCCGCTTCTATTCCAACATCAAGCCCACCGAAATCTGGCCGACTCCCCCAAGTAGTCGCTGACGGCCGGCATACGCAAGGCCGCGATGGGCCGCTAGGTTCTCAACAATTTCCTCGGCGAGGACCCGCGGGAAGACGTGGAGGGTCAGCGGGACTGGTGGGCTGACTGAGGATTCTCCGTGAATGCCTCCGAATTTCGAGCCCGAGCCCCTTGATAGGCTGACGGCCTTCTCATTCAGGGGCAGTGCGGGTCCTCCGCTCGGCACTGGACGCACCACAGAAAGTTTCTCTATGGCCGGGAGCTGCCGCCTCAACGACGTGAACCGGGGGTGGCGCGCGTTCGGACCCTGGTGCCGCCTCGCACCAATCGCGGCGCTCTTCGCCGCGCTCGGTGTACTTGCGGCCCCCGCCCCGGTCGGTGCCGCGGCTGTGCCCGTTCCGAAACTCTCATGGCAACCGTGCGCCAAGCCGGCCCAAGAGGGCCTGCAGTGCGCCACGGTGCGCGGGGTACCGCTCGACTACAGCCGCCCGCGCGGACGCACGATCCACCTCGCAGTGATCCGCCACCGAGCCAACGACCCCGCCCACCGGATCGGGTCGCTGTTCTTCAATCCCGGCGGCCCGGGCGGCGCCGGGACGACCGCCCTCGCCTACTATCTGGGCCGCCTTTCCCCGGCCGTGCTGGCGCGGTTCGACATCGTCAGCTGGGACCCGCGTGGGGGCGGTGAGAGTTCCGCTGTCCGCTGCTTCAGCTCAGCGGCCGCAGAGAAGCGGTTTTTTGACGGGACGGTCTACGCCTACTCGTTCCCGGTCGGCAACCGGGAGATGGGCGAGTGGGTTCGGCGCTACCGGGCCCTGGGCCAACGCTGTCAGCACCGCAGCGGCCGCCTGCTGCGACATGTCTCGACCACCGACACCGCCAGGGACCTGAATCTTCTGCGCCGCGCCGTAGGAGACCGCCGCCTGAGCTACAACGGCGTTTCCTACGGGACATTCCTCGGCGCCACTTACGCCAACCTCTTCCCCAACCGCGTCCGGGCCATGGTGCTCGACGGCAACCTCGACCCGGTGCCATATCTGCGCCGTAGGATCGGTGCGAACGGCGGACGATTCCTAACCACCGACCTCCGTGCGCGCGCCGATCTGGGTGCCGAGCGCACCCTGAACGCCTTCCTCGATCTTTGCGGGGCAGTCGATTCCGACTGTGCGTTCTCCGCCGGCTCGCCCGCCGCGACGCGGGCCAGGTACGCGGCCCTGCTGGAAAGGCTCCAGAGCTCTCCTCAGGGCATGGAGATGACCTACGCCGAGGTCGTGTCGGGAACGGCAGGCCTGTTGTTCTCGACGGCTCTTTGGCCAGAACTCGCGACCATACTCCAGGATCTCTGGTCGACCGGCACCGCAGAACCCACTCTCGCGAAACGCCCGCTGGCTGCGTCCGGCGCGGTCGCCGAGAGGGTTGGTCCCGTTATGGCGATTCGCTGCTCGGAAAGCCCCAATCCCCCCTTGGCCGAGTTTCGGCTCCTTGACGGTTTCGCCTTCCGGCGCTCGGGACCGCTCGGCCCCTGGTGGTCGTGGCTGAGCCTTGCCTGCGGGAGCTGGCCGGCGACCGCGGCAGATCGTTACAACGGCCCGTGGGACCGGCGCACCGCGAATCCGGTGCTGGTCACCAGTACAACCCACGATCCCTCGACCCCGTACCGGGGCGCAAAGGCGATGGCCCAGCGCCTCTCCCGCGCCCGCCTGCTGACGGTCGACGGCTACGGACACACCGTGCTGGGCAACCCGAGTACCTGCGCCAGCCGCTACATGACCCGCTACCTGATCAGGAAAGTGCTGCCGCCGAAGGGAACGCGGTGCGAGCAGGACGAGGTGCCGTTCCAAGGCGCACCCTAGCCGCAGCGACACCGGCAATTTTCGCCGGCGAGGTTCACCCTCTCGGAGCGTGTCGCCGTGTTCTCCCTTCGAGTACTTGGGCTGCCAGATCACAGAGCACGAATCGGTGTAGCTGGTCGGATTCCTTGCCTCCTGGAGTAGGGCGATGTCGAAAACCTGCTTTTCCAGGTAGTGCCACTTGGCCTCCTGTGTTGCTGCGCTGAAGGCAGCCTGCATGTTCCAGACGAGTATCCGCATGATGTGGGGGCAGGCTACCCGGGGTCCGGGCACCAATGTGAGGCAAGCGGACCTGCTGGGGTCAATTCGACGCGCGCCCTTCCTTGATCTGCGTGGATTCCTCCGGTACTCGAATATTCGAAAAGGACGGAAGAGGCTCGGAGATACCTTCCGTGGACAAGGAGATGTATGGGCGCGTACTGGTGGTCGGGCTACGAAACCGAAGGTCACAGGTTCGAATCCTGTCGGGCGCGCTGAAGATCTGGCTCAGCGATTGCGATCGCGGTCAACCCGCCTGATTCGAGCGCCTCGAAAGGGGCAGTCAGACGGACAGTCATTTCAGATCGGAGGCCAGAAGTTCGGCGCCTCGGTTGACTTGAGCTCTACGAAACCGAAGCCCGCAGGTTCGAGTCCTGTCGGGCCCATTCGACACTTGGCTTCGAGACTGAGGATGCCGCTGCCGGGACTGGCCAGATTCGGCAAAGGCGGTCAGCAAAGTGCGGGCGCAGTTCACCGGGCCGAATTGGGTACTCTGGTTTCGACTCGTTCGAAGGTTTTCAGAGATTGGAGGGTGTTCGAGTGACGAAGACTGCAGCAGAACCGGGCGCCGATGCCGACTGCTGATCCCGGTTCGGATGACCGCCCCGGCGGGCCCCCTGCAGAACGGCGATGGAACGTTCGCGATCAACGTCGAGAACCTTACGAAACGGTACGGCGAGCACACCGTGGTCAGCGATCTTTCGTTCGTGGCCCGTCCAGGGCGGGTGACAGGTTTCCTCGGACCGAACGGTTCGGGCAAGTCGACGACGATGAAGATCATGCTCGACCTTGCTTCGAGCGAGAGTGGTCGCGCGACGATCGGGGGAAGTCGCTACCGGGACCTTCCCGAACCTACGGCTGTCGTCGGAGCCTTGCTGGAATCCAACGCCTTCCATCCGAGTCGCAGCGGACGCAACCACATGCGAATTCTCGCCGATGCCGACGGAATAGACCTGGACCGGGTGGACGAGCTGCTCGAGCTCGTGGGACTCGGCGACGCCGCCAATCGTCAGGTCGGGGCCTATTCACTGGGAATGCGTCAGCGCCTCGGCTTTGCCTGCGCCCTGCTGGGCGATCCGCCGGTGCTCGTCCTGGACGAGCCGGCCAACGGACTCGACCCAGAGGGAATCCACGAGATGCGGGACCTGCTGCGGGCTCGCGCCGCCGGAGGCAACACGGTACTGGTGTCGAGCCATCTACTCTCCGAGATGGAGCTGCTTGCCGATGACCTGGTGGTCATGAACAAGGGCCGGCTGGTCACCGCCGGGCCGCTGGCCGAGCTACAGGAGATGGCCACGCTCGTCCGGTCGCCGGCCTCAGCCCGCCTGCAGGAACTGCTCGAGGCCGAACAGGCAGCCGTCGGACGCGAGGGTGATGAGCTTGTGGTGCGCGGCATGCCCATTGCGGAGATCGGCGAGCGGGCGTTCGATGCCGGCATCGTCCTTCACGAGCTGTCGCCGCACGCCGGATCTCTCGAAGAGCGGTTCCTGCAGTGGACCGGCAGCCCCGACCGGCGCGATGAGGACACCGCCGAAGGGGAGGCTCAGCCATGATCCGGATACGGCTCGTTCGCGCCGAACTCCGCAAGCTTACGACAACGAAAATGCCATTGGTGTTCTTCGCTGTAGTAGCGGTCATCAGCCTCATCAATGCCATTGCCGTCGTATGGGGGACCGACTTTGACGGCACCAAGACCTTTATCTCCACCGCTGCCGATCAGCAGTCGCTGATTGCCTTTGCCTCAAACGCCACGCTGATCGCGGGCCTCTTCGGCGCGATCGCGGTCGCCCGCGAGTACGGCCACGGCACGGTGATACCGACGTTCCTAAGCGCACCCCGCCGCTATCAGGCAGTGATCGCCCAGCTGATCGCCGTGGCGATCGGAGGCGCCGTTGTCGGATTGGTCGGCGCGACACTGACCACAGTGGCGGTGGCCCTGGCGTTGCCGACGACCGATTTCGGTTTCATGGTCCCTGCCGCCGACGTGGTGCGTGTCCTCGCAGCCGCGTCCTTCGCCGGTGCGGCCGGAGCGGTGCTCGGAGCCGGGATCGGCGCGATCGTGCGTAACACCGGCGGGGCCGTCACAGGCGCAGTGCTGATGCTGATCATCGCTCCGCCGTTGATCGTGCAGCTGATCAGCGGCGCCAGCACGTGGGTGCCCTCGGCGCTGGCCGTGGCCTTGTCCGGCGTCGGACCCGAGGCCGCTGGGGTGGAGAGTCAGGCCGGCTGGCTGGCGGCCATGCTCGCTCTTGCCGCTTGGGCTCTCGTCCCGGCCGTGATCGGGCTCTTGGCAGTCCAACGACGAGACGTGGTCTAGCTCAGGTCGAGTCCGCGAACCGTGAAGGGCCGATTGATTCCATGGAGACGACCTCGGGCGGCCGAATTGCGCTCACCGTCAAGCGCGTCGGCTTCAATACATCGGTCGGAGCAATCCAAGGCAGTACCACCAGGACGGTCGAGCTCAAGCTCAAGCCGAAGAGGCCGGGCAAGGTGAAGCTCACCTTCAAGGCGACTTCCAAGGACGCCGGCGGCAAGACTGCTAAGAAGATCACCGCCAAGAAGTAGTTCGCTCTCGCAGGGCCTGTGGTGGGGCGATGCCCGCCGCAGGCGGAGGCGGGCCGTGTGGGAGTGCGACAACCTGAGCTTCCGTCTGGCTTGGGCAGTCAGACGGGCAGTCAGAACCGTTCCCCGAGCCGGGGATCGCGCTGACACCGGGGAAGAAACAACCGACGATCACCTACGAAACCGAAGGTCACAGGTTCGAATCCTGTCGGGCGCGCTCTCCGAAGGCGGTGGATTCCGCTCAACGGTGCGAAGTCCTGTAGCGCTGGTGAGATCTGCCGAATTCGGTCGATACAGCCGTTCCTGTCCTCAAGCCGAATAGGACGATCGCTCAAACAAGCCCTCCTCCGGTCGGAGGCTGGCTTCCGCACATCGACCTCCATATCCGACCGAAGGCCGTGAAGAAAGCCTGAGCGAGGTGCTGTTCACCGCCGCCGCCGCTTGCCTTACTGAAGGCTGGCGCTTGACATCGCCGTGCGGCCGGGAGCTATGTTCGCGGGCAGGACTCGGCGAAGGCCGGAGAAAACACATCCGGCGCGTGCTTCGGCCGGTCAGGAGGAGTGGAGATGTCGAACGACCGGAGCACAATCCATCAAAGGCTGCTTCTGCTCGCCTTAGTACTCCTCGCCGCACTCTTCGTCTCGACCGCCACAGCCTCGGCCCAGCTGACCTTCTCGCCGGCCAGCAACTTCGCCGCAGGCACCGGCCCCATCTCGCTCACCTCGGCCGACTTCAACGGCGACGGCATCCGGGACCTCGCTTCGGCCAACTTCGACTCCAACAACCTCTCGGTACTCATCGGCACCGGCACCGGAAGCTTCGGCGCGGCCAGCAACTTCCCCTCCGTCGGCGACAGGCCAACCTCGGTCACCTCGGCCGACTTCAACAACGATGGCGTCCGGGACCTCGCTTCGGCCAACCGCTTCTCCGCCAACCTCTCGGTACTGCTCGGCACCGGCACCGGAAGCTTCGGCGCGGCGACCAGCTTCACCACAGCCCCCAGCCCCTCCTCGGTCACCTCGGCCGACTTCAACAATGACGGCATCCGGGACCTCGCTTCGGCCAACTTCGACTCCGACAACCTCTCGGTCCTCATCGGAGACGGCACCGGAAACTTCGGCACCGCGACCAACTTCACCGCAGGCACCAGCCCCTCCTCGGTCACCTCGGCCGACTTCAACGGCGATGGCATCCGCGACCTCGCCTCGGCCAACTACGGCTCCGCCAACCTCTCGGTCCTGCTCGGAGACGGCACCGGAAACTTCAGCGCTGCCCCCGGTTCACCCTTCGCCGCAGGCAGCTTCCCCGAATCGGTCACCTCGGCCGACTTCGACGGCGACGGCATCCCGGACCTCGCTTCGGCCAACTACTTCTCCGCCAACCTCTCGGTACTGCTCGGCACCGGCACCGGAAGCTTCGGCGCGGCGACCAGCTTCACCACAGCCCCCGACCCCGCATCGGTCACCTCGGCCGACTTCGACGGCGACGGCATCCAGGACCTCGCTTCGGCCAACCGCGGCTCCAACAACCTCTCGGTCCTACTGGGCAACGGAGACGGTACCTTCGGCACCGCGGACAACTTCGCCTCCGGCACCCAATCGCGTTCAGTCACCTCGGCCGACTTCAACGGCGATGGCATCCGCGACCTCGCCTCGGCCAACTACGGCTCCGCCAACCTCTCGGTCCTGATCAACTCCCCGACCGCTGACCCGGCCCCGGCAAACCTCGACTTCGCGGCAACCCCCCAGGGCTCGGTAAGCCCGCCCCAGACCGCGACGATCACCAACAACGGCTCGGCACCGCTCAAGGTAGCCGGCTTCAAGACCACCGGAACAAACCCCGGCGACTTTTTCACCGGAAACGATACCTGCCGCCAGCAGGTCCGCCCCGGTGAAAGCTGCGAGGTAAACGTGCGCTTTTCACCAAGCGCCACAGGCGCCCGCGCCGCCACGCTCGAGATCGACTCCAACGCATCTCCTGCGACCTCGGTCACCCTGACCGGAACCGGGGGGGAGCTGCCCACCGGCCCCACAGGCCCGACCGGCGATACCGGAGAAACCGGCGATACCGGAGCCACGGGAGAAACCGGGGAGACCGGAGCAACCGGGGAGACCGGCCCCATAGGCCCGATCGGCCCGACCGGAGGGACGGGCTCAACCGGAGAAACCGGGGAGACAGGAGCCACCGGCCCCACCGGCCCGACCGGCGACACCGGACCGACCTCGACCCCGCCAACCGTCAGCAAGCTGAACTCCGGCAGGCCGGTCGACCTCTCGAACTCCAGAAGCTTTGCCGCGGTCAAGGTCAACTGCCCGAGCAAGGACTCAAACGGAAGAAGCTGCCAGGTGACCAGGGCCCAGGCGACGGTCAAGGTACGCGGCAAAAAGACCGCGGCCGAGGTCAGCTTCCCGGACCAGATCGAGCCCGGTAGCAGCGCAAGGGTCATGATCGAGCTCTCAAAGCCGGCCAGAAGGATGCTTAGGAAGAACCTGACCTCAGGGGTTTCGATCCTCGGGATCAAGGTCGTCTCCGGCAGCGGCGGCAGGCTGAACCGCCAGTCGATCAGGCACGGACTCAGGCGCTAGACGGGATTCCGGCCCCGGCCCGGAGTGCCTGAGCCGAGTGCTAGTCTCCGGTTACTTGCGGGAGAGGCCATCGGAAGCGAGACGGTGACGGACACCTGAAATCGATTTGTGGAAGGTGTTCAAATGCGGAAGATCGGCGGACTTGTCCTGATCTCCATTGCCTGCGCGCTGCTTGGTGCCCAGACAGCCGGTGCCACCCCACCGAATGCGACGCCGTACCCGGCGGCCGCCGGGACAATCAACTGGCGCGACTGTGGAAAGGATCTCGAGTGCGCGACCGTGCGGGTCCCACTGGATTGGGATCGCCCGGACCGGGCACCGGATCAAACTTGCGGTGATCCGTCACCTGGCCAGCCGGCCCGGGAAGCGAATCGGTTCTTTGTTCGTCAACCCAGGAGGCCCGAGCGGCTCGGTCTTTCAGGTACGGAACGAAGGTGAGAATCTCGATGCCAAGGGCAAAGGGCGCTTCGACGTCGTCGGCTGGGACGTCCGGGGGCGGGCGCAAAGCACGCACGTGCGCTGCTTTCGCAACGATCAGAGCAGACTGAAGTTTTTCCGCAACTGGTCGATCCCGGACACCCGCCAGGCCTCACTTGCCATGGTGCGAAAAAGCGCCGGACTCGGGCGTCGTTGCGGGCGACTGAGTGGCAGGCTGCTCCGGCACATTTCGACTGCCGACACGGCGCGCGACCTCGACTACCTGAGGCGCCTGGTCGGCGACCGGCGACTCACCTACATGGGCATCTCGGCGGGAACCTTCATCGGCCAGACCTACGCGAACATGTTCCCGCGCCGGGTGCGGGCGATGGTGCTCGATGGCGTCCTCGGCCCGGTTGCCTTCACCAAGGGCCCCAAAGCCAACTACGTGAACGAGCTCAAGTACACCGATCGCGCCTTCGACGGCTTTTTGTCGCTCTGTGAAAAGGCCGGTCCCGAACGCTGCGAGCTCGCCGGTCACGGGCCCGTCGCTCCACGCGTGGGTGCCCTCCTCGAACGGCTGCGCCGGGGGCCGATCCCGGCACCAGGATCGCCGGGCGGCCAGCTCACCTACGGTGAGGCACTCCAGGCGCTCGTTGCCCAGATGAGCGGCTCCCCGGGAAGCTGGCCGGGGCTCGCGGCATCCCTCGAGCAGGCCGTGGAGGGGGATGGATCGGAGCTCGAAGTATGGAGCTCGGCGCTTACCGACGCCTTCTCGAGGTCAAGCCCGGGGCCGGGTCTGCCGGCGTTCGCACTGACCTGCGCCGATAGTCCGGCGCGACAGAGTCCTGCAGGACTGGCGATCGGTGGAGCGTCGACTCACCGGGGTCAGCTTCATTTTCGGGCCGGTGCTCACCTGGTGGCGGTGGGCGCCATGTGCATCGTGGCCGGCCCGCAGCGCCGACCGGTATACCGGCCCGTGGAACGCCACGACGAAGAATCCGATCCTGGTGATCGGGACCCGCTTTGATTCGAACACTCCGTACGCTGACGCCCGCCGCACCTCGCGACGACTCGGCAACGCAGTCCTGCTCACACACGACGGCTACAGCCACACCAGCCCTAATGATCCCAGCGCCTGTGTGAAGCGTGCAACGGCGGACTATCTGGTCCGGATCGACACGCCGCCGAAGGGCACCGTATGTCCCTCCGACCGACAACCCTTCGACCCCGACTTCGGCACGCCGTTGGCAATCCCCTGAGTCGTCGGCTCCCGGCCCAATGAACGCGGCGATGACGGGTACCAGGCCGGTACCCACTGCCCGGTGCGCACTGGGACACCGCCAATAGCATCAAACGCAGGGCAAGTCCGGGCACAAGCGGGGCTTTCGTCGAGTCCCAATTTCGGTCTACGAAACCGAAGGTCACAGGTTCGAATCCTGTCGGGCGCGCTCATCAAAGGCGGGAGATTCCGCTCAACGGAGCGAAGTCCTGTGGCGTCGGCGAGATCTGCCCAAATCGGTCGAAACCGCCGTTCCCGTCCTCAAGCCGAACAGGACTATTGCCAAGAACAAGCCCTCCCCCGGTCGGAGGGTGCCCTCCGCACATCGACCTCCATATCCGACAGAAAGCCGTGAAGAAAGCCTGAGCGAGGTGCTGTCCACCCCACGCCGCCGCTTGCCTTACCGAAGGCTGGCGCTTGACATCCCCGTCGGCCGGGAGTATCTTCGCGAGCCTAATCGGCGCAAGCCGGAAAAATCACATCCGGCGCTTGCCTCGGCCGGTCAGGAGGAGTGAAGTTGTCGAACGACCGGGGCACAATCCATCAAAGGCTGCTTCTGCTCGCCTTCGTACTCCTCGCCGCGCTCTTCGTCTCGACCGCCACAGCCTCGGCCCAGCTGAACTTCGCGCCGGCAACCAACTTCACCGCAGGCGCCAACCCGGCTTCGGTCACCTCGGCGGACTTCAACAATGATGGCATCCCGGACCTCGCTTCGGCCAACTTCAATTCCAACAACCTCTCGGTCCTGCTCGGCACCGGCACCGGCAGCTTCGGGCAGCGGCAAACTTCGACGTGGAGAGCTACAACCCAAGATCGGTCACCTCAGCCGACTTCAATCGAGACGGCATCCAGGACCTCGCCTCGGCAGGGTTCAACGGCGACCTCTCGGTCCTTCTCGGAACCGGCACCGGCAGCTTCGGAGCAGCAACAAGCTTCGCCGCCGGCAACAACCCCAGCTCGGTCACCTCGGCCGACTTCGACGGCGACGCTATCCCGGACCTCGCCTCAACCTACTTGACCGACCGTGGCATCTCGATTCTGCTCGGAAATGGCACCGGTAGCTTCGGAGTAGCAGCGAATTTCGGTGTGGGCGACTACCCCTCCTCGGTCACCTCGGCCGACTTCAACGGTGACGGCATCCAGGACCTCGCGACGGCCAATATCGAGTCGGACAACCTCTCGGTCCTGCTCGGAGACGGCACCGGAAGCTTCGGCGCTGCCCCTGGTTCACCCTTCGCCGCAGGCACCCAACCCGTCGAAGCCACCTCGGCCGACTTCAACGGCGACGGCATCCGAGACCTCGCTTCGGCCAACAACGGCTCCGGCAACCTCTCGGTCCTGCTCGGAGTCGGTACCGGCAGCTTCGGCGCTGCCCCCGGTTCGCCCTTCGCCGCCGGCACCGGTCCCGCTTCAGTCACCTCGGCCGACTTCAACGGCGACGGAATCCAGGACCTCGCTTCGGCTAACGGAGCCTCCGACAACCTCTCGGTTCTCATCGGAGACGGCACCGGAAGCTTCGGCGCAGCCCCCGGTTCACCCTTCGCCGCAGTCACCGGCCCCAACTCGGTCACCTCGGCCGACTTCAACGGTGACGGCGTGCGCGACCTCGCTTCGGCCGACGCAGGCTCCGACAACCTCTCGGTCCTGATCAACTCCCCGACCGCAGACCCTCGATCGGCAAACCTCGACTTCGCGGCAACGCCCCAGGGCTCGGCGAGCCCGCCCAGACCGCGACGATCACCAACAACGGCTCGGCACCGCGCAAGGCAGCCGGCTTCAAGACCACCGGAGCAAACCCCGGCGACTTTTTCACCGGAAACGATACCTGCCGCCAGCAGGTCCGCCCCGGTGAAAGCTGCGAGGTAAACGTGCGCTTTTCACCGAGCGCCACAGGCGCCCGCGCCGCGACGCTCGAGATCGACTCCAACGCATCTCCTGCGACCTCGGTCACCCTGACCGGAACCGGGGGGGAGCTGCCCACCGGCCCCACAGGCCCGACCGGCGATACCGGAGAAACCGGCGATACCGGAGCCACGGGAGAAACCGGGGAGACCGGAGCAACCGGGGAGACCGGCCCCATAGGCCCGATCGGCCCGACCGGAGGGACGGGCTCAACCGGAGAAACCGGGGAGACAGGAGCCACCGGCCCCACCGGCCCGACCGGCGACACCGGACCGACCTCGACCCCGCCGAGCATCAGCAAGCTGAACTCCGGCAGGCCAGTCGACCTCTCGAACTCCAGAAGCTTTGCCGCGGTGAAGGTCAACTGCCCGAGCAAGGACTCGGCCGGAAGAAGCTGCCAGGTGACCAGGGCAAAGGCGACGGTCAAGGTACGCGGCAAAAAGACCGCGGCCGAGGTCAGCTTCCCGGATCAGATCGGCCCCGGTAGCAGCGCTACGGTGAAGATCGAGGTCTCAAAGCCGGCCAGAAGGATGCTTAGGAAGAACCTGACCTCAGGGGTTTCGATCCTCGGGATCAAGGTCGTCTCCGGCAGCGGCGGCAGGCTGAACCGCCAGTCGGTAAGACATGGGCTGAGGCTGTAGGCGCAGGTCCGTACCTCGCTCGAACCGGTCAAGGGACGGCGATACGGATCTCCGTCTCCGGAGAGCAGTCAGACGGCCAGTCAGAACCAGTTACCGAAGCCGGGGATGGCGCTGGCAGCGGGAAAAAAACAGGCCAGGAGCAACTACGAAACCGAAGGTCACAGGTTCGAATCCTGTCGGGCGCGCTCACCGAAGGCGGTGGATTCCGCTCAAGGGTGCGAAATCCGTGGCCACCTCCGAAAACTGGCCAAATTGGCCTGAATCGCCATTCCTGTCCTCAGGCCGAATAGGACTATCGCTCAAACAAGCCCGCGTGTTCTTTCGGAAACTGAAGTATTCGCCAGGGCGACTCGGAGCGGGCCCATATCCGAAAAGTCGCAGGTTGGAATAGGGCCGGGGATTCGATCGAAGGGTGACCAAGGCGCAGCGCGGAATCCCTGGGTCGCCGTCACTATTCGTCCCTGACGAAGCCGTTTCGGGGGGGATCCGCAGCCCGGCACCCCGAGCGGGCTCTGAAGTCAATGAGGCGAAGCGCTCCGAACTTACGTACCAACTGTTACGTTAGGTGCTGCAGCACAGCGCACTCGGCGAAATCCCTTTCCGAGGAACCCGTTTCGGGAAGGCACCGATCAACCTCCGTTTGCGTTTCGTCCGCCGCACAGGCCTCCTAGCCCTGCTCGCAATCCCGCTCGCCCTGGCCTTTGCCGCACCGGCCCACGCCGCAACCGGCGACCTCGCCCAAAAGCCCGGCACCGCCGGCTGCATCTCAGAAAGCGGCGCGGCGGGTACTTATCCCGACTACAAACTCGGGGGCTGTACCGACGGCCTCGCCCTCTCTGGTGCCTCATCGATCGTGAGCTCCCCCGACGGAAAGAACGCCTACGTCGGCTCGGGTCGCGCGGTCGCGGTCTTTGACCGCAACGCCTCAACCGGAGAGCTCACCCAAAAGACCGGCACCGAAGGCTGCACCGCCTCGACCAACGACCCGGAGGTGGCAAGCTGCGCGCTCGGCGACGGCATCGACGACTATGCCGGCAAGATCGCCATCTCCCCCGATGGCAAGAACGTCTACTTCCCGAGCGGCAACGGAGTCGCGATCTTCAACCGCAATACAAGCACCGGCGTCCTCACCCAGACCGGCGACGCATCCGGATGCGTCACCGAAGAAGGAAAAGGCGCCCACCCGGTCTATCGCCCCGGGGAATGCCAGGACGGCAGGGCGCTTGCGGGCGCCCACTTGATTGCCATCCCACCCGACGGCAAGACCGTCTACGTCGCCACCGGCGGCGTAGCGCCTTCGGGTGCCGGCGTCGGGATCGCGATCTTTGACCGAAATACGGCAACCGGCGCACTCAGCCAGAAGACCGGCACCGCCGGCTGCGTGGTCGAGGACAACACCCTCGCGGCGGTCACGACCTGCGCCGAGGGCCGGGCGCTCAGCAAGCCCGCTTCGATCACCATCTCGCCCGACGGCGACGGCAAGAGCCTCTACCTCGCCTCCCAAAGCGGCACGATCGCAGTCTTTGACCGCGACCGCCTGAGCGGCAACATCAGCCAGAAAACGGGCCAGGCCGGCTGCGTGGCCGAAGACAACACCGTGCCCGCGGTGGCAAGCTGCGCCGATGGCCGGGCGCTCGGCCGGGTGTCATCCCTCGTCACTTCGGTTGATGACCTGGGCAAGAGCGTCTACGCCGCCTCGGACGAAGGAATCGCAGTCTTTGACCGCGATACAAACACCGGCGTCCTCACCCAGAAAGCCGGGACCTCCGGCTGCGTCAACACCCTCGCTGCGGTCACGACCTGCGCTGAGGGCAGGGAGTTGAGCTACGGCTATGAGGCCGCGGTCGCTGTTTCGCCCGACGGACGAAGCCTCTACTTCACCAACTACTTCGGCGCAATCGCGATCTTTGACCGCGCGGTCAACTCCGATATCGGCGCGCTGACTCAAAAGCCCGGCGCCGCCGGCTGCATCTCGAACGACGGCATCTCTATCGACTTCCCATCTGGACCATCTGGAGCCTGCGTCGCCGGGAAAGCCATATACGGGGCATGGGCACTGGCCATTTCGCCGGGTGGCGAGAACCTTTACTCGACGGCCGAACAAGACGGGCAGGGGGCGGTCGCGGTGTTTGACCGCGAGCTGCTCGACACGACACCACCAGACACAACCATCGAGTCAGGACCCACCGGAACGATCGATACCCCAGAGGCCAGGTTCACCTTCAGTGGCAACCCAGCCGGTGATACGGCAAAGATTCAATGCCGTATCGACTCCAGCTCGTTCAGTGACTGCTCATCCCCCAATGCCATCGTTCTAGATGACGGACCCCACACTGCCAGCTTCAGGGCTGAGGATGCTGCTGGAAATCAGGACCCGACTCCGGCCACTCGCACCTTCACGGTTGACACCACCGCCCCCGAGACCACGATCGACAGCGGCCCCTCCGGCACCATCAATACCGACAAGGCGACCTTCACCTTCAGTGGTACCCCGGCCAGCGATACCGCAAATGTCCAATGCAGGATCGAAATCTTTCAGTTCAGTGACTGCTCTTCCCCCAAGACCTTCTCGGGCCTTGCCGACGGACCCCACACTGTCACCTTCAGGGCTGAGGATGCCATCGGAAATCAGGATATGACCCCGGCCACCCGGGACTTCACCGTCGACACGACTCCTTCCGACACCAAGGTGCAGGGTGCGGCCACCACCAAGAAAAGTCAGCAGCAGACGGGGAAGGATATCGAGATCCAGACCGTGATCAAGCTCAAAGAGCCTGTCGAGATCGAGCCAAGAAAGTGTGTAGAGGATTTCCTTCCGTGGATAAACTGGTGTGAGAACGCCGACATGACTGTAGACCTCGGTGGGTCCATGATCATTGTCGGAATTCCCATGTACACACCCTGCTTCCCGACAGGTTCCGTGCTGCGTTATAGCAAGGAATGCCATGAACGATTTCCGGGTACCGATTTTACGTCGATACGGAGTTCATCGGCCGTTGCGCCGATAGCGAGTTCATCGGCCGCGGGCAAGTGCCGGAGCTTGGCAGACCCCTGTGTGTTTGGCAGAAAAATTACTTTGACCATTCGACCGGAGAAAAAGAAGTCGGAGCGCAAAATGGTCAAGAAGCTGAAGAAGGGAAAGAAGGTGATGGTCAAGGAGACGCTGATCCTCAGCGACATCGCCGGCAACACCAAGACAAAGAAACTGAAGGTCGAGCTGACGCGAAAGTTGAAGAAGAAGAAGCGCTAGCGCCACGAGCCACGGCCCTGTGGAACTCCTCCGAGTATTCGGACACCTTGACCCTTCCCCCAAAGAGTAGACACGCTTTCTGGAACCACCGGTAATCGGACCTCGTCCGGATTCCGCCCCGGGACGATCAAGCGGGTGAGCTGACCAAACCTCTACGAAACCGAAGGTCACAGGTTCGAATCCTGTCGGGCGCGCTGAATATCCGGCTCAGCGATTGCGATCGCGGTCAGCCTGCCTGATTCGAGCGCCGCGAAAAGGTCAGTCAGACGGACAGTCATCCGGAAGCAAAATCCGCGTGTCGGGGTTCAAGTCCCTCCCCCGGCACTCCGCCAAAGTCCTACTAATGGCGGGTTTTATACCGTCCGGAGGCAAACTGCGGTGGGCTGATATCAGGGGTGTCAACGAAAGTGTCAACAAGGGGCGGGGAGGGGCATGCGAGCGGACCGGACCGGACTCCGACGTGTGGATTGCGCAGGCTGCCGTGAATAGCTGTAGGCTGCCGCCAGCTAGCCGCTGACGAATATCTCGTGCGGCCGTTTTGGGCAATGTGCCCACGGCGCCCTCCCGAACTGTCCCCAGCGACAGAAATCCGAAGTACATGCCCACCGGGAGGGTCTGCCGTGATCGCCAACGATTTTCGCTCGACGATATGCCGTGACACGGCCGAGGCCGCGACCACGGCAGGAACCTCTTCGCCTGAGCGTCTCTCTCCGAGGCGCCTGGCCCTGCTCGGTGTCTGCCTGGCGGTGGTTATAGGTGTCTTCTCGGGGTCGCTCGCCGGCCCGGCGAAAGCTACCGGCACCCCGGCCGGAGTAGCGGCGGGCTCGATCGCCGCGGGCGTTTACCACAGCTGCGGAATCAAGACCAACGGCAAAGTGGACTGCTGGGGCAATGACAACTACGGCCAGTCGACAGATCCGGCCGGAACCTTCACCCAGATTGCCGCCGGTGGCGTCCACAGCTGCGGGATTAGGAGCGACGGCACAGTGGCCTGCTGGGGGGACAACGGTGACGGCCAGTCGACAGAGCCGGCCGGAACCTTCACCCAGATTGCCGCCGGTGGCGACCACAACTGCGGGATCAAGAGCGAAGGCACAGTCGACTGCTGGGGCTCCAACGACTCCGGCCAGTCAACAGCGCCGGCCGGAACCTTCACCCGGATCGCCGCCGGCGACTCCCACAACTGCGGAATCAAGACCGACGGCACAGTCGCCTGCTGGGGCAGTGACAACTTTGGCCAGGCGACAGATCCAGCCGGAACCTTCACCCAGGTCGCCGCCGGCCATCTCCACAGTTGCGGCATCAAGACCGACGGCACGGTGGACTGCTGGGGCGATGACAGCTACGGTCAGTCGACAGATCCGACCGGAACCTTCACCCAGATCGCCGCGGGCAGCTTCCACAACTGCGGGATCAAGACCGACGGAACAGTCGACTGCTGGGGCGAAAACGACGGGGGGCCGTTGGACTTTGGCCAGGCGACAGATCCGGCCGGAACCTTCACCCAGGTCGCTGCCGGCTACTTCCACAGCTGTGGCATAAAGACCGACGGCACAGTGGACTGCTGGGGCGTCAGCGACGGGGGCCCCAGTGACAATGGCCAGGCGACACCACCGACCGGAACTTTCGCTGGCAGTGCGATCGCCGCCGGCTACTACCACAGCTGCGGCATAAAGACCGACGGCACAGCCGACTGCTGGGGCGACAACGGCTCCGGCCAGTCAACAGCGCCGGCCGGAGCCTTCACCCGGATCGCCGCCGGTGGCGACCACAACTGCGGGATCAAGAGCGAAGGCACAGTCGACTGCTGGGGCTCCAACGACTCCGGCCAGTCAACAGCGCCGGCCGGAACCTTCACCCAGATCGCCGCCGGCAACCAGCACAGCTGCGGCATAAAGACCGACGGCACAGCCAACTGCTGGGGCGATGACAGCTCCGGCCAGTCAACAGCGCCGGCTGGAACCTTCACCCGGATCGCCGCCGGCTACGCCCACAGCTGCGGCATAAAGACCGACGGCACAGTGGACTGCTGGGGCGACAACGGCTCCGGCCAGTCAACAGCGCCGGCCGGGACCTTCACCCAGATCGCCGCCGGCAACTACCACAACTGCGGAATCAACACCGACGGCACAGTCGACTGCTGGGGCAGCGACAACTTTGGCCAGTCAACAGAGCCGGCCGGAGCCTTCACCCGGATCGCCGCCGGTGGCGTCCACAGCTGCGGGATCAAGAGCGATGGCACAGCCGACTGCTGGGGCGATGACAGCTACGGTCAGTCGACAGATCCGGCCGGAACCTTCACCAAGATCGCCGCCGGTTTAGTCCACAGCTGCGGAATCAAGACCGACGGCAAAGTGGACTGCTGGGGCTTCAACGGCGACGGCCGGGCACCACCGGGCCCGAGCATCACCGCCGGTGGTAAACACAGCTGCGGCATCAAGAGCGACGGCACTGTTGCCTGCTGGGGCGTCAACGACGGGGGCCCCTATGACAATGGCCAGACTACGCCGCCGGCCGGAACCTTCACCCAGGTCGCCGCCGGCGACATCCACAGCTGCGGGATCAAGGCCGACGAAACGCTCGCCTGCTGGGGCAGCAACAGCGACAATCGGGCGACACCACCGACCTTTAAATTCCGTCAGATCTCGGCCGGCTACACCCACAACTGCGGAGTCAGGTCCACTGGCACACCCGGCGCAATCGCATGCTGGGGCGACAGCGGCAGTGCGGGAACACCGCCGGCCGGAACCTTCACCCAGGTCGCCGCCGGCTACGCCCACAGCTGCGCAGCAAAGACCGATAAGACCCTCGCCTGCTGGGGCTATGACGGCGACGGGCGGGCGACCCCACCGGGCGGAACCTTCACCCAGGTCGCCGCCGGCTTTCTCCACAGCTGCGCAGTAAAGACCGATAAGACACTCGCCTGCTGGGGCTACAACGGCGACGGGCGCACATCGCCACCGGGCGGCAGCTTCACCGAAGTCGCCGCGGGCGAAGCCCACAACTGTGCTCTGAGGACAAACGGCACAATCGCCTGCTGGGGTCTAAACGGCGACGGCCAGGCATCGCCGCCGGCCGGCAGCTTTACCCAGGTAGCGGCCGGCTCCTTCCACAGCTGCGCGGTAAAAAGCGACGGCACCTTCGTCTGCTGGGGCAAGAACGCCGACGGCCAAGCGGCGGCGCCGGATTTCGTCGCACCCGATCCCCCGAGCTACTCGAGGACGGTGCCAAGATCACCGGCCAACGACAACAACCCGAAGATCAAGGGTTCAGCCGAGGCCGGCTCGACGGTAAGGCTCTACACCACCAGTGACTGCTCGGGCACCGAAGCGGGCAGCGGCTCTGCCGCCACCTACACCGACCCGGGGATAGCGACAACGGTTGCTGATGACACGACGACCGCCTTCTATGCCACCGCGACCGACGCCGCCGGCAACACTTCGGACTGCGACAGCCAGCCACTGACCTATGTCGAGGACTCGACCGCGCCTGACACCACGATCGACTCCGGCCCCTCAGGCACCATCGCAACCGACCATGCAAGCTTCACCTTCAGCGGCACCCCGGCCGGAGACACGGCCAAGGTCCAGTGCAAGATCGACGCCGGCGCCTTCGCCGACTGCTCTTCCCCGAAGAGCTTCACCGGCCTCTCCGAGGGCCCCCACACAGCCAGCTTCAGGGCCGAGGACGCCGCCGGCAACCAGGACCAGAGCCCGGCCACCCGAACCTTCACCGTCGACGCAGCATCTCCGGCCAACGACAACTTCGCCTCCGCTCAAGTTCTCACGGGCTTGCCCGTCTCGACAGCTGGAACCAACGTGAACGCGACGCGTGAAGGCGGTGAGCCCGACCACAACGGCTCCGGATCCGGCCATTCAGTCTGGTACAGCTGGACGGCGCCCAGCTCGGGTGTGGTCACTGTGGACCTGAGTGGAAGCGACTTCGACACCTACCTCGCCGTCTACACGGGCTCGGCACTGGGCTCGTTGTCCCTGGTTGACGACGACGACGACGGTGGCAGCGCATTCACCAGCAAGCTTTCGTTCTCGGCCACTTCTGGTGTGACGTATTGGATCGCTGTAGAAGGATTCGGTGGCGATACGGGCTCTGTCGAGCTCGCGGTCTATCCCTCCCAGCCCGGCTCGATCTCAGGTACAGTCACCGACGCTTCAAGCAATCCCCTCGAGAATATCTGCGTCAATGCCTATGACTCGAGCGACATTAATGCAGGATTTGCCTTCACCGATGCCAGTGGCAACTACGCCATTGACGGCCTTGAAACCGGCGACTACCGGCTCAATTTCCTCGATTGCGGCTCCAACAACGTAATTACCGAGTTCTACAACGACAAGTCGACCCTCGCGGCAGCCGACCCGGTATCGGTAACCGTGGGATCGGACACCCCCGGCATCGACGCCGAGCTCGCCGAGGGCGGCTCGATCTCAGGCACAGTCACCGACGCTTCAAGCAATCCCCTCGAGAATATCTGCGTAGATGCCTATGACACGAACGGCGATTTTGCAGGATTCCGCTCCACCGACGCCAGTGGCAACTACGCCATCGGCGGCCTTGGAGCCGGCGACCACCGGCTCCACTTCTACGACTGCGGCTCCAACAACGTAATTACCGAGTTCTACAACGACAAGTCGACCCTCGCGGCAGCCGACCCGGTATCGGTAACCGTGGGATCGGACACCTCAGGCATCGACGCCGAGCTCGCCGAGGGCGGCTCGATCTCAGGCACGGTCACCGACGCTTCAAGCAATCCCCTCGAGGACATCTGCGTCGATGCCTATGACTCGAACGGCGACTTCTGACAGCGATGTCCGACTCGGCACCGACGCCAGCGGCAACTACACCATCGGCGGCCTTGAAGCCGGCGACTACCGGCTCCGGTTCAACGACTGCGGCTCCAACTACGTGCTCGACGAGTACTACAACGACAAGTCGACCCTCGCGGCAGCCGACCCGGTATCGGTAACCGCGGGATCGGACGCCTCCGGCATCGACGCCCAGCTCGCCGGGGCCGGCTCGATCTCAGGCACGGTCACCGACGCTTCAAGCAATCCCCTCGAGGACATCTGCGTCAATGCCTATGACTCGGGCGGCGCGATTGCCAACAGATGTCAGCCGGCACCGACGCCAGTGGCAACTACACCATTGACGGCCTTGAAGCCGTCGCCTACCGGGTCGGTTTCTACGACTGCGTCTCCAACCGCGTGCTCGACGAGTACTACAACGACAAGTCGACCCTCGCGGCAGCCGACCCGGTATCGGTAACCGTGGGATCGGACACCTCCGGCATCGACGCCGAGCTCGTCCCAATCCAGCACACCCTCTCCATAGCCAGCTCAGGAACAGGCCAGGGCACGATCACCAGCTCACCGGCAGGCATAGAGTTGCGGAGCCAACTGCTCGCAGGCCTTTGACGACGGGACGTTGGTAACCCTGACCGCCAACCCGAGCGCAGGCTCGACCTTCACCGGCTGGTCCGGAGCCGGATGCTCAGGCACCGGAACCTGCCAGGTGACCATCGCCTCCGATCAGACAGCGACAGCGACCTTCACAGCCAACCCCGCACCCCCTGACACCACGATCGACTCCGGACCCTCAGGCACCATCGCAACCGACCAGGCAAGCTTCACCTTCAGCGGCACCCCGGCCGGAGACACGGCCAAGGTCCAGTGCAAGATCGACGCCGGCGCCTTCGCCGACTGCTCTTCCCCGAAGAGCTTCACCGGCCTCTCCGAGGGCCCCCACACAGCCAGCTTCAGGGCCGAGGACGCCGCCGGCAACCAGGACCCGACCCCGGCAACGAGGACCTTCACGGTCGACACAACACCCCCTGACACCACGATCGACTCCGGACCCTCAGGCACCATCGCAACCGACCAGGCCACCTTCACCTTCAGCGGCACCCCGGCCGGAGACACGGCCAAGGTCCAGTGCAAGATCGACGCCGGCGCCTTCGCCGACTGCTCTTCCCCGAAGAGCTTCACCGGCCTCTCCGAGGGCCCCCACACAGCCAGCTTCAGGGCCGAGGACGCCGCCGGCAACCAGGACCCGACCCCGGCAACGAGGACCTTCGCGGTCGACACAACACCCCCTGACACCACGATCGACTCCGGCCCCTCAGGCACCATCGCAACCGACCAGGCAAGCTTCACCTTCAGCGGTTCCCCGGCCGGTGACACGGCCAAGGTCCAGTGCAAGATCGACGCCGGCGCCTTCGCCGACTGCTCTTCCCCGAAGAGCTTCACCGGCCTCTCCGAGGGCCCCCACACAGCCAGCTTCAGGGCCGAGGACGCCGCCGGCAACCAGGACCCGACCCCGGCAACGAGGACCTTCGCGGTCGACACAACACCCCCTGACACCACGATCGACTCCGGCCCCTCAGGCACCATCGCAACCGACCAGGCAAGCTTCACCTTCAGCGGTTCCCCGGCCGGTGACACGGCCAAGGTCCAGTGCAAGATCGACGCCGGCGCCTTCGCCGACTGCTCTTCCCCGAAGAGCTTCACCGGCCTCTCCGAGGGCCCCCACACAGCCAGCTTCAGGGCCGAGGACGCCGCCGGCAACCAGGACCCGACCCCGGCCACCAGGGCATTCACAGTTGACACCAGTGTCGACCCACCGGTGGTCGACCCACCAGTTGTCGATCCGCCGGTCGATCCCCCGGCCGGCAAAGCCGTGGTCGGCAAAGTCAAGGTGGGGGGACCGGCCAAGGTAAAGAAGGGCAAGAAGGCCACCTACAAATTGAGCATCTCCAACTCAGGCAACGCTGATGCCACCGACGTCAGGCTTCAGGTCAAGGGTAAAGGCGTCAAGGCGAAGAAGTCGGTCGGCACGATCACCGCCGGCAAGGCAAAGACCGTCAAGGTCATGCTCAAGCCGAAGAAGCCGGGCAAGATCAAGGTTTCATTCAAGGTGACCTCCGAGAACGCCGGCGGCAAGACCGCCAAGAAGAAGATCAAGGTCAAGAAGTAGTCCGCTCTCGCAGGGGGTCGGCTGGTTAGGACCGGCCACGGAGGGAGGCTGACCGAGGGGCAAGTGCGGCTACCTGGGCTTTCGTTCGGCTTGGACAGTCAGACGGACAGTCATCCGGAAGCATAATCCGCAGCTTGAAGGCTCGAGTCCTTCCCGGCCCACTGCGAAACGCGCTCAGCTGAAGCTTGCAATTCTCCCTTGAACACTGCGTGAGATCACGGGTTTCACCAGGTACCTGATCTGCGACATCATCGGGTCCCCGGAGGGCCACCGGCCTTGACCTCTGCCCCGGAGGTCGTCTAAGGTTGATCAGCAACACGAGCCTCGACCCGATTGCCTCTCTGGGTGAGCAAAGCGGCATTCGGTCACGAAACTGGCGGGGTGGCACTTTGAGGAATCTTTGGAAGGTCTGCGTGGTGGCGGTTCTGGCCCTGGCGCCGGGGCCGGCCTCGGCAGCCGCCGCACCCCAAGGTCCGTGGGTGCAGCCTCCGACCGACCTTTCGGCGGCCGGCCAGAACGCGGACACTCCCCAGATCGCCACTGCCCCCGACGGCACCGCCACCGCGGTCTGGCAGCGCAACAACGGCAGCAACTTCATCATCCAGGCCGCGACCCGCCCGCCCGGCGGCGGTTTCGGGAGCCCGGTTGATCTGTCGGCTGCCGGTCATAACGCCGGCGCTCCCCACATCACCACTGCCCCCGACGGCACCGTCACCGTGGTCTGGTCCCGCCTCAACGGCAGCAACGCGATCATCCAGGCCGCGACCCGCCCGCCCGGCGGCTCGTTCGGCACTCCGGTCGAACTCTCGGAGGTCGGTCAGGACGCGTTCATTCCCCAGATCACCACCGCCCCCGACGGCACCGTAACCGCGGTCTGGTATCGCTCCAACGGCAGCAACGCGATCATCCAGGCCGCGACCCGCCCGCCCGGCGGCTCCTTTGGCACCCCGGTCGATCTATCCGCTGCCAGTCAGGACGCTTTCGATCCTCAAATAGCCGCGGCCCCCGACGGCACCGCGACCGCGGTCTGGCGCCGCTACAACGGCAGCAACTACATCATCCAGGCCGCGACCCGCCCGCCCGGCGGCTCGTTCGGCACCCCGGTCGATCTGTCGGAGGTCGGCAAAAACTCTTTCAGTCCCCAGATCACCACCGGCCCCGACGGCACCGCCACCGCGGTCTGGTTGCGCTCCAACGGCAGCAACTTCATCATCCAGGCCGCGACCCGCCCGCCCGGAGGGTCGTTCGGCACCCCGGTCGATCTCTCGGAGGTCGGTCAGAACGCGTTCGATCCCCAGATCACCACCGCCCCCGACGGCACCGCCACCGCGGTCTGGTTGCGCTCCAACGGCAGCAACTCGATCACCCAGGCAGCGACCCGCCCGCCCGGCGGCTCGTTCGGCACCCCGGTCGATCTGTCGGAGGTCGGTCAGAACGCGTCCTACCCCCAGATCACCACCGCCCCCGACGGCACCGCGACCGCGGTCTGGTTGCGCTCCAACGGCAGCAACTCGATCATCCAGGCCGCGACCCGCCCGCCCGGCGGCTCGTTCGGCACCCCGGTCGATCTCTCGGCGGCTGGCCAGGACGCGTTCTCCCCCCAGATCACCACCGCCCCCGACGGCACGGCGACCGCGGTCTGGGTACGCGTCAACGGCAGCAACGACATCATCCAATCGATATCCACGGCTCAGCCTTCGTTCCTGCTCGAGACGGCCAAGACCGGCACGGGCAGCGGCACGGTCAGTTCGGCACCCGCCGGGATCGATTGCGGGACGAACTGCGCGGAGAACTACCCTTCGTTTACCAAGGTCACCCTGACCGCCACCCCCGAGCCCGGAAGCACCTTCGAAGGATGGGGGGGAGACTGTCAGGACTCGGCCGGGAGCACCTGCGAGCTGACTATGCTCGAAGACCGGAATGCGACTGCCACCTTCGAGGCTTCATCGAAACCGCCGGCAGGAAGTCCGAAGCTGAAGGTCCGCAAGGTCAAGCCGAAGAAACCGAAGGTCAAGCCCGGCAAGCAGGTGAAGCTCAAGGTGACCGGCAAGAATGCCGGTGACGTGGCGGCCAAGAACGCCAAGCTCTGCCTCAAACTGATCAAGAAGGTCAGGAAGGCGCTCAAGCCGAAGGGCAAGAGCTGCCAGAAGCTGGGAACGCTCGGGCCGGGCAAGGCAAAGACCAGGGCGTTCAAGCTGAAGGCGACCGGCAAGGCGAAGCGCGGCAAGAAGTACAGGCTCGAGTTCAAGCTCTCGGCCAGCGGGGCCAAGACCGCAAAGCGGGCGGTCAGGGTGAAGGTGCGCTAGCCGGCCCCGGCCGGGCCTGGGTTTTGCGCTGAAGTCCGGCGAGGCCCGACTGGAACGAGCCGATGTGTTGCGGCTGCTCGAGCTTGGGTGGCCACTCGATGCGGGTGCGCCGGACTGAGCCCCGACCACCGCGGGCGCCCGCAGTTGGAAGGTCGAAGGTTCGAGTCCCTCCCGGCCCACTCCGAATCGCGCTCAGCCGACGCTGGGGATACGGGCCGGGAGCCTAGGCGGAAATTTCTGTCCCCGGCACCGGTGGACATAATTCCCAGGGAATATGTCCGGTTTGAACGGTTTGGCGGACATTTTCTCAGACTAAGCAAGTAGTGAATCGCTCAAAGAAGACCTTGGTCTGAAGGCTCCGAACAAAGCCCTCAACCGCGCCGATCCCGCTCCCAGGTGGAGCAACTACGAAACCGAAGGTCACAGGTTCGAATCCTGTCGGGCGCGTTGAAGAACTGGCTCAGCGATTGAGATCGGTGCCTCCGGCCATCTCATCCGGCAGTGCCGCTGCCTACGTCCCGCCTACGGCAGGGCGGCTCGATTCAGTTCAAACCGGTCCGTCGTCAGTCGCCCGAACGCGTCGACACAGCCGGCTCACTGGGCCGGCACTCCAGCGGCGACGGAGACACAGGCGGGTACCCATCAGCGCACGTCCTGAAGACCCGGCTGCCTAGCGGCTGGTTACCCAGCAGCAAGATCCACGTCTATGTCGCAAGAGCAAAGGAAGCTGCACCTGCTAGCTTCCTCCGCGTGCCGCAGGCAGGGAAAACCAGGGCATTGAGGGCGGCGCTTGCCGCCTTTACTTTGCTGGTCCTTCTGGTCCAGATCAGTGGGGGCTCGGCAGCGGCCGTGCTGCCCGCTCCCGGCGAAGCCGAGTCGAGCTATCCCGCCTACGTGCCCGGAGAGGTCGTGGTCGGATTCACCAAGTCAAGTGACTCCGAGCAGATCTCCGACTCGCTCGAGGCGATCGAGGCCGAGGACTCCGAGTCCTTGCCGGGGCTGGCCAAGACCCGGGTGGTGGAGATCGACGAGGGCGATGCCGTAGAGGCTGCCGCCGACGAGCTCGATGACCAGGCCGGAGTGCGCTGGGCCGAGCCGAACTACATCGTCCAGACCCAGAGCCTGCCCAACGATCCCAAACTCGGCGTTCTCTGGGGTCTCAGGAACGTCGGCCAGAACAGCCAGCTCATGGATCCTGGTGGCGATCCGGTTTTCGGCCGTCCGGGAGTCGACATCGGCGCCCCCTCGGCCTGGAAGAAGACCACCGGGAGCACCAGGAAAATTGCCGTAATCGACTCAGGCATTGAAGCTACACATCCCGACCTCGGCCCCAACCTGAACCGCAAACTGAGCCGTAACTTCGTAGCCACGCCTGGCAGCGGCGATCCATTCGACTGGAAGGTCGACCCGGACGCCTGGGACGATCAGAACAGTCACGGCACTCACGTCGCCGGCACGATCGGCGCGGTCGGCAACAACGGACTGGGTGTTACCGGTGTCAACTGGAAGACCCGGCTGGTCGCGATTCGGGTCATGGGCTACAACGGTCTTGGCACCACTGCCGACATCGCCGCGGGCTTCGCCTACGCCGGCAAGAACGGCATACCAATCGCAAACGCCAGCCTTGGGGCGCAGGTTGGCGAGGAGGAGGTCGAGGAGATCGAGGTGTGGAAGGAAGCGATCGAGGCCAGCCCGGACACGCTTTTTGTCGTTTCCGCCGGCAACGAGGAAACCAACAACGACAAGGTTCCCTCGTATCCCTGTAACTACGACCTGCCGAACCTGCTTTGTGTCGCGGCGATCGATTCGCGGGCGAAAATGGCCGGCTTCTCGAACTACGGTAGAAAATCGGTGGACGTCGGGGCGCCCGGCGTAGCCATCGAGAGCACGGTGCCCAATATCTCCCATCCGCTCGATGTTGACTTCGCGAAAGGGACCGGGGGCTTCGACCAGAAGCCCTATCCGTGGAAGCTTGAGGATCGCGGTGTTCCCGTACTCATCTTCGACGGTCATGATGGCGACGTTCCTTCCCCTGTAGCCGAGGCGAGCGCGACCCTCAAGGACCCGGTCGACTTCAGCGGCCAACGTTTCTGCCGCATTGACCTGGGCGCGTTTCAATTTGAGAACTTCTTCGAACTTGGCGGGAACCAGAGCGTCTCGATCAAATACAGGATCGACGGGGGTCCGGCGAAGCAGGTTCCCAATGCGGAGATCACTGCCGGGGATCTTGAAAATTATCCGGAAGGATCCCCGCTTAGTTTCCCGCTTGCCGAGGTAGAAGGGGCCTCCGAGGTTGAGTTCTCGCTCGTATTCAAGGCCAACGGAACCCTGACTCCCTTACCTCTGATCGTGATCTCCAAAATGAAGGTCGAGTGTGTTTCACCGATGCCGCCCGGAGGGTCCTACAAAGCCGATTCGGGAACCTCGATGGCGAGCCCTCATGTGGCCGGCGTCGCCGGACTGGTCAAGTCGGTCGCACCGAAGGCCGGACCGGAGAAGCTGAAGAAGATCATCATGAAGAGCGTGGTCCCGACCAGGTCGCTGAAGGGCAAGACGGTCACCGGCGGACGGGTTGACGCTGGCCGGGCGGTCAGGTTTATCCGTCCGGCTGACAAGGCAAGGCTTACCGGGCTGAAGATCCCCCCGAAGAAGCTGAGGCTCCGGCCCGGTCGCTCGGGCCAGGTCAAGGTCCGGGTCAGAAACGGCGGCGGGGCCACCGCCAAGCGGCTGAGGGTCTGCCTCAAGGCACCCCGGCGCTACGTCAAGCCTGCCGGCTGCACCGAGTCGAGAAAGCTCGGATCGGGAAAGAGCACGACGTTCGGTATACGGGTCCGGCTGAAAGGCACGGCAAGGAGCGGTCAGAGCATTCGGCTGAAAGCGGTCGCCCGGGCCAGGGGCACCGGCAACCGCAACGTTTCATCACGCCTGAAGGTAACGGGCCCCGGCCGGCCCTGAGGGGCCACGTTCCGTGTCGCCGACGTCCCGCAGGACGGCATGTCGGCAGGGCTGCCTCCGGTTTAACTGCCCGGGCCTACGCGCGTGAGTCCAGGAAAGAGGATCGCGGTCGAGAGGTAGTTGCTTACTGAGCCAGATTGATCCACGTCCGAAGACGCTGGAGCTTGGGGATCAGTTCATCTGACCAGCAATCTATGAAACCGAAGGTC
Source organism: uncultured Solirubrobacterales bacterium (assembly GCA_963766115.1). Classification (GTDB taxonomy): domain Bacteria; phylum Actinomycetota; class Thermoleophilia; order Solirubrobacterales; family 70-9; genus 67-14. The sequence continues at coordinate 86,407 of CAVXYR010000003.1, forward strand.
ACTGGTTCGAATCCAGTCGGGCGCATTTTCGATCTGGCTTGAACGCTGGCAATGCTCTGAGCGGTCTCCCTGAAAGCCGCCGAAAAAGTGCAGTCAAGCGGACAGTCAAGCACTCTCTTGTACAAACCGACCTCTGAGTTGTACAATGCGTTCATGGCTACTTTCAACATCAGCAAAGCCAGGGAGAAGCTCTCCGATGCAGTCGAACTGTCTCAGACCGAGGCGGTGTTCTTTGAGCGTCGTGGTACCCCTGCGGCAGTCTTGGTGAGTCCCGAGCGTTACGAAGAAATGATGGATGCCCTGGAGGACGCCGAAGACATCGCGGCCTTTGATTCCGCGATGGAAGAAGAGGGCCCGAATATTCCCTGGGAAGAAGTCAAAGCCGATCTTGGTTGGGATTGAGCAAGTACCGCATAGAACTACGCCCGGCGGCCGTTCGCTCCCTGCGGAAGCTCGACCCGCCAGTTCGCCGGCGTGTTCAGGGCGCTATTGCCCTTCTGGCTGAGAATCCCCGACCACCTTCGGCCCGCTCGCTGAAGGGGAGGCCCGGATTGCGGGTTCGGGTGGGCGATTACCGCGTCATCTATACCGTCGAGGACGATGTACTCCTGGTTGTCGTAGTTGCTCTCGGCCACAGGCGGGAGATCTACAAACGCTGATTCCGGTGTGAGTCGAGTGATCCGAAACGACCTTGCTCTACGAAACCGAAGGTCACTGGTTTCAGTCCAGTCGGGGCGATCCCGAGGCTAAGTCAGGTGGCCGCGAGGCGAGCCTGTTTGCCTCTTGCCCGGGCGAGCGGGCGCAGGAGCCTGGTCGCTACTTTCGTAATGGGCCAGGGGGGACTGACCGTTCTAATCTCTTCACTGAACTCGGGAACCATTACGGCCAGCTGAAGGAGACCTGGCATGCCGTTGGCATCGAGCTCGTCGCGCTGTGCCAGTGCGAAAAGCGTCTCGAAGAACGAAGCGATGTCGAGCGCCGGCCGGAAGAACTGCACAGAGTGGGCGGACTCGTTTCCCTCGGCCCAGAATCGGTGCGGTGTACCCGGGGGGATGGTTATGGTGTCGCCGGGACCCAGCCGATGCTCCGCGCCGTCGATCTCGAACACGAGGCGACCGGAGATGACCTCGGCTCCACTTTCCTGCCGCGGGTGGATGTGGACCGGCTCAAGGAGGTCACCCGGAGGGTTGGTCGACCCGGTTCGCAGCTCGTCTTTGGAAATCGCGACGAAGGTCATGTCCTGCCCGGTACGAGGATTGTGGATCGTCTGTCCCTCCTGCGCCACGGGGCCATTCTAACGTGCGCTTGGGGTCCTGTTTGCGGCTTGTCTACGAAACCGAAGGTCACAGGTTCGAATCCTGTCGGGCGCGCTCAATGAAGACAGTGGTTTCCGCTCCAACCTGCGGAATCGTTGGCACAGCCGAGACTCGCCCAAGTTGCCCCAAATCGGCACCTCTGCTCTCAAGCCGAATGGGACTATCGCTCAGACAAGCCCGCGTGTTCTTTCGGAGCATGAGGTATTCACCATGGCGACTCGGAGCGCTGCCGTATCCGAAGAGTCGCAGGTTCGAATCGGGTCCCCGCTATGTCGTTCGAGATGACACCAAGACCCCTCTCGCCAGGGGATCTTTGGTGTCGAGGGCCTTTGCGATCTTCTCTGAGGCGGTCGCCGGGATCTTCACGCGGTTGGCTCTGGTGTTCAGCCGATTCCGAGAATCCCGCCCAGCCAGTCGAATACTCGCTCGTCTCGAAGGCCGAGCGCGCGTGGCTCACAGTGGGAGTCCGCGCCCTCGGCAACGGTGAAAGCGACCAGCGATTTCTTCTCGGCCGGCGTCCCAACCGCCTCGTAGACCATTTCGGACTGGCCCGGCCAGAACTGCTCGTTATCCGGGTCGGTTATCAGGATCGGGCAGGTGATCTTGTCGGCGATCCCCTCTAGGTTGTATTCGCGGACCACCTTGAAGGCGTCAAACGGCGTTTCCTGACCATAGGGCCGTTCCCGGAAAGTGAGGGTTCCCCGCTGGGAGTCTGACTCGCGCATGCCCTCCTCCATGTACTGGTTGAACTGGTCTCGCTCACCACCGTCAAGCAGCTCGATCATCGGGGGCGGAAGGTGGGCGAGCCAGGATGTGCTCACGTCCCAGACGCCGGGATCGGCCACCGCGGCGGCGATGCGCTTTTCGAACGCGACCGCTCGCGGCACCCAATAGCCGGCCTGGCTGACCCCGTGCAGGGCAATTCGGTCGGGGTCGATTCCGTCCAATCCCAGGGCGAAGTCGACCACGGGGGTGACGACGGCCTCCCAGTCGGGACGGAAATAGAGCCCCTGCCGCCAGAGCGCCGCCCCCTGTCCGGGGCCATCGAAGGCCAGACAGTCGTAGCCGCGCTCCAGCGCCGCTGCCGCACCCTGGAGCCACATCGCCGAAACCGGCCCGTCGGAGCCGTTGTTGAGTAACAGCAGTGGCCGCGGCGCTTCACCTTCTCGGGACCGGAACAGGTAACCCTCGAGTTCGGTCCCCTCGTAGGGAATCGCGACTCGCTCGATCGGCGGGTCGGAATTGCGGGCGAAGCGGTCCCAGGCGCCCCGGTGAAGCTCCCAGGTCGGCGTCATCCGCTCGGACCCGTCGGTCGAGTCAAGAAAGAACGCGGCCGTGTCGTAGTAGGTAGCGGCCCGAAGCCAGGCGCTGCGCGCGCTCACCCGGTGACCACCCTCTTCGCTCGACTTCGCAGCCGCCGCCAACCGGTCTCCGGTCGCCTTCCACTCCCGGTACCACCCCTCGAAGTCGCCGTCCTCGATCCGGGCCGCGGTAGCAAGGCACTCGCCCACATCGGCCCCCTGGTGGTAGCTGGCACCGATCGCAAGGGAAAACATGAACTCGAATTCGTCGCTTTCGAAGAACCGGTCACGCGCCACGGGTCACCCCCTTCGGTCGGATCGGCGGTCGGAAGACCCGAGAATACAGCGGATTGAGTTATTGACCGATCCCATGCCGTCTGGCGTCTAGCGCTTGCCGTCGGCCTGCTCCCAGGTCACAGCCGGTCGTGTTAGGGTTGGCCCATGTTCGGCAGGGGAGGGACCGTCGACGGACCGGGGACGGCTTCGGGAGTTTCAGCGAGAAGAATGACGGTTGCCGCCGTTCTTCTGACCCTGCTCGCCGTGCTCTGGGCTAACGGTCCGGAGTCTTCGCCCGCCGGGCAGGCCGACCAGAAGATCAAGCTCACTCCAAAGAACCCCTACTACGACTTGGTGCAAGCCACGCAGCATCAGCAGATCCCGCTCGCGGCGGTGCGCAACGGGTGCCGGATCGTGCCTTATTCAGACTGCGCAGGCGCCGACCTTGCGGGCAAGCCCCTGATCGGAGCCGCCTTCGACTACGCCCGCCTGAACGGGGCCAATCTCGAGAAGACCGATCTGCGCAATGCCAGCCTGGCCTTCGCCAGGGCGCCCGGAGTCAGGCTGAACGGGGCGAACATGGTGGGGGCATCCTTCGACGGCGCCGACCTGGATTCGGCCCGCCTGGACGGTGCAACCCTGCGCTTCGCCAGTTTTTTTGATGCTGACGCAACCGGAGCCAGCCTGAAGGGCGCGAGCCTCAACTTCGGCAGCATCACCGGGGCGAAGATGCGAAACGCCGACCTGCGCGACGTGATTCTCACCGCCTCAAACGCGATCGGCGCCGATCTCCGCGGCGCCGACCTGCGGGGGGCCAACCTGGGCGATGCCGACCTGACCGGGACGAAGCTCGAAGGGGCGAACCTGGACGGAGCGATGTTCTGCAATACGATCATGCCCGACGGCAGCGTCAAAGCGCCTTTCAATGGTCTCTGCCCGGGCCAGCTTCCTCCGCCCGAACCAGGGGCGCCGGACATCTATGTCGGACCGGACAGCCCGTACTACGTAGCGATCAAGGCCCTCGAGGACGGCAAGCAGATTGATCCCGGAATCGTGCTCAACGGCTGCAGCATCATCTCTTTCACATCCTGCCCCCGGGCCAACCTGAAAAAGCAGATCCTTCAGGGTGCATTCCTCTCCTATTCGGACCTCACCCAAGCCGACGTCAGCGGGTCCAACGTCCTACTGGCTTCTATCGCCTATTCGAAAGCCCGGCGTTCGGACTTCTCCGGGTCCGGTTTTGGCGGCACCTCGCTAAACGCGGCCGACCTCCGTGGTGCCGGCCTGCGCAAGGCGGGCCTCCAGGGAGCGACGCTTACCGGTGCGAGACTCGATCGGGCCGATCTGACCGGAGCCCAGCTGGATCAGACCGACGCAGCCGGCGTCCTGATGCCCGCCGCGATCCTCAGGAATGCCAACGGGACCGGGGCCGCCTTGAGCGGCGGCAACCTGCAGCGCGTGCGGGCGAAGGACGCCAATCTCAACGGAGCCGGCCTGGCGGGCGTTTCCGCCCGCGGGATCAGCCTGCCGGATGCCAGCCTGCGCAAGCTGATTGCCCCCAGGGCTTCGCTAAACCGGATGCGCGCGCCTAGAGCCGACCTGCGACAGGCCTACCTCAAGGGGGCCGACCTCTCCAACGCCAACCTGCGCAGGGCGGACCTGCGCAGGGCGGACCTGCGCAGCACCAACCTTAGGGGGGCCGACCTCTCCCGGGCCAGGCTCAAGAACGCGCGTCTCGGCGGAGCCAGCTTCGGCCGGACCCGCATGCCGGGAGGCAAGATCCGTAACCGGTGAAGCCGGACCGGGCACGGTCCAGCCTTCGCTGACGGGTCGGCTCGATCCTGCGTTTCCGGACGTCCCCCTGGGAAACGAAGTGGGCTCCCGCTATGACCCTCGGGACCACCGCCAGACCCCTCTCGCCGGGGATCTCTCTGCCAGAGAACTTTGCGACGACCTCCGGGACTGTCGTCGAGATCTCCACTTTGCCCACCTTGTCAAGCTCTCGGCCAACGGGGCCGAGGCCGCCAAGCGGGCGGTTAACGTGGAGGTGCGCTAGCCGGCCCCGGCCGGTCTGGGTTCTGGCGCTTAGGTCCGGCGTCTGCGCCGGGAAGCCGGGTACCGACGACCAGTGGCAGGCGCAGGCCCATGTCACGGCTCGGTTTCGGTTCAGGGTGGGCAACTCCTGGGCAACGCGCCACCCACGACCAGCCAGAAACTACTAAGGGGCAGTCAGACGGACACTCAGAAACCGTTTACGAAGCTGGAGATCGCGCCTCTGCTGAGAAAGAAATGACCCAGGACCACCTACGAAACCGAAGGTCGCAGGTTCGAATCCTGTCGGGCGCACTATGTTCTTTGGTCCCAAGGCAGCCAGACGGGCCGTTTGGGCATAAGCTCGAGGTGAAATGGAATTCGTATGAGCGTCAGCACCCATGACAGTTGCCCCAGTTGCGGCGCTGTCAGTCCGGGTGGTGCCCGCTTCTGCGGAGCCTGCGGCGCCAGTCTCGACATGCCGGCGACCTGCCCGGCATGCGGCGCCGAGAATCCCTCCGGGCAGGGCTTCTGCAACTCCTGCGGCGCCGGCCTCGAAAGCGAAAACTCGCAGCCGGCCTCACCGGCTGAAGCGCGCCCCGAGGTGGACGGGGAGCGCAAGCAGGTCACCGTCCTGTTCGCCGATGTCAAGGGCTCGATGGACCTGGCCGAGAGCATCGACCCGGATGAGTGGCGGCAGATCATGCAGAAGTTCTTCTCGCTGCTCTCTGACGGAGTGGGTCGGTTCGAGGGGACCGTGGACAAGTTCACCGGCGACGGGATCATGGCGCTATTCGGTGCGCCGATCACCCATGAGGATCACGCCGCCCGGGCCTGCTTCGCGGCTCTCCACATCGGCGAGCTCGTCGCCGAGTATGCGACCGAGCTCCGTCGCGCCCAGGGGCTCAGCTTCTCAGTCAGGATCGGCATCAACTCGGGCGAGGTCGTCGCCGGAGCAATCGGCGAGGACGAGCAGCAGGAGTACACCGCCGTAGGGCATACCGTCGGGCTCGCACAGCGAATGGAGTCCCTGGCCGAACCCGGAAAGGCCTACCTCACCGAGAGCACGGCAAAGCTGGCCGGGGGATACCTCAACCTGAAGGATCTCGGTGAATTCGAAGTGAAGGGGGCGAGTCGCCCGGTCGGTGTCTTCGAGCTGGTCGGTATCGGACCCGCCCGCTCGCGCCTGGACCTCTCACGCGAGCGGGGGCTGTCGCGATTCGTGGGGCGGGCCAAGGAGATGGCCGTCCTGGAAGAGGCCTTCGAGCAGGCCAAGGAGGGTCGCGGTGCGGTGGTCGGAATCGTCGCCGAACCCGGTATCGGCAAGAGCCGGCTCTGCCACGAATTTGCCGAACGCTGCCGCGCCCGCGGGGTCGACGTCTACGAGGCGCAGGCGCAGGCACACGGGGAAGCGGTTTCCTTCATGCCCGTCCGGGAGATGATGCGGGGCTATTTCGGAATCGAGGATCGTGACACGGAGCGGGTCGCGCGGGAGAAGATTGCCGGGCGGTTGCTGCTACTCGATCCCGACTTTTCGGACGACCTGCCGCTGATCTTTGATTTCCTCGCGGTTCCCGATCCCGAGCGTCCTTCGCCGCAGGTGAGCGCCGAAGCGAGAAGGCGGCTGCTGCGGGGTGTGGTCAGGCGGCTGTACCGGGTGCCGGGGCGTACCGATGTCGTGCTCAGCCTGATCGAAGATCTCCACTGGATGGACGAGGGCAGCGAGGAACTCGTGGCGGAGATGGTGTCGGCGGTGGAGGGAACGGCGACCGTGGTGGTGCTCAACTTCCGGCCCGGGTATCAGGCCGACTGGTTCGATTCGCCGATCTATCAACGTTTGTCGCTGGTTCCGCTAGGGCTCGAGTCGACCAGAGAACTGCTGGCCGACCTGGCTGGCAACGACCGCTCGATCGACGGACTGGCCGAGCTGATCCACGAGCGCACGGGCGGCAATCCGTTCTTCATCGAAGAAGTGGTTCGCGAGCTGGCCGAGGCCGGGAACCTGGAGGGAGGTCGGGGCGGATTCAAGTTGGTCAAGCCGATCGGCGAGACCAAGGTCCCGACGACCGTGCAGGTCATCCTTGCCGCGCGAATCGACCGCCTTGAGACTGCCAAGACCCTGCTGCAGGCGGCCTCGGTTTTCGGCAGCGAGGTCACCGAGCCGGCACTCCGCATGGTCACGGGATTTGACGACGAAGCGCTGGCGACCGGGCTGAAGGAGCTGATTACGGCCGGGTTCCTGTACGAGGTCGAGATCTACCCGGAGCGGGTGCTTGCCTTCAGTCACCCGCTGACCAGGGAGGTCGCCTACGGTTCCCAGCTCGGCGAGCAACGGGCCGCATCCCATTCCGCCGCGGCAAAGGCGATGATCGAGCTCAATCCCGAACGCCACGACGAGCTGGCAGCGTTGATCGCGCAGCACTTCGAGCAGGGTGGGGAGCAACTCGAGGGCGCGCGCTGGTACGCCCGCGCCGCTCACCGGGCAGGATTCACCCAGCCCCGAGATGCCCTCCGGCTCTGGAATAAGGTCGCCGAGCTTGCCGCCGAGCTTCCCGAGGATGAAGAGACATCCGCACTCGGTGTCAGCTCGCGGTTGCTCCAACTCAGCTACTCCTGGCGGCTGGGAATGGAGCAGGACAGGATCGAAGTCCTGGCAGAAGAGGGCAGGGAAATCGCTACGCGGAGCGGCGACCTGGGCTCGCTGACGCTGCTCAAGTACCTCGAGTCGGTACGCCCGAACCTGGACACGAATTCCCGGGACCTGATAGCGCTCACCACCGAAGCGATTTCGCTGGCCGATGAATCGGGCGACGTGAACTTGCGCATGGCGCTACGCGCAGTAGGGTCGTACCCAAGCTTCTATGCTGGAGACTTCGACGCAGCAGAACGAATGCTCGACGAGGCACTCGATCTCGCCGGAGACGATTATGAAGCTGGCAGCGGAATCGTGGTCGGTTGTCCGTATGCGTTCTGTCTGATGTTCAAAGGAAATATCTGCCGTGATCGCGGAGACTTTGACGCCGCCCAGGAGTACTTCGATTCGGCTTTGAAGATTTCAAGCGATCAAGGTGATCTGGAGACTGAGATCTGGGCTCGCGGCGGGTTGTCATGGCAGTTCCTACCGCTTGGAAGGCCGGACGAGGCTCTGCGGCTCGCTCAGCGCAATCGCGACATCTCCGAGCGACTCGGCGATGTCTTCTCCCGGCACTTCGCGCTCTTGATCCTGGGTTGGGTGCACTGCGAGAGATCTGAATATGAACCTGCGCTCGACTCCCTCGAGAGTGCCGACCGCCTCTACCGCGAGGCGATGGGAAGCGGAGGTGAGTTGGAGCCATCGAGAGAAGCCGCGCTAGCTGATGCGCTGCTTGGCCTCGGCCGGGTTCCGGAGGCGCTCGAGCGAGCCGAGAACGGCGTTGTGGCCGGCCGCGAGCGAGACCTGGGCTGGACGCTGATACCCGCTCTTCGAATCGCGGCCAAGGTCCGTGCCGCAGCCGGAGAGTCTGGCGCGTTGGAACTTCTCGACGAGGCTGAAGCGCTCGCATCCGCAAATCGCCAGACGGTCGAACTCGGGAGGATCCAGGAGGCCCGGGACGCTGTCGCGGCCAGGGGCGGCTAGCCCACCGGAAGGCCGACGGCATCAGAGCACTCAAGGTGGTTCGTCGAGCGGTTCAGTCTCGTCGCTGACCATCCGCGGGTGGGCTTCATCCGTGACCACCCATCCTCCTTGGCCCGGAGCGTGACTCCACCGCCCGAATGCTTGGCGCCGGCGGCGTCGAGCCAGTTCCAGACGGTCCGGCCGGTCTAGACAGGGTTCTTCAGCATCGAGCGGATCCTGCCGCTACGCAGGGCTTCCAGCACGGGGTCCCGTCCACCCTTCGCTGGCCCTGGCGGGCCTATGTGGTTGGTTCGCCTCGGGCGGTGGCAGCGGCGGCAGCGATGCGTGCCGCTGCCTTGTCGGCTGGACGCAGCACGAACCGCTCGCGGCTGCCGTCGGCCAGAAGCACGTAAACGAGTTTGAGCATTCCCGCGACCTTGGCATCGTGAATCGCCGAAAGCTCTGTTGCCCACTCTTCGCCACCGAGGCCGGCGTCGAACTCGTTACGGGCGAAAACGAGCCTGCGGTCAGTGATGTAGAGGCGGCCGCCGACCGCACGCAGCTTGTGCTGGAAGCGGTTCGCTCGATCGCTCCAGAGAACCTCCTCCTCGGGCCACAACTCCGGCTCGATTACGCGCAGGCTACGAATCGGGCCGACGATCGAGCCGAGCGGCACATCGGGTGGTCCGGCCATGGCGAATCATCATAGTGCCGTCTCGAGCCGCTGGCTAGCCGGTGCCCGGCCCTTCATCGATCCGGGCGGCGCCGGGTCGCCTCGTTGTCGCCGAGTGGAGCTGCTCAAGAAACTCAATGTGCTCAGCCGCATGATCAAGGCAAAGAGGGCCCTTGTCTGGTCGCTCGGGGCGACCTTGGCGGCGAGGCCGGTCGCCCCCGCAAGGCTTTGAGTTGTCGGCCAGCCCGAGCAGTTGGTGAGGTTCGGGTTCGCAGATACGAAAGGCTCCGTCTCCGAGCGCCGCCCGGGCCTCCTGGACCTCAGCTTTTTAGCCAGGTGAGCGAGAATGCGCAGCCAGAGCCGGGGTCCGGGTACTACGGTAAGGCCCAACTGCTCGAACAGCTTCCCCTGGTCGAATTCGAACCTATGTCTCCGCCACCTTGCCGTCCACCATGCGATTGATTCCGACCGATATGAAGGCGATCCCCTCGCCCGTTGCCGGAAGACCTTGAAACTTACCTCGGTGGGTCCCTCGGAAGGCCATCCGGGCCGCGACCGCGTCCTCGCCGGCCGCGACCGGCGTGAGATCAAGGGTTTCACCGGATACCTGATCTGCGACATCATCGGGTCCCCGGAGAGCCACCGGCCTTGACCTCTGTCCCGGAGGTCGTCTAAGGTTGATCAGCAAGACGAACCTCGACCCGATTGCCACTTGGGGTGAGCAAAGCGGCATTCGGTAACGAAACTGGCGGGGAGGCACCGTGAGGAATCTTTGGAAAGTCTGCGTGGTGGCGGTTTTGGCCCTGGCGCCGGGGCCGGCCTCGGCGGCCGCCGCACCCCAAGGTCCGTGGGTCCAGCCCCCGGCCGACCTCTCGGAGGTCGGTCAGAACGCGCGCGATCCCCAGATCGTCACCGCTCCCGACGGCACCGCCACAGCGGTCTGGACCCGCCGCAACGGCAGCAACGACATAATCCAGGCCGCCACCCGCCTGCCCGGCGGCTCCTTCGGCACCCCGGTCGATCTCTCGGCTGCCGGTCAGAGCGCCGGCGACCCCCAGATCACCACCGCCCCCGACGGCACCGCGACCGCGGTCTGGCGCCGCCCCAACGGCAGCGACCAGATCATCCAGGCAGCCACCCGCCCGCCCGGCGGCTCGTTCGGCACTCCGGTCGATCTCTCCGCTGCCGGTCAGAGCGCCGGCGACCCCCAGATCACCACCGCCCCCGACGGTACCGCCACCGCGGTCTGGTCCCGATCCAACGGCAGCGACTCGATCATCCAGTCTGCCACCCGCCCACCCGGCGGCTCGTTCGGCACTCCGGTCGATCTGTCCGCTGCCGGTCAGGACGCCCTCGACCCACAGATCACCACTGCCCCCGACGGCACCGCGACCGCCGTCTGGCAACGCCCCAACGGCAACGACATCATCCAGGCCGCGACCCGCCCGCCCGGCGGCTCCTTCGGTACCCCGGTCGATCTCTCGGAGGTCGGCCAGAACGCGTTCGCCCCCCAGATTACCACCGCCCCCGACGGCACCGCCACCGCGGTCTGGTATCGCTCCAACGGCAGCGACCAGATCATCCAGACAGCCACCCGCCCGCCCGGCGGCTCCTTCGGTACCCCGGTCGATCTCTCGGAGGTCGGTCAGGACGCGTTCGATCCCCAGATCACCACTGCCCCCGACGGCGCCGCGACCGCCGTCTGGCAACGCGACAACGGCAGCGACGACATCATCCAAGCCGCCACCCGCCCGCCCGGCGGCTCGTTCGGCGCCCCGGTCGATCTCTCGGCGGCTGGCCAGGACGCGCGCATCCCCCAGATCACTACCGCCCCCGACGGTACCGCGACCGCGGTCTGGTTTCGCTCCAACGGCAGCAACGACATCACCCAGGCCGCGACCCGCCCGCCCGGCGGCTCCTTCGGCACACCGGTTGACCTCTCCGCTGCCGGTCAGGACGCGTTCAGCCCCCAGATCGCCGCCGCCCCCGACGGCACCGCGACCGCGGTCTGGCGCCGCTCCAACGGCAGCAACTACATCATTCAGGCGATATCCACAGCCCAGCCGTCGTTCCTGCTCGGAACGGTCAAGACCGGAACGGGCAGCGGCACCGTCAGCTCGGCACCCGCCGGGATCGATTGCGGGACGAACTGCGCCGAGAACTACCCCTCGTTTACCAAGGTCACCCTGACCGCCACCCCCGAGCCCGGAAGCACCTTCGAAGGCTGGGGGGGAGACTGTGAGGATTCGGCCGGGAGCACCTGCGAGCTGACCATGCTCGAAGACCTGAATGCGACTGCCACCTTCGAGGCTTCATCGACACCGCCGGCAGGAAGTCCGAAGCTGAAGGTCCGCAAGGTCAAGCCGAAGAAGCCTAAGGTCAAGCCCGGCAAGAAGGTCGAGCTCAAGGTGACCGGCAAAAACACCGGTGACGCGGCGGCCAAGAACGCCAAGCTCTGCGTCAAGCTGAACAAGAAGGTCAAGAAGAAGCTCAAGCCGAAGGGCAAGAAGTGCCAGAAGCTCGGCTCGCTGGGCCCCGGCAAGTCAAAGACCAGGGCATTCAGGCTGAAGGCGACCGGCAGAGCGAAGAAGGGCAAGACGTACAAGCTCGAGTTCAAGCTCTCGGCCAACGGGGCCGAGGCCGCCAAGCGGGCGGTTAACGTGGAGGTGCGCTAGCCGGCCCCGGCCGGTCTGGGTTCTGGCGCTTAGGTCCGGCGTCTGCGCCGGGAAGCCGGGTACCGAGGACCAGTGGCAGGCGCGGGCCCACGTTCCCGGCTCGGTTTCGGTCCAAGGTGGGTAACTCCTGGGCAACGCGCCACCCTCGACATCTACTCCTGTGACATGCTCGTCGACGGCAGCGAGGTGGGCGCCTCCTCGCGCGGCGCGGCCCTTCTCAACGCCTCCGTCGACCAGTCGTGTGAGACGAGCGCCGGCGCTGACGTGGCTGCGGGCAATCACACCGTCGTCCTGAGGGGAGTCGGGGTCCAGGTCGGCAACGAGATCCAGGACGCCTCGCTCCAGGCCCTGTTCATTCCGGGCGCCTGACTCCGCGGTCGGCAACTGAGGAACGGACGGCCGGAGGTCCGGGTAGGCGCCCGGGCCTCCGCTCGTCCTGCCCCGGCGGCGCAAGATCGCGTTCGCCGTCGCTTACGGCTGAGGTCTGGAACGGCCGCATGTCGCCGCTCGAACTCCTCATCCTCGGCCTCGCCCTGCTCGGCACCCAACTCGGCCAGGGCGTCTTCCAGCTTGTCCTCGCGCAAGTAGAGCCATTTCTGGCCATCGTGGGCCTTGAGGGCAGCTGTGTTCCTGTAGGGTTCTCGACCTGCTGCGTCGAATAAGCTACCACTACTGGGGGTGAGGCATGACCAGGATACGAATTGCCGCGTTATCCATTGCGAGTCTTGTCCTGTTGGCCGGACTGGCCGGCTGCGGTGACGAGTCCTCTTCGGACACGGTTGATGTAGAGATCGCCAATGGCGTGACAATCAGTGTTCCGAGTGACCTGTCCGATCAGCCGCCGAAGCAGATTCTTGCCACCACCCTCAATGCTGTCGCTGACAAGGTTGGCTCCACCGACGAATGGAGGGACTGCGTCGCCTCGGAGATTGACTCCATACCGGATGCCCGCCTCGAGTCGGCCTTTGACGAGCCGGGCGGGGAAGCAAGTACCCGGATCGCACTCAAGTACAACGCTCAGATTTCGGCTTCATGCGGGAAGAAGGTATCTGTGGCGACTGACCCAGACGCGACTTCCGAGCAGATCGATGCGCTACGGACGCTGACGGCCAGCCAGCTCACGCCGCAGTTCGTACAAAGTGGAGCCACCGACAAACAGGCAGCCTGCATCGTCAAGCAGTTCGAGGCGCTGTCGAACGACCAGGTGGTCGAGTTCGCAAATCTCGACGCCCGGCAGTCCTTCCAGAAGATAAGTGCATGGGCCCGGAACTGCGTTTAGCCGCCGCGCGGGGAAGGTCAAGCTCATACCGAAGAGGCCGGGCGGGTCAAGGTCGCCTTCAAGGTGACATCGAAGTACGCCGGCGGTAAGACCGTGAACAAGATCAGGGTCAGGAAGTAGGCCCCGGCATCAAGCAGCCACCCGCTGGAGTATCCGGGCGTCCCCCCGAGAAACGAAACGGCGCCCCGCTATGAATCTGTTGGGGTTGGCGGAGATCTGAGAAACCGTCGCTCGGCCGAAGTGGCAATCCTGACCTGGAGGCTACGCTTTGGCCGCGGGGCAGCCGTGGGATAATCCGTTCGATGTCGGAGTTGAAGATCGATCGCCGCTTCTGTGGGCCAGCCCAGAGCGCCAACGGCGGCTATGCCTGCGGGCTGCTCGCCGCTGAGATCGCCGGACCCGCCGAGGTGACGCTGCGGGCGCCACCGCCCCTGGGTCGTCCCCTGCTTAGCCAGGTCCGCGAGGACGGAAGCGCTGTGTTGCTCGATGGGGAGGCGGCAGTCGCTGAAGCGCGAACGACGACTCTCAAGGGCACCGTGCCCGCGCCAGTGACGAGCGACCAGGCCACTCGGGCATCTAAGCGGTACGAGTGGATTGACGAGCACCCCTACCCGCGCTGCTTCGTCTGTGGGCCCGAGCGCGAGCCGGGCGACGGCCTGCGGATCTTTCCGGGGCCGGTAGAAAGGCGCGAACTGTACGCCTGCACCTGGACGCCGGAGGAGTCGCTTGACAATGGCTTCGGGAGCGTACGTCCCGAGTTCGTCTGGGCGGCGCTCGATTGCCCGAGCGGGATCGTTACCAACCGCTTCGGCGAAATCGGAATGGTGTTGTTGGGCCGCCTCGCGGTCGAGCTGCTTGGGCCCGTCCCGGTCGGCGAGCTCTGCATACTGACGGCGTGGACGGTCGCGCGCGAGGGCCGCAAGCTCGACACGGGCTCCGCCTTGTTTGATTTGGACGGAGATCTACTTGCCTCGAGCCGAGCCCGCTGGATCGAGCTGCGCGAACGGTAGCCGCCGGGCTTCCCCTCAACGCAGGGCTGCTCCGGTCATAGCGACCTTGAGCAACCGCCCGAAAGGACCTCGTGTGCTTCGGGGACAGTCAGACAGACAGTCGGAAGCAGATCGCGAAGCCCGGGATCGCGCTGACACTGGGAAGGATCTGACCAGGATCACCTACGAAACCGAAGGTCGCAGGTTCGAATCCTGTCGGGCGCGCTGAAGATCTGGCTCAGCGATTGTGATCGCGGTCAGTCCGCCTGGTTCGAGCGCCGCGAAAAGGGCAGGCAGACGGACAGCCATCCGGAATTACAGGCATCTGCGGCGAGTAGCAACAAGGAGTCGATGCTCTCCGGAGAAAAGGGCCATACTCGCTTTCCGTAATGCGCGATGTGCATTACGGACCGAACGGAGATGACTCATGAGCATGGTCGAGCAAGAATCCGACGGGGCGACCCGGGTCGCGTACATTCTCGGGGTGCCTTTGGCCGATCACGTTGTCCGGCAGTGGCCGCAGATGGGCGAGATTGTCCGCACAAGCAAACTGGTGGCGGGTGTCGAAGGCAACTTCCCCGAGCTGACTTTGGAAGTTGGCAGGCGTCTGATGCTGGACGACGTGATCGTGGTCGAGTGGACGTGTAACTACGGCGACGGCCGCCTGTACCGCAACGTTACGATCGGTGAGCTGGAGGATGGTGAGGCCGTACGGGTTACCGACTATTGGGGGGAGCCGACCGACACCCCAGCGTGGCGTCGGGAACTAACCGAGCGACTCTCGATGCCGGGAGACCTGGGGGTTTGGCCGGACAATGGCGACCTGGGTCACTACTAGAGACCCAGGGTCGATTTCTTTCGAGCGATTCTCATCGCCGTCAGCGACATTTTTCCAGACCAAACGATCAGTGAATCGCCCAAAGAAGACCTTGGTCTGAAGGCTCCGAACAAGGCCCTCAACCGCGCCGATTCCGCTCCCAGGTAGAGCAACTACGAAGCCGAGGTCACAGGTTCGAATCCTGTCGGGCGCGTTCGCCGGGAACCGGTAGGCGATGCTGCGTTGCTCGACTTCTTCTAACCTAGCCCAACATGAGCCGTCCGAACGTTCTCCTGATTTTGACCGACCAGCAGCGCTCTGCCCCGGATTACGAGTCCGAAGAGTTGCGCGAGTTCAGGCAAACCGAGTGCGCCGGACAGGAGCGGCTGCGGGCCGACGGAATCGAGTTCCGCTCCCACTACCCGATGGCGGCGGCCTGTGCGCCGAGTCGCGCCTCGCTGCTGACCGGCCAGTATCCGTCGCTTCATGGCGTGACCCAGACCGACGGCGTTTCGAAGAGCGCCGACGGGAGCGAGATGTTCTGGCTGGCGCCCGACTCGGTGCCGACCCTCGGGGACTGGTTCCGGGCCGGCGGGTACCGGACCTACTACAAGGGCAAATGGCATCTCTCGCACGCTCACCTGGACGCCGATGACGGCGACGGCTACCTGCTTTCGATCGACGACGACGGAGTCCCGCAGTCCGAGAACATCGAGCGCTACCTCCAGGAGGACCTTCTCGACGACTGGGGTTTCTCCGAGTGGGTCGGACCGGAAGCCCACGGGCTCGAACCACACAGCATGGGACTGGTCAGGGACCCATTCACCGCCGACGAGACGGTCGAACTGCTCCAGCGCCTGGACGCCGAAGACTCGGATGAACCGTGGCTTACCGTCAGCTCGTTCCTCAACCCGCACGACATATCGTTTTTCGGGCTATTGGGCCTGGCATCCGGCCAGCGCTACCACCCGGGCACGGTGCCTGCCGTGCCCCAGGCTCCGACTCATAAAGAGGACCTGGCGACCAAGCCGACCTGCCAGCAGAGCATGGTCGACCTCTGGTCGAGGATCTTCGCACCACAGCCGTGGACCCAGGCGCACCTGAAGTTCTATTACGAGATGCAGGCGGCGGTCGACCGTGAGATCACGCGAGTCCTCGATGCCCTGCGGGCAAGCGGTGACTACGAGAACACCATCGTCGTATTCAGCTCCGATCACGGTGACCTGCAGGGGGCGCACGGCGGCATGCACCAGAAGTGGCACAACGCCTACGAAGAATCTCTGCGGGTGCCTTTCATCGTCTCGAGTCCGCTGCTGCCGAACGGGCCGCGCGAGCTCGATGTCCCCACCAGCCACGCCGACGTCATACCTACGCTGCTCGGCCTGGCTGGAATCGACGAGGACGATGCGCTCGCCCGCCTGAGCGGTGAAAACAGCGAGGCCCAGAGGCTGCCCGGCCGGAACCTGTCTGATGCGCTTCTTGCGCCTGAGAGCGGGGCCGGGGCCGGGCCGGTGCTTTTCATGACGGACGACGAGATCAGCGAAGGCGGAGAGCTTTCGAAGAAAGTCTCGCCACAGGGGATTGCCCGGGCGGTGCGGCTGTATTCGACGATCGAGCAGCCCAACCACATCGAGACGGTGGTGGCCGGGGTGGACATGGGCGGGGAGCAGCACCTCGTGAAGCTCTCCCGCTACCACGACAATCCGCAGTTCTGGACCGTGCCGGGCGAGCGCGACGAGCGCCTCAGGGGCCGCAAGACGATCACGGTCACCGAACCCGCGCCGGACGAGTACGAGATGTACGACCTGACGACCGATCCATTCGAGGAGCGCAATCTCGCCCATCCGACCAACGCGGACGAAGAAACGCGCTCGCTCCAGCGCTCCATGCTGGAACTGCTCATCGATGAACTTGAAAGGAAGCGCCTGACTCCGGCAGATGGTGGACCTCCCGGCTACCGGCCTCCCTCACCAACTGAACCAGTGGGCGGCAGGGCGTAGCATCCCCTTCATGGCACTCCTCGAAGACCGGCAGATAACGGAAGAGCTCGCGGGTCTCGACGGCTAGAAGATCAAGGTCAAGAAGTAGTTCGCTCTCGCAGGGACTGTGGGCGAGCAATGCCGGCCGCAGGTGGAGGCTGGCCGCGGGGTAGTCCGGTTATCTGGGCTTCCGTTCGGCTTGGACAGTCATACGGGCCGACTTCCTCCTTATGTCGATCGCGTCCGGGTCGAATCGATCGATCAGGGTAACCAGCGCTGCCGGTGGTGTCGGCATGACCTGGTGCCGCCTGCCCCGCACCTCCATCCGGCTTCCGGCTTCCTGCATAACCAAGTACATGCCTACAGGTGAGGCGGAGGTGTTCGCGAACTCCCTGAAAACCGAATGCTTGTAATACCGCTGAAATAGGAGTACCTTCCCGCCATGTCGAGGTTTCGCCTACCGACGCGTTTCCTCCTCGCTGTGGCTGTTCTGGCGACCGTCCTTCTGGCTCCGAGCGCCGCCCACGCGGTTCTCGGGGGCTCGAACGGCCGGATCCTCTTCACCAGCGGACGTTTCGGAGGTGACGCCGAGGCCAAACTTTTTCTCCGGCCAACGGTCGGCAGCTTCGCCGGCGGGACGACCGGACCGACGATCACCCCGACCCCCGGTGTTCAGCACAAACACGCGACCTGGTCCCCGGACCGGACCAGAATCGCCTACGCGAGGGGCACTCCGGGGTCTTTCCTGACCGAAAATTTCGACATCTACGTGCTCGACATAACGGTGCCGGGAGCGATTCCCAGGGCGATCACCAACACCGCCGACAACATCACATCGGACCGGCCGGCCTGGTCTCCGGACGGGACCAGGATCGCGTTCGACAACGAGGTCGGCAACAACATCGGGCAGCGCGACATCCACATCTACCGGGTCAACGATGACGCCGGTCCGTTCGACCCCGTCGCAACCTTCGAGAGCAACTTGACCGATACCCCTGGGGTGGTCGAAACAAAGGCGGCCTGGACCCCGGATTCGCAGACGATCTACTACTCGACCGGCAATCCGACCGCGGCCAACTCGATGGACATCGTCAGCGAGCCGGCAGCCGGAGGCACTGTGACCAACATCGCCACAAATCCGGCGATCAGCGAATTCCAGCCCTCGGTATCCCCCGACGGCGAGCAGATCTGCTTTACCCGCGGGAACGGGTTCGACAACTCGACCGACGTGATCGTTTCACTGGCCAACGGTGGCGGCCAGCAGATCCTCTCCCAGGACAACACCGGTCCCGCAACCACGGGTGACATCAACTGCACCTGGTCTCCGAACGGGCTGAAGATTCTCTATACGCGGGGGATTTTCAGCAGTGGAGCTCTCGTAATGGAGAACTCGGACAACTCGGAGTTGGTCCCGTTCCCGATCGATGACGTTCCCGCAGTATTCGACGGCAACTCTGACTGGGCTCCTGACGCGAAGGCAGAATGCGAAGACGCGGCCGTCGAGACCGAACAGGGCCAGCCTGTCGAAGTCCCGCTGCTATGCCTCGACCAGGGTCCCGCCTACGAACAAACCTATGTTCAGGAGTTCCTGACCGGCAAGGAACCGGACAACGGAACCCTCGGCGAGCTGGTCCAGGGTGAACCGGCCACCGTGACCTACACACCGAACCCCGGCTTCTCCGGGACCGACAGCTTCGAATTCAACGCGTTCGATCAGGTAGCCGGTTTCGCCACGCCGGTCAGTACCGCGACCATCACCGTGAAACCGCCGGACATCGTCGAACCGGGTGACGGCGTTCTAGGCAAGCCGGTGATCAAGGCGCCGAAGAAGGTGAAGGCCGGCAAGAAGATCAAGGCGAAGGTCAATATTTCCAACACCGGTGAATCCGGCCTGACCGGGGTGAAGGTCTGCCTGAAGACCAAGAAGAAGCTGGTTAAGGGAAAGAAGAAGCGCTGCCAGACCGTGTCCGACCTCGGTCCGGGCGCGAGTACGGCGGTCTCGTTCAACCTCAAGTCCAAGCGCAAGAAGGGCAAGAAGGCGAAGCTGAAGGCAGTGGTCACGGCCGAGGGTCAGACCGTGAGCGACGGGCACGTGACCCGGCTGAAGTAGCCCGACCGGCCCGACCGGAGAGACGGGCTCAACCGGAGAAACCGGGGAGACAGGAGCCACCGGCCCGACCGGCGACACCGGACCGACCTCGACCCCGCCAACCGTCAGCAAGCTGAACTCCGGCAGGCCGGTCGACCTCTCGAACTCCAGAAGCTTTGCCGCGGTCAAGGTCAACTGCCCGAGCAAGGACTCAAACGGAAGAAGCTGCCAGGTGACCAGGGCCCAGGCGACGGTCAAGGTACGCGGCAAAAAGACCGCGGCCGAGGTCAGCTTCCCGGATCAGATCGAGCCCGGTAGCAGCGCAAGGGTCAAGATCGAGCTCTCAAAGCCGGTCAGAAGGATGCTCAGGAAGAACCTGACCTCGGGGGTCTCGATCCTCGGGATCAAGGTCGTCTCCGGCAGCGGCGGTCGCCTCAACCGCCAGTCGGTTCGGCATGGGCTGAGGCGGTAGGCGCGGAGTCATCCGCCGGTCGAACCGGCCACGAATCCAGAGCGGACAAGGGTTGAATCGCTCAAAGAAGACCTTGGTCTGAAGGCTTCCAGCAAAGCCGCCAACCGAGCCGATCCCGCTCCCAGGTGGAGCAACTACGAAACCGAAGGTCACAGGTTCGAATCCTGTCGGGCGCGTTCACGAAAGGCGGTGGATTCCGCTCAACGGTGCGAAGTCCTGTAGCGCCGGTGAGATCTGCCGAATTCGGTCGAAACAGCCCTTCCTGTCCTCAAGCCGAACAGGACTATCGCTCAAACAAGCCCGCGGTCTCCGAGGCAAGGAAGTTTCGGCTGATAGGCACGGAGCGGGTCGCCAGTCCGCAGGCGCCCTGCCGGAAGTCGGGACCCGGATAGCATCGGCCGATGGCGGCGCGACCTGCTGATTGGACCTTCGACGGAACCTGGCCGTACGAGCCACGCTGGTTCGCGTCCCCGGACGGCGACCTCCACTACGTCGATGAGGGCCCTAGCGACGGCCGGCCAGTCGTTCTGGTGCACGGTAATCCGACCTGGGGCTATCTCTATCGCGAATTCATCCCGGCCCTGGCCGATGCCGGACACCGGGTGATCGTGCCGGACCATCTCGGCTTCGGGCGATCCGGGAAGCCTGCGTCCGCCGGGCTGTACGGGGTCTCTCGCCACGCCTGGCGACTCGAGAGCCTGCTCGAGTCGCTGGACCTGGACGGGGCGGTGCTCGTGCCGCACGACTGGGGCGGCCCGATCTCGTTGCGCTGGGCCGGCCGGCATTTCGACCGCGTCGCCGGGCTGTTCCTGCTCAACACGCTCGCTCACGGTCTGGGCGCGGAAACCCTGCCGGAAGGACGCGAGAGGCTGTCCCTGCCCGCCCCGCTGCACCTGTTCCGCACCCCGGGTGTCGGTGAACTGCTGGTGCAGGGACTTGATGCGTTCAAGCCGCTGATGTTCCGGCTGGCGATCGAGCGTCCGGAGCGGCTCACCCCGTCAAACCGACGAGCCTACCGCGAGGTCCACTCCGGCTGGTCGGAGCGGGCCGGTATGTTGGCCTTCGCCCGCCAGCTTCCTTCACGCGGAGCGGGAGAGGTGAACGCGATGAACCTGGAAACCGAGGCCCTGCTGGCCAGGCACTTTCGTACCAAGCCGGCCCGGATCGTCTGGGGTGAGAAGGACCGGGTGCTGCCTGCCGGTTTGGTCGACTCCGCCTGGCTCAGAACCCTGCCGGAGGCGGAGGTGACCCGGATCCCGGAGGCGGGCCATTTTCTGCAGGAGGACGCACCCGAACTGGTGGTCCCCGAACTGACCCGTTTTGTCGAATCGCTCTGAGTTCGAGAGATTTAGTCCCGTTGGCATGAGACGGCCACAACCGGGCGTGACTAAGTTGACCCCGCATGTCGGAGAGCGGTCGAAAATGGTCTGAAATGGGCGCCGCAAGCGGCCTGCTGGCGACCCTGCTGTTCGTGGCCGCGCTAATCGTCTTCCTGAGCACCAGTCCGGGTGGGTCGCCGTCGATGCCGAACATCAACCAGGCCCAGTTCTCCCCGGACTACCTCCAGGCCAACCTGAGCCAGATCCGGGTCGTGGTCTTGCTCGGAACGCTCGGGATCGCGCTCTTTCTCTGGTTTCTTGCCAGCCTCTGGAGGTCGCTTCGGGAGGCCGAGGGAGAGTCTTCGCGCGGGGCGACCGCGGCACTGGCCGGCGGTGTCGCCGGCTCCGGACTGAACCTGGTCGGCTTTGCTCTGTTGGCGACCGCCGGGCTCTCGACCAGTCCCGCTCAGGCCGACGTCGTGCCGGCACTCTATGTCGCCTCTTCACTGATGATGGCCCTGGGGATGGGGATTTCGTCGATCTTCTTCTTTGCGGTCTCCAAAGTCATTTTCCAGACCGGCGCTCTCGGCAAGTGGCTTGGCGTTCTCGCGTTCATCGCCGGTCTGCTGGCCGTCTGCGGATTCATGACTCCGTTTTTCGGTGCCAATCTGCTGAACGCCGCCACCGGCGCGCTCGGGCACTGGGCCGGCACCGCGGCATTCGTCATCTGGCTCGGCCTGGCCAGCGCGACGATGGTTCGGACACAGCGCCATGGTGATCACGCCGGAGCGGCGGTGAAATCCGCCCCCGCGGCGCGACCACCGAGTGACGGAGGATCCGGATGAGGCGCGTGCTTCACGCCATCTGGTGTTACCTCAAACCGATCGGCGCGGTCGTGATCGCGCTCCTGGTCCTCGTCCTGGCGGTCGCCATTCCCACGCTTTCGGGCAATACCGGAACGGTGAAGCAGAACCTCAGCGGCGTGGTGGTTGATCCCTCGGCGACGATCGGGCCGATCGTCGGTGACCAGTCGCTGTTCGGCCGGGAGACCGCCTGCATCGAGAAATACGCAGCCGACCCGAAGAACAACTACGTCGGCTACTACCCGGCAATCGGAGCGCCCGAGCACACCGACAACATCCGAACCGGGGTCCAGCCCTGCGGGAGCTTCACCGGATCGACCTCCGGCGACAACCAGGTCTTCCGTTACCAGTCGGAGACCACCTATCCGGGTGGCATCGGCCTGGTCGTGTTCGACGGGCCGAATGCCGGCTATCTATGGGCCGGCGGCATCGTCCCCGGCGGCGGCCAGTACGTTTCGAAGTTCGATCCCTCGACCGGCAAGGAGATCTGGCGGACGTGGCTCTCCAATACCAACATTTCAGGCCAATGGCTGGCTCTCGGCAGTCTGGCCATCATCAAGGACGGCACCCTGGTCGCAGCCGCGGGCCACACATTCTGGAAGCTCAGCCGCAACGACGGGACCATGGTCGCCTCCGAGGAGCAGCCGATCGTCGGCACCCCGGCTAAAGACCACAACTTCGACGGCATGATGGTGGCGCCGGACGGGCAGGGCACGCTGCTGATCAAGTCCCAGACCCGGTCCGTCGGGTGCCCGACCCAGACGAACAACGCGATGTCCTCGTGCCCGGCCGACTACGGCGCCGCGCCGAAGAGCAACTTCGTCGCAGCCGATCCGACGACGCTGGAGAACCTCGACTCGATCGAGATCGACCAGAACGTGACCGCTCGTGCCGTTGCGACCGAGCACAACGGCAAGATCTACATTTACGGGAACGGCGCAAAGAGCCTGGTCCGGGTCGTCTGGGATCCGGATACGCAAAAACTCACCCAGGACAAGTCGTGGTCTCCGAAGGTGATCCTCAAGGGACAGTCGGGAGGAGCCTCGCCTGTGGTCATGGGCGACTGGGTGATCGCCAACAGCAATGCCAATCCCTCTTCGGATACGCCCCAGTGCCTGTTTGCGGTGAACCAGGACGATCCCGAAGACGTTCACCAGGTCTGCCCGTGGGGCAAGACCTTCCCGGTCGAGTCCGGGGCGACGATGAGCGAGTCCCCGGCGGCGCCGGGCATCGACCCCGAAAACAGCCTGATCTTCGTCCAGGACTACTTCCTCAAAGGCGTCTACGCGATCAGGATCGACCAGAGGACCGGTGAGATGAAGGTCAAATGGAGCCGGCCCGACTGGTGGACCAGCGATTACTTCTCGATGGTCGGACCCAAAGACGAGCGCATCCTGATCAGCCAGAACATCAACCCGGATACGACCACAGCGAACATCGCCACCGGCTTCGACTACACCGAGAGCGTGCTCTGGGTCGACGAAGCCACCGGCAAGACGATCGCCGAATCCGAAGACGGTCCCTCGACCGCGGTCGGCAGCCTGATCAACGTCGGCTACGGCGGGCGCTTCTACACGATGGGCAACGGCGGCGAGCTGTTCATCTACCAGGTCAAGGCAAACGAGTCGGGCAACCCGTAGACCGCGCTGACACACCCCGGCGGAGTTCAACCCCGGGCTGGATTGCCGGGAGATTCATCCCGTCCTTCATCCAGTCGGGATGATGTAAGCCGGGCGCGCGGAGCCTAAGTTTGCTGCCATGAGCGACAAGTCCCGTCACTGGGAACAGATGGGGGCGGCCAGCGGGCTGTTGGCGGTGCTGCTGTTCGTAGCAGCATTTCTGATCTTCCTCAACACCGATCCGAGCGGCGGCAACACACCGAGGCTGCCCAACATCGGCAACGCGATCGCGTCACCCGCGTTCTTCGCCGACCACCTCAACGGGATCCGGGCCCAGGTCATGCTCAACGGCATCGGCACTGTCCTCTTCCTCTGGTTCCTGGGGACCCTGTGGGGAGTTCTTCGCGGAGCTGAAGGCGAGCCGGCGAGAGGCTCGACGATCGCTTCCGCCGGTGCCGTCGTCGGCGTCGCCCTGACCCTGGTCGGGTTGGTGATGCTCGGGACCGCGACCCTGACAACCAGCCTGGAGCAGGCCGAGACGGTCCCGACCGTGTACGCGGGCGGCATGCTGGCGCTCGCCTTCGGCGGCGCCGCGTTCACGATCTTTTACCTCGGGGTCGCCGAGGTGATTCTCAGGACCGGCGTGCTCGGCAAATGGCTGGGCCTGCTCGCCCTGCTGGCCGCACTGGTCTCGGTCTTCGGCTTCGTCACCCCGTATGCCCAGACGGGCGTCTTCAACGCGGCAACCGGGGCTCTGGGCTTCTATGGCCACTATGTCGCCCTCGTCGTCTGGCTGTTCTGCGCGAGCGCCGCGATGACGCTCCGGCAGCATCGAAGCAAGGGGGCCGAGAAGGCCGAGGCGCCGGCCAGGCCTGCCGCCGCGGGCAACGAGGGAGCGGGCGCATGAGGCGTGTCTGGCACTTCATCAAGCCCCTCCTCGGCGCGATCCTCGTTCTCGTTGCGCTGCTCGCGCTGATCCTGATCCCGGCGCTCAGCGTGAGCTCGTCGGTACCGGAGCAGCTCGCCCCGCTTCAGGGCGCAGCGCGAAATGTAACCAAGGCCGAGCAGTTCACGGTCGGCCCGCTGCCAGGCGACCTGAGCCTCTATGAGAAGGAGCAGCGCTGCCAGGAGAGCATCCCGAACCCCGGCTACTTCTCGGCGATCAACGCTGCCGAACAGCAGGATGCGGCGCGCAGCAACATCTACGAGTGCGCCGACTTCCTCGGCTCTACTACCGAGGAGAACATCGTCTACATGTACAAGGCTGAGGGTTACTACCCGCAGGTCCAGTACGTAAACAGCGACGGCCCGAACGGCTTGTACATCGTGGGTGGAACCAGCACGGCCAGCACCGGACGCGTTGCCCCCGGACCTTTCGTCTCCAAGGTGGATCCGATCAGCGGCGAAGAGATCTGGCGGACCTACGTCGAGAACGGCAACACCGAGAACGTCTTCGTCGGGGGTACCAACCTCAATATCCTCGAAAACGGCAAGATCGCATTCGCCTGGACCAACAAGATCGCGCTGCTGGACCGCGATACCGGTGACATCCTCAAAGCCAGGAAGCTGCCTTCGCCGGGTCCGGTAACCCCCCGCAGCATCAACTACAAGGAGCTCACGGTGGCGCCGGATGGCACCATCATCCTCCGCAGTCAGAACCGACCGGAAAACTGCAACCAGCAGGGCGGCGGCGGCCTGATCGACTGCTCACAGTCTGCCGGTGGCCCCGAACAGAAGCCTTCCGCGTTCCTCGCGATCGACCCGGATACCCTCGAGATCTATGACACGCTGGTCGCTCCCGAAGACTCGGCCACCCCGCCGATCATCGCGCCTTACCAAGGCCGGATCGCGATCTACACGGCGATGTTGAAAAACGCTTACCGCTTCTTCTGGGATCCGGCAACAAAGAAACTGAGCCGGGACAAGACCTGGCAGGCGAGTTACCTGGACAAGGGGCAGACAGTCGGCGACGCACCGACCTTCATGAAGGACTGGATCGTGATCCAGACCAATGGCCTCGGCAGCGATACAGCCGCCTCTTCACTGGTCGCGATCAACGTTGATGACTCGTCCAAGATGCAGACCATCAAGCCGTTCGGTGACCTCAAGTCCGGTGAGGCCAGCAACGCTCCGCCGAAACCGCAGGGCGACCCCGATAACGACATGGTTTACTCGGCCGACGGCGGCATCGGCAAGATCGCCGGCGTCCGCCTGGACCAGGCGACCGGCAAGATGACCAACAAGTGGGTGGTCGATGACCGCAGCTTCGAGTTCCAGCCGCTGTCCGGTTCGGCTGACGAGCGCATCATGGTCAACTCCAGGTGGAACCCGGACGCCAAGGTGGGCGCACTGGCGACCGGCAGCTACACCGTCCAGGCGGTCTGGCGAGATGCCGCCACCGGCGACGTGATCGCGGAGTCCGACTTCATGCCCCCGATCTCGTTCAACGCGAACATAACTCCGATCTACGGTGGCCGCTGGGTCTTCCCGTCAGGACCGGCCGGCGCGCTCTATTTTCTCCAGCCGATGCCGGCAGCATCACAGCCGCCAGTTGCGACCACCACTGAAGGTTCCAGCGGCAGCAACTGAGCCGGAACGGTCCGCCGGCGAGCGGGTCGGCAGCTATCCGTCTTCCGCGTCTCTGCGACAGTGGGTCGGCCGCCGGCCGTCTGAAGCATCCGAAGCAGAGTCGGGAGGCTCGGAAGCACTCTGCTCCGGGCGCTTGCCGAGCAGCGCCCGGCGGTGCGATGCGAGTCGCCGCATCACGCGACGGCCGATTCGACGCGGGGGGCGGGGGCCCGGCAACCTTCCCTACAGCCTTTCCGAAACGCGCTCTAGTGTCTCCAGCGCCTTGTCGACGTCGTATCCGAGCGCCAGAGCAAGTTCTGGAGCCGCCGAGACGATGCGCGCGAGGCCCACTATCGGGGCGACGGCGACCACCGCCCCCACCACCTCGTCGATGGTCGCGTCGGCCGCGAGGGCGGCATCGGCTGAAGCCTGGTAGGAGCTCGGTGCGGCGTCAAGCGCGATCAGCGCTGCGATCCGGACCAGGGCGTGTGTTTTTGGGTCGAGGCCCGATGTCTCGGCCGTATCGATCTGAATGCCGAGTACGGACTGAACGAAGCGGTCGTCATTCAGCGCCAGGCTGCGCAGTCGGTCTTCGTACTGGGTCACCGTGCTCCCCTTCTTCCGGTTCGGCAGAACGCGCCCGTGGGCCGGGCGCGTCCGACGGAGTCATGTGACCAACCATTAAACGACGGCCTCGACCGGTTTCCATCACCCGGTTGGCATGAAGTTCAGTGGAACCTGCTCAGTGTCTGGACTCAGATCAGACCGAGATCCCTTGCTCGGGCGACCGCTTCGGTCCGGGAGGTGACGTCAAGCTTGCGATAGATCGACATGGCCTGCGACTTGACCGTATGGCGGGAGAGATAGAGCCGCTCACCGATTTCACGGAACGACAGATGGGTCGGCAGGAGCGGCAGCAACCTCAGCTCCGCGGTGGTCAGGGACGAGGCTCCCGGAGCCTGACTTCGGGCAGACTCCAGCATCAGGCGCACCTCTTCGGCCTGGGTTTCGAAAACCCCGAACCCGGCGCCCCTGCTCATCAGCCCGCCCGCCTCACGGAGCTGCGTCCTTGCCCCGGCCGGGTCGGGGAGGGCCGCGTAGGCCTGGGCCAGTACCAGCCGCACCTGAATCGCAAGCATCGCTGTCACGTGGGTCAGCCGGGTCCGAAGCCGTTGTGCCCTGGTCAGCATCTCGCTGGCCCTCTCCGCTTCGCGGCGGTGAACAGCAATCCGGGCGGCGACCGCGAAGACGATCGAGTTGGGCGGATACTCCTCCATCCTCGAGCTCCGCACTATCGACTCTGCCTGCTCGGCAAAGGTTTCGGCCGAGTCCCAGTCCCCCCGGCCGATCGCGACGGCCGCTCTCTCGGCCAGTGCCACTGAAGCCCCGGCCCAGGCCTCCGTAGCGAGCCCTGACTCAACCACGCTCTCCAACAGATCGTCGGCGGCAGAATCTTCGCCGGCAACCAGACAGGCTATGCCGTGGATGAGGGCACCGGTCAGCCACCATTCGCCGGCCCGTGGGAACGAATTCATCGCGAGCTCCGTGTCCTCCAGCATTCCCGCTACTCCCCCCCGGCTCCTAACCGCACGGAGCAGGGCGAGCCAGCCGTCGATCTGGACCCGCTCGGGGCCTGACACACCATCCACCCCCTGTTCGGCAAGGTCGGTCCAGCGCTCCGTACGGTCGTTATTGCCCTGAATCGCACTGAACCAGGCGCCCAGTGCTGCGACCATCGGCCTTTGGTCGAGCCGACCGTCCTCTTCGAGCCAGTCGAGCCAGAGCTCGACCGTTGCCGCCCGGCCCTGCCGGTATTCGAGCTGGCCCCGCGCCAGCACCAGGTTCGACACCCGGCCCGCATCTCCGGCGGCCTGGGCGTAGGCGACAGCCGCGTCGGACTGACCCTCTTCAGCCGACCAGTCAGATGCACGGCCCAGCAACTCGGGCACGAGCTGCGGTTCAGCGCGCTCGAGTTCAGTGCGCAAGAGCTCGCGGAACAGATGGTGGTAGCGGAACAGTTTCCGATTCTGATCCAGCGGGACCACAAACAGGTTGTGGCGCTCCAGGCTCTCGAGCATCGGCCCGGAGCCGGGCGCCTCGAGAACCGCGTCGCAGACGGGCGCGGAGAGCAGATCCAGCACCGAGGTCCGCGTGAGGAACTGAAGCTCATCGGCGGGGATGCCGGACAGCAGTTGCTCGCGGAGGTAGTCGGCGACGAACCGGTGGTCACCCCGCAGCGAGCCGTCAGCGCCTACCGGGGCACCACCACGAATCGAAAGGGCACCGAGGTACAGTCCGGCGGGCCAGCCTTCGGTCCGGTGGACCAGTTCGGCGACTTTCGACTCACCCAGGTTCACGTCGCTTGCGTCGAACAGCTCCCTCGCTTCTGCCTGCCCCATGCGGAGGGCGGACGGCCCGATCTCGAAGGTAAGACCTCGTGCACGCAGGGAGCCGATGCGTTTCGAAGGCTGGAACCGGCCAGACAGGACTAACTGTGGGCCATCCGGCAGGCTTTCGACAAGGGCGTCGATCGCGTCAACGCACCTGGGGTCGCTCAACTCGTGGATATCGTCGAGCACAATCACGAAGTCGCTCGAGATGGAGGCCATCGCGGCGGTGAGGCGGGGTACCACTACCGCTTCAACCGAGGCGCCGGGCGTTGAGAGTGCCCTTACGACCTCCGGACTCAACAGTGACTGCCGTTCGAGCGCAGTCGCGATGTAGGTCAGGAGCACGACCGGATCGTTGTCGTGCTGGTCGAGAGTCACCCAGGCGAAATCCCGGACAGATCGGGAGGCCCACTGTGAGAGCAGGGTCGTCTTGCCGTAACCGGCGGCGGCTGAGACTAGTACGACCGGTTCCGGACGCGGCCTCTCCAGATCCTCGAGCAGGGCGGTCCTCTCCACGCCCCCGGCCAGCGAAGGCGGGGGCCGGAGCTTGGACTCGACCAGGTCGAAGGCGGGTTCTGTCGTGGGATCCGGCGACGGCGTGAACGGCCGCGCGGGAGCCCCACTGGCGCTGCGGCTCGACATTCCGCTCGCGAGCCTACACCTCCACACCTGGCCGCACCCGGCCGGACCGGGTGCCAACCCGCTCTGTGTCTTCGATCCGACCCGCGAAAGTGGAGATGCCTGAGTTCACCATCACGAGCAGGATCATCCTCCGCAGCACCAAGCAGAACGGCGGCTGTTCGGCTGACCAGCAATCTAGGAAACCGAAGGTCACAGGTTCGAATCCTGTCGGGCGCGCTGAAGAACTGGCTCAGCGATTGTGATCGCGGTCAGTCCACCTGATTCGGGCGCCGCGAAAAGGGCAGTCAGACGGACAGTCATCCGGAAGCATAATCCGCGTGTCGCAGGTTCGAGTCCTGCTCCCGGTACTGGTTTTCGCATCGAGTAGGCCAATCCAAATCCCCGGGGTTCCTGCGCGCCGCGACTCGTCTTCGTACGTGCGTCGAAGTCCGTCCGCATCCTCGAGCGCCCGCTTGAGCCGCCCTCGCAGCGCACTCTCCTCGCAGGAGCCCCTGGTCCGGTTGACGCACCCGCACGACGGGGGTGGGCTGGCTGCAACTGACTAGGAGGTCACCCGATGCGAAACACCAAGAGAACACGAGGGGCTCTGGCGATAGTCATGGTGTTCGCACTGGCGGTTGGCGCAGTTGGCATTGCAGACGCTGGCAAGAACAAGCGCGTGAAGACGAAGCTGGTCAACACCAAGATTGTCCCCGACGGGGCCAGCGGCAAGGTCAAGTCGAAGCAGAAGGCCTGCGTGAAGGGCCGCAAGGTGGTCGTCAAGGGACCGGAGCCGTTCGCTCCCAATGCCGGGGCAGCCGGTAGCGCCACGATGGTCAAGATCGGCACCGACAAGACCAACCGCAAGGGCCTTTGGAGCGTTCCCGCGCCCACCGGCGGCTCCCTCAATGCCGGTCAGTACAAGATCCAAGTCAAGGAGCGCAAGGTAAGAAGGTCGCGAAAGAGAGCTGGAATACCAGGCGTCAGGTTTGACGAGGAAAAGGACCACGCCAGGTACTTCATCTGCCAGGCTCTCGGCCTCATCGAACGCGGCTGATCAGGGAATGACCTGTTGGTCAGTAGCAATCGGGCGGCGCTCGCAGGAGTTTCGTCACTGCTGAGAGTCGGCGTCGGTGACGTGGTTCCAGGTGGATAGCGGCGCCAGGAGTACAATCGGGCCATGTTTGTCGTCGGCGTCTTCATGACGGTTGCCGGCATCGCTCTGGCAATCGGAGGAACGAGGTATCCGCCCGAAGCGCAGCTCATAGTCTCTGCGGCGGCGATTGCGCTCGGCGGCATCGGACTGGTCACGATCCTGCTCGGCTGGCCGTACGGCGAGGAACCACCGCAGCACGGCATGGCCAGCAGCACCGCCCGGGTAGTTGATATCGAAGAGGTCGATGGTGCGGTGCCCGGCCACCACGTGGTCGAAGTGACGTTCGAGACCCATCCCGGGGACGGCCACAGCTACAGAGCCAAGAAGAAGTTCATCGACGATCTGTCCCGCTTCAGGAAGCGCGAGCGCTTGAAGGTCTTCTACGATCCCCGCGATCCGAGCGAGATCCGTCTGATCTGAAGCAGACCGCCCAGGAGCGGAAGCGGCAATTCAGGCAGTCACCCGCTCCAGTATCCGCGCGTCCCCCTGAGAAACGAATCGGGCCCCCGCTATGACCGCAAGGCCGACACACCGCCACCTCTCGCCAGGGGGTCTTGTGTTTAAGGATCTCCAGCGGAGATTGTGATCCGTTGGGCGATCAGTTATCTGGCAGCTATTCCCCCGATGGGCCGTTGAGTCGGATAGATTCGGACAATCCAACGAAGGGTGGAGCCGTGCCTAAGTATCTGTTCGAAGTCAACTACACGCAGGAGGGGCTCAGAGGTGTCGCCGCCAAGGGCGGCAGCGCCCGCCGCGAGGCGATCGACTCGATGATCGGCGACCTCGGGGGGAAGGTGGAAGCGTTCTACTTCGCCCAGGGCGAGTCCGACGTCGTCTTGATCCTCGATCTCCCCGACAACAAGACCGCGGCGGCCGTCAGCCTTGCGACCGGGGCGGCCGGGTCGATCACCAACGCGAAGACCCGTGTGCTGCTGACCCCGGAGGAGATTGACGAGGCGGCTCAGACCGCTGTCGATTATCGCCCGCCGGGTAGCTGAGCGCTTATCTCACCAGGGATCAGGCTGGGGTGCTGACGGTGCACCAACGCAAGCCACGGGATTCGACTATCGGAGGTTGAGCTGGAGCCGGAATGCAGGCGGGCCGGATTCGGTTGGATAATCGGCTGATGTCTGACGACTCCACCGGACCCGAACCAGCCGCTGCCGGACCCGGACAGAGCTCCGCCGCGCCGGTCGGGATCGAGCGTGATACCTCCTTCGTCGCGACGATGAAGCGGGCCGCGACCGAGTTCGTCGAAGACGAGATGTCCGACCGCGCGGCCGGTCTCACCTACTACGGCCTGCTCTCCCTGTTTCCGGCCCTGATCGCCCTGGTCTCGATCGTCGGCCTGGTCTTCAGTGCGGAACAGACCACCGATGCGCTGACCGACATCGTCTCTTCGCTCGGCCCGGACACCGCGGCGGATACTTTCGCCGGCCCGGTCGAGTCGGTAACCGACAGCCGCGGGGCATCGGGTCTGGCGCTGGTCATCGGTCTGTCCCTCGCGATTTACTCGGCGTCCGCATACGTCGGGGCTTTCGGCCGTGGCGCGAACGTCGCCTACGAGACTCGCGAGGGCCGTCCGTTCTGGAAACTGCGCCCCTTCCAGATGCTGGTCACCCTGGGGATGATCCTGATCCTCGCCCTGCTGATGGTCGGTCTGCTGGTCAGTGGCCCGCTGGTCAGTGCGATCGGCGACGCCCTGGGAATCGGCAGGACGGCTCAGGACATCTGGAACATCGCCAAGTGGCCGGCGATGATGGCCCTCGCGATGCTGCTGTTCGCGGTACTGCTCCACACGGCGCCGAACGTCGAACAGCCGGGGGTCAGGTGGGTGCTGCCGGGCGCTGCCTTCGCGCTCGTCGCTTGGATTCTCGCCTCGGTCGCTTTTTCGCTCTACGTATCCAACTTCGGTTCCTACAACAAGACCTACGGGGCGCTGGGCGGACTGGTCGTGCTCCTGATCTGGATGTGGATCTCGAACCTTTCCCTGCTCTTCGGCCTGGAGCTCAATACGGAGATCCAGCGCAACCGGCAGTTCGAGCAGCGGGTGGCCGGGGCCGAGCGGGAGATCCAGATGAAGCCGCGCGCAGAGCCGACTGCGAAGAAGACCGTCTGACTCAGGTCGGATTGGGCAGTCAGACGGACAGTCAGAACCGATCCCCGGAGCCGGGGATCGTGCCGACACCGGGCGAGAAACGGCCCGAGATCACTTACGAAACCGAAGGTCACAGGTTGGAATCCTGTCCCCGCTTTCATCGGTTTCGTGATCGTGCTGCTCTTCGGCGGCGGCCGCCTCGTTACGGGCCGCAGCCGTACCTCCTGAGCGATTCGGCGAAGAAAGTTTTGGCAATCGTCAACCGATTCCTGTCGGGCCTGCGTAGAGAGGGTAGATGTCAAACCAATAACGGAGGTAGTTTCAATGTTCTCAACAGCAATACTCAGGGAGGAGCGAGGCATTGCGCGCCTGGCAGGTGCCGGTTTCGCGTCTCTCGTGGCTCTCGCAATGGTTCTCTTCTTCGTTCCCGGAGCTTCGGCGAACCCGATCGCAGCGGGCAGCACCACGCTCACGCTCGACAAAAAGCCGGCCAAGAAACTGACCAAGAAGAACATCAAGGTCAAGCGGGTCAAGCCGGCCAAGGTCCAGAAGGGCTCGTTCGTCTTTCCGGTGACTGGTGGCAAGCTCGACCCGACCGATCCGAGCACTGGAGTGATCAAGCACTCGGGCGGCCTGAAGTTCAAGAAGGGCAAGCGCAATCTCGTTGCCAAGAAGTTCGTCATCAAGGTCGCCAACGGCGTGGTTGTCGCCAAGGTCGGCGGAGACAACGTCAGACTGCTGTCGGTTGACCTGAGCAAGGCCGAGATCAGCCGGGACGACTACGGCATCGACGTGAGCAGGGTCGGCCTGTCGCTGACGGGTGCCGCCGCCAAGGCTCTGAACAAGACCCTGAAGACCAAGGCGTTCAAGAAGGGTCTTCGACTCGGGCACGCGGTTGTGAAGACCCAGCCCTCGACGGTCGGTCTGGCCGCTGAAGGAAGCACCGACCTGACCCCCGATGCCGGCACTGTTGGACTGCTGGTCGGCGCCGGTATCACGCCCGCCCCGATCGGTCCGGCCACGGTGACCCCTGCCGGTGATTTCTCGTTCCCGATCACCGGAGGGCGCCTCGCAGACAACACGTTCGAGGGCGAGGTCAGACACAGCGGCGGTATCTCCCTGACTCAGGGCATGACCGAACTGAGGCTGACCGACTTCACGATCAACGTGGACGGTGATCCCGATCTCACCGCGGTCGTGAACGGCGGAGACAGAGTCTCGGTCCTTGACCTCGACCTGTCGGGTCTCACGGTAGGTCTCGATCCGCTGGACATCACCCTGGGCAACGCTGCAGCCAACATCTCGCCCGATGCGGCTGCCGCACTGAGCGCCACGTTCGGCCTGCCCGATACGACGGGTGCTCCCCTCGGCATCGCGACGATCAAGGCGGTCGCCAACTAGCAACGACGAGCTGAAGCGGGCGGTCCCTTCCCCCGGGACCGCCCGCTCATCGGCCGTCTGCCGCCCCATGCGAAGGGGATGAATCGCTCAGAGAAGACCTTTGGGCTGAGCGGACGGCTCGGCGATTATCTGTTGGATCTTGCCGGAGGCGGCGCGCTCGATCGACGAGACCGATTCGGCCTCGACCCGCGGGTCGCGGACACCGGCCCGCTCGAGTTCCGCGCGGGTCTCGGCGGCGAGCCGCTCCGCCGTTCCGGGCGTCTCACCTTCGAGGACGAGGAGCAGCCGGACCCCGTCGCCGCGCTGCACGACCTGGAAGGCGCGCACCGCGGGGTCGCGGCCGAGCAGGCCGAAGCGCTGCGGATGCACATCGAGGCCGCCGAGCCGGAGGATGTCGTTCGAGCGCCCGTCGATCGCGCGCAGGCGCCGCAGCGTGCGCCCGCACGAGCACGGCTCGGTCGCGATCGTGACCGAGTCGGAGACCTCGAGCCGGATGATCGGCTGAACCCGGTTGCTGAGGTTGGTCAGCAGCATCTTCGTTCCCGGCTCACCGTCCGGGACGGGGTTGGCGTCGGCGTCGACCACCTCGACTATCGTGCAGTCCTCGTACAGGTGCATCCCATCGCGCGCGTCGCACTCAGTCGCGAACAGTCCCTCGGTGCAGCCGAAGAAGTCGTATGGCCGCCTCCCGAAGGTGCGCTCACAGAGCTCGCGCAGCGCCGGGGTCAGCGGCTCGCTGGTCGTCTGCACAGCGTCGGGGCCGATTCGCAGGCGGCCCGTCGCGACGGCGTCGGCGAGCGGCGGCAACAGCGACGGGTAGGTGACAAGCAGGTCGGGCTTGAAGGCATCAAGCCCGGCAACGATCTCGTCGATCGGGTCGGTGACCCCGAATCGGAGCACGCGGTGCAGGCCGATGTCGAGTGACTCCGACAGCCTGCGGGTCATGTGGGCCGGGTTCGAGCCGGAAATCGCCGCGATCCGTTTGCGGGGAATCGATGGGCTGATCCCGACCCACTCGCTCGAGCGGACCGTCTGCGCCATCTGTGTGGTCCACGCGCCCCTGTCGTAGACGAACAGTCCCGGTGTCCCCGAAGACCCACTTGTCGCCATCACGCGCAGGTCGCCGTCGACCAGGAAGTCGCCCGAGCCACCGTGGGCACGGAGCACCCCGAGCAGCCGCTCGCGGTCGAGCGGGCGGCTGCAGACCATCGCCTCGAAGTCATCGGTGAGGTCGCGTTTCGTGGTCGTCGGCAGGTCCTGAAGCCGGACCTGCCCGGCCGGCAGCCGGTCACGCCACCACTCGGAACCGGCCCGCGCGTCGGCGACGAGGGCCTCGAGCATCGACTGCCTGCGGGCCCGGGCGGCGGCGGGGTCGAGCCGCTCGTTGGCGCGCATCGTGCGCGCCTCCCTCAGCGCCCGGCCGAGCTGGGCCACCCTCGCCCGTCGGGTCGGGCGCGAGACTTCGGCTCCGTTTGCGTTCATCATCATTCCTCCTCGATCCCGAGCGCGGTCAGGAACAGCCGTGAGTGAAGGCGGTCGTCGAGTTCACCGGTGCCGGTGAGCAGTTCGAGCTGGATACCGAGCTGCATCGAGTGGGCGGCGAGCGCGACCTGGGCCGGGTCGAGATCGGGAGCCCCGGACCGGGCGAGGATCTGGCCGAAGGGCTCGACGAAAGGGTCGATCACCCGCTTGTGTGTTGAGATGAACCGCGCCTTGTGCTCGGGGTGGCGGAGGACGTGGGCCCAGAACTCGAACAGGACCGGCATCCAGCCGTCGCCGCGCCGCCGGCTGACGTCGGCGGCATCGACGGCGCGGCGGATCGCGTCGACCGGCTCCGGGGTCGCGAGCGCCTGCTCGGCCGCGGCCACGACCGCGTCCGCGCGGCGTTCGTAGACGGCGAAGAAGAGGTCCTCCTTGCTCTCGAAGTTTGAGTAGACGGCGCCCTTCGTGTAGCCGGCGCTGTCGGCGATCCGATCCAGGGTGGTGGGATGGAAGCCGTCGTGCCGGAAGAGCTCGTCGGCCGCCTCGATCAGGCGCTCACGGGTCTGCTCACGCTGCTCCTCGCGGGTCGAAGTAGTGCGGCCGGCAACTGGCATACCGTCAGTATCCACATACTGATGGTATCTGTCAAGCCCGTTCGCTCGGCGGGGGTCTGGTGGGCGCACCCGCCCTGGACGATGATTTCCGCGCAACGGCATGGAGCCATGCTCGTATGCGGCGATCATGAATAATCGAGGCCATGCCAGATCCCTTTTCGTCGTCCGGTACTCTCGATGTCCGCTATCGGTCGGCGGGCCAGATCAGGTCCGGTGGTGCTCTGGCCAACCTGGGTAACGGACCGGTAGTCAACTCTCACGGTACGCCGGCCAGGCTGATCGCCTGGCCCGGTACCGGCTTCCAGACCGAAGCCGTACATGTGCTCACCCTTGAGCCGGGCCATGAGGGTGAGCATTACCGGTACGACATGGCCGAGGAGGCATTTCTCTGCCACAGTGGAGAGGCGGAAATCTGGCTAAGGAATCAGTGGGTAGCGCTAGAGCCGGGGGACATCGCTTACATCCCGGAGGGTGTCGAGCGAGCGATCCGCAACACGAGCGATGCCGATTCGATCCTCGTGGTTCAGGTCACACCGCCACAGCTTGATCTCTACATCGATCACGGCTTCTACGACGAGGAACTGGCCGTCATCAGTCATGACGCAGCCGACAAGGCCCGGGTCACGGCGCCCACGATCGAAATACCGGCGGCGGAATTCGAGTACCGGGAGACCCATTTCGAGGTCCGATCCTGGAATCTGGAAAGTGAAGACGTACGGCGGTCCGGCGCTCTATTCAACGCGTTGATGGGTACTCCGTTCTCCGGTATCGGGCTGCCGATGCGGCTCGTGCTCTGGCCTGGCGCCGGTCCTCGAAGCGTGGGATTCAACTACGCCTACGACCCGGACGGGGTGACGGACGCCCTGCACACCCACCCGGTATCCGACGAGTGCCTGATCATGTGGCGCGGAAGCGGGAAATTCTTCATCGCGGGGCAATGGATCGACGCAAAAGCAGGCGATGTCGCCCTCGCCCCCTGCGGCGTGGCGCATGGCCATACCAGCGACGGCAACGCCACCTGGCTCGGCGGGTTTGCTTCGCCGCCGCAGCTCGACCTGCTCATGCCGACAGAGTTCTACGAGGACGGGCGATTCTCTTCACCGAAGGCCACCCGGCTCGGAATCGAACGCAGTTGAACCTCGGCGGTCGTCTACCGGTGAAAACTCGAGCTTCCCGATCGGTTCCGAGGCTGGATCAGGCTCGGTGCCTTCTTCCAGCCTTCACTCAGGGGATGCTCACGAGGCGCTCGCAGCTGCCGGCCCGGTCACGCGCGAGGCCGCCGTTGCAGAGGTCTCGTTTTCTGCCGCCGCGCAGGCGGTCCCTTCCCGGGGCTCCGTACTGGCGGTCGTTGCCTGGCCCGCCGAACGTCTTGTCGTTGCCCGCTCCGGCGCAGATCGTGTCGTTGCCCCCCGCGGCCCTTGATGATGTCTTTCTTGCCAAGCGGTGGTTGGACCTGGACCTTCATGCTCGTGCCCGAAAACGGTGGCACACGCCTCCTGGTCGGCAATCGCTGGACCCCGGCGGACCGACCCTCTCGTTCCGGATAGGTATGACCTTGATTGACCCGGCCGCGTTTGTGATGGAGCAGAAGATGCTGCGGGGTATCCGAGAGCGAGCCGAAGGTGGGGACCGATGATGTCCGTACTCGGACGGCCAGCCGAAAGCGAGGCGCCGATCGGCGTGATTCCCACCAGGTCGATCGGTACCGTGGTTCCGCGATGACAACATCCGTGACTTCCAGGTGGCGGCCCGTCCTGGCTTTCTCGGCGGCTGCAGCTCTTGCTCTCTGCCTCTTCACCGGTCAGACGCCTGCGGCTTCGAATGGCCAGATCACGATCCGGGGCGCCGAATCGAGTTCTCACCTGAGGTTGACTGTCAGCAATCGAAGCATCGTGGTCAGCGGATACATGGCTTCGTCCGGGACGAGCGGTTGTCGCTACAGTCGCGGTCGCGCCGTCTGTCCCCTCGCAGGAGTCTCGAGGATTACGGTGAGGATGGGACCCGACAACGACAAGGTCGAGGTCGAGGAGAGGCTGCCGATCCCGCTGACCGTGCACCTGGGCAAGGGGTCGGACAAGTTCATAGGAAACGGGGAGCGCGACACCTGCTACCCGGAGGGCTCCAGGCGAAACCGCTGCATCGGAGGTGGCGGCAATGACGTCTGCATCACCGGCCCGCGGAACTCCGACTGCGTAGGCGGGCCCGGCGACGACCTCTGCATCCACTCCACCGGAAGCGACGGCTGCTGGGGAGGCCCCGGTGATGACGTCTGCCGGATGGGCCCGGGCAGGGACGGCTGTCACGGTGGCCCCGGCAATGATCGCCTCTACGGCGGCTCCGACCCCGATCAGCTCTACGGCGGCCCCGGCCGCGACTACTGCGACGGCGGGCCGGGATGGGGCAAGTCCCACACCTGCGAGCGGGGCCCCCGCCGCTGAAACCGCCCGGCGGATGTCGTGATGTACCCTCGCGACAGGCGCCGAGATCGAGAAGCGCGAGGCGACTTGTACCGGGAAGGTGTGAAACGAACTCCCTGATGGAGAATTCGGTAGTGAGCAGACTGGGGAGGGTGTGC
The DNA here is from genome assembly GCA_963766115.1 of uncultured Solirubrobacterales bacterium. Classification (GTDB taxonomy): domain Bacteria; phylum Actinomycetota; class Thermoleophilia; order Solirubrobacterales; family 70-9; genus 67-14. Next base: position 124,605 of record CAVXYR010000003.1, read on the forward strand.
TCCGCCGCCGCGGCGCTTTTCGTCTCGCTGCTTCTTGCCCTCACGGTCAGCGACGCGCCCGCCGCTCATCCGCTGCCGGCCAGTCCGTACGGCGACCCGATCTCCTGGAGTCCCTGCGTGTCCCCCGAGGGCGTCGAATGCGCCCGGATCAAGGTGCCACTTGACTGGGACCGCCCCGGGGGACGGAAGATCACGCTCGCGTTGGCACGCCACCTGGCCGGCAAGCCCGAACAGCGAATCGGATCGTTGCTGATCAATCCGGGTGGACCGGGAGACACCGGTGTCGGTCTGGTGCGGGGCGACCCCGACGGACTCGATGCCCTGGGCGATGGCCGCTTCGACGTGGTCAGCTGGGATCCCCGTGGCACCAACGCCAGCACGCGGGTTCGCTGCTTTCGCAGCCGTCGGGCCGAGCAGAGGTTCTGGGCCGGGGCCTCGATTCCCACCAACGGAGCCGCCTCAAGGCGCTTCCGGCCCAGGGTTGCCTCCCTCGCCAGGCGCTGCGGCAAAGTGAGTGGCCGGCTGCTGCCGCACATCTCGACCGCCGACACGGCGCGCGATCTCGACCACCTTCGAGCGCTGCTCGGCGAAGAGCGGCTCACTTACGTGGGTTTCTCCTACGGCACCTACCTCGGCCAGACCTACGCCAACATGTTCCCCGGCCGGGTTCGGGCGATGCTGCTCGACGGGGTGGTCGATCAGGTGTCCTGGGCGAAGGGGGCCGAGTCGAGAATTGCCCGAGGTCTGGCACCGACCGACGGCGTGTTCGACCGTTTCCTCTCCCTCTGTGAGACCGCGGGACCGGAACGCTGCGCTCTAGCCGGTGGATCTCGATCAGCGGCGGAGCGCGTGAAGCGGCTTTTCGCCCGGTTGAAGCGCCACTCGATCCCGGCCCCGGGGTCAAAGCCGGCCACGTTGTCGTCCGACCGGCTGAGCTACGGCGACCTCCTGCTCTCGCAGTTCGATCCGTTGAGGGGACCCGATCTCTGGCCGCAGAATGCGAGGGATCTCCGAGCAGCTTTTCGGGGCGACGGCTCCGCTCTTGAATCAGGGGCTCGCGGATATCTGACTCCGGCCGGCTGGGCAGGTGCCACGACGTCGGCCGCGATCCAGTGCGCCGACGCTCCGGCCCGCAGATCATTGAGTTCCTGGCCAAAGGTGATCGGGCGGTTCAAAGGCCTCAGCCGCCTTCAGGGCCAGGTCCAGGGATGGTGGCTGTGGGCCCCCTGTGCCTCCTGGCCCGCGCGCGGCCAGGACAGTTACCGCGGACCATGGGGCGCGAAGACCCCGAACCCGATCATGCTGGTCGGTACGCGCCGCGATCCCAACACTGCCTATGGGAACGCCGTGCGCGCCGAGCGCAGGCTGGGGAACGCGGTCCTCTTGACGCACGAGGGTTACGGCCACATCAGCTTCCGTGATCCCAGCTCCTGTGTCGAAAAGGCAGAGGCGGAATATCTGGTGAATCTGGTCGAACCTCCCAAAGGCATGGTCTGCCGGTCCGACCAGAAGCCCTTCGGCCCGGGCCCCGGCTGAGGGCAACTTCGGTCACATCACGGTCGAGTCCGGGCCGATGCCGGGTGCCATCGGGAAGGAAGGCGATCGCGCAGCACCGACCGGGTTCCTTGGCCGGAACCCGGAGTTCTCGAGCCCGTCGCGGCCGGTCAGGGTCGGGGCGGATCGCCTAGCATCGGTTTGCAGGTCAGCTGGACGCGTACGCAAGCGGCCCATTCCCACAAGGAGGCATTGATGAGCGAGATCACCGGAGGCGAGCTGTTCGCCCGCGCCCTGCAGGCGGAAGGCATTGAATTCATGTTCGGTCTGCCGTCCCCGGCGGCCGACCCCCTGCTCGCTCAGCTCGAGCCCCATGGCATCAGACTGGTTCCGGTGCGCCACGAGGCTGCCGCGGTCCACATGGCCGAAGGCCTATACCGCACGACCGGAAAGGTCGCCGCGGTCCTGGGGAACCCCGGGCCGGGCTCGGCCAACCTGCTGCCCGGTGTGATCACGGCCCTCCACGAGGGCGCGCCGGTACTGGTGGTCACCTCCCAGCACCGGCTGGGCGTCGTCTACCCCGCGACGCCGGCGACCTATCAGGGCCAGGACCAGATCGAGGTCTTCCGGCCGACGGTGAAGTGGGGTGGTCCGATATTCGAGTGGTCCCGGATTCCCGAAGTGCTCCGGCTGGCCTTCCGGGAGATGTGGAATGGCCGTCCGGGGCCCGTGCACGTCGACCTCCCCTCGCCGGTGATCTACGAGACCGGCGACGAAGCGACCGCCCCGGTTATTCCGCCGGGGAACTACCGCGCCGCAGGGCCACGGGCCTCGGACGAGCAGCTTGCCGAGGCCGCCGCGATGCTCGCTTCGGCCGAGCGGCCGGTGGTCATCTCCGGCATGGGTGTCGACCGGGCCGAGGCCAACGACGCTCTTCTGGAAGTGGTCGATGCCCTGAATTGCCCGGTGATCACGACCGGCGCTGGCCGCTCGACCGTTTCCGCCGAGCACCCGAACTTCGTCTACGGCTTTGGCGGGGCGGGCGACCGGGCCCGCCGGGAGGCCGACGTCCTCCTGGTTGTCGGCTCGAGGATCGGCAACCTCGATGTGCCGTACGACGAGCACTGGGGTGACCCTTCGAAACAACGTCTGATCCAGATCGACATCGACCCGCGCAATTTCGGCGTCTCCCGCCCGCTCGAGCTGGGGATCGTCGCCGACGCCCGGTCGGCCCTGGAGGGAATAGCCGCCCGACTGCGGTCGTCGGATCTCCCGGAGCGCTCCGGGGAGGATCTGGCCAGGTACCGCGCCCTGGACGAGGAGCTGCGGACCGAGCAGGCGGGGCCGATCCTCGAGTGGCAGGGGCCTGGGATCCATCCGGCTCACGCGATGGGGGTGATCGGTTCGGTCTTCGGTTCCGAAGCCGTCTACAGCGCCGACGGTGGCAACACGGCCCTCTGGGCCCATGCCGTGCTGCCTCCGACCCGCCCGCGTTCGTATCACTCGACCCCCGAGCTGGGGATGCTCGGGGTCGGCATCCCGATGGGGATCGGCGCCAAGCTCGGCGCACCCGAACGCGAGGTCGTCTGCATCAGCGGCGACGGGGCGGCCGGTTTCAACTTCATGGAATTGCAGTCGGCGGCCCGTGAGAACCTGGACATCACCGCGATCGTCTTTGCCGAAGGCAGCTGGACCATGGAAGTGCCGAACGAAGTCGATCTCTACGGCAGGACCTTCGGCACCGATCAGGGCGAGATCCGCTGGGACGCGGTGGCCGAGGGCCTCGGCTGCCACGGGGAATACGTCGACAGGATCGAAGACCTCGAACCGGCTCTCAAGCGGGCCAGAGACCACGCCGGCCCGAGCGTGGTCTGCCTCCGCACCGACATCGAGGCCAATCTGGCCGTTCCCGAGCGCATGATCTCCCGCTTCGCAGAGGTCTATGCCGGTCCGGCCCAGGACGGGTAGCAAACCCGTGGAGAAGGCCTTCGGGTGACGTTCCTGCGCTTCGTTCCGCCGGTGGCGCTGATGGCGCTCATCTTCCTGCTGTCGGCGCAGCCGGACCTATCGACCGGCCTGGGCTTCTGGGATCTCCTGCTGAGGAAGCTCGCCCATGCCTGCGTCTTCGGGGGGCTCACCCTGCTGTGGGTTCGCGCTCTCGGCCCGCTCACTGCTCATGCCCTGATCTGGGCGGTGACCATTTCGCTCCTCTATGCGATGTCCGACGAATACCACCAGACATTCGTGACCGGTCGGCACGGCAGCCCGCTCGATGTCGGCATCGACGCGATCGGCATCGGCGCCGCGGTGCTTCTCGTCCGGTCAGGACGGTTCGGAGGGAACCTCGGCCAGCCGGGCCGGTCCCGCCCCCGGGGATTCCTCTAGCACGTCGCAGACGTCCTGCCCGGCGGGCTTAGCGGCTCAGACGGGTCAGGTCCGAAGGGTCGAGAACCACGTTGCGGCCTCCGAGCTCGAGCTCGACTTCGATGATGCCCCGTTCAGCCGGGTCGGCGACGAAGTCCACCGGCATCGGCCCACCGGCAACGTCCCGCCAGCGTTCGTCAACCGCCGTGGGGTCGGCGACGGCGACGGTCAGGCCGCGCACGGCCCCGGAGACGCTGCGACCCTGCCAGTCCGGACCGCCCCAGCGCCAGCTCTCCCGCGGCCGGGGCTCACTGACCGAGACGATCGCCCCGCCGATGTCGGCGGGGTGCAGGTGCGCCTCGGCGATGTCGTCGAGCTCGACCTCGAAAACCTCGCGGATCCCGAGCCGCCGGGCTCGCCCCCGTGCGGCGGCCGCGTCATCGACCTGCAGCATCGCCATGTAGCCACAGTCGCCGCCCCGCCGCTCGAGCAGCCTCCCGGCGGCCGTGCCCTCTCGCACCGGCGAGACCAGCTCCAGGAACGTGTCACCGATCGCGAAGACCGCGTTCTGCAGCCCGAAGTATTCGACCGCGGGGTCGGCGAACGGCTCTCCGAGGCCAAGCTCCGAGCGAAGCAGCTCGACCGGGCGATCGAGGTCGCCGACGGCGATCACGGCTTGGCGCAGGCGGGGCACCGCCCCAGTATCGCCGATGCGGGAATACGATCAAATCCTACAATGAGGCATATTCTGTACTATTGTCGCATAATGCATCTCAAGTCGATTCTGAACCGCCTCCCACAGAGGCCCGCTTCCCTGTCCGACGGGTCGGTTCAATCGCGACTCGATGGGCTCCGGCGTGAGCTTCTGTCGGTCTCGCTGATCCCGTCCCGGCTGATCCCTTCGAGGCCCACTCCCGGGCTGGAGGACCTTCCGCACGAGTCATATCCCTCACTTGCCAATGCCGCCCGCTACTGGCTTGACCTCCCGGGATTCATCGACCGCCTCGAGGATCTGGGTGATCGCTTCGTCGTCACTATGCCGGGCTCCGGAGCCTGGGTCGGGCTGACGGACCCGGACGACATCGAAAAGGTCTTCCGTGCCGACACCGAGGCGCTCTACTTCGGTGAGGCTCTGCGGATGCTCTCGCCGCACGAGCTGATCCTCGGTCCAGCGAACCTGACCGCACTTGACGGTCCCGAGCATCTCGCCACGCGGCGGCTGCTGCTACCGGCCTTTCACGGTGATGCGCTGAAGAGCTACGAGGCGACGATCGAAGACAAGGCACGCGAGGCTGCCGCCCGCTGGCCGATCGGCGAGTCGTCGCCGGCGATCACCGAGACCTCGAAGGTGACCCTCGAGGTGATCATGGCCGCGGTGTTCGGTGTGACCGAGCCCGAGCGGCTGGACCGTCTGCGCGACGCCGTGCTGGATCTGATCGACGAGATCGGCTCACGCCGGTTCCTGCTCGAGACGGCGATCGCAACCGCGCGCAGGGACGGGTTCTCGCGGCCGTTCCCTCGCATGGAGCAGCGGAAAGCGGCGGTTGACGCGATCGTGCTCGAAGAGATCGCCGAGCGCCGGGCCGGCGGGAGCAACGACCACGACGATGTGCTCGGCAGGCTCCTGGCGATTCGCAGCGAGGAGGGTGAGGGCCTCAGCGACTCGGATCTGTGCGACCAGATGCGTCTGATGCTGATCGGTGGAACCGACACGACCGCGACGACGATCGCCTGGGCGCTGGACCTGATAACCCACGACCCGCGTGTCCTTCGCAAGCTCAAGCGTTCGGTGAGGGCCGGGGATGACGAGTACCTCACCGCCGTGGTCCAGGAGACCCTCCGCATGCGCCCGGCCTTTCCGTTCACCGTGCGCCTCACCAAGGAGCCGCTCGAACTCGACGGGCTGACGATCCCCGAGGGCACGATCGTAGCCCCGTTCATCACCCTCGTCCACCGCCGCCCGGACATCTATCCCGAACCGCTCGAGTTCAGGCCCGAGCGCTTCCTCGGCACCCGTCCCGGGACCTACTCATGGATCCCGTTCGGCGGGGGGATGCGCCGCTGCATCGGCGCATCGATGGCTCAGCTCGAAGCCACCGTCGTCCTGCGAACCCTGATCGAGGAACTCGACCTGCGGCCCGCGGTCGACCAGTCGGCGCCGATTGGTCGTCACTCGGTCATTTCGGTGCCCGAGAACGGTGCGCCGGTAGTCGCCTCCATACGACGAGGCACTGCCACGAGGCAGCGAGTGAAATCATGAGCGGCGTGAGTACGACGCTGGAGCCGGAAGACCCGGCCGCGCTCTCGACCGAAACGTCCGATCGCATCGCCGCTGCGGCACTCGAGCAGTTTGCCGACTTCGGCATTCGCCGCACCAGCGTCGAGGACATCGCTCGAAGGGCCGGGCTGTCGCGAGCCACCGTCTACCGCAATGTCGGCAGCAAGGACGACGTAATCCGGCTGGTCATGGCCCGAGAAGCAGAGCGGGCGATGACCGGGATTGACCGGGCACTCGCCGGCGAGAGTGATCCCGGGCATTCGATCGAGATCGGCTTCGCATTTCTGGTGCGGTTCGTGCGCGATCACCCGCTGTTCGACCGACTGCTGCGTACCGAGCCCGAAACGCTGCTGCCGGTCCTCACGGTCGAGGGCGGCCCCTTCCTCAGCTTCTACAGCTCCCTCATCGAGCAGCGGTGGGGTGAGATGCAGGCGGCGGGCTTGATCGACCCGATCGATCTTCAGCGCGCGGCGGACGCCACCGCCCGGCTGGCGGTATCGCTGGTCCTCACTCCCAGCACCGTGGTCGATGCCGACGACCCGGACGCCGTCGCCAGGTTTGCGCGCGAGGTGCTGCTGCCGATGCTGCGACCCCGACCCTGACCCTCGAAAGCACCGGAGATACGATGAACCATCTGAACACGATTGCCTCGAAGCCGGAAGTGGTTGACCGCAAAGTCCACGAACTGCACGCCAGCGTGGACACCTGGTCGCAGGTTCCGCTGCGCGACCGGGTCGAACTGCTTGAACGCCTGGCTCTCCGCATCGCCGATGTGGCCGACGAATGGGTAAGTGCGGCCGCTGCCGCCAAGGGACTCGAGCAGGACTCGCAGCTGGTCGGCGAGGAGTGGGCCTCAGGGCCGTGGGCGCTGATCACCGGGGTCCGCGGGCTCGCCGAAACCCTGGCTGCACTTGACCGGGGGGCGCTTCCGTTCAGGGGCGGCGCGGTCAGCGAGCGCCCGGACGGCCAAGTGGTCGTCGACGTCTACCCGACAAACCTGACCGAAGCGCTGCTTCTGCATGGCTACCACGCCGAAGTCTGGCAGCAGCCGGAAGTCCGGCGCTCGAACCTGCGCGATTCGGTCGGCCACCTCTACCGCGAGGGCCCGGTCGATCCGGGGGTCTGCGCGGTGATGGGAGCCGGCAACATCGCCTCGATAACACCGCTGGACATCGTGCACGCCCTTTTCGCCGAAGGCCACACGGTCGCCGCCAAGCTCAGCCCGGTCAACGATTATCTCGGGCCGTTTCTCGAGCAGGCGTTCGGCGAGTTCACGGACCGCGGCTGGGTTAGTTTTCTGTATGGCGGCGCTGAGGTCGGCGAGCGACTGGTCAATCATGGAGACGTCGTAACGGTTCATGTCACCGGAAGCGTCGCCACCTATGAGGCGATCGTCTTCGGGACCGGGCCCGACGGCGCCGAGCGCAAGGCGGCCGGAACGCCACTGCTCGACAAGCCGGTCACCGCCGAACTCGGAGGGATTTCGCCGGCGATCGTCGTTCCCGGAGCGTGGACCGAGGCGGACCTGCGCTATCAGGCCGAACACATCGCGACCCAGAAGCTTCACAATGCCGGGCACAACTGCATCGCCACCCAGGTGGTCGTGCTGCCGGACGAGTGGGAACACGCCGACCGCTTCGCCGAGCTCGTGGCCGAGGCGATCGCGGATGCGCCGGCGCGCGATCCCTACTACCCCGGAACCGAAGAGCGTCTTGAGGCGGCCCTTGCAACCGGACAGGATCATCTGGTCCTGGGTGGGGCGACGCCTCCTCGCACCCTGGCCCCGGATGTCGCCCCGGACTCGGGCGACCAATGCTTTACAGATGAGGCTTTCGGCGGCCACCTGGCGATAACCCGGCTCCCCGGCGACACGGAGGAGTTCCTTCGTGCGGCGGTCGAATTCGCAAACGACCGACTGGTGGGCACGCTCGGCGCGAACCTCCTCGTAGACCCGAAGACGGCGCGAGCATACGCTGCCGCGCTCGACGCCGCGATCGCCGGGCTGCGCTACGGCACCGTCGGCGTAAACGTCTGGGTTGGCGTGGGTTTTCTGCTTGCGCGCGCCAGCTGGGGCGCATACCCGGGCGCGACCACGGGAGAGATCCAGAGTGGCGTGGGCGTGGTACACAACGCCTGCCTGTTCGACCGCCCTCAGAAGACCGTGGTGCGGGCACCGTTCCGGCCATTCCCGGCCGGTCTCGCGCACGGCAGCTTCCACCTCTCACCGAAGCCGCAGTGGTTCGTCACCAACCGGACCGCCAAGACGACCGCCCGGCGCCTGACCGGGTTCGCCGCGAAGCCCGGTCCTACGAAATTGCCCGGCATCTTCTATTCGGCGCTACGGGGCTGACCCGGCTAATTGACCTCAACTTCAAATGTTTCCGAGAGCCTGGACTGGAGTATCAAATGCAATATGACTATGTAATCGTCGGCGCAGGATCCGCCGGCTGTGTGCTGGCCAATCGCCTGAGCGAAGACCCGTCGGTGAGCGTGCTGCTGCTCGAGTCGGGAGGAAAGAACCGGCATCCGAACGTCGTGATCCCGGCCGCGTTCGCTGAGCAGTTTCACTCAAGCCGAGATTGGGACCTGAGAACCGATCCCGAACCGTGGTGCGATGACCGCTCGCTGTTCGTTCCGCGAGGCAAGGGGCTGGGCGGGTCCAGCGCGATGAACGCGATGCTGTACGTGCGCGGCCGACCGCTCGACTACGACGGCTGGGAGGCCGACGGCTGCCCCGGCTGGGGCTGGAAAGACGTCAAGTCCTATTTCCTGCGATCCGAGGACAACTCCCGCGGATCGTCCGACGATCATGCGACCGGGGGCCCGCTCCGGGTCGAGGATCCGCGCTCTCCCCGGGAGCTGACTCAGAACTTCCTCGAGGCGGCCGAGTCGGTCGGTGTCCCGTATATCGACGACTACAACGGGCCCGAGCAGGACGGGGCGGCAATCGCCCAGGTCACGCAGAAAAAGGGCAGGCGCTGGAGCACCAACGATGCCTATCTGAACCCGGCCCGCAAGCGCTCGAACCTGACCGTGATCACCGGTGCCGATGTACTCCGGGTCGAGCTCGAAGGAACCAGTGCGACCGGTGTCCGCTACCGGAAGGGTCGACGCCGCGGTGAGCAGGTTGCGACCGCTTCACGGGAAGTGATCCTCTCGGCCGGTGCGATCGCATCACCCCAGCTTCTGATGCAGTCCGGTATCGGGCCCGCCGATCACCTGCGCGAGGTCGGGGTGGCCGTTGAGCTCGACCTGCCGGCAGTGGGCGGCAACCTCCAGGACCATCCCTACCAGGTCTGCATCTGGGACGTGCCGGGGGGCGGCTCGCTGGCCGACGCCGAGAAACCCAAGGCCCTGGTCGAGTGGCTGCTGCGGCGCTCCGGGCCGCTCAGTTCGTCGGTTGCCGAGGCGTTCGCGTTCGTGCGCAGCCGCCCGGGTCTGCCGGCGGCCGACCTCCAGTTCCATTTCGCCCCGGCCTACTTCAACGAGAACGGCGAAGCCGAATACGACGGGCACGCGGTCACGCTGGGACCGGTTCTGTTGACGCCGAAGTCGCGCGGACAGGTGCGGCTGCGTTCCGGCGATCCGGACGACAAACCCCGCATTCTGACCAACTCGCTTTCCGAACCGGAGGACGTCGCCTCACTCGTCGCGGGAGTGAAGCTGGCCCGGGAGATGGCCGGGTCCGGGCCGCTGCGGAAAGTGCTCGGGCGGGAACTCCATCCGGGCGAAGACATCTCCGACGATGCCTCGATCGAGGACGATCTTCGCGCCCGGATCGAGCTGCTCTACCATCCGGTCGGAACCTGCCGGATGGGTTCTTCGGGGGACTCGGTGGTTGATCCTGAATTGCGGGTCAGGGGACTTCAGGGACTTCGCGTGGTCGATGCCTCGGTCATGCCGACCATCCCGGGCGGCAACACCAACGCCCCGACGATCATGATCGCCGAGCGTGCGGCCGACCTGATCCGGGAGCGGGTTACGACGCCGGCCTGACCGTTGTTGGCCGGGGCCTGCCGGGTAATCCGATGCACAGAGTCGCTCGACCGGTTGGATAGGCTCTGTTCATGCCGATGACGTTGTCCTTGCGAAGCCTCGGTGGCGGCCTGCTCGCCGCGGGACTTGTGGCTCTCGGATCCGCAAACCCGGCCGCGGCGGACAGGGTCGAGCTGCGTGGTTCGGTTCCCGGATACGCCGATTCGGAGGCGCGGACCGGAGAGGTACCGGCGACCCAGCGGCTCAGCTTTCACGTGGTGCTCGGGCTCCGCGACCGGGCCGGGGCGAGGGCGTTGGCCAGGCGGGTCTCGGACCCGGACAGGAACTCATACCGCGATTTCGTCTCGGCCTCCGAGTTCCGGCGGTTGTTCTCGTGGCGCAGTGGCCAGATAGAACCGGTGGCGCGCTGGCTCCGGGGCCGGGGAATGAAGGTCGGGAAGCCCACCCCGAACGGCGTGCTTCTACCCGCGACCGCGACCGTGGCCCAGTTCGAGCGTGCGTTCGGGACGAGCCTCGAGTATTTCGAGGCCTTTGGGCAGGGTCTGGTGGCGTCGCGCTCACGGCTCAGCGTCCCGCGATCGGTCGCCGGGGTGGTGCAGGGCACGATCGGGGTGCCCGAGACCCCGGTCAGCCCGAATCTGGTCGGGCCGGCAGGCGGCGCCGGCCCTGCGACCTCCGCGGGCTCCGGCGGGTCGAGTGCCGACCCCGGCCCGCCGCCGCTCGGTTTCGACGACGGGGTCGTCGCCCAGCAGCCGCGACCGCCATACTGCTCGCCCTATTGGGCGGGCTCGGTTCCGGGGCGAGGGGGACTGCCGCCCACCAACGGACAGCTGCCGCCGTTCTCGATCTGTGGCTACAAGGCGAGGCAGATCCGCTCGGCCTACGGAGCGCAGAATCTCTATCGCAAGGGAATCGACGGCTCCGGAATCGACATCGGAATCGTCGCCGGTTACCTGTCACCGACCCTGCAGTCGGATCTGAATACCTACTCGGATGACAACGGGATTCGCCGCACCCGACTCCGGATTCGCGCGCCCGCCCGTTACTCGGCGGCCCCGAGCGAGACGGTCTGGGGCTTCTACACCGAGCAGACGCTGGACGTGCAGGTCTCTCACGGAGTTGCGCCGGGGGCACGGATCCATTACTCGGGTCCCGACGGCACCGACGATCAGATCGTGGCCGACAGCAATCTGGTGGACCGCAACAGGGTCGAGGTGATCTCCAACTCCTGGGCCCTGCCCGAGGTCGATCTCTCACGGCCCTACTTCCGCGCGACCGAGGACATCTTCGTCCAGGCCGCGGCGCAGGGGATCACGATGCTCTACTCGTCCGGGGACACCGGCGACAACATCGAAGAGGTGGGGATCAGGACCGTGAGCTACCCGGCCTCGAGCAGATGGGTAACGGCGGTCGGGGGCACGACCCTGGCCGTCGGTCCGACCGGCGAGCGGGTCTGGGAGCAGGCCTGGGGGGAGTCGAGGACATATCTGAACTCCGCCGAAACCGCCTGGGTTCCCGATCCGCCGGGGGCCTACATCGGCGGCAGCACCGGGGGTACCAGCCGCCTTTTCGGCCAGCCGAGTTACCAGCGCGACCGGGTTCCCGAGGCCTATTCGAGCTACTTCGGTGGCCGCGCCCGTGTTGTCCCCGACGTCGCGCTGATTGCCGACCTGATGAGTGGTCCGGGTCTGGTGCAGACGGCGGCCGGCGCGGGCGGCGTCCCGGTTGTGACCCGCCACAGCGTTGGCGGCACTTCGGTCGCCTCGCCGGTCCTTGCCGGGGCATTGGCCGTGATCGCGGAACGGAACGGCGGGCGGCTCGGGTTCCTCAACCCGTCGCTGTATCGGGTGGGCAAGAGGGCCGTCCGGCCGGTCGGGCCGCCGGGCAACCCCGCGGTCTCGGCGATGGTCTCGTTCGCCAACTTCCATGACGCGGGCGGCGGCATCAACGTAGCGCTGCTCACTGGAGGCGAGTACGGGACTCTCACGGTCCGCCGGGGCTACGACGACGTCACCGGACTCGGCTCGCCCTCCGCGTCGGCCCTCGCCAAACGCCTGCGGCGGATGTCGGGCTGAGCCGGCCCGGAAACGCGCAGCCATCTCGGGATGCTCCCGATGGCTAGGGAGAGCCGCCAGGGGTCTGGCCCGGCGAGACGACCTCGGCCAGGGCCTCGAGGATGGCCGGAGCGGGTCCGACCCCGTTCGCGTCAGCGGTGTCGGAATTGGCGAAGACCAGGATCGAGATCTTCTGGTCGGGGAGGTAGGCGATTTCGGAGTTGTAGCCGGGAATCGTGCCGGTGTGGGCGAGCCAGCCGTTTTCCCTGCCCAGGGCGAACAGGTATTCACGGCCGCCCTGGATCGAAGCCGGGTTCGGTTTCAACCGTTCCCGCTGTGTCGCCGGGCTGAGCAGCGAGCCCGTCCCGAGGGCCTTGGTGTAGCGGCGCATGTCGGCGAGCGTCGAGACGATCTGCCCGGCGGCGCCGGCAAAGGTCGGGCTCCAGTGGGTTGCGTTTCTCAAGGGGTTTCCGGTAACCGCCTGCTCCGTGTATCCGTTCCAGAACGGCCGCGGCAGGTCGGTCGTGAACGGATAGCTGGTCTCGCTCATCCTCAGGGGCTTGAAGATGCGTCTTTTCATGACCTGGGCAACGGGATTGCCGGTCACCTTCTGGACGATCCGCCCCAGCATCACAAAGTTCGTGTTCGAGTAGTTGAAGCCGTCGCCGGGATCGAAAAGCCGCTTCTTCCTGACTCCGGCGGTGATCAGCTCCGACGGCTTCCAGACCGTTTTCGGGCGGGCCAGATATCGGTCGACGAACGTACCGTTGGCCGAGTAGCCGAGGATGCCGCTGCCCATGTCGCCGAGGTCTCTCACCGTGGTTTCGTCGGCGCCTTCGAGCGCCGGGAACCAGCGGTCAATCGTGTCGTCGAGGCCGAGCCTGCCGCGGTCGACCAGCTGAAGGATCAGGGTGCCGGTGAACGTCTTGGTAACCGATGCGATGCGGGTGTGGGTATCGAACCCGGGGCGGCCCCCTGCCCCGCGAACGGCCGATCCACGGGTCGCCTTCCAGCCGCGATTGCCGATCGAGACCCCGGCGATCGCTCCGGGGGCCCTGGTCTGGCGGAGTGTCTGGCCCAGCGCCCGGTCGAGTTTCTTCGCGGTGCCGGGGCTCAGCTCCGCGCCGCCGGCAGGAGCGGAAATGGCGCCCACAAGAGCGAGCGAAAGCAGGAGGGGGATCGCCGACCGGCGGAAGAGGGGCATGAGGGGGAGTGATCCTAGTCCTGAGCGCCCCCCGGCAGCCCGCAGCCCCTGGGTATCTGGTTCGGGTCCGAACACGCTGAGCAGGTCCCGCTCGCGGGCGACAGGCGCTCGGCCAGGGTGGGAACCGGCGGCCGGGGGAGGATCGGTTCTCGGAGGCACCGATGGAATAGGGTCGAGAAGCCAATCGAAGAAGAGGAGAACCAGATGCCCGCCTACGTCGTTGCGAATTACACGGTCACCAACCCCGAGGCGATCAAGGGGCTCCGCACCGACAGCAGCGAGGGCATCATCACGGTCGCCGACGGGTTCGAGCCGCCCACCGACTGACCGGCCGGTCTTCTGATGTGCGCTAACCAGGAGGACAAATGCGAGAAAGGTACGCCGTTCGGCGCCTGTTTATCGGGCGCAAAGAAGCTGACTTGAGACCAGGCTGGAGACTGATCGACAGCCACATGGGCGGTACCAAAGACCAGCCGGGGTCGGGTGAATCGCAGTGAGCCGCGGTGACGGCTTCGATCTTGTTCACCGCGACGAGCTCGAGCGGACCGGAGGCTGGTCGCTGGTCCGGCGAACGCTCGGCTGTCAAGCCTTCGGCATAAACCTGGTCGAGGTCGAGCCGGGCGATCACATTCCGGAACACGACGAGGTCGATCGCGACCAGGAGGAGGTGTTCTTCGTGCTCGAGGGGGAGGCGACCCTGGTGATAGACGGTGACGAGGTCCCGGCACCGGCCGGCACGTTCGCCCGGCTCGACCCGGAGCCGCGCCGCACGGTGCGCAACCAGGGGACCGATACGGCAGCAGTTCTCATCATCTCGGCTCCGCGCACCAGCGGCTATGAGCCGATGGGGTGGGCGTGACCACGGAGCTGTCGAGCAACTGAAGCAGAGGAGAGCGAAATTCCCACATCCACCACCGTCACCGTCATTGGCCTCGGTCGGATGGGATCGAGCCTCGCCGAAGCCTTTCTCGACGCGGGCCACGAGCTCACTGTTTTCAACCGTGACGGGGCCAAGTGCCAAGCCTTCGAGGGCCGTGCCGAGATCTCGGCCGACGCAGCCGAGGCCTCATCGGCCTCCGACCTTGTCGTGGTCTGCGTGGCTGACTACGAAGCGGCGAACTCGATTCTGGACGACTCCGATACCTCGGCCGCGCTACGTGGCCGTGTGCTGGTACAGCTATCGAGCGGCGGACCCGACGAAGCCCGCGCCCTGGGCGCCTGGGCAGCCGGCAACGAAATCGACTATCTCGACGGCGCCATTCTGACCTATCCGGATGGGATAGGGCCCGACCATCCGGACTCCGTGATCTTCTACTCAGGATCGCGCGCAGCGTTCGATCTCCACCGTGGCGCGTTGCTTGCGCTCGGCGGCCGCCCGACGTTCGTCGGCGGGGCAATCGGTGGTGCGGCGGCGGATCTGGCATGGCTCAGCTTCGAGTACGGGGCCACCGCCGGCCTGCTGCAGGGCGCCGCCTTCTGCGAGATCGAGGACGTCGACCCGGGGCACTTCTTCGGTGCGGTCGAGGCACTTGTCGGAGAACTGGCCATTGCCGCGGAACGGTGCCGCGACATGATCAGCCGCGGTAAGCACAGTGGCGGTCAGGCGTCTCTTGACGTACAGGTGGCCGCGATCAAACACATCGTCGACTTCGCTGAGGCCGGCCAAATCAACTCTGTCATGCCGGCGGCGCTGTTGAAAGTGTTCGGCGATGCGGCCAACAGTGGTCACGGCGGTGACGAGATCATCGCGGCGGTAGAGACATTCCGCCGGCCGGGATCAGCCCGATAGGCTGCGGTCCCTGCCCTTCCTGACGGTCTTGCGCAGTGGCGTCGATGGGGCTTCACGGAAGCCCCGGGCGATCAGCCCGACGTCCCCCGCATCGAGTGATCCGACGCGGGGGACGCCGGAGGGACTAACTCAGACCGCGCAGCGGTTCGAGCCAGGCCGTCGGCAGAACCGGTGGGACCCGGCCGGGGTAGTCGGGGACTACCCGCAGGGCCAGGTCGCCCGCCGGGCTGTTCTCGATCGCCGGGCGGAGGTCGTCGAGGCTCAGCGCCAGTCGCAGGCTGGGTGCGATCTGGAAGTCCGCCGCGTTCAGCTCCCTGTTACCGATCACTCCGGCGGCGATCCAGTCATCGATCCGCTGAAGAATCCCGGGCAGGTCCGAAATGGCGCGGCGCACGTTCTCGTCTGTGGCCTCGTGAGAGCGTGCGTCCATGGCGATGAACGGACCGGCCATTCGCGTTCCGAGGCCGTGCGGCAGACCGATCCTCGCCCCTTCCAGGTAACTGCGAAGCGGTGCCGTCTTCTTTCGCAGCGACCACAGCAGGATCCGGCGGACCGTCTCCTGGAGAACCGTGTCGCCGAACTGTTCGGCCTCCTCGATCACGGCTCTGCCCGCGGGGTCGTCGGGGAACAGCCGGGGCTCCGGCATGGCTGACTCGAGTTCGCGGGCGATCTCGATCGAGCCCTGGATCTTGCGCCCGTCGATGCTCATCGCCGGCACGGTCACGCGGGGAAATCCCATCAGCCTCAGCACGCCCCACGAGGCCACCGGCAGAAGGTCGGTGCGCCTGTAGGGGATGCCCTTGTATTCGAGCATTCGCTGTACCGCGACCCCCGGGTGAGAGCCGGGGATCGTGAATACACGGACCTTGGCTGGTGCGGTGACTCGCTGAGGCGGCCCGCCGTCGGTAGCCGCTCCTGGATTTGAGTTACGGGTTTCTGATTTGGTCTTCATGGGGTTTCCTTCTGGCTTGGAGGGCTCAGGCCGGCGCCGGAGCGCCCTGATTGAGGGCTGAAGCGCCGATCGGCTGAACGGGCTCATCAAAGCTCGAGATGATCTCGGCCTCCGAGAAGAAGCCGACCACCTTGACGGTCTCACTGCCGACATTGACGAGACCGTGCGGCACCATCGCCGGGATTACGGCAAGGTCACCCGCGGTAAGGCGCCCGCGCTCCTCGCCGACCTCGGCTTCCGCCTCGCCGGCGACCACGTAGAGGACCTCCTCAGCCGAATCGGTGTGCCGGGAGAGACGGTCTCCCGCCTCGACCTCGAAATAGACGACGGCGCTGTCGGCCGATCCGGCCCACTTGTTGATGGGAAAAGTCACCCGGACACCCGTGTGCTCCGGGTCGCTGTCGAACCAGACCCTGGTCAGATCAGCCTCGGTGGTGTTGGTGGTCAACATCTCGATCCTCCTATTGATTACACAACAATGTCTTATGAAAAGATAAGCTACTGCCATCCACTCGATCTGTCAAGCTTGGTTACACACCATTGGATTACCAAATGCCTGCGAAGCGCAAATACGAACAGAAAAAGCGTGCCGATGACATGGCCCGGACGCGGCAGAAAATCACCGAGGCGGCGGTTGACCTCCACGGGACGATCGGGCCGGCCCGTACGACGACCAGTGCGGTCGCCGATCGGGCCGGCGTGCAGCGGCACACCGTCTACCGCCACTTCCCCACCGACGCCGATCTCTTCGGGGCCTGCTCGGGTCACTTCTTCAAGAAGAACCCCTGGCCCGACCCCGAGCCCTGGCGCAAGATCCGCGATCCGAGGCAGCGGCTCGCCACCGCGCTCGACGAGCTCTACGCCTACTACGAGGGCACCGAACCGATGTTCAGCAACGTCTTGCGCGATGCCGATCTGGTCGAGCCGCTTCGGCCGACGCTGGTGCCGATGCAGGCCATCCTCGCCCGGACGGCCGAGATCCTGATGGTCGGCTGGGGGGCCCGCGGCCGGAGGAAGCAGGTCCTCGCCGGCGCGATCAATCACGCGATCGACTTCCACACCTGGCGCTCGCTTGCGGAAGGCTCCCAGATCTCGAGAGCCGAGGCAGTCGAGCTAGTCGCAGCGATGGTCGAATCCGCCGCCGGTCCGAGTCGCAGCGCGGTCGCCTGATCCGGTGGTTTCCCGCAAGGCCGGGTCAGGCATAGGCTTGGCACATGAAAATCGCAAAGACCCGCTATGTACAAAGCGGCGACATCCGGATCGCGTACCAAGTTCACGGTACCGGTGAGCACGATCTACTTTTCAGTGGGGGCTCGACCTCGAACATAGAGACCGTCTGGAGCCTTCCCGAGGCTGTGCGGTTTTTCGAGCGGCTGCGTCGCTTCGCGCGGGTGATCTTCTTCGACCGCCGCGACACGGGGGTGTCCGATCCGATTCGCGACGACCTGACGCTGGAGGCGCACGTCGCCGATGCACTCGCGGTCATGGAGGCGGTCGGGGCCGAGCTGCCCGTCCTGCTCGGAGCGACCGATTCGGCACGGGCCTTCGCGACCCTGGCCGCGGTCCACCCCGACCGGGCTGCCGGGCTGATCGCGCTCGCCGCCAGCCCCGGTATGGCAAGAGATGCCCCGCCAGAGCTCGCCGAGAGGGTGGGCCGGGCAATCGCCGACCCTGACTGGCCCGAGGGGGTGGTCGACATCTTCGCGCCGGACTGGGCCGATGACCCGGAGCGTCGTGATCGACTGATTCGCTACTTCCGCACCTCAGCTACCCCGAGGCAGGCGGAGCGGCTTTTCAGGATGTCGATCAGCACCGAAATCACCGACGTGCTTCCACTTGTGCAGGCGCCGACCCTGGTGATCGGACCGCAGGGAACCCTCCTACCGCCGATCGAATCAGCTCGCGAGTTCGCCGACCTGATTCCCGATGCCGAGTTCACCGAGATCCCGGGCGCCTCGTCGATGATCTACGCGCTCGATGTCGATCAGCTGGCCGACCTGATCGAGGAGTTCGTGACCGGCCGCGCTCCGCTACCGGCGACCAACCGCGTACTTGCGACCGTGCTCTTCACAGACCTTGTGGGCTCGACCGAACGCGCCTCCGCGCTGGGCGACGCCGCCTGGAGTGCGCTCCTGGACCGGCACCACGGTTCCGCCAGGGCCGCGGTCGAGCGCCACGGCGGCGAGATGGTCAAGACGCTCGGCGACGGCGTGCTGGCGACCTTCGCGGGGCCTGCCCAGGCCGTTCGCTGCGCCGTTCAGATCATCGCCGAGGCCGGGTCTCAGGGCCTCGAAGTTCGAAGTGGCGTGCACACGGGTGAGGTCGAGGTCGGGACCGATGACATCAGTGGTCTGGCGGTTCACGTGGCAGCCCGGATCATGGGCCTGGCCGGAGCGGGGGAGGTTTTCGTCTCGCGCACGGTCCGGGATCTCGTCGTCGGCAGCGAGCTTTCGTTTGCCGACCGCGGCGAGCACCAGCTGAAGGGAATCGATGAGCCCTGGCCCGTTTACGCCCTTATGTAGTGAGGGGCTGCCGGGGGACGCCGGGACGCCGATCTTCGCGGAGCCCGGGCATCAGTCGCCCGGCGATCGCTATTCGGTTTCCTCGGCCACCTCGGCCAGGATCCGCTTGACCAGCCCGTCCGCGGTCTCCATCAGCCAGGCGAGCTCAGCCGGCTCGCCGGGCGAGACGAACGGGATGTACTTGGACGGGGCCGAGTAGGCGCAGAACCAGCCCTTGTCGAGCTCGAACGCGAACCGGGCGACTTCGACGCTCGCGAGCCAGTCGACCATCACCGGGCTGAGCAGCTCGCGGACGCGGCCCTCGCTGGTATCGGGCCCGATCCAGATCCGGTAGCGCTTGGTCACCTCGCTGCTCTCGGTCGAGATCTCCCTGAGCTGCTCCTCGGGCAGTGGCTCCCAGCCCTTGCGCGAGCCTACGACCAGCGTCGGGATGAAATCTGCGGCATCGGCGGCCCCCACCAGAACTACCTGGTCGAAGATGGTCTCGACCTCGTGTTCGCCGGAGTAGCCGTCGGCGTCGGGGTTGTCATGGACCATCATCGCCCCGTAGCCCTGGATGCTGTCACCGAGCTTCCCGTACATCACGCTCGAGAAGGCCTGCACCCCGGCGGCCCTGAGCAGCGGCGTCGCCTCGGGCACTTTCCCGATCGTCTCGTAGCTGAGGCCCCGTTCCGCCGCCATGCGTTCATGCCCCTCGCTCCGGGCGGCCTTCTCGGCGATCTTGTTCAGGAAGCCCACGAGTTGATGCTAGCCCGATTAGCCCGGCTTGGCCAGTCGTTCGTTGGAACTGCCGACGGGCTCTCGACCCGCAGCGATGCCTGCGCCTACTGCGGCGGTTCCCCGGTGCGGTCGAAACCGGGAAGCGGACCCCGTTCGGCCCAGAGCGGGTAAAGAACTTCGTAGATCTCCGGGCGGACTTCGGTCGCCTCGTAGGCACCGGCGATCGTCTCGGCGAGTTCGGTCTGGCGAAACGCGTCGAGCGCCTCCCGGCTCTCGAAGAAGTAGATGCCGCAGTAGTCGCCGGTCGCGTCATCGTGACCGTAGACCTTCTGCACTAGGCCGGGCACCTCACGAAACCGGGGCCGGCGTTCGAGCATGCGACGCTCCAGCTCTTCAGTCTCCAGGTCGGATCTCACTCGCACGAACAGGACTGCGGCCACAGCAACCTCCCGGTATCGATCAGTCGGGAAATCCTAGGAGACCGGCCGGTCGGCCAGGACCGTTTCGGCGCCGAGCCCGGGCGTCACGGTTATGGCCCGCCGGCGCATGAATTCGGGCTCGCCGGCGCCGGCCCTGATCTCGGTCTCCCGCAGCAGTTCGCGCAGCACGATCGCCATCTCCATCTGGGCGAAGCTGGCCCCGATGCAGCGCCGGCGTCCTCCCCCGAACGGGATCCAGGTGTAGGTGCCGGGATCGGATTCGAGAAAGCGCTCGGGACGGAAGGCGTAGGGCTCGGGGTAGATGTCGGGGTCGTGATGGACCAGCCAGGCGCTGGCCAGCAGGTGGACCCGCGGCTCGTACAGGAAGCCGCCGACCTCGATCGGCTTCTTGACGGTGCGCGGCGCGGCGTTGAGCAGGACCGGGCGGTGCCGCAGGATCTCGCGGATGGTCGCGGTCAGGTACGGCTCGCCGTCGCCTTCGTCGACCGCGTCGACCAGCTTCTCGAGTACCTCGGGCTCGCGGGTGAGGCGCTCGAGTGTCCAGGCGAGCTGGGTCGCGGTGGTCTCGTGGCCGGCGACCAGCAGGGTGAGCAGCTCGTCGTGGATCTCGACGTCGGACATCGGCGAGCCGTCTTCATGCCGGGCGGCGACCAGCGAGCCGATGATCTCGCTGCCGCCTTCGTCACTCGCGCTCGCCGCCGCTCGCGGATCTCGGCGTAGATCAGCTCGTCTGCCTGCGCCCGCACCTTCACGAACTTCGCCCACGGGCCGAGACCGAACGGAGCCCGCTGGGCGGGCGGCAGCAGGCTGATCGGGTTGAGGCCGAACTCGAGCATCTCGGTCAGCGCAAGCCGCAGCGAGTCGAGCCGCCCTCCCGATCGCAGGCCGAAGACGGCGGCGAGGATCACTTCCATGGTCAGGGCCTGAATCCGGGGATGCATCGGTTCGGCCCGGCCCCGCGGCCAGGAGCCGATCTGGTCGCGGGCGACCTCGGTGATCATGCCCTCGAGACCGTTCATGCGTTCGCCGTGGAATGCCGGCAGCACCAGCCGCTTCTGGCCCATGTGGGCGGCTTCGTCGAGCAGGAGGATCGAGTTCGGTCCGACGATCGGCTCGAGGATGCGCGCGCCTTCGCCGGGGTAGAGGACGTCGGGCGGCGCGGTGAAGACCTGCTTGATCTCGTCCGGGTCCGAGATCATCACGAACGGATCCTGGGCGAGCATCCGGATCGTGAAGCGCTTGCCGTAGAGCCGGCGGCAGCGCTCCAGGAAGCCGGTCGGCCGGGTCCACCAGCCTACGGTCTGCAGGGCCCGGGGCAGTCTTGGCCCGGGCGGGAGGTTTGCTGGCATGCCTGGAGAGCATGTGCTCACGCTAGCGCGATCAACCCTCTCCAGGGGCGACTCATCTCAGGAAGGCACGCCGGCGGAAGCCTGCTGCCACTACCCGGCCCGGTTGTGGTTTTCCCTACTTGACCGCCTCGCCGAGCAGGTCGGCCTGGGCGGGATCGCCGGAGCAGGGGAACATGATCAGCTCGCCGCACCCCGCGGCCTCGAACGCGGACAGGTATCCCTGTATCGTCTCGCGGTCCGTGGCGGCGCTGCCGGCGATCATCTGGGCCATCTCCTCGCCGAGGAACGCGTAGTAGTCGGTCAGGTAGCGCGTGGCGTCTTCCTCGGCGTTCTCGCCGAGCGCAAAGTACGCGAGCCCGGCGAGCCGGGGCTCGTCGTCGCGGCCGGAGTCGGCCCAGGCCTCGCGGACACCTTTGGCCATTTCGGCGTACAAGTCAGGTGGGGAGCCGCCGGCGATCCAGCCCTCGCCGTACCTGGCGGCGCGCCGGAAGGAGGCCTCGACCGAGCCGCCGATCAGGAGCTTCGGGGCGCCGGCCCCTCGCGGGCCGATCGTCTCGTCGGCGAAAGTCTTCTCGATGGAGTCGAGGAATGTCTCGAACTTCGAAGCCATCCCCTTGTGCTCGATGCCGGATACCTCAAAGTCGTCTCCACGGGCTCCGAGCCCGATACCGAGCGTCAGCCGTCCGCCGGAGAGCTGGTTGACGCTGAGCGCCTGCTTGGCGGTCTGGACCGCATTGAGCCGGAGCGGACCGAGCATCACGCTGGTCATCAGTTCGATCCGCTCGGTTACCGCGGCGGCCGCCGCCAAGGCTACGAGTGGTTCGTAGTTGCCATAGACGACGCGGTCGATCGTTCCGAGGCTGCTGAATCCCTGAGCCTCGGCGCGGCGGGCGAACTCGGTCAGGTCCTTCCCGCTGACGTCCGGGACTGCGTTCGGCAGTCCAATTCCAACTTTCATCTTGCCTCCTCGATCGTTGCCGGCCATCCCCAGAGTAGCGTCCGGGCTCGCTGCGCCTGGGATAGTCTCGAATGATCGCCGACGATCCCGAATACGAACCGCCGCTCCCCGAGCACCCCGAACTGCGTGAGATCGCGCTGACGATCGAGCGCGCCGGGATGATGGCCGAGATCCTCGACGCCAGCTTCCGCACCATCTTCTTCTCCAGCCAGGCCGCCCGTATCCTGGGCCTCTCGGCAGAAGAGGCGATCGGCATGTACGGCAAATCGGCTATCCACAGGACGCTCGAGGGGAAGTCCGACGTGATGAGGGTCACCGATGAAAACGGGGTCATCTGGTTCGAGCAGAACGCTCCGATCATGCGCCACTACCTCGAACCCGACGATCCGGTCTTCGAAGAGGTCTTCGGTCCGACCGCATCTCGGGCGGCAACGGTCGATCCGATCGACGATCCCCCCCGGGCCTGGGTCGACACAATCAGCTTTCGCCCCGACCTCCGGCTGCACGAGACGGTGATCGGGGACGTCTACAACGTGCACCTCCGGATCACGGATGAGGCCG
The DNA here is from genome assembly GCA_963766115.1 of uncultured Solirubrobacterales bacterium. Lineage (GTDB taxonomy): Bacteria > Actinomycetota > Thermoleophilia > Solirubrobacterales > 70-9 > 67-14. The sequence continues at coordinate 147,286 of CAVXYR010000003.1, forward strand.
GACGGTTCATCGGGGTCTTGGTCCAGAGCCGTAGCGTGCTGCCGCAGAACCTGGAGCATCGCCTGGCCCGCGGTGATCATCGGCTCTTCGAGCGCATGGACCGGGTAAGCGAACCGGGCAAGCGTGCGGCAGGAATCCTCTTCGCCGACCTCGAAGCTTCAGGCGCTCTCTCCCGGCGGCTCTCCTCTCGCGGCTACTTCGACCTGATCCGGGCGATGACCGATCTGATCGACAGATCCGTCGTCGCCTGTGACGGGATTGTCGGCAAGCACGCCGGCGACGGCGGTTCGGCGCTGTTTCTGGCGGTCGACCACGGCTCCGATTCGGCCGCCGCGAAGGCGGCAATCGAAGCTGCCCGGGCGATTAGCGACGGCGCCGCGACCCTGGGCCCCGAAGGCGTGGAGGCGAAGGTCAACATCGGCCTTCACTGGGGCGCGACGCTGATGGTCGGCCAGATCGCGACCACCGGCCGGCTCGAGGTGACCGCGCTCGGCGACCAGATGAACGAGGGGGCGCGAATCGAGGCCGCGGCAAACAATGGGGCGATCCTCGCCTCCAAGGACCTGATCGAGCGGCTGGAAACTGAAGACGCCGAAGCGACCGGGGTCGATCCCGACGCGATCGCATACACGCCGCTCGGTGAGCTGCCGGGCATCAGTGAGAAGGTGGTGCGCGACGCCGGCTCGATCGCTGTCGCCCCGATCTGAGCGAAGGGCCACCCCGGGCGGATCGGCCACCGCGAGTCCCGTTGCGATTGAAGGAGACGTGGCATCTGCCGGGAAACGCTTCAACCGTGAGAACCGTCTCTGTTCAAGCCGGGTGGAAAGCCGGCGAAGCCGGACTTCGATCCGGTGGGATCGGTCGCCCTGGCCCCCTCCTGACGATCGCGCTGGTTCTTGGGACGGCGTGTTTGCTGTTCTCGAGCGCTGTCGCACATGCCGCCACCGGCTCGATCGGCGGCAAGGTCACCGACAGCTCGGGAGTTCCGCTGGAAGACATATGCGCCGACGCCCTCGATCCGGGCGGGGAGTTCGTCGACGTGGATTTCACCGCCCCGAACGGCAGGTACGCGATCAAGGGCCTGGACGCTGGCCTCTACCGGGTCGAGTTCTCCGACTGCGGCGACAACGAAGTGGCCGGGGAGTTTTACGACAACAAGCCGACCTTCAATCTGGCCACCCCGGTCACGGTTTCCGGGGGTTCGGCGACCACCGGCATCAACGCCGCGCTGGGATCGGGAGGTTCGATCTCGGGAACGGTCACCGACAGCTCGGCCGCCCCCCTGGAGGGCATCTGCGTCGATGTATTTGACGCGGCCGGCGACTACGTCAACGGATCCTCCACCGGGGCTGGGGGCAGCTACTCGGTAGAGGGGCTCTCGGGCGGAAACCACAAGGTTGAGTTCTACGACTGCGGTGCCAACAACGTCGCCGGTGAGTTCTACGACAACCGGCCCGATATCAACTCCGCCCACCCCGTCGTGGTGGGCGCGGGAACCGAGACTGCGGGCATCGACGCCTCGCTGGCCAAGGGCGGCTCGATATCGGGCACGGTGACCGGTAACTCGGCCGATCCGCTGGAAGACATCTGCGTTGACGCCTACGACTCGAGCGGGGAGGAGTCCGGCTACAGCTACACCGGGCCGGACGGCAGCTACACGGTCGAGGGACTCCGGGGCGGCAAGCACCGTATCCGGTTTTCCGACTGCGGCGACAACAACGTCGCCACCGAGTACTACGACGACCGGCCCAGTTTGACCTCGGCGAACCCGGTGGACGTGGCCGCCGGCTCCGAGGTCACCGGAGTCGATGCGGCGCTGGCCTCGGGCGGCTCGATCTCGGGCATGGTGACCGACGCCTCAGCCGACCCGCTGGAGGACATCTGCGTTGACGCCTACGACTCGGACGGGGTCCCGTCAAGATCCGGCTACACGGAGCCGGACGGCACCTACGTCGTCGGAGCGCTCGCGGGAGGGAACTACCGGATCAGGTTCTATGACTGCGGCGACAACAAGGTCGCGGGCGAGTTCTACGACAACAAGACCAAGCTCGCCTCGGCCAAACAGATCGCGGTGACCGCCGGGTCCGAGACCACCGGCATCAACGCCGCGCTGGCAGCCCAGGGAAGCGAGGGCGGTAGCGGCAACGGCAGTCGCGGCAGGGCCTGGATCAAACGGGTCAGGGTAAGCGGTCCCCGCAAACTCAGGATCGCCAGGTCGTCCGTCTACAAGGTGAAGATCGGCAGCGCCGGAAACACGGCAGCCAGAGGCGTGAAGCTCAGGGTGAGTGGTCGGGGTGTGTTCTCCAGGAAGTCCGTCGGAGAGATTCTCCCCGGCAAGTTCAGGAAGGTCAGGATCAGGCTCAAGCCGAGAAAGAAAGGCAGGATCAGGCTCACTTTCAGGCTGGTCTCGAGCAACGCCGGCCGCAAGAACGTGATCAGGAAGGTCACCGTAGGGAAATAAGCCCCGGGGCGACCTGATCCGGTCTAGGATGGAACCAGGGCAGGACGGCGAAGTCGGTCAGGAGTGATCATGCATGCACGAGTGGTTCGTTTCAGCGGCGTAGGCGACGAGACGATCGCGAAAGTGAGGGCGGATATCGAGTCCAGCGAAGGTCCACCGCCCGGAGTCAACGCGACGTCGATGAAGATGCTCTACGACGCCGAGCAGGGCACGTCGATTTTCATCGCCTTCTTCGAGACCGAGGGGGACATGGCTGCGGCCGACGCGGTTTTCGAGGGGATGGACCGGGGCGATACGCCCGGGACGCGGGAGTCGGTCGACCGCTGCGAAGTGGTGATCGAGCAGGACGCCCCTTAGGACGATTCAGTTGAGAATCATGGCCAGGCGGCGGCGGTATGTCGCGGCGAGTTCGCTGCCGGGCCCCAGTTCGGTGAAGTAGCCCACCATGACCTGGCGGAGCAGGTCCCGGCGGTCGGGGTCGGCTTTTCCGACGGCCCCCTGAAGGAGATCGAACGCGACTTCGCGCTCGCCCCGGTCCCAGGCCTCGAACGCTTCGGTCAACGGAGCCTCTGATCCGGTCAGCCGGGCGCGGGCATTCAGGCCGGCGACCACGAGGTCGGTCCCGGCAGCCGGTTCGGTCAGCGCCTCGGCTTCGGCGATTTCGCCGCGGGTCAGCAGGAGGCGGGCCAGGGCGGCGATGACCTCGGCGCTGCCAGGGTCCGCGGCGAGCGCATCGCGAAGGGCTGACTCGTCTCCGGACTCGACCGCGGCCGCGGCCCGTTCCTCCGCTTCCGAGGGGACGATGCGGTCGAGGAAGGCCTCGATCTGGGCCGGGGGCAGGGCACCGGTGAATTCCTCGACCATTTCACCGTCCCTGAAAGCCTTGACGGCGGGGATGCCCTGGACGCGAAAGGCGGCGGCGAGTTGCTGGTTTGAGTCGACGTCCACCTTGGCCAGTTCGACCTTCCCGGCACGATTGTCGACAGCCTTTTCGATCGCCGGGCCGAGCGTCCGGCACGGCCCGCACCATTCGGCCCAGAAGTCGACGATGACCGGCACCTCCTTCGAGCGCTCGACCACTTGCTGCTGAAAATCTGTTTCGGTGACCTCTCTGGCCATGATTCGAGGATAAAGGGCCGGCGCGGTTTGGCCAGGCCCGGCCCGATAGCGTGTGCCTCCAGATGCCCGGACTATCTCGAAAGGGCCGACCCCGCCGGGGGAAGGGCTCGCGGATTCAGCTCGATCTGACTGCCCAGCAGTGGGTCATTGCCTTTCTGATTGGCGCTGCCACGGTGTTCGCCGCCGCCTACGGCTGGCGAGCCGCGGCGATAGGTAGTACCGCGGCATTCGATGACCGCCAGTCGATTTCCGAATCGATCAAGCAGGAGCAGCAGACGATTGACATCGGCCTTGCGGTCGGCAGCGACACCCGCAACTACACTCGCTACCTCGCCGACTACGCGGTCGCGGCCGAACTCGAAAACCAGGCAGACGGGCTCGGCAACGCAGGGGACGACGCGGCCGCCAACGGCGATCGCCGCGAGGCGGGTTTCTTACGCAGATCAGCGACCGCCCGCGCCGCCGATTCGGGCGTATTCGGCCGCTCCACCATCGCCGACGACCTGGCGAAGCCGAGTGAGACCCCTCGGCCCTACAGCCTCGAAGAGCAACTGAAGGCCCGCGCGGCGGAGGCGAAGACCGGGATCGGTTCGCCTGGCCAGCTGAACCCCGACCGGTGGGCTCAGGAGTCGGAAAGTATCCGCGACCGCATCAACGGGCTCGCTGTCTGGGCGCTGGTCATGCTGGTGGCGGTGCTGATGTTCACGGTCGCGGAGGCAAACTCATCGCGGAGGGCCCTCTTCTACGCGGCCGTGAGCGTCGGCGTGGTCGTCCTGCTGTTCGGCGCCGTCGGCGGGCTCACCGTCGATTTCTTCGCATGAGTGCTGCCGACGAAACCGGGAGTCCCGAGACCCGGCCGGCGGATGAAGACGACCAGGACAAAGGCACCCTCGGGCGCTGGATAGCGGTCTCCCTTGCGGCGATCGCAGTCGTCGGAGCCGGTATCGCGATCCTCCAGACCGATGCGAGCGTAAACGAGTCAAATACCGCCAGGGAGACCACGCGGACGGCCGTGGCCGCGCTGCGGGCCGGCGTCACCGACACGGGAGCGTCGCTGCTCGAGCAGGACATCGACGCCGAGACCGGCGCTTTGCGGCGTGAGCAGGACTTCCTGGCTCGCCAGTCAGGCGATGTGGCGAAGCCGCTGACCTTCGGGCAGCTCAAGTCGATCCTTCCGAAGGGTGGCGAGTTGCCCGGCGCCCGCACACGCAGCGAACTGCGTCAGCTCTCGATCGAGAGTGAGCTGTTGAGCCTCAGTCAGGCGGCCCTCGCCGAGACCCGCGTAACCTGGAACGACCGCAGCACGCAGTACACGACGGCGATTGCGGTTCTCGCTTTTGCGCTGTTCCTGGTCGGCTTCTCGCTGGTGCTCCAGGGGCCCCGGCGGTTGGTCTTCTACATTTTCGGGATGTCTGTGGCGATCTTCACGATCGGCGCGGTCGTCTATGTCCACTCGCTACCCATACCCGAGACACCGGGGGAGGCGATCGCCGCGACCGCCAAGGGGACCGTCGCCTCGGACGAGGGCGATCAGGAGCGCGCCATCGGGTTCCTGGACCAGGCGATCGAGGTCGACAGCGACTACGCGGTTCCCTACTCGCGTCGCGCGATCGCCAGAGCGCTGGTAGCCAACCCCGACTTTCAGGAGACCGGAGCAATCACCGGAGGCGAGGGCTCCCTTGACGCCCCGATCGCCGACGCACGCCGGGCGCTCGAGCTCGACGAGAACCGTGACTTTCTCGCCCTTGCCTTCCTGGCCATTTCCAATCTCGAGGCAGGCGAATACCAACAGTCGGTCGAAGCCGCGAACGAGGCCATCGCGATCAACAGCCAGATCGCGGACATCCGCCTGGTCAAGAGCGCCGCCGAAGTCGGGCTCGGCGACAGTGAGGCCGCGAACGCGTCGCTCGACGCCACCCGCGACCTGATCAAGGGCAGCGACCCTTCGGAGCGCACCCGCGCGCTGGTCGCAAGCTACCTGACCTATCTCGAACAGGTAGTGCATCAGGTGCCCGAGCGACGCGGGCTGGTCGACGGATTCGAACGACGGATCATCGGGACCGAGACCGAGTTCAGCCTGGATCGCAAACTGACGCGCAAAGCACCCGACAAAGGCTCATTGGAGGTCGAGGACCTGCGATACGAGGACGGGCAGGTCCGGCTCCGGACCAACTGGTCCGATCTTCCGGCGGGGACGGCGGTGACCTTGATCGGCTTCGAGCGGCCGGCCCCCGGGAGCGGATGGATACAGCCCAGGGAACTGGCGCTGTTCCGCACCATCGGAGGCAGTGGCGAGCAGACCGGCCAGGTCCCGATCAAGCGAAAGTGCAAGCCGGTCGAGCTGCGGGTCGACGCCTATCTGGACGGCGCCTTTGTCGACACGTTCACCGGGCCCGGCGGTCCCGCGACCTGTTGACCTGCGGGGACCACCGCGCCACTCGGGTTGCCCGGAACGGATGAACCGGTTCTATGTGCGCCGACGCATGCGAAATCGTATGCGCGATCTCCTGCTCGAGGCCGGGCGCGTCACCGATCCAGCCAGTCCCCGAGCTCGGCCGGCGGGACGGCCAGCCCGGCAAAGCTTCCCTCGGACCGGATCAGACTCGCGGCGTCGATCAGGCTGTTCACTGCCGCCCAGGCGAGGGTGCCTCCTACACTGACTCGTCGCACACCTGCGTCGGCGAGCTCGGCGAGGTCGAAACGTGTGTGGGCAAGGACGTTCACCGGTCTCGAGACGGCGTCGGTGACCGCCCGTACCTGTTCGATGTCGCTCAATCTGGGGGCGTAGAGCACGTCGGCCCCGACCCGCTCGAAAGCCACCAGACGCTCGATCGTGTCGTCGAGGTCGGGATTTCCCCGGAAGAAGTTCTCGGCCCGTGCCGTCAGCATGAACGGATGGGGCAACTCGCGGGACGCCTCGACCGCGGCCGCTACCCGTTCAACCGCGGCTCCCAGGTCGTGGATGCCTGTACCGGGGCTGTAGTCCTCGATCGAGCCGCCGACCGCTCCGGCACCGGCGGCGGCCCGGACCGCCGCTGCTGCCTGCTCAGGCAGTGGGCCGAAACCGTCCTCGAGATCGACCGAGACCGGAAGCGGTGTAACCCGGTCGAGCCGGCTGACATGAGCGACCAGTTCCTCGAGCGAGACTTCGCCATCTGGCCGTCCCAGGGTGTAGGCGAAGCCCGAACTCGTCGTCGCCAGCGCCTCGAACCCAAGGCCTGCCAGCACCTTCGCCGAGCCCGGATCCCAGGGATTCGGGATCACGAAGATCCCAGTCTCGTGGAGATCCCGGAAGCGGGTCGCCTTGAGGGCCTGTCGTCGGTCCTTGTCCGGGGTCATCGGCTCCGTCACTCGATCACGATCCGGCAGGTGTCGTCGAAGCAGGACCGGGCCGGCCGCTCCACCTCGATATGGCTAGGTCTCGACAGCGAAGATGCGCCATGGTCCCGGCACCCCTTTCAGATCGTGCTCGCCGCGGTCCTCGAGGGTCTGGCCCGAACCGACGATCAGGTCGCGGACGGTGCTGCTGACCAGGACCTCGCCGGGACCGGCGAGTCCGCTGACCCGCGCGCCGATGTGAACCGCGAGACCGCCGACGTCGTCGTCCGCGAACAGCTCGCACTCCCCGGTGTGGAGGCCGGCACGGATCTCCAGGCCCAGTTCGCGGATCCTGTCGCGCGCGGCAATCGCGCAGCTGATCGCGCGGCTCGGGCCGTCGAACACCGCGAGTGCCCCGTCGCCCAGCGACTTGACGAATCGGCCCCGGTGGCGTTCGACCTCCTCGCGGACCACTCGGTCATGTCGTTCGAGCAGCGCCCGCCAGGCCTGGTCGCCGAGCTCGGCGGCGCGCTCGGTCGATCCGACGATGTCGGTAAACAAAACGGTTGCGAGCACCCGGTCGCTGGCGACCGGTCGCCGTACCCCGGTCAGGAAATGCTGAATCTCGTCGGCGATTTCGTCCTCCGCGCCGACCCACAGGGCTCCGCGGCCCGAAACCTCGACGTATCTTGCGTCCGGGATGTGCTCGGCGACATAGCGTGAGTGGCGCTCGTCGAGGTAGCTGTCGCCATCCTGGCGCAGCACCAGGGTCGGGCACTGAACGCTGGGAAGCACGTCGCGAACATCGGTCCTGCCGATCGTCTCCAGCGCCGCGGCGGCGCCGGCAGGGCTCATCGCCAGACGCTGCACGCGCCCCCCGATACCTTGCATCTTCGGGTTCCCGCCTTCGAGAAGGACGGCCATCGCGTTGTCGGTCGAGTCGGTGCCCCAGGTGTCGACGATGGCCCGAACCATCTCGGCGCGGTCCTCGGAGCTCGGCGCCCACTCGTATCCCGCCCCGGATACCAGGCGAGGTTGCGGTGACACCAGGACGAGCGCGCGGACCAGTTCGGGATGGGAGGCGGCGAACAGGGCCGACAGACCGCAGCCTTCGAGGAATGAGACCAGCACCGGCTGCTCGGCGCCGGCTGCGTCGATCACCGCCTGGACGTCATCGACGGTCTCCTCCAGCGGATCCGCACCGGGCAGGCCGTCCGACATCCCGCTCCCCCGGCGGTCGAACAGGATCAGCCGGGCGAATGACGAGAGCCTTCCGAGAAAGCGCGAGAATGCCGGCACCTCCCAGTAAAGCTCGATATTCGACAGGTAAGCCGAAACCATCACGATATCGAGCGGCCCCTCACCCACCACCTGATAGGCGATCTGCAGATCGGCCCCTTCGTGCGTAGCGGGTCTCGGGAACGTCCACTCAGCCAATCCTGAACCGGCGGTCCGGGCGCCCGGCGGTATATCGGGTCAGTACCACTTGCCTTTGGCGAATCCGCCAAAGAAGACCAGGCCGACCAGGGTGACTATCAGCCCGATGATGAAGCTGCTGAAGATCATCAGAAGGATCCCGATGATCACGATGATCCCTCCTACAGAAATACCGAACATCTTTGGTCCTCTCCTCGACGATTTGCCGTTCAACCCTATACCGGAGGCCGGGGCTCTCAGGAAATCGGAGGCGCGTGCGGGGCTGAGTCAGGGGCTGCTGTCTCGGCGATGCCACACAGATCGAATCCGGGAAGTTCCGCAGCCGAAAGCGCCTGATCTCGGTTCACGGCGTGGAAATGGCGCTGATCGCCGAGTGGGCTCCTTCCATCGGTCAGAGCCACCCGCCCGGCTCGGCTAGCCTGGCTCGCGAAGCTCCCACAACTCGATGAAGCCGAGGTCGGAGAAGCCGAGCCGGGCGTAAACAGGGGAGCCGGCCGCGCTTGCCTGCAGAGTGCCGGTCCGCATGCCACGCCGACGGCTGCCTTCGAGCAGCCGGGCCACCAGCGCCGCCGCCAGGCCCCTGCCCCGGTGCTCGGGCACGGTTGCCACAGCGGACACGCAGGCGTCGTCCTCGCCTTCGATGACGATCGCGCAGGAGACTGCCCTGCCGTCGACGATCGCGGCGAGCGTCGAAATCTCCAGGTCCGGAGCCCCGTCGATTGCTGTCCGCCAGCCCGGTCCTTCGATCCCGTAGGCGAGATCGTTGATTCTGCCGATCTCGCCCAGGTCGGTCTCGACCGGCGTGACATCGCCGGGCAGAGGTCGGGCCGGCGGTCGCAGATCGGCCAGCTCGAGGCCCATCGAGCGTGGCGACCCATCCAGTACATGGCCCCGACGCTCGAGCAGCGCGGCGCTCTCCCGGTCGTGATCGGGGACCCAGACGGTCCAGGCCCGGACCCCGGCGCTCTGGTAGGTCCCGGCGAGCTCGTCGATCGTGGCCTCGAGCGCTGTCGCGTCGACCGCGAGGACCGAGTTGAAGATCGAGCGGTCAGGTGTACGTGGGGAGACCGCCGCGACCACCCCCGGGAACCGAAGTACCCGGCCGGCCTCCGACGAGCCGAACAGCTCGATCTCGAGCCCAAGACCGTCGATACCTCGCCGATGGAGTCCGTTGCGCATCGATCCGAAGGCTACGCAAGAGCTTTGGTGCTGTGGCCGGCGGCTCTCAACTGAGTTAGCCTCGTACCCATGGGTAGTCGGGTCAGGATTTACGTCGTGGCGGCCGTCGGAGTCGTCTTCATCGCGCTGGGCGTCTTCTCGAGCGGCGAAGCGGACTGGGCCCGCGTGGTTCAGGTCCTGGTAGGGATCTTCATGATCGCGGTCGCGGTCCGGGAGTACCGGGCCCCGCGGATCTGACCGGGCCCGCCGCAGCGGCCCGGCCCGCCCGCTATTTCCATTTGACGCCACATCCGATCGGCTCGGTCTCGGCCGGATCGGGGTCGCGCCCTTCGAGAACCGCGTCCAGCGCCGCTCTGAGCCAGGCCGCGTTCTGGCCGGGATCGTCGTAGTCGGCGTCGGGCGCGCCCCGGTAGCGGAGGCGCAGATCCCGGTCGAACACGAATACGTCCGGGGTCTTCTTCGCCCCGAAAGAGCGGGCCACCTCCTGGCTCTCGTCATGGAGGTAGGGATGCGGCCAGCCGCCCTCCCGCTCGATCCGGTCGGCCATTGCCTCGAAAGAGTCGGCCGGGTGGGTGACCGGGTTGTTCGAATTGATCGCCAGCACCCTCACTCCGCTCTCCGAGTAGTCACGCGACACTTCGTGCAGCCGGTCTTCCCAGGCGAGCGCGTAGGGGCAGTGGTTGCAGGTCCAGTAGACGACCGTGGCCAAGCACTCGCCCGGTTCGCCCAGGCCGTGCTCGGCACCGTCGGTCCCGGGCAGTGCCAGTTCCGGGGCCGGATCACCGATGGCTATTCCGCTCATTTGCCCATTCTCGCAAACGCGTCTCTCAGGTCCTCCGGATCCGGGAGCGGGGAGACGCGACCGTCCCGCCGCCGGTACACGCGGCAGGTCAGGCCCGCCGCCTGTTGGGGGTCGGGCGGCTGAATGTCTTCACCGTCTACCCGGATGGTGGGCGACCCAGGGAAGCCGTAACGTTCGGCATCGGCTTCGTCCTCGATCTCGATCACCTCGAGCCGCTCGTCGGCGAGGCCGTGTGCGGCGATCTGTTCGCGAACCATCGCCAGCGCCCGCTCCCAGGAGGGGCACCCCTGCCACCAGAAGAACTGGATATCGGCTGCCATGCACGGCATTCTCCCGCCTGCCGGCGCGGCGCGGGTCGTGGCGGCGGGCGGACCCCGGGCCCGCGGTCATCTACGCTGAACTCCAGCAAGGGTTTCCCGTCCGACCGGCAAGGAGCAGCGATGTCATCAAGCCAGCAGAATCGCGAACACGATGTTGTGGTATTCGGGGCGACCGGATTCGTCGGCCGACTGACCGCGGAGTACCTGGCCCGCAGCGGGCCCGAGGGCGTCAGGATCGCGCTGGCGGGACGATCGCAGGACAAGCTCGAGCAGACCAGGGATGAGCTGGGGTCGAACGCCTCGGAGTGGCCGCTGATCGTCGCAGACAGCGGCGACCCGGAGGCGCTCGACCGATTGGCCGGTTCGACCCGGGTCGTAGCGACCACGGTCGGTCCTTACATGCGATACGGCCTGCCGCTGGTCGCGGCCTGCGCGGAGGCGGGCACGCACTACGCCGACCTGACCGGCGAGGTGCTGTTCATGCGTCAGTCGATCGACGGGTACGACGAAGCCGCCCGGGCGAGCGGTGCGAGGATCGTCCACACCTGTGGCTTCGATTCGATTCCCTCCGATCTCGGGGTTCTCGCCCTGCACGAACACGCGCGCGAACACGACCTCGGCGGTCTAGAGAAGACTGACCTCGTGGTGACCTCGATGCGCGGCGGCATGAGCGGCGGGACGATCGATTCGCTGCGGGGCCAGCTGCTCGAGGCCCGCCGCGACCGGGCCGCGCGTAAGGTGATGACCGACCCCTTCGGACTCAGCCCCGACCGGGCAGCCGAGCCCGAATCGGGGTCCGAGCGCGACCACAGTTCGGTCGTCCATGACGAGGCGCTCGGGGGCTACCTGGCTCCGTTCGTGATGGGCGCGGTCAATACCCGCGTAGTGCGGCGGAGTAACGCGCTGATGGGCCACGCCTACGGTCGCGATCTGCGGTATCGGGAGCTGATGCTCACCGGCGGCCTGCCGCTCGGTCCGGTGAAGGCGGCCGGGATCATTGCCGGGATCGGTGCGCTCGCCGGCGGCCTGTCGTTCGGGCCGACCCGCGCGGTATTGGACAGGCTGCTGCCGGATCCCGGCGAAGGCCCGGGTGAGGAGGCACGCGAGCGGGGCTTCTTCAAGATCGACATCCACTCCGAAACCGCAAGCGGCAAGCGGATCGTCAGCGAGATCCGGGCTTCGGGAGATCCCGGCTACAAGGCGACCGGGGTGATGCTGGGCGAAAGCGCGCTGGCGCTGGCCCTGGACGAGGTGCGGCTCCCCGAGGCCGCGGGGGTTCTGACCCCGGCGACCGCGATGGGCGAGGTTCTGACTGAACGGCTGCGCATCGCCGGACACGAATACCGGGTGCGGGAAGCTTGAACCCCCTGCGACATCGATGAACTACAACAGCTGACAGGCCCGATGCCAGAATTCTCCATCACCCGCAGGATCAGCGCCCCCGTTGAAACGGTCTGGGGGGTTCTTGATGACTTCGGCGACATCCAGCGCTGGAATCCGGGTGTCAAGGCGTCTGCGCTGACCTCGTCCGGGCCGGTAGGGGAGGGTTCCACCCGTCGCTGCGATTTCTCACCGATCGGAGCGGTCGAGGAGCGGATCGATTGCCACCGGCCGAATGAGCGTATGACGATCAACATCCATGAGACTTCCCGGCTGCCGATCTCCGATGGTGTCGCCGACTTCAAACTCGCCAGGGACGGGGAAGGCACGAACCTGGCCCTGGACTACAGCTACAACCTGAACCGCCTCGGTCGCATGGCCAGGGGCTACACCGACAGGCAGTTGAGGAAGGGCCTTGCCGGCCTGGTCGACGGCCTTCAGGCCGAGAGCGAGCGCATCGTGAATGCCACCGAAGCCGGCAGGCCGGGTCATGGAACTGGCCGGTAGCCGTTTCCTCGTCGCGGGTGCGACCGGCTTTCTCGGTGAACGAATCGCCGGGGCCCTGGCCGGGAGGGGAGCCGAAATTGCGGTTGCGGGGCGTGACCGGGAGGCGCTGAGCCGGTCTGCCTCGCGGCTCGGGGCGCCGGCGATTCTGCTCGATTTCAGTGAGCGCGGGTCTGGTCGCGACGCGGTCGAGTCGGCGGTCAGCGGACTCGGAGGTCTCGACGGTGTCTTCATCGCGACCGGGGCGGTCGCCTTCGGACGAGCCGGTGAAATCGAACCCGAGGTCGAATCGCAGCTGATGATGATCAATGCGACCGGGCCGATCGCGTTGATCTCCGCCGCGCTCGAGGAGATCTCCCCGGGTGGGGCGGTGGCAGCGATCACCGCGGTTGTCGCCGAGTTTCCCACCGCCGGAATGGCCGCCTACTCTGCCTCAAAGGCGGCACTCGCCTCCTACCTGACGGCCCTCCGGCGCGAGCGGCGGAAGGAGCTGGCGTCGGTCCTCGAGGTCAGCCCGGGCCATATGGAAACCGGTTTCGCCGAACGGGCCCTGGCCGGAGAGCCGCCACCGCTGCCCGAAGGGGCTGACCCTGACCGGCTGGTCGAGACCGCGGTCACGGCGCTGGCAGAAGATCGGCGGGAAGTCAGATATGACCTCAAGTCGAGGGAACTTCTGGTCAAGTGACCGCGGTTCTGCTGGCGAATGCGGCCGCTACGCTCTACATGGTGGGTCTCACCTGGTTCGTCCAAGTGGCCCACTATCCGCTGTTCTCGTCCGTCGGCAAGGCCGAATTCGTCGCATACCACCGTCGCCATTCTGATCGCACCACCCTGGTCGTACTGCCGCCGATGCTGGTCGAGCTGATCACTTCGATTCTGCTGTTGTTCGATCCGCCGGCTGGTGAACGGGGCATGGTAATAGCGGGAGCGGCTCTGGCGGTCGGGACCTGGCTTTTGACCGCGGCCGCCGCCGCAATCCACGGTCGGATCGGAGAAGCCGGGCTCCTGCCGGCGCTGGACCGGCGGCTTGCCGGGGTCAGCTGGGCTAGGACGGTGGTCTGGACCGCTCACGGACTCGTTGTAGTGGCCCTGCTGGGTGCGGCGATCGACGGCGGAATGTGAGGCCGTGCCGATGTGGGTGCTCCTCCAGGTTTCGGACCAGTTGACCGGGACGATTTTTTGTGGGAGTGTGGGCGGACGATGAGGCGACACCTGAGCTTTGCCAATGTGATTTCGGTACTCGCCCTGTTCATAGCGCTCGGCGGCGGCGCCCTTGCCGTCCAGGTGGCAAAGAAGAACTCGGTCAACTCGAAGAGCATCAGGAACAACTCGATCAGGTCCGCCGATATCCGCAAGGGCCAGGTGCGCTCATCCGATATTGGCGACGGGCAGGTCGGCTCGGCCGACATCGGGGATGGACAGGTCGGCTCGGCCGATGTCGCCGACGGCAGCCTCTCGGCGACCGACATCGACGTGGCCAGCCTCGGCGATGCGACAACCGGGAGTACCAAGCAGAAGTTAGCTGCCTGCACCCAGACGTTGACCAGCTACCAGCAGTGCGTGAGCATGGAGGTGACGCTGGAGCGGGGCGGCCGTATCTACGCCACCGCCGATGGAAGCGCCGACTCGGGATCCGGGTCGGTGCCGGTGGGGGTCAACACCTGCAGGCTGACCGTCGACGGCACCCCGTTCACCGGCGGATTCGTGATCGCGTCGGATTTCAGCCCGGGAGAGGCCTTCTCCTTCTCAGGGGTGACCGAGAACCTCGGAGCCGGCCCGCATTCGGTGCAGGTGGAGTGCAAGGGCAACGGGACCCTCCCGGGCCCTCGCATCTTCTCACCCACCCTGACGACCCTCGAACTCGGCAGCGGCTGAACCCCTACTGACCGGAGCAGGCTCCACGGCCGGAGGCCGGCGGTGGAGTTCGCTCCGGTAGTGGTCTACTTCTTCCTGGCTGTCTTCTTCCGGGGCTTCGCCTTGGTGGACTTCTTCCTGCCCTTAGAGGAACTCTTTCTGCCCAGCGAGCTTTCGGCGCTTCGCACGACGCTCTGGAGGAACTCGTTCTGGCTCGTGACCAGGTTGTCCGCCATCTCCAGCGCGGCGTCGATCACGGCGTCGCGCTCGGCCGGCAGATCTGGCATATCGGGGAGCGCCTCGTCGACGGTGTCAACGAACTTGCGCACCGCGTCGATCGCCGCCTTCTGGCCCGACTCGACCGACTTGATGAGGTCGTCGGAGATCTCCTGCGTCCGGTCCATCGCCGCCTTGCCCTGGCCGGTCGCGCGCTTCCTGGCGGTGGTCTTTTTCGCCGTGCTCTTCCTCGCGGCCGGCTTCTTCCTTGCGGCCGTGGTCTTCTTTGCGGCCGCCGTGCTCTTCTTCGCTGCCGGCTTCTTCTTCGCGGCGGGCTTGCGGGTCCGGGAGGTCGAGGCTTTCTTGGTCTTTGCTTGCGCCATGGTCGGGCTCCTCTTGAGTTGGAAGTTGTCGCAAGCCGATCGGCGGTCGATTCCCCGGACGGGGAGTTCCGGGACCGGCTCCTGTCCGGCAAGGGTACCCCAGCCGGGGGGCGTCGGCTAGGTTTAGGCGATGCGCTTCGCTCCCGACCGTCCACTCGGCGTCGCCCCGGCGACGGTGCTCGACTACCGGGAGCTCGCCCGGCGAAGGCTCCCTCGCCAGCTGTTCGATTACATCGACGGTGGGGCTTATGACGAGGCAACGATGCGGGCGAACGTGTCGGACCTCGAGCGGGTCCTGCTGCGGCAGGTGGTTATGAAGGACGTGTCGGTTCGCGACCAGTCCTGTGAGGTTCTCGGTCAGCGGATTGAGATGCCGGTGATCCTCGGGCCGGTCGGCCTGGCCGGCATGTTCGCGAGGCGGGCCGAGGTGCAGGTGGCCCGGGCGGCGGAGGCCGTCGGCATCCCGTTCGTCGAGTCGACCGTGTCGGTCTGCGACATCGAAGAAGTGGCGGAAGCGACCTCGGTCCCGCCCTGGTTCCAGCTCTACGTGATGCGCGATCGTTCCCATGCCGAGGGTCTGATGTCGCGCGCGCGAGAGGTCGGCGCGCCGGTTCTCGTCATGACGATCGATCTCGCGGTGCTGGGCGCCCGCCATCGTGACACGAGAAACGCTCTGGAAGGGCAGCCGTCTACCTGGGCCAAGATCCGCCGCGGCCTCGATCTCGTTTCGCACCCCGGCTGGCTGGTCGATGTACCGGTCAAAGGCAAGCCGCTTACCCTCGGCAACATCGCCGAATTCGCCCCCGATGCCGCCACCCCGGAGGATTTCAAGCCGTTTGTCGCCTCGCAGTTCGATTCCAGTGTCACCTGGGAAGACATAGCCTGGGTGCGCCAGAACTGGAGCGGCAAGCTGGTGGTCAAGGGGGTGCTCGACCCCGATGATGCCCGCAAGGCGGCCGACACGGGCGTCGACGGGGTGATCGTGTCCAACCATGGCGGCCGTCAGCTCGACTCGGTGCCATCGACCGCGGTCGCCCTGCCCGGCGTGGTCGAGGCGATCGGGGATCAGGTCGAGGTGCTGGCCGACGGCGGTGTGCGCTCCGGTCTCGATGCGGTCAAACTGGTCGCCCTGGGGGCGAAGGCGGTGCTGGTCGGGCGTGCCTGGGCCTGGGCCGTGGCGGCCGGCGGTGAGGCAGCCGTCCAGACGATGCTCGAGGTGATGAAGGCCGACATCGACACCGCGCTCGGCCTGACCGGCCGGACATCGATCGCCGAGATCGACCGGTCGGCACTCTTCGAGCCTCGAACATAGTCTCCGCGGCCGCCGGCCCGCTTGCCGCCCGCACGACAATCGTCTACCCTTTCCGAAGCATTTCTCGCAGGGTTCAAACTTTCCGGGAGGGTCTGATGTTCGAGTCGCGTACCGAGGGGCGGGTCAACCCGCTCTCTTACTTTGTCGCTTTGCTTTCGCTCGTTGCCCTGGTGCTGTTCGGGGCCTGGGCCGCCAACGCCGATGCAAAGTCGAACAAGGGCCCGAAACCGACCCCGATGATCTTCGTGCACGGCCAGTCGGGTTCGGCCCAGCAGTTCGAGTCGGACGCGATGCGGTTCACCAGCAACGGGTTCCCGCAGAACCGGATCTTCGCCTACGAATACGACACCAACGAGGGAACCAACGACCTCGCGCTCGCCAACCTCGACCCGTTCATCGAGATGGTGATGTCGAAGACCGGTTCCGACAAGGTCGACATTCTCGCCCACTCACGTGGCACCTCGGTGATGCACGCATACCTCGACACGCCCGAGCGTGCGGCCGCCGTCCGCAAATACGTCAATTTCGACGGCCGCAGCGCCGACAGTCCTCCGGGCGGCGTGCCCACCCTGGCTGTCTGGGGTGAGCCGTTCTCCATGGGCTCGGAGCCGGGCGAGATAGTCGGTGCCAAGAACGTCCGCTACCCGGAGAAGTCCCACACCGAAGTAACCACCTCAAAGCAGGCCTTCGGTGAGGTCTACAAGTTCCTGGTCGGCAAGAAGGCGAAGACGAAGAACGTCGTGCCGGAGCCTCCCGGACAGGTCACGGTGGCCGGCCGTGCGTCGGATTTCCCGGCCAACACCGGGATAGAGGGTGGCACGCTCAAGGTCTACGAGCTGGTCGCCAAGACGGGTCAGCGCAAGTCCGGCAAGCCGGTCTACAAGAAGTCCCTCGACGCCAGCGGGAACTTCGGCCCGTTCAAGGTGAACGGCAAGAAGCGGTACGAGTTTGCGGTCGACCAGCCCGAGTCGACGACGATCCACAACTACCCGGAACCGTTCGAGCACGATGATCACTTCTACCGGGTGCTTTCGGCTCCGGCGCTCGTGCCTTTCCTGGATGGCAGCCCGAACCACACCAATGTCACGGTGACCCGGATGCGGGAATTCCGCGGCGACCAGACCGGACCGGGCGCCAACGACAAGCTCGAGCTGAACGGCGTCAACGTTGTCAACGATGTGTCCGCTCCCCGATCCGGACGGATCCTGGCGATGTTCAACCTCGATCGCGGCTCCGACGGCATGAGCGACCTCGGCACCGTCCTGTTCCCGTTCAGCGTGCTCACCTTCCTGAGCGGGCAGGACTACTACATGCCGGCCAGCGCCGACGCAAGCGGCAAGATCGCGGTCAAGGAGACGATGCGCGACCCCGGTGGTCATGTCACGACGACCAACGTCCCGAACTGGCCCTCTTCGGAGAACAACGTCTCGGTTTACTTCAAGGACTACGCGGCGAAGAGCTTCACGAAGTCGAAGAAGACCAAGAACAAGTGCGCCAAGAAGAAGAACAAGAAGGCCAAGAAGAAGTGCAAGAAGAAGCAGAAGAAGCAGAAGAAGCAGAAGGACAAGAAGGACAAGAAGGACAAGTAGGGCCCCGGCTTGCCGGGCACGGGAAAAATCCGGCCGATTGACCCGACCGCAACCCCGGGGGTCGCCAAGCGCCTGTTGATGAAGGTTTCCAACACCTCAGCCGGCCGTAGTGTGGGCATCCACCTGGCCGCCAACGTCGATCCCTGGCTGCTCCGTCTGTCCGGGGGCCGGGCTGCGACCACCGCCTATTTCCCGCTGGTCACGCTGATCGCCCGCGGCAGGAAGAGCGGGGCGGAACGGCAGACGCCACTGGTCTATTTCACCAGGGGCGACGAGGTGATCCTCGTGGCGTCGAGCTTCGGGCGTGAAAAGCATCCCGCCTGGTACTACAACGCGACCGCCAACCCCGAGGTCGAGCTGCTGGCGAAGGGGGAGCGCCTCCCCTACCGGGTGCGCGAGACCGAGGGTGAGGAGCGGGAGGGCCTGCTCGACCTGGCGGAGCAGCTGTACGCGGGCTACGGCGCCTATCGCGAGCGGACCGCCGGAGTGCGCGAGATACCGGTACTGGCACTCAGTCCCCGGTAGCCGGCTTCCGGGAATGCCGCTCGTCGAGAGCCGGGCCGACCCGGACGATTTCGGCGGCATTGTGAAATATTCCGCAGGTGCCGAACGTTCGCAAAAAAGCCCCCGCCCGGGGGCTCAGATGAGTCGTCGCGCGATCCCGGCCTCGGTCGTTCTTTCTCTCCTGCTGGCGCTTGCCGGTCCGGCTACCCTGGCCGGTGCCGATCAGCGCCACCCGAGACTGGAAACAGTGCCGCCCGAAGCCCTCCAGCCGGCGTTCAACTGGGACGCGCGGACGTACGCGGCGCGTTGTCAGGAAGACGATCTGATGCTGAAGGTTGACGGGGCGAATCGCTGGAAGACGCGGATCGCCGGCGGCAGGTATCGCGGCGGCAGCTACCGGTCACGGGTTTCCCTGGGCGAAGGCCAGGCCGTCCGGGTCGCCTTCAAGCGAAAGCGCCGCGCCAAGGTCTTGCGCTTCCGGGTCCGCTGTCTCCCCCTGGACTTTCCCGAATTCGGTTTTCGGCGGTTCCGGCCCGGCGGCCCGGGCCTGTTCTCGGTCGGGCTCCATAGCGGCTACGCCACGATCTTCAGCCGCTTCGGCGCACCGATCTGGTGGTACAAGGGTGACAAACGGGTGGTCGACGCCAAGGTCCTGCCGGACGGCACAGTCTCCTGGAACACCAATTCCGGCTACATCTCGACCAATTCCGGCTACATCTCCGGGTTTTTCGAAATCCGGACGCTGACCGGTGATCTGCTGCGGACCCTGGGCACCGTCGAAGGCACCGACCTCCACGACATTCAACTCCTGCCGAACGGCAACTACATGCTGGGAACCCTGAGCTCCCGCTCAGGGGTTGACACGGTTGCGTTCGGAGGGAGATCGGATGTGGCGACGTTGGACACCGAGATCCAGGAGGTCACTGCGGATGGCCAGGTGCTCAGCAGTTGGGACTCCGGCGATCACCTGATGCTCGCCGAGGCCGGGCGGTGGTGGGATCAAATTCCTTCCTCCGACGTCTCTCTTCCCTACGACGTCTCCCACTGGAACTCGGTCGAGCCTGCCGGCAAGTTCATGTACCTCTCGTTCCGCAACCTGGATGCGGTCTACAAGGTCAACCGCAAGTCGGGGAGGGTCGTCTGGAAGCTGGGCGGAACCGAGACCGGAAAGAGCTTGAGGGTCCTCAACTACCCGAATGGGGACTACCCGCTCGGCGCTCAGCACGACGCTCGCCTTCAGCCGGACGGAACGATCACCGTCTTCAACAACCGCACCGACCTGTCCGATGCCACGCCGGTGGCGCAGCGCTTTCGGATAGACGAGGACGCGCGTACGGCCAGGCTGGTCGAGACGGTCAGGGATAGGAAGGTCACCCCGACCTTCTGTTGTGGATCGGCGCGCCGACTGCCGTCGGGGGATTGGCTCGTGTCCTGGGGCAATGCAGGCATCGTCGGCGCCTACAACCCGGCCGGGCGGACGATCTTCCGGCTTTTCACCCCCGGCTACTGGAGCTACCGGGCCGATCCGGTGCCCCCGGGCCGGGTCACCATCGCCGAGCTGGGCAGGGCGATGGACGCGATGAATCCAGCCTCTGTCCCCTGATTCTTCCGGCTTGAACATCACCTGAAGGCCGAATAGAGTCGGGGCAGTGAATTACCGGCTTCTTTATGCGATCGGCTTTCATCCCTGGGAAGATCTGGCGGAGCACCAGCCGTTCGCGGACACTCTTCTCGAACTGGTTGCCCGTGAGGAAAGGGGACGCGAACCTCCCTTCGGAGCGGCTCTCGACATCGGCACCGGCAGCGCGGTCTGGGGGGTCGAGCTTTCGCGGCGGGGGTGGCAGGTGACCGGCATCGACATCATCGAGAAGGCCCTGACTCGGGCCCGGGAGCGGGTTGACGAAGCCGGCGTCGATATGGGGCTGATTCAAGGGGACGTGACAGACCTCGAACATGCGGGGGTCGGTTCAGGCTTCCGGCTGGTCCTCGACACCGGCACTTTTCACGGTCTGACCCGCGACCAGCAACTGGCCATGGGTGAAGGCGTCGACAAGGTGGCCGCCGCCGACGCAACCCTGATTCTCGACTGCTTCTCGCCACGCCGCAGGGGTCCGCTACCTCGTGGTGCGAGTCGCGCAGACGTCGAGCAGGCCTTCCCGGGGTGGGAGATAACCGATGTCGAGATCGCAGACAGTGACCCCGACGCCGTCGCCAGACTGCTCAAGTTCGACGAACATTTTTACCGGCTCCGCCGCAGTTGACCCGACCCGCCGACTGTTCGCCCCCGGCCCGGTCGTCGCTGTCCCGGTCGTCGGCCAGGTTCAGGTAGAGCTGGACCCGGCCGCTTCGACCTCGGCTGCGTGTCTCAGCGAGGCCCGGCGGGCCCACGGGTAGATCGCGGCGGTCAGGACCACGCTGATGATCGCCAGGCCGAGCAGCATCTCCTCGATCGAGTCGCCGAGCGCGACCCGGCCGGTGCCGACCTCGTTGATGATCGCTCCGGCCGCGGCGACCGAAAGGCCGGCGATGCCGATCACGATCGCCAGGGTGACGCCGGAGGCCTCGCCTGCCCGCGCAGGTGAAACCACGGCCTGGGTGCCGATCGTCGCCATCGACCAGCCGACTCCGTATCCGCCCCCGAACGCGACCAGGCCGAGCAGGAAGATCGCCAGGGGAGGGGACTGCCAGAGGACGAGCAGGCCGAGGGCTCCTACCGCGGTTCCGATCGCCATCACGTCCGGTATCTGGAACCGCTCACCGAGTCGGCCCGAGAGCGGGCCGGCGGCACCGAGCGCGAGCGATGCCGCGATGAAAATCACACCGGCCTCGACCGCGGAGTAACCGTCTACCTGCTGCAGGTAGACGGTTACTCCGAACGTCGTGACCACGAACGCGGCATTGCCGATCGTGCCGAGCAGGGTGATCCCGACGTAGGCATGGTTGGAGAAAAGCGCCAGGTCGACCAGCGGATTGGCGGCCCTGCGCTCGCGCAGGACGAACGCCCCGACAAGGAGCAGTCCGACACTGAGCAGTCCGAGGGTGTCGGGTGAGACGAAGCCCCAGTCATCGGCCCGGTCGAAGGCGAAAGTGATGGCGGCGATCCCGAGGGCGATCAGTGCTACTCCCGGCAGATCGATCGATCTGGGGGCCGACACGTCGCGCGATTCGGAAACGTAGCGGAGGACCAGGAATGCGGCGGTCAGGGTGACCGGCACGTTGATCAGAAGAACCGCCCGCCAGTCGACCCACTCGGTCAGCGCTCCGCCGACGAACGGTCCGACGGCGGTCGCGACCGCTCCGAAGCCGTAGGCGTTGCCGATCGCCCGCATCTGCCGTCCGGGAGGGTAGGCGTTGCTCAACACGGCGATCGCGACGCTGAAGATGATCGCCGAGCCGATCCCCTGCACCAGCCTGAACGCGATCAGCACCTGGGCGTCGGGAGCCAGCCCGCCCGCCAGGGACGACACGGTGAACAGCAACAGTCCGGCGATCAGGGTCTTCTTGCGACCGATCAGGTCGCCGATCCGCCCGGCCGGGATCAGGAAGGCCGCCAGTGCCAGCATGTAGCCGCTGATCACCCATTGCAGGCCGGTCGTGGTGGTATCGAGCTCCACCGCCATGTCTGGCAGGGCGAGGTTCAGCGCAAAGAAGTCGAGCTGCACCACGAAGATCGCCATCGACACCGCGGCAAGCACCGCCCCAAGGTGGCCTTCGCGGGACCCCCGAGGATCCGCCGCCTCGTCGTCCACCGCCGCGGCGGCCCCTGCCTTCGCAAGTTCTCCCCGCGCCTCGTGGTGGTGCCACCAGCGAAGATCCACGGGAGCAAGCGTACATATTTTCGACCGGACCTACGACTACAGTCCCGCGATACGGTCCGCGGGGCGGCCAAGCCCGCTCTGGCCGTACCGCGATCTACCATGCGAGGCCAGCCGCCGATTCAGAGGGAAGAACGGACCAGAGATGAGCAAAATCGTGGCGGAAAGGGTGGCGGTCGGCCGGGTGCGGCTCGGGCTGCGCCGCACGACCGGTCGCGGTCACCCGCTGGTGATGTTCCACGGGCTGATGGACAGCGCCGAAAGCTGGGATCCGTTCGCCCGGTCGCTTTCCCGTCCGACTTTCGCCTTTGACCTGCCCGGGTTCGGCGAGAGCGGCGTCGCCGGCGACGAACTCGAGAATTGGCGAAAGCTCTTCTCTCGTGCCCTGGAACAGATCGGCGCGGAGAGTTACTTCCTGCTGGGGCATTCGCTCGGCGGAGCGCTCGGATCGGTGCTGGCGGCGGCCACGCCCGAGCAGTGCCGGGGCCTCCTGCTGATCGCGCCTGCCGGGTACGGCACGATCCCGCTGGCGCAGATCCTCGGCCGCCCGGAGATGGAGTTCCTGCTCGGCCGCAGCGCCCCCGGGGCGATGCGCTTCAGACCGCTGGTCCGCCTGGCCTACGGCAATCTCTTTTCCAACCATCACCAGCCCTCCGAGGCTCTGATGCAGCGGCTGACCACCAACCGGCGCACGATGGTCCCCGGGATTCGCAAGGCGATGCGCATCCTTCGCGCTCTGTCCCATGAGCCCTTTACCGGAAGTTCCTACGAAGGTACCGTGGCGGCGCTGTTCGGCGAGCACGACCGCCTTGTCGGACCGAGGCGTACCACAAAAGGCCTTCGCAAGATCTTCCCCGATGTCCGCACGACGGTTTTCAAGGACGTCGGACACCACCCGCAGGAGGAGCTCCCGGGACAGACCCTGCGCTGGATCGCCAAATGGAGTGATTCAGGCGTCCGCGAGCCCCTGAAGCTCACTTCCGGGGAGCTTGTGGAATGAGTCCGGAAGCCTGGATCTGGACGATCCGCGGCCCGGGGTGAACGGGATCAGCCGTTGCCGCGGCTGATGAGATACCGACCGACCGGAATCAGCAGCAGCATCGCCAACGCTGCCCAGCCGTTTATGAAGGCGACCGGCACGGCCACCAGGTAGACGACCGGTGCCACCGTGATCTTCCTGATGATCAGGCTGACGTGCGATGGGTTCACGCTCGGGTGGAAGTGTCCCTTGCTGTTGGGGTACGCCACCATCACCAGTTGGGAGAATCCGGCCAGTGCCATGACCCCGGCGTAGCAGGCGACAGCGAGTCCGTCAGGCAGGTAATCAGCCAGAAGGGCGGTCGCGAATGGCATGAACGCGATCATCAACAGGAAGATGAAGTTGATCACCATCAAAGGTGTGTCGATCGTGCGCAGATGCGAGAACACCATTCGATGGGTCATCCAGTAGTAGCCGATCACCGCAAAGCTCAAGATGAAAGCGAAGACCTGGGGCCTCAGCTCCCATAGCGCGCTGCCCAACTCGTCACCGGCCAAGGCATCGGGTATTTCCGGGACCGCAATGTCGAGCACCAGCAGTGTGATCGCGATCGCGACGACGCCGTCGGTCAGCGCGGCCATGCGACTCATGTCCTCAGAACGGGTTGGCGGCGTATCGGATGGGGCTGTGGCGGAGTCCACCTACGGGCCGATTTCCACGGCCGGACCCCGAACCCTTCAATCGGCCCGGGACTGCCGCTGCCTGCGGGTCAGGCCGCCGTCACCTATCGTTAGTTACACTAATGTAACAAGTGCGGTCCCTCGGCCCGCGGAAGGCGTTTCCTTCAGCGGACCCGGCAAACAGACTCAAGAAGAAGAGGCCATCCCATCAGTCATCAGCGCAGTGCCCCCGGAGTCAATTCCAAGACGGCGCACGTTTTGCGCGTGGGATTCGAGGCACCGGCATGAAGGCGGTCGTCTGTGAGCACGCCGAATTCGCTGTCGAGGACCTCCCGGAGCCCACTCCGGGTCGTGGCCAGGTCCGGCTCGAGGTGCTCCGTTGCGGAATCTGCGGTTCGGACCTGCACCAGCGCAAGGAGATGGACGAGCAGGCCGACCTGATCCGCCGGATCGGCTATGACCGTATGGGAAGGTCGGATCAGCCAGTCGTATTCGGGCACGAGTTCTCCGGTGAGGTCGCCGAGTACGGCCCCGGGAAAAGAGGCAAGCTACCGACCGGCACGCCGGTGGTCGCGCTGCCGATCCTGCGGTCCGGCGAGGCGATCGACCCGATCGGCCTGACCACTCACTCCCCCGGCGCCTACGCCGAACAACTGATGGTCGAGCAGTCGATGATGATGCCGGTCCCCAACGGACTTTCGCCCGAGGTTGCCGCGCTGACCGAACCGCTGGCCGTCGCCTGGCATGCGGTGCGCCGCGGCGAGGTCGGCAAGAAGCAGGTCGCGATAGTGATCGGCTGCGGACCGATCGGTCTCGGGATCATCCTGATGCTCAAGGCGAGCGGCGTGCGTACCGTGGTTGCCAGTGACTTTTCACCGGCCCGCCGTTCGCTGGCGACCGCCTGCGGAGCCGACATCGCGGTCGATCCGGCCGAGGCGTCGCCTTACACGGCCGCGGGCAATGAGCATGGTCACATCGGCGATATGACCACCGGGGCTGAACTCCTGGTCGACACTCACGAAAAGATCAACCGCCTGCCGTTCGGCTGGTGGCATGCCTGGCGGTTGGTCGACAGGTTGGGGATCGAGCCGAAGCGCCCGGTGATCTTCGAGTGCGTCGGCGTGCCCGGCGTGATCGAGGACATCATCGAAGGAGCGCCGCTTTTCTCCCGCGTGGTCGTCGCCGGGGTGTGCAACGTCCCCGATTCCTTCCGGCCGGTGGTGGCTGTCAACAAGGAGATAGAACTGCGCTTCGCGCTGGCCTACTCGCCGCTCGAGTTCCGCGACACCCTCCACATGATGGCTGAAGGCAAGGTCGATCCGCGCCCTCTGATCACCGGCGAGGTCGGGTTCGAGGGAGTCGACGTCGCTTTCGAGGCACTGGCGAACCCGAAAGAAATGCACGCCAAGATCCTGGTTGACCCGCGCTCCAGCGCCAAAGTGCCGTCGAAGCCGGCCGCCGCCCGGCCGACCCCTGCGGCCTGAGCGGACCGATCCCGGGTTCCGGGCCGACTTCTGCCGAGGTCAGGGCGCGGACGGGGGAAGCGCCGCCACGAAGTCTGAGAACGGGGCCGCTCTGAGCGAGCCGAGTCCGGTCGCCAGGTCAAAGCCGGGCTGGGCGGCTCCCCCGGCCGGGGTCATGCCGACGGCCGATTTCGGTTTGCGGGAGCCCGTTCCTACCGTGATGTCGGAGATGACCGAGTGGTAGGCCGGGCTGCGGGCCAGCTGATAGAGCAGGGGCGGGATCGAACCGAGCCCGGGCCTGCCGGCGATCTCCTCCTGCTGAAGCACGAGTGAAATCATCGCGGCCGTGAGCGGTGTCGCGGCGCTGGTGCCGCCGCCGATTCCCCAGCCGCCCCCGTCCCCCTGGTAGGTGGCCAGCCCCGGAGTGAACGACGCCATCGCGGCGAGGTCGGGGCCGAGCCGGGTGGGCTTGCCGGACTGGATCGCCGGGCCGATCCCGGGGCCCGTCTGAAAGCCGGGGCGATTCCAGAAGTCGCTGGGCCCGCCTCCGGACCCGACGCCCTGCTGCGGCTGGGTGGCGTAGGTCGACCAGACGACCTGCTCGGCGATCCCGTTTGCGGCAGTCAGGGTCAGATCGGTGCCGCCGACCCCGGTAACGAAGCGTGAGCTGTTGGGGAACGAGGCGCCGCGGGCGCTGGTGAAGCAGCCGCGGAAGCCGAGATCCCCCGACGCAGCCAGGGCGGTGATGCCGAGGGCTGCCGCTTCGGCCAGCATCCGCTGTCCGAGGCGGAGCTGGGCAGTGGTGAAGCGGTTCTCACAGACGCCGTCGCTGATCGAGAGGATGTCGGGCAGCTCGCCGCCCTGACGCGAAGGGTCGAGCGCGCCGAACATGAACAGAGCGAACGAGTGGCTGAAGCTCTGGTCGAGCGGCACGTAGATCGGCGTGATCCGGTCGAGGCCCGGGGCAAGCGAGGCGAGCGCCTCGACGTCGAGCACCGTCTCCTCCGGGGCGGTGCCCGTGTCGGTTCCGGCGCTCGGCATCGCGATCTGGCGAACCTTCGGGGCGGGCAGTCCGAAGCACTTCGCCCAGGTGGCGAAACTCGAGGTATCGACCTCCTGAGAGCTCAATGTCGCGACCCGCACGCCGGAACCGTCGAGTCCATTGGCCTGGAGCGGGTCGACTTCGTAGGCGGTCGCCAGCTGATTCGGGGTGAACGCTCCAGTCTTGATCGCGTCCTGGCAGCCGCCGGGCGTGCCGGTGTTGGTGCCGGCCTTTTCGGACGCCGTCCGGGAGCTCTGGCCGCCGCGCTCGTAGACCTCGCCGACCGACACCTGGCGGACGACACCGCGCAACCGTTTGGGCCTGCACAGGCCACCGGTCGGCGGTGGGGCGCCGCGGGCGCAGAAGATGCGTCGTCCCGCGTTCGGCGTCATGACGGCGAGCACCACCGTACGGCCCGAGCTCAGCTCGACCTTGCCGACGCCACGCTGTCTGGCCAGATAGCGCCTGACCCGGCGCCGGTCGGTCTTGTTCGCGGAGAAGCGGTCCCTGAAACCGGCCGGGGTGAGGAATTGCCGGTATCTCGGCGATGAGGGGTTCGACACCTGTCCGGCGAAACGGCCCGGCTCACCACGTCCTCGGAGCCCGAGCAGGACCACACGGCGCATCGCGGGCCGGGACGCGCTGGTGTCCGCGGCTACCCCAACCGTTGAACCGCCGGCAGCCGGATCGGGGCCGGAGGCCGCCTGGGCGCCTACCGGTACTGCCAGAAAGGTCAGCGCGAGGGCGGTCAGGGCGGTCCGGGCGCTCCTTCGGGCATGGCGACCGGGTCTGCTCGAAATGGTCACGGTGCCACTATCGCAGGCCCCGTGGCTACCGGGGCGGAGGTGCGATCGGTGAGGCCTGGATCGAAACGACGATCTTTCCCCTGGCGTGCCCTTTCCCCTGGTGGTTGAGCGCCTCGGCAACCTCATCCAGGCCGAAGACGCGGTCGATCACCGGGGTGATCTTCCCGGCCTCGACCATCTCCTTCACGGTGGTCAGGTCGTCCCGGTTCTGGATCGAGACGAAGGCCCGCATCCGGCGGCGGGTGAACGGCGATGATCCCAGGGTCTTGACCAACCCCGAGAGCCCGAGCCAGCGCCCGGGGTCCGACTTTCCGACCAGCACGTAGGTCCCCCTGGGCGTAAGCACGCGCCGGCAGGCGGCCAGTGAATGCCCGCCGACCATGTCGATCAACGCGTCGTAGCGCTCTCCTCCCTCGGTGAAATCTTCTTTGGTGTAGTCGATCACCCGGTCGGCGCCGATCGAGCCGACCATTTCGGCGTTCCTGCCGCTGCAGACGGCGGTGACCTCGGCTCCGAGTGCCCGGGCGATCTGGACAGCGAAGGTGCCGACGCCGCCCGAGGCGCCGTTGACCAGCACCTTCTGCCCCGGCTCGACCTTCGCCTGGTCGCGAACGGCATTGAGCGCCGTGGTCGCCGAATCTCCGACCGCGGCGGCCTGCTCGAAGTCGAGGCCGGCCGGCTTCGGCAGGAAATGATCCTCGTCGGCGCGAGCGTATTCGGCGAATGCGCCGTGACACCAGCCGAACACTTCGTCTCCTGGCTCCACGGATTCCACGCCTTCGCCGACCGCCTCGACCTCTCCGGCCACGTTGGTGCCCGTAACGGCGTGCTTCGGCCTCCTCAGCCCGGCTGCCACGCGGACCGCGTAGGGAATGCCCCTCATCAGGTGCCAGTCGCCGATGTTCACCGCAGCAGCGCGGGTGCGGACCAGAACCTCTCCCTTGCCCGGCTCCGGCCGGTCGACCTCGCGGAGTTCCAGCACCTCGCCGGGCGACCCGTACTCGTCCTGGACGATCGCCTGCATCGGTCGATCAGCCTTCGCGCAGCTCGATCCGCCGGATCTTGCCGGTCAGGGTTTTCGGCAGTTCTTCGGTGAACTCAATCTGGCGGGGGTAGGCGTAGGCGCTGAGCGAACCGCGTACCGAGCCCATGATGTCCTTGGCCAGTTCGTCGGAAGGCTCGTAGCCCTCGTCGAGGACCACGAACGCCTTGACGATGTCGCCTTTGACCCCCTTCGGGTCCGGGGCGGCGACCGCGGCGGCCTCATGTACCGCCGGGTGTTCGATGCAGGCCGATTCGACTTCGAACGGTCCGATCCGGTAGCCGGCCGAGATGATCACGTCGTCGGCCCTGCCGGCGAACCAGTAGTAGCCGTCCTCGTCCTTCTCGGCCGCGTCCTGGGTGTGGAACCACTCGCCCTCGAAGTCCCTCGCGGTCGCTTCCGGGTTCTCCCAGTAGCGCAAGGGGTAGTGCGGGTTTGTCCGTGCTTTGAGGCAGATCTCTCCGCGTTCGCCGTTCGGCACCGGCTTTTCATCCGGGTCGAGTATCTCGACCTGCCAACCCGGCATCGGCTTGCCCATCGAGCCTTCGCGTACCTCCATGAACGGGAAGTTGCCGACCAGCGGGTATGACTCGCTCAGCCCGTAGTAGTCGAGCACGGTCACCCCGTACTGCTCGCGGAACCAGCGGATCGCCTCCGGGTTCAGCGCCTCGCCGGCCGAGCAGACCCGCCTGAAGACCTGGGGGTACTTCTCACCCGCATCCTCGACCGCCATCATCGCCCGCATGGCTGTAGGGGTGGTGAAGACGTTCGTCACCTTGTTCCGCGACAGCACCTCCAGCTGAACCGCCGGGTCGAAGCCTCCCTTACGTGCGTACACGTACTGGACCGCCCCGAGCCGCCAGGGGCCGAGCAGCGGGCAGATCCCGGCCGCCCAGGCCCACTCGCCCATGCCGTGGAAGATCTCCCCGTCCTCGATCTCGTGGCTGTAGGTGAACTCCTCGTGGCCGAGGATGTATCGGTGGGCGTGCAGGATGCCCTTGGCCAGACCGGTGGTGCCGGAGGTGAAGAAGATCTCGGCCGGGTCTTCGGCCAGCGTGTCGAGGGTCTCGAAGTCGTCGTCGTATCCGGCGAGCAGGTCGGCGTCGAGCTCGATCACGTGGTCGACCAGATCCCGGGGCATGCGGCCCGCGTCCTCGGCGTCGGTCACGATCACCCGGGCGCCCGAGGTCCTGATCCGGTGCTCGATTCCCTCGTCGCCATAGAGGACCGACATCGCGATCAGGATCCCGCCGACCTTCCAGGTCCCGAAGAAAACCGCGGCGGTCTCCGGCGACGCCGGCACGCAGACGGCCACCCGGTCGCCCTCGCCGACCCCGTGAGCGGCCAGCATGTTGGCGGCGCGATTGGCCAGCGACTGCTGCTCGCCCCAGGTGACCTCGCGACGGGTGCCGGCGTGGTCCTCGAAGATCATCGCCAGCTTGTCCGGAGGGTGCTTGTCACAGACGTCGGCGGCGATGTTGTAATGCTCGGGAACCCGCCACTCGTGTTCGGCACAGACCTCGTCGTAACGGCTCATCGGCCCTCCTCGTCGATTAATTCATTCACCTCCATCGTAGCCCGGCGGGCTTCGATCGCGTCCGGCCGGGCCACAGCCAAGGAAGGGTGCGAGCGTCGATTATGCTGGGAAGGTGAGCACGACTCAGCAGATGTCCCATCCCGATGCCGCCTGGCTGCACATGGACCAGCCGACCAACCTGATGGTGATCACCGGGGTCCTCTGGTTCGACCGGACACCCGACTGGGGGGAGGTCCGCGAGATCATCAGGGAACGGTTCGTCGAGCCGTATCCCCGCTTTCGCCAGCGGGTCGTCGAGAACGGGCAGGCGCTGGCCGGGGCGACCTGGGAGGACGACCCGCGATTCGACATCGACCTGCACCTGCACCGTTTAGCGCTGCCGAAGCCGGGCGACCGGGCGGCGCTCCGGGACCTGGTCGCAGACCTGACCGCCACGCCGCTCGACCGGGCCAAGCCGCTCTGGCAGTTCCACCTGGTCGACGGTTACGGCGAGGGGGCGGCGATGATTTCGCGGATTCACCACTGCATCGCCGACGGGATCGCGCTGGCAAGGGTCCTGTTCTCGCTCACCGACGATGCGCCCGACGCGGGTTTCGCGCCTCAGGAAGCTCCGAGCGACGAACCTCGTCGCGGCCCGATCGGCGCAGTCGCCGGTTCGGCAAAAGGCATTTTCTCGACAGCTCTCGGCGCGGCCGGGGCGGTCGCCCACGAATCGCTCGAGGTCGCAAAGAACCCCGCGCACATGCTCGACCTCGCCTCGGCCACGCGCGAGGACGCCGACGCGCTGGCCAAGGTCCTGCTGAAGCAGCCCGACCCGCAAACCTCGTTCAAGGGTGAGATCGGAGTCGCCAAGACCGTCACCTGGTCGGACCCGATTCCACTCGAAGAGCTGAGGACGATGGGGCATGCGACCGGGACCACGATCAACGACGTCGTCCTGACCGCGGTAGCCGGTGCGTTCCGGCGATATCTGAGCAGCCGCGACAGCCTGGTCGACGAGCTGAACGCGGTGATCCCGTTCAATCTGAGGCCGCCCGACGAGCCGTTGCCGCCGACGCTCGGCAATCGATTCGGCCTGGTCACCATCGCGCTTCCGGTCGGCATTGGGGACCGGCGCCGGCGGCTGCACGAAATACACGAGCGGATGCAGAAGATCAAGCACTCGCCCGAGGGAGTCGTCTCCTACGGGACGCTGGACGCGCTCGGCAGGATGCCGGAGCAGATCGAGCGACGGGTGATCGACATGACTTCGGCAGCGAACACCGCGGTGATCACCAACGTGCCCGGGCCGTCCGAGCCGGTCTACCTGGCCGGCACGCCGGTGGAAGGCGTACTCGTCTGGGCGCCGGCCTCCGGGGACATCTCGATGACTGTCTCGATCTTCAGCTACTGCGGCCAGATCACGGTCGGCCTGCTGGTCGACGCCGGCCTGATCCCCGATCCCGGAGAGATCACCGACGGGCTCGAGAGTGAGATCGATGCGATGCTGCGGCTCAAGCGCCCGGCGGACAAGGCCGGTTCCTGAAATGCGATTCCCCGGAGGTGGAGACAGCTGATGCCGACGACAACCGAGACCCAACCGGAGCAGCACGCGGCCCTCGACCCGGAGCAGGCGGAGCGCATCGATGGTTTTGTCGACCGGGCGCAGGTCGCCGCGGAGCAGTTCCGTAGCTTCGACCAGGAGGCGGTCGACGAGATCGTCTGGGCGATGGTCGTCGCCGGCCTGGAGAACGCGTTCGACCTGGCCGAGCTGGCGATGCGGGAGACCGGATTCGGCGTGCTCGAGGACAAGGTGGTCAAGAACTTCATCGCGACCGAGTTCCTCTACGACTACCTCAAGGACAAGCGCTCGGTCGGGGTAATCGACGAAGACGCCAAGCGGGGTATCAAGTACGTGGCCGAGCCGATCGGGGTCGTGCTGGCTCTGGTCCCGATCACCAACCCGACATCGACCGCGCTGTTCAAGTCGATCGTCGCTGCCAAGACCCGCAACGCGATCATCTTCCGGCCCTCGGCCAGAGCCGCCGACTGCGCGGTGCGGGCAGTCGAGGTGCTCCAGGAAGCCGGCGAGGCCGCCGGCCTTCCCCCGAACGCCCTCCAGGTGATCCCCGACCCGACCCTGGACGTCTCCCAGCATCTGTTCCACCACGACGGCGTCGACCTGATCTGGACCACCGGCGGGCCGAAGGCGGTCGCGGCCGCCAATGCGGCAGGCAAACCGACCCTGAGCGTCGGCGCCGGCAACGCGCCGGTCTACATCCACAGCAGCGGCGAGATCGGGATGGCGGTGGTCGACATGCTGATCTCCAAGACCTTCGATGCCTCGGTGATCTGTCCGGCCGAGCAGACCTGTGTGATCGATGAAGCGATCTACGACGACGTGGTTGAGGAACTCCAGCGAATGGGTGCGCGCATGCTCGACCCCGCAGAGGTCGAGAAGCTGTCCGGGCTCGCTTTCGCCCCCGATGGCAGCGTCGACGTGCGGGCGCTCGGACAGTCCTGCGTCAACCTCGGTGCGATGGGCGACTTCCCGGTGGAGGAGGGCGTCAAGGTCCTGCTGGCGCCGCTGCCCTCGGATCTGGAAGAACTGGCCTCTCATCCGCTGATCCAGGAGAAACTGATGCCGGTGCTCGGACTGGTCCGCTCGCCGTCGGTGGACCATGCGGTGGCGACCTGTGAGCTGGTGACCGAGCACGGCGGGCTGGGCCATACCTCGGCCGTCTACGCCACCGACGAGGCTGTGGTCGAGCAGTTTGCCGGCCGGGTCCGCACCGGCCGCATCCTGGTCAACGCCCCGACCGCGGTCGGGGCCCTGGGCGGGATCTACAACTCGCTCACCCCGACCTTCTCGCTCGGCTGTGGCACCTGGGGAGGGTCGAACACGACCGAGAACGTCAACTATCGTGACCTGCTCAACGTGAAGACCGTTTCGAACCGACAGGCTCCGCCGCAGTGGTTCCGCGTTCCATCGGACACCTACTTCAACGCCGGGGCGCTGGAAAACCTGCGTGAGGTGACCGGGCAGAATTTCCTGATCGTCACCGACGCAGAGGGTGAGGCTCGCGGGGTCGCAGACGAGATTCGCCGCTACCTGGACGGTTCCGGTGTTCATGTCTTCTCCGACATCCAGCCCGAGCCGACCGACGATCAGATCCGGGCCGGCACCGAAGTCCTCGGTCAGTTCGGCTCCGACTGCATCATCGCGGTGGGAGGGGGCTCGGTCCTCGACGCGGCGAAGGCGATGCGGCTCTATCACGAGAGTCCAGAGGTATCGCTTCAGGAACTTTCCCTTCCCTTCCTCGACGCGCGCAAGCGGGTCGCCCACTACCCGGAGGTCGATCACACGGTTCAGCTGATCGCGGTACCGACCACCTCGGGTACCGGCTCCGAGGTCTCGCCGGCCGCGGTGGTGAGTGCCGAAGGGCGAAAGGTGACACTGGTCGACTACTCGCTGGTCCCCGACGTCGCGATCATCGACCCGACGCTCACCCTGTCGATGCCGCCCGGGGTGACCGCCGACACCGGCGTCGACGCGCTCACCCACGCGCTCGAAGCGGGGGTATCGATCTTCGCCTCGGCCTACACCGACGCCTTCTGCATGCAGGCGATCAACCTGATCATGGAGGCACTTCCGCGGGCCTACGAAACCGGCGACGACCTGGAGGCGCGGACCGCGATGTCGAACGCGGCGACCATCGCCGGCCTCGCCTTCTCGAATGCGTTCGTCGGCGTCAACCACTCCCTGGCGCATGCGGTCGGGGCCCGGTTCGGCATCCCGCACGGTCGCGCCAACGGGATCTTCTTGCCGCACGTCCTGCGATACAACGCCTCGATCCCGAGCAAGTTCATGCCGGCGCCCGGGTACTCGACCTACATGGCCCCGGACAAGTACGCCCAGATGGGCTGGGTCCTGGGGCTCGGAGGCAAGGACATGGACGAAAGGCGGGAGCGCTTCTTCGGCCGGGTCGACGAGTTGCTCGACGCTGTCGACATGCCGCGATCGCTCGCCGATGCCGGGGTGGGCCGCGAAGAATTCGACGCCTCGCTGCCCGACCTGGTCAAGGCCGCATTCGCCGACCCCAGCATGAGGACCAACCCGAGGATGCCGATGCTGGAAGAGCTGGCAGGCCTGCTGACCGCCGCCTACGAAGGCCGGCCCTGACCACACGGCCCGGCCGCACGGTCGGGCCCGCTGCCGATCAGCTCAGCTTTCTCGATTTTGAATTGCTTCACTAGGTGTCAGTTTCCTCCTGCCGCGCCGTTAGCGCAGGCATTGAATCCGCGACGCTCCTGTCGCCTGGTCCGCGCTCAGGGTCTGAGTCTGACCCACACCCGCTTGACGGTCTCGTTGGCGGCGGCGTCGGCCGCGCCGGCTATTAGCACCGCCCTGCTGCCCAGGCGGTACCTGCGGTTTTTCAGGAAACTGCGCAGCTTCCTGACTGACCTCCGGTGCTTCTTGAGCCTGACCCGGACGGTCTTGGTCTCACCGGCCGCGACCGCCATGGTCATCGGCCTCACCTTGAATATCTTCTTCCTGCGCTTCCTGGTGGCGGCGGCACGAGAGACCACGATCACGTTTCCCTTCAGCTTCCTCGCCACCACTTTGCCGCCGAGTCTGGCCTGGCAGGCCTCGTCCCCGCAGCCGACCCTCACCTCGAGCTTCCCGATCCTCTGCTTCCGCCCGGCCTTCAGTTGGAGCTCGATCGAAGTATCGGGAGGCGTCACGGTCACCGGGGGTGGAGGGACGATCGCCAGGGTCTGGTCGAGGTTCAGGCGCCCGCCCGACTCGACTTTCCCGGCAAGGGAGGGCAGCTTTTCCACCCCGGCAAGCAGCGCGTTCCTGGTATCGGCCGCAGTCGCCTTGGGGTAGAGCGATCGGTAGACGGCGGCGGCCCCGGCCACGATCGGGCTGGCCAGCGAGGTTCCGCTCGAGAACCGGTAGGAGTTGGCCGGGTCGGTGCCGATGTCCGCGGTGAGGATGTTCGCACCCGGCGCGGCCAGGTCCACCGTCTTTGCCCCGTAGTTGGACGAGGCCCGCAGCAGGTCATCCTGATCGGTGGCGGCTACGCAGACGACGTTCGGCTCGTTGTGGCTGCAGGGGTAGAAGGTCGTCGCGGGGTTGTCGTTGTCCGCCCCGTCGTTTCCGGCACCGAACACGAACAGGGTGTCCGGAGCGGCGCGAATCGCATCAAGTCGGGCCTGGGAAAAGCCCATTCCGCCGGCGCTCAGGTTTACCACCTGGGCTCCGATCCGTCCCGCGTAGACGAATGCCTCGGTCTGCATGCTGGCCGGGGCGCCGGAGCCGTTGTCTCCGATCCGCAGGGCCAGCAGCGAAGCCCGTTGGCTCACGCCCGTTATTCCAAGCGAGTCGTCGCCACGCGCCCCGGCGAGGCTGGCCACCTGGGTGCCGTGGCGGTCTAACCCCACCGGCGGGTCCGCCGGGGACGGATCGTTGTCCCCGGCGAAGAAGTCGTAGCCCCGGAAATCGTCTACGTATCCGTTGCCGTCGTCATCGAGGCCGTTACTCTCTTTCCCTCCTCCGCTCTCTCCCGGGTTGAGATACCTGTTCGGACCGAGGTCGGGATGGGCGAAGTAGACCCCGGTGTCGGCGATCGCCGTGACCACGCTGCTGCTGCCGACGCTTCGATCCCAACCCTTGACCGCGTCGATGTCGGCCCCCGGAGTCCCGAAGACCGGGGGGTTGCCGATTCCCAGGCCGGTGTTCCTCAGCGCCCACTGGCTGGCGAAGTAGTCGTCATCGGGTACCGCCCCGAATTGAGCGACGTAATCCGGCTCCGCGTAGAGGACTCCGGGCTGGCGCCCCAGGACGGCGGCCGACCGGGCAACCGATTCGTCGCCCAGCTCGACCCGCTTCAGCCGTGGGAGCGGGAGGGACTCGTCCACGATCGCGCCGACCTTGCCGAGTGCGTCCGCCCGTTCGGCCGGAAGGGTTCCCGGCCTGAAACGCACGATCAACCTGCCCGGCAGAAATCCCGGGCGGCTGACTCCCCCTGCCCGGGCCGCTGCCGGAACTGCCAGACTCAACCCTGCCGCGATACACATGGTTGCCAGCGCGATGCGCCTCATGAACAAGGTATAGCAGCCCGGACGCGGCTGTTCGAGGTAATCCGCCCGGACTTTTTCCGCAACAAACCGCTACGACCGGAGTTCTCAGAGAGTGGCCAACAACAGCTTCGGCCGGAAGCTCCCAAGGGCGCTCCGCCGGTTCCTACTCGGCGCCCTGGCCGCGGCCGCCCTTCTTGCTTCGCTCGAGGTCGTCGATCCCGGTGTGAGCCAGGCCGGCAAGCCGGACCGATCCAGGCCGAACATCGTGCTGGTCCAGGCCGACGACGCCGTTCTCAGCGATATCGCCCACATGCCGAACGTACGCCGCCTGATGGTTCGCGGCGGCACCGAATTCTCCAACTACTTCGTCTCCTACCCGCTCTGCTGCCCGTCTCGCACGACGCTCCTGACCGGCCAGTTCTCCCACAACCACCGGGTCCTCAGCAACTTCCGCGGCAACGACGGTGGTTACTACACGTTCCGGGACCTGCCCGGGAAGCTGAACCAGAAAAACTCGCTTGCGCCCTGGCTCAGGCGGGCCGGGTATCGCACCGGGATGGTCGGCAAGTACCTGAACGAGTACGGGACGCTCGACCGGCGCGAGGTCCCGCCGGGCTGGGACAGGTGGGCCGGCCTGATCGACAACTCGACCTACGACTACTTCAATTACGCCATGAACATCGACGGTCGGGTCCGGTTCTGGGGCGACCGCAGCTATGCCGAGAAACAGCTCGACCTCGGGACCCTGCTCACCTCGGATCCACCGGATAGCTTTGCCGAGCTTTTCGGTGACTTCCAGTCAATCTTCGTGCCGTTCGACTACTTCGGCACCCAGAAGAACCGTGACTACACGATGGATGTCGGCGGCGGTTACGCGGCCCGCTTCGTACGCCGCTCGGCCCCGGCGAAGAAGCCGTTCTTCCTCTACTACTCGCCGCCCGGCCCGCACGCCGAAGACACCAACCACATGCAGGGCCTCCGCCCGAGGGCGCCGGAGCCCGATCCCCGTCCGCCGAAGCGTTACCGGCACACCTTCGACGACGTGCCGCTGCCAGAACCGCCGTCGTTCAACGAGGCCGACGTCTCGGACAAGGCCGAGAACCTCAAGTCCCTGTCGCCGTTGAGTGAGGCGCAGATCGAGGAGATCACCGACAACTACCACGGCCGGCTGGGAGCGGTCCGGGCGGTCGATGACCAGGTCGGCCGGATCGTGAAGGAGCTGCGGAAGGCCAAAGAGCTCCGCAACACCTACATCATCTTCAATTCCGACAATGGCTACCTGCAGGGTGAGCACCGGCTGTGGGGGTCGAAGTTCCTGCCGTACGAGAACTCGCTCCGGGTGCCGACCATGGTTCGCGGGCCCGGAGTGAAAAGGGGCGACAGCCGGTCCGGCAATTCGATCGACGTCGACCTCGCCCCGACAATTCTCGACATGGCCGGGGCCAGGCCGGGCCGGGCCATGGACGGCGTCTCGCTGCTGCCGGCCGCCCGGGGCAGGAAGAAGCTGCCGCGCCGGAAGGTCCTGATCCAGGCGATGCGTCCCCTGCTCAGGTTCTACACCCCGCTGACCGCGTTCGACCTGCCCTACTACGGGGTGCGGACCCACCGCTACAAATACATCAACTGGTCGTTCGGAGCGGTCGAGTTGTATGACCTTCGCCGAGACCCGGACGAACTCGAGAACCTTGCCGCAGATCCTTCCCAGGCCGGCCGGGTAGCCCGGCTCGAGGCCGTAGCGAAGCGCCTCAGCGAGTGCCGCGGCCAGGCCTGTCGATGAACGCCGTCCGGACAGGCTCCAGGCAGTAGAGTCGAGGCAATGGCCGAGCCCGCGATTGACCCCACCGCAGAGCAGTTGGCCCTGCTGTCCGGTTCGGACGACACCGGCCCGATCGTCATGGTCAACCTGCTCCGTTTCAAGGAGGAAGCCGACGGGATCGATGCCGGGGTGAGCGGGGCCGAAGCCTACGGCAGATACGGCGCCGCGGTTGCGCCTTTGCTCGAAAAGGCGGGAGGCCGGGTACTGTCCACCGCGGTCTGCGACCAGAGCATCATCGGCCCCGGAGTCCGGGAGTGGGACCTGGTGATCATGGTCGAATATCCGTCCCGTGAGGCCTTCCTCGGCATGGTGTCGGACCCCGCCTATCTGGAGGTGGTTCCACACCGGACAGCGGGCCTGGCCGATAGCCGGCTGATCCTCTCGAAGTCGGCCTGAAGGCATTCCGGGGCTCCGGAAACCGCCATCCGGCCGACCCGCGGGGCATGCATCAGCGACTGGCCGGGAGTAGCCTGTAGGAAACGGGGCCGATTCAGCGAAAAGCCCGGCGGAGGTGCGATCTGTGAGAAGGCAAGAGACCCTCGAGCAAGGAGGCGGTCATGAGTGAGTCCGACGAAACCCCTGGCCAGCGGCCGGTGCCTTTGCCGGTTGATTCGCCGATCTGGAAGTCGTTCTTCACGGTAGCGCCGCTGGTGCTGGTCGGGACCATGGAGGCCGACGGGCACGATCTCGCGCCCAAGCACATGGCGATGCCGCTCGGCTGGAGCAACTACTTCTGCTTTGCCTGCAGTCCGCGGCACGCGACCCAGAGGAACGCCCAGGACACCGGCGTCTTCACGGTCAGCTTCCCCCGCCCGGAACAGATCGTCGAGACAAGCATGGCCGCGGCGCCTCGCGACGCGGGCGGCGACAAGCCGGGCCTCGGGGCGGTGCCGACTTTCCCGGCGAGCACCGTGGACGGCGTACTCGTGCGGGACGCCTATCTCTGGCTGGAGTGCCGGCTCAACCAGGTGGTTGACGGGTTCGGGGCAAACACCCTGATCATCGGTGAAGTGGTGGCCGCAGCGGTCGACGAGCGTTCGATGCGGGCTTCGGAAGGAGACGACGCCGACCTGCTCGCCGCGAACCCGATGCTCGCCTATCTGGCGCCCGGCCGATTCGCCAAGATATCCCAGACCTACTCGTTTCCGTACCACACGAACTTCAAGCTTTGACCTCCGATCAGACCGAACTGCTCGGCTGGTTGCGAGATCGCCAGGGGGAGATGACCGAACTTCTCACGGCCCTGGCCGAGGCCGAGTCCCCGTCGCTCGACGGGGAGGCTCAGGCCTCCGTCCGCACGATGCTCCGGGACGAATTCACGGAGTCGGGGTTCGAGGTCGAGCAACTACCCGGCGCCGGGGGCTGCGACCACCTGCTGGCCACCTTGCCGGCCGGCTCGGAGGACGGCCCGAGTCAGCTCCTGCTCGGTCACTTCGACACGGTCTGGGCGCTCGGCACGCTGGAGCGCATGCCGGTCACCGAACGGGATGGAAGGCTGCACGGCCCGGGCGTCTTCGACATGAAGGGCGGCCTGGTACAGCTGCTCTATGCCCTGCGCGCCAACGCCGAATTCGGGGTCGAGATGCCGTGCCGGCCGGTCGTATTCCTGAACGCCGACGAAGAGATCGGAAGCCCGGACTCCAGGCGTCACACCATCGGGCTGGCCGGCGAGGCGGCCCGCGCCCTGGTCATGGAGCCGTCCTACGGCCCCCTGGGCCGGCTGAAGACCGGCCGCAAGGGCGTCGGCCGGTTCACCCTGAAGGTGACCGGCGTCGCCAGCCACGCCGGGCTGAACCCGGAAGGCGGGGCGAGCGCGATCCTCGAAGTCTCCCACCAGATCGAGCGTCTGTTCGAGCTCAACGACGCCGAGCGTGGGGTGACGGTGAACGTGGGAACGATTGACGGAGGCATGCGCGCCAACGTGATCGCCCCCGAAGCGGTGGCCGAGATAGAGGCCAGAGTCGTGACGGCTGAAGATGCCGTGAAGGTCGAGCAGGCTATCCGGAGCCTCGAGCCGACCGGCGACCGGCTGTCGCTCGCGGTCGAGGGCGAGTTCGGCCGACCCCCGCTGGAGATGACGCCGCGCAACCGGCGCCTCTGGGAGCGGGCCGGACAGGTCGCCGCAGACCTCGGTCTCGATATCGAGGACGCCCAGGTCGGCGGGGCATCCGACGGCAACCTGACCAGCCCCCATACCGCGACCCTCGACGGACTCGGTGCGGTCGGTGACGGTGCCCATGCCGACCACGAGCACGTCGTGCTCGACCGAATGCCCGAGCGGGCGGCACTGATTGCGGGCCTCCTCGCGAGCCCTCCGGACGGCCCGGGGCGATCGGAAGGCTGAAACGATGAACCCGCCCAGGACGGTACTCGGAAGCCTCGCCCGCATCACCGATTTCGATCGGTGGCTGCCGGAGGTGGAGCCGCGGCCACTGGAGACATGGGCGCGCGGCGACTACGTAGTTACCGAAATGCTCGAAGACGGGCCCGACGCCTACCCGGTCGAGACGATCGACGGGACGACGGCCGAGCTGCGCCCAGGTGACCGCCTGATCGGGGCGCTCGGAACCAGGGCGGCCACGCTCCAGGTGGTCGGAGACTGGAGGGAGGTCGGCGAGGACCTTCGCATGCAGACCCTGACCGCGGCCGGCGTGCTCGGCGTCTGCACCTCGGCGGCGTTCCACAGCGCCCGGATGGCGAACGTCAGGTACCTCGGCCACGCGGTGAGGGCCGGCAAAGTCTGCACGATGAAGGGATTCGTGACCCCGACCGATCACCACGAACTGAACGCGCCGGTGATACTGATCATCGGCAGTTCGATGGAAGCGGGTAAGACCGTCGCCGCGGTGGCGATGATCAAACAGCTGGAGGCGATGGGCAAACGGGTCGCCGGGGCCAAGGTGACCGGGGTGGGCAGGCTCCGCGACACGCTGGCTATGCACGAGGCCGGGGCGTATGCGATCGCCGATTTCGTCGATGTCGGTCTGCCCTCGACCGTGGTGCCCCCGGACGAGTACGAGCAGGCCCTGCTGCTCCTGATCTCCAAGCTGGCGGCGACCGAGCCCGATGTCCTGATCATCGAGGCCGGCGCCTCGCCGCTCGAGCCATACCGAGGAGACGTCGCGATGCGGGTCCTCGCGGACAAGGTGGCGATCACGGTGCTCTGCGCTTCGGATCCGTATGCGGTCATGGGAGTGATGGGCGCGTTCGATCTGAAGCCAGACCTGATTTCGGGACGATCATCCGCGACCGAGGCGGGCGTAAGGTTGATCGACAAGCTGGTCGGAATTCCGGCGCTCAACATGATCGACCCTGAGAGCGGCCCGGAAGTCGCCGGGTTCCTCCGTCAGCACTTGCCGGACGATGGATAAGGTCTTTGCCGATCGGAACGATGCCGGCCGACGGCTGGCCGAGGAGCTGCTTCCGCTCGCCGAAGAGAACCCGGTGGTGGTCGCGCTGCCGCGCGGCGGCGTACCGGTCGCCGGCGAGATCGCGGCGGCGCTGGGCGCCCCGCTCGAGATCCTCGCGGTGCGCAAGCTCGGCGCTCCGGGCAATCCCGAGTACGGGGTCGGCGCGGTGGCCGAAGACGGCTCCCGGGTGATCGACCCCGAGGCTATCCGTCAGCTCGGGATCGAACCGGAGCGCCTCGACGCGATCATCGCTGCCGAGACTTCCGAGCTGGTCCGGCGGGTCGCGGCATACCGGGGCGATCGTCCGCCGCTTGAGCTGACCGGCCGAACCGTGATCGTGGTCGACGACGGTGTCGCCACGGGAGTGACCGACACGGCGGCGCTCCGGGCGGTGCGCCGCCAGGAACCGGAGCGGCTGGTCCTGGCGATCCCGGTCTGTCCGCCCGACTCGATCGAATTTCTGCAGGCGGAGTCGGACGACGTAATCTGTCTGTCGACGCCTGCCCGGTTCTTCGGTGTCGGCCAGCAGTACCGCGACTTCTCCCAGGTAAGCGACCAGCAGGTGGTGTCGATCCTGGAGGAGCTTCGCGAGAACCGATGACGGTCCGGCATACTTAGATCATGGACCAGCGCATAGTCATCATCGGAGCCGGGACCGGCGGAACCCTGACCGCCAACCGCCTGAGGCGGATGTACGACCGGGAAAGTACCGAGATAGTGGTGATCGACGGCAACGACGAGCACCTCTACCAGCCCGGCCTCCTGTTCGTCCCGTTCGGCCTGGCCCAGCCCGAGGACATCGTCCGCCCGCGCTCGGAGCAGCTGCACCGCGGCATCGAATTCCGCCTGGCAGAAGTGGACCGGGTCGAGACCGAAGCAAACACGGTGCATCTCGCCGACGGTGAGGAGATCGCCTACGACCTGCTGGTGATCGCCAGCGGGGCGTCGCTGCTGTTCGACGAAACCGAGGGACTGACCGGGCCCGGCTGGCGCGAGCGGGCATTCGACTTCTACACCCTCGACGGGGCGGTCGCACTTCGTGACGCGCTCGCCGGCTTCGACGGTGGCCGACTGGTGGTCAACACGATCGACATGCCGATCAAGTGCCCGGTCGCGCCGCTCGAGTTCTGCTTCCTGGCCGACTGGTACTTCCACGAGCGCGGAATCCGTTCGGAGGTGGAGATCACCTACGTGACGCCGCTCGACGCCGCATTCACCAAACCGGTCGCGACCGAGCACCTCGC
The DNA here is from genome assembly GCA_963766115.1 of uncultured Solirubrobacterales bacterium. Classification (GTDB taxonomy): domain Bacteria; phylum Actinomycetota; class Thermoleophilia; order Solirubrobacterales; family 70-9; genus 67-14. The sequence continues at coordinate 189,564 of CAVXYR010000003.1, forward strand.
CGGCATGTTCGAGGAAAAGGGCATCAAGCTGGAGGCCGAGTTCGCGACCGGCCAGGTGGACGGCGAGGCCGGCAAGCTGGTCAGCTGGGACGAGCGGGAGATCCCGTTTGACCTGCTCGCCGCGATACCGCTTCACGGCGGCTCCGAGTTCGTCGCCCGCTCGCCGGGGCTGGGAGATGATCTCGGGTTCGTGCCAACGGACCAGAACACACTTCAGAGCGAAGCCGTCCCGAATGTGTTCGCGATCGGCGATGCGACAAATCTGCCGACTTCGAAAGCGGGCTCGTCTACCCACTTCGAGGGAGAGACCCTGACCGACAACATCGGGCGTTTCCTTTCCGGTGAGGACCTCGAGGGCACCTACGACGGGCACGTGAACTGCTTCATCGAGACCGGTTTCCACAAGGCTCTGCTGATCGACTTCAACTATGAAGTGGAGCCTCTCCCGGGCCGCTACCCGAACAGGGCCGGTCCGCTCCCCCTGCTCAAGGAGTCGCGGCTCAACCACCTCGCTAAGCTGGCCTTCCAGCCTTTCTACTGGCACGCCCTACTTCCCGGCCGCGACATGCCGGGCGTCGGGGGCCAGATGTCAATGGCCGGCAAGGAGCCGGTCGCAAGCGAAAAAGGAGACAACGGATGAGCACCGCCACTTATGCCGGCACAGCGGTCGAGATAGATGCCGAAGGCTTCATGACCGATCCCGACCAGTGGAACGAGCAGATCGCCGAGCAGATCGCCGTCGAAAACGGGGTCGACGAGCTCACCGATCGCCACTGGATGGTGGTCAACTACATGCGGAAGTCCTATCTGGAAGACGGCTCGGCACCCTCTATCCGCACCCTTGGGAAAGCTTCCGGAGTGCCGATCAAGGAGCTCTACCAGCTTTTCCCCAAAGGACCGGCGAAGAAAGCTGCCAAGATCGCCGGGATTCCCAAGCCGCGTGGCTGCATCTAGAAAGCGAGGACGAGATGAGTGAACTGCTCGAACAGACCGAGAGCAACGGACAGACCGCCACCGCCGATCAGGCCGACGGATCCGGGAACGAGCCGATCAAGAAGGTTTCGGTGATCATTTCCAAGGGCTCGCTGGAAGGCATCTACCCCGGCCTGATCATGGCCAACGGCGCCCGCATGGAGGGCATCGAGGCCAGCGTCTTCTTCACCTTCTTCGGCCTGGACGCGATCAACAAGTCCAAGCATGAAAACGTGAAGGTATCGACCGTCGGCAACCCCGGCCTGCACCTGGCCACCATGGTAGGCGGCCTGCCCGGCGTTTCGGCGATGGTCACCAAAAAGCTGAACGCCGAGATGGAGAAACTCGACATTCCGCCGATTCCCGAGTTCATCGAGATGATCTCCGATTCCGGAGCGCCGCTCTACGGCTGCAAGGCGTCGGTCGACCTGTTCGGGCTTTCCAAGGACGACTTCATCCCCCAGGTGGAGGACATCATCACGGTCGGCGAGTTCTACGACGACGCCGCGGGCGGCCAGATCATCTTCACCTGAGGCAGTTGATGTCAGCCAGGCACCGAAAAACGCTGCCGCAGGCTGATGGTGATCTCTTCCTGAGTGACGGTGGCGTCGAGACGACGCTGATTTTCCATCGCGGCGTCGATCTGCCCGAGTTCGCCTCGTTCGTTCTGCTGGACAGCCCCGAAGGCACGGAAGAGCTGAGGAGCTACTACCGCCCCTACCTGCGGCTGGCGTCCGAGTTCGGGTCGGGCTTCATTCTCGAGAGCCCCACCTGGCGGGCAAGCCGCGCCTGGGGTGACCGACTTGGCCTCAGTGCCGGCGATCTCGAGCGGCTCAATCGCGAGGCGATCGGCCTGATGGAAGAACTCCGCAGCGACGCCGAGGCCGACCCCGGAATCGATGTTTCACCTGTCCTGATCAGCGGATGCATCGGGCCCCACGACGACGGCTACAGCCCCGCGGAGGTACTGAGTACGGACGAAGCGGCGGCCTACCATTCGCAGCAGATCTCCACCTTTGCCGATACCGCCGCCGACATGGTCGCCGGGCTGACCATGACCTACCTCGAAGAAGCGCGCGGTGTCGCCCGTGCCGCGACCGCGGCCGAAATGCCGGTCGTGATCTCGTTCACGGTCGAGACCGATGGCCGCCTGCCGAGCGGGCAGGGCCTGGGCGAGGCGATCGAGGCGGCCGACGCCGACCCCGAATCGGAAATCGACTACTTCATGATCAACTGTGCCCACCCGACCCATTTTGCCTCGGTCCTGGCCGAGGGGGGGCCCTGGGTCGAGCGGATCCGCGGCCTGCGGGCCAACTCTTCGACCATGAGCCACGCCGAACTCGACGAGGCGGCGGCGCTTGACGAGGGTGACCCTGAGGATCTCGGTGTCCGCTACGCCTCCCTGCGGGAGCAGCTTCCCCGGCTCAACGTGCTCGGCGGCTGCTGCGGCACCGACGATCGCCACCTCGAAGCGATCGCCAGGGCCTGGACGGCGGGGCCGTAGGCCTAGCTGTAACTACCGGGCAAGTTGTTGTCGACCCGCTCCCGAACCCGGGCGATCGCAGGGTTCAGCCGCGCCCGCCGGCGATCAGTTCTGCCTCGGGTGAGGCGCGGAGCCTCAGCATCGCGGCAATCCCGATCAGCGGGCCGGGGGCGAGGAACGCAAACGCCCAGCGCCAGCCGAACTCGTCCTGCAGGACCGGGATCAGCCAGATAGTCGCCACCGTGAACATGAAGCCGAGCGCAAGCTGGAGGGTGAGGGCGGTGCCGACATAGGCCTGGTCGGCAAGCTCGGTGACAATGGTCGAGAACTGCGCCGAATCCGCGACCACGGTGAATCCCCAGACCAGCCCGACCGCGAGCACGGCCCAGCCCGGTTCGCTGAACAGCAGGCCGATCGAGAGCGCGCACAGCCCCGAGATCAGCATCATCAACGAGGTTGTCTTCGTCCGGCCCCAGTTGTCGCCGAGAATGCCGCCGACCCAGCAGCCGACCCCCCCGATCCCGATTACCGCGAAGGTCGCATAGGCGGCCTCCGGGCCGGGTGAGGTCCCGTGCGTCTCCAGCGCCGCCGCGAAGAAGATCGCGAACCAGGCCCACATCGCATACAGCTCCCACATGTGCCCGAAATAGCCTAGCGTGGCCAGCAGCACTCCGCGGTTGGCCAGCACCCGGCGCGCCTGGTGCGGATCGAAGGCGGCCCGCGGGAAAGGGAAAGGCCCGTCGGGCACCCCGAGCCCGGCGACCAGTCCGCCGACAACGGTCAGCGCCGAGGTAGCCAGGATCACGAACTGCCAGTCGAGCCCGCCAAGTCCGTTGACCAGGTGGGGCAGGGCCGAGCCGACGGTCAGCGCTCCGACCAGCACTCCCAGGGCCGTGCCCCTCTTCTCCCGGAACCAGGTCGACATCACCTTGAGCGCCGGGGGGTAGACCTGGGCCAGGAAGACCCCGGTCAGGAATCGGAGCGGCAGCGCGATCTCGGGGCCGGGAGCGAAGACGATCATCCCGTTGGCCAGCGACGCGAGGATCGCTCCGACCAGGATCACCCGCTGCGGCCTGATCACGTCAGAGAGGTTGAGCAGCGCGGCGCCGACCGCTCCGACGACGAAGCCGAGCTGAACTGCGATGGTCAGCCAGGCCGCAGCCGAGTCGGAGAGTGCCCACTCCGCACGGAGCTGGGGGAGCACAGCCGACGCCGAGAACCAGGTCGACATGGAGAGCACCAGGGCGATCGCCAGAAGCGCCAGGGCCCGGCGCCGCGACACTACGGGCGCTTCCAGCCGGTCGAGGCGATCAGCCTCCTCATGATCGGCGGCGGGGTGAGTCGGTAGATCCACCGGCCTCTCCAGGGCAGCATCCGCTCGCGGCGCTCACGCTCGATCGAGTCGGCCGCCTCGCGGGCGACATCGGCCGGTGTCATGTCGCCGATCAGCCTGGCGATCTTCGGGATGCGTTCCCTGGAACCGGGGTTGTTCTCGAAATAGGGGGAGTCGACTTCGAACGGGACCAGCAGCGTGACGCCGACTCCGCTCCCCCGAAGCTCGGCTTCGAGCTGGTAGCTGAACGCCCGCATCGCCCAACGCGATACTCCGTAGGCAGTCGCTCCGGGGATAGTCATGAAGCCGGCGGCCGAGGTCATGTTGAGGATCCAGCCCGAGCCGCGCTCCAGCATCGCCGGGACAAGCAGCCGGGTCAGCTCATAGGCCGCGCCGTAGGGCAGTCGCATCGCCTCCTCGGCGTATCCGGCATCGGTCTCCCAGGTGGCCCGCCACCTTCCGGCGCCGGCGTTGTTGACCAGAATGTCGGGAGCGCCGCCCTCGGCCAGCACCCGCTCGGCCAGTCGCGCGATCGCGGCGTCGTCACCCAGGTCGCAGGGCTCGACCTCGACCGACGCGCCGATCCCGCGCAGCTCGTCCGCCACGGCTTCGAGCTTGCCGGCGCTGCGGGCGACCAGGATCAGACCGGCCCCGCGCCGCGCCAGCTCGCGGCTGATCTCGGCCCCGATCCCCGACGAGGCTCCGGTCACCAGCACGCGCTTCCCACTCAGCTTCATCTGACGAGCATATTCGCGTCGGCCGCATCGTCGGGGATCGCCGAGGCGATCCCGTGGCCGGTCCTACTTCTTGACGACCCGGATCGCGCCGCGCATCAGCGGGTGAATCCGGCAGAAGAAAGTGTGGGTGCCGACCGGCAGGTTCTTCGGGGTCGACCAGGTGTCTCGTTCGACAGTCGGTGGCCCGCCGGTTCCCAGCTGTCCGGAGTCGAACTGGAACTCGCCGTCGGGGATCGGGTAGCCGATCCCGGTCGACTTGTTACACGGTGACTTGCAGGAGGTGAGCGAGTGCCAGATCTCTTTGCTCGCGTCGCCCGCGGCCAGTTCGAAGGTGAACGACTCGCCCTGCTTGACCACCGGTGGCCGGCCGAGGCTGCCCGGGACCCGGAAGTCGCCGGCCTCGTAGCTGTAGCCGCCGATCTTGAACGGGCCGCCGGAAGCGAGTCCGTCCGGCAGGGTGGTGGGGTCGGGCCCTACCTCCGGGCCGGTGCCGCCATGGTCGTCGTTTTCGGCGTAGTGCCCGTGGTTGAGGACTCCGTCGTGATCGACCCTGGTCTCGTAGGGGTTGTCGCCGCCCGGCTCCTTCGCCCAGTAGACGACGTTGATGCCCATCGATTCGTACCAGGAGGCGCGCTCGGTCTCGTAGGTCGCCTGCAGCTCGAGCGTGTCACCGGCCTTGACCGCGACCCGCCAGTCCTCCTCGGTGCTGTACATCGCCATGTCCCAGGAGACCGGCCCCCTCGGTTCGAAGTACTTGACCCTCGACCTGAACAGGTGGGCCCGGTTGCCATCGACCCTCGGCTGGGTGTCGGTGCAGGCCCGGTAGATCTTCCGCGCAGCCGAATCCTTCGCCCTCAGTCGCTTCAGCTTCTTCGAGGCGGATCGCTTGCGCCGCTTGACCTTCCTGTGTGACTTCAACGTCGTCCTCGGCCGCGACTGCGATTTGCGCAGCTTCTTCCGGATCGACTTCTGTCGCTTGGCCAGTCTCTTCTTCTTGCGCTTCAGCTTCTTCAGCCTCGGTTTGAGGTTCTTCGGTGCCTCGCAGGCGGGGCCGGCGTAGGTCGCCCCATCGCGCTTCAGGTAAAGGTCGGTCCAGAGCCCGCCCGAGTGGACGTGGCCTGCGGTCGCAACCAGCACGCCGTCTTCGGTGATCTCCTTCTCGTTCTTCTGCTTCCCGTTCGGATACGGGTTCTCGGCGTCTTCCGGGTAGCTGAACTTCCCGTCGGGCCCGCCCGAGCCGCGCAGCACGTCGAAGACCGGGTAGATACCGCTCTCCACATCCATCCAGATCGGCCTGACCGGGGTCATCCCGGCGGCCTCGGGTGCGGTGTCCGGGATGAAGTCGATCGTGTAGGTGACGAACAGCTCCATCGGCTCCGGCTCGAGGTTGTGGAGCATGTGGTTGAGCAGCCACTTGTCGGATGCCTTGTAGCGGTAGCCGTAGCCGTCGGGGAAATCGACGTTGGTCTTCTCTTCACCGGTGGCGAAGAAGAGACGGTCCCGGGCCGGGGCCGAGGTGTTGATCCAGACCCCGTGATGGAACATCACCTTGCTCGAGCGCGGCACCGAGCCGTCGGCCCGGACCATGTTCGGGACGATCCGGGTTATCCAGCCGTCCACGGCCGGTTTCTCGGTGGCGGTGACCGGCTTGTAGACGATCCGGTTCTGGCCGGAGGTGACGTCGATCGGGCCGATCGCGTAGGTGGTCCGCTCCGCTCCGTCGGGGAGGGTGACGGTGTCGCTGGTTCCTGCTTCGGCTGCGCCGGTCGCCACGAGGCCGAACAGGGCGGCGCCGGTAACGGCTGCGAGGGCACGTCGAATCCGGCGGCCCCCGCCGTCTCGCAAGCTCGATCTGTTCACCCGAATACCCATAGGTCTGCCTTGTTGGCCGCCCGGCCCCTGCCAGGCCAACGGCTTCACCGTATCGCATCGTTCGGAAACCGGCCCGCGGTTCATCTGTCGGGAAACCCGACCGGCTACGTAGACTCAGCCGCCCATGGCCCGTAGCAGCGAGGAGTTGATCATCATCGGCGGGGGAATCCAGGGCGCTGCCGTGGCCCTGGCCCTGGCCGAACGCGGGGTCCGCTCGACGATCCTCGAGCGGGGATCGCAACCGCTCAAGGCGGCGAGCTTGCGGAATGAAGGCAAGCTGCATCTCGGCTTCGTCTACGCACTCGACGGGAGCGGCGCAACCACGAAGGCAATGGTCGAGGGCGCGCTTGCCTTTACGCCTCTGCTGGAACGCTGGTGCGGTGAGCTCGACTGGGCCTCGAATCGATCTGAGAGGTTTGCCTACGTGGCGGTTGACGGTGGTCTCGCCTGCCCGGACCAGCTCGAGATCCACTACCGGGCGGTGATGTCAGAGGTCGAGCGGGTCGCGGGCGAGATCGGCTGTTTCTACCTCGGCGACGAGTCCATGACCGACGTGGCTCGCGGGCGGGGACCCGCACCAGGTTTGCGAAACGGCGTCGCCGGAGCCTGGTTCGAGACGCCGGAGCGGTCGGTGAATCCACGCATGATCTGCGACGTCCTGGCCGAGGCGATCACCCGCGAGCCGAAAATCGAGTTGCTGACCGGACACGAGGTGACCGGGGTCGAACGGGACCGGTCCGGCTTTCTCCTGGATGTCGTCACGCCATCCGGCCGCGGCCGGATCGGCACCTCCCGGGCCGTCAACTGCTCGTGGGAAAGCAGGCTCGGACTCGATCGTCAGGCGCTGGGTGAAGCCGCCGAGGGCTGCTACCGGGTCAAGCACCAGGTGATCGTCCGCGGCGGTGACGCGTCGGGGTTGAGACCGCTGACTCTGGTTCAGGGCCCTTACGGCGACCTGGTCCCGTGGCCGGGCGGCGACGTCTACATAAGCTGGTATCCGGTCGCGCGAACTCATTTCGGGAGGGTGCCGGCCGACGATCTTTCGCCCGACCCCGGCGTCGCTTCGGCGACGCTTCAGCAGATGATCCGGCTGGTCCCCGGGCTCGCCGGTTTCAGCGTGTTCGACCATGGTCCCTGTCATATCGTCGCCGCCGGGACCAGCGATATAGAAGACCCGTCGAGCGGGCTTCACTCGAGATCGGGGGCCGGCGTCGTCGGGTCCGAGGGCTGGTGGTCTCCCGACTCGAGCAAGCTGACCACGGCGCCTTTGGCCGCGGAACGCTGTGCGGCGCTGATCACGGACACCCCGGCCGGGTTTTGATGCCGCCGGCCGGTCCGCCGAAGCTGACCATCGCCGTTCCGCTCCACCGGGCCGGACCCTGGATCGACGGCGTCGTCGACACGATTGAAAAGGCACCTGCCTGGAGCAGGATGGTGATCAGCGACGCCTCACACCTAGACGATTCGCTTGATCGGCTCGCAGACCGGTTCCGAGGCGATCACCGGATCACCGTGATCTCGCGCCCGGAGCAGCTCGATTGGCGCGGGCATGCCAACCTGCTGCTGGACGAGGCGACCACCGATTTCTTCTGCTGGATGCCTCAGGACGACCTGTTGTCCCCGGAGCTCTACTTCGAACTGCTGGTGGACGCTCTCGAGGCCGACGCCGGCCGTGTGCTCGCGTTTCCGACCGTGCTCAGACGGGTGACCCGGGGAAGGATCGTGCGGCGGGAGGTCGGCCCGGTCAGGTTTCCTCCGCCGCCCGTGGAACTCGGATCCGGGCGGCCGGAGATCGAAGCGGTCGAGATGCTCAGGCGCTGGAACATGGCCGTCGCCTGGCGTGGTGTGTTCAGAAGGGTTTCGGCCCGGCCGATCCCACCGACCGTGGACGCCCCGGACCTCGCCTGGGCCTTCTCGCTCGGCCTTGCCGGCCATTTCGTAGAGGTTCCCGAGGCCCGGTACCTGAAGCGGTTTCACCGCGACAGCGCGCACCGCTCAATGAAGTCGGAAGGCCTGGCGCGTGCCGTGGAGCTCTACCGGCTCGAAGTGGAAGCCAGGCTGGGCGACGATCCGGAGATCAGGGACCAGGTACTCGGACAGCTGAACCGGATCCTGGCCCGCCGCCGCTTCGGGCAGATGATCAACCCGCTGAGGCGCGCCGGCCGCTTCCTGGCCGACGCGCCCCGGGTCGTATTCGATTGAGCGGCCGGCGATCAGCCGGTCAGCACGTTCTGGAAGGCCTGTTCGACTTCCTTGACCGCCTCGGGGCCGCCCTGGGGCGAGTCCTGGGTGAAGCAGTTCCTGAGGAATTCGTCCGAGGGGAAGATCAGCTCGTTCTTGGCCAGTGAAGGATCCTTCTTGAGCAGGATTTCCTTGACCCCCTTGACCGGGCTGATGTAGTTGACCCACTCGACGATCTGGGCCATGTTCTCCGGCTCGTAGACGTAGTTCATGAACTCGTAGGCGGCCGCCGTGTTCGGGGCGCCGACCGGGATCTCCATGTTGTCCGACCAGAGCGCGCAGCCCTCGGTCGGCTGTACGTAGTTGATGTTCTTGTTGTCGGCCTGGGCCTGGACCGCGTCGCCGGACCAGCCGATCGCCGCCACCACGGCTCCCTTGGCCAGGTCCTGGATGTAGTCGTTGCCGGTGAAACGGCGGATCTGGCCGCTCTCGACCGCCTTGTCGATCTTGTCGATCGTCGCCAGCCAGTCCTCGGTGGTCGCGTCGGCCGGGTCGATCCCGTCGGCCTTCATCACCACCGGGACCGTGTCCCGCATCTCGCGCAGGAAGGTGACCTTGCCCTTGTATTTGGGGTCGAACAGGTCGTTGATCGACTTGATGTCCGGTGCCAGGTCGGTTCGGACCACCAGGCCGGTCATGCCCGACTGCCAGGGAACGGTGAACTGCCTTCCCGGGTCGAAGGTCGGGTCCTTGAGGCTGGGGATCATGTTGTCGAAGACCGTTTTGAGCTCATCGTGGTCGAGCTTCTGCAGGTAGCCGAGGTCGTACATCTTCTTCGACATCCAGTCGCTGGTGACCGCGATGCTCCGGCCGCCGGCATCCCCCTGGCTGAACAGCGGCTGGACCTTGCCGAAGAACTCGTCGTTGTCGTTGACGTCTTCGACGTAGTTGACGCTCAGGCCCGACGCCTCTTCGAAGTCGCCGATCGTCTGACGGTCGATGTAGAGCGGCCAGTTCGAGATCTTCAGGTTGCCGGAGGCTTCGCCGCCCTGAGCGGTCGGCACGTCATCGCTGTTACTGCCTTCCGAGAGACTGTCGTTTCCGCCGCAGGCGGCCAGTACGACCGACGCGGCCAGGCCGGCCAGCGCCACCATCATGAGTCTCAACGGTTTATTCCTCGAAATCTGCTTCACACCAATCCTCTCGTTGTCCCTGTACAAATCGATCGCCGACAGTGTGAGTTCCTGCCTCAGTCGGCGATATGAACCACAAGCTTACCCATGTTCTCCCCCGCAAAGAGCATGTTGAGCGCGTTCGGCAGTTCCTCGAATCCCTCGACCACGGTCTGCTCCGAGCGGATCTTGCCTTCGCCCACCCACTGGGAGAGGTCGCGGATCGCCTCGCCGAAGCGCGGGTAGTAATCGAGGATGATGAAGCCCTGCAGCCTGACCCGGTTGATCAGCAGGTTGCCGAACGATCGCGGACCGGCCGGCAATTCCTCTTCGTTGTAGCCGGAGATCAGTCCGCAGAGGGCGACCCGGGCGCGGATGTTCAGCCGGGCGAAGACCGCCTCCATGATTTCCCCGCCGACGTTCTCGAAGTCGACGTCGATGCCGTCCGGTGTGGCGGCCGCGAGCTGCTCGCGCCAGTCGTCGGCTTTGTAATCCACTGCGGCGTCGAAGCCGAGCTCGTCGGTCAGCCATGCGCACTTCTCCGGACCGCCGGCGATCCCGACGACCCGGGCGCCCTTCATCTTCGCCAGCTGTCCGGCGACGGTGCCGACCGCGCCGGCGGCGGCCGAGACGACCACGGTCTCTCCCTCCTTCGGCTCACCGATCTCGAGCATGCCGAAGTAGGCCGTGCAGCCGGTCATCCCCAGCATGCCGAGCAGCTGGGCCGGCTCGGCCTCGACTCCTTCCGGCACCACCATCAGCGGGTTCTCATCGCTTATGACGGCGTAGTCCTGCCAGCCGGTGAGGCCGTTGACCAGGGCGCCGACCGGGAAGTTCTCGTTGTTGGACTCGACCACTTCGGCCAGCCCCAGCCCGCGCATCACCTCGCCGATCGCCACCGGTGGAAGATAGGTAGGTGTCTCACCGATCCAGGTCCGGTTGGTCGGGTCGATCGAGATCCACTTGACTCTGACCAGGGCTTCGCCTTCGCCGATCTCGGGGACCGGCTCGCTGACCAGGTCGTAGGTGTTCTCGTCTACCGGGCCAGTGGGGCGCTCGGCGAGCAGGAAGCGGCGGTTTGCTTCGGCCATTGGTCTCTCCTCGGGTTGGGACAGGTGGATGCTGTCTGACTGGACCCTAAAGGTTGACCGGAGCGACCGGGATCCGGCACCTGGTGGTCTAGACACCGCCCGGCCCGGCGGAGTCAGGTCGAAAAGCCGGGCCCGAGTCTGCCGAGGCAGCCACGCAGGCCGCGATTGGCACCGATCACCAGCGCGTCTTTGCGTTCTCTCGCGGTCCCATGTGCCGACGGGTTCTTCCACGGGATCCCGCGCGGGTCGGCCACGGCGAAGACACCGTAGATCAGCGAGTCGAAGTCGGCGTTGGTCAGCCTGAACAGCCTGTTGTCGACCCCGGTCAGCCAGGCGCCCGCGAGGCAGTCGGCATTCAGCTCCCCCTCGATGGTCAGCGGAAACTTGTTGATGATCCCGAGCCTCTTCTGGACCAGGTGGCCGTATTCATGGGCCAGGAGGAACGCCGCCGCCGCTTCTCCGTTCCTCCGGTACATCCCGTTGAGCAGCCAGTAGCCGTCCCACGAGATCGTGTCGGTCGGGGGACAGTACTGGGCGTTCCTGAAGCCGCCGCGCGCCCCTCCGCAGCGCGGATCCTGCCTCCGGTTCCAGTAGGAGACGAGTTTCCCCGGGGGTCCCGCGTCGGCACCCCTTGCTTCAAGGCGCTCTCCCCAGTACTTGTTGAGGAAGCCGAGCGCACCGTGGAGGAGCGCCCTGTAGTTGCCGGGGCCCATGTCGTGCGCTATCGGCGGCAGCCGACCCGGCTTTTCGACTACCGGCTCGGAGGTGCCGGTCTCGACGTCGATGTCGCATCCGGCCATTACAAGCGTGACCGCGAGCACGCCCAGACCTGTGGCGATCCCTCTCATCTGCCGGGATCCTCTCACTGTTCAAGTGGTCGAGTGGTGTCAGACCCCCGGCGGGGGAAAGGAATTCTCTCCTGGAAGTCGAAGTGAAGAGTTGCCCGCGACACGAAAAATCATCCAAACAGGATGAGTATCCGAGCAGAACTGCGGGTATTTTCGGGTACGCCAATGAGTTCGAATGTCGGCAGTCGTTTGCTGTCGGCCGCCCGGGGCTCAGCCGCCGGGTTTCAGAAAGGGGTTTGTTATGCAAGGTGCTGGACGAGTCGTGTTTGCGGCGATCATGCTGATGATTCTGGGGGTACTCAACGTCATCTACGGGATCGGTGCTCTTGACAACGCAAATGTCTTTACCGACAACGTCAGACTGGTCTTCGACGACCTCAACACGTACGGATGGATTCTGATCGTGCTTGGCGTGGTCCAGCTGATCGGTGGATTCTCACTGATGGCCGGCAACACGTTCGGTCGAATCATCGGGATTATCGGCGGCAGCATCGGCGCGATCTTCGCGTTGATCTCGGTTGCCGGTGCCAACCCCTGGTGGTCACTGGCGGTTTTCTTCCTGTGCTGCTGGGTCGTCTGGGGGATCATCATCTACGGCGAAGAAGAGGCCGGCGTCTGACCGGATCTCCAGTCGCGGCGCGCTGACGCGCCGATGACCGGTTTCGGGACCCCGGGGAGCGCCAACGCTCCCCGGGGTCCCCTTCTTTGCACCCGACAGGCGCTTCATCCCGAGGGCGTGAACGATCTGTGCCCCCAGGTTGGACGCTGCCTGAATGAACGGCGGGGAGACATGAACGGCGGGGAGATCGGCAGAGATGAGCGGGTCGAAATTGACCGAGCCGGAGCCCCACAGGGCCGACCCGGGTTCACCTTCTATGGCCCGGGGCCGGTGGCAGCCGGGGCGGCGTCGCCAGTCGGGGCCGGTTCAGGGTCCTGGCCAGTGCCGGAGCCGACCCAGCCAACTCCGTCCATGTAGAGGGTGGTCAGGTAGGCCGTTGCGACTCCGACGATCAGTAGCGGCATGGCGCCTGTGCCGGACTTGATGGCCAGGATCGAAGCGAGGATCACCGCCGCGAGTGGCAGTCGCAGGACGGCCACGACCGCGGCGCCGATTCCGACCGCCACCGCCGGTGACATCTCGAATCCCGGAAGCTGCCCCGCCATCAGCCCGGCGGCCGTCCCGAGGAACAGGGCGGGGAACACCGGCCCGCCTCGGAACCCACCGAGCGAGATCGCGTAGGCGAGGCCCTTGAACGCGATCAGGAAGGCCAGGGCCGAGAGTGACCACGAATCCGCGTCGGCGACCAGACCGCCGACCGAGTCCTGCCCCGAGAAGAGCACCTCCTCAAAGCCCTTGTCGGTGATTTCGGAAAAGCCGATCGCCAGCCCGCCGATCAACAGGCCGGCCAGCGGCAACACCAGCAGTCTCTTCGGCTCGGTCACTCTCCTCACCCTGCGGGCGACGACGAAGATCAGGACCGTGCCGAGAGCGACTACTGCGGCGAACGGGATCGTCCATAGGAAATCGACCAGATCGGGCCGGGGGAATGCGGGTAGCGGCAGACTGCCCAGTGAGATGTTGCTGCTGTCGAGCCCGGTCCAGTCGGCCATGCCGATCGAGACGAGTGATCCGATCCCTGCGGCGAGCAGCCCCGGAATGACTACCAGAGGCATGTTCTGCCGGCTCAGGCCCGCCGCTTCGATCAGGATCACCGCGGCGATGATCGGTGAGCCGAACAGGAACGAGAGTCCGGCAAACATGCCGGCGCTGGCCAGCAGCTGGCCGATCGCGGGCGGGGCACCTTTCTTAAGGGCCCGGATCGTCAGGAACCCGATGCCCCCGCCGAGCGCCATCAGCGGTGCCTCTGGCCCAAGAACGACGCCGAGACCGATCGACGCGATTCCCGCAAGCAGCACACCGGGCAGCTCGATCGGTGGAATCGTTCCGGCGACCAGGCCCTCCGACGGTTCGTGACCACCCGTTCCGGGCAGTCGGTCTATCGCCAGGGCGGTCATCGCCCCGGCGATCGCGAGAATCGGCAGCGACCACCAGATCGGGGCCGAGTCATAGCCGACGTCTTTGGGGAGGTCGGTATAGACCCAGACCTGGGCGTAGTAGATCAACTCCAGGAACCCCCAGGCGGCAAGTGACGCGACAACGCCGACCACCGAAGCGAGCACGAGCAGTAGCACGAACTGCGGGCTTCTGATCACGGACGCCGGGTCCGGTCCCGCTGGGGGCTGGTCGGATTCGGGTGTCGAAATATCAGTCAATCGAGCGGCTACGCGGGTCTCGGCTCAGGATGGGAAACGGAGCTGAAGGCCGACTTGACGCCGGACGCCCTCACCCTACATCGGGGCGACGATGCCTACCTACATCGGGCGACGATGCCGCAGCCACGATAGGGCACATAGACTCGCCCTGGTGCCCGGACTTACAGAGGCCAATCGCAAGTGGTGGGTGCTGGTCGGCACCAGCGGGGGACTGTTCCTTCTGATGCTCGACTCGACCGTGGTCGCCCTCGCCCTGCCCTCGATCCAGGGCGACCTCGACGCTTCCAACGGCCAGCTCCAGTGGGTGCTGAACGCCTACCTGGTGGTGATCGCCGCATTCGTGGTCACGGCCGGCCGGTCCGGCGACATCTTCGGACGCAAGCGGGTCTTCCTGTTCGGTTTCCTGATCTTCGGGATGGGGTCGGTGCTCTGTGCCGCGAGCTGGAACCCGGACGTACTGATCGCCGGCCGTGCGGTGATGGCCACCGGGGCGGCGGCGATGCTGCCGCTTTCACTGGCTCTGGTCACCCACGTCTTCCCGAAACAGGAACAACAGAGGGCGATCGGCATCTGGACCGGCGTATCGGCGATCGCGCTCGGCATCGGGCCGCTTGTCGGCGGAGCGCTTTCCGACGTCGACTGGCGGCTTATCTTCATCGTCAACATCCCGATCGTGGTCCTTTCGGCGGTGATCGTCCGGGCCGCTGCGCTGGAAATCCGGGATGAGACGGCCGAGCCGGAGATCGACTGGCCGGGCCTCGTCCTGCTGACCCTCGGTCTTACCACTGCTGTGTTCGCCCTGGTCAACGCCGACGACTGGGGCTGGACCTCGGCCGGCACCCTCTGCCTGCTTGCCGCCGGGCTCGGGGCCCTGGTCGCCTTCTGGTTCGTCGAGCACCGGGTGCGCAACCCGATCGTCGAGTTTGACCTGTTCCGGAACCGGCCTTACCTGGGGGCCACTGCGGCGGCCTTCGGCGTGGTCGCGATGTACTGGACCCTGATGTTCTTCGAGCCGCAGTACCTGCAGAACATCCTCGGGTACTCGGCGATCGAAGCCGGCCTGCTGATCCTGCCGATCACCGTGCCGATGATCTTCGTCTCCCCGTTCTCCGGCGTTCTGGTCGAGAGGTTCGGTGCCCGGGCGGCGATGACCCTGGGAATGGCTCTCGGCGTTGTCGGCCTGGTCGTTCTCACCCAGATCTCGAGCACCTCCGGTTACGGCCTGCTCTTTCCCGGCCTTCTGGCGATCGGGTTTTCATTCGCGCTGGTCTATGCGCCGATGTCTGCCGCGGCGATGGCGGCGATGCCGAAGGCGAAGGCGGGGATCGCCTCGGCCGGGCTGGCGATGAACCGGATCCTGGCCGGCGCGATCGGCCTGGCCGTGGTGAGCGCGGTCTTCCAGAGCCTGGAGAGAGACGAGCTGACCAGCGACCTCGATGAAGCGAATGTGAGCCTCGACGGCAAAGAGACCCAGCAGCTCGACGGGCTGCTGGCAGGCTCTCAGAAGGCGATCGAAGCGATCCCCCGGGACTCGCCGGGCGTTGCCCGGCAAATCGAGCAGATCGCTGCCGACGCGTTCACCTACGCGCTCGGCAACGCGATCTGGGTCCTGGTCGGAGTGATGGCGGTCTGCACGGTCCTCACCTGGTGGCTGGTGGCGCCGAAACAGGAGCCGCACGTCGAGCCCGAGGCCGCGCAGACGCCCGAACATCACCACCACCGCTTCGGCGGGTTTCATCTGTAGCGCCGCTCCCGTGTGTCCCGCCGCGCTCCGGATACACTGAGCCCGATGAGCGTCAGCGCGATCGCCGCACGCATCGACAGAGGCTCCTAGAGTTGGAAGCGGCGTCCAGAAATCCAGTCTCCACCCGGGTTTACGTCGCTGTCGCCCTGATCGGACTCAGCGGCGCCTGGAACGCCGGCACGGTTGGCCCCGTTGCCTCCGAGATCGCCGGTGAGTTCGACATATCGCTGGGGGTCGTCGGAATCCTCGCCGGCACGCTCTTTCTTGGTGCATCGGTGGTCGGGTTGATGTTCGCTGCCCAGACAGGTGAGCGGATCGGTCTGTTACGGGGACTGAAGCTGGCATGTCTGCTGTCTGTGGTCGGAAACCTGCTTTTCGCGTTCACGCCGGTGTTCGCCGGCATGGCGATATCGCGCATTCTCGTAGGCCTTGCTTTCGCCCTGATGAATCCGCTGGGGGCGGTCTGGGCGCGCAACGCCGGCGGGATCAAGCTGATCGGAGTTTTCGGGGCGGCGATCCAGCTCGGGATCGCGCTCGCTCTGCTGGTCGGCAGTGGGCTATCCGACGCGGGCGTGGACTGGCGGGTCGGGTTTGCCATCGCCGCAGCTCTGGCGGTCGCGGCCTTTCTCGCGATCCCATCGGACGACGACTCCGCCCCGGCCGCGGAGCAGCGGACCAAAGGCTTTCTCAGTGCCGCCCTCCGCCACGCCCGGGTATACCGGCTGTCGATGCTGTTCATTTCGATCTACGGGGTGCCGATGGTCCTGAGTGCCTGGCTGATCGAATACCTGCTCCGGGACGGCGACGCGCGCAAGGCACTGGCCGGTGTGATCGCCTTTCTGCTGTTCGGTCTGTCGGCGGCCGTGCGGGTCGTCGGTGCCAGGCTCCAGGAGCGCGGCCTTTCGCACACCTACCTGGTCGGTTCACTCGGGCTGGCGGCTATCGGGATCGGTGCGATCACGTTCGATCCCGTGACAGCGGTCGCCTTCGGGGCGGTCGTTCTGATCGGTGCCGGATTGGGCATCCCGTACGCGACTGCACTGACCGAGGCCCAGGACCTGTTTCCCAGGGCTCCGGGAGAGCCGGTCGCGCTGATGACGATCGCCGCCCTGATCCCGCCGATCATCGTCATCCCGCTGGTCGGTCACGCGATATCCCGAGGCGACGGCGATATCGCGTTCGGGCTGCTTGCGATATTCGTGGTGCTGGCTACGCTGGCCAATCTGCGGCGTACCGGCATCCCGCTCGACGGGCCGGGTGAAGACACCGCGTAGCCTGGCCCCCGTCGCTCGCCGCTTCAGCCGGCCGGAGTTGCGTGAACGAACGAACCGCTCAGCGCTGAATCGTAAGGCTGGCCGAATCGGCGGGCGCGCTTCGGCCCCCGCGTCGGGCCCGGATTCGCAGGCTGAGCGAACCCCCGTCGGCATCCGGCAGCTTCGTCCGACCCTTCCGGTCCAGCTTCAGTCGTTGCCACTTGTTGCCCCTGAGGAAGAGTGCCTTGTATGACTTCGGCGCCCGGCCGCGGATCCGGATCCGGACCCGGTCACCCTCCAGCCTGACCAGAACATGTCGGCTCGGGTTCGAGCGCAGCATCAGAGCCCGCGCCACTCCTTTGCCGCTCCGGCTGCGGACCCTGAGTCGCGTCCCGCAGCCTCGGGGGTGGTGGATCCGCAATCGCGTGTCACCCATCACCGGGATCGCTCTCAGCTTGGTGAAACCGCAGCGCACGCTCACCCCGCGAGGGGTGACCGCGAAGTCTTCCGGGCCCGGCTTCGGCAACCGGCCGTGCCGGTCGGCGGCGATCAGCCGGAGCAGGGGGGCCCTCAGCCGCTGGACCTCGCCGGCGGCGCTCGATCCGGCTTCAGCTGGATCGGAGTCGGCCGAGGTGAGCGCGGGGGGCTGGTTGCAGGCCTCGGCCCCGCTCAAGATGGTGTTCCCGGCCACCTGCTGGCTGATCTCCGTTTGGTTCAGCAGATTCTTCTTGCTGAGAAAGCCGACCGAGGCTCCGTGGACCACGTCGTATACACCGGCTTCGCGCAGGTCCGGGATGTCCGGGGCCGGGATCAGGTGTCCGTTGATGTCCAGCGCTTCGCTGGCCTGCGCGCTGTCCAGGCCGACCAGGCCGTCAGACGGCGTGTAGTAGCCGAGAAACGGGATGCCGAAGTTGACGTGGTCCCCGGCGATTACGCTGACCGGGCATCTGCCGATCCGCTGAACGGGGTTCCAGGTGGTCAGGAAGCCGCTGGTCAGCTCCTGGGTGGCCTGCTTGCCGAGCTTCGTCACGATCAGTTTGGCGAGGGGCACGAGCACGTCGCAGATCCGTTGTTCCACCCGGTTCGAGAAGTCGCAGTTGCCTTCATACAGCCCCATCGCCAGGTCGGCGAGGTAGGAGCCGGTGTGAGGAGTTCCGAGCGTGGTCAGGCTCTGGACCGTCACCCCGGCGTAAGCCTCGTTCTGGGTGATTCCCGACCGCGACCAGAGGCCTCCGTCGGAGTGCCCGACGATGTGGAGATCGGTGACCCCGTACTCGTCGCGGATGAACGCGATCAGCTTGGCCAGGGCGATCCCGTTGGCGGCGGTTCCCCCGTTCGAGTCGATCACCGTGTCCTCGAGCGGCACCGGTTCCCCCGGCCCGGTGCAGACCATCGGGGGTGTGATCGGGGCCGTGCCGCCGCCCTTGCTGACCGGCGCGGTGAAGACGTTGTAGCCGGCCTGCTTCAGCGCGTACGCGATTCCCACCGGTGGGTCCGCTTTCGGGTTCTGAGGGTTCCACTCGCTGCCTTCCTTGCCGTCGCAGGTAAGCGCGGGGTTCGAGCTCGTATAGGGAGTCGTGTACGGCGAATTGGTCTCGAAGCCGGACACCAGCAGCACCGCTTCCGGATAGGCGGGGGAGGCCTGCGCGGTCGAAGGCATCAGCACGATCGCCGCGACCAGCATCGAGGCAGCCGTGGCGGCCAGACGGGCCAGCCTTACCGTCCCCTGTTTTCCCTTCCCCAGCATCGGCACTCACTCTATACCGAGCTGTTCCCGGAAGATTCCCAGCCTGGCGGTTTTTGGAGTATCGTCTCGCGGCATGGCCGACCCGGAGGAGACCGAGACTGATCCCGCCGGCGGGGCGGGCTATGCCGCTGATGCGGCCGGCGTCATCGAGGTGAGCACAAACGGGTCCCGGCCCCACCGGAAACTGGTCATGACCCTGATCGTTGTCGCTGTCCTGGTCGGCTTTCTCTCGCTGATGTCGACCTGGTTGCTGCGCCAGACCCTCGACGACCGGCACCTGGAACCAGACCAGCGAGAAGATGGTCCAGAACGAGGAGATCCGACAGGCGCTGTCGGTCTACCTGGTTGACGAGCTGTACGCGAACGTCGATGTGAAGGCCGAGGTCGAGAGCGTGTTGCCGCCCGAGCTGAAGGGACTGGCCGGGCCGGCCGCCGGACAACTCCGCCAGCTCGCCGACAAGGCCGCATATGAGGCGCTGTCGCGCCCGGCCGTCCAGTCGATCTGGGTTACCGCCAGCGACAGCGCCCATACCGCGCTGGTGGACATCCTCGAAGGCGGCTCGACCAACGTCTCGACCAGCGGGGGCGACGTCGTGATCAACGTCAAGGGAATGCTGGAGACAGGTGACCGCCGACATCGGCGTGGGCGGCAACCTGGTCGCCAAGCTCCCTGCCGACACCGGTCAGATCGAGGTTTTCAAGTCTTCGGAACTCGAGCAGGCGCAGACCGCTGTCGATGCCTTCCAGGTCCTCGACTGGGTCATCTACCTGATCGCCCTCGCTCTCTTGGCGCTGGCCGTATTCCTGGCCAAGGGGTGGCGGAGAGCGGCAGTTCGCAACGTCGGAATCGCGTCTGATCGTGCTCGGCATCTTTACTCTGCTGGTGCGATCGGCCGCCGGGAACGCGCTGGTCTCCGCGATCGCCGGCGATTCAGACTACGAGTCGGCCGCCGACGCTGCATGGGGCATCGCCACCGACGAACTGGCCCGGATCGCACGGACCGCGATCTTCTCTGGGCGTCCTGCTGATCTTCGGGGCCTGGCTGGTGGGCCCGATGAAACTGGCCACCCGGATCCGCTCGGGACTGGCTCCCTACCTTGCCGAGCCGTGGATCGCATTCCCGGCGGCGCTGGTACTGCTGATCGTTCTCACCTGGTGGTCGCCCTGGGGAGTGATGGACCGGGTCGAGGCGGTCGTGCTGGTTGCCCTCTATCTGTTCATCGGAGCCGAGTTGCTTCGCCGCAAGGTGATCGGCGAGCATCCCGAAGAGGCGCGGCCGGAGAGCAGATCGAAACTGCGCGGAGAGCGGATCGAACGCATCAGACAGGGTGCGGCCGGCGCCTGGAGGAGCGCCGCGGGCGCGGTTTCCGGGATCGGGTCGTCCCGCCGCGCCGGGCGCGGCGTAGCCGATCGCAGATTCGGCGCGACTCGAGCATCTGCAGAAGCTCGCCGCGCTGAAGGAGTCGGGAGCGCTCACCGAAGAGGAGTTTGCCGCGGAGAAGAGTCGCGTCCTCTCGGTCGCCCTCCGGTGACGATTCAGGCAGCTGATCCGACCCGCTGTATGCTCGGCCGATGAGCAGGCGGATACTGATTCTCGGGGCGGGGTTCGGCGGCCTGGAACTGGCCAGCATGCTTTCTGAGGAGGTAGCCGACGAGGTCGAAGTCACCCTGATCGACAAAGCGGATTCGTTCGTCTTCGGTTTCTCCAAGCTCGACGTGATGTTCGGCCGGACGACGCCCGATCTCATCCGGCACAGCTACAGCGACGTCGCCAAGCCCGGGGTCCGGCTGCTGCGCGAGACCGTGACCGCGATCGATCCCGGGGCGCGTCGGGTGACCACCGACGCCGGCGTCCACGAAGCGGACGTGCTGGTGATCGCGCTCGGCGCCGATTACGACATGGATGGCACCCCAGGACTGGTCGAGGCCGGCAACGAGTTCTATTCGGTTCCCGGGCGCCGAGCGGCTGGCCGGGATCATCGCGGAGTTTTCGGAGGGTCACGCCGTGATCGGGGTCTGTGACGCGCCGTTCAAGTGCCCGCCGGCGCCGAGCGAATGCGCGCTCCTGCTCCATGACGAGCTGACCAGGCGCGGCGTGCGCGACGCGTGCGAGATCTCATTCGTAATCCCGCTGCCCTCGCCCGTCCCTCCTTCGCCGGAAACCTCGGCCGCGCTCGAAAACGAGTTCGCGGCGCGCGACATCAAGCTGATCACAGGCCGCCGGGTCAACTCGCTCGATGCTGAACGGAGCGCCGCCATTCTCGACGACGGGACCGAGATCCCGTTCGATCTGTTTCTCGGGGTGCCGAAGCACCGGGCTCCGGACGTGGTCATCGAGAGCGGCATGACCGAAGACGGTTACGTGCCGGTCGATTCGGCCACCCTGAAGACCAGATACCCGAACGTCTACGCGGTGGGGGACGTCGCCACGGCAGGGGTACCGAAGGCCGGAGTCTTTTCCGAGGGTGCGGCCAAGGTAGTCGGCCGCAACCTGATCGCCGAGATCCGGGGTGGCGAGGGTGCGCCACCTTATGATGGGCGCGGTTCCTGCTACATCGAGTTCGGCGAAGACCGCGTCGCCCGGGTCGATATCGACTTCCTGTCGGGGCCGGAAAGGACCGGGGTCTTCCGGCAGCCGTCGGCCGATTTCGTCAGGGAGAAGGAGCAGTTCGGCTCGAGTCGCAGAGAGCGCTGGTTCGACGCCTGATCCGGTAGCCGCGGCGGGCGCGACGCACCGTATTTGACACGTATTCGCTGGAACCGGGTATATTCCTCCCATCGGCCGGAAGAAGTCCGGCCAAACAGCATCAAGGGAGAAGTCGAGTCGTGAACGAAAGAACCGGTCGCTCGGTGCGACAACGGGTCACGTGGCGCGGGCCATTCTTGGTCTGCGCGCTTTCGCTCGTGTTCCTCGTACCCTGGGCTGGCGGCGCCTCGGCGGCGATCAGCCAGCCCGCCGACGGATCGATCGAGCAGTCTTCTCCGACCGGTTTCAGCGGGGATGCGAGCCTTGACTTCGCGCGGTTCGAGTCCTCTGTCTTCCTGCAGCTGTCCGGTCAGGCGCAGTTCGTATGTGGCGGCTGTGCCCCGATCGACAAGGTGCCGAGCTACGGACCGTTGAATCCGGCCGGCGATGCCAGCGCGGCACTCGACCCGGGTGGTGCCTGGAACGTCGCGACCGCCGCACTCGGGCACCGCGCCGACGTGACCGATCCCGCCTGGACACCGGCTCAGCCCGCCCTCCCGGACGGGACTCCGCTGGCCGACGGCAGATATACGGTCGAGGTGACCCAGACCGACCACACCGTCTTTCCCCCCGATCCCGGCAGCCCCGACCACAACCGCTGGTCCTCGACCTTCTTCGTCGATTCGGCCGCCCCCGACACGGTGATCGACACGGCGCTCCCCGCTTCACCGACCAACGCGACCGACCGCTCTTTCACCTTCCACACGGACGATCCGCCGCCGACCTCCGGCACCACCACGGACTGCCGGCTGGACGGCGGGCCCTGGCAGGGATGTGATTCGACCACCGGTCCGGTCGAGGCGCGGGGCCGGGTCGGCTCCGAGGAATTCAGCGGATTGGCCGAAGGCAGTCACAGCTTCGAGGTGCGGGCCACCGACCTGGCCGGAAACCAGGATCCGACCCCGGCGGTTTCGAGCTGGATGGTCGATACGACCGACCCGGTGATCACCCTGGGCAGGCCGGCGATGCGCGAGCGTTTCGTGCTCGGCCAGAACGTGCCGGCCGTCTATTCCTGCAGCGACCCGTTGAGCGGGACCCGGCCGGTCGCCTCCGGCGTCAAGACCTGTTCCGGTCCGGCCAAGGTCGACACCTCGAAGCTGGGCAACTTCACCTACACGGTCTACGCAGAGGACCATGCCGGCAACACGCACAGCGTCAAGCATTCCTACGCGGTCGACCCGCCTCACTACGCGAGCCTGGTCCTCCCCCGCAATCCGATCGCCTACTACCGGCTCGGCGATCCGCTCGGCTCGACCGTGATGCGCGACAGCTCGGCCAACCACCATGACGGCGAATTCAAGGGCGACGTCTCCCAGGTGCGCCG
Source organism: uncultured Solirubrobacterales bacterium (assembly GCA_963766115.1). Classification (GTDB taxonomy): domain Bacteria; phylum Actinomycetota; class Thermoleophilia; order Solirubrobacterales; family 70-9; genus 67-14. The sequence continues at coordinate 212,342 of CAVXYR010000003.1, forward strand.
CCCGGCGATCGCCTGTCACCTGCGTCCGCACCGGCCCTACACCTGCGACCTGACCGACGACCCCCAGGACTCCTCGACTCACTTCCCGGCCCGCGACGGGTACGGGTTCGCCAACGGCATCTCCGCGCCGAAGACCGGCTACTCGATCGAGGCCTGGATCAGGCGGGACAACAGTGGCGACGGCTCGATCGCCGGACATGGAGGGGGCGGACAGCTCTTCGTCCACGATGGCAGGCTGGCCCTCCGACAGACCCAGGACACCGTATTCGGGGGCGGCCCGGTTCTCACACCCGGCAAGTGGTGGCACGTCGCCGCGACCTGGAACGGCTCGAGGACCCGGCTCTACGTGAACGGCGCCCAGGTCGCCTCGTCGAGCACGGCCAACAAGCCGCCCTCGGGCAGCGGCACCTTCTACGTCGGCTACGGGGACCAGGCGCCCTGGTTCACAGGCGACCTCGACGAGGTCGCCTATTACGGAACCGCGCTCTCGGCCGGCCAGATCGCCACCCGATACGTGGTCGGCACGGCCCACGACGTGCCTTCGCCGGTAGGCGGCCCACCGATCCAGCGACCCTCGGCCGACATCGTCACCCCTCCGGAAGACGCGCTCTACGCCCCGACCAAGGTCCCGGTCGCCGATTTCGGCTGCAGCGACCTCGACGGCAACCACACGGTCGCGTCCTGCACCGCGACGATCGACGGGTCGCCGATCGTCAGCGGCGGCGCGATGCCCGACTCGCCCGGTCCTCACAGCCTGACCGTGGTCGCTGTCGACGACGACGGACTGACCAGGAGCCACACCCACGGCTACGCGGTGAAGACCTTCGAGCAGATCTACAAGGCCGACGCGCCGCTCGCCTACTACCGGCTCGGTGACCCTGCCGGGGACCTGATGAAGGACTCCGGTCCGGCGGGACGCCACGGCACCTACAAGAACGGCCAGGAATCGGGCCCGGTCGGGATTTCCGGCGATGGCGATCACGCCCGCCGCTTCTTCGGCGCCGGTGGCTACGGCCTCCTCTCCGGCATCCCGGCGCCGAAGCTTTCGAGCACGCTCGAGGCCTGGGTCAACCCCGACGACTCCGGCAACGCCTCGATCGCCGGCCATGGAGATGCCGGCGAGCTGTTCATCAAGGACGGCCGCTTCGGATTCCGTCACATGGGTCAGGCGGTCACCGCCGACGTCGGTCCGGCACCCGGCAGTTTCACCCAGGTGGCCGGCGTCTGGGACGGGGTCAACCTGATGATCTACGTCGACGGCAAGCTCCGCGGGGTGACGCCCGAGAGCAAACGGCCGGGTTCATCGAGCACTTTCTACGTCGGCTATGGCCAGATCGAGCCCTGGTTCCGCGGCAGCATCGACGAGGTCGCCTACTACGACCGGGCGCTTTCCGGCGATCGGATCCTCCAGCATTTTCTGGCCGACCCGCCGCCGGACGATCTCACGCCGGTACCTCCGGCGGCATCGCCGCCGGACGGGGACCCCTCACCGCCGCCCGGCCCCGGTCCGGCCCCGGCCCCCGGCGTCGTACCGACAGGCTCGACCCCGGCGGACGGCGGCTCCGGCGGCAAGGCCGGTCAGGGCAAGCGGGCCAAGTCGAAGAAGAAGGCGCGAACCAGGGTGAGGAAGCGCGCCCGGGCCAAATCGAAGAAGAGGGCTCGGGCACGGTGCAAACGGAAACGGAGTACGCCGGCTCGCCGGTCCTGTCTGCGGCGGGTCTGACCGGATCCCGGAGCGGCCGAACCGGCCGGGTTCGAGATCGAAGGGGGGTATCTGCACGCCCCTGGCCGGAATCGAAGGGCGGAGTAAGGGCCGTTCGTGCCGCCGGCTCGATCCCGCCGGCGCGGACTTGACTGGTAGGCTTCCCCGCCCCGGGCCGACGTTGACCGTTCGGGTCTGTGGAAATTGAACCCCGCCGCCACTCACTGAAGACGGCAACTGACCGAAGAGGACCTGCCAGATGATCACCCGATTCCCGCGCATCGCAGCCGCAACCGCCACCGTCTTCGCCGCCGGGCTGATCGCGGCCGGCTGTGGGGGCAGCGATGACTCGTCGTCTACCTCCACGGCTGACTCTGCCCAGCAGTCGGTCGATTCGGCCGTCGCGTCCTGCAAGGACAGCGCTCAGAACATCGGCGGCGCGGTCGGACCGGCGCTCGAGAGCGCCTGCGCGAGCGTCGGCAGCGCTTTCAACCAGGATCTGAGCAATGCCGGTGATGACGTCAGCCAGGCGGCCGACGAGGCTGCGAGTACGTGTAACAGCGCCGTCGGCTCGCTGCCCGCCGGTGATGCGCAGGACGCCCTTTCCAGTCTCTGCGACTCGATCAAGAGCGCCGGAGACGGCGGCTGAGCTTGCGCCGAACGCTGTTCGCGGCTTTCCGCGGGAGCCACACTTGAGCGCGTCGCACCTGGAATGGCCACTGTAGCCACGTCGCTGCGGTAGGAGAGCGCCGCCCGGCGCCGAACACCTCCGGATGGACGATCGAACATGGGTCGAGCGCAGAGTTGAGCGCCAGGTCGAGAGGAAGGGCCTTCGGCCGCGGATTGCCGCATCGGTCATCGCCCTGGCGTGGATCGGTGCGATCATCGTCTTCGGAATCGTCGAGCACCTGGTCGACCCGGACAATTTCGACACGATCTGGCTGGGGATGTGGTGGGCCACCCAGACCGTGACCACCGTAGGCTACGGGGATATCGTGCCGGATCAGGTTGCCGGCCGGCTGATCGCGGTGGTGCTGATGATCGGGGGTCTCTCGCTGTTCTCGGTGATCACCGGGGTGATCACCAGCGCGTTCGTCTCCCGGGCCCAGGCCCGTCAGGCGGCCGAAGCAGGGCCGAGCGTGGCAGATCGGGCCGGGGTAGCCCGAACCGGGGCCAGCGATTCGCTTGAGCCGAAGCTGGACCAGGTCGTGGCCGAGCTTCAGGAGGTGCGGGATCAGTTGAGCCGGCTCCAGAAGCAGGACCCGCCGGACGGGGACTGACTCCTCCGGCTCGCGCGCGTGCGCTTTTTCGGTCGCCGGGCCGGATACCGGGCCAACTTCCGGCCCACCTGTAACCATATGTATTGATATGTCCGACGCAGGAAGTCAGATGGTCCTGCGGGGTGGCGGCCATCAGGCCATGCCGACCCCGCCCGCGGCGCTGGTCACGCTGATCGAGCGGTTCGATCCCGACGCGATCGACGTGACCACCGACACCGCCCGGATCCGGCTGCTGGTCGATGGTGAGGCCGGATGGGACGCGGTGATCGAACTCGAGGGAATCGACCTGCGACCGATCAGCAGCGCCTCCCCCGACGCCGAGCTGAGCGCCGACGGGACCACCTGGGATGGAATCGCCGAGGACTTCGCGTTTGGCATGGATGCCTTCCGGACGGGACGGCTCAAGATCCGGCACAACCTCCACGTCGGGGTGGGTTTCCTTGCCGCAACCAGCGGAATAGTGGAAGCGGGTCGGCTGGAATTCGGCTCGGTCGAAACCGAGATCGGCCGGCTGTCCTACCTGGAGGCCGGAGAGGGAGAGCCGGTCGTCTGCATTCACGGCCTCGGCGGCACCAAGGCGTCGTTCATGACCACGGTTGCGGCGCTCTCCGGGGAGCGCCGGGTGATCGCGCTCGACCTGCCCGGGTTCGGCGATTCCGACAAGCCGCTCGATGCGCCTTACAACGCTCCCTTCTTCGCGCAGGCCGTAACCTCGCTGCTGGACGAGTTGGAGATCGACACCGCCCACCTGGTCGGCAACAGCATGGGGGGACGGGTGGCGATCGAAACCGGTCTGCTGCACTCCGAGCGGGTGAGCAGCATGTCGCTGCTCTGCCCGGCCCTGGCCTGGTTGAGCGATCGTCGCTGGCGCTGGCTGCTTCAGGCGCCGCTGCCCAAGCTCGGGCTGATCCAGCCGGCGCCGAGAGTGATAACCGACCGAATCATCCGCAACCTGGTCCCCGGGGCCAAGGAAGGCTGGACCGCGGCCGGGGTCGACGAGTTCCTGCGTTCGTTCCTCACCCCGAAAGGCCGTGTCGCCTTCTACGAATCCGCCCGGAACATCTATCTCGACGAACCGCACGGAGAACAAGGTCTCTGGACCCGGTTGACCCGGCTCACCCCCCCGGCACTGTTCGTCTGGGGGGTGCATGACCAGCTGATTCCGCTGGGGTTCCGCAAGCACGTCGAGGAGGCCCTGCCATCGGCCGAACACCTGGTGCTCGACTGCGGCCACGTACCCCAGCTCGAGGAGCCGGAGCAGACCCACGAGGCGATCGCCCGATTCATCAGCTGAAAAGCCGGTGGTCCCTGGCGGCGGAGCCGATGCGTAATAATGGGTCGATGGGATTGACGAGACGCGCAGGGGGCGCCGGTCTGATCGTGGCCGCGGCGCTGTTGTTCTTCGGAGGTTCGGCCGCGCGGGCGGCCGACACGATCGTTGCCGACCCGGTCTGCTGCACGTTCGCCCCCGGGCCCTACTTTCAGGACCTCGGCGAGGTCCCGGACTTCAACAACCCGGCCGACTCCGACGCGCCGCACAACGTCACCGCCGAAAAGAACGGGCCGGACGGACGACCGCTTTTCCGGTCTATCTCGGTGACCGCCGATTCGACCGTCCCGGTCAAGGGCACCGAATACCTGAGCGCCGGCAGCTACGGCTTCTACTGCACGATTCACGGACCCTCGATGAGCGGCACCCTGACGGTCGAGGGCGGCAAGGGCCAGGCAGCTCCCCGGCCGAACATCAAGGTCACGATCCCGAAGCAGTCTTTGAACAAGGTCCGCAGGTCGGGCAAATTGAAGGTCAGGGTGAAGGCCAGGACCAGGAGTTCCGGGATATCGCTGAAGGCGAAGAAGGGCTCGAAGGTTCTGGCAAAGAGCTCGGGACTCTCACTGTCCGCCGGCGCTGCCAAAACGGTCAAGCTGAAGCTCAAGTCGTCCGGGCGCAAGGCGATCAGAAACGGCAAGAAGGTCAAGGTCGCGGTCAAGGGCTCGGTCGCTTTCGGCAAGCCGTCCAGCGCCAAGCGCGCCCTGCGCTGAAGCCGCGTCCTGTAGCGGATAGCCGGTTCATCCGGTACCCTGTCGGGAGCGATCGGCCCGCCTCCGGGCCGGAGCTTTTATCAGGGGTGGAAATTTGGCTCGCTTGGGACAAGGTGGATACTGCCGCGGTACCGCGGCCCGGATCGGACTGGCCGGCGGGTTCCTGCTCGCCTTCTTGCTGCTGATACCTGCGCCGCCGGCCGATGCCACCACCAGCGCGACCAAGCACCTCGCCGGCGGGGTCGAGCGCACGACTTACACGATCGGTCCGATCGACGTGACCCCGGGCCAGAACCGGATCGCCTACAAGCCGATCACCGGCACCGAGAAGCCATCCGAAAGCGGCTGGATCACCCGGATCAAGCCCAACATGGTCCGGGCCGACGGTTCGGTCCCGCTCTCCAGCAAGGTGATGTTCCACCACGGCGTCTGGCTGAACCTCTCGCGCACCGACGCGACCGCCGATATCCCGGAACGCTTCTACGCCACCGGCGAAGAGAAGACGAACCTCGAACTGCCTGACGGCTACGGCTACCGATACGAGAAGTCGGACATCTGGATCCTCAACCACATGCTCCACAACCTGACCCCGGAACCGATGACGCTCTACGTCACGTACACGATCGACTTCATCCCCGACAGCGCGCCCGAGGCAGCCGGGATCGAGCCGGCCCGGCCGATCTGGATGGACGTCGAGAACTACGACGTCTACCCGGTCTTCGATGTCTGGCGCGACAGCGGTGGAAAGGACGGGAAGTTCGTATACCCGACCGACGCCAAGAACCCTTACCCCGACGGGGTCCAGAAGAACGAGTGGACGGTCGACCGGGACGGTGTCCTGCTCGGCACCGTCGGCCACGTCCATTCCGGTGGCCTGGCGACCGATCTCTACCTGCGGAGGGACGGAGCGCGATACCAGGGCCCCCGCTGCAACAAGAAGCACAAGGTCAAGCGCAAGTGGAGCAAGAAGCGCAAGCAGAAAGTGAAGAAGAAGCTGCGCAACTGCCGCAAGAAGATGCCCAGCGTCAAGGGCAATGAAGCCCACCTCTTCAAGTCGACCGTCAAGTACTTCGAACCGCGCGGCCCGGTTTCGTGGGACATGGCGATGTTCGGGACCAAGCCGAACTGGCGGGTCGAGCTCAAAGAGGGCGACACCCTGGCCATGACCGCCACCTACGAGACCAAGCGAGCCTCGTGGCCCGAGTCGATGGGCATCATGATCGCCTATATGGCCGAGGCTGACGCAAAGGGCAAGAATCCGTACCGCAAGAAGGTCGACTACAAGGGCGAGCTCAACCACGGCCACTACGCCGAGAACGATGACCACGGAGGCAAGAAACCGCTGGTCGGCCCCGATGCCCGGGATCTCCCCGACGGACTCGAGTCGGGCGGGCCTTTCGAGATCTCCGGGTTCTCGTACGGGGCCGGCGATTTCCGGCTCCCCGGAACCCTCGGACGGCCCCCGGTGGTCGAAAAGGGCGAGCAGTTCACTTTCCAGCTGGCCGAGGGCGATGCCTCACAGGAGATCTGGCACTCTTTGACTTCCTGCAAAGCGCCGTGTAACAAGTCGACCGGCATCGCCTACCCGATCCCGGACGGCGAGTTCCAGTTCGAGTCAGGCCAGCTCGGTGACGTCACGCCGGCGGTCCTGACCAGGACCTGGAAGACCCCGAAGAACCTGCCGGTAGGCACCCACACCTATTTCTGCCGGATCCACCCGCTGATGCGGGGCGCGATCCGGGTGGTCAAGAAGTAGTTCCTCAGTCAGCGGGCTTGCCGCTGCCGTGGATCACTTTCCAGTTGCCGCCGTAGGAGATGACGTTGTGGCAGAAGACGTCACCGGGTCCCTCGTGGGCGTAGTAGTAGAGCGGGTGACCGGCGTAGGTGACCTGGGTTCCGCCGCCCTTGCGCTTGGTGGTGCCGAGCAGCCGTTGCTTGACTCCCTTGAGTGCGGTCGGCTTGCCGCTGGTCAGCACCGGTGGCCAGTCGGAAGCACACGCTCCGTAGCACTTCGCCGCCTTCGACTTCTCGTTCTGGAAGATGTAGATCGCCTGGTTGTTGCGGTCGAACAGCATCTTGCCGAATGCAGAGCCCCGGGCCTTTATCGACATCGGCAGGCGGTTCTTCAGCCTCTTGACCTTCTGCCGTGCCTTGCCGCACCGGCGCTTGGCTTTTGCCTTCTGGCCGGCGGTCGCCTTGTTCGACTTGGAAAGCTTCTTCGACTTACGGCAGGCGGCTTTGGCGGTGCCTTTCGCCTTCTTCAGCTGCTTCTTGACGGCCGCTGCGCCGGAAACGCCGGCGTTGCCCGGGGTCGGGTTCGAGGCAGCTGAGGAGAATGCGTTCACACCAAGCGCGGCGATCAGGATCGCGCCTGCCAGGGCGCCAATTGTCTCTCGAACGGTTTCTCATTTCACTCCTCAGGGTATCGATGGTTTCCAACGGGACTGAGCAGAGTCTCCCGGCCGGCTATTAACGAAGACTGAACTCGGGGTTCGCGCTGATCGCTTTCCGGGCGGTCAGGAGGACACCGCTAAGGTCGTGCCAGTCGCGCCGTGTGGCGTTAATCGGCCCGTAAGGGGTTTCGGAGAGGATCGGACCATGAAAAAACCACTGATGGTCGTCGTGCTGGTCACCGCTGCCCTGGTCTTTGCGGCCTGTTCGGGCGACGACTCGAACGATGGCAACAGCGACTCCACGACTTCGGCCGGGACCGCCACTGGAGCAGGATCGACCGGCACGAACGGCGGCGGGCAGGGCTCCGGCGGCGGGCAGGGATCCGACCAAACCGGGGCGGATGGCCAGAAGAAGAAAGAGCGCGGGATCGAGATCGTCGCCTCCGACTTCGCAGTTCGGCGAGATCCTTTTCGACGACAGCGAGCAGGCGATCTACCTGTTCGACAAGGAGAAGTCGTCCACCAGCGAGTGCTACGGCGAGTGCGCATCGGCCTGGCCACCGGTGCTGACCAGGGGCAAGCCGCAGGCCGCGGGGCGGGCGAAGCCGGACCTGCTGGGCACGACCAGGCGCGATGACGGCTCGACCCAGGTGACCTATGCCGGCCACCCGCTTTACTACTACATCGACGACCCGCCGAACGAGGTGCTCTGTCACAACGTGAACGAGTTCGGCGGCAACTGGCTGGTGGTCAAGCCGGACGGTACCCCCGCCGCCTGAGCCGGGGCTCCCGCTCCGGAGGACTCCGGCTCCTGGGAATTCCGGCACCCTGGCGGGCTAGGTTGCCAGCCCGACCAGGCGGTCGATCAGCCGCCCGATGAAGCGGTCGCCCTCGCCGCTGAACGCGACTTTGGCGTTCGCCCCGGCTCCCGACCCGGGCTGTCGATCGGCGATTGCCGGCCCTCGGCCGGTCGCGTCTGGCGCACCGGCGCCCGGTTCGACCGAGACCCTCCGAGGTCGGGTCTCCACCAGATCGGGGTCGAGGGCTGCTGCGACGACGAACGGATCGTGCATGAAGGCGCCGCAGAACCCGAAACGCCTTTCGTGGGATTCGAAGTAAAAGCCGAGCGCTTCTTCGAGAAAGCGGGTGATCGGCAGGTCGCCCGCCCGGGCCCGGACGGTGGCCAGGTCTGAGGGCAGAAGCTTCACCCTCCGGGTCACGTCCAGGCCGACGGTCATGGGAAGCGGATCGCCGGCCCGGCCGAACTCCCGGTAGACGATCGCCGCGGCCTCGGGGTCGACCGAGGTGTTGCGGTCGAGCGCCCCGCCTGCGCCGTCGCGCACTTCATTCGGGCCGCCCATGATCACCAGCCGCTTGAGTAGCCGCGGGAGTTCCGGTTCGGCCAGCGTCGCGACCGCCACGTTGGTAAGCGGCCCGAGCGCCACCAGGGTCAACTCCCCGGGGCGCTCGCGGGCCGACTCGATGATCAGTTCGGCGGCCGGGCGGGCGGAGGGGGAGACCGAGGGAGGAGGCAGGGTCGCGCGCCCGATTCCCCGGGGGCCGTGGATTTCGGGTGCGGTGACCAGCGGCCGTTCCAGCGGCGCGCCCCGGCCTTCGGCGACTTCGACCTGTGGCCGGCCGGCAAGTTCGAGTACCGCCAGGGTGTTGCGGGTGGCCGACACGAGGTCGGTATTGCCGGCGCAGGTCGTTGCCGCGACGAGTTCCGCTTCGTCGCCGGCGGCCGCATACAGCAGCGCCAGCGAATCGTCGATGCCGGTATCGACGTCCAGAATGAGCGGGATCAGCGTGGTGAGCCGATCCCCTGCCGGTCGCCGGTCGCCGCGAGTTTGAGCTCCGCGGCCCCGGAGAAATTCTCCAGGACGCTCGCTTCGAGGTTGGCCAGATGGGCTTCGACCGCAGGCCGCCGGTGCTCCGACACCGTGTGGAGGAGACCTTCGAGCAGTGCCCGTATCCGGCGGACCACCTGAATCGATCCGGCACCGAAATAGCGGGTTTCATCCAGGGCGATGCTGAGGAAGTCCTCCCACGTGGGAGCGGCGTAGGTCAGTCGGACCCGGCCGCTCTCGTCGAGTCCGACCCCCGGGGTCAGCCGCCGATCGCTGAGCTGGTGCAGCAGCAGGTCGATCTGGTCGAGTGCCTGGATCGAGGTGGTCGGGTCGTTGACTCCGGGGGACAGCGCCTTCGAGGAGATATCGGCCAGAAGCCGGAACAGGAAGGCGGGATCCTGCCTGGTGGTTCGCTCGTCGCCAACCGCCACCGAGTGTCTCAGTTTCTCATCCGTGATCCCGTCTCCCCCGCCGTGGATGCGGAACAGCGGCGCTCCCGGATAGACCAGGTCGCCGATCGGCGGTACCAGCTCGATTACCGAGTCCGACCTGGAAGCGATCGCGGTCAGTCCGTTCCGGTCCACGCTCTGGAGGATTCCCGGCTCGTCGGCGAAGGCGACCGTTCTGGGGCTGTTGCCGGGCTCGGACGCCGGCAGCACCAGCCGCTCTTCCGGGCCGGATTCGGGGTCGGTGTAGATCTTTCCCAGCAGAGCATTGCCGTCCCGGCCGAGGTCGCGCAGGACGGCCGCGACCCTGAGTCCCTGCGTCGTCCTGCTGATCAGCCGGAGGAAGACGATCATGCTGAAGATCAGGAGGACAAGCGACAGCGTGACCGAGTAGTCAGGGATGAACTCAGAGTTCGTCAGCGGTTCGAGTGTCCTCAGGACCAGCAGTGCATAGAGGAAGGTCGCCATGAACAGGCCCAGGGCGACCTTGGTTGTCGGATCCCGCAGAAAGCGGCGCAACATGCGCGGTGAAAACTGACTGGATCCGAACTGGACCGCCAACAGCAGGATCGAGAAGACGAAGCCGGTGAAGGTGATCATGCCCCCCGCGATCGCACCGAGGATCCCCTGGGCGGCTCCCGCTCCGTACCTGATTCCTACCGACTCCACGTGCTGCTCGTCGAAATGTGGAACCAGGATCCCCAGGCAGATGGCGACGACCGCAAACGCCGCCGGCACTATCCAGATGCTGTTGCGGACGTGTTCGACGATCCTCCAGCGGGTGCGCCAGGAGATCATCGACCTACCACCCCGCGGCCCTGAGGCCTGGCCCGGTCACATCGAGCGGAAAAGCTCAAGCTACTTCTTCTTAAGCGAGAGGGTCGAGTTGGCGAACTGCACACCATTTTCGAAGATGTCGGTTTCGGCGTTTGCCTTCTTGTTGTTCATCTTGCCCTTGAACTTGTAGGTGATCGCCTTGGCGCAGGGAGAGACGCCCTTGCCCGAGATCTTGCCCGACCTGTGGGTGTAGTTGAAGCTGGACTGGCCGTTCTGGTTCTTGAATACGACCTTGAAGCCGGAGCTGTTCCAGCGGTTCTTGCCCTTGCCCTTCTTCAGGGTGGCCTTCCTGGTCGGAACGCTCGGGCAGCCGAATACCCTGCCGCCGAGGGTGATGCTGGCGTACATCTTCTGCTTCTTCCCTTTTCCGCCTACCTTGAGCTTGATCTTGGCGGAGCCGGAGGTGTCGAATGTCTGGTTGTTCCAGGTGCCCTTCCAGGTCCCGGCCAGCTTCTTCGGCTTGAACGCAGATTTCTTGCCCGAGACGCCGGCAACCTCGCCCGAAGAAGTGGCGGCCAGACCGAATCCGAGGCCGGCCGTCGCCGCCGCTACGCCCGCCACTACGAGAACCCTGCGAAAGACCTTCATGTGAACCTTCCCCTTGTTGAAACCGTCGCCTGAGTCTATCGGCCCGCCGGTCAGGTATCGGGCCGGCCGGCCGGAATCGCTAGCCTGATCAATCGATGATTTCTCGTACAGAAGGACAAGCCGATCCGGCCAGACTCTCCCGCCTGGGGCGGCTGAACCTGGTCGCCACCGCATTTTTCGGGATTCAGGTCGTCCTGCTGCTGATCCTTTCCGATCCGGTGACCCTCCCGGTCCTCGGCTCCTACCTGACTTCGGCCCCCGGCAGCGACCAGTTCGCAACCAAGGAACTGTTCGATCTGAGAGTGGACGTTCTGGTCGCGGTGTTCCTCGGGCTGGCACTGCTCGACCATCTGTTCGTATCCACGGTCGGCCGGCGAAGCTACGAAGCAAACGTGGCCCGGGGAGTCAATCCGGCCCGTTGGTGGGAGTACTCGGTCAGTGCCTCGATCATGGTTGTGCTGATCGCGATGCTCGCGGGAGTCAGCGACGTCGTAGCCCTGCTGGTGATGTTCGGGGCGAACGCGGCGATGATCCTGTTCGGTCTGGTCATGGAGCGGACGAATCTCGGTCGGGATGGGGTCGACTGGTCACCGTTCGTTTACGGCTGCCTGATCGGAGCAGTGCCATGGATCGGGATCGTGATCCAGTTCATCCTTTCCGAGGGGGAGGGATCCGTGCCGGGGTTCGTCTACGGAATCTTCGTCTCCCTTTTCATCCTGTTCAACGGGTTCGCGCTCAACATGTGGCTCGGCTACAGGGGCAGGGGCCGGTGGAAGGATCCGTTGTTCGTCGAAACGGTCTACGTGATCCTCAGCCTCACCGCCAAGACGGCACTGGCCTGGCAGGTGTACGCGGGCGCCCTGGCCGGCTCGAGCGCCTGATCGCCGTCCCGTCGCCTGGCCGGAGCCCCGGTTAGGGTCTTGGCCATGGTCGGCAATTCCGGAACCCGAGGTCCGAGCGGCGGCCGCGGATGGCTCAGCCAGGGCTGGGACGCGCTGAGGGCGAGCTTCGGTTTTCTCTCGGCGGTGGCGATGCTTGCCGCGGTCGCGCTTGCCCTCGGGCTACCGGCTGCCGATGATGCCCTGGGGACCGATCTGCCGGTACTCACCTTTGACAGCCAGTCCTCGGCCCGTAGCCTGCTGGAGACGATCGCCACGACCACGGTGGCCGTCGCCGGGCTCAGCTTTTCGGTGACCGTGGTCGCCTTCACGCTGGCTTCCTCCCAGCTCAGCCCGAGGGTCCTTCGCTCGTTTCGCAGCGATCGCCTGAGTCAGACCACCCTGGCTCTCTTTCTCGGGACGTTCGTCTACAGCCTGGTATTGCTGGTCAGGCTCGGCATCAGCGGGCCCGAGGCTCCGCCCCCCAACCTCTCGATGACTCTCGCTGTACTGCTCGCCCTGGCGGCGTTCGGGACGTTTGCCGGCTTCATCGCCCACATCATCAGCATGCTGCAGCCATCGTCGGTCATCGCCTCGATCCACGACGATGCCGTGCGGGCTCTGGCGGAGCGGTTCCCGGGCGGGCCGGGGGAGCCCGAAGATCGGGCAGACACGTTCGATCCGGCAGACCTGCGCGCGGCGGGGGGCGAAACGCGCGAGATCGAAGCCGGGTCGGGCGGTTACCTGACCGTGGTCGATACCGGCCCGATCATCAGGGCGGCGTCCCTTTCCGACGCAATTGTCGTACAGCGGGTCGAGGTCGGCGTCTACGTGCTCCCTGGCCAGGCGATCGCCGAGATCCGGGGGGCCGGGGACGACGAGGAGCTCGAACGGGCGGTTCTCGACAATTTCATCCTGGACAAGCAGCGAACGCTCGTTCAGGACACGGCCTTCCCGGTCCGTCAGCTCGCCGACATCGCGCTCAAGGGACTGTCCCCCGGGATCAACGACCCGACCACGGCAGAGAACGCGATGGACGCGATGGGATCATTTCTGATCGAGTTCGTCCGGTCGGAACGTCCCTCGCCGCTACGAGTCGATTCGGACGGCGAGCCCCGTCTGCTGACCACCGTCCCCGAACTGAAAGACCTGATCAGACTCGGTTTCGATCAGGTCCGGGTGGCCGCGGAATCGCACCAGGCAGTCGCAGTCCGGATGTTCGAACTGCTGGCGCTGATCGGCAAGGCGGCGTCGCGGGAAGGGATCCGCTGTTCCGAAATCGACCGGCAGCAGCGGCTAATCGGACCATCGATTCGCTGACCCCGCCCGATCGGATTTCGCCCTCCCCCGAAAAGATTGGTCGAAACCGCTACTCGACCCCCGGACACCGGTTCAGGTATTAGTTCACCAGTCCAAGTTCTCGAACGGAGGAGATTCAGTTGACCGCCAGCAGGATAGGAATTCCCGGTTTGTCAGGGTTTCGGGTGTTCCCGGTATTGCTCATAGCGGCCGCCGTCGCCGTTGCCGGCCTGGCGACGTCCGGGACCTCGGTCGCGGAGGCCAAGTTCAAGCAGCCCGGCTGCTCCAAGTTCGCCAAGCAGAAGAAGAAGGCCAAGGGCAAGGCGAAGAAGCAGCGGGCGAAGAGCAAGCTCAAGCAGTGCAAGGCCAACCGCAAGGTCTACAACCAGGTGAAGGACTCCCGCTTCGTAGGGGCCGCAGCGACGGTGAACCGGTCGGACACTCATCTTCTGTGCCAACGGAAAGTTCGCCGACGACCTGGCAGCATTTCGGGGACGTCTACAAGAAGGGTTGGCGGATCATCGACGCAAGGGTCAGGGGCAAGAACTTCACCGGCGCCTACGAGGCACTGATCGAGCGGCACCGATCGGACACGGGCCAGATTCAGACGGTACCAGAGCGGGATCGATCGTCCGAAGAAGAACGGCAAGTGGCAGTCCGGACCGAGAGCTTCGGCTGCCGGAGATCTCGGCGACGTGACGAGGACCAGCGCCAGAAAGGTGTGCCGCAAGCTCTGATCCGGCACCCCCCGGAGCGTGAATACCTGGCCGGTCCGGCCGGCTCAGCGCGCCCGGGCCGTCACGCAAAGGGCGGGGTAGCCCCTGAAGCTGAGTCGGCGGCCGGTTTCGGAGAAGCCTCCGGCGATCAGTTCCGGGCCCGGGTCGAGCGGCCTCAGACCTACGAGATGGGTCGGGTACCGGTCGGCGGCCCACCGCACCGGCGCGGTAAGCAGAGAGGTGGCTCGGCGCCGGGGCGGGGCAATCGTGATCGTTCCGATCCGGCCTCCGGGCTTGAGGACCCGCAGGCATTCGTCAATCGCCTTGGAACGCGTCTCGCGGTCGAGAAGATGGAGCAGATACGAGGCGGTGACCAGGTCGAAAGAGTCCGCGGCGAACGGCAGGTCGGTCGCGTCGGCCGTCTCGAGCCGCCATCCGGTCGGCAGATCGGGGGCCCGCCGCAGCATTTCCTCGCTCCGGTCGATTCCGATGACCTCGCCCGGGCGGCCTTCACGCCTGGCGAGTTCCGCCGGCAGCGCGGCGGTCCCGGTCGCGATGTCGAGCAGGCGGTCGCCGGGCCCGGGGTCGAGCAGGTCGAGCAGGTTGCGGATCGAGCTCAGTTCGAGCCATACCTGCCGGCCGTAGATCGCCGCCAGGGCATCCCAGTCGGGCTCAGCGGTAGCCGGCGGCAAAGCTAGTGGAAGGGCAGGGTCGCGAGCCGGGTCAGGCCGGAAAGGAAGACCACCGTGCCGATCCCGAGGGTCATCGCGACCACGCGGTCGGACGTGAACTTGGTCGCCACTCCGGCGAAGAACAGGACCGCGGCGAAGAAGATCGTCGCCAGGACGTAGTTGTCGCCGTTCTGGTTGGCATCGCGTCCCGCGTCGAAGTGGGCGGTGGCTTCCGCCTCGAGCTGATCCGACTCCTCTTGCTTGGCCAGCTTGTACGAGTTGAGGCTGAACGGAGTGGCCGGCGCATCGGGGTTCTTCAGCGGCTTCATCGCGATCCACTCTTCGTAGGCCGGCTTGAACTCCTTGCGAAAGAAGCCCTCCACGAGTTCCTGGCCCCGCTTGTTGCCCTGGCTGTAGGCAACCGCGACTTCGGTGAACAGGCTGGCGTCGATCGTGATCTGGGCGGCCGCCGCCGTGTTTGCCTTGGCCGACTCGGTCCGGGCGGCCCCGGCCTGGGTGAACTGGGTCGACTGCTCGCCGCTCCAGCGGGTCGACTCGTAGGCGCTGTAGGCGGTGGCGACGGTCGCGGCCGCCATCAGTAGCGCCGACCACAACTCGAGCCGCTCCCTGAAGCCGAAACTGTGGTGTGTCTCGGTCAACTCGGGCCGCCTATCGCCCGACCGCCGTCAGAGTTCCGGTCAAGGTCTCTACTGGCGGGGAGGAGGGGGGCGATTCGAGGGCGGCTGTCCGCCGGAACCGGACTTGTCGCTGTTGAAGATCGCCATGCCGAACGAAAGCACCAGGGTGACCACCCCGGCGATCATCAGGATCAGCCCGACGGTGTCCATGTCGATCCCCGAGACATCGAAGTCAGTCGCATAGCGCAGGATCGCGCCGACCGCGATCAGGAATATCGGTCCTCCGATTGATACGTACATGGGCGGAACCCTATCGGGGCGTCCGGATAGGCTCATCCCGGCCGATGTCAAAGAAGCGGAACAAGAAGCTGGTCCGGCGTTTCTACTCGGAAGTGATCAATGGGAGGGATGTTGAGGCGATCGACCGGATTCTGAGCGAGGACTTCACCCACAACGGTGAGGCGCGGGGGCGTGAAGGCCAGAAGGAAGCGGTCAGGGCATTCCTGGCCGGCTTTTCCGATCTCCACAACGAGATCGAGATCATTCTCGGCGAGGGCGCGCTCGTGGCCGCCCACCAGCGCTGGAGCGGAACCCACGACGGGGAGTTCCTCGGCGTGGAGGCGACGGGCCGTGAGGTCGCCTTCTTCTCAACGGCGGTTCTCGAGATCAGGGAATCGCAGATCGCCGCTGCGACCGACGTGGTCGGCATCGCCGAACTGATGAGCCAGATCAAGTCCTGATCTGCCGGCAATCAGGCCGGCCCGATCCGCTCCAGCGGCTCGTATTCGGCCCCTTCCGGGTTCAGCCGGGACCGGTACAGGGTCACCGCCTCGGCGTCGAACCCGAGCGCCGGGGTCACCGGAAGATCCGGTCCGGGTGCGGTCGCACCACGGCTCATCCGGATTGCGGTCAGGTGAGGCAGCCACGCTTTGCCGGGGGCGGAAAGCCCCACGGCATCAGCCACCGCTTCGGCGGTCGCCCGCCGGACGGCCGCCAGCTCGCCCCGGCCGTCGTGAATCTCAAGGGCGAGCGCACGGGGCCGGCGGCGCGGCAGCCATACCGGCGCCCCGGTCGAGAGACCGGTCGGCGGCGCCGCGGACTCCCTGAGCGCCGCGGCGAGTACCGGGATGTCGGATTCCGGCCGGTCGCCGATAAAAGCCAGCGTGACGTGCAGGTTGCGCATCGGGACGACCCGTAACCGTTCTCCGCTGCGGGCGACGCTCCGGGCCCACCCGGCCACCGCACGGCGGACCTCCTCCGGAAGCTCGATCGCGACGAAGAGCCGGTGGTCTGATCGTTTCGGCCTGCTCCCGGACACCCGGCGACCATACCGCCCTCCGACACCGGGTCGGGGCCGGGGGCCCGCCCGGCCCTTCGCGATTGGTTGCCCCGGCGGCCCGGCCCGGCGCGCGGCCGCAACGGTAGGCGTAGGATCCGGTTGGTCGTGGCTGAAATCGGGGCAATCGCCGGCGTGATCTTCGCCTATGGGATCGTCTCCCGGACCCTCGGGCGATACAACGTCTCGGCGCCGATGGTCTTTGCCGCGCTCGGCATCATCTGCGGTCCGAGCCTGCTTGGAATTGCCGACTACAAGCTGACCGGGCACTCCGGCCTCGTGATTGCCGAAATCGCTCTGGTGGTGGTGCTCTTTTCCGACGCCTCGCGGAGCGACCTGGGCGAGCTGCGCAACGACGGATCCTGGGCCGGGCGGCTGCTGGTGATCGGCATGCCACTGACGATCATGGCCGGGACCGCAACGGCGGTCGTGCTGGTCAGCGGGATCCAGTTCTGGGAGGCGGCGGTGATCGCTGCGGTGCTGGCGCCGACCGACGCCGCGCTCGGCCATGCGGTGGTCTCGAGCCCCAAGGTCCCGGCCCGGATCCGCCAGACGATCAACGTCGAGGCCGGTCTGAACGACGGACTCTCGATCCCGTTCCTTTTCCTCTTTCTCGGCCTTGCCGTGGACCAGGCGTCGCTTGATGCGACCGCGTGGTTCACCTTTGGCGTCCAGCAGGTCGCACTGGGTGCGGTGGTCGGAATCGTCGCCGGCGGCGGCGGCGGGTGGCTCGGTGCTGCACGCGGTCAGACGCCGCACGATCACCTACTCGTACGAGCGCATGGTGATGGTCGCGATCGCGGTCGGTTCCTGGGCCCTGGCCGACCTGCTCGGAGGAAACGGCTTCATCGCGGCCTTCGTCGCGGGACTGGCGGTATCGCGGTTTGCCCATGACTTCGGCGAGCGGATTCTCGATTTCGCCGAGCGCGAGGGTCAGCTGCTGAGCGTGATCGTATTCTTCGTCTTCGGCACGGCCGCGATCGGGTTTCTTGACGCCATGACCTGGCAGATCGCGGCCTTC
Source organism: uncultured Solirubrobacterales bacterium (assembly GCA_963766115.1). Lineage (GTDB taxonomy): Bacteria > Actinomycetota > Thermoleophilia > Solirubrobacterales > 70-9 > 67-14. Next base: position 230,034 of record CAVXYR010000003.1, read on the forward strand.
GTGGTGGTCGCCCTGACCGTGAACCGGATGATCCCGGTCGGCGTCTCGCTGATCGGCAGCCACCTCAACCAGTGGACGGTCGCCTTCATCGGCTGGTTCGGTCCGCGCGGGCTGGCTTCGATCATCCTGGTCCTCGTGGTGGTCAGCGAAGAGCCGGAGCTCCCCGGACTGAACGTCGTGCTCGCGACGGTGACCGCCACCGTTCTGGCCAGTGTCCTGCTGCACGGGATCACGGCCAAGCCGTTGGCGCAGCTCTACTCGAGCCAGGTGGTCAGGGAGATGCCGGCCGAATCGCCCGAGCTGACCGAGGGAGAGATTCCCCGGCCGCGCCGGGTCTGACGCCGGCCGGGCATCGCGCAGATCGCCGGCCGCAGCACCTAAAACCCGGCGGACCGCTTGCCGCCGGAGACCAGAAAAGAACCGGGGCCCCATTTCTGGGGCCCCGGTCTCAATCACTTCTTCCCGCCTGACCGGTCACCCGGCCGGCGGAGGCGTCGGATCAGCGCGACTGCTCGCCGAGGGCGATCAACCCTGACTCGTCGAGCTTGTTGCCGTTGGCGTCGTAAGCGACGACCCGGACCTTGGACTTGACCGACGGAACTTCGATCGTGGTCTCCAGGCCCTTCCAGGGCGAGCTGCCGACTTCCTGGAGGTTGTCGGCCGTGTCGCCGGTCAGAACCTTCCAGTCGGCGATCTTGGTGGCGCCGTTCCAGCTGGCCCACACCTTGGCTCCCGCACCGTCGGCCTCGCTGGCGATCGACGGCCGGTCCTTCGGCTTGCCGTTCCAGTCGGCCTTCATCGCCCGGTAGCTGAAGAAGCCACCACGCGGCCAGGCCGCGTCGAACACGATGTTGCCGTTGACGTCGAACTCGGTGATGTTCCGCTCGGTGCCCCATCCGACCAGGAAGTTGCCGTTCTCGAGCTGGAAGTTGCCGCCGGTGGCGAACGTCTGCATGCCCGTAGGCGAGTGCGGCTGGGCGGGGTTCGGGCCCGGGAAGTCGAGGCTCTGACCCGGGTAGCTGTCCCGCCTGACCACGGAGGCCTTGCGGTTCTTGCCCTTGCCGCTCAGCTTCAGCACCAGGCCGCTCGACGTCGGGTTGACCACCAGGGGGCCCTGGAAGCCGTTATCGAACAGCGAGATGTTGCCTTCCGCCGTCCGGCGCACGTCGTGCTGGTAGCCGAACATCGCGTCCTCGGCGACCTTGAAGCTGTTCGCCTTGGGCTTGGCACCGTCACCACGCAACCTCCACATCATCGTGGCGTTGTCGCGCTTGATCCGGTAGAGGGTGCTGGTCGAGCGGGCCGAGGCCAGGATTCCCTTGCCGTCCCAGTGGGCGGCATTCAGGTGGAAGTAGTCCCAGACCTGTCCGGGCGTCGGGGCGCCGAGCTCGCACCGAGGCCGACGTTGCCGACTGAGTGCCACTCGAACAGAACGACACCGGTCTTCATGTCGACCTCCTGGATGATGTTGTCCAGCACCTTGCCGTTCTTGTCACCGCCGTACTTGCTCAGGTCCGCCTTGACACCGCGGTAGGCGAGCACCAGTGCGGTGTTGCGCGGGGTGATCTGGAAGTCGTGCACGTCCGGCGCGTAACCGTTGCCGGGCCCGAACCTGAAGATCCGGTTGTATTTCTGGTTGAGCACCTCGTAGTTACCGACCTGGGTGAACGACTGAACCGTGTTGGCGCCCTTCCAGTAGGTCACGACGGGGTTACCGTTGTACTCCTGACGCTGGAAGTTCGCAACGCGATCTCCCTTTCCGCCGAAGCTGACCGCGCGCCACCAGTAGGTCCGCCCGTAGTTGTCGGCGATCGCCATGCCGTACTGGGCCGGGGCGTAGAAGATCTTGCCCGGGGCGGCGTTTTCACCCGGGGTCAGGACCTCGAGTTCCGCCGGCTTGAGGTCGGGACGTGATTTGAGCCTCGGGTTCGGGCTCTGGTCGCCGGGAGGGCTGGCGTTCTTGTCGTCGTTGCCGTAGAAGCGACCGATCTTGACGTAGAAGTCACCCTTGTTGGTCAGCTTGATCTTCTTCTGGGTGTAGACCTTGACCGTCTCGCCCGGTGCGAACTTGCCTCTTGGGGTCGAAGGAGACGCCCTTGCCGTCGGGGTGAGCGATCCGCTTGCCGCCGTGGCGACCGGTCTCCGAGCCGACGACCTTGACCTTGCCCATGTTCTTCGGCTTGACGCCGCGGAAGCTGAAAGTTGTGGTGTCAGAAGCGACCGGGGTCTTCGGAGCCGGATAGACCGAAACCGGCTTCTTGGACTTGGCCTCGGCCGACGCGGTCAGCGCACCGAAGGCGAACAGGACCGCGACTGCCATCAGGACAGGTCGAAGTCGCATCAAAGTGCTGATGATCAAGACATCTCCTCCATTTAGGTTCTGTTTATGGCGAATCGAGATATCTAAACCCGGTCGGATCGCTAAGTAGCGGTGCTCCGGAAATACTTCTCGGATCGCTCAAGAGGACAATTCAGGCCGATTCTCACCCGGTCGATCCGGTGGGGCTGCCGGCCTTCGCGCCCGTTCGGGCCAGACAACGAAAAACCCCCGGGCGGAGTGACCGCCCGGGGGTTTCGGAGAGCTCGATCTCGATGCTGGAACTACCTGGACTGTTTGCCGAGATCAATCAGCCCGGACTGCCCGATCTGCTTGCCGTCGGCGTCGTAGGCCACCGCCCTCACCTTGGAATCGACCGAGGCGACCGGAATCATCGTCTCCAGGTTCTTCCAGGCCGAGCTGCCCACCTCGCGCAGGCTGCCGGCACTATCGCCGGTCAGGACCTTCCACTCGGCGACTTCCGCACCGTTCCAGCTGGCGTAGACAGTCGCTCCGGCGCCGTCAGCTTCACTGGCGATCGCCGGGCGATCCTTCGGCTTGCCTACCCACGGCGCCTTGAACGAGCGGTAGGAGTTGACCGCCGAGTCGGGGAATATCGCATCCCAGACTACCTCCCCATCCGGGGAGAACTCGGTCATCTGGGAGACCTGTCCCCAGCCGGCAAACCAGTTGCCATTCTCGAGCTGCCTGGCAGAACCCTGCGAGAGGGCGATTATCGGATCCGGCTCATGGGTGTAGCGCTTGACCAGTGAGGCCGTGCGGTTGTTGCCCTTGCCGGACAGCCTCAGAACCAGAATGCTCGATTCGTCGTTGATCACCGGCAGGCCGGCGTTCGGCCGGTCGGCGCCGTTGTCGAACAACGAGATGTTTCCGTTCGGCAGGCGCTCCATGTCGTGCTGGTAGCCCCACTGGGCGCCGGGTGCGATCTTGAAGCTGTTGGTCTTCGGCTTCATTCCGTCGCCGCGCAACCTCCACCTGATACTGGCGGTGCTGCGATTGATCCGGTAGATGGTGCTGGTTCGGCGACCCGAGACCAGGATCGAGTTTCCGTCGGGCTTCGAGGCATTGATGTGGAGGTAATCCCACGGCGACCCGTCTTCCGGCGGGGCGCCCTCGGCGGCCTTCAGGCCGACGTTGCCGATTGCGTGCCACTCGAACAGAACGGCACCGGTCTTGATGTCGATTTCCTGGACGACGTTGTCGAGGATCTTGCCGTCCTTGGCTCCGCCGACCGGGGTCAGGTCGTACTCGACGCCCTGGTAGGCCTGGACCAGCGCCGTATCGCGTCCGGTCAGTGAGAACTCGTGGATGTTCGGACCGTAGCCGTTGCCCGGCGTGAAACTGGCGATGCGGTTGTACTTGTTGTTCAGGATCTCGTAGGCACCGACCTGGGAGAAGCCCTGGACGCCGGAAGCACCGAGCCAGTAGGTCAGAACGGGCCGGCCCTTGTAGGTCTGGGGCTGGAAGTTGTAGAACTCGTTTCCCTTGCTGGCAATGCCCGACGGCCGGTACCAGCGAATCCGCCCGTTGTTGTCGGCGATGGTGGCTCCGTCCTTCTTCGGCGCAAAGAAGACTTTGCCCGAGGAGGCTTCCGGCTTGTTGACCAGAACATCAAGCTTCGGCGGCTTCAGGTCGGGTCGGGACTTGAGGCCATCATTGGCCGGGGGCTTACCCGGACCCGGGTCCGAGTCGTCGTCGCCGTAGAACTTGCCGATCCTGACCCAGAAATCACCGTTCTTGGTCAGCTTGATCCTCTTCTTGGTCTTGACTCTCACCTTTTCACCAGGCTCGAACTTGCCGTTGGGGATGAAGCTGACGCCCTTGCCGTCGGAATGGGCCAGGCGCTTTCCGCCGATCCGGTTGCCGTCGCGGTCACGAATCTCGATCGGTCCCATGTTCTTCGGCTTGACGCCGCGGAAGCTGAAAGTCGTGTCGTCAGATGCGACCGGTGTCTTCGGTGCCGGGAATACGGAAACCGGCTTCTTGGACTTGGCTTCGGCCGACGCGGTGAGCGCGCCGAAAGCGAACAGGACCGCGACTGCTGCCAGAATCGGTCGAAGTCGCTTCAAAGTACTGGTGATCAAGGTGTACCCTCCATTTAGGTTCTGAGTATGGTGAATCAGGGTTTCCAACCCGGGGGGATGGGGAAGTTGCGGTGTTCCGAAATTCTTTCTCGGGCCATTCGCGGACCGTCACCTCGCCGGCAATCTTGCCGATTCGGTTCTTCCGACGAATCGGGCGGACGCGGAGGCAACGAAACCGGGGCCCCGCGGGGCCCCGGTTCAATCATTTCGATACTCAGGTCCGCCGCCGCCAGCGGCGGCGGAATGGTGCCTGCCTAGCGCGACTGCTTACCGACCGCGATCAGGCCCGACTGCCCCAGCTTCTCACCGTCGGGGCCGTAGGCGACAACCCTGACCTTGGAATCGACCGTCGGCACCGCGATCATGGTCTCAAGGTCCCTCCAGGACGAGCTGCCGACCTCGGTCAGGCTGCCGGCGCTACTGCCGGTCAGCACCTTCCACTCCCTGATGTCGGTAGCGCCGTTCCAACTGGCCCAGACTTTGGCTCCGGCGCCATCGGCTTCGCTGGCGATCGCAGGCCTGTCTTTCGGCTTGCCGATCCAGTCGCCCTTGGAGCCACGGTATGAACCGGCGGCCGGTCCCCCTCCGTGACCGGTGAAGGTGGCGTCGAAAACGATATCGCCGGAGGGGCCGAACTCGGTTATGCGAGGAGCGAGGCCCCAGTTGACGATCATGCCACCAGTCGACACCGCTCGTGCGCTGCCGATCGCAAACGCGCGCACCATGGAGGGATGCTCGAACCGCTTGACCTCGGACACCCTGCGGTTCTTGCCCTTGCCCGAGAGCCTGAGAATGAGACCGGACGACTGGTCGTTGATGTCAGGAGTACCGAAGAGGACGAAACCGACCCCGTTGTTGAAGATCGAGATGTCACCGTTGGGCAGCCGCCTGACGTCGTGCTGGTAGCCCCAGCTGAGGCCATCCTCGAGCTTGAAGTCGTTGGACTTCGGCTTCTGCCCGTCGCCTCGCAGCTTCCACTGGAGTCGCCCGTTCCGGCGGTTCACCCTGAAGATGGTGCTCATGACGTTCGAGGAAATCAAGACTGACTTGCCGTCGGCAGCAACTGCGTTGAGGTGGGCATAGTCCCAGACCGCCCCCGGTGCGGCGCCCTGGGGGTTGGACCCGAAGCTGATGTTGCCGATCGAGTGAAACTCGAATACGACGGCACCGGTCTTGATGTCGATTTCCTGGACGATGGCGTCAAACACCTTGCCGTCTTCGTCACCTCCGTACTTGCTCAGATCAGCCTTCACCCCGCGGTACGCGAGTACCAATGCGGTGTCACGCTCGGTGATCGTGAACTCATGGATGTCGGCCTCGTAGCCGTTTCCAGGCTTGAATTTGGCGATCCGGTTGTATTTCCGGTTAAGGATCTCGAACGTGCCGATCTGGGAGAACCCCAGGCTTGACGACGAACCCTTCCAGTAAGTCAAGACCGGGCGACCTTTGTACTCCTGCCGCTCGAAGGCGAAAATGCGCTCTCCCTTGCCGCCGAAGCCGACCGGCCGGAACCAGGATGTCCGTCCGAAGTTGTCGGCGATGGTCATGCCCGTGGCCGAGGGCGCGAAGAAGATCTTCCCGGGGGCAGCTTCGGGGGTCGAAGTCTCCACGGAGATCGGCGTCGGCCTGAGATCGGGACGGGAGCGGAGCGCCGGGAATTCGTTCTTCTCGCCTGGCTTTCCGGACTTGTCGTCGTTGCCGTAGAACTCACCGATCCTGACCCAGAAGTCACCCTTCCTGGCCCGCTTGATCCGCTTCCCGGTGTAGACCTTGACTTTCTCTCCGGGTTCGAAAGCGCGCTCGGGAATAACGCTGACACCTTGGCCGTCAGAATGCTCGAGACGGCGCTTGATCCCATGCCGGCCAGTCTCGGAGGCGAATATCTTGACCTTGCCGAGGTTCTTCGGCTTCAGCCCCCGGAAGCTGAACGTGGTCTTGTCGGAAGCCACGGGAGTCTTGGGTGACGGGAAGACAGAGACCGGCTTCTTGCTCTTCGCTTCGGCCGACGCGGTCAGTGTGCCGAAGGCGAACAGGACTGCGACCGCCATCAGGGCTGGCTGAAGTCGATTCAGGGTGCTGACGATCAAGGGATTCCCTCCATATGGACGATTCTGCCGATCAATGCTACAAACAACGGTCGGGATGAGGAGTTGCGGAGCACCGGGGCGTTCGGGTCAGTTCCGGACCAGCTTCTTGTAGGTGATCCGGTGGGGGCGGTCGGCCTCGGCGCCAAGCCGTTTGCGGCGGTTTTCTTCGTAGGCCTCGAGGTTGCCTTCGAACCACTCGACCTGGGAGTCGCCTTCGAAGGCGAGGATGTGGGTCGCCACCCGGTCGAGGAACCAGCGATCGTGCGAGATCACGACCGCACAGCCGGCGAAGCTGAGCAACGCCTCCTCCAGGGCCCGCAGGGTGTCGACGTCGAGGTCGTTGGTCGGCTCGTCGAGCAGCAGCAGGTTGCCGCCCGAGCGCAGCAGTTTGGCCAGGTGGACCCGGTTTCGCTCGCCTCCGGAAAGGGTGCCGACCTTGCGCTGCTGGTCGGATCCCTTGAAGTTGAACGAGCTGGCGTAGGCCCGGGAGTTCATCTTGTTCTCGCCGACCTGGATCGTGTCGTCGCCGTCGGAGATCTCTTCCCAGACCGTCTTTTCGGCCTCGAGCGCGTCGCGGGACTGGTCGACGTAGGCCAGCTGGACCGTTTCCCCGAGCCGGAGCGACCCCTGGTCGGGGCTCTCATCGCCGACGATCATCCGGAACAGGGTCGTCTTGCCGGCCCCGTTCGGGCCGATCACCCCGACGATCCCGGCCGGCGGAAGGTTGAACGAAAGGTCCTCGATCAGCAGCTTGTCGCCGAAGCCCTTGCGCAGGTGGTCTGCCTCGATCACCAGGTTTCCCAATCTCGGGCCGGCCGGGATGTGGATCTGGACCGCGTCCAGCTTGACGTTCTTTTCCTCGGCCAGCAGTTCTTCGTAGCGGGCCAGGCGGGCCTTGGACTTCTTGCGGCGGCCCTTGGGGTTCTCCCGGACCCATTCGAGCTCGGCCGCGATGGTGCGGGCCCGGGCGGTGTCCTTGCGCTCCTCCTGGGCCAGCCGTTCCCCCTTCTGCTCGAGCCAGCCGGAGTAGTTGCCCTCGAACGGGATGCCCCGGCCGCGGTCCAGCTCGAGGATCCAGCCGGCGACGTTGTCGAGGAAGTAGCGGTCGTGGGTCACCGCGACAACGGTGCCCTTGTACTCCTCGAGGAACCGCTCCAGCCAGGCCACCGATTCGGCGTCGAGATGGTTGGTCGGCTCGTCGAGCAGCAGCAGGTCCGGGGCCCGGAGCAGGAGGCGGCAGAGCGCCACGCGGCGGCGCTCGCCGCCGGAAAGGGTGGTCACGTCGGCGTCCGAGGGCGGCAGCCGGAGCGCGTCCATCGCGTTGTCGAGCATGGTGTCGAGGTTCCAGGCATCGACCGCGTCGATTTTCGCCTGCAGGCGGGCGAACTCGTCGGCCGTCTCGTCGGAGTAGTTGGCGGCCAGTTCGTTGAAGCGGTCGAGCAGGTCGCGCGTCTCCCGCACCCCGTCCTCCACATTGCCGCGCACGTCCTTTGCCTCGTCGAGCTGGGGCTCCTGTTCGAGCATCCCGACCGTGGCGCCGTCCCGCAGCCGGGCCTCGCCCTGGTACCCGGTATCGGTCCCGGCCATGATCCTCAGCAGGGTCGACTTGCCGGCACCGTTGTAGCCGAGGATGCCGATCTTGGCACCCGGCAGGAAGTTCAGCGAGATGTCGCTCAGCACCTCCTTGTTCGGGGGATGCTTGCGCGAAACCTTGTACATGGTGAAGATGAAGTCGCTCATCCGGGCCACCCTAGCCGTTCTCCGGCGGCGACTTGTGTCAACCGGACCGCCAGGCCCGGGCGCGACTTCCAGCGACCAGGAACCCTGCGGTCATGCCCGCCCGGCGATCAGGCGCGCCCGGCCTCGCAGGACCTGACGCGGTCGCGGCGAGGGCCGCCCTTGCATAGGTCACGGCCCGGGCCGCCGATCAGACTGTCGCTGCCCTGTTTGCCGAGCAGCCTGTCCTTTCCGGGGCCACCGTTGACCACGTCGTTGCCCTTGTCGCCACGAAGCAGGTCATTTCCTCCGGAACCGACCAGTTTGTCGGGTCCGTTCCCTCCGCAGATCAGGTCATTTCCGCCGCGTCCGATCAGCCGGTCTTTGCCGGCCAGTCCGGCGATCACGTCCCGCTTTCCGGTTCCCCGGAGCACGTCCCGGCCCGAGGTGCCGACGATGGTCGCCTTCTTGCCGGCGCAGCGCGCGGTGGCGGGATCGGGATCCGGCCCGGGTCCGACCGGTGGATTCGGCGGCTTCGGATAGTCGACCGTGAAGCGGGCCAGGCCAATGCGCTGATCCGTGCCGCTCGTATAGCGGCCCGCTATCAGGTAGCGGCCGGCGCCGTCGATGACCAGCCCGTCGGCGTCGGCGCTGGCCGCAAAGAAGTCTTCGCGAAGCAGGCCGCCCTCTCCGAAGGCTGTGTCGAAGGCGCCGCCGTCGGAGAAGCGGGTCAGGAGGGAATCGCCCACGATCGAGTCTTTCGCCACAAATGCCCCCGCGGTTACCACCCGGTTTGCCGAATCGATCGCGACTGACCGGGCGTAATTGCTGTCAGTCCCGGTAATCCGCACCCGGCCGTCCTCGCTGAAGCTCTGGTCGAGCAGCCCGGTCGGCAGGAGACGTGCCAGGGCGGTGTCGTAATCCTCTGAAGGACCCGAAGAGCCGGCCAGGACGATCCTGCTCTGGGCGTCTATGGCCAGGTCGTTGGCCGACTCGGACGGGTCGGCCGCGAAGTCGACTATTACCCGGCCGTCACCGCCGAACGACGGGTCGAAAGAGCCCTCGGGGCGGAGCCTTGTCGCGAGGAAATCGGTACCGATCGCCGGCCGGGAGATAGTTGCGCCGACCAGGATCCGGTCGTTGCCGTCGATCTCTACGGCTGAGCCGCTCGAGTAGGTGCCACCCACGTCGGGGATAGCGATGCCGGTCCCGTTGAGATCCGTGTCGGGACTCCCGTCGTTATTCAGCCGGGCCACCGCGATCGCGGTTGTGCCGGTGGCGGCCGTATATCCGGCGAGAACCAGCCGGTTCCTGCTGTCGAGGGTGAGGTCATTGGCGACGTCGGCCTTTTTCGGGCCGAAGTCGACCGTGGTCATGCCGTCGCCGGAAAACGACGGGTCCGGTGCGCCCGACTCGAGCACGCGGACGGCGAAGAAGTCGAAACCGTTGCCAGGAACCACGGTGTAGCCGCCGGCCGTGATGCGGTCCCCGGACTCGATACGGACTCCGTCCAGGGAGGTGGGTCCCACCGCCACGGAAAACGGCTTGAAGCCGTCCCCGTCAAAGCTGGGGTCGGGGGTACCGTCGGAAAGGAACCTGGCGATGTAGCCCTGGGACGGCAGTATGCCGCTGTTGAAAGCCGTCCCGACAGCGACGATTCGGCCCTTCGAGTCGATCGCCAGGTCCGATGTGTATTCCGAGAAGGCGGGAAGGGGGTCGAATGTGACTCGTCCGTCGCCGCCGAAACCGGAATCAGGAGTGCCATCTGCCCGCGCGAAACCTGGAAGCGCCATGAACGCCAGGGCGAAGGCCGCGACTGCAAGTGCCGAGACGGCGAAACCTCTGCTTCTGACAGCTTCCATCTTCCACGTCCCGGCGGCCACGCCGCCCACTGCTGAATGCCGGTCTTCGAGCCTACTCTTTTCCTTCACCGATGCCAAGGCGCATCACACCGGAAAACCCAATCAGCCTGCACGCGGGCGGCCCGCAGTGGTGGGATCAGACCGTCGCCGGCCAGGGGGATGTTGAGGAAGCCCTCGCTGATTGCGTAGAGCAGGCTTACCTTGGGTGCCGACTCATTCTCCTCGATGACGAACGAGCGCGACCACCTGTCGGGGTCGAACTTGGCGAGCCGGTCCCGGTTGCGAACGGGCCGACCCGGATCAGGTAGGGCGCGGCCGCGGCAAGGAGGACGTAGTCGGGCGGAAGGGAGCCGGCTTCCGCCTCATTCCCGGTCTTGATCTGCCGCGGCGTACTCGCCGAGCAGACGGACCTCGTCATCATGCCTGGGGAACAGGGTGGCGACGATGATCGCACCGAGGATGATCGCGGCAATACCGGCGACGTAGGCCCAGTCGTCTCCCTGGAGAAACGACTCCCGGGCGGCGGCGATGATCTGGTCTGCGTATTGGGGGTTGGCCTTGGCGGTGTTGGCCGCGCTGGAAAAGGAGTTCTCGAGTTCGGCCTGGGTATTGCTCGAGACCTTGTCGGCGTCCGGGGACGAGGCGATCAGGCTGGCGAATTTCGCGGTGTACCCGGCAGTAAGCACCGAGCCGAGCATCGATTGCATGATCGCTCCGCCGAGGTCGCGCTGCAGGTCGGAGGTGGCCGAGGCCATGCCGGCTCTCCGCACCGGGACCGAGCAGGTAAGTGAGTGCGAGGCCGGAGTTCCGGCGAAACCGACTCCGGCACCGACCAGGGCGTATCCGAGCCCGACTCTCCAGTAGGCGGCACCTTCATCCCAGAGGGTGAGCATCGCGATGAAACCGAGCAGACAGAACAGATACCCGATCAGCAGCGTGATCCGGGCCCCGCGTTTCTCGACAAGTCTCGCCGAGAGCGGGGCGATCAGCACAAGAAACACTACGGCCGGCAGGATCGCCGCGCCGGAACCCAGGGTCGAATAGCCGAGTACGTTCTGCAGGTACTGCTGCCCGATGAACATTGCCGCCATCAGGGTCCCGAAGACGATGATGCCGGCAACTGCCGCGACCCAGAAGATCCGCCGGGCGGCTACGTCGAGGTCGTAAAGCGGGTTGGCGGCACGGCGCTGCCGGATGAAGAAGCCGGCGCCCGCCGCCAGGCCGATAGCCAGCAGGCCGAGCATCGTGGTCACCGCATAGGTGGGCGGCACGAAGTTGATCGCCAGGACGACTCCGGCGACCATCAGGATCGAGAGCATTCCGCCCAGGTGGTCAACCGGGTCGGTGGTCTCGTTGACGTGTGACGGGATCAGCTTGGCCGCCATTACCAGGGCCAGAACGGCCAGCGGCACGGTGACGAGGAAAACCGAGCCCCAATCGAACTCGGTCAACAGTGCTCCGGAGGTCAGCGGCCCGAGTGCGGAAATGGCCCCGCCAAGGCCCGACCAGAGAGCGATCGACTTGGTCCGGCCGGGCCCGGACCAGAGGGCGGTGATCAGGGCCAGGGTGGTCGGGAAGGCCATGCCGGCGGCCAGTCCGCCGAAGACCCGGGCGACGAAAAGGACCTCGATGGTCGGTGAAAACGCAGCCAGAACCGACGCGGGAACGGCCAGCGCGGTGCCGAGGACCAGCATCGATTTGCGGCCGTATCGATCACCGACCGCGCCCAGGTAGAGGACCGACGTCGCGAGCCCGAGCGAATAGCCGACCGCAACCAGGTTGAGGCTGGTCTGGCTGGCGTCGAAGGCCTGGCCGATGTCCGGCAGGGCCACGTTGGCGACGGCCAGGTTGAGGTTGGCGACCCCGGCGACCAGGATCAGGGTCGCCAGGACCCAGACCGCATTCTTCGGTTTGCTCGATGCCTCCATCAGGCCGTCCCGGGGTTCCGGCTCAGTCCAGCCAGTCGGCGATCATCTGGCCGATCTTTTCGCCCTGGTCCTCCTGCAGGAAGTGGCTGGCATTCTCGATCACCGTCAGCGGCTCCGCGGTCGGGAACAGTCCCTGGACAGCACGGCCGACCGGTTCGAGCGGAAGCGCCGGATCGGAGTCGGCCCAGAGGAGAAGCACGGGGCGCTCATCTTTCAGCAGCGCCTCCTGGGTCGCCTGCCCTTCGGCCGCGCCCGGGGCGTCCGGGGTCTGGGGGATAAGCGAAGGGAAGGTCCGCGGCCCGGCCTTCGACTCCGGGTCGGGGAAAGGTGCCGCGTACGCGGCCAGAACCTCGTCGCTCGGATCGGTCGCCATGGCGCCCTTGATCAGCGGCTCGATCGGAAGGTCGTGGTTGCTTTTGACGAACTCATGGAAGTGATGCCAGGCATCTGACATCTTCTGGTACCCGCTGAAGACTCCGGTGTCCATGGCGACGATCCGGTCGATCCTTTCCGGTGCGCCGATCGTTGCCGCGTAGAGGCCGAGCGGGCCGCCCCAGTCCTGGACCACCAGGGTCACCCCGGAAAGGTCGAGTTGCTCGAGCAGGTCGACCACCGAGCCGGCATGGTTCCTGAACGAATACCAGTCATCGTCGACCGGCTTGTCGGAGCGGCCGAAGCCGGCCAGGTCGGGGGCGATGCAGCGGTGGCCGGCGGCCACCAGCGGCGGGATCATCTTGCGGTAGAGGTAACTCCAGGTCGGCTCCCCATGGATCATCAAAACCGGCGAGCCTTCGCCCTCGTCGATGTGGGCCATCCTCAGGCCCTGCCACTCCCGGTAGCGGGGCTCGTAAGGGAAATCGGGGAGGTTGTCGAATCGGCTGTCTGGTGTCCGGATAGCGTCCATGCGTCCAGACTATCCGGGCGGAAACCGGGAAGTCGCCCTCTCCGGCCGGCGCCTGAGGATCAGCGGGGGGTGAACGGGTCGCTGTCCCCGGGGGCGTCGAGTGGCGGTCCATCGCCGCTGAGATGGCTGTACAGCACCGCCGGCCCGATCGCGGCGATCGGCGCGGCCGCCAGGCCGATCAGGAAGACCGATACCGCCCCGCCGATCGCCCCGGTGCCAAGAGGCAGCGCGACCAGCATCGCCAGCAGCGCGACCAGGGCCGCGACCACCCCGAGAAGGAGGATGAACGCCAGGACCCGCCAGCCGTTTCCGCTGACAAGTTCGCGGCTGCGGGCCAGGCCGGCAAGGACCCCGGTCCGTTCGACCGCGACCGCCTGGAAGGCGACCGCCCAGATCGTCATCAGAATCAGTCCGGGAACGATGAACAGGAACAGGCCGGCGAGGATCGCGATGGCGGTCAGCAGCCGGACCCAGATCAGGCGGGCCAGCACGGGGGTCGTTCCGGACCAGAGATCGCCGACGCCTTCGGCCCGGCCAGGCAGGCAGACCAGTACCGCGACGGCCCCGCTGTATGTGACGCTGAACAGGAGCTGGACCCCGACCGAGATCGCGATGCCGAACGCGCCGGCGAGCTCGACCGCCGAAGCCAGGCCGCTCAGCGCCGCGAAGATCACGGTGACCCGGATCAGCAGAACCCGGTGCTCGACAAAGGCCAGCCGCATCGAAGCGAACAGTTCACTTATCGATAGCTGGGGAGCCGGGGTCACGGAAGGGCACCCTATAGCGTCGCTGGGGCCCGATCCGGCCGGGCGAAGGCGTAACCGGAGCGGCGCGGTCGGGTAGCGTTGGCTATCGAGGAGATGCTTTCAGACGGACAGACCGGCGAGATCGACGCGCTGGTCGGATTGATCGCCCGGATCGAGGATCCGGAGGAGGCCGGGCGCCTTGCCGACCAGGTCTGTGCGGCGGTCTGCGGGCTGACCAGCCTGACCCGGGCCGCGCTGTTCATGTACGAGCCCGAGCTGGGGCTGACCAGGCCGGCCGGCTCGCACGGAGTGGATTCCGAGGTGATCGCCAACGTGGCGGCGACCCTGGATGAGATGCCGGTCGCCCAGCGGGCCCTGGCAGAAGACCGGGTGATCGAGGTCTCCAGGAACCACCTCGAATTCGAGGTGCCCACCCGCTACGCCGGCAAGTTCGGGATCTCGACCCTGACCTGCGCCCCGGTGGCTGCCGGCGACCGCTGGTTCGGCATCCTGGTGGCCGACCAGGGCGGCGGCGATTATGAGCTTTCGGAAGAAGATCATCAGACGGTGCTGACCATCGGCCGCCTGACCGCGATGGCGGCGATGGTCGAGCGCTCGACCGTGGGGCTGGAGCGGGCGCGCAGCCTCGACTCCCGGATCGGTCTTATCCGGGAGATCCACGACCGGGTGGTGCAGCGGCTGTTCGGCCTTTCACTGGCCCTGGGAGCGGGGCGCGAGCTGTCGGTTGACGAGCTCGACCGCTGCAGCGAGGAGATCACCTCGGCCCTGGCCGACCTTCGCTCCACCCTGAGCCAGCCGATGGCGCCCCGGGAGCCGCCCAGCGAGCGGTCGCTGGGAGAGCTCGTGGATTCGTACGAGCGGCTCGGCAAGATCGAACTCGAATGGAGTGAGGGGGTGAGGACTCCCGAAGGGCTCGAATCGTTCGCCCAGGCGGTGGTGGTCGAGAGCCTGCGCAACGCGGAGAGGCACAGCAACGAGGGGCGGGTCAAGGTCTCGGTCGGGATCGAGGACGGCGCCTTCTCGGTCGAGGTGCTGAACGACCGGATGGATCCGCGTCAGGGCAGTGGCGGGATCGGGCTGCGCCTGCTCACCCTGGAAGCGCTTCAGCACGACGCCCTGTTCGAGTTCGGTCCGCAGGGAAGCGACCAGTGGCGAGTCAGGCTGCTCGCCCCGGTGGACGCGTGAGCGACCAGGAGGAACGCATCCGGGTGCTGGTGGTCGATGACCACGAGGTGGTCCACTGGGGTTTCCGTCTTCTGCTCGACCGGCAGCCCTGGGTTGAACGCTGCGATGGTGCCACGGACCGCGGCAAGGCGGTCGAGCTCGCTGCGAACCTCCGGCCCGGGGTCGCCCTGGTCGACCTGATGCTCGGCCCGGAGTCTGGCGCCGAGCTCTGCGAGGACATCCGGATCGTCTCACCGGGGACCAAGGTCCTGCTGATCTCCGGAGCCGGCCGGATCTCGCCTGCTGTCGCCCGGGCCGCCGGGGCATCGGGTTTCGTGACCAAGGACTGGAGTGCTGCCGATGTCGTCAAGGCGGTTCGGATGGTCGCCCTGGGCAGCCAGGTTTTTTCCGAAGAAGACGGCGCGGGCGACGCCGGCGGGCTTTCCGACCGCGAGCTCGAGGTTCTCGGTCTGGTGGCGACCGGGGCGACCAACCGGGAGATCGCCGACCAGCTGTTTCTCTCACCACACACGGTCAAGGAGCACACCAGCGCGATCTACCGGAAGCTGGGGGTGAGGAACCGGGCCGAGGCGGTCAGGAGCGCACAGGGTCAGGGTCTCCTGCCATAGTTCCGGATCCGATTCCGGACGTTCGGCGGCCGGACCCCCCGGTCGGGCCGACGAACCCCCCA
This sequence comes from uncultured Solirubrobacterales bacterium, assembly GCA_963766115.1. GTDB lineage: Bacteria > Actinomycetota > Thermoleophilia > Solirubrobacterales > 70-9 > 67-14. The sequence continues at coordinate 245,575 of CAVXYR010000003.1, forward strand.
AATGGGGGGTTTGGCACCCGTTCCGGCTAACCAACGACCTGCTGAGGTGAATTATCCGCCGGGTGAGCAAAACCAGTCAGACAGATGAAGCCGTGGCACTGCTGTTCCCGGGCCAGGGAAGCCAGCGCAGCGGGATGGAGGAGACGGTCGAGCAGCAGGCTCCCGAACTGTTCCGCGAAGCGGTCGAATCGCTCGGCGCCGATCCGTTCGAGCAGATCAAGGAGGGCACCGCCTTCCAGCAGCCGGCCCTCTACCTGGCCGCCATCGCCGGCTGGCGGGCGGCCGGAGAGCCGACCGCGGAGTTCATCGCCGGGCACTCCCTGGGTGAGCTGGCCGCGGCCGCGGCCGCCGGCGCGATTACGGTTGAAGACGGTCTGAAGCTGGCGATCGCCAGGGGCCGCGCGATGCAGGATGCCGCCGAGACCGAGGACGGGGGCATGCTGGCCGTGCTCGGCGACCTCGAAGGCGCGGGTGCACTGGCGGCATCGCTCGGCCTCACCGTGGCCAACGACAACGCACCCGGCCAGGTGGTTCTTTCCGGGCCGCGGGACGAGATAGACGGGGCCCGGCCGAAGTTCAAGCAGGCCGGCCTCAAGACGATCCGGCTGCCGATCGACGGAGCGTTCCACTCGCCGGCGATGCGCGCCGCGATCCCGGGGTTCCGCAGCGCACTCGAGGCGGTTGAGGTCCGGCCGCCGGAGACCACGCTTTTTTCTTCGATCACCGCCGAGCCATTCGGTGACCTGCGCGAAGGCCTGCTGGCGGCGCTAACCCGGCCCGTGCGTTGGCGCGAGACGGTGATCGAACTGAACCAGAGGGGGGTTACCCGCTTTCTCGAATCCGGCCCGGGCGAGGTCCTTTGCGGGCTGGTCCGGCGCACCCTCGACGGAGTCGATGCGGTTCCCCTTGGAGCCGAGCTGTCAGGCAGCCATGCTTGAGGCCGGGCTGAAGCAGAAGGCCGAACCGGGCGAGACGGAGAACGGATCACGTCCCGGCCCCCGGATAGCCGGTCTCGGCGTGGCCATTCCCGAGAGGGTGGTGACCAATGAACCGGTCGCCGAGCGGCTCGGGGTGAAGCCGGAATGGATCACCAAGCGGACCGGCGTCAAGGAACGTCGTGTGGCCGATCCCGGTGTCACTCTGGTCGACATGGCAACCCAGGCCGCCACGGCGGCTCTGGACGACGCCGGAATCGAAGCCGGATCGATCGACCTGTTGCTGCTGGCGACCGCGACAAACGAGATGCTCTGTCCGCCCGGCGGGCCGGTGGTGGCGGCCAACATCGGGGCCGACCGGGCCGGCGCATTCGACCTGAATTCGGCCTGCAACGGATTCCTTTCCGGTATCTCGCTGGCGGCGGGCCAGATCGAGACTGGCCGCGCGAAGACCGTTCTGGTGATCGGCGCCGACATGATGCAGCGATTCATCGATCAGGACGACAGGACCACTGCGGGGATCTTTGCCGACGGCGGCGGCGCGGTTGTGGTGGCGGGGGAACCGGGCCCCGGCCGGATCGGTCCGGTCGTGCTCGGCGCCGACGGGGCCAACGGACATCTGGTCGCGGCCGAGCGGGTCGAGGGGATCGTCCGGATGAAGGGCCACGAAACCTTCCAGATCGCGGTCGACAAGATCTGTGAATCGACCATCGAGGCGATGACGCTGGCCGGGATCGAGCAGGAGGAGATCGACCTGTTCGTCTATCACCAGGCCAACGCCCGCATCCTCGCCGCGGTCGGCGAGCGGCTCGAGCTGCCGGCCGACAAGGTGGTCGAATGCATCGACCGGTTCGGCAACACGTCGGCCGGTTCGCTGCCGATCGCGCTCAACGACGCCCGCGAAGACGGCCTGCTGAAAGAAGGGAGCAAGGTGCTGCTCGGCGCCTTCGGCGGCGGCATGACCTGGGGCGCCACGGTGATCGAGTGGGGCCGGCGTGCGGCCTGAAGGGGCTGCGGCGCTGGTGACCGGCGCATCTGGCGGGATCGGGGCGGCGATCGCCGACCGCCTGGCTACTCAGGGCTGGCCGGTCGGCGTTCACTACCGCTCCGACCAAGCCGGCGCGTCCGAGGTCGTCTCACGGATCGAGTCCGGGGGCGGCAGCGCGGTCGCGCTCCACGCCGACATCGGCGAGCGCGATGCGGCCGACCGGCTGGTCGGCGAGCTCGAGGACAGGTTCGGGCCGGTGCTGGCCCTGGTCAACTCAGCCGGAACCCGAGCCGACGGTCTCGCCCCGCAGATCAAGGATGAACAGTGGGACCTGGTGATCGAAACCAACCTCTCGGCCGCCTTTCGCCTGACCAGGAGAGTGCTGAGACCGATGCTCAGGGCCCGCTACGGGCGAGTGGTCAACGTCGCCTCGGTGGTCGGCCCCCGGGCCAACGCCGGCCAGTCCAACTACGCCGCCTCCAAGGCCGGGCTGATCGCGATGACCAACACCGTCGCGGTCGAGGTCGCCCGCCGCGGCATCACTGTGAACGCGGTCGCGCCGGGGTTCGTCGAGACCGGGCTCACCGCTGACATATCATCCGAGGAAGTCGCCGCCGAAATCCCGGCCCGGCGCCCTGGCCGACCGGAAGAGGTAGCCGCCTGTGTCGGATTCCTCGCCTCCGACGAGGCTTCGTACGTAACCGGTACGACCCTGACCGTTGACGGCGGGATGAGCGCCTGAACGGTCCCACCGAACGGTTCCGACCGTCCATCCATGCAGTGATTCACTTCATCGAGACAAGAAGAACGACCAACAGAGAAACGGAGCAGATATGACGGAAAAAGCAGAACCGGAAGCGGTAGAGAAGGTCATCTTCGACGGGCTGGCAGAGGTCGGAGCCGAAGAATCCGACATCAATCGTGAAGCCACTTTCGAAGCGCTCGACGTCGATTCGCTCGACCTGGTCGAGATCGCGCAGATCGTCGAGGACGAGTTCGGGGTCGAGCTCTCCGGCGAAGACGTCCAGGACCTGAAGACGGTCGGCGAAGTGGTTGATCTGGTGGTGGCCAAGGCTTCATGAATCGCCGGGTCGTCATAACCGGAGTCGGAGCGGTCTCGCCCCTCGGGGTCGGGGCCGATGCGCTGATCGACCGCTGGACGGCCGGCGAGTCGGGAATAGTCGGCGGCCTCGGCGCCTGCCGTGAGTTCGACCCGCTCGAGCACCTGAGCAAGAAAGAGGCCCGCCGCTCTGACCGTTTCGCCCAGCTCGCGATCGTCTCCGCGGATGAGGCCCTCGAACACTCCGGGTTCGTAGCCGGAGAGGACCGGGAACTCGCTTACCCGTCCGAGCGGATCGGCTGCATCATCGGCACCGGGATCGGCGGGATCGGATCACTGCAGGAGCAGGACGCGGTCCTGCGCGAGCGCGGGCCCAAGGCGGTCTCGCCCCTGGCTGTGCCGCTGATGATGGGTAACGCGGCGTCGGCGGCGGTGGCGATGCGGTTCGGTTTCAAGGGCGAGACGTACGGGGTCATGTCGGCCTGTGCCGCCGGGGCCCACGCGATCGGCTCGGCGACCCGGCTGATCGAATCCGGACGGGCCGACGCGGCGGTCACCGGAGGCGCCGAATCGGCGATGATCGGGATCGCCCTGGCCGCGTTCGCTTCGATGGGGGCGACCTCGCCGACCGGCATTTCGCGCCCGTTCGATGCCCGGCGTGACGGCTTCGTGATGGGCGAGGGCGCCGGCATCCTGGTGCTCGAGGAAGCAGAGGCCGCCGAAGCCCGCGGGGCCGAGGTGATCGGTGAGATCACCGGATACGGCGCGACCTGCGACGCCAACCACCTGACCGCCCCCGATCCGGCCGGGACCCAGTCCGCCCGGGCGATAGGGCTGGCGATGGATGAGGCGGGCCTGGAGCCGGCCGACCTCGACTACGTGAACGCGCACGGAACCTCGACGCCGTTGAACGACCGCTCCGAGACCGTCGCGCTGAAGATGGCGCTCGGATCCCACGCCTACGAGATCCCGATCAGCTCGACCAAGTCGGTGGTCGGTCACCTGATGGGGGCCGGGGGCGCGGTCGAGGCGGTCGCCACGACCATGACCCTGAAACAGGCGATCGCCCCGCCGACCGTCGGCCTCGAGGAGCGGGAAGAGGGACTCGACCTGGACTACATCCCGGACGAGGCCCGCCCGCTGACCGCGAAGAACGACCGCCTCACGGCGATCTCCAACTCGTTCGGCTTCGGCGGCCACAACGCCGTTCTCTGCTTCGCGGGGCCATGACGACCGCCCAGGCAAAGATCACGGCCGATTCGGCCGGGAGGCCCTCTCCACGTGCCCGCCTGGAGCACCTTTGTGACGAAGGCAGCTTCCGGCCGCTGCGGTCGGCGGTGCTCTCCCGCCGACGGGCTGATTCGGCCAGGCCGGGCGACGGGGTGATCGCCGGGGCCGGACGGGTCGGAGGGCGCCCGGTCTTCTGCTACTGCCAGGACCCCTCCTTCCTCGGGGGATCGCTCGGTGAAGCCCACGCCGACACGATCGTCCGGACCATGGTCCAGGCCGGCGAGGCCGGCGCGCCGGTGGTCGGATTCATCGAGTCGGGAGGTGCCCGGCTCCAGGAAGGACACGCCGCGCTCGCCGGCTACGGGCGGATATTCCGGGCCAGCGTCCGGCTTGCCGGAAGGATTCCGCAGATCAGCATCATCGGCGGGGTATCGGCCGGCGGCGGCGCCTACTCGCCGGCCCTGACCGACTTCGTGATCATGAGCAGGGATGCCCGGCTCTTTCTGACCGGTCCGAGGGTCGTCGCCGAGGCGGTCGGGGAACGGGTCAGCATGGAAGAGCTGGGGGGTCCCCGTGTTCACGGCTCGAACGGGGTCGCCCAGATCGTGACCGAAACCGAAGAAGACGCGGTGGACCGGGCACGTGAGCTGCTCGAGCTGCTTCCTCGGACGATCGGGGGACGACCCCCGGTCGGGCCTTCACTGGAGCCCGAGATCGGTGATCCCGGGGTGACCGTGCCTTCCAACCCACGCCGCGTATACGACGTCAGGGAGACCGTCAGGGCGATCGTCGACCGCTCGAGCATGCTCGAGGTCTACGCCCGCTGGGGCGCCGGCATCTTCACCGGCCTGGCCCGGCTGAACGGTCGCCCGATCGCAGTGGTCGCCAACCAGCCGCACCGTTTCGGCGGGGTGATCGATGCCGAGGCGGCCGAGAAGGCCGCCGTATTCGTCAACGACTGCAACCGATTCGGCCTGCCGCTTGCGGTGCTGGCCGACACTCCCGGCTTCATGCCCGGCCTCGGACAGGAGAAGGCCGGGGTGATCCGCCACGGCGCGTCCCTGCTACGCGCTTTTGCCGCCGCGACCGTCCCCAAGGTGACCGTGATCCTCCGCAAGGCCTACGGCGGCGCGGCGATCACCATGAATTCCCGCGACCTCGGAGCCGACGCGGTCTTCGCCTGGCCGGGAGCCGAGATCGGCATCATGTCGGCCGGCCAGGCGATCGGCATCGTCCACCGGCGCTCGCTCGACGGAGCCGACCCGGGCCATCGCGAACGGCTGGTCGACGAATACTCCGAAGAGCACCTGACAGCGGCCGCTGCCGCCGCGAACGGGTATGTCGACGAGGTGATCGAACCGTCGGCCACCCGGGAGTCGCTCGACTGGGCCTTCTCCACCCTGCAGGACCGATCCCCGGAATGGTCGGGGACGTCGCTTTGAACGGGGATTCGCCGACTGCCGAACCACAGCGCCGGATCGGCAGGTATGTGGCGCTGGGTGACAGCTTCACCGCCGGCGACGGTCTCGACCACGGCCGCCGCTGGCCCGACCTGGTCGCCGCTGCGCTGGAGGAGGCCAACCCCGGATTCGAGTACTTCAACCTCGCCCGTGACGGAGCGACCAGTTCCCAGGTGATGGAGCAGCTTCCACCGGCGATCGAGCTCGCGCCCGACCTGGTCACCCTGACCTGCGGCGCCAACGACGTGATCCTCGAGCTGAGGCCGGACGTGCCGGCCTTCATCGCCCGGTTCGAGCTGATCCTCGACCGGTTGACCGAGGCGTTGCCCGGGGCCGCGATTCTGGCCGCCAACTATCCCGAGGGATCGGATCTCACCGGGGCCGGCCCCCGGACGCGGGCCCGCATAAGCCGGGGCATGACCGAGCTCAACGAGGCGATCAGAACGGTGACCGCCGCCCGCGGGGTCCCCTGCCTCGACGTGGGCCGGCACCCGGGGACCGGCGACTCCCGCAACTTTGACATCGACGGCCTCCACCCCTCGGTCCGCGGCCATCTCCATGCCGCCGACGCGACCTGTGAGGCCCTGGCCCATATCTTCTCGATTGAGTTCCCGACCGAACGGAGAGAGCGAACATGGAGTTGAACCGGGTGTTTGGCTCGGGCTTTGACGACCTCGAGATCGGAGCCGAGTTTTCAACCTACGGCCGGACGATCACCGAGTCCGACCTGACCGCGTTCGCCGGGTTGACCGGCGACCATCATCCACTTCACACCGATGCCGAATGGGCTTCCCGCTCGCTGTTCGGCGAACGCATCGCCCACGGCATGCTGCTGCTTTCCTACTCGGTCGGGCTGGCGCCGATCGACCCCGAACGGGTGGCCGCGCTCCGCGGTTTCGAGAAGGTCGTATTCAAACGGCCGGTTCGTATCGGCGACACGATCACCCTGCACGGGCGGGTCGAGGAAATGAAGCCGCTCGACGACGAGACCGGGCTGGTCCGCATCCTCTGGAAGGTCAAGAACCAGGACGACCGTCTGGTGGTCAGGGCCGTCGCCGAGATCGTCTGGCGCCGTGAGTCCGGCGACAAGGGGGCCAGGGGGCCGAACTGGCGGCCGACGCCGATACGAAAAAGGCCGGTGACCCGGGGCAGCCTCCGAGCGAGGCCGTCTACCTGTGATCCTCGAAGGAAAGCGCATCCTGGTCACCGGGATCGTCAATCGGCGCAGCATCGCCTTCGCCGTCGCCGAGAGGGCACAGCAGGAGGGGGCAGAGGTCCTCCTGACCAGTTTCGGCCGGATCCGCCGGATGACCGAGCGGGCCGCGAAGCGGCTGCCGAACCCGGCCGAGGTCATCGAGCTCGACGTGAACGACGACGGCGATCTCGAGGCGCTCGCTTCGGAGGTCGGCCGCCACTGGGACGGAGTCGACGGCGCCCTGCACGCGATAGCCCATGCGCCGCTCGACGCCCTGGGCGGCAACTTCATGGAGGCGCCCCGGGCCAGCGCCGCCGAGGCTTTCGAAACGAGCGCCTACTCGTTCAAGGCGCTCGGCCAGGCTCTGCGCCCCCTGCTCAGCACCGGCGACGGTCCCGGTTCGGGCTCCAGCCTGGTCGGCCTCGACTTCGACGCGACCGTCGCCTGGCCGTCGTACGACTGGATGGGCGTGGCCAAGGCGGCGCTGGAATCGACCAGCCGTTACCTCGCCCGTGACCTCGGCGAGGAAGGGCACCGGGTCAACCTGGTCTCGGCCGGACCGGTCCGGACCGCCGCTGCCGGTGGCGTGCCCGGCTTCAGCGAGCTCGCCGGGCTCTGGGGCGAGCGGGCCCCGCTCGGCTGGGACGCGGGTGATCCGACCCCGGTCGCCGACGCGGTCTGCTTTCTGCTGTCCGACTACGCCCGGATGATCTCCGGCGAAATCGTGCACGTGGACGGCGGCTTTCACGCGGTCGGCGTCGGCCCGGTAGAGATCCCCGACTGAAACCGGGCGATCCGCGCCAGGCGAGCCGGCGCCCCGGCTTCCCTAGGATCTGTTTCCGTGATCCGGGATGACCGGATCGGAGCCGCGAGCAGAGGTGAAGATGAGCACCGCACAATTTCCGAGGGAGACCAGCAGCAGCGGTGCGTGGGTGCGCCAGAAGAGCGCCTTCCGCGAATTCGTCACGGCCGATGGCTCGTCCGGGTTGCCGGCCGAGGCCGGTCGTTACCACCTGTACGTCTCTTACGCATGCCCGTGGGCTTCGAGGTCGGTCATCGTCCGTCAGTTGAAGGGCCTCGAGGACGCGATCCCGATGACCGTGGTCGATCCGGAGCGGGACGAAACGGGCTGGCGCTTCACCAGCGAAGAACCGGATCCGGTCAATGGGTTCGAGCTCCTCAGCGAGGCCTATCGCTCGACCGACCCCGATTTCGAAGCCCGGGTCACGGTGCCCCTGCTCTGGGACACAGTCACCGACCGGGCGGTCAACAACGAAAGCTCGGAAGTCATGCGGATGCTGATTTCCGAGTTCAACCGCTTTGCCGCCAACCCCGGGCTCGATCTCTACCCGGAGCCCCTCCGGGATCAGATCGACACGTTGAACGAACGTATCTACCGGACGGTCAATGACGGGGTCTACCGGTGTGGCTTCGCCGCTACCCAGGAGGCCTACGCCGAGGCCTTCATCGAGCTGTTCGAGTCGCTCGACTGGCTGGACGGACTGCTCGCGGGCCGGCGCTACCTGACCGGCGCACAGATCACCGAAGCCGACTGGCGGCTGTTCGTGACCCTGGTCAGGTTCGACCCGGTCTACTTCGGCCACTTCAAATGCAACCTGCGCCGGATCGCCGACTACGAGAACCTTTCCGGCTACCTGCGCGAGCTCTACCAACAGCCCGGAATCCGGGAAACGGTCAACTTCGATCACATCAAGCGTCACTACTACCGGACCCACCCGCAGATCAACCCGACCCGCATCGTGCCGCTCGGCCCCGAGATCGACCTCGAATCTCCCCACGGCCGCGGTCACCTCAGCGACTGACCGGACCATGGAGCGGGAGTGCGCGGCCGGCAGAGATGACGGCGAAGCCGAGGGCTCCAGTGAACCAGAGCCCGGGAACCGTCAGACTGCAGCCGATGGCGAAGAAGCGCAACCGCAGGCGGCGCCCGGCCCGGACTGAGACCCCGGTCTCGACCTACACCGACACCGAGGGCAACCGACTGGTGCTCCGCCAGGCCCTGAGCCCCGGCACGGTCGCGAAGATCAGGGAAGAGACGGCCAACCAGGCCGCCAACGTCGACGACATCTGGCAGCGCCGGACCGAGCTCCTGTTCGAGCGGCTCGTGGTCAGCTGGGAGATCGCCGGCCTGGGGCTCGATGACCAGGCGATGCTGCTCGGCCGATACCGGATGGCCGACTCGGGGACCAAGCGGTGGGTTCGTGAAACGATCGCCGCCCACGCCGGCGAGTTCATCCCCGAGCTGGGCCTCTGAGGCTGGTCGATCCCGGACTCAGGCTCCGAGAACCGGGCGGCTATGGCTTGAGGCGGTGTCCGGTGCTGAACAGGTACTGGGACCATGTGATCAGCAGCAGGGTGATCACGGCGACCACGCTGAGCGAGACCGGCGGCGCGACGTCGCTGGCCCCGAGGAAGCCGTACCGCACGGCGTCGACCACGTAAAAGAGCGGGTTGAAGTGGGAGATCTGTTCCCAGGGGCTGCCGAGCCGGCTGACCGAGTAGAAGACCCCGCCGAGGAAGATCAGCGGCAGGATGACGATGTTGTTGATGAACGACTGGTTGTCCCAGGACTGGGCGTAGACCCCGACGATGATGCCGAGAGCTCCGAACGCGGTGGTCAGCAACAGCACCGCGACGACCAGCTCGACCGGGTGGCTGACCGGTACCCCGGTGAGCGGAATCGCCAGGGCGGTAAGGGCGGCGCCGATGGCCAGGGAACGCATCGCCCCGCCGGTCAGGTAGCCGAGGTGGACCTGCCAGGCACTCATCGGGGCCGAGAGGATGTCGTCCAGGTAGCGGTCATTGCGGGCCTGGAAGATCGTGCTCGAGTTGTTCGAGTAGGCGGCCTGGGCCATCGCCATCGCGATCAGTCCCGGAACGATGTAGACGCTGTAGTCGAAACCGTTGATTTCGCTGATGCTGTCGCCGAGCGAGAGGCCGAAGACGACCATGAACAGCAGCGCCGCGATCACCGGGGCGAGGATGGTCTGCTTCCACAGCTTCAGGACCCGGTGGCACTCACGCCGGGTCAGCCAGGCGAGACCCCGCCAGGGGTGAGGCTCGACTTCGGAGGGGGGCAGAGGTGTCATTCCGGTTCCTCGCCAAGGTCCATCGGATCGATCTGCCGCTCCCGCTCCTGGCGGTCGGCCTCGGCGGCGAGGCCGATCCGCCCGCCGGCGACCGTCTTCAGGTAGACCTGCTCCAGGGTCGCGGCCCCGTGGGACCGCTTCAGCTCTTCGGCGCTGTCGCGGGCGACGATCCGGCCGGCGCTGATCAGGGCGATCTCGTCGCAGAGCGCCTCGGCCTCTTCGAGGTAGTGGGTGGTCAGCAGGATCGTCGTGCCCTGCTCGTGGAGCTTGCGGATGTAGCTCCAGAGTTCGTGGCGGAGCTCGAGGTCCACCCCGGCGGTCGGCTCGTCGAGGATCACCAGGCTCGGCCGGTGAAGCAGGGCGCGGGCCAGCAGGAGCCGCCGGCGCATGCCGCCGGAAAGCTTCGGAGCCTCGACGTCCCGCTTGGCCCGGAGGTCGAACGCGTCGATCATCTGTTCGGCCCGCTGGTCGGCCTCGGCCCGGTCCATCCCGTAGTAGCCGCCGTGGTAGAGCAGGGTCTCGTAGACGGTCAGGAACTTGTCGAGGTTCGGCTCCTGTTCGGCGATGCCGATCATCCGGCGGGCCTTCATGCTGGTGGTCGGGTTTCCGAATACGGTCACCTCGCCCGAGGTGATCCGGATCAGGTTGCATACCGCCCCGATCAGAGTCGTCTTGCCGGCTCCGTTGGGACCGAGCAGGCCGAAGAAGCTGCCGGCCGGAACCTCCAGATCGAGGTTTTCGACTGCAACGGTTCCGTCCCCGTACCGTTTGGTCAGGCCCTTTATGCCTAAGGCGGCGGGGGATTGGGAAGAGAGGTCGGACATCGATTCATCCCGCCCGGCCGGTCAGGTGCTTTCCGGTGGCGGGCTCGCGGACCCGCCCGGGCGGGACCCCGGCGCCGATCTGGCGGGGCCGGAGGCACAGGCTATCCGAGCGCCCACACCGGCCCCGGCCGCCCAGTCGTCACAATGGAGGTATGAGGGCACTCGAAGGAATACTGGTTGCCGATTTCAGCCGGGTCCTGGCCGGTCCGCAGGCCGCGATGACCCTCGGCGACCTCGGGGCCGAGGTGATCAAGGTGGAGCCGCCGGCCGGGGACGAGACCCGCTCCTGGCAGCCGCCGACCGATGACCGGGGCCGGGCGACCTACTTCCTCACGGTCAACCGCAACAAGCGCTCGATCGCGCTCGACCTGAAGGACGAAACCGATCTCGGCCTGGCCCGGGAGCTGGCCGATCGGGCCGACGTCCTGATCGAAAACTTCCGGCCCGGCACGATGGAACGGTTCGGACTGGACTACCGGTCCGTCTCGCCCGGCAACCCCGGTCTGGTCTACGGCTCGATCACCGGTTTCGGCGGGGCCGGAGGGGCGGCGCTGCCCGGATACGACCCGTTGGTCCAGGCGTTGAGCGGCATGATGTCGGTGACCGGGCCGCCCGACGGTGAAGCCAGCAAGGTCGGGGTCGCCCTGGTCGACGTGATCGCCGGCCAGAACATGGTCGCCGGCATCCTGGCGGCCCTGCGGGTCCGGGACAGCACCGGGGAGGGCCAGAGGGTCGAGGTGGACCTACTTTCGACCGCGCTGGCCGCGCTCGCCAACCAGTCTTCGTCTTACCTGAACACCGGAGACTCACCGATCCGGCTCGGCAACGTTCATCCCAGTATCGAGCCGTTCGCGACTTACGCCGCCGCCGACGGCCCGTTGATGATCTGCGCCGGCAACGATCGCCAGTTCGGAGAACTGGCCGTCAGCATCGGGGCCCCGGGCCTGGCCGAGGACCCCCGCTTCTCGAGCAACTCGGCCAGGGTCGAGCACCGCTCTGAACTGAGGCCCGAGCTCGAAAGCCGGCTCGGACTCGATTCGGTCGAATACTGGGTGCGGGTCCTGAGTGAGGCGGGCGTGCCGGCCGGGCCGGTGAACGACATCGGCGCCGGCTTCCGGCTGGCCGAAAGCCTGGGGCTCCGGCCGGTCGACGATTTCGACGGGATCCGCACGCCGCGTTCGCCGTTCAGGCTCTCATCGACGCCGACTGAGACCCGGACCCGGCCTCCCGAGCTGGACGAGCAGGGGGCCGAGATCCGGGCCTGGCTCGGCGGCCTGACCGGTAGCCGGTGAGCGGAAGGAACCGGCGATGGACCTGAGACTTCTGGAAGAGACGATGGATGATCTCGGCCAGCCCGGATACCGGGTCGGGCAGGTCGTCGAGTGGCTGGCCCGGGGGGCGACGTCATTCGATGAGATGAGCAACCTGCCGACCGGTTTGAGAGCCGACCTGGCCGAGCGGCTCCCGATCTCCACGCTCGAGCTCGATGCCTCGGCGAAGTCAATCGATGGAACGGAGAAGGCGCTTTTCATGACCGCCGACCGCCTCCCGGTCGAGGCGGTCCTGATGCGCTATCGCGATGGCCGCCGCTCCCTCTGCCTCTCCAGCCAGTCGGGCTGCCCGCTCACCTGCACCTTCTGCGCCACCGGGACCATGAAGTTCGGCCGCAACCTGACCGAGTCGGAGATCCTGGACCAGGCCCTCCACTTCCGTCGGTCAGAGCCGGTGAACCAGGCCGTGTTCATGGGCATGGGTGAGCCGATGATGAACCTCGACAACGTGCTGGCGACCTGTGAGCGGCTGCCGGAGATCGGGGTGGCCAACTCGCACACCACGATCTCGACCGTGGGCTGGCTGCCGGGGATCGAGCGGGTCACGACCGAGGGACCGGCCGTCCGGCTGGCGCTCTCGCTTCACGCGCCCAACGACGAACTGCGCTCGCAGATCATGCCGGTCAACGACCGCTATCCGATCGCCGACGTGGTCGGGGCGAGCCGGGAGTGGCGCCACGCCCGAAAGCGCAAGGTCTTCATCGAATACCTGATGCTCGAGGGAGTTAACGACTCGGTCGAACTCGCCCACGAACTGGCCGACCTGCTGCTGCCGAAGAACGACTTCAAAGTCAACCTGATCCCGTACAACCCCAGCGGCGACCGGTACACGGGCTCGCCCCGGGAGGTGATCCGGGACTTTCGCGACACTCTTGTCCGGCGGGGCATCTTCGCCACGATCCGGCTGACCCGGGGTCGCGATATCGACGCCGCCTGCGGCCAGCTGGCTGCCAAAGCGGCCTGAACGGGGCGGCCGGACCTGAGCGGCTGCGCTAGCCCGTCTTGCTGTCCTCGTGGCGCTCGAGCGACGCCTCGATGACCTCGAGTGCGGCCTCCAGCGGGTACCAGCCCTCGACCTCGACGTGTTTGCCCTCGGGCTGTTTGTAGACCGAAAAGAAGTGGGCGATCTCCTCACGCAGCTGCTCCGGCAGGCCGTCCATCGAGCTGATCGTGTTCCAGTTGGGGTCCTCGGCCGGCACACAGAGGACCTTGTCATCCACGGCGCCTTCGTCGGTCATGCGGAACAGGCCGATCGGGATGGCCGGGATCACACAACCGGGGAAGGTCGGTTCCGAGACGCAGACCATCGCATCGAGCGGGTCGTCGTCCTCGCCCAGGGTGTGTGGCACGAATCCGTAGTCGACCGGGTAGACCATCGATGAGAACAGGAAGCGGTCGAACTTGATCGCCCCGATGCCGTCGTCCCACTCGTACTTGTTCCGGCTTCCTTTCGGGACCTCGACCATGATGTTCAGGATTTCGTCCATACGCTGATCCTAGCCGCCGAGTACGCGGTGCTCGTCCTCGGGCTCGACCGGGCGCCAGGGCTCGTCCCACTGGCAGACCCCCTTGACCAGCCGCTTGGCCTCGGCCGGTCCCCAGGTGCCCTTTTCGTAAGGGACCACCTCCGGCGGGTCGTCGAGCAGGGGCTGGACTATGCGCCAGGTTTCCTCGATCGAGTCGATCTGGGTGAACAGGTCGGTCCTGCCGTTGATCGCATCGTCGAGCAGCCGCTCGTAGGGCTCCGGCTCGGCTCCGGGCTCCTTTTCGAACAGCACTTCGAAGTCGGAGTTCTGGAACGAGTCGACCCCGGCCGCCTTGGTGATGTACCGCATGCGTGCTCCCGGATCGGGGTCGATCCGGACCACGATGTTGTTGCGGTTCGGCTCGGCTCCGGTCCCGACCCCGATGTGGGGAGGCCGCTTGAACGCGACTCTGACCTCGGTCTGCTTGACCGGCAGGTCCTTGCCGGTGCGCAGGTAGAACGGAACCCCCGACCAGCGCCAGTTGTCGATCGCCAGCTCGACCGCGGCAAAGGTCTCGGTCTGCGAGTCGTCGGCCACCTCGGGGATCTCGCGATAGCCGTTGTACTGGCCACGCACGCAACGGCCCGGGTCGGCCGCCCTGATCGCCTGGAACAGCTCGTACTTCTTTGCCCTGATCGAGTCGTGCTGGTTCGTGTTGGGCGGCTCCATCGCGACCAGCGCCAGAACCTGCAGCATGTGGTTCTGGATCACGTCCCGGATCGCCCCGACCCGGTCGTAAAAGCGCCCGCGATCCTCGACCCCGAAGCTCTCGGCCATGGTCATCTGCACGTAGTCGACGTGATCACGGTTCCAGATCGGTTCGAGGGTCGAGTTGGCGAATCGCAGGTAGGTGATGTCCATCACCGGCTCTTTGCCCAGGTAGTGGTCGATCCGGAGGATCTGGCGCTCCTCGAGTACTTCGGTCAGGTCCGCCTGAAGCTCTTTGGCCGACTCCAGATCGTGCCCGAACGGCTTCTCGATGACGAACCGGCCACGGCCGGCCAGGCCGGCGTCGTGGAGCTCCTTGATGATCGAGGCGAAAAGGGATGGCGGAACCTCAAGGTAAAAGAGCGGGTGCTCGCACTGGTCCAGTTCCTGACCGAGCTTGCTGAAGGTCTCGGGAGCGTCGAAATTGCCGGCGACAAAGCGCATTCGTCCGGCCAGCCGGCTGAACACGGTCTCGTCGACCTGCCCGAGCGAATCCTCGATCGACTCGCGGGCCCGCTGCCTCATCGTCTCGTGGCCCCAGTCGCTGCGGCGACCGACTCCGATGATCGGGCAGTCGAGCTTGTGGCGCTTCTCGAGCCGGTAGAGCGCCCGGAAAGTCATCTTCTTCGCCAGGTCCCCGGTGATGCCGAAGATGACCAGCGCATCGGTGATCTTCGAGTCTCCCGGGCCGCCGGACACGGACGCTGATGCCTCGTTCGAACTCATGCCCGGAGCCTAGCCGCTGACGTCCGACTCAGCCGCGAAGCGGGTCGGTGCCGCAGCGGGTGAACCAGGGCAACGTTCCCAGCGGGGCGGAGACGTCGATTGTCCTCTTCCCCCGGAGATTCCTGCCCTTGCCGTGGAGGCGCCAGCAGCCGGACGGCAACCGGACCGGTCTCGAGTCGGCTCCTTCGACCATGACCGGCGCGGCGAGCAGGTTGTTGCCGAGCAGCCACTGGTCGTCACCGCGCGGCCCGCGGGCGCCTTGCGGGTCGACCAGCCACATCGGCCGGGTCATCGGCATGCCGGTCCGGACGAACTTCTCCCACAGTCTCCGGATCAGCGGCCTGGCCCGCTGGTGGAGGTTCACGGTCTTCTTCCAGCGGTTCAGCGTGGCCTGGTCGAAGTCCCACGGCATGCGGACTCCGTCCAGCCCTGAGTTGTGGACCCGGAAGAACGGGGTGAATACCGCAGCCTCGGCCCAGCGGGTGAACAGCTCGGAATCGGTCGGCGGGATGATCAGGTCGACCGGGTTGAACTGGGTGTAGCCGCCGATGTCGACGGTGAACCCCGGGGCCCCGATCACGGCCCGGTTGAGCATGTCGGGAACGATCGAGGGCAGTCCGGTCCCGGGCTCCCAGTCAACCGTCTCGTCCCCCGGGAACTGGGCGTTCTCCCGGCCGGCCGAGCCGGGGCGCCCGGAGAAACCGGCCCGCTGGAAAAAGAAGACCTTGGTGTTCGGATGCTCCCTGCGCCAATCGTTGACCGCCCTTCGGGTCACCTTCGCCTGGAGGGCCGGAAAGCGGTTGTGCATGCCGACGCCGGTCGAGCCGTCGGCGAAATGCATGTCGGGAACCACCTGCTCCCCGAAGTCGTTCATGAATCCGGTCGCCCCGGTGTCGAGCAGGACCGCGATCTGTCGCTCCCACCAGCGGCGCGCATCCGGGTTGGTGAAGTCGATGATCGCAGCGTCTCCGCCGGGAAACGGCGAGGGCACGAGATACGGCGACCCGTCCTTGTGGGTTGCCGCGTAGCCCTTGGAGACCACCTCTTCGAAGGCGCCCGGCAAATCGGTGCCGGCCGTGTCGTTGGCGACGAATGAGCGCGCGTAGAGGACCGTGCGGATGCCCATCTTCTTCAGGCGCCTCACGGCCTGGCGTACGAAGTCCGGCGGCAGGGCTGCCCAGCCCTCGAAAGCGTACGACGAGATCTCCAGGTCGCCGCGTTCGATGCGGGTGAGGTCGGCCTCGACCTTCTGGCGGTAGACCTCGTGGTCTTGGTCGACCAGCAGCCCGATCGTCCTCGAAAGCATCGGCCCGGTGCTCCATTTCGGTGCGACCCGGTGCCGCCCGGTCTTCTCCGAGAGCGCCCTGATCGCGTGACGCGGCCCCGACGCCGAAACGGTCATGCCCATCTGAGGTCCGGCGGCGCTGACCCGCCAGGCGTCGTCCCGGTCGCTCGCCATGCGCCACCTCCCGATGCGGTCGCCTCCGAGCAGGAAGCCGTAGCCGCGCGAAGAGATGAACCCGGGGTAGGGCGCGTAGTAAGCGACTGAGCCGTCGGGAAAGCGGTAATCGAGAACCCAGCTCTTGAAGTCCGACCCGCGGACATCGGTGCCCTCGCGGCGACCCCCGAATCCGTGGAAGGCCTCGCGACCGTCGCTCGTGAATGAGGCCGCCACGGCGGTGACCCGGCTGTCGGGACTCACCGAGGCTCGCAGCTTCGCGGTCCGGGTCCTCCCGGCCGAGATGTCCAGGGCGATCCGTCTTCCGCCCGGATCGTCACTGGCCATCACCACCCGGACCCGGGTGCCCTCGTGCCTGACCGAGAGCACTTTCTGTGCGCTGTACCGACCGTCGCCCAGGGCGGCGGTCAACGGGGGCGGCGGTTCGGGGTCGCCCGGCAGCAGAGGATAGGAGAGTTCCGGTTCGGGCCCGACGGTGAAGCCGATCCCCGAGTAGGCAGGCCGGTCCGTGCCGTTTGAATCCTCTCCGTCGACGGTCGATCCATCCTGGCCGGCCGCGGATTTCGTTCGCAGGATCTTTTTGCCGTCCGGTGAGCGAACAAGCACCTCCGCCGTTGCCTTGTTGATCACGATCCGGGCGCCCGGGATTGTCACGACGGCTTTCGAGCCATCTTCTCTGGCCAGCTTCGTGGTCGGCTTCGAGGACCCCCCGGCCGGAGTGGCAGCCGATGCCGGGACCGGGCCGGCCAGGGTCGCTGCCGTGAAAACGGCGCCAGAGAGCGCCGACAGGGCCGCGAGTGTCGCGAAGCATCTTGTGTTGGCGTTTGCGAGCGGCACCAAGGGAATAACCGGGAGGCCGGATCATAGTTGCGGAGGAGCGGTCCGTTCACCCGCTCCCGGGCCGAGACGGTCAAGGGGTTGCCGGAACCAGGCCCCGACGGACACCCCTCGGGAGTTGCTTGCGGTCAAACCCGGATCAGCGCTTAGGATGGGGGTATGGAACTCGGAATCGTTGGACTTGGGCGGATGGGGGCCAACATGGCCCGGAGACTGATGCGGGACGGGCACAGCTGCGTCGTCTACGACCTGAACCCGGACGCCGCCAAGGCGCTCGAGGGGGAGGGGGCGACTGCTGCCACCGACCTGGCTGATCTCGCTTCGAAGCTGACCGCTCCACGTGCGGTCTGGGTGATGGTGCCGGCCGGGGAGATCACCGACCGGACGATCCGCGCCGTCGGCGATGAGCTGGATGCCGGTGACGCGATCATCGACGGCGGCAACACCAACTATCGCGACGACATCCGGCTGGCCAAAGAGCTCGCCGAAAAGGGGATCGATCACCTCGACTGCGGGACCAGCGGCGGCGTATTCGGCCTCGAGCGCGGCTACTGCCTGATGATCGGGGGACCCGAGGCGGCCTATCAGCGGATCGAGCCGATATTCGAGACGCTCGCCCCCGGGGTGGGTGACGTCGACCGGACCCCGGGTCTGGATGGCGATCCGAGCCCGGCCGAGAAGGGCTACCTCTACTGCGGTCCGGCCGGAGCCGGCCACTTCGTGAAGATGGTCCACAACGGCATCGAGTACGGGATCATGGGCGCGATCGGCGAGGGCCTGAACGTGCTCAAGCAGGCCGACGCCGGGTCGGTCAAGCGCGATGCCGACGCCGAAACCGCGCCATTGCCCCATCCCGAGTACTACCAGTACGAAATCAACATCGGCGAGGTGGCCGAGGTCTGGCGGCGGGGAAGCGTGATCGGCTCCTGGCTGCTCGATCTGACCGCCGCTGCGCTGGCCGAATCGCCCGACCTCGAAGGTTTCTCGGGAAGGGTTTCCGATTCGGGCGAGGGCCGCTGGACCGCGGTCGCCGCGATTGAGGAAGGAGTGCCCACCCCGGTGCTCACCGCGGCGCTCTACGCGCGCTTTGCCTCGAGAGACCTTGACCACTTCGGGAACCAGGTTCAGTCGGCGATGCGCAAGCAGTTCGGCGGCCACGACGAGAAACCGGCCGGGGACAAGTAACCGCCATGGTCACCAAGTCGGTCGCCGACCCCGAAGCGGCCGCCCGGGAGGCGGCCAGGATCATCGAAGAGGCGGCGAGCGCCGCGATTCGCGAACGGGGTCGGTTCAACATGGCGGTCAGCGGGGGCAGAACTCCATGGCGGACCCTCGAACTGCTGGCTGACAGCAGCCTCAACTGGTCGAAGACATCCCTTTTCCAGGTCGACGAGCGGATAGCCCCGACCGGCAGCAAGGAGCGCAACCTGACCCACCTGGTGCTCAGCCTTCCGCTGATCTGCCAGGCGGCGATCCGGCCGATGCCGGTGGGTGCCGATGATCTCTACACGGCCGCCGCCGGCTACGAGTATTCGCTCCCGGACCGTTTCGATCTGATCCATCTGGGACTGGGGCCCGACGGCCACACCGCCTCGCTGGTCCCCGGCGACGGCGTACTCGAGGTGACCGACCGCGCGGTTGCGCTGACCGACGGCGAGTACCAGGGGACCCGCCGGATGACCCTGACCTACCCACCGCTCAGCCGTGCCCGGAAGATCCTCTTCCTGGTGACCGGTGACGAAAAGCGGGACGCGCTCAGCCGGCTTCTTGCCGGTGACCCGTCGATCCCGGCCGGCCGGGTGAAAAACGACGACATGCTCACCGTGACCGACCTCGACCTGACCGGCCTCGATCCGGCCGAAGCCGTCGCCGCCAGTGGCTGAACAGCCGGATCCGGACTCAGACCATCAGGAAACCACCGGCCCACTGCGGGCCGATCACCTGATCGGGATCGGCCAGGAGCGCTACGGGCTGGCCCTGGTGCTGATCCTCGCCTCGATCATCTTCGTGATGATCGCCCAAGATGCCGCCTGGTCACGGGTGGTGACGATCACCCTTCAGGCGCTGGCCGTCGTGGCTTCACTCAGGGCGGCAAACGCCCCGGTGGCGTTCCGGCATGTCGTGACTGCGCTCGTCGGTGCGGTTCTCTGTTTCGCTTTCGTTCAGGCGATTTTCGCAGACGAAGTCAGCTTGAGATTCGTCGAGGCGGCGACCCTGACCCTGATCCTGGTGGCGACGCCGACGATTGCGATCGGGCTGATCCGCCAGGTGAGCAGCCACCGTGGGGCGAACCTTCACACGATGCTCGGGGTCCTCTGCATCTACCTGCTGATCAGCATCGCTTTCGCCGCCGGGTACGGAGTGGTCGACGCGTTCGGCGACGCGCCGTTCTTCACCGAGGGCGAACAGTGGAGCGCGGTCCGCAACTACCAGTACTTCAGCCTGACCACTATCACCACTTTCGGCATCGGCGACCTGGCGCCGGCGTCAAACATCGGACGCGCCCTGACTGCGGCTGAGGCGCTGCTCGGCCAGATCTACCTGGTCACCGTGGTCGCCCTGATCGTCAGCAACCTGAGGCCGAGCAGGAGCTGATGGACACCGTTTTGACCGGCCTCAGTCTGGTGGTGGTCCTCTCGGTGCTGGCCAGGCTCTCGGCGGCGTGGCTGCGGGTGCCGGCCATCGTGCCGCTCCTTGTCGTGGGGGTCCTGGCCGGGACGTCGGTAACCGGACTGATCGATCCGGACGAACTGCTCGGCGACGCGCTGAATCCGGTGGTCGAGATCTCGGTCGGGATCATCCTGTTCGAGGGCGCACTCGGTCTCAAGCGCGGAGAGCTCGGATCGGGCGTTAGACCGGCGGTTGTCCGGCTGGTCACCTTCGGGGTGGCGATCACCTGGATCCTGGGTACCTTAGCCGTAATGTCGCTGTTCGATGTTCCGCGACCGGTCGCGGTCCTGATCGGGGCGGTGCTGATCGTCACCGGACCTACGGTCGTCCTGCCGCTGCTGAACTTCATCGCTCCACCGGACCGGGTCCGGTCGGTGTTGAAGTGGGAAGGAGTGATCGTCGACCCACTCGGCGCGATCATCGCCGTGGTCGTTTTCGGCTCCCTTGTGGGCGATCGCGGCAGAGTCGCATTCGACGGGGTCGAGATCGTCGCCTCTCTGAGCACCGGCCTGTTGGTCGGCGTGCTCGGGGCACTGCTTCTGATGCCGCTTCTGCAGTCCCGCCGGCTGTCGGGCCGGGACAAGGTCGCCGCGACCCTGATGATGATCGTCGCGAGTTTCGCTGCGGCCGACGCGCTATTCGAGGACTCGGGGCTTCTGGCCGACCTGGTCATGGGCGTCGTTCTGGCCAACCAGAAGCGTGCCAAGATCGAAAACATCTCCGAATTCAAGGAGACCCTCGTTCCGATCCTGATCGGCGTCCTGTTCGTACTGCTGGCCGCCAACGTCAATATGAACCAGGTAATCGACCTCGGCTGGGAGGGTCTCGCCCTGCTCGCAATCCTGATCCTGATTGTCAGGCCGCTTACGGCGGCGACAACGTTCGGCCTGCCGTTCCGGGGCAATGAACGCGCCCTGATCGCGGCGATGGCACCCCGGGGGATAGTGGCCGCCTCGACGGCGTCGGTCTTCGGCCTCAAGCTGGTCGACCAGGGTGTCAAGGGGGCTGAGCTGATCATCCCGATCACCTTCCTCGTGATCGGGGGGACCGTCTTCGTCTACGCCATTCTGGGTCCGGTGTTCGCCCACGTGATCGGGCTCAAGGGGGAGCGCCTGCCCACCCTGCTCCTGATTGGAGGTCCGGCCTGGGCCCTCGCGCTGGGTGGGGCTCTGAAGAAGTCCGGCGCAGTGGTCCACGTCTGGACCGAGGACCTGGATGAGGCCCGGGCGACGGTGGAGGCCGGCCTGGTTCCGGTCGGTGGCCCGATCGATCCCAACTTCGGTGGTACCGGTTCGGCACTGACCGACATTTCGGCGATCGCACTGGTCAGCGAGGACGACACCCTGAACCAGGTGCTTGCCTCCCACTTCACCGAGAACTTCGAAGGCGATCAGGTCTTTCGCCTGCGCTCGCCGTCCGACTCGATGCCGATCATCGGATCCGACGCGACCCTCCTGTTCGCCGACGAGGACAGCGACTCCGAGCTCGAGCGCAGGGTCGCCGCCGGTGATCGGCTGGTCAATTTCGAACCGGGCGAACCGCTGCCGCCGGGAGCCACCCCGGTCGCCTCGATGACCCCGCTCAGCGGCGCCTACCCGCCTGCCATACGGATCGCCTCATCCGACCCGCAGGCTCTGATCGATCCGAAGGCGAAGATGGTCGCCCTGGTGCCGGCCGGACGAGGTTGACGGCTCGAAAAGGTTCAGCCCCCTGAGCCGCTCCGGCCCGAATCGCCGGCCTGCCCCCCGCTCGCGCCTGAAGCCCCGCCGTCGGTGCCGCCTGCCGGGGCGTTCAGCGGTTCGGCCCGGCGGAAGAAGTCGACCCACCGGTCGCAGATCTCGGACATCGGGACCCGTTGGCGGATCCGGTTGCGGGACAGCACGATCCGGCCCAGCTTGGTCGGGCGCGAGTAGCCGGTCAGCCTTTGAAGGGTCGAGGGCCCGGCGGCTTCGACTTCGAACTCGACCGGGCCGGCCCGGTCGACCTCGAACAGCCCGCCCGGCCAGAACATCGCGCTGCTGCCGGTGTCGATGTTCGCCAGGCGCTGACCGTCGATCGCCGCCGGGAACTCCCGGTTGATCCCGGGCGCGATCAGCCTGATCCCGTCCGGGCTGTAGTACTGGAGCGAGATCCGGTACTCGCCCGGCTTCAGGTCAAGGGTCACGGTCGCGCTCTGGCCGGGCTCGAGGTCCGGATCGGGGGTCCAGTCCGAGCGCAGCCCGACCGCTGCCTCGGGCAGCAGGGTGGCGGTCCCCTCCAGGGCAGAGAAGTAGCTGCCGCCTTCGTTTTCGCAGTCGACCAGCTTCGCCGGCATCGTGTTCTCACGCATGATCGGGCGGCCGAATGCCGGGGCGGTCCGCCGCCACAGGACGTAGTTGGGCGTACGCGCCACCTCTTCGTAGAAGGGCGGGGTCATGCTGGTCCAGGCGGCCGCGGTCGAGACCACGAAGTCGTGGTGCTGAAGGGTTGCCTTGTCGAACGAGTCGAAGTCGATCGAGTTCTTGCCGTTGTCGCCCTGGAACGGCTTCTTGCGATTCTGGGTCACGTTCGGGTCCGGGAATTCGCTGAGCGGGACGCTGACGTCGGCGCCGGCGAGGTAGTAGGGCGCGAAGCGGTCCTGGTCCATGTAGAGCACGGTCTTGCCGTCGGTGTATCTGCGAAACGAGTCCAGCTCGGCCGCGTGGCCCGGCGGCGAAACCGAGGCATCCCGAAGGACCAGGAAGCTCGAAGCGGCAGCCATCAGGATGAAGACGGAAGCGAGCGTCACCCAGGCGATCCGGACCGGTCCGCCACCCGGGACGCCGGCGGCACTGCCGGGCACGGAGGACCCCTCGTTGCCGTCGGCGGTCGTTCGGGGCGGGTCGCTGAGCAGGGCCGTCAGGATCACCACCATCACGATCGGTGCCGAGATCACCAGGGCCTTGGCCAGTGAGTAGTCGCCGACCCAGGGCAGGGAGACCAGGTAGAGCGCCAGGCAGGCGAGGAAGGCCAGCGGATAGATGGATCTCGGCTGCCTGGACCACCAGTAGAGGGCGGCCAGCAGGGCGAGCACCCCGATCGCGCCCATCAGCCCCGGAAGCGGCGTCGAGTAGGTCCCGTCGAGCCTGTAGTCCGGGGTCAGCCAGACGCCAAGCCCTTCCAGGGCCGAGACCGGGCCGAACGCGTCACTCGTGGCGACCTCCGAGAAGGCGTCTCCGAAACCGAACGGACCAGCGAACGCGAGCGCCGCGATCAGGCCGAGTCCGATCAGCAGTCCGGCCGCCACCGCCGGCCGGCTGATTTGCCCCCAGATGGCCGCCGGCCGCAGGTGCCGGCGGATCCCGGGCTGGGCGAGTGCCCACACCAGGACCACCGCCGCCGGCCAGGCGAGGCCGGGGAAGCTATACGTGAAGATGATGCCGAGCAGAAGGATCAACAGCGGGGCAACTGCCAGGAAGCGGGCTCTGGGTCCCTCCGGGAACGGTGCCAGCCGGGGCAGTCCGATGGCGAAGGCGAGCAGGAACATCGCGGCCGCCAGTTCCTTGAACGCGGCCTGGGCGAAGTAGGCGACCATCAGGTAGGGCAGTCCGGCGAGCAGCGCCGCCAGGAGCCTGCGACCGGTTGGCAGGCGGTCGACCGCTTCCCAGGAGGTCATCACCGCGAGAACGGCGATCGCCATGATCTGGCCGATGAAGACCGGCCCAAGGGTCAGCCGGGGAAGGAACGAGAGCGATGCGGCCAGGCCGTGGGGGCCGAGCGGGTAGCCGCCGCTCGGCTCGGTGCCGAACCCGGAGCGAAGCCACTCGGCCCACGCCAGATGCAGGCCGAGGTCGTTGTTGTAGCCCATCCCCAGCAGCCCCCAGTGGCCGGAGACCGCAAACGGGACCGTGGTCACGGCCACCGCCAGGCCACCGGCCAGCCAGAACCAGACGGAGGGCGGAAGATCGGCCCGACTCGGGCGGCGCAGGACCCAGAGCGAGACCAGGACCAGGGCGGCGAAGCCGAGGATCAACCCGGTCCGGGTCCCCGGCACCCGGGCTAGCAGGCCCTCGACCGCCATGATCGCGGCGAATCCGACCGCCGGCTCCAGCCCCGACCACTTGCGGCTCCCGGTCGCGGCCATCGCCGCCCGGCCGACCAGCAGCGAGGTCACGACGACGATTGCCATGGTCAGGTAGGTGTTGAGCATCTCGATCCGGGGATCTCCTCGCGGCTGAGGAGGGCTCTAGTAGCGGTCGGCGGCGTCGAGCAGGGTCGCGGTCAGGTCATCGCCATGGAGCCGGTCGGCGTGCCCGGGGAACACCGTCTTCGGCTTCAGCGCGGCCAGTTTCGCACCGACTCCTTGGCCTGCTGATGATCCCACGCCCAGGCCGGGTGCGGCACGCTGGCCTCTCCTTCGGGGAGCGGCTTGAGCTTGGCCGAGTCGACCAGATAGATCACGTCGCTGACCACGGCGACACCGTCGGATTCCCGCCACAGCCCGATCAGGCCGGGAGCATGCCCGGGGAAGTGGACGACCTCGAAGCCGGCGACCTGGTCGCCCTCCTCGACCGTGCCCTCGACCTTGACCGACCCCCCGTTCCAAAGCCTCATCAACACGGGGTAGAGCAACCGGGCCTTGAGGTATTTGAGCTCCCGGATGTTCATGTACGAATTGATCGCGGCTTTCGACTCGGCGTCGGCGACCTCGTCCGGGTGGCAGTAGACCGGCGGTCCCAGTCGCGGCGCGGTGCCGCGGTGGTCGGCATGGGCGTGGCCGAGAACGATCCGGTCGATCCCCCCGAACGCTTCGGCCACCTTCCGGTTGTTCCTTGTCATGAACCGCGTGCCGGCGTCGAACTGGACGACCTCGCCGTCCGGGCCGGCGATGAAATAGATGTTCATGCTGCCTTCTACGTCACCCTGCAGCCGGTACACGCCGTCGGCCACCTGCTCGAACTTCTTCGGCAGAAGTGCCGGATCCGGTCTCTTTTCACGATTTGCGGTGGCGGGCGGCTCTGAGCTCTCAGGGGTCAATTCTGTCCTCGTTCTTCTACGCTGCCAGTGATGCCGGCCAGCTGGAGATTTCTGATGATCGTTATCTGCATATTCCTGATCGCTTCGGTGGCGATCGGCACGGTCAGGCTGGTGACGACGCCCGACCAGGTCTTCGGGATCGGATTTCAGGGTCTGCCGGAGTCACAGTTTCCCAGATAAGCCAGTGGTCGTGGCCCCGTGTCGCCCGGGTCGGTTCGGTCACGGCCCCCGCCGCTCGCGCTAGGATTGGGAGCGAACGGACCACGAGCGAAGGGGAAGTGAACTGAATGGCCCTGTTTGACCGCATTGTCGTCGGAACCGACGGATCTGATTCTGCCCGGGAAGCGGTGCGCCAGGCGGCGGCGCTGGCGGCCATGAATGACGCTTCGCTCGAAGTGGTCGCCGCCTACGAGCCCGTTTCGAGTCATCGCTCGTCGACCGAAAAACGCGAGGCACCCGAGGACATCGCCCACGAGTTCGGGCCGCGCGAGGACGTCAACGTTGCCCTTTCCGGTGCCGCCGACATCGCCGCCGAGTACAAGGTCGAGACCACCCCGCATCCGCGTGACGGGGACCCGGCCGACGCGATCCTGCAGGTAGCCGAGGAGACCGGGGCCGACGTGATCGTGGTTGGCAACAAGGGCATGACCGGTGCCCGGCGCTTTCTGCTCGGCTCGGTTCCGAACAAGGTTTCACACCACGCGGACTGCAGCGTCTTCATCGCCCGGACCACCTGAGTCGGGCGGACACAGAGTCGCCGACTCCAACGCGGCTGACCCGGAAGCCGGGTCGTAACCTCAGGGCAGCGCAACCTCGGGGTTGGTCGCCCGGCCGAGGTCGACGATGCCGGCTCCGAACCCGCTCGGGCTCTGGGCGGCCGCGAAATCGGGTAGCCGGGCCGTTCCCAGCAGCCTCTGCTTCACCTGGGCCGGTCCCTTCTTCGGCCCGATCGCCTCGCTCGCCAGAACGGCCGCGGCCGCTCCGGCCACGTGGGCCGCCGCCATCGATGTGCCCTTCCACCCGGAGCTGATCCTGAATCGGCTCGGGTCCTTGCCGGCCATGCCCACCTGGAGGATCGGGCGGTTGCGCGATTCGTAGGGGCAGTCGCGGTTCGCGTGGGCGGCGCCGCCGCCGGGTGCGGCGACGTCGACGGCCGAACTGATGAACGAATACCCGGCGACACAACCCGACTCGTTCGTCCCGCCGACTCCGATCACCTGGGGCGCCGTGGCCGGCAGCGAGGGGCAGGACTGGGCCGAGCGGTTTCCGGTCGACCCGACCAGGGTGACCCCCTCCGAGTGCGCATAGGCGAGCGCGTCTTCGATCGGTGGGATCGACTCACCGCAGCGGAAATTGAGCGACATGCTGATCACCCGCGCGCCGTGATCGGTGGCCCAGCGGATGCCGTTGGTGATGTTCTCGGTGGTGCCGAATCCGCTCGCGTCCATCACCCGCACCGGGATCAGTTTCGACCGGTAGGCGATCCCGGTGAGGCCCTTGCGGTTGTTGGTCTGCTGGCCGATCGTGCTGGCGACGTGCGTTCCGTGTCCGTTGAGGTCGAGCGGCCTGCTGTCGCCATCGACGAAGTCCCACCCCGGCAGGAACCGGTGGGCGCCCAGATCGGGGTTTCGTCTGAAGAAGTTGCCGTATTTCCGGTAGGCGATGCCGGTGTCGAGAACCGCCACCCTGACCCCGGCGGCCCCGGCCCGGCCGGACCGGCGGAGGTTCTGCCAGGCCCGGATCACGTTCATGCCGCCGCGGGACTGAATGCCGCTCGAGCTCTCGCCCGGGTGGCAGAGGCTGTGGCAGGCGAGGAAGTTCCACTGCTTCTGCCTCCACTTGCCGGCCTTGCCCATGCGCGGTGGGTTGATGCCGGGGTCGTTCGGTCCCCAGCCCGATATCCGGGCGATGTAATTCGGCGTCGCGTGCTCGATCGCGCTGCGGTCCTCCAGCTTCCCGGCCACCTTCGGCACGTTCGCCTCCGGGTTCAGCTCCACGGTGCGGGGAATCTCTTCGCCGCGCTTCTGGATGATCACCTCGCCAGGGACGTAGCGGTCGCCGGGCGAATACTCCGGGGGCTCGGCCGCCGGGTCGCCGACGACTGCCGCTTGTGGCTGCGGAATCGGTGGCTGTTCGGCCGCGGGCGCCCGGTCGGCGGCGGTCGACCAGAAGGCGAAGAGGGTGACCGAACAGATCAGTGAGGCGGTAGCGAGCGTTTTGAAGTGGCGGTATCTGGTCATGGCGGGCCGAGGCGCAGAAGGCCCGACCTACCTTGAAACACCGCGGAAGGCAAATGGTTGCTGACCGCGGCCCCACCGGCGACCTCCGGTTTCGCATGGTTTCGTAGTCTGGACCGATGAATGCGGCCGGTCATGAGCAGGATACGCCTGAGGCGGGAGGCGATTCCGACGGCGTGATCGACTCCGCCGCAGAAGTCGGCATGGAGCGGGCTATCGAGGAGGCCCGGGCCGCCGGGGCATTCGGCGACGTGCCGATCGGAGCGGCGATAGTCAGCGGCGGAGAAGTCATCGCGTCAGCCGGCAACCGGCGCGAACTGGACCGGGACCCGACCGCCCACGCCGAGGTGGTGGCGATCAGGGCCGCGGCCGAGGCGCTCGGTGGATGGCGGCTGCCCGCGACCACCCTTTGCGTGACCCTGGAACCGTGTGCCATGTGCGCCGGGGCGATCGTTCTCGCCCGCATCCCCCGGGTGGTTTTCGGGGCGACCGACCCCAAGGCCGGCGCTGCCGGTTCGGTCCTGGACCTGCTCGACGAGCCGGCGCTGAACCACCGGCCGGAGGTCATCGGCGGATTCCGGGCGGTCGAATGCGGGGCCCTGCTCACCGCCTTTTTCGCCAACCGGCGCTGAACGGCGAGTACCGGTCCCGTTGGACGGCGAGTACCGGTCCGGTTGGTACTCTTCAGGGGCCCGGAGAGGTGTCCGAGTGGTTTAAGGAGCGCGACTGGAACTCGCGTGGGCGGGATCTCTCGCCTCGTGGGTTCGAATCCCACCCTCTCCGCTAAGAGCCCGTCTTGGTCGGCTCCAAGGGTAGTTCCGGCCGGACGGATCGGTGGGTCGTCCGCGGATGGCCCACCCTTCCGGGGATGGCCCACCTCGCCTATCGGATCACCTTCGAGCTCTGGCCCCCGAAGTCGCCGAACGGCTCGTCGCGTTCGCGAACCGCCTGCTTGAAGCCGACCTCGGCAGCGCGCTGCTGGAAGGCGAAGCCCTCGTCCGTGTGCCGTGTGATCCCGTCAAAGACGGTGCCCAGAACCTGTGTCGGGCCGAGTCCCTGCCCTGCGGTCTGCTGGTTGACCAGCAGTTTCATCATCTGGAGCTGGTTGGTCGGCATGCGGGCGATCCGGCCGACCAGATCCTCGGTCCGGTAGTCCAGTTCGGCCTCCGGCGGAGCCTCGATCGCGAGTCCCCACTCCAGGGCCTCGCTTCCGGACAGACAGTCCCCGGTGAACAGCAGCCGTTTGGCCCGCTGCGGGCCCAGGCGGTGGGCCCACATCGAGGTGGTCGGGGAGCCCCATACCCGGGCAGGCGGGTAACCGATCTTCGCTCCGGCTTCGATGATCAGCAGGTCGGAGCACAGGGCGAGGTCGGTTCCACCGGCGACGCAGAAACCGTGGACCTTGCAGACGACCGGTTTGCTGCACTCGAACAGGGTCATGAAGGCCCTGACGTTGCGGCTCATCATCGAGTAGTCGAGCATCGGGTCCCAGGTTCCGTCAGGGTCGTGGTTGGCACCCTGAACCGCCGGGTCGAGCGCCGTCCCCTCGAGCGAGGCCCCGGCGCCGAATTCACCCGTGTCGACGCCTTCGGCCGAGGCGACCAGGTCGTAGCCTCCGCAGAACCCCTTGCCACGCCCCGAGAGCAGCAGCACCCGGACCTCGGGATCGAGGTCTGCCCTTTCGACCGAGTCGGCCAGATCGGCGATCAGCCTGGTGGTCAGGCCGTTGCCGCGTTCCGGCCGGTTCAGGGTGAGCCGGGCGACGCGATCGTCGACCTCGTATTCCAGTATCGGGACGGACTCTGTCTGGCTGCTCATGGTCTGTTCACGCCGGTGAAATTCGGGGCCGGGATCGGGGGCAGGCCCTTCGCCGAAATATAGGGCGGCATCCGGTCGGAGCCGCGGCTTCACCGGAACGGGCGGGATGCGGTACGACGGCCGGGGTCGTTAGCCTGCATGGTCCCCCGGAGGGGTGCCAGAGCGGTTGAATGGGGCAGTCTCGAAAACTGTTGTGCGTCTTTCGGCGTACCGTGGGTTCGAATCCCACCCCCTCCGTACCGACTGTTTCGGCTCGAGTTCCACTTGGCCGATCAGCCCACCTGAAAGACCCGCCGAGAAGCGGGTCTTTCTATTTCGTGGCCGCCCGCGGGATCAGTGGTGATCCGCGTTGTACTTCAGACCACCTTCGCGGATGTTCCGGGCGGCCCGCTTCCGGGCCACTCTGGACGAAGTCGGAGCCTGCCTGTTTATCGAGTTCTGTTGCTCCAGGATCTCCGCCAGCATCTCCCGGGCCTGGCTGAATTCGGCCACCCGCAGGTCGATGATCCGGGTGACTCTGGCGTCCCCCTGGAGCGCCAGGTATTCATTGGCGCTCGTTTCGGCGCTGTTGGCGCGGTTCGCGGCACTGAGCCAGACCACGATTCCACCGAGTGCCGCCGCAGCGATCACAAGGCCCCCGGCCACCTCCTTGGAGAGGACATCGGCCAGAAGGCAGCCACCCGTTCCCAGGGCGAGCACGCCCGCGATGACCGCCGCCGGAAGAGAAATCCAGGTATGGAGGGTCTTCCAGACTTTTGCCTGCTCGAACTGAGTCTGGGCCGACAGCTCGGCGCTCTCTTCGACGCGTCGCAGCTCCCGGAATATCTCTTCGACATCAGGTTTCATGGCTTCACATTAGGACATTCACGCGATTCATCTGCGGCCCCCGCGATCCGGGGGAAAAAACGTGCGGCGCGCGCGGGCGCACAGCCGGGCCGCCCAATTTGTCGACCCCGGGCCGGAGAAGGTGCCCGCCGCGAGGTTAGAGTCACGGGATGTTCAAAGTCGCGGCTCTTGTCGCACTGGCGCTGGCCTGTCTGGTCTCCGGCTGCAGCGGACAGGAGGAGACCCCCGCCAGCAGGGGCCGCCCTCATTTTGAGGCCAGGGTCCGATTCCTGGACATCGGCTCTTCCAGGATCGCCTACTACCGGCGGGGCAGTGGCCGGCCTCTTCTGATGATGACCGGAACCGGGTCGACCATGAGCGAGTGGGATCCGGCGCTGATCAGACTGTTGGCCAGGGGAAACCGGTTGATCCTGTTCGACTACCCCGGGATCGGGCTCTCATCCGGCCGGGGGCCGGGGAGCTTTGGCTCAATTGCGGATGAAGTCGCTTCCTTCATTGACCATCTGGGACTGAAACGGCCCGACGTCCTGGGCTGGTCCATGGGCGGCTTTGTCGCCCAGCAGCTGGCGATCCGGCACCCGGGAAAGCTTCACCGACTGGTCCTTGCCGGGACCAACCCTGGCGGAGACCGGGCGGTGCTCGGTCCGCGGTGGGTCCAGCAGATAGACAGCCACGCCGAAAGTGACAGAGCCGCGTTGAAACTCCTGTATCCGATGAATCGCCGGGGCAGGCTCGAAGGCCGGAGATTTCTCGGCCGGCTGGTGAGATCCAGTGAACGCGGAGAGATCCCCGCAGACTTTCGGGTAAGGGAGGAATCCAGGGCCCGTCAGGTCGGGGCGGAGGATGGATGGCTGAAGGGCAACCGGAACTGGAATCGGCTGGGGGAGCTTTCAATCCCGGCATTGGTGGCTGCTGGGAGGTCTGACCTGACAACTCCCCCGGGCAACGCACGTCGGCTGGCCTCGAGGATTCCGAAGGCAAGGCTCCAGCTCTTCAACGGAGCTCACGCCTTTCTGTTCAGCGCCCGACATCGCTTCGCCAGAGTCCTGCAAGGCTTTCTCAACTAGCTGCCCGGGACCGTGCCGGAGCCTCCCGGGACGGGCCGGACCCGGAGAATCGGCGATAGTTCGCATACGGTGCTCCCGGACCTCTCGGCCATGGCCCTCGCATACGACCCGCGCTGCCTGCTCCACGACAACGGCTCGATGGTCGTTGACGAGCGGGCGGCGGACTGGATCGGCGTGCCGCACGCCGAGAACGCTGCTCGGGTCCGTCGGGCGTACGAGGTCCTGGAGGCTTCCGGGGTGGCAGGTCGGCTTGCCCGCCTGGAACCGAGGGAGGCCGGCCGGGAAGAGCTCTACCTGGTCCACTCGACCTCCCACATCGACCGGATAGAGCGGGCCTGCCGCGAGGGCACGCTGAGCTGGGTCGGTCCCGAAGCGAGGACCGACAGCGGCTCCTGGGAGGCCGCGTTGCTCTCCGCCGGAGCCGGCCTCGCCTGCGTCGACCACGTGATGGCCGGAGCGGGGCGACGCGCCTACGCGCTGACCCGCCCGCCCGGCCACCATGCGTCGGCCGCTCAGGCGATGGGTTTCTGCCTGTTCAACAACGCCGCGATCGCGGCCCGCCATGCCCAGGCGGCCTGGGGGGTCGAGCGGATCGCGATCGTCGACTGGGACGTCCACCACGGCAACGGGACCCAGGCCGTCTTTTACGACGACCCGTCGGTGCTGTTCATCTCGATCCACCAGGACGGCCTCTACCCGGCCGACCAGGGCAGGCTGGACGAGCGCGGCGTCGGGGCCGGTCTCGGCCTGAACCTCAACATCCCGATGCCGGCCGGGTCGGGTGACGCCGGTTATGTCGCCGCGACGAAGGAAGTCGTGATTCCGGCGCTGGCCGGCTTCGGGCCCGATCTCCTGATCCTGTCCAGCGGGCAGGATGCGGCCGCGTCTGATCCGCTCGGGCGAATGAGCGTCACCACCGAGGGCTTTCGCTCGATGACCTGCCGGCTTGCCGAATTCGGCGACAGCCGGTGCGAAGGGAGGATCGTCGCTGTCCAGGAGGGCGGCTACAGCGTCGACCACATGCCGTTCTGCGTCCTGGCGACGATCGAGGCGTTGGCCGGGTTCGAGCCCTCGCTCGAACGCGATCCGATCGAGCTTGACGTACCGCTCGGGATCAGCAGCGCAGAGGCCGAGGCGATCGCCTCGGCCCGCGCCTCCTCCGACTGGTGAAGCCGGCCGGCAGGGCCTGCTACTTCACCACCTTGATCTTGCCCTGCATGAACGGGTGAACCACGCAGAAGAAGCGCAGCACCGTGCCGGGCCTGGCGGTCACCTTCCTGCCGGCGATCGTGCCCTTCTTCTCGGTGTACCAGGAGTCGCCCTTCGTACCGAAGGGCTTGTCCCACCCCTTTTTGCCGGCGTCCACGCTCGGCTTGTTGACCTTGTTCGTCTTCGGGTCGAACTTGTGGGCAGCCGCGATGTCGCCGCAGACACCCTTGAGGTTCCTCGCACTTCTTCTGTTTCTTTTTGCTGGTCGGCATGTTCTTGCTGGTGATCAGCGTGAACGTGTGCGGCCCGACCTTCTTCGGATTCGTGTCGTTCACGATCCTGAGCTTTCGACCCTTTTCGACCTTCTTCGGACCGGTAAAGGTCAGGTCGCGTCCTTTCTGAACCATCTTGATCTTGGCGACATCGCCGTGGTTTGATGCCACCTGGCCGGCCGTGGCCGGACTCCCGGCCGAAGCCAGGACGCCGGCCGCAGCCGCCACAAGAACCACACCAACACCGACCTTTGCCTTACCGATTGAGTGCATCTGAAATCTCCTTGTTCTTTCCGGGTCACTCTGAGCCCTTCCAGCCGTCTGGCGGGTCATCGTGATCGTTTCCGGTGCGAGCCTACTTCGCGGGCCCGGAGATTCATAGACCCCCATCTCAGCGGCTCCGGCCAGGGCCAAAACCTCTTGGTTCGAACGGCGGGCAGCCAGTCAACCGGGGGTTCGATCGAGGGCCCCGGAACTCTCCCGCGTATCGGTGCGGCCGAGCAGATAGGCGCATAGCCCGGCCAGAGTGATCGTGGCGACGATGATCAGGAGCGGTCCGGAATCCTCTGTAACCGAGCCGATCAGGCCGCCGGCCAGGCCGCCGATCAGTGCTGCCGGCCAGATCGGCCCGTCGAACGGCCGGAACATCTCCCGGTTGCGGATCGCGAAAGCCGCGGCGAGCAGGCAGATTGCCGTGACCAGTGGCGTGTTCCCGCCCTTCAGCTGTTGCCAGGCCAGGGTCGTACGGCGCTCGACCGTTTCGAAGAACGACGAAGAAGAGTCAGGCGAGAGAACGCTCTGGGTGTAGTGGCCCTGGCCTCCGGCGGTGAGCAGGTCGAGCCCGGCGAGGATCGCCAGCCCGATCACCGGGCTGGCCACGAGGATCGCAACCCGCTTCCGGGTGAGCTCGCCCGGAAGCATCAGTACCGCCGTTACCGCGGTCGCGGCGGCGACGATGATCGCCGCGCCGACCCCGGCCCCGAGCCGGCCCGAGCCCAGGATAACCCCGAGGGTGAGCCCTGAGCCGATCACGATCAGCGCCGCTCCACGTGACTTCGGCCGACCGGTCAGCACCGCGGCCAGGCCGGCCAGCAACAGGACCATCAGCCCCGATTTGAGCTCGTTGCCGATCCCGTAGAACCGTGAGCCATAGCCGGGATTGGGCCCCAGGATCGAACGGGTGATCAGGTGCGTGTCGGCAACCAGGTCGAAGGTGATCAGACCGAGACCCACCGCGGCCGGGATCAGTGGAGCGCGCGGCCACGGCAGCAGCCGGTCGGCGAGCCAGCCGAGGCCGAACGCAGCCAGGACGATCACCGCGTACTCGACTTCGCGTGACGGGTTGCCGAGCAGCGGCGGGATCATGATCACGGTCGGGATCCAGAGGATCGCCAGCCCGCCGGCCCTCAGCACCGGCGGACCGGCCCGGTCCAGCCCGGCGATCGCTCCGTAGAGCAGCAGGAAGACCAGCCAGCCGACTCCGATCAGGGTCAGGGCGGGCGTGCGACGGGGACCGAGCTCGTCCAGGCGGTCGCGGTAAGGGGCCAGTGCGGCGGGATCGCGTTTGCCCTCCGAGCGCATCACGGCGCCGGTCATCTCGTCCGGGATCACGAGGCCGAGATGGTCGAGCACGGTCGGGGCGATGTCGATTCCGGCGACCAGGTTCGGGGTGTTGCTCGTATCCGAGGTCAGGCCGGTCGGATCGTCGCCGAGCCCGGCCGTGGCGATCGGGAGCAGCGGCAGGATCGCGGCCACCGGGGGTCGCTGCATCGCGATCAGCAACTGCCCGGGGCCGAGGCCGAGCAGGATCCGGCGCAGCTCTCTCAACCCCTGCCGGCCGGGTGGCGCGGCGACCACGGTCAGATCCACCTTCCGGGACATCTTCAGGGCCCGGGCGGCGCGGTCCCCGGGGTCGGTCACCGCGATGCCGGTGATCCGCCCCCGGCGGTCGGCGGCCGGAATCGCCGTCGCCGCGTTCTCGGTTTCCGCCTGGTTCAGGCGCGACTGGCGCAGGTCGAACAGATCTGCGCCGAGGGTGCCCTGGCGGAAGACCGAGTCGACCGTGGAAGGCGGCCCGATCGGTTTCGGGCCGACCCACCCTGAGCCGCCCGGGAGCGATCCACCGAGCAGGCCCGGCTCAATCGACTGGGGGGCCGAGTCGGCCCGGTCGAGAACCCGTTTCCAGAAGCCGATCCTGCCGGCGCCCCCGGGCCCGGCTCCCAGATAGACCGGCGTCGGCTCGGACGGCGAGTAGGTCGAACGGGAGACCCGGGCCCCCTGGCTGATGTCTAGCAGGGCCTGTTCGGCCCGGTATGAGCCCTGGGTGGCGCTGACCAGACCGAGCGAGAGCCCCGGGATAGCCGCCATCCCGTCGGCGACCCGGTCGCTGTATGAAGGTGGCGCGTTCGGCTCCTGGGGGATCAGGACGAGGATCGCCGAGTCCGGCCCCTCCGCCTGCGCGTCGGGGGTCGCCACGGCAGTCAGGGCAAGGGAGGCGATCACCGCCAGAAGGGCGGCGGCCAGGCGGTCGATCACAGCGGCCAGTCTACCCGCTGGCCGGAGACGCCTCCGGCGGGGCCTGGGCCTGAAACGACAGCCCCGGGCGGCTCGCTCGATGACGGGGTGTAGGCTGGTCCGATGAGCCACGAATCGGAGCAGACGCCTTCATCCCGCATCGGTGCCCTCGCCCAGGAGTTGATGGAACAGGTCGAGCGCGACACCCCCGGCGCCCGCCTCGACCAGCTGGTCATCTCGGCTGTGCTGAGCGAAGACGAAGGCGTTGACGAGCAGACGATGCATGTCCAGCTTGTCTCCGATTCTTCCGATCCGCTTTCAGTGGTCGGGCTGCTAACGGTGGCACTCGACCTGGCCAAGGGCCAGCTGACCGGCGAGTAGCCCCGGCTAGCGGGAGTAGTGCTCGACGATCAGGCGCTCCTCGATCGGAGCGGCGATGTCGTTGCGGTTGGGGAGGCGGTTGACCGTCCCCTTCAGTCCGTCATGGTCGGCGAGCAGCCAGGGCGGGGTCGGCCCGGCCGAATCGGTCGACTGGCGGGCCATCGGCTCGATCGCGGCGTCGGGCTTGACCGCGATCTGGTCACCGGCGGAGACTTCGTAAGAAGGGCGGTCGAGCCGTTTGCCGTTGACCGTGATGTGCTGGTGGACCACGAACTGGCGGGCCTGTGCCCGGGTGGTTGCGAGGCCGAGCCGGTAGACGACGTTGTCGAGGCGGGCTTCGAGGTGGCGCATCAGGTTCTCACCGGCCATGCCTTCTTCACGGTTGGCCCGGTCGAACAGCTTGGCGAACTGCCGCTCGCGCAGCCCGTACATCGATTTCGCCCGCTGCTTGGCCCGCATCCGTACCGAGAACTCGGAGGCCCGGCGCCGTCCGCGACCGTGCTGACCGGGCGGATAGGGCCGACGCTCCATCGCGCTCTTGCCGCCGAGGGCGCGTTCGCCCTTGAGGCCGAGGTCGACGCCTTCGCGCCTTGAGAGTTTCTCTTTTGGTCCGGTGTATCTACCCATGATTGCGGCGTGGGACAGTATCGGATTCGGGGCGTTTCCGCACTCCGGCCGGGCCGAATCCGGCATATAGTCAGACGCAGGATGGACCAGCCTCGTAAACCAGCCGCCCCGGCGGAGGCCGGCAATGCGCCCCGACGGACCATTCTCGCCGCTGAACGAACCCAGCTCGCCTGGTGGCGGACCGGATTCGCAGTTCTCGCGGTCGGGCTGGCGATCGCCAAGATCGTGCCGCAACTGGCCGGCCACGAAGTTCTCTGGCCGTTCACCGTGCTCGGGGCCCTCTACGGCCTTTTCGCGATCGGCCTCATGCTGCATGGCAGCAGCCGCCGGGAACGAGTTGTGATCGCCGTCAGAGCCGATGACGACAGCGGCATGCCCGCCCCGCACCAGCCCCTGATCACGGGCGGGGCAGTCTTTCTCGCCATAGCGACCACTGCATTGATTATCTTCAGTTGATGGCGGAGTCACTGCGCGGAAAGCTTCTGATCGCGGCGCCGAGTCTGTTCGACTACTTCCGCCGCTGCGTGGTGCTGGTGGTCGAGCACACCGACCAGGGCGCCTTCGGCGTGGTGCTGAACCGCCGGGCCGGCAACGAAGTGACCGAGCTCGTCCCCGACCTGGGCCCGCTGGTTGAGCGCGGGGCCCCGCTCTGGGTGGGCGGGCCGGTCGGCCCCGACTCGGTGGTCGTCCTCGGCGAATTCGAGCACGCCGGGCGTTCGGCCGGGGTCGTGTCCGAGAAGATCGGAGTGGTCGATCCGGACGGCGACACCGAGGTTGTCAGGGCCCGGGTCTTCATCGGACACGCCGGCTGGGGAGCAGGCCAGCTGGACGAAGAGCTGGAGCGGGAATCCTGGATCGTCGGCGAGCTGGATCCAGAGGACATTTTCGCCGAAGGCGACCTCTGGGCCGAGGTGGTATCGCGACGGGGCGGCGACTATGCGGTGCTGGCCACGATGCCCGAGGATCCAACCCGCAACTGAGTCGCCAGAGTCCATAGGCTTCAGCGATGGGCTCCGAACAGACACCCCGCCCCGACGCCCCGAGCGGTGAGGTGCCCGGCCTGGACCGCGACGACCTGGACGACGACCCGATCGCCCAGTTCCAGGTCTGGTTCGACCAGGCCGGCGAGGTCAACCCGATGCCGGAGGCGATGACCCTGGCCACGGCTGAAAAGAAGGGTGGCCCCGACGCCCGCATGGTGCTGCTGAAGGGGGCCGACCGCGACGGCTTTCGCTTCTTCACCCACTACCGGGGCACCAAGGCAGACCAGATAGCCGACAACCCGGCGGCCGCCCTCGTCTTCCACTGGCCCGAGCTTCACCGCCAGGTCCGGATTCGCGGGACGATCGAGAAGCTGAGCCCGGAGGAATCGGATGAATACTTCGCCAGCCGGGACCGGATCAGCCAGATCGGGGCCTGGGCGTCTCCCCAGAGCCAGGTCCTCAAGGGCGGCCGGGCCGAGCTCGAGCAGTACACGACGAAGACGGAAGAGGGCTTCATCACCGAACCGGAAATCCCCCGCCCCGAGCACTGGGGCGGCTACCTGGTCAGGCCGGAGGCGATCGAATTCTGGCAGGGGAGGCCGGGCCGGCTCCACGACCGATTCGTCTACCGGTTGAAGCGCAGGCGCTGGAAGATCGAGAGGCTGGCGCCATGAACCCGGCCGGCAGACCCTCCGTGTCGCGAGTTCGTGAAGACCGCTCCATGTAGCGGGATTCCGTGTTTCTGTCGAAGACGGGTCGTCAAGGGAAGAGCAGATCTTCCGGAAAGAGGAAATCAATGCCGGGAGTTCCAGCACCGGGAGTTCGCATCGGGTCAGCAGTATTCGCGGCCGCTGCAGCAGCGGCGCTTCTTTTCGGGGGGCCGGCCGCTTCGATGGCGGGCGCCGGCAAGAAGAAGGCTCCGGCAAAGACGGCCCCGGCACCGTTCAAGGCCCGCGGCAGCGTCGGTGACGCCTACGTGCTCGGAGCCAGGTCCGGCCAGAAGCTGATGCTGGTCAACCGCAAGAACCGGATCGTCCGCAAGGGCAAGGCCGACCGCTTCGGCAGCAAGATCTTTTACTCGGTACCGCGACGCGCCGGCTACACGGTGAGGGCGAGAAACGGGAACAAGGTCCTCGGATCGAAAAAGTTCCGCGTTCTTGATCGTGGCCAGAACCCGAAGCAGTCCTTCTACCGGGGCAAGACCCTCCACCAAGGCCTCAACTACGTGAAGATGCGCGACGGGGTGGAGCTGGCGATGACCGTTCGACTGCCCGCCGGCAAGACACTGGCAGACGGGCCCTTCCCGACTTTCATCGAGCACTCCGGCTACCAGACCGCGGCGCCCAACAACCTGCTCGACTCGTTCATTTCGGGGGAAAGCGATCCGCTCGCCCCGGCCTCCTCGACCGCGGTCGGCTCGCTGCTCGGGCCGCTGCTCGACTTCGCCACGGTCAGCGTCCAGATGCGTGGCTCCGGTTGCTCCGGCGGCGCCTTCGACCTCTTCGGACTGCCCACCACCTATGACGGCTACGACGCGGTGGAAACGGTCGGCAATCAGGAGTGGGTCAAGGGCGGAAAGGTCGGCCTCGGTGGAATCTCCTTCTCGGGGATCACTCAGTTGTTCGCCGCGGGCACCCGGCCGCCGCATCTGGCGGCGATCACGCCGATGTCGGTCACCGACGACAACTACCTCGGCACCGGTAATCCGGGCGGGATCTTCAACAAGGGCTTCGCACTCTCCTGGATCGAGGACCGGCTTGGCAACGCCCGGCCGGCCCCCGAAGAGGGCAGCCAGATCTGGGCGCAGGAACTGGTCAAGCAGGGCGATCAGCACTGCATCAACAACCAGGAACTCCGGCTGCAGACCCGGGACGCGGTCGAGCTGTCCGAGAAGAGCGAGTTCCGCACCCCGAGCCTCTACAACGACCGCTCACCGGGCGCGTGGATCAAGCGGATAAACGTGCCGACCTTCCTGATCGGCCAGTTCCAGGATGAGCAGACCGGCGGCCACTTCCCCGAGTCGCTGGGGCCGCTACGCAAGAACCCCGACACCTGGATCAACCTGCAGAACGGGGTCCACGCCGACTCGCTCGGCCCGAGCACGATCACCCGCTGGGCCGAGTTCATGAACCTGTTCGTGGCCGACCGTATTCCGAAGATCCCGGGCACGGTGCTGGCCTTGAGCGACCTGCTCTACCAGGAGCTGGCCGACGCTCCGGCGCTACCGGTCGAACAGTCCCGCTTCGCCGACTACACCGATGTGAACCGGGCACGCGACGAGTTCCGGAAGGACCCGCACGTGCGGCTTCTGATGGACAACGGTGCGGCGATCCCCGGGACTCCGGGTGCGATCGGCGCCGCCTGGGAGCTGGGCTACAACGCCTGGCCGATCAACAAGGCCAGGGCGACCCGCTACTTCCTCGGCAGGAAGGGCAAGCTCGGTGGTCAGAAGGGCTCCAGCCCCTCAAAGGTTTCCTACAAGGCCGATCCCCGGGCCCGACCGGCCAAGACCCTCCCGGGCGATGGGGGTGCGGACGCCTGGAAAGCCCAGCCTCCGTACGACTGGGCACCCCTGGCCACTGGTAAGGGCCTCGGCTTCACCAGTCCGGCCCTTCAGAGGGACGTGGTCATCGCCGGGCCGTCCAGCCTCGACCTCTTCCTCAAGTCGAACAAAAGGAACACCGACCTCCAGGTGACTCTCTCCGAGGTCCGGCCCGACGGCAAGGAGACCTACGTCCAGAACGGCTGGCTGAGGGCGACCCACCGCAAGCTAGACAAGAAGCGCTCGACGGCAAACGACCCCTTCCCGACCCACCTGAAGAAGGACGGCAGGCCTCTGCCGAAGGGCAAGTTCACCAAAGTCAGGGTGCCGGTCTATCCGGTTGCCCACGCCTTCCGGGCCGGCTCGAGGATCCGGGTCACCCTCCAGGCGACCGGCGGCGACCGGCCACGATGGGACTTCGACACGGTCGACCGCGGCAAGACCCGCAACACGATCATGCTGGGTGGTAAGAAGCCCTCGAAGCTGGTCCTCCCGGTGCTCGAGGGAGCGACTGCAAATGGCACACCACTTCCACCGGCGACGGCACTCCGTGGCCAGCCGAGCCGGGACTACGCCCTCGCCTCGAACGGCGGCTGAGCCTCGGGATCCGTGGTGTCTCTGACGCGCCCCGGGTGTTGCAGTTTCTCCGCCGGGGTTGCGTTTCTGGATTAGGGCGTTAGGCTTCCTTGCTTCGCCCGAGGTCAGGGCGGACACTTACGCGATGCCGTTTTCGAGAGCCAAAAAGCGATTTCGACCCGCGCCGGCGGTAGCGTTCGCTGCCGCAATGGTGGTCCTTTTGGTGCCGTCCTCGGCAATGGCACTGAACGCACCGGTCACCACCGATCCGGTGCTGGACCCGACCCGGCCGGCCACCGATCCGAGCGGGCCCGTACTGGATCCGATCGGGCCCGGGGCAGACATCACCCGGATCGTGCCGCTGGCCCGCAAGCAGCTGAGAAGGCGGGTCAGTGAAAACAACAGCGACAACGTGCCCCGCTATCGCAACGGCAAGGGGCGTATCGCCCCTTACAGCATCGGCGACCAGTGGTGTGTCGCCTTTTCGACCTGGGTCTGGGGCCGCGCCGGTTTCGACTCCTACCTCGGCACCCGGTACCTGCGACAGTCGCAGGACCGCTCACTGGTGGCGATCCAGGTGAGGGACATGAGCCGATGGGCCAGCCAAAACGGGTACTGGTCGTACCGGGCCCGGCCGGGATACCTGGTCGCGTACGGCGGCAGCCATATCGGGATCGTGATCAAGGCCGATCGCAAGGGTCGCGCGGTCCGCTCGATCGAGGGCAACAAGGGTGACCGGGTAAGGAGGGTCACGGTAGACATGGAGGACGTGAGCGGCTACATCAGCCCCGTCCCGCTGAAGCCGGACCAGGTCATCAGCCGGTACTCGGCCCTGGCCGACATCGAGTGAGCACTGGGCTGACCACTCCGGTTCAACCGGAGTCCCAATTCCGGTCGATCGATTCCGGCAGGGTGTTTCAGGACCAGAAGTCGTCGCTGACGGCCGGCTTCGCGTCGACCATCCAGAGCTCGGCGACCCGCCCGCCGGCGCACCGGGTCAGGAAGGCGGCGAAATTGTGGAGGGTTCGGCCCTGCCGCTTCGCCCTGACTTCGATCATGGTCATCGCCCGCTCTTCGTCGATCGCCACCACCTGGGTGACCGCGGTGCTGAGCTCGGCTCCTTCGAGGTCAGGGAGCCGGGCCATGAACCCGTCCCGGCCCTCGACCCGGTCGACGCCCGCCTCGGCGTTGGTGATGTAGCTGACCGCGTCCGGGGCGAGCAGTGAGCGCATCGTCTCGATCTCGCCGTCGCCGTAGGCCTCGAACAATTCGCGGCTGATCTCATCGGGCTTCAGGTCTGGCATAGGAGAACACTATCTCCCGTTTACGGACCCGATGGGCACGGCTGGTTTCGAACCAGCGACCTCTCGCGTGTGAAGCGAGCGCTCTCCCGCTGAGCTACGCGCCCGGGAGAGGGCATCATAAATGGGTGAGGATGATCGACGCGCTAGGATGCGGAGCGGACCGTGCTAGGCGGGGAGTTAGCGGTGCCTTGTCACTTGCAATCCGCTTTAGCAAGGCCGAATTCCGTTCCGAGGAGCTGGCCACCGGGGTCAGTACACCGAGGGAGGCGTTGACGGTCAGGTCCCGCGCGACGCAAGCCCGTGAATCAGGTCAGGTCCGGAAGGAAGCAGCCTTAAGCGGAAGCTACGGGTGCCGCGGGTCAGCCTTACCAGAGCCGAACTCGATGGATACGCCCGGTGACTTCGTTTCGAAGGCGGAGCGCACGGTCCATTTCTTGCCTGTCCGGATCAAGCGGCTAGCCTCTTTCGGGATCGTGAGCGCAATCCCCATATTCAGGCTATGAGCGGCCAACCTCCCGGCCGCACCGATGGCGGGCCGATCTCGCTCGGCGCAACGGTCATGGCCGCCTCGATGGCGCTGGTGGCCTGCGGTGGCAACCCCGCGCTGTCCGCGGAGACCGGGGGTCACGGTGTACCCAGGCTCGACTCGGCCCGGGTCGTCAGGGAGGAGAAGGCCGTCCGGGACCGCCGCGAGGCCGCCGAGATGAACGCCAGGGTCCGCCGGGCGGCCCGCTACGCCCGACAGGACGAAGGGCTGGTCTCCTTCGCGTTGGTCGACAGCAGCGGGCGCCGGCACGGATTCGAGCAGGACCGGCAGTTCGTATCGGCAAGCGTGGTCAAGGCGATGCTGCTGGCGGCCGAGCTCCGGCGGCTCCGGGCCGAAGGGCTCGAGATCGATGGGGCAACCGGGTCGACCCTCGACTCGATGATCACGCTTTCCGACAACGACGCAGCCGATGTGATCTACGGACGGGTAGGGGATGAGGGGTTGTTCGAGGTGGCCGAAAAGGCGGGGATGGACCATTTCGACGTCGCCGGACACTGGGGCAATGCCCGGCTGACAGCAGCGGACGC
Source organism: uncultured Solirubrobacterales bacterium (assembly GCA_963766115.1). Classification (GTDB taxonomy): domain Bacteria; phylum Actinomycetota; class Thermoleophilia; order Solirubrobacterales; family 70-9; genus 67-14. The sequence goes on from CAVXYR010000003.1 coordinate 288,079, forward strand.
GGCTCGCTTCTTCGACCACCTCGACCGCAACCTCGTCGGCCCCGATTCTGGCCGGGCGAAAGAGCTCCTCAACTCGGTGACTACCGAGCAGCGGTGGGGCATTCCGGCGGTCGCCGGCGGCCGCTGGCAGCCGTTCTTCAAGGGAGGCTGGAGGTCGACCGATCTCGGAGAACTGGTTCACCAGGCCGCCCTGCTCGAAGGTGCGGGCAACGAACGGATTTCTCTCGCCGTGATGACCGACGGCCAGGCATCGCGCACCGATGCGATCGCCGACATCGAGGAGATCGCCGCGATCCTGCTCGGGGGGGCGACCCCGTCGGCGGGAACCGCTACGCCTCCGGGCACTGCGAAGGAGTCCGGCGGAGCCTGATCCGGCCCGGAGACGGCCGGCTTCACCACCTTTTCACATGGATCCGACCATGCGCGAATAACTTCCCGGGCGAGGCAACGTTGGACCCGGCGTCCCCCTCCGAGAAGTACCGAACCGGACGTCGGCGCATATGAATGTGCCTCGCGCGCGCCCCGAGAACTCTTCCCTCGGGACCAATCAGATCCCGCGACGACCGCGGGATCTGGTGCGTAAGGGGGCGGCCCCGGATCACAACCCCCGGGACCCGGCGGCTGGCACAATGAGTGCCATGGACCAACGCGAATGGAACGTGTACCTGGCCGGCGAGATCCACTCCGACTGGCGCGATCGGGTGATCGGGGCCTGTGACGGTCTTCCGGTCCGGTTCAGCGCTCCGGTGACCGACCACCCGGCATCAGACGCGGCCGGAACGGGGACCCTGGGCGAGGAAGACGAGAAGTTCTGGGCCGATCACAAGGGCGCCGGGGTCAACTCGATCCGGACCCAGACGCTGATCGGCGACGCCGACGTGGTGGTGGTCCGGTTCGGCGACAGGTACCGCCAGTGGAACGCGGCGTTCGACGCCGGCTACGCGACCGCCCTGGGCAAGCCGGTGATCACCCAGCACGATCCCGAGTTCGACCATGCGCTCAAAGAGGTCGACGGTGCCGCCCGGGCGACCGCCCGCACCCCGGAGCAGGTGGCGGCGGTACTGCGATACGTCATTTCGGGCGAGCTGCCGGGCTGATCAGCCCCCGTAGGGGACCGGGCAGCGGCGGTAGAGCTTCCAGGAACGGTTCTCGGCGACCGGACGGAACCCCGGTGGAGGCCTGGTCACGGCGCGGCCCGGTTCACCGGGATCGAGGATGAAGTTGTGCAGGGTGAACGGCCGGGCCGGGGCCAGGAAGTATCCGGTCTCGGGTTGCTGTTGCGTGGCCGCGATCGATACGACTTCCGACGGCCTGATGTCGAGCCAGAAAGCGAGCCGGGGAGTTGCCCGGTGGTTGGGGACCGAGATCGGCAGGCAGTCGGGGTCGGTGAGCGGCTCGAAAGCGCCGTCGTCGACCAGGGCCTCGAGATCGTTCTCGACCAGGGTCTGGCCGGACAGGTCGCGGTCGACCGTCTTCAGCAGATCGATCTGGTTCGGCAGCCAGATCAGGTAGAGCAGGACGACCAGGACTGCGGCCGCCTGCCACGGCTTTCGCCAACGGTTATCGGCGGGAACGAGACGCCAACCGAGGATCGAGGCGGCCGAGAAGACCGCCAGAATCGATGCCCCCAGCATCGTGTAGCGGGAGATGATCGCCAGTCCGGCGGCCCCGAGCAGCGCGAATGCGGCCAGCGCGAGGGCCGCTCCGGCCAGCGGAAGGGCCGCCCTCTTCGGCATCACTTTGAGAGTCAGCAGAATGCCGAGCAGGGCACCGATCATGCCGGGCCACTGGAGCACTTCGCCCAGCCTTCGCGGCCCGTAGAGAACCACATCCACCGGGCCGGTCGCCCGCTCGAGCGTTTCGACGTTGTCGCGCGTTCCGGTGAACGATTCGAGCGGGTTGCCGGCGGTGATCAGGTCGAACAGGAACCAGAGCAGCGGACCGGCCGCCGCCAGCAGCGCCAGGCCGACCACACGCCGGTCGATCCCCTCGGGCCGGAACTCGGGTCGGGGCAGCCTCTGGCCGGGGGCCCGCCGCAGGTCGAACATCAGGTAGAGGAAGTAGACGCCGGAGAAGAGCCAGGCTTCCGGCCTCAGCAGGCCGGCCGGGACGAGCAGGGCGAGGACCGGCCACCCGGCCCGGCTCTTGCGGGTCTCGACCAGAAGTGCCGCCAGGCACAGGACGATGAACGGGATGTCGATGTAGGCCCGCAGGCCGGTGCTCAGGACCGGCGCGGCGGTGATCACGAACAGTGCTCCCAGCAGGCCGATCGGGGTGTCGAACCAGATCGATCCGAGCCGGTAGACGAGGTAGACCAGCAGGCCGAGGCTTGCGTAGGCGATTACCACGGCGGCCGTGATCGCCCCGTCGCCCAGCGGCGCGGTGACGAATCCGAGCAGGTCGTAGAGCGGATGCGGCGTAGGGGTGAGCGCAGGGGCGTAGTCCGGGCTCATGCCGTCGAAGATCTCGCGACCCCAGAGCAGGTAGTAGATGGTGTCGTAGTTGGTGAAGCCGAGCGGGAAAATCGCCAGAAGCGCCGCCGACACGAGCACCACGAAGGCGGCGGGGATTCCCCATCTCGATAGTCGGTCCGAGTCCGGCATCGGGGCATTGTCGCGGTATCGCCCGGCGGCAGGCGGTGAGCTTCTCGGCATCATGGCTCCCGGTTACACTGGCCCTCTTCCGCGATGAGTCAGGCTTCCTCTCTTTACCGGCGTCACCGGCCCGGATCTTTCGATCAGGTGGTCGGCCAGCGCCATGTCGTCCGCACCCTTTCGAACGCGATCGAGTCGGACCAGGTCCATCACGCCTACCTGTTCGTCGGGTCCCGGGGAACCGGCAAGACCTCGATGGCGAAAATCCTGGCCGCTTCGCTGAACTGTGAAAACGGCGGGCCCACCCTCACGCCCTGTGGCACCTGCGAGTCCTGCCGCTCGATCGCGGCGGGTACATCGGTCGACGTGATCGAGATGGATGCCGCCTCGAACCGTTCGGTCGACGACATCCGGGGCCTGCGCGACCGGGTCGCGTTCGCCCCCGCGGCCGGAAGCTGGAAGGTCTACATCCTCGACGAGGCGCACATGCTGACCAAAGAGGCCTGGAATGCCTTCCTCAAGACGCTGGAGGAGCCTCCGCCGAACACGGTCTTCATTCTCGCGACCACCGAGGCCCACAAGGTGATGCCGACGATCGCCGATCGCTGCCAGCGCTTCGATTTCCAGCGGCCATCGATCGAACAGCTTTCCGAGGTGATCGGCCGGGTGGCCGCGGCCGAGTCGATCGGGCTTGACCCGCCGGCCGTCTCGATGATCGCCCGGTCGGCCGGTGGCAGCTTCCGCGATGCGCTCGGGACCCTCGATCAGCTGGTCGCCTACAGCGGTAAGGCGATCGCCCTCGATGACGTGCTGGAGCTGCTCGGCGCCGCCGACGCCGATCTGCTGTTCGGAGTAGTCGACGCGGTCGTGGCCGGCGATCCGAAAGGTGTTCTGGAGTCGGTCGAGACGATGGCCGCCAGCGGGCGTGATCCGGCCCGTTTCGCGCGTGACCTGCTCGGGCATCTGCGGGTGTTGCTGGTCACTCAGACCACCGGGGAGATACCCGAGGCGTTTGCGGTCACCGCGGCCGACGGTGCCCGCCTCTCGGCTCAGGCGCAGGCGATCGGCCCGGTAACCCTGATCCGGACGATCGACGAGCTGGCCGGAGCCCTGGGCTCGATCCGGGAGGGCGACGAAGCCCGGCTGGCGGTAGAGGTCGCTCTGCTCAAGGCCGCCCGTCCCGACCTCGACCCGAGCTCGGAGGGATTGATGCGGAGGATCGAGCGGCTCGAGCGTGATCGGGCAGGGCCCGAGCCGAATCCCGCGGCGGCCCCACCCGTCGACCCACCGGGACCGGGTCCGGAAGCCGTCGAACCGGCAGCCGTCGAACCGGCAGCCGTCGAACCGGCTCCGGCCGAAGTGGACGGGCTTGCGCCGTCGGATCCGACCGATCCGACGTCGGACCAGCCAACCCCACCCGGACCCTCGGGCGACGGGTCGGCCGACCCGGACCTTGATCGTGAGAAGCTCGCCCGGATCTGGCCGACGGTCCTGGACTCGCTCAGGGCGCAGGGCAGCGGCCCCGCGGCGTCTCTTTTCGAGGAGGCCAGGCCGCTCGGGTTCGAGGCCGGGGTCGTGACCGTCGGTTTCCCGCCGGGTTCGGCCTTCAACCGCCGGAACGCCGAGAAGCCGGAGCGGCGGGCCCAGCTGACCGAGGCACTGCTTGCGGTGACCGGCGAGAGACTCGAAGTGACCTACGAGAGCCTCGACGCTGATTCGGACGGCGAGGCCGGACCACGGCCGGGGACCGCGGTCGGGGAGGATGAGTTCGTGGAAAAAGTGAAATCTGTATTCAACGCGGAGGAGGTCATCTGATGGCTCGTAAAGGAATGGGCGGACCGGGCGGAGGCATGGGAGGGATGGACATGAACGCCCTGCTCAAGCAGGCCCAGCAGATGCAGACCGACATGCTCCAGGCCCAGGAGGCGCTCAAGGACGAGCAGACCGAGGCCAGCGCCGGCGGTGGCATGGTCAAAGTGACGATCAGCGGCGACCTGGTGATCAAGGACGTGACGATCGATCCCGACGCGGTCGATCCGGAAGACGCCGAGATGCTGGCCGAAATGGTCCAGGCGGCGGTCAACGAAGCGATCCGCTCGGCCCAGGAACTGGCGGCTTCGAAGATGCCCGACATGCCCGGGATGCCAGGCATGGGCGGGCCCGGGCTGCCCGGAGGATGAGCGAGGGCCCGGCCCCGCTGAGCCGACTCACCGCCGAGCTGTCGCAGCTGCCCGGCATCGGCCGCCGCACGGCGCAGCGGCTGGCCTTTCACATTCTCCGGTCGGACGATTCCGATGCCCGGAACCTGGCCCAGGCGATCCTCGAGGTCAAGGAAAAGGTCGGGCTGTGCGAGGTCTGCTTCAACCTCTCGGAGGGACCGCGCTGCCGGATCTGCGAGGACGCTTCCAGGGACGAGTCGCTGATCTGCGTGGTCGAGGAACCGGCCGACGTGATCCCGATCGAACGGACCCATGAATACCGCGGGCTCTACCACGTGCTGGGCGGGGCGCTTTCGCCGATCGACGGGATCGACGAGGGCGACCTCCGGATCGCCGAGCTGCGGCACCGGGTCGAGTCCGGCGAGATCAGCGAGGTGATCCTGGCGACGAACCCGACCACCACCGGCGAGGCGACCGCGATGCACATCGCCGACCTGCTGCGCAGCCACACCGACGTCACCCGCCTGGCCAGCGGCCTTCCGGTGGGCGCGGACCTCGAGCATGCCGATGAGGTGACGCTGGGCAAGGCGATGGTCGGCCGCCGCGCGCTGAGCTGACCGATCGGCCCGCCTGCTTGCGGGGAAGATGCCGGTCGGGCGGCCTATTTGCGGGGAATCAGCAGCGCCACCTGGCGGCAGCGGGCCAGCAGGGTGCCGTCCCGGCTCCAGAGCTCCCCGTCTTCACTGAAGTGGCCTTCGGTGGCCTGGTCCACGTTGAGGTGGATCAGCGACCAGTCGGGCTCGTCGCTGACCGGAAGCGTGACCGGGAAGTGCACGGTGTATTCGAGCGTCGGTGCCCTGACCGGCTCGGTCAGGTTGAGGAACGGCGCCGGAAACCAGACGTCGAGCATCGCTGCGGCCAGTACCGGGGTCATCGGCTGATCGTCCTTGAGGCGCAGCCACCCGGCGGTTTCGGCCCTGGGCCCGCCCGAGAACGGGGGCCCGCCCAGCGCCGGGATCGCCCGGTACTGGGAAAAGACGGCGACCGGGCCCTGGTCCGTGTCCATCTCCTGACCTTCGTCCGGGGCCGGGACGTCGGGCATCGACCCGTGGTCGAACGACGGCCCTTCGCGGAATCCGGAGAAGACCGCCATCGCCTTCGCCTCGACCTCGCCGTCCTGGATCATCCGGGACGAGATGAAGCTGGTCGATCGTCCCTGGCGCTCGATCGTGACCTCGATCTCGGCCGGTCCGGTCTTTGGCGGAGCCAGGAAGTGCACGGTCAGCGAACGGGGCGGCTGGGCGTCCGGGTCGCCGACCGTGGCGGTGACCGAACGGGTCATCGCCTCCAGCATAAGCGCGGCGACGTAGCCGCCGTTCGGTCCGCGACTGACCCACCAGCGGTCGTTCAGGGTCACCCGGTAGCGGTTTTCGCCGATCGGCTCGGCGGCGGTGTCGGTCTGGAAGTCGGTCGGGATTTTCATTTCGCTGCCGCCTTTTTATTGCTTTTCGGTCGCCGCGGCATCGCCGGTTCGCGACGGCGATCCGATCGAACGCCGGTCTGCCCGTATCCGTATGCTCACAAGCCATGCCGGAACGAGATGACATCGTGGTCATGAAGTTCGGCGGCACCTCGGTCGCCGGGCCGGCCGAGATCAAGCGCGCCGCCGGGCGGATCGTCGCTGCGCGCGAGGCCGGAGCCCGCGTCGTGGCCGTGCTTTCGGCCAGGGGGAAGTCGACCGACGAGCTGGTCGCCTACGCCTACGAGATCTCCGACCACCCCGACCCGCGGGAAATGGACATGCTGCTCTCGACCGGCGAGCGGATCTCCTGCGCCCTGGCCTCGATGGCGATCAACGACATGGGCCACAAAGCGGTCTCGCTGACCGGATCCCAGGCCGGCATCGTGACCGATTCCTCGCACACCAAGGCCCGCATCATCGATGTCAGGGCCGACCGGATCAAGGAAACCCTGAGCGAGGAGGCGATCGTCCTGGTCGCCGGCTTCCAGGGCGTCTCGACCGACAGCAAGGACGTGACCACGCTCGGTCGCGGCGGCTCCGACACCACCGCGGTCGCCCTCGCCGCGGCGCTCGGTGCCTCGGTCTGCGAGATCTACACCGATGTGACCGGGGTATTCACCGCCGACCCCAGAATCGTGCCCGATGCCCGCAAGCTGCCTGTCGTCTCGTTCGAGGAGATGCAGGAGATGTCTGCCTCGGGAGCGAAAATACTTCAGCTGCGGTCGGTCGAGTATGCCCGGAACCATGGCGTGCCGATCCACTGCCGCAGCAGCTTCGAAGACCTGCCCGGTACCCTCGTACTCCCCGAAAGCGAGACCATGGAACGACCGATCGTAACCGCAGTAACCCACTCCGACGACGAGTCCCGGGTGACCGTCGTGGGAGTCCGCGACGAGCCCGGCGTGGCCGGACGGATTTTCGGCGCCCTGGCCGAGGCCAACGTGAACGTCGACGTGATCATCCAGAACGAGCCGATCGGCGAGGGCGCTCTCGCCGACCTCTCGTTCACCGTCAGCCGTGACGATCTCGGAACCGCGACCGGGGTGATCGACGGCCTGGGTGACATCAGTAATTCGGTGCGCACCGACGAGCGGATCGGCAAGGTCTCGATCGTCGGCGCCGGCATGCGCAGCCACCCCGGCGTGGCGGCCAGCGTGTTCGAAGTCCTGGGCCGCGAGCGGATCAACATCGAGATGATTTCTACCTCGCCGATCAAGATCTCATGCGTGATCGCGGCCGACCAGGTACCGGATGCGGTGCGCTCGCTGCATGCCGCGTTCGACCTCGGTGCCGACGCGGTGCGTCCTGAGGACCCGACCGGCGAGCACCGGCCGATCGTCTCCCCCTGATGGCCGGGCGCGAATACAGAGTCGGCGTGCTCGGCGCGACCGGTGCGGTCGGCACGACGATCCTCGAGGTGCTGGTGGGCCGCGGCTTCCCGGCCTCCGAGATCGTGCCGTTCGCCTCCGAGCGCTCGGCCGGCAAAGCGATCGAGATCGGTGAAGAGCTGCTCGAATGCCGGTTGCCCTCGCCCGAATCGATCGAGGGGATCGATATCCTGATCTCTTCGGCCGGGCGGTTCGGTCAGCGCCGAGTGGGCGCCGAGGTTCGTCGAGGCCGGAGCCGGTGGTGGTCGACAACACCAGCTACTGGCGGATGAACGATGACGTTCCGCTGGTCGTGGCCGGGGTCAATCCCGAAGCCGCTGAACATCACCAGGGCATCGTCGCCAATCCGAACTGCACCACCATGGTGACGATGATGGCGCTGTCCCCGATCCACCGGCGGCTCGGCCTCGAGCGTCTGATCCTCTCGAGCTACCAGGCCGTTTCCGGAACCGGGACAGAAGGCGATCGAGGAGCTGCGGGGCCAGTCGGCCGCGATCCTGGCCGGCGAGGAGGTCGCCGCCGCCGTTCGGTCTATCCCGCACCAGATCGGATTCAACGTGCTGCCGCAGGTCGAGCTCGTTCAAGGACGGCGACGACTACACCACCGAGGAGCGCAAGGTGATGGCCGAGACCCGCAAGATCCTCGGCTTCGGCGAAGAGGTCGGCATCTCGGCCACCTGCGCCCGGGTGCCGGTGGTCAGCGGCTATTCCGAGTCGCTCAACGTCCAGACCGCCGAGCCGATGAGCCCGGACGAGTGCCGGGATCTGCTGGCCGGAGCCGAAGGTGTCATCGTCGCCGACGACCCGGCCGAAGGGGTCTACCCGATGGCGATCGACGCCGCCGGGATCGACGAGGTCCTGGTCGGCCGGATCCGCCGGGACCCGAGCCACGAACGCTGTCGTCGAACTTCTGGCTGGTCGGCGACAACCTGCGCAAGGGCGCCGCCACGAACGCCGTCCAGGTCGCCGAGCTGCTGGCCGAAAACGACTGGCTCAACCGCGAGTCGCCGTAATCTTCGACCAGGTTGGCGATGCGGTGGTACAGGGCCTGGAAGAACTCGCTGCGGGGGACCACGGCGTGGACCCTTCCTTCGGTGGCGATCGGCACCACCATCACCCGGTGGTGGAGAAAGGTCTCGGCCAGCTGGGTGTCGGCGTAGTCGTCCTCGACCAGGACCGGGTCGGTAGTCAGGTATGCCGCGATCGGCTCCTCCTGGCTCTCCATCCGGCGTTCGATCGTCTCGTCCAGTGACCGGCTGATCATCCTGGCCGACATCAGCGTGCCGACGTAGCCCGGGAAGACCGCCGCCATGAACTCACGCTCGCCGAACAGCCCGGCGTAGATCCCGTCGTCGTCGACCGCCGGCAGGGCGGGAAGGCCCGACTCGATCACCTTCCGGGCCGCGTAGCCGACCGGATCCGAAGCCGAGAGCGGCCGGACCTCCTCGATCACCGATCTGACTATGTGGTCTGCCAAGACCTCACCTCGAAGAATCTAGCTTGTATGGGAGTCGTCTCATCGTGGCTTCAGTAGCGCAGGAGAATGTACGCGGTTGCCATCGCTGTTGAGATCAGGGTCACCGGCAGGCCGACCCGGAGAAAGGCGAGGAACCCGATCGGGTGCCCCGACTTTTCGGCGATTCCCGCCGCGGAAATGTTGGCGGCGGCCGATACGAGGGTCAGATTGCCCCCGAAGCAGGCCCCCAGTGACAACGCCCACCAGTAGGCGTCATCGCCGCTTCCTCCCTGTATGTCGGAGACGACCGGGATCATCGCCGCAGTCAGCGGGATGTTGTCGATGATCCCGCCGACAACGGCCGAGGTCCAGATGATCCCGACCAGCTCGGCGTCGCGATTGCCATCGGTCACTGCCCGGATGCCGTCGGCGACCCGGTCGACCGCGCCGGTGGCCTCGAGCGCTCCGACCATGACGAACAGGCCGATGAAAAAGAAGATCGTGGTCCACTCGAGGTTGGCCAGAGCGTCCTCGATCGATATCCGGGTGACCATCAGGCCGACCGCGGCCCCGGACAGCGCCACGGTCGCCGGCTCGATGTTGAGGTATTCATGGAAGAAGAAAGCGAGGATCGTCCCGATCAGGACCGGCAGGGTCCGTCTCAGTTCTCTGCGGTCGGTGATCGAGGCGGCGGCGTCGAGCTGGTCCACGTACTTCCGGTTTTCCTCGGCGACCTGGAGCCGGGACCGGTAGAAGAAATAGAGGCCCGCCGTGATCACCACCAGGATCACGACCACGCCGGGCACGTTGTTGACCAGGAAGTCGTTGAAGGTCAGTCCCGCGGCGTTGCCGATCAGGATGTTCGGGGGATCGCCGATCAGGGTGGCGGCGCCGCCGATGTTGGCCGCCATCACCTCGATCATCAGCAGAGGCATCGGGTTGATGTCGAGCGTGTCGGCCAGAAGGAAGGTGATCGGCACGATCAGGAGGATCGTGGTCAGGTTGTCGAGAAAGCCGGAGAGGATGGCGACCGTGCCGGCCATCATCACGACCAGGGCGAACGGTTTTCCGCGTGAAATCTGCCCGGCCCTCACCGCCACGTAGTCGAAGATCCCGCTCTGCCTGGTGAGGTAGACCAGCACCATCATCCCGGTGAGCAGCCCCAGGGTCGGGAACTTGATCGACTCGAGCGCCAGGTCCTGGTTGTAGTCGCCGACGAACAGGACCACGATCGCAGCACCGAGCAGGGCGATCTTGGTGCGGTGGATCCGCTCGCTCGCGATGAACACGATGGCGATCAGGAATGTGGCTATTGCGATTGCCAGAAAGCGATTCTAGGATCAGCGGGCGCGCCCGCGTTCCCCGGCCGGCCGGTTGCCCGATTCCGCCCGGACCGCTAGCGCGGCTTCAGGGCCCGGCCGAGCTGCTCGACCGTGATCACGCCGGCCAGCCGGCCGACTCCGTCGGTCACCATGAGTGCGCCGAACCTTCGCATGTCGGGGTTGCCCAGCAGGCTCTCCAGCAGGGCTTCCTCGCTGATGTGAAAGGCCCGGCTCTGGTCTTCGAGGTGGTCTGAGACGGGCGTCGTGTGGCGGTCTGTTTCGGCGACCTGGTCGATCCGGTCACGGACCACCATCCCCAGGAAGGCACCCTGATCGTCGACCACCGGAAACCAGGACCACTGATAGCGCAGGAAGTATTCCTCGAGCGCCCGGTCGATCGTCGTGTCACCCGGAATCGCTACCGGGCTGTCGTCCATCACGTCGCCTACCCGGATTCCCTCGAGACGGCCGGTGATCGAGGTCTGCATGGTCGCCGCCCGGGCCGAGCTGTTGACCAGAAAGCCGATCAGGGCCAGCCAGATCCCGCTGAACACGTATCCGTTGAACGCGATCAGGATCCCGACCCCGATGAAGATGAACCCGAAGACCCGGCCCAGCCCGGCCGCGAACCGGGTGGCGGCCGAGCGCTGGCCGGTGATCTTCCATGCGATCGCCCGGACGATCCGGCCACCGTCCATCGGGAAGGCCGGCAGGAGGTTGAATACCAGCACCAGCAGGTTGACCGCGGCCAGCCAGGCGACCATCGCCGTAAGCCCGTCGGCGTCTGCCGAAACCCGAAGCTGAATCGCGTCGCCGAATGCCGATCCGCCGACCGAGGCGATTCCGATCGCCACCAGAACCGCGACGATGATCGCGGTGACCAGTGGGCCTCCGGCCGCGACCCTGAATTCGACCCCGGGACTGTCGGACTCGCGATCCATCTGGGCGACCCCGCCGAAGATCCAGAGCCGGATCGTGTTGATGCCGATTCCGTTGCGCAACGCCACGAAGGCGTGACCGAGCTCATGCAGCACGATCGACCCGAAAAAGCCGGCCGCGCTCGCGACCGCCAGCAGGTAGGCCTCGGTCGACGAGCCGGGCTGGTCGAGCAGGCTGCCGTAGAAGTCCGACAGCCAGAAGATCACCAGGAAAAGGATCAGAAACCAGGACCAGTCGACCGCGATCCGGATACCCCGGACGCGGAAGAGAGTAATCGTGTTTCCACCGCCGAACACGCCACTCATCGTACGGGGCGGCAGGGATCGGCCGCCCCGGGGCGCCAGAGGTCACCCCGAAAGCACCCGGATTTCCGGACGCAGGTCCGTATAGTGACCGCCTCGTGCCCGGCTCCATGACATCGGAAATGCGGACCCGGCTCCGGGAGCTGGAGCAGATCGAGCGACCTTCTGCTTCCGACGGGGAGCTGCGGGCAGCCGAATGGATGGTCGGTCAGTTCGAGGAGATCGGGGCGCAGGCGATGATCGAGACCGAATCGGCGCACGGAACGTACTGGTGGCCGATCGGGATCGGCACGGCAGCAGGGTTGGTCGGGGCCCTGGCTTCCCTGAGCGCCGGCAGGGGCGGCCGCTACCGGGCCCGGCGTGGGCTGGGGGTCCTGCTGGGAGCCTTCGGCGTGGCCGCGATCGCCGGGGACTTCCCGCCCCGCGGCCGCTGGCTGAGACGTTTCCTGCCAAAGAGGCCAACTCACAACGTCGTCTGTGAAATCGGTGATCCGGAAGCCGATCGGACGGTGGTCCTGGTCAGCCACCACGATGCGGCCCACCCGGGCCTGGTCTTTCACCCCGGGATACCCGAGCTCGTTTCGAAAACGGGAGCCTTCCGCGCCTTCGACACCAGCCCGATGCTGATGGCCCCAGTGATCGGTGGGCCGCTGCTGGCCGTCCTCGCCGGCGTCACCGGCAGCCGGAGGCTGGCCGCCGTGGCAGCGATCCTCTCGGCCGGGACGACCGCCGCGATGGCCGATATCGGTCTGAGGCCGGTGGTGCCCGGGGCCAACGACAACGGCACCGCCGTGGTCGCCCTGCTCGAGATCGCCCGCCGTCTGCTGGCCGACCCGCCGGCCGATCTCCGGGTGATCCTGCTCTCGACCGGTTCGGAGGAGTCGTTCAGCGAAGGCATGAAGGCTTTCGGCGAGCGCCACTTTCCGGAACTGCCGGCTGAGTCGACCTTCTTCATCAATCTGGATACGGTCGGCTCGCCCCACCTGACGGTGCTCCGGGGGGAGGGGTTCCTGCAGATGTTCGAGTATCCGGCCGAGGCGCTCGACCTGGCCGACTCCACGGCTGCCGACCTTGGGATCGAGCTCTATGGCAACCTGCGGATCCGCAACGGCACCGACGGCCTGGAGCCGCTCGCGGCCGGATATCCGACGGTCTCGATCTGCTCGTGCACCGAGCACAAACAACCGGCCAACTACCACTGGCCGAACGACATCGCCGAAAACGTGGACTTCGAAACGGTCGCTGAAGCGGTCCGGCTGAGCGAGGAGATGACCCGCCGGCTGGCCGGGAGGTGGCCGGCCCGAGCCGGCTAGATGACTTATTTCAGGGGCTACCCCTGCCAGACGGGTTCCCGTGCCACGGCGAGGCGGGACGACGACACAGAGAGGACAGGCTCATGCCAGAGGAGAACAAGCAGACCGCGATCGCGTTCTACGATCTGATGTTCAACCAATCGCGCCCGCGCGAGGCGATCGAGCGTTACGCGGGCGCCGAGTACATCCAGCACAACCCGCACGTCGCGAACGGCAAGAACGCGTTCATCGAGTACTTCGAACGAATGGCCGCCGAGTATCCCGGCAAACGCACCGAGTTCAAGCGTGCCATCGCCGAAGGCGATCTGGTCGTCCTTCACTGCTACCAGCACTGGCCCGGCGATGACGACTACGCAGGAATCGACATCTTCCGCTTTGACGACGCCGGCCGGATCGTCGAGCACTGGGACGTACTGCAGACGGTGCCGGCCGAGTCGATGAACGACAACGGGATGTTCTAGGCGCGAGTCCGTCTGGAGGTGGCGACCGGGAACTCCGCTGCCTGGTCGGAGCTGTCAGCGATTAGAGCCGGGCGACCGGAGCGCTGCGAGCGATGATCGAGCCGTAGTCGAGCCCCGGAGGAAGGGTGCCGAACGCGCCGCCCCAGTCGCCACCCAGACGGGAGGCGCAGAATGCGTCGGCGACCGCCGGGTCGCCGTGGCGGACCAGCAGCGATCCCTGGAACGAGAGCGCGAGACCCTCGATCACCCGCCGGGCCCTGACTTCGAGGGTCTCGGGCGAGCGGGACAATTCGTCGCGAACCCGCCCGGTGAACGCGTCCAGGCGGGAATCGGCCCCTGAAGCCTCGCCGATCTCCCCGAACAGGGCCTCGGTCGAGTCAGGGCTCTTGACCATCGCCCGCAGGGCGTCGAGGCACTGGACGTTGCCGGAACCTTCCCAGATCGACATCAGCGGGCTTTCCCGGAAAAGCCGCGGCATACCCGACTCCTCGGCGTAGCCGTTGCCGCCGAGGCACTCAAGAGACTCGACCGCGTGGGCGGGAGCCCGTTTGCAGATCCAGTACTTGAGTACCGGCGTGGCGATCCGCTTGAGCAGCTTCGAGGTCTCGTCCCCGGAAGCGGCATCGTCGTAGATCCGGGCCAGTCGCATCACCGAGGCGGTCGCCGCCTCGGACTCGAGGCTGAGGTCGGCCAGCACGTTCTCCATCAGCGGCTGGTCGATCAGCCTGGCCCCGAAGGCCGAGCGGTTGGAGGCGTGGTGGATCGCCTGGGCGATGCCTTCCCTCATCCCGGCACTCGATCCGATCGCGCAGTCCAGCCGGGTGTGGCCGACCATCTCGATGATCGTCTGCACGCCGCGTCCTTCCTCGCCGACCATGCGGGCCCAGGCTCCGCGGAACTCGATCTCCGACGAGGCGTTGGAGCGGTTGCCGAGTTTGTCCTTGAGCCGCTGGATGTGGAAGTCGTTGCGGGTCCCGTCAGGGGTGAAGCGCGGCATCAGAAAGCAGGTGATCCCGCCGTCGGCCTGGGCCAGCACGAGGAAGGCGTCGCACATCGGAGCCGAGCAGAACCATTTGTGGCCGGTGATCTCATACTCGGCGCCCGGACCGCCGCCGTTCATCGCGACCGCCCGGGTCGTGTTCGCCCGCACGTCGGAGCCGCCCTGCTTTTCGGTCATCGCCATGCCGGCCAGTGCCCCGGGCTTCTCCGGGGCGGGGCGGAGTTCGCCGTCGTATTCGAGCGAAAGGAATCGCGGCTCCCACTCGGCCGCGACTTCGGGCTGGGCCCGTAACGCCGGGATCACCGAGAAGGTCATCGAGATCGGGCAGCCGACGCCTGCCTCGGCCTGGCTGAACTGGGTGAAAAGGGCGGCCCGGGCGACGTTCGACCCCGGTTCGGGCCGGCGCCAGGGCAGCCCGTGGATGTCGTGCGAGACGGCCAGTTCCATCAGCTGGTGCCAGGCCGGGTGGAACTCGACCTCGTCGATCCGGTGACCGAACCGGTCGTGGGTCTTGAGCCGGGGTGGGAACTCGTTCGCCTCACGGCCCCAGCGCTGCACCTCGGCCGAGCCGCAGATGCCGCCGAGCGCAGTCACCCGCTCCCGGGCCCATTCCCCGCCCTCCCGGTCCAGCGCCTCCTGCAGGGGAAGGTCGATATCGAACAGGTTGACGTCCTCGAGCGGGCGTTGACTGGTTGAACACATCGTGAGTCGCAGTCATTGGTCAAATGATCGCACAGGCCGGATCGTCTCTCGGCCGATAGCATCGGAGACCGTAGAAAAGCAACCCGCAAGTCAATTCAGCGAAGGGGACAGCCGAAGTGCCGAAGATCAAAGTCGCCAATCCGATAGTCGAGCTTGACGGCGATGAGATGACCAGGATCATCTGGTCGTTCATCAAGGAACAGCTGATCCTTCCCCACCTCGACATCGAGCTCATGTACTACGACCTCGGCATCATGAGTCGCCACGAGACCGACGACCAGATCACGGTCGACGCGGCACACGCGATCAAGGAACACGGCGTCGGGGTCAAGTGCGCCACGATCACCCCGGACGAGGCCCGGGTTGAGGAGTTCGGCCTCAAGGAGATGTACCGGTCGCCGAACGGGACGATCCGCAACATCCTCGGCGGGGTGATCTTCCGCGAGCCGATTGTGATCTCGAACGTGCCGCGACTGGTGCCCGGCTGGACCAAGCCGATCGTGATCGGCCGTCACGCGTTCGGTGACCAGTACCGGGCCACCGATTTCGTCGTGCCCGGTCCGGGCGAACTGACCATGACCTACTTCCCCAAGGACGGCACCGAGCCGGTCGAACTCGAGATATATGACTTCCCCAGCGGTGGCGTGGCGATGGGCATGTACAACCTCGACAACTCGATCCGCGATTTTGCCAGGGCTTCGATGCGCTACGGGCTCGAACGCGGCTATCCGGTCTACATGTCGACCAAGAACACGATCCTGAAGAAGTACGACGGCCGGTTCAAGGACCTGTTCGAAGAGGTGTTCCAATCCGAGTTCAAGGAGGAGTTCGAGGCCGCCGGGATCACCTACGAGCACCGCCTGATCGACGACATGGTCGCCGCCGCGATGAAGTGGGAGGGGGGCTACGTCTGGGCCTGCAAGAACTACGACGGCGATGTCCAGTCGGACACCGTCGCCCAGGGCTTCGGCTCGCTCGGTCTGATGACCTCGGTGCTGATGAGCCCTGACGGCAAGACCGTCGAGGCCGAGGCCGCCCACGGAACCGTGACCCGTCACTACCGGCAGCACCAGCAGGGCAACCCGACTTCGACCAACCCGATCGCCTCGATTTTCGCCTGGACCCGCGGACTCGCGGCCCGTGGCCGGATGGACGAGACGCCGGAGGTGACCAGGTTCGCCGAAACTCTCGAGCGGGTCTGCATCGAAACGGTCGAGAGCGGCAAGATGACCAAGGACCTGGCCCTTCTGGTCGGGCCGGATCAGGAGTTCCAGACCACCCAGGAGTTCCTGGCTTCAATCGACGAGAACCTTCAGCAGGCGATGGCCTGAGTGCTACCGCAGAAAGACCAAGGAGAAAAGAAAATGAGTTCCCCCGTAAAAGTCACCGTTACCGGCGCGGCCGGCCAGATCGGCTATGCGCTGCTTTTCCGGATCGCGTCCGGGCAACTGCTCGGCCCCGAGACGAAGGTTCACCTCAGCCTGCTCGAAATTCCGCCTGCGGTGAGGGCGGCCGAGGGCACAGCGATGGAACTGGACGACTGCGCCTTCCCGCTGCTGCACGGGATCAGCATCTCGGACGACCCGAAGCAGGCGTTCGACGGAGTCAACATCGCCCTGCTGGTCGGCGCCCGTCCCCGCGGTCCGGGCATGGAGCGCGGTGACCTGCTGGAAGCAAACGGCGGCATCTTCAAGCCCCAGGGTGAGGCGATCAATGCCGGCGCGGCCGACGACGTCAGGGTGCTGGTGGTCGGCAACCCGGCCAATACCAACGCCCTCATTGCCGCCTCGGCCGCACCGGACGTGCCGATCGGACGCTTCACGGCGATGACCAGGCTGGACCACAACCGGGCGATCGCCCAGCTTGCGAGCAAGCTCGGAGTGGGGGTCGAGACGATCACCAACATGACCGTCTGGGGCAACCACTCCTCGACCCAGTACCCGGACCTGGTTCACGCCAGGGTCGACGGAGCGAGCGCCTGGGATACGGTCGATGACGAGGTCTGGATCAAGGAAGAGTTCATCCCCAGGGTCGCCAAGCGCGGTGCCGCAATCATCGAGGCGCGCGGCGCCTCGAGCGCGGCTTCGGCCGCCAACGCGGCGATCGACCACATACACACATGGGTAAACGGAACTCCCGATGGCGACTGGACCTCGATGTCGATCCCGTCGGACGGCTCGTACGGTGTGCCCGAAGGGATTATTTCCAGTTTCCCGGTCACCTGCAGTGATGGTGAGTATGAGATCGTTCAGGGCCTCGAGATCGACGACTTCTCTCGGGAGAAGATCGATGCCTCGGCGGCCGAGCTGTCAGAAGAGCGTGAGGCGGTCTCCGAGCTCGGCCTGGTCTGACCCAGGGCGGCCGACCGCCTCAAGGGATGGGGCGATCGGGGCGGGCGATCCGATCGGCCGAAAAAATGAGCGCGGCGCGGGTGGATGTCACCCGCGGCCCGCGCCCACATGCCCGGGGTCCGCGCCCGCGGGGGTTACGCCGGGAAGTAGCCGGTGCCCTTCTTCTTCACCCGGCCTTCCTTGACCAGATCGCCCATCACCCGGTAGACGTAGTTCGGCTTGATCTTGAGTGACTCCGCGATCTCCGAAGCCTTGACCCCGGGTTTGTCGGCGACTACTTTCAGTGCCTGGTCGGCCCTGGTGCCGCCCTTGCGACGACGTCGCCCGGAACCGGACTTGCCGCTCGAGCTCTTGGCGCGACCGGAGCTTTTCGACCGGCTGCGGCTCTTCTTGCCGGTGACCTTGCCGGCCAGTTTGTCGGTCAGTTCCTTGAGGGCCTCCTGCAACTCATGACGCTCCTTGTCAAGTTCTGCCAGTCGATCTTCGACCAGTCTCCTGATGGCGTCTGTATTGGAAGCCACGACTACCTTTCGGTTATTCGTTTACCTTGTCTGTCAAGGTGGTCCGTTCTCTGAGGAACAGTGAACTTACCCAATTGGTGCTTACTGTAACGGAGAAAGAGTGTGAGCAGGAATTCGCGCATAGTGATACTCAGGGAATTGCTTCCTGCGGGGCTCAACCTTCTGGGTGAAGAGTATGAGTTGCGGATCGGCGGACTCGACTCCACTCCTGAACGGTGGCTCGAGCTTGTCGAGGGCGCCCGTGTAATCGTCGCCGACCCTACGGTCCCGGTGGGTCCGGAGCTGCTCGACTCGGCCGGAGGTGATCTCGAACTGGTGGCGAACTTCGCGGTGGGATACGACAACGTGGACCTGAGCGCCTGTTCCGAGCGCGGTGTGACCGTTACAAACACTCCTGACGTCCTCACCGATGCCACCGCCGAGCTCGCAGTGGCCCTCACCCTGTCCGCCGCACGCGACATCCCGACGGCCGAACGCAGCCTCCGGGCCGGTGAATGGTCGGGGTGGGACCCGGCCGCGTACAGGGGGTTCGAACTGACCGGTTCAACCGTCGGTGTGGTGGGAATGGGCAGGATCGGGCGGCGGTACGCCGAGCTGATGTCCGGATTCGGCGTCGACTTCCTGTACACATCGCGCCGGCCGAGAGAGGATGTCGAGTCAGGGCTGCGGGCGCGCAGGGCCGGCCTGGAAGAGCTGCTCGAGCGGTCGGACGTGGTCAGTCTTCACCTTCCGGCGACCGAGGACACGCGTCACACGATCGACGGGCGTACGATCCGCCTGATGAAGCCGACCGCGATCCTGGTCAATACGGGAAGGGGTCCGGTGGTCGATTCGTCGGCGGTGGCGGCGGCCCTGGAAGAAGGCCGGCTCGGAGCCGCGGGGCTGGACGTGTACGAGGGCGAGCCCGGGGTTCCCGAGCGACTGCTGAACGCCCCGCGAACGACCCTCACCCCGCATATCGGTTCGGCGACTTACCGGTCACGGGACGGTATGGCCGAACTGGTCGCCCGGAATGTGATCGCCGTTATTGAGGGACGCGAACCGGTGACTCCGGTGGGCTGACCTGTGCCAGCGCCCGAACGGGCTCAGGACCGTTCGCTCTTCTTCGAGCGGGGTACTGTGCGGAACACGTAGTCCCAGACCGGGCTGGAGACCCCATAGCCGTAATGGTGGTCCTGGAAATGGTGACGCATGTGGTGTTCACGCACCTTCTTGCCGACTGAGCTCTTCGGCGCGAAGTGGTGGACGTAGTAATGGGTGTAGTCGTAGATCAGGTAGCCGATCAGGAAACCGGCGAAAGCGGGGAAGCCGGCCGGGGTGCCGAACACCAGCACGAAGGCGCCGAAGAAGAACAGCGCGAGCGGTAGAGAGGCGGCCGGCGGCATGACCAGGCGCATCGGGTCGTTGGGGTGATCGTGATGGACCCCGTGGATGATGAAGTTGATCTTGTCGCCGCCCCTGAACTTCGGTTGCCAGTGAAACAGCAGCCGGTGCAGCCAGTATTCGGAAAGGGTCCAGATCGCCATTCCCGCGATGGTCAGGCCGATCACCGCCAGAGCGCTGGATCCCTGGTCCGCAGCCAGCCAGAACATGACTGCGATGACCGGGACGAAGATCAGTGCCGGTACCGAAGGATGGACCCTCGAGAAGAAATTGAGGAAGCCATTCTCGAAGAGATCCGGCGAAGCAGCAAGCTTTGAGGTGCGTTCGGATGAACCCATGATCACCCTGAATGGTAGCGTGACTGGTCCCCGATCCCAAGGAGTAACGACCCCGCATGACTTCAGCTACCGCAAGCACCGGCCTCGACTTCAAAGTCGCCGATTTGAATCAGGCCGAATATGGCCGCAACGAGATCCGCCTGGCCGAGCATGAGATGCCCGGCCTGATGGCCACGCGTCGCGAGTTCTCCGAAACGAAGCCGCTTTCCGGGGCCCGGATCACGGGATCGCTCCACATGACCGTACAGACGGCGGTTCTGATCGAAACCCTGGTCGAGCTCGGCGCCGAGGTCCGCTGGGCCAGCTGCAACATCTTTTCCACCCAGGACCACGCTGCCGCCGCGGTCGCGGTCGGGCCGGACGGCACACCGGACGACCCCAAGGGCGTGCCGGTGTTCGCCTGGAAGGGGGAGACGCTCGAGGAGTACTGGTGGTGCACCGATCAGGCACTTTCCTGGCCCGAGCCGGGGGCCGACGGTTCGGTCGGGCCGAACATGCTGCTCGACGACGGCGGCGACGCGACCCTGTTGATCCACAGGGGTGTCGAATTCGAAAAGGCCGGTGCGGTCCCGGACCCGGCCGGAGCCGACTCAGAGGAGTTCCGGGTGGTCCTGCAGACCCTCACCGACTCACTGGCCGCCGAACCGACCAGGTGGACCGAACTGGCCAAGGGCGTGATGGGGGTCACCGAAGAGACGACTACTGGCGTCCACCGTCTTCACGAGATGAAGGAGAAGGGCGAGCTGCTGTTTGCCGCGATCAACGTCAACGACTCGGTCACCAAGTCGAAGTTCGACAATCTCTACGGGTGCCGTCACTCGCTGGTCGACGGGATCAACCGGGCGACCGACGTGATGATCGCCGGCAAGACCTCGGTGATCTGCGGCTTCGGCGATGTTGGCAAGGGCTGCGCCGAGTCGCTGCGCGGCCAGGGCGCCCGGGTCATCATCACCGAGATCGATCCGATCTGTGCCCTGCAGGCCTCGATGCAGGGATTCGAGGTCAGGCGGCTCGACGATGTGGTCGAGTCGGCCGACATCTTCATAACCGCGACCGGGAACAAGGACATCATCACTGCCGGCGACATGGCCAGGATGAAGCACCAGGCAATCGTCGGCAACATCGGCCACTTCGACAATGAAATCGACATCGCCGGGCTCGAGTCGGTCGGCGGAGTGAAGCGGATCGAGATCAAGCCGCAGGTTCATGAATGGCAGTTCCCGGACGGGCACTCGGTCATCGTTCTCTCCGAAGGCCGGCTGCTCAACCTCGGCAACGCCACCGGCCACCCGAGCTTCGTCATGTCGAACTCGTTCACCAACCAGGTGATCGCCCAGATCGAGCTGTTCGCCCGGGCCGACGAATACGGGATCGGCGTCTATGTGCTGCCCAAGCGCCTCGATGAGAAGGTCGCCCGGCTCCACCTCGAAGCGCTCGGCGTGGACCTGACCGAGCTCAGCCCTGAGCAGGCTGCCTACATCGGGGTCGACGTCAAGGGCCCGTACAAGCCCGAGCACTACCGCTACTAGCCGGCGTCCGATCCGGCGCTTGAGTTCGCCGGCCGTGGAATCTCTCCCCCCGGGGTGCCCGGGCGGCAATCCCAAAATGCGGGGTCGTTGCAAAGTTGTGAAAAAAGATTGCTGCGATTTGCGGGATCGGCCCCGACCGTTCCGGGCCCGAATTGCTTGGATGGATCGCAGTGGCCGCCCGCAAGTCAGACACCCCCCGATGCGAGGACTGCTACTTCCGCAAGAAGATGCTCTGCGCTCTCGACCTCGAAGATCCCTGCGTCAGTTTCCGGCCGAGCCGGCCCGAGGGCCTGGTCCCGCCGAAGCAGCCGGTCCTGCTGCTCAGGCCACCGCGCTGGGCCGACGGCCGCTCCGCCGCCTGACCGGCCCCGGCCCGCTCCGCCACCGCCATTTTTCGGATCAACGGTGTCGATCGGGCAACGGGTGTTGAACCGGCCATCGCTGCCGGTCGGGAAGTGAATCGGGCGGCCCAGATCGGGAAGGTTTCCCCGCCGGACCCCCTGCCGGAATAACCTTTACCCGATGAAGCTCACCGTGCTGGGAAAGTCCCCTGCCTGGCAGGATGCCGGTGGCGCCTGCAGTGGCTACCTGGTCACCGAGGACGCGACCGCAGTCCTGCTCGACTGCGGCAACGGGGTTTTCGGCAAGCTGCGCAAGTTCTACGACTACGTCGACGTCGATGCCGTGTTCATCTCCCACCTTCACGCCGACCATTACCTCGACCTGTTTCCTTTCGCCTTCGCCCTGTCGCTCGCCCCGCGGCAACAGCCGGTACCGGTCGATCGCTGGCCCGGCACCGACGACCCGGCCCGTCCTTTGCTCTTTCTGCCCCCGGGCGGGCGCGGCCTGCTTCGCCAGATCGCCAGGATCATCGGGGTACCTCCGCTGATCGACGAGGCCTTCATCGTGCGTGAGTACGATCCCGCTGATCGGATCGAAGCCGGCCCGCTGACCGCCTCGTTTCGCGAGGTTCCGCACTACACGAAGACCTGGGCGATCGGGTTGAGCGGGGCTTCCGGCAAAAGGATGACCTACGGCGCCGACTGCCGGCCGAACCGGGAACTGGTCGAATTCGCCACGGATACCGACCTGCTCATCGCCGAGGCGACCCTGCCCCGTCCGGAGCGGACCGGGATGCGCGGGCACATGACCCCGGCCGAGGCCGGCGAGCACGCGGCGGCAGCGGCCGCCGGAAGGCTGGTTCTCACTCATATTTCAGACGAGCTCGACCCCGAGTGGGCGGCAGCGGAGGCGGGCGGGCGATTCGACGGCCCGGTCGACGTTGCCCGCGAGGGGATGGAGATCGATCTCTAAGCTACTGGCCAATGTCTGAACGGGATCTATTTGCCAACTTCGCCCGGATGCGCCGTGAGATGGATGAGATGCTCGGAAGCAGCTGGGGCCGGTCCGGGTTCGCCGTCCGCCGTTCCAGCGGTTTCTCGCCGAACGTCGACGTCTACTACTGCGGTGATCCGCAGCGGGCTGTGGTCAAGTGCGACCTCGCCGGAATCGAGCTTGCGACGGTCGGGATCGAAGTCAGCGGCCGCCGGCTCACGATCATCGGTGAAAGGGCGGTCCAGGAGACCGAGGGCCGGGTCTACCAGCAGGTAGAGATCCCGACCGGTCCGTTCCGCCACGTGGTCGAGCTCCAGGTCGATGTCGACGCCGACCTGGCCAGCGCAACCTACGAAGACGGCGTGCTCAGGGTCGACCTGCCGCTGAGGACCGATTCGGAAGTGACCCGAAGGGTCCCCGTGGATCGGGCCGGCCAGGGGCGCGATATAGATGGCTGACGACCCGCTCGACCCGGAATCCGGGCTCTCCGAAATCGACCCCGCGAAGATCGCGGTCGAGTCGGTGCCGGTTCTCGAAGTGGCCGAGAGCGGTGACGAGGAGGCGGCTATCCGCGAGGCCGAGTCGCTACCCGAGGCGATGCCGGTCCTCCCCCTGCGCGAGACGGTCGCATATCCGGAGACCCTGACCCCGCTCGGGGTCGGTCAGGAGCGTTCGATCAAGCTGGTCGATGACGTGCTGGCCGGCAACCGAATGCTGGTCATGGTCGCCTCGCGGGACCCGGAGGAGGACACTCCGTCGCCGGGCCAGCTCTACGACGTCGGCGTGGTCGGCGTGGTAACCCGCATGCTCAAGGTGCCTGACGGCACGATCCGGATCCTGGTCCAGGGAAGCCAGCGGGTCAGGCTCGGCCCCTATATTGCCGAGCAGCCGTACCTGGTCGCCCGGATCGCCGAGATGCCCGACCTGCACGAGCCGACGCCCGAACTCGAGGCCCTGAGCCGCAATGTTCAGAGCACTTTCTCCGACATCATCGAGCAGATCCCGTACCTGCCGGAGGAACTCCAGATGGCGGTTACCAACGTCGATGAGCCGTCGGCGCTCTCCCACCTGATCGCCGGCGCGCTGCGGATCTCGACCGGGGAGAAACAGAGCCTGCTGGAGGAAGTCGATGTCGCAAAACGGCTGCGCATGCTTTCCGAGATCCTGGCCCGCGAGCTCGAGGTGATCCAGCTCGGTTCGCAGATCCAGTCGGAGGTCCAGTCCTCGATCGACAAGGGACAGCGCGAGTACTTCCTGAGGGAGCAGCTCAAGGCGATTCAGGCCGAACTGGGCGAAGAGGACGAGCAGGCGGCTGAAGCAAACGAGCTCAGGGAACGGATCGAAGAGGCCGGGCTTCCGGAAAAGGCCCGCCAGGCGGCCGATCGCGAGCTCGGCCGCCTCGAGAAACTGCCTCCGGCCGCGGCCGAGCACGGGGTCATCCGGACGTATCTCGAATGGATGGTCGAGCTCCCCTGGCAGGCGGAGACCGAGGACAACCTCGATATCGGTCACGCGCACGAGGTACTGGATGAAGACCACTACGACATGGAGGAGATCAAGGACCGGATCCTGGAGTACCTGGCGGTCCGAAAGCTGAATCCGGAGTCGCCCGGTCCGATTCTCTGTTTCGTCGGCCCGCCCGGGGTCGGCAAGACCAGCCTCGGCAAGTCGATCGCCAGGGCGCTCGGCCGGGAGTTCGAGCGGATCTCGGTCGGCGGGGTTCGCGACGAGGCGGAGATCCGGGGCCACCGCCGGACCTACATCGGGGCGATGCCCGGCACGATCATCCGGGCGCTGCGCGACGCCGGGTCCCGCAACCCGGTTTTCATGATTGACGAGATCGACAAGATGGGCTCGGATTTCCGGGGCGATCCCTCCTCGGCCATGCTGGAGGTGCTCGATCCGGCCCAGAACGATTCGTTCCGGGACCACTACCTGGACGTCGCCTTCGACCTTTCCGACGTGATGTTTATCGCCACCGCGAACGTGCTGGACACGATTCCCGGGCCGCTGCGCGACCGCATGGAGGTGATCCAGCTGGCCGGCTACACGGTGGACGAAAAGCGCCACATCGCCCGGCGCTACCTGGTCCCGCGCCAGATCAAGGCAAACGGCCTCACTCCCAGCCAGATCAGTTTCAGCGACCCGGCTCTGACCGTGATCATCGAGGAGTACACCCGCGAGGCGGGGGTGCGCAATCTGGAACGGGAGATCGGCACCGTCTGCCGCAAGATCGCCCGGGATTTCGCCGAGAAGAAGAGCGGCGGCAAGAAGGGCAGGGGCAAGAAGGGCAGGGGCGGCAAGGTCATCGTTTCCGGAAAGAAGGCACGAGAACTGCTCGGCCGGCAGCGCGTTTTCTCCGAGACCCGCCGCCGGACCCGCGATCCCGGTGTTTCGACCGGCCTGGCCTGGACCCCGACCGGAGGGGACGTGCTGTTCATCGAGGCGACCGCGATGCCCGGCAGCGGCAAGCTCTCGATCACCGGCCAGCTCGGCGACGTGATGCGCGAGTCGGCCCAGGCGGCGCTCTCCTACGTCAGGGCCAACGCGGAGAGGCTCTTCCCGGATGCCGACGATGACTGGTTCTCGTCGCGCGACATTCACATTCATGTTCCGGCGGGCGCCGTGCCCAAGGACGGCCCTTCGGCCGGTGTGGCGATGACCGTGGCCCTGGTCTCGCTCATTTCCGGCCGGCCGGTCAGAAACGACGTGGCGATGACCGGCGAAGTGACCCTGACCGGGCAGGTCCTGCCGATCGGCGGGGTCAAGGAAAAGTCACTGGCCGCGCAGCGCGCCGGAATCAAGCTGGTCATCCTGCCGGGTCGCAACGAGGGCGACGTCGAGGAGATCCCGGAGCACGAGCGGGCCGGGATCGAGTTCCGCTACGCCGACAAGGTCGGCGACGCGCTGGCGATCGCCCTGGAGGACAACTAGTACCGGACGGTCCGCCGACCGCTATTCTGATTGCAAGCTCACCCGACCAAGCGAGGACGAAATGGCCAACGAGAAATTCTCCACCAAAGCCGGCAATGTTTACGGCGCCGCCCGCGACAACCAGTACGTCCGCCGGGTCGTCGAAGACCAGGAGCTGCGCGACAGCCTGATCGCCGCTTTCCTGGCCGCCCGCAAGGCCCACAAGCGGGTCTCTGACAGCAATGCCTCAACGGTCGAGTCGGTCACCGGTGACCGCCGGGTCAAGCGCGAGCTGCAGAACGCGGCCGATTCGCTGCGCGACGCCTCGGAGAGAATTCGCGAGCCGAAGAAGAAGCGCCACCCGTTCCGCAAACTGTTCGCCCTCGGCCTGCTCACCACCGGGCTGGTCCTGATCTTCAGCGAGTCGGCCCGCCAGACGTTGCTGGACGCCGTATTCGGGGCCGAAGAGGAGTTCGTCTACACCTCGACCACTTCGCCCGACTCGGCACCGCAGACCAACGGGACGCCGGTAGGCGAGTAGCCCCGGGCCGGAGCCCGCCTTCCGGGCACAAGCGGCCCGGTCGGCCGCTTCCCTAGTATCCCGCCTCCTCATGGAGCGCCGGGAAGACATAAGGAACATCGCGATCGTGGCCCACGTGGACCACGGCAAGACGACCCTGGTCGACGCCATGCTCTGGCAGTCGGGCGCCTTCCGCAAGGGCCAGGACGTGAACGAGCGGGTGATGGACTCGATGGATCTCGAGCGGGAAAAGGGCATCACGATTCTCGCCAAGAACACCGCGGTCACCTACGACGGAATCAAAATGAACATCATCGACACTCCGGGGCACGCCGATTTCGGGGGCGAGGTCGAGCGCGGGCTCACGATGGTCGATGGGGTGGTGCTGCTGGTCGACTCGTCCGAGGGCCCGCTGCCGCAGACCCGATTTGTCCTGGGCAAGGCGCTCGAGGCCGGGCTGCCGGTGATCCTCGTCGTCAACAAGGTCGACCGGCCCGATGCCCGGATCGCGGAAGTGGTGGACGAGGTGTACGAGCTGTTCATCGACCTCGGCGCCGACGGCGAGCAGATCGAGTTCCCGATCGTCTACACCAATGCCAGGGCCGGCTGGGCTTCGCTGACCGAGGGCACCGAGGGCGAAGACCTGAAGCCGCTGATGGAGTTGATGGCCGACCACATCCCGGCGCCGGAGTATGACCCGGACCACCCGGCGCAGGCCTACGTGACCAACCTCGATGCCTCCCCCTATCTCGGCCGGCTGGCGCTCTGCCGGGTCCGCCAGGGCACGATCCGCTCGGGCGCTCCGGTCGCCTGGTGCCGGGCCGACGGTTCGATCGAGCGGGCGAACATCTCCGAGCTGTTCGTGACCGAGGCGCTCGAAAGGGTTCCGACTGATCAGGCCGGTCCCGGAGAGATCATCGCTGTGGCCGGGATCCCCGAAGTGACGATCGGCGAGACCCTGGCCGACCCCGATGATCCGAGGCCGTTGCCGGTGATCAAGGTCGACGAGCCGTCGCTTTCGGTAGAGATCGGGATCAACACCTCGCCTCTGGCGGGAAGGGAAGGTTCCCGGCTGACCGCGCGCCAGATCCAGAACCGGCTCGAGCAGGAGCTGCTCGGCAACGTAGCGATCCGGGTCCTGCCGACCGAGAGGCCGGACGCCTGGGAGGTCCAGGGCCGGGGCGAGCTCCAGCTCGTGGTCCTGCTCGAGATCATGCGCCGTGAGGGGTTCGAGCTGACCGCCGGCCAGCCGCGGGTGATAACCCGGGAGATTGACGGTGTGACGAATGAGCCGATGGAGCGCCTGGTGGTCGACGTGCCAGAGGAGTTCGTGGGTCCGGTGACCCAGTTGCTGGCCGGCCGGAAGGGCCGCATGGAGAACATGACCGCCCAGTCAGACACCCGCAACCGCCTCGACTACGTGATCCCGGCCCGCGGTCTGGTCGGGTTCCGGACCGAGTTCCTCACCGAGACCCGGGGTACCGGCATCCTCCACCACGTGTTCGACGGCTGGGAGCCCTGGGCCGGTGAGATCAAGACGCGCGCGACCGGGTCACTGGTCGCCGACCGCAAAGGGACGACCGCCGCGTTCGCCCTGTTTGGCCTCCAGGAGCGGGGCGCGCTGTTCGTCGGACCGGGCGCTGACGTATACGAGGGCATGATCGTCGGCGAGCACGCCCGTGGCAACGATCTCGACGTCAACGCGGTCAAGGAGAAGCAGTTGACCAACATGCGGTCCTCGACCTCGGACGTGCTGGTCCGCCTGACCCCGCCGAAGCCGCTCAACCTCGAGTCGGCGATCGAGTTCCTGCGCTCGGATGAGTGCGTGGAGATCACGCCGGACTCGATCCGCCTCCGCAAGGTCATCCTCGACGGCAACGAGCGCATGAAGGCCGCCCGCAAGATCAAGAACCTCTCCCGGTAGCCCAACTGGACCTCGCTCGCGGCGCCCGCCGGGCCCGGCGCCCAGCCGGCCGCGATGGCCTCATGCAAGACGGATGGTGAGGCCGAAGGCCTCACCATCGCCCCCTCCCCCGTACAAGCCCCTGCCTTGCATCCCTCCCGGCAAGCTGGACTCGACTACCTAAACAGCCCCGACCGGTGAGGGTTGCGCTGCAGTGGCAAAAGTTATTTGCGCCCACCGCGACCGGTGCCGACTCCAGGACCGGCGGGCGCCGATCGCAGCACGGGCAGGCGTCGCTTCCAGGACAGGCGGGGTCGCCGGATCCGGCCGGCTCAGTTCGGCGCGAAAACCTTCCGGAATGTGTTGATCGCCCTCGGAGATCCCTTCGGCCGCAGCCTTCGACCCGCCACCGACTTCAGCGGGCTGTCGTGTTTCATCGCGATTCCGACCCACTCGGACCAGTCGGTCCCCAGGGTCAGGTCCGGGTTCCCGGCAACCCCTGGGAGCGCCCGGGTAGAGCCGTTGTCGACCACGATGTGC
The DNA here is from genome assembly GCA_963766115.1 of uncultured Solirubrobacterales bacterium. Lineage (GTDB taxonomy): Bacteria > Actinomycetota > Thermoleophilia > Solirubrobacterales > 70-9 > 67-14. The sequence continues at coordinate 316,570 of CAVXYR010000003.1, forward strand.
CACGGCTCGGCGTCCGTGAAAAGCCACTGGGTGGTGAACCGGCCATGGTCGGCGGCCGAGCTGTCGGCTCCCCGGGCCATCAGGTCGAACAGGATTCCCTGGACATCGGGTGAGCTGCCCGGCCTTTCGCAGGGTTCGCCGGTGACCCCGGCCAGCAACAGCTTGGTCTGGCGGGCGGCGATCTCCTCGACCGGTTTCGAATGGTCGAACGGCCAGACGTCATCGGGCCATTCCTCGAGTGGGAAGCCGATCGTCTTCCAGCGCTGGCGGACCAGACGCAGGCCGAACGAGAAGATCTCTTCCAGCGAGAAGCCCCAGCACTCGGTGTAGGCGCGGTCGTAGCCGGGCGGACAAAAGACGGCCAGCGAATACCGGTTGACATCCCGGTAGAGCTCGACCAGCGCGGCCTTGATCTCGTCCGACTCCCTGACCAGTTCCGAGAGCACCTTCACCCCGAATCCGATGTGGCGCTGCTCGTCGCGGGATACGTGCTGCATGCCTTCGGAGAAGCCGGGCATGCCGCCGTCCCTGGTGAAGTAGTCCTCTATGTAGTGCTGGCCGGGCTGTGCCAGCGTCCCTTCGACGATCATGTGGTAGAGCGCGATCGCCTGGGCGAATTTTGGAAGCGAGCGATCGGCCCGCAGCTCGTCGGCCATCCGGTCGAGCCGGTCGAAGACGTGTCGGTAGCCCCAGCCGAGCTGTGGCAGGGTCGCCTCTAGCGTGCTCGCGACGTCGTCTCCGGCTCCGATCACCTCTTTGAAGAACCGATGGAAGTGGACTGCGTGGCGGGCTTCGTCGACCTGCTGGGTGGTCAGGAAGTAGGTCATCTCCTCGGTCGGGGCGGCATCGATGTAGGGGGAGAGGTTGTCGGCGACCGAGTCCTCTCCGAAGAAGAACATCGAATACATCCAGAGTGCCGACTTCCGCTGAATTCCGGACAGGGCGTCCCAGCCGGCCCGGTCGTTGGAGAAGTCCAGGCCCATCGCGCTCCAGTTGTTCTCCTCCCACCGCCGGTAGAGGTCCTCGTACGTGATCGCTTCGGCGGTATTGCCCTGGGGCTCGGCGGCGGCGACTGACATTTTTCGGGACTCCTTTGCTTGGCGGCGGGCGGGCCCACCGGGCTGGCCGGACGGCGCGAGTATAACTGACTCACCGGTCAGTTAGTAGACTGCCGCAAAGTGGAGCGACCAGACAAAGGCATCGAGCCGAAGTTGACCGGGCCTCGCCGGATCGGGGCTCGCCGATGAGTCCCGCGACAGGGAGCGACGCGACGCCGCGCCGCCGGCTGACCGCGGCAGCGCGGCGCGAAGTGATCCTCGAAGCGGCGCTGGACGCGTTCGCCGACTCCGGTTACCACGAGACTTCACTCGAGCAGGTGGCCGGCCGGGCCGGTGTCTCCAAGGCCCTGATCTACGAGCACTTCTCGTCCAAGCGCGAGCTCTACACCGCCCTTCTCGAGACCTATGTGCACGAGATGCTGGACACGGTCACGACCGCGGCGACCGCGGCCGAGCCGGGGGAGGCGCGACTGCTGGCCGGGCTCAACGGGTTCTTCGACTTCGTCGAGGAGCGTCGAGACGCCTGGCGGCTGTTGATCCGGCACCGGGCCAGCGACGATGTCGCCGACTCGTTCGAGCGACTGTTCGACGAGGTAGCCGAGATGATCGTCTCGCTGATGGCCGGCGAGATGCCGACCTCGGTTCTTCCGGAGGGAGCCGAGTTCGAGGCGATGGTCGAGGCCACCGCCCGGCAGCTGCTCGGCGCGATCACCTCGATGGCAAACTGGTGGGACGAGCACCGCGAGATCCCGCGCGACCAGGTGATGGCGATGGTCATGGAGTTCGCCTGGGTCGGTCTGGAGCGGGCTTCGGCCGGGGAGCGCTGGAATCCCGGACCGGGCTGAGCGGACGACCGCCACCGGGCGTCCGAGCCGGAATCGCCCGACCGGCCCGGGATCAAGTGCGGTCCGGTTCAGATGTCGAGCCGCTCCCGGGCCGAGCGCACTTCCCCGATCGCCTCGTCCTGGCTGACGCCGAGGCTGAGCAGCAGGTCGGTCGAGGTTGAGCGGACCTGGCTGACGATCACGCTGACCGAGAGATTCGAGGTCTCCTCCAATGCCGCGGTCGAGCGGGCTGCGGCCCGGAGGGTCGCCTCGACCGTTGCCGAGTGGCGGGTCGAGCCGGCCAGGAACTGGTCCAGTGAGTGGACCGCTGTCGCCAGGTCCCGGATCGACTCGGTGACCAGCTCCGGCACGTTGTCTTCCAGGTCGACCGCCCTGATCGCACTCCGGGCGAGAACCCTGGTGTTGCGGATCATCAGGTCGATCGGCTCGGCCGCGGTGGCGAACTGGTCCACCTGGCCCCTGGATCTTCGTCGCAGCGGGCTGAGCGAAATCGTTTCCTGGCTTGCCTCGATCGCGATCTTCATCTCGCGCACCGCCGGGTCGAGTCCCCTGGCGCGTTCGAGTGCGGCCGCGGCTTCGTCGTGATTGCCCCTGGTCAGCGCGTCGGCGATGTCGATCAGGGTCCCGGAAAGCCTCATCAGCAGGGGCTGGAGGTGCCTTCGCACCAGCCGGACAGGCTCGATCGGGGTTATCGCGTTCGCTCCGAGAGCAATCGCGCCGCCGGTCAGCGCGTCGACGAAGCGGTCCATCGAGGCGGCTACATCCGGTACCGGCAGGGTCGCCACAAGGACCGCCGAAACGGCGGCCTGGTTGACCAGCATCACGCTGCCGCCGGAAAGCACCGCCGCGGCCATGGCCAGCCCGATCACCAGGATCACCTGCCAGGTTCCGGTCCCGGTCAGCAGCACGATCAGGTCGGCGACCCCGATCCCGATCGCAACGCCGAGCGCCACCTCGTAGGCCCGTCTGCCGCGCCGCTCGATCGCCAGGCCCAGCACGAGCACGACCGCGATCGGAGCAAAGAACGGGGATTCGTGGCCCAGGACCTGGGTGGCGACCAGCCAGGCCAGTCCTGCGGCCAGCGAAACCTGGACGATCCTGAGCCAGGTGAAGCGGATCGCGGCGAGGCGGCTTGCTGCAAACGGCCTGAGGCGTTCCCGCTTTGGACCCGAGCTTTCGGTGATGGTGTCTGGCACGTCCGGCCCAACTATCGCACCAGCCGCCGGCGAACCGCTCGCGACCGCGATCTCGTTCGCGCCGGGAATCGTTCCCGTCCGAAGTCCATGCCGGAATCGCGGCGGTTCAGGGCAAGGGTCGGAAGGGGCCGGCCCGATCTGACGGGCTTCGCCGGCTCGATCGGACAGCAAGGTCCTTCGCTCCCGGGAGCGATCGAGACCCGCTCCCCCTAGCCCCGCGCCCGGAGCGCGAACTGGAGCGGAATCCTCAGCTCTGGCTCAGTTTAGGACTCTTCCAGGGCGAGGCCAGGCGGGATGCGATCTCGCCCGGAACGTCGGCGACCGGTATGCGCACCTGTTCCAGCGTGTCGCGGTCGCGCAGGGTGACCGAGTCGTCGTCCTTGGTGTCGAAGTCGACCGTGATCCCCCAAGGAGTCCCGATCTCGTCCTGACGGCGGTACCGCTTGCCGATCGAGCCGCCGCTGTCGTACTCGGTCTGAATCCCGGCCGCCCGGAGCGCCCGGTTGATCTCCTGCGCCTTCTCCGGCATGCCTTCCTTGTTGAACAGCGGCAGCACCGCGACCTTGACCGGCGCAAGCCGGGGGTGGAGACGCAGAACGGTGCGCTCGCGACCCTCGACCTCTTCGACTTCGTAGGAATCGACCAGGAATGCGAGCGCGGCCCGGTCGGCCCCCGCGGCCGGCTCGATCACGTGCGGCAGGTAGCGCTCGCCGCTCTGCTGGTCGAAGAACTCGAGCTTTTCGCCGGAGTGCTCCTGGTGCTGGGTCAGGTCGAAGTTGCCGCGGTTGGCGATCCCTTCGAGCTCGGACCAGCCGATCGGGAACAGGTACTCGACATCCGAGGTCTCGGACGAGTAATGGGAGAGCTCGTCGGCTTCGTGCGGTCGGACCATCAGGAACTCAGGCCGAATTCCGAGGTCGAGGTACCAGTCGCGGCGAATCCCGATCCACTCCTCGTACCACTTGGCGGCTTCGGCCGGGGGGACGAAGAACTCCATCTCCATCTGTTCGAATTCCCGCGTCCTGAAGATGAAGTTGCCGGGGGTGATCTCGTTGCGGAATGACTTGCCGATCTGGGCGATGCCGAACGGCGGCGACTTGCGGGCGAAGTTGAGCACGTTCTTGAAGTTGATGAAGATGCCCTGTGCGGTCTCGGGCCGAAGGTAGATCGCGTTGCCGTCCTCGACGACCGGGCCCATGTGGGTCTCGAACATCAGGTTGAAGTTGCGCGGCTCGGAGAGCTCGCCGCCGCACTCGGGGCAGCGCAGCTCGGCTTCGGGGTCGCCGCCCGCGGCCTCGACCTCCTCGCGCAGGTGGTCTTCGCGCCAGCGCTTCTTGCACTTGCCCAGGCACTGGACCAGCGGGTCGGTGAACCCGGCCAGATGACCCGACGCCTCCCAGACTTTCGGGTGCTGCATGATCGCCGAGTCGAGCGCCACGATGTCGTCGCGCTCGGTCAGCATCGAGCGCCACCACTCGTTCTTGACGTTGTTCTTGAGCAGCACTCCGTAGTGGCCGTAGTCGTAGGTCGAGCCGAGACCGCCGTAGATCTCCGAAGAGGGAAAGACGAAGCCGCGCCGCTTGGCGAGGGCGACTATCTCCTCCATGGTGACTTCGGTGTTTCTCTCGGTGGTCGGTTCAGTGGCCATGTGCGAACGGTATCGGGACGCATCCGGCGACGCGCTGCGATAATCAATGGTCGATGCCGCTTTACGAATACCGCTGCGAAAAGGGCCACACCTTCGAGGTGATCCAGTCGATCACCGAGGATTCCCTGACCGAGTGTCAGGAATGCGGGGCGCCGGCGCAGCGGGTGCTGCACTCGCCGGCGATCCACTTCAAGGGGTCGGGCTTCCACAACACCGATTACGGAACCCGTTCCTCGAACAAGGCGAAGCAGGCCGCGGCCGCCGCCAAGAAGGAGGCCGGCGGGGACTCCGGTGGCGGCTCCTCTTCGGGCTCGTCCGATTCATCGGGCTCCCCGGGCTCCGGAGGCTCTTCCGGTTCGTCGGACTCGTCCGGCGGATCTTCGTCCGGCTCGTCGTCTTCGGGGTCCGGCAAGTCGGAGAAGTCGGCATCGAAGTCCGGCTCGACCGAGTGAGCGCCGGACCGGGGAATCATCAACCGGTTCACAGGGCCCCCTGATCCGCGACTCGCGTCATCTCTGCGGGGAGTAGGCTGAGGCCAACGTTTCGATTCGGAGGGAGTCCGGAGATGTCAGTACCAGTCGCAAGTGGGCCCGGCCAGGTGGTTCGCCAGCTGACCAGCCTCGACGCGCAGTTCCTGGCGATCGAAGACACCCGCAACTTCACCCACGTCGGTGGACTGGCCGTGGTCGACCCGTCGACTGCGCCGGGCGGCACTCTGACTCTGGCCGACATGCACGACCTGATCGAGCAGCGGCTCCACATGCTGCCGCCGTTTCGCTGGAAGCTCCAGGGGGTACCGCTGGGGCTGGATCACCCCTACTGGATCAACGACCCGGACTTCGACATCGAGTTCCACGTCCGGGAACTGGCCCTGCCGGCTCCGGGCGACGACGCCCAGCTGGCGACCCAGGTTGAACGTCTGGTCGCCCGGCCGCTCGACCGCTCGCGCCCGTTGTGGGAGGTGTACGTGATCCAGGGCCTGGAGGGAGGGCTTGTCGGTTTGCTGAGCAAGATCCACCACTCGGTGCTCGACGGGGTCTCGGGGGCCGAAATTCTCGGCAGCCTGTACGACCTGGAGCCTTCAGGACGCGAGCTGCCGCCCCGACCCGAGCCCGGGGAGAACGGGGGTCCGCCGAGTTCAGCGGGGCTGCTCGCCAGGGGCGCGATCAGAACGCCGGGCAAGGTCCTGGGTGCGATCCGGGACATCCCGAAGACGCTCCCCAATCTCGACGAGGTGGCCGTGCTGCGGGCGGTGCCCGGAGTCGCCACGATCGGCAAGATCTCCGATCGGGCGCATCTGTCCGACCACCGCGACCAGGACGGCAACGTGCTCGAGCGGCCGCACGCCCGGGCGCCGAGGACGTCGCTCAACGGACCGGTCTCGGCCCAGCGACGGTTCAGCTTCGGGTCGCTGTCGCTGGATGAGGTCAAGCGGGTCAAAGACGCGTACGGCGTGAAGGTGAACGACGTGATCGTCTCGCTTTCAACCGGAGCGCTGCGGGAGTTCCTGCTCGCCCGGGATGACCTTCCGGAGGAGCCTCTGGTTTCGATGATCCCGAAATCGGTCAGGACCGAAGAGGAGATGGGTACCTACGGCAACAAGCTCTCGGCCATGGTCGTCCAGATTCCCACCGACGAGCCCGATCCGGTCGAGCGACTGCGGCGCGCCAACGCCGAGCTGTCCCAGGCCAAGGACTATTTCGCCACCCTGCCCACCGACCTCCTGGTCGAGGTCAACGACATGATTCCGCCCGTGCTCTACGCCCGGACTGCGAAGGCCACCGCCACGCTCGGTGCTTCGAAGAGATTCCAGCCCCACTTCAACGTCGTCATTTCCAACGTCCCGGGCCCGCCGATGCCGCTTTACATAGCCGGCGCCCGGCTCGAAAGCAACTTCCCGATCTCGGTGATCATGGACGGGGTGGGCCTCAACATAACCGTGCTCAGCTATCGCGACAAACTCGACTTCGGGATCATCGGCGACCGCGACCTGGCGCCCACCGGCTTCGATTCGGTCATGGACACCCTGCGACGCGACCTCGAAGAACTGAAGCGGCGGGCTCCTGAGCAGGCCGGCTAGTTGATGATGAGATCCCGGGGCGCCCGTTCAATCCGGCCCGATTGAATAAGCCCCGCCACAGGGTTACACTCGTGTCATGTCGGAGATCGAAAATCGGGAACTGGGTCAGGAACACGCGGCGCGGCAGAAGCCACACCAACTGAGCAGCGTCGACACGGTCTTCCTTGCGGCTGAGAATGCGCGCGTCTTCATGCATGTTTCGGGCCTGGTGATCCTCGATCCCTCGACCGCTCCCGGCGGCGCTCTGACGCTTGCCGACGTACTGAAGCTGGTCGGGCAGCGGTTGCACCTCCTGCCGCCGTTTCGCTGGAAGCTCAGGGAGGTCCCGCTGAACATCGACCTTCCCTACTGGATCGAGGATCCGGACTTCGACCTCGAGTTCCACGTCCGCGAACTCGCGCTGCCCGCGCCCGGCAACGACGCCCAGCTCGCGGCGCAGGTGGAACGTCTGATCGCCCGCCCGCTCGATCGCTCCCGCCCGCTGTGGGAGACCTATCTGATCCAGGGTCTGAGCGGGGGCCGGGCCGCTTATTTGACCAAGATCCACCATTCGCTGGTGGACGGGGTGTCGGGAACCGAGATTCTAGGAACGCTGTTTGACCTGGACCCGGAAGGTGGCGAAATCCCTCCCGCGCCCGAACCGGAGGCCCCGGAACGGGTCAAGGGCGATCTCGAGCTGTTCGCCAGAGGCGTGCTGAGCACTCCGGCACGCACAATTGATTCGATCAGGAACCTGCCGAAGCTCCTGCCCAAACTGAACGACGTTCCCGAGCTACGGGGCACGCCGGGCCTGGAGACGATCGCCCGGATCGCCGACAAGGCTCATATCGCGGAGACCCACGGCCGTGACGGGCACGTCCTCGAGCGACCGAGCGCAAAGGCGCCGAGGACCATACTCAACGGGCCGGCCTCGGCCCAGCGAAGGTATTCTTTCGGGTCGCTTCCGCTCGATACGGTCAAGAAGATCAAGAACGTTTACGGGACCACGGTCAACGACGTGATCGTGGCGATTTCGACCGCCGCCATCCGCGAGTTCCTGCTGGGGCGTGACGAGCTTCCCGAGGAAGACCTGGTGGCGATGATCCCGCTCTCGATCAGGACCCAGGATGAGTCCGGGACTTTCGGCAATCGCGTCTCGGCGATGATCGTGCCGATTCCGACCACCGAACCTGACCCGGTCGAGCGGCTGCGGATCGCTCATGGCGAGTTGTCCCGCGCCAAGGACTACTACGGGGCACTGCCGGCCGACATCCTGGTCGACGCGATGAATTTCATACCGTCGACGCTGTACACGCGTACGGCCAGGGCGACCACCGCGTTGGCGGCGTCGCCGAATTTCCAGCCTCACTACAACATCACCATCTCGAACATCCCGGGGCCTCCGGTACCGCTCTATGTAGCCGGAGCGGAGGTCCTGCGCGACTATCCGGTTTCAATCGTCAATGACGGGATGCTCCTGAACATCACCGTCATGAGTTATCGCGATCAGCTCGACTTCGGGATCGTCGGCGACCGCGAGCTGGCCGACAGCTACGACTCGATCATCGAAAGCCTGCAGGGAGATCTCGATGCTCTCGAGCGCTGGGCCGACGCCGAGCACATAGCCCAGGAAGCCGAAGCGGAGGCCAGTTCGAAGGACGGGGCCAAGGCAGAGCCCAGGGCGAAGAAGAAGGTCGGCGGGGCGAAATCCAAGTCAGCCGCCGGATCCAACGGCAGCAAGTCGGGCGCCAAGCGCTCCAAGCCTGAATCCGGCGCCAATAAGGCCGCATCCGGCTGATTGGTCACCCATGACTACTTCCGGACCAGCTTGACCTTCCTGTTCACGGTCTTGTTCGGGCACCCGCCGCCGGGCTTATAGACCAGCTTGACCTTGATCTTGACCCTGCCCTTCTTCCTCAGGGTCTTCGCCGCCTTGCCCTTTGCCTTGATCTTGATCTTGCCCTTTCCGCCCTCGCCGACCTTCTTCGAGGACTTCTTCGCCTTCTTCGAGCCCTGGACGATGACCTTGCCCTCCCCGCCGGCCGTGACCGCCAGCTTGGCGGTGCCGTTCTTCGTGTTCTTCTTGAGCTTGCCGGGCTTGAGCTTGTTCGCCGGGCAGACGTCCGGAGCCGGAGGGGTTGGCGGGGTCGGCGGATCGGCCGTGAATGAGGCGCCGGCAGTCGCAGCTTCGGTGATCTCCAGCTCGCAGGTCACACCGGCCGCTCCTTCACATGCTCCCGACCAGCCGCCGAAGCTGCTGCCGGTGTCAGGCGCGGCGGTCAGGGTGACCTTGGTGTAGGAGGTGTAGTCCTCGGTGCAGTCGGCTCCGCAGTCGATTCCGGCGGGGGTAGAAGTGACCGCTCCCGATCCGGTGCCCTCCCTGGTCACGTCGAGGGCGAACTCGGGGGGCTGGGTGGATGCGGTCTGGACTATCGAGTTTGCTCCGTTGGATCGTCGCCACACCCCGGTCGCCGCCCCGTCGGGGCCGACCGCGATCTCGGGTAACCAGGCCGCCTGCCCTGAGTCGGACAGGTACTGCGGGGCGCCGAAGGGTTCGGCTGCGGACGCTCGGGTGGCAGCCCTGGCCCGGGATGTGGCGCCGTCATCCTGTCGCCAGATGGCCGTGGTCAGGCCTGCAGGGCCCGCCGCCAGTTGTACGTATTCAGCCCAGCCGTCTCCAGCCGAGAGGGTTTCTATCGGTCCGAAAACACCACCGGCCACGCGCGTCCTGGTCTGGGCCTCGTAGTCAGGATCCTCGTAGCTGTTCCAGGCGACGGTCATACTTCCATCGTCGCCCGCCTCAACCACTGAGCCATAAATGCCCCCGGTAGCTCCTGAAAGGGTTTCCGCGGGGGCGAAAGAACCATCTGGCGGCCGCGTGCTGCCCTGAATCGGTCCGGCAGCTTCGTCTCCCTGCCAGACCACGGTCGTTGTCCTGTCCGGCCCGGTCGCGACCTCCGGACGGATGAAGTCCACGCCGGCCGCCGAAAGGGTTGAAGGAACTCCGAAGCTACCCCCGGCCGGCCGTACCGCCGCCTGAATTCTCCAGTCCGGTCCCAGCCTCTTTCTCCAGGCGACGGCGACCATGCCTCCCGGGCCGACCGCCACAGCAGCGTTGATAGCAGGGCCGCCACCACCTGACAGGCTCTGAGGAGAACCGAATGATCCCCCTGGCGGACGGGTAGAAATCTGGACCAGATTCGTCGGTATCGCACCGCAGAGGATGCAACTCCAGGCGACAACGGTCGTACCCTCCGGACCGGCCGCGATCCTCGGGAATTGCGAGTCCTCGCCGATGGGAGACAGATCTTCAGCCGCTTCGAACGACCCCCCGGGAGGCCTGGTCCGCGACTGGATGATCGTGTTCGAGCCGTCCGAGCGGCTCCAGACGACTGTTGCGGCGCCGTCCGGTAGAACCGAGATTTCCGGGTCGGTTGCATCCCGGCCGGTTGCCGAAAGGTTTTCCGGGGGTCCGAACGAACCCCCCGGCGGCCTCGTGCTCGCCTGGATGATGAAGTTCGTGCCGTTGGACCGAACCCAGACCGCCGTGGCGGTTCCGTCTGGCGCGAAAGCGATGGACGGCTTGCCATCGGCGCTCTGTCCGGTCTCGGACAGGTCCAGCGCCGGCAGGATCCAGGGACCCTGTGGGGCCGCAGTGGCGAACCCCGCGCACGAAAGGCAGGCGGTCAGGGCCACTCCGAATATTGCGGCGAGCTTGGACTTCATCCCTCTCCTGCCTCGGCACCCTTTCGCTGCGATCAGTCAAACCAAACTAGCCGATCGGCGGGCAGAAAACAACAGGTCGTACCGCCATCTGCCAGTCGCCGCACTACCGCTGGTTGCCGAAATCAGCCCTCGAGCTTGCGGGCGGCCCGCTGGCGTTCCTCGACCGGGATCTCGAGGCTGCCGTCCGGCCCGGGGCCGGACGGGATCAGGACGTCAGGCTTTGCGTTGCCGGCGAAGACCGATGAAAGGGCGAGCTGGGGCATGGCGATGAAACCGAGGTCCGCGACCCAGGCTTTGGGGGCGGTCCAGCCGATGATCGGGCCCTTGATGAAGTTGTAGGGAAGGCGCAGGGGCGAGGTCAGGCGGTCCTTGATCCCGGTCATGATCGACTGCTGGGCGGCGGCCCGGTCGAGGTCGTCGTAGCCCTGGGAAAACGCACTGGTTCCGTCACCGGGGCACGGGCTCGGTTTGCGGGTCCGGGCATAAGCCAGCGCGTCCTCGCCGTTCAGGGTGTTGTCGCCCTGCTTGAGCTGGATCGTCCAGCCGCCGTTTGCCTCGCCGCCTGAGATATCGGCGCAGAGGGCGACGGGCACTTCCACCTTGACCCCGCCGATCGCGTCAATGAAATCCTCGAACCCGGTGAAGTTCATGATCACCACGTGGTCGATCGGGATCCCGAGGAAGTTCGAGACGGTCTCCTCCTGGAGGGCGGCCCCGCCGAAGGCGTAGGCGGCGTTGATCTTCTGGGAACCATTGCCCGGGATCTCGGCGAAGCTGTCTCGGGGGATAGAGAGCTTCTTGAACTGGCCGCCGCCTGCCCGGACCACCATCAGGGTGTCTGCCCGGGCCCCGGCGCAGCCGTCATGCGGCGCCTCTCCGGTCGCCTGCTGTTCGTAGCAACGCTCCTCCTGGGCCGCTCCCGGCTCGAGCGTGTCGGGGCTGCGCGAGTCGGTACCGATCACCAGGATGTTCTGGGCGGTGGGCAGGAGCCAGGGGGTGCCCTGCAGGGCATCCCTGGCGTCCCCGTCCAGCTTCATCGACTGGATCTGGGCCGAGACCGAGAAGGCGAGCAGGCTCAGCAGCAGCCATCCGCAGGCGGCGATCGCGATCCACTTGAACCACCGCTTCCAGCGTGGCGGTCTGTTCGCCGCCCGTTCCCTCGCCCTCTCGCGATCGGTTCGCGGACCCGGGGCACGTCCCTGGCGGTGGACTTCGTATGGCGGCTTCTCGCGCTTGCCGCGCCCCTTATCTCCGGCACCTGACTGCTTCGGCCGGGACTTTTCTCTCAGCGACTCGAGGTCGGGTTTGCGAAAGCGGGAGAATAGGCCGCGGCGCGAACGGTAGACCCGGTATTCGGGCTTCCCGGGAGGGCGCTGTTCGTCGTCGGAAGGCATGAAGGGCTAAGAATGGTGGCTGATGAATCAGGTTGAAACGATCGGAGTCGATCTCGGCGGCACGAAACTGGCCGTCGGTGTGGTCGGCGATGGCCCGGAGGCGGTTTTCTCGAGTGAGGTCTCTTCAGGTGGATATTCGCAAGAAGCGGTGATTGACCTTCTGGGGGATCAGATCGACGAGGCCCGCGCGAACCGTCCCGGGGCGGTCGCCGCCGGGGTCGGGATTCCGGCCACGCTCGACTTCGAGAGCGGCCACGCGATCAGCACGGTCAACCTCGACCTGGCAGACCTGCCGGTTCGCGAGATGCTGACCGAGCGCGTGGGCATGCCGGTCGTGATCGACAACGACGCCAACACGGCAATGCTCGCCGAGGCCCTGTACGGGGCGGCCAGAGGATCGCGATACGCGCTGATGCTCACCCTGGGCACCGGCATAGGCGGCGGGATCTGGCTCGATGGGGAGATCTACCGCGGCGCCCGTGGCGCCGGGGCCGAGCTCGGCCATGTCGTGGTCGAGATCGACGGGCCGCGCTGCCAGGGCAACTGCCCGGGCTACGGCTGCGTCGAGACTTTCGCCTCCGGTACCGCGATCGGGCGGCAGGGGCAGGAAGCGGCCGCGCGGGAGCCGGACTCGGCGCTTGGCCTCCTTGCCGCGGCCGGGCAGGAGATCACCGCCCGCGAGGTGGCCTCGGCCGCCCGGGGTGGAGACCGGGCGGCGACCGGCGTGGTCGGGAAGGCGGGCCACTACCTCGGCACGGCCCTGGTCTCCCTGGTCAACATCTTCGAGCCTGAAGTGATCGTGCTGGGCGGAGGGGTGATGCGGATGGGCGATCTCCTCCTGGAGCCGGTCCGCCGGGAACTCGAAAGCCGGGCACTGCCGCCGATGAACCGGACGAAGGTGGTCGCGGCCGAGCTGGGGCCCGAGGCCGGCATGGTCGGCGCCGCCGCGCTGGCCCGGATCGAACTCGAGAAGGGAGCCTGATGCCGGGTCGCCTGACGATATGCCCGACCCCGATCGGCAACATGGGCGACGTGACCCGACGTATGCGCGACGCCCTGGTCGAAGCCGACTACGTCGCCTGCGAGGACACCCGCCGGACCGGCCGGCTGCTGGAGCGACTCGAGATAAGTCCCAAGCCCCGGCTCGTTTCCAACCACGAAGGAAACGAGAAGTCCAGGGCGACCGAACTGGTCAAGCGGATCGAGCGGGGAGAACGCATCACGCTGGTCTCCGACGCCGGTATGCCGGCGATCTCGGATCCGGGGTATCGCCTGATCCAGGCCTGCATCGAGCGCGGGCTCGAGGTCGAGGTCCTGCCCGGTCCCTCGGTGATCCCGGTGGCGCTGGTCGCGTCCGGCCTGCCGACGAACCACTGGCGGTTCGAGGGCTTCCTGCCGAAGCGGGCAGGCGAGATCGAGCGGGTGCTCAACACGACCGAGACCGTGGTCGCGTTCGAATCGCCGCGCCGGATCTCGAAGTCGCTGGCGGCGCTGGCCTCGCTCGCCCCGGAGCGGCAGGCGGCTGTCTGCCGGGAGATGACCAAGCTGCACGAGGAAGTCACCCGCGGGACCCTGGCCGAGTTGGCGCTGCGCTACAAGGGAGAGGTCAAGGGCGAGATCGTCCTGGTCATCGGTCCCGCCGAATCGGCCGGCCACGGCCACGACATCGCCTTTGCGGTCGAAGCACTGAAGCGGCTGGTCAAGGCCGGGGCCCGCCCGAGGGCCGCCGCCACGGTGGTCGCCTCCCTGACCGACACCAGGGCCAACGACCTCTACAAGGCGCTGACCGGACGCGAACCGCGCCGGTAGGCGGCCCCCTGGCATATGAGCTACTACGTAACGACTCCGATCTACTACGGCAACGGCGAGCCCCACCTCGGGCATGCCTATTCGACCATGGCCGCCGACATCCTCGCCCGCCACATGCGCCAGCGGGGCGAGGACGTCTTCATGCTGACCGGGACCGACGAGCACGGCGAGCCGATCGCCCAGGCGGCCGAGAAGGAGGGAATCACGCCGCAGGAGCTGGTCGATCGCAGCGCGGCGCAGTTCAAGGACATGGTCGCCAAGGTCGATTCGACCCACGACTTCTTCATCCGGACCACCGATCGCGGCCACATCGAACGGGTCCAGGAAGTGATCACCCGGGTCAAGGAGAACGGCTACGTCTACCAGGGCACCTACGAGGGCTGGTACTGCCCCCGCTGCGCCGACTTCAAGTCGGAGAACGAGATCGGGCCGGGCGACACCTGCCTGATCCACGAGACGCCGCTCCAGCGCGAGGAAGGAGGAAAACTGGTTCTTCAGGCTGTCGGCCTTCCAGGAACCGCTGGAGAAGCTCTACGAAGAAAACCCGGGCATGATCGAACCCGACTTCCGTCGCAACGAGGCACTCGCCTTCATCCGTTCGGGGTTGCGCGACGTGTCGCTTTCCCGTTCGAAACTCTCCTGGGGGGTTCCCCTGCCGTGGGATCCCGAGCAGGTGATGTACGTCTGGTTCGACGCACTGCTCAACTACTTCACCGCGCTCAGCTACGCCCGCGAGGGCGAGGATCTGACGGATCGAAGTTCTGGCCGGCCTCCTGGCACATCCTGGCCAAGGACATCCTCAAGTTCCACGCGGTCTACTGGCCGGCGTTCCTGCTGGCCGCCGGGCTCGAGCCGCCGCAGCGCATGTTCATCCACGGCTTCCTGTTGATGGGCGAGAAGAAGATGTCGAAGTCGCTCGGCAACGTGCTCGACCCGTTCGAGGTGATCGAGCGATTCGGGGCCGACGCCCTGCGCTACTACTGCTTCCGCGAAGTCAGCTTCGGCCAGGACGGCTCGATCTCGACCGCCGGGTTCGAGGCCCGCTACGAGACCGAGCTGGCCAACGACTTCGGCAACCTCGCCTCACGCAGCCTGGCAATGGTCGGCCGCTACCGGGAGGGGATCGTGCCGGAGGCGGAGCCCGACCCGCTGCTCACGGCCGATTTCGACGGCATCGTCGCGCGGGTCGGAGCACTGCTCGACCAGGCCCAGATCGGTCAGGCTCTGGAGGAGATCTGGGTCCTGGTCCGGCGGCTGAACCGGTACGTCGAAGAGTGCCAGCCCTGGGTGCTGGCCAGGTCGAACGGGGATGCGGCCCGGCTCGACCAGGTGCTCTACGGCCTGGCCGAGGGCCTCCGGGTCGTCTCGATCCTGCTCCATCCCTATCTGCCGAACTCGACCGCGACCCTGCTCCAGGCGCTGGGCGAACCGTCGCTCGAGCTTTCCGGGTTCGGTTCGCGGCCCGGCGGACAGCAGGTCGAACGGATCGAGCCGCTCTTTCCGAAGCTCGGATCCGATCGCGGCTAGGATCGGGACGGATTTAAAGTCAACGTTTCACGAAAACGATCGGCGGCAGCAGATGAAGCAGAAGTTCGCACTGATGACGGCTCTGGTGGCGGTAGGTCTCGCCCTTCCCGGCGCGGCAGGAGCAGGGGGGCAAATCGACAGCGGGCCCGCGCTCCGGGTCGGCATCGCCACCGTGGACGGCAAGAAGAAAGTCAAGGTCCGCAAGAAACTGCCGATCCTGGCCAGCTGCAACCGGGCATGCTCGGCGGTGGTGAAGGCCTCGCTGATCACCCCGCTCAGCACGTTCAAGGACTCGGCCGCGGGGAACCTCGAGGACAACGGGTTCGTCCGCACCGGGCTCAAACTGACCCGGCGGGGACTCAACTATCTGAGGAAGAACTTCCGCAAGTCGCGCTACAAGGTGAAGATCGTCGCGGTCGATCTGGAGACCGGCAAGCGGGCCGTCAAGACAAAGGTGTTCCGCTTCCGGAAATAATCATGGCGTGATCGATTCGCATGCTCATGTGACCCGCTGCCGGGAGAGTACGGATGAGGTGCTTGCCGCCGCATCGGAGGCAGGACTGACCAGGATCCTCACGGTCGGCCTGGACGAGCGTTCCAACCGGGAGCAGATCTCGCTGGCCGAGTCCAGCGAAACGGTCTACGCCGCGATCGGTCGCCACCCCAACGAGGCCGACGGCTTCGACCGGGCCGCGTCTGATGAAATCGAGGGACTGGCCGCGCACGAGAAGGTGGTCGCGATCGGAGAGACGGGACTCGACTTCTATCGCGACACGGCTCGCCCCGAGAATCAGCGAAACGCATTCGAGTCCCAGATCGCCATTGCCGGCCGGCTCGGCCTGCCGGTGGTCATCCACGTCCGCGACCGCCAGGGTGAGGAGACGGCGGTCACCGAGGCTTTCGAGACCCTGGATCGCGGCGGGGCCGGGCTTGAGGTCGTGCTGCACTGCTTCTCCGCCCCGGAGTGGGTCGAGCGGGCGGGCGAGCGGGGCTGGTACTGCTCGTTCGCCGGCAACGTCACCTACCCGGCCAATGAGGCGCTACGCGAGGCGGCGGCGAAGGTCCCCGACGACCGGATCCTGGTCGAAACCGATGCCCCGTACCTGACCCCGCAGTCAAAGCGCAAACACCGCAACCAGCCGGCCTACGTGGTCGAGACGGCCGAGTTGGTCGCCGGCCTGCGCGGGGTCGGCTACGACGAGTTCGAGGCGACCGTCACCGCCAACGCCGCCCGCCTCTTCGGGTGGTGAGGCTGGGCCAGAACTTCCTGGCCGATCCCAATCTGCTCGACGCGATCGTCCGGGATTCCGGGGTCGGGCGGGACGACTGCGTGCTCGAGGTCGGCGCCGGGGAGGGCGTCCTGACGGCCCGTCTGGCCGCGGTTTGTGGCCGGGTCCATGTGGTCGAGCTCGACCGGGGGCTCGAGCCCGCCCTGGCCGGGGTGATCGCCCTGGACAACGTCGACCTGGTCTGGGGAGACGCGGTCCGGATCGATCTCGCCGGACTGGTCCCGGCGCCGACCGCGATGGTTGCGAACCTGCCGTATGCGGTCGCCACCCCGGTGATCATGCGCACGATCTTCGAGCTGCCCTCGATCCGCAGCTGGACCGTGATGGTCCAGCGCGAGATCGCCGACCGGCTGCGGGCTGAACCGGGATCCAGGACCTACGGCGGGCCCTCGGTCATCGCGCAGCTGGCCGGTGAGGTCCGGCTGGTGCGCCCGGTGAGCCGGACCGTCTTCCGGCCGCCGCCGCGGGTCGACTCGGCGATCATCTCGATCAGGCGTACGGGGCCGGGACCGGATGAGAAGACCCGGGTGGTGGTGCGGGGTGCGTTCAGTCACCGGAGAAAGGCTCTGCCGCGCTCGCTCGAGCTGGCGATCCCGGGCACGCTCGAACCGGCCCGGCGGGCCCTGACCGGGTTCGGGCTGGATCCGGGGATCCGGGCCGAGGCGCTAAGCCCGAAGCAGTTCGCGGCGCTCTCGGCGGCGATCGACCTGCCGGACACCGCTTTATCGTGAGGTGGGCGATGAACGACCAGGACCAGCCGGCGAACCCGGTCTATGCCCCGGCCAAACTCAACCTCGGCCTCTACGTCGGACCGGTCCGGCCCGACGGCCTGCACGAGCTGGCGTCGATTTTCGAGCCGCTTTCACTCCGCGACCGGATCACGATCAGCGAGTCCGACACCGATCAGGTGATCTGCCCGGGGGTCGACGGCAAGAATCTGGCCGCCGAGGCGCTCAGGCTGCTGCGCTCCGAGGGCTGGGATGCTCCGCCACTCAGGATCGAGATCGAGAAGCGGATCCCGGTGCAGGCCGGCCTGGGCGGAGGCAGCGCCGATGCGGCGGCCGTCCTCCGTCTCGCCCTGGGCGAGGTCGCCGACCTGGCCGGTCTGGCGATCATGCTGGGAGCCGATGTGCCTTCGCAGATCGACCCGGCGCCCTGTCTGGTCGAAGGCGCCGGCCAGAAACTCTCCTCATTGCCGGCTCCGGCCGAGCACTGGGTCGTGCTGGTTCCGTTTGCCAAGGGCCTTTCGACCGGTGAGGTGTTCGCCGAGGCAGACCGTCAGACGGCCGGTCGAAGCCAGGAAGAGATCGACGAGATCTCGGGAAAACTCTGGGCGGTAGCCAGTGGCGGCGTCTCGCCGCTCGACTATCCGGCGCTTCTGATCAACGACCTCGAGCCGGCCGCGATCTCGCTGAGGCCGGAAATCGGGACGGTCCGGCAGCGGGTCGAATCGGCCGGCGCCGGGCTTGTGGCGATCACCGGATCCGGGCCGACCGTGTTCGGGGTCTACCCCGACCGGGATAGCGCCGAGGCGGGGGCCGGCGAAATCGGCCCGGAGGCGATCGTCTGCCGGGGAGGAGTCGGGCTTTGAGCGATCCCGTACCCACGCCAGACCGGTCGCCCGAGCCGCCTCCCTCCGGGAAAACGCCTCCCTCCGCGAAGTCGCCGGAATCGGGCCGCAGGCACCTCTACCTTCTCGCTGCCGCGGCGGTCGCCGCCGTGGTCATCTTCTTCCTGTATCGCCAGTTCTTTCCCGAGTTCGACCTGCAGCAGCTGCTCGACGATTTCGCCAACCTGCTCGGAGACTGGACCTACCTCGTGGTCGGCGTGCTCGCCTTTCTCGAAACCGGGGCCTTCGTCGGGCTGCTGGTCCCCGGCGAGACCGCGCTGCTGGTCGGCGGTGCGGTAGCCGGCCAGGGTGTGATCAGCGTCTACCTGCTGATCGCGATCGCCTGGATCATGGCCTTCCTCGGCGACACGACCAGCTTCTGGCTCGGCCACAGGCTGGGACGGGAATTCGTGCTCAAACACGGGCCCCGTGTGGGGATCACCCGGGAGCGATTCGAAACGGTCGAGAACTACTACGACCGGCATGGCGGCAAAACGGTGCTGATCGGCAGGTTCATCGGAGTGGTCAGGGCACTCTCGCCATTCGTGGCCGGCAGTTCAGACATGAAGTACCGGGCGTTCGTCCCGTACAGCGTGCTCGGTTCCGGGCTGCAGGTCACCGCACACATCCTCGCCGGCTATTTCTTCGCCCGCAGTATCGACGTCGCCGCACAGTACATCGGCGTCGGCGCGTTCGTCCTGGGGACCGTGATCGTGGTCAGCGTGATCACGGTCGTGCTCTACCGGTTCTTCAGGGTCCCGGTCAACCGGGAGCGGACCGTGGTCTGGATGGAAGCTCACCGGGCGACCGTACCGTTGGTGCGGCTGGGAAGGAGGCTCCGCCCCCAGTTCCGTTTCGTGGCTGCCCGGCTCACGCCCGGGGGCTCGTTCGGCCTCGAAGTGACCACGCTCTGCGCGATCCTCGCGGTCTCGTCGTTCGTTCTGGTCGCCTACACGGCGATCGTCCTGGGCGATGCCGGGCCGACCCCGGGGGACCAGCGGGTGATCGATTCCGTGAACCTGATCCAGACCGGCTGGCTGACCGGGCTCGCCAAGCTGATCACGGCGCTGGGTTCAAGCGCCGTGGTGCTGCCGCTGATCGCAGTCACCGCGGTCCTGCTCGGACTGGCCCGCAGGTGGGCCGAGATGACCGTGCTGCTGCTGTCGGCGATCACCATCTGGATCGGGGTCGACGTGATGAAGGAAGCGGTCGACCGGCCCCGGCCGGATGGCGGCCTGGTCGGCGCCTCGGGCATGTCGTTTCCCAGCGGGCATGCGGCTCATTCGGTCTTTTACGTCTGGCTGGCGGTGACGATCGCGGTCCGGATCAGACCTTCGATGGCCAGGGGGACCGCACTCGTGGTGTCCGGTCTGGCGCTCACCGTGCTGATCGGGCTGAGCCGGGTGTACCTCGACGTCCACTACATCAGCGACGTGTTCGCCGGGTGGGCCCTGGGAGCGTTCTGTTTCGCGTTTTTCGCGGTCGCAGCCCTGCTGGTCGGGCAATTGCGCAAAAATTGAGCTGATGCCGCTCGCCCTTTCGACAACTGTCTGGCTCTTCAGCGCCGCCGGGTTCATCAGCCTGACCGCTTTCGTCGGTCTGATCCTGGTCCCGGCGATGAGTTCGTTCGGTCGCTGGCCGGAGAAGATGGCGGCCGGCTTCCTCTCGCTTTTCATCTTCGGGATCCTGATCACGATCGGCGTGGTCGGCGGACTGGCATACGTGTTCTACTCCCAGGACGTGACCGGGATCTTCCCATGGTCCGGCCAGTGACTCCCCGGCCGGACATGTCACGCCGGAAGCAGTAGTGCCTTCGGGCCCTGATGCGGGGGCGGGCGGGGCGGCCCGCCTTGCCGAGCCGGTTCTGGCCGGCCGGGGCCTTCCGGGTCTCGCCCGGGCGGCCTCGGAGTTGCTCGGCGTTCCGCTCGCTTTCATGGATCGCTCGGGGATCGTGCTGGCGGTGGCCGGGGCGACCCGGGAGCAGGAGATCAGGCTGACCAGTGGAGGCGGTTCGATCGTAGTGATCGGGTTGGAGCTGGGCGATGAGCCGGTCGGAGAGATCCGCTACATCGGCGAGGCGGTAGAAGCCGGCCACGAGGTGGTCCTGGCGGCGCTCGCCGCGCTCGAGGTCGAACGGGCCCGGTCGGCCGAATGGGGCAACGAGGAAGCGGTCGCCGAGGCGGTTGCCGCCGCCCTGGACGGCGAACTGAGCGATCCCGACGAGATAGTCCGCCGGGCGGGCGAGGTCGGATGTGACATCTCCAGGGGCGGCGGGGTCTTCATGGTTCGTGCACACGCCGGTTCGGCACAGAACGAGGACTGGCGCGATCACGTGCTGGCGATGGCCACCCGGACGATCCGCACCGCGGTTCCCGGGTCGATCGCCGGGACCAGCCGTCTGGACGAAGGGTCGATCGTCGCGATAATCGTGCCCTCCCCCGAAGAGGAGCGCCTGCTCAAGGTCGAAGAGGCCCTTTCGCGGGAACTGCCCCGTTCGCTAAGCGGCCTTTCGGTCACGGTCTCGCGCTCCAGGGCGGTAGCCGAGCCGGTCGAATTCGAGCGGGCCGCCCGCGAGGCGCACCTGGCGCTCAACGTGGGGGAGGCCGAGGGCCGTTCGCCGATCGCTTTCGAGGAGACCGGCTCCTACCGCCTGCTGCTGGGCACCACCAGCGAGGAGCTCCACAGCTTCTACGCCGAGACGGTCGAGCCGCTGGTCGAGTACGACGAGCAGTACGAGACCGACCTGGTCGCCACCGTCGAGGCCTATCTCGAGAGCGACGGCAACGCCCCGGCCACGGCCAAGCAGATGTTCACCCACCGCCACACCATTCGCTACCGGCTGGAGCGGATCCGCGAGCTGAGCGGCCACGACGCGACCGCCACCGAGGGCCGCGAGCGACTCAGCCTCGGGATCAAGGCGATGCGCGTCCTCGGCATCGCCTCACCCCGCGGCCGCTCCCGCGAACAGGTCGCCTGACCCCTACTTCACCTTGCCGGTGCGCTTGATCTGGGTCTTGCCGGACTTCTTGCCGCCGACCAGGACCTTGGCCTTCGCCTTCTTGTTCTTCCTGAAGATCTTGCGGCCCTTTTTGGTCAGCTTGAACTTGACCTTCCTGGTCTTGCCTGCGCCGACTTTGACCCCGCCCTTCTTGGCGATCAGTCCCTTACTGCCCTTCGAGATGCCCTTGAACTTGATCGTCGCCTTCTTGCAGCGGTCGTACTTCTTGGCGCAGGTGACCCTGGCGGTCAGCTTCTTGCCCTTGGCCTTGGCCCTGCCCTTGACCTTCAGTCTGCCGACGTCGTCCGCCTCGGCCTGCTTGGCGTAGTCGGCCAGCGAGATCGATCCGACGTCCTCGTTACCCGGGGCCAGCTCGACTCCGGGCCGGTCGGGCAGCACCCTCGGTGCCGGCGCCTTCACCAGGCCGTCGAGCTGGCCGGGTCCCTCGATCACCGGGATCCTCAGGTCGACGTTCTCGATCGTCGCGGCCTGCTGGTTGTCGGACGGCCGTCCGTAGTTGTCGAGTGCGGCGCTCGCGTCACCAGATGCGTCCTTGGGCAGCAACTCGAGCCGCAGCACGTGGTCCTTTTCGACCTTCCAGCCGTTGGCGTTCAGCTGGAAGACCTGGTAGCCGGACTGGGTCGGCCGCCACAACGCCCTGGCGACCAGCGTCTTGGTCTGGCCGTCGGGTGCGACGTCGACCAGGCGCGCGGCGATCTGCGAGTCATCGCCCGGCAGACTGATCTTGGCGACCACGGTGGGCGAGCCCATGACCGTGTATCCGGGTGCCCCGGCGTAACTCGGCGCAGGAGCCGGGTCGGTCTCGTAGTTCGCGGTACCGGTCTCCTTGGCCCCCGGGGCTTCGGTGCAGGCGTCGCTGCTGGTCACCGGGTTGAACGCCGCCGCCACCGCCGGGTCGCCACCGTCTGGCGAGACGGTCTGGGAGTCACCGTTGAACTGGACCCGGATCTCGCCGCGGGCGAGGGTGCCCCACTGGTCGGCGATGTACGGGCCGCCACCAGGGGTCCCTTCGGGGCAGGTCTGGGTGTAGGTGGTCACTTCCGGCTCCGGCTTGTCGCCGGTTCCAGTGAGGTAGTGGTCTACCCACTCATCCTGCTGGGATCCCAGCGCCGACCAGACGTTGGCCTGATTCTGGCCGCGCATGTGCCCGAAAGAGCCGAAGAACAGGCCGATCGAGGCGTTCGGGTACTCGGCCAGGGTCCGGTTGGAGAACCGGGTCGCCTCGTTGACCGGGAACAGGTCGTCGGTGAAGCCGGAGCCGATCAGCAGCGGTGCCGGGGCGACGCTGTGATCGATGTAATAGGACGAGTGGTAAGTCGTGATCTCGTCCAGCATCTGCTGGGCGAACGGGTTGCCGTCGTACGGTTCGCCGGCATCCATGAACGCCAGCCAGCCGGTTATGTCGGCCGAGGGTACGGTCCCGACCGGGGCGTAGTAGCCGGGGGCAAACAAGCCGTTGATGTAAAGGCCGTTGTTGAACGACTGCTTCATCACGCCGAAGCGGCCGTAGTAGGAAGCGTCCTTGATGTAGTCGATGTTGCTCCCGTTCGGGGTGAGCGAATAGGCGAGGTCGGTCCACGGAACGGTCGGAATGCCGACCGCCAGGCTCATCGCGGTGCCCATCGGGCTCTGCCACGGGACCAGGCTGCCGTCCGGCATCATGATCCGGTTCTTCAGCGCGGCCAGCGCCATGGTCATGCCGCCGCCGTAGGAGCCGCCCGAAGCGGCGATCCTGTCGGGTTTGACCAGGCCTTCGTCGACCAGCTTGCCGGAGAAGACCTGGGCGTCGCGGACCTCGTAGCGGGTGTCGTCCAGGCGGATGAAACCGTTGGTGACGCAGGCGGCATCGGCCGCCTTCGAGCCGGCGCTCCCGCACGACTCGTGGAAGCCGCGGTTGGTCTGGGAGAAGACCGCGTATCCCTTCGAGAGCCAGCGCTGCATCCCGGTGAAGCTGATCTTCGAACCGCCGTAGCCGTGGAACATCATCACCAGCGGGTACGGGCCGGGGCCGTGGGCCACGGGATTCGGCCGGGCGAAGTTGACGTCGATCGGCACGCCGTCGAACGACTTGTCCGTGCTGCGGTCGCCGGTAAGCGGGTCGGGGTTGAGGGTAGACGAGATCGGCTGGTCGTTGTCGCCGTTGTCGCCGGTGATCGTGCCGCACCAGATCTGGCCCAGTGACCCGGCGACATTGCCTTCCGCGGTGACCTCCGAGCAGGTGACGTTGCCATCGAGCACAGGCAGGTTGGCTCCCTGGGCAGAAGGAGCCAGGACCAGGGTCGCGACTGCGGCGACCAGGATTACGAGCTTGCGCATTGTCGGTGTTTCCTCTCCGGTGTGTTCAATGGTCGGGGTCCCCCGTCTCGTCCCCGGCCCCGGGCCGGCTCGGCGGCCGTCGAAGCGGGTCAACCGTAGCAAAACCCTGTCGTATGAACGCCTGCCACGCGGCGGAGTTTCGGTCGCCGGAGCGCCGGCCGGCCGGCCGGGATCGGGGACCTGACTCCGGGGGGAGGACTCGAACCTCCATTGCCGGGACCAAAACCCGGTGGGTTAGCCAGTTACCCCACCCCGGAAGGAGCGCCGACTCTATCTGGACCCGAATCCGGCCGGGTACCGAACCGGAGCGTTCAACCGGCGGCCGCTCGCTTTTCCCGGGTCCGCCGCGGATAGAGTGTCGGCCATGGAAACTGAGAATCAAATGCAAGGTGACCCGTCCGTCAACTGGGGGTTTTACCGGGGAGCCGGGATCCTGCTGATGATCCTGGGGGGGATCGCGATCCTGATCCCCTCGGTTGCCTCCTGGGGGGTGACCATCTTCATCGGCTGGATCCTGCTGTTCGCGGCAGTGTTCATCTTCGCCTCTGCCTTCAGCCTGCGTGAAACCGGCGACATGCTGGTCCGGTTCCTCTGGTCGTTCCTGACCCTTGTCGCGGGTCTGTACCTGCTGGTCAATCCCGGAGACGGAACCAAGACCCTGACCGCCGTCCTGGCCATCTATTTCATCCTGATGGGTGGCTTCCGGCTGTACGTCGCTACCCGCGAGCGGGGCGAGCCGGGAGCGGGCTGGCTCGGCGTGAGCGGCGCCATAGCGTTGCTCCTGGGCCTGCTGGTCCTGCTCGACCTGCCGAGCTCGGCCGACTGGGCGATCGGTCTGCTGGTCGGGATCGACTTGATCTTTGCCGGCTGGATGCTCATCATGGTCTCGATCGGCGGAAAGCAGCTCACCCGGAGCGCCTGAAGGCTCTCCGGTGGGGCGGCTGAAGGAGCGGCTCACCGGTTTGACCAGAAGAACCACCACAGCCCTGATCATGGCCGCGGGCGAGGGCACCCGCATGCGATCGTCGACGCCGAAGGTCCTCCATCCGGTCTGTGGCCGGGCGATGATCGCCTGGCCGGTGCTGGCCGCACGCGGCGCCGGGGTCGAGCGGATCGCGGTCATCGTTTCGCCCGACCGTGACCTCGGTGACGCCG
Organism: uncultured Solirubrobacterales bacterium; assembly: GCA_963766115.1. Classification (GTDB taxonomy): domain Bacteria; phylum Actinomycetota; class Thermoleophilia; order Solirubrobacterales; family 70-9; genus 67-14. The sequence continues at coordinate 341,220 of CAVXYR010000003.1, forward strand.
TGCCCGGCGATTTCGAGACCGTGGTGCAGCCGCAGCCCGACGGAACAGGCGGGGCGGTCAGGGCCGCGATCGACCTGGTCCGCGAATCGGGCGAGGTCCTGGTCCTCTCCGGGGACGTGCCCCTGGTCTCGGCCGAGGTGATCGCCGAGCTGCTGGCGACCCATCGCGGCACCGGCGCAAAGGCGACCGTGATGACCGCGATTCTCGACGATCCCGGGGCATATGGCAGGGTCGTCCGGTCGTCGGATGGCGGGGTCGAGAAGATCGTCGAGGCGAAGGCGGCCGGTGACGCGACCGAGGCTGAACTGGAGATCCGGGAAATCAACTCGGGCACCTACGTGTTCGACGGTGACGCTCTTGCCGGCGCGCTCGGCGAGATCGGCAGCGAAAACGCCCAGGGCGAGTACTACCTGCCCGACGTGGTCGCGGTCATGCGCGGGCGGCGGGAGAAGGTGGCGGCCCACGTGGCCGAGGACGTCGCGGTCAACCTCGGGGTGAACAACCGGGTCGACCTTGCCGCGGTCGAGGCCGAGGCCCGGCGCAGGATCCTCGAACGCCACATGCTGGCCGGCGTGACCATCGTCGATCCCGGTTCGACCTGGATCGACGCCGACGTGACGATCGGGCCCGACACCCGGATCGAGCCGGGAACTTCGCTCCGTGGAGCGACCGAGATCGGCGCCGGGGCGGCGATCGGTCCCCACAGCACCGTGACCGACTGCGGGATCGGAGCCGGCAGTCAGGTGGTCCATTCCTTTCTCGTGCTCTGTGAGGTGATGGAGAACTGCCAGGTGGGGCCGTTCGCCTATCTGCGCCCCGGGGCAGTGCTGGCCGACGGGTCCAAGGCCGGGACCTTCGTCGAGATCAAGAATTCGAAGATCGCGCCCGGGGCGAAGGTGCCCCACCTTTCCTATGTGGGGGACGCCGAGATCGGCGAAGGTGCGAACCTCGGGGCCGGCACGATCACCGCCAACTACGACGGTCGCCGGAAACACCGGACAGTTGTCGGGCCCGGGGCGAGGATCGGGGTTGACACGATGCTGGTCGCCCCGGTAGAGATTGGCGAAGGCGCCTACACCGGTGCCGGGGCGATAATCAGGGACAATGTTCCCGCCCGGTCTCTGGCGGTAAGCCGCGGGGACCAGAGAACCATCGAAGAATACGCCGAGCGCCGCCAGGCCCGAGAGGAAGAACAGGACCAGGATTCGTGAGCATCACCGAACCGTCACCAGCCGTACCGACCACTATCCCTCATGACTACTCGAAGCGGGCGATGGTTTTCGGCGGCCGCAGCTCACTCGACCTGGCAGCCAAGATCGCCGAGAAACTCCAGCTCGGCCTCGGCGACGTCACCCTGAAGACCTTTGCCGACGGCGAGATCTACGGTCGCTTCGAAGAGTCGATCCGGGGGGCCGACGTCTTCCTGGTCCAATCGACCTGTGCCAACGAACAGACCGGCATGGACCCGAACGACGCCCTGATGGAGCTGATGATCATGGCCGACGCCGCCCAGGGCGCCTCGGCCCACCGGATCATTGCCGTCCTGCCCTGGTTCGGCTACGCCCGCCAGGACAAGAAGTCGGCCCCGCGTGAGCCGATAACCGCCCGGGTGGTCGCCCGGGCCCTCGAGTCGGTCGGCATCGACCGGGTGCTGACCATGGACCTCCATGCCGGCCAGATCCAGGGCTTCTTCACCATCCCGGTCGATCACATGACCGCGATGCCGATGCTGACCCAGTGGTTCACCGACCAGTACGACGCTTCAGACCTCGTCGTGGTCTCCCCGGACGCCGGCCGGGCCAAGGCGGCCCGCAACTTCGCCCGCAAGATAGGTACCGAGTGGGCGATCATGGAGAAGGAGCGCCCGGCCCAGCAGGTGGCCGAGATCGGATACGTGGTCGGCGACGTAAAGGACAAGATCGCGATCATCTCCGACGACATGATCGACACCGCCGGCACGCTCTGCGCGGCCGCCCGCACCGTGCTGGACGAGGGCGCCTCGAGCGTGATCGCCTGCGCCACCCACGGCGTCTTCTCCGGTCCCGCCTTCGAGCGCCTGCCTTATGAGAAGTCCGGGCTGGAGAAGATCGTGGTCACCGACACGATCCCGCTCCGCCCTGGCGCCCCGGACAACATCACCGTACTTTCGGCCGCCGGAACCCTGGCCGACTCGATCCGCCGGATCTTCACCGACGACTCGGTCTCAGAGATCTTCGCCGGCGAGAACCAGCTTTTCTAGTCGCTCAGGGCGCCACGCTCGGCGCAGACCGCGTAGACCGCAAGGCCGTGGTCGACGGAGGCCCCGGTTTAGGAGCGGTCGGCGTCGCGGCCTGGTACGTGGGAACTGCCAGTCGGCGCCGAGGTGGACGGACGGTGACGAAATGATGAACGCCCGCTCCACCGAATATCGTGGCACCTCCGCCGAGCACCAGCTTGCCGGGCGGACAATCCGCTGTCAGATTTTTGGAGGTTGTTGAATCCGACGCCAGGATGACCTCCACCCGTTGGTAGCCGCTCAGCCCGGGAGCGCCGGGTGAACCCGGCGCACCGTTCTGCCCTGGATCACCCTGGGAACCCTGAGGACCCGTGGCGACCCTCGGCCCCGGCTGGAAGCTGACCCGGCTTGAAGTCGACCGCTTTCAGCGACTTGTTCTTCACCTGCGGGCTCTTGACCGCGTTCTTCTTGAGCTGTTTCGTGCCGACGCTGTTCTTCTTGATCTGCGTCGCGGCGTAGCTGACGCTTCCCAGCGCGACGAACATCGCGGCGACGGCGATGATGAGTGCCGGTGAAGGCATTTGGAGCTTCAACCTGGACATCCTGTGACCCCCTGGCCGGATTGATCCGGCATGTAGTGAATCGGCTCCTTTCGAGCCCGTTTCGTGCACCGTAGACAAAAGGTCGGTGGGAGCTCGAAATTTTCAACATCCCGGACGCCGACCACACCGTAGGGTTGCACGGGATGACTCTCACCCGGATAGGCCACAAAGGGGCTGACGCGCTCGTACCCGGCAACACTGTCGCCTCCTTCAAAAAGGCGGTGGAGGTCGGGGTGGACCTGATCGAGTTCGACGTGCTCTGGCTCGACGACGGCCGACCGGAGTCGCCGCCGGACGAGCGATCGCCGCTGGTGGTCGCCCACGACTGGCCGGCCGCGGCGGCCAACCCCCGGCTTACCCTGGACGACGCCCTGGCCGCTTTCACCCGGGCGCCACTCGAGAAGGTGGCGATCAACCTCGATGTGAAGCTGCCCGGCCGGGAGGACGAACTGGTCGAGGCGGTCCGGCGCCACGGTCTGCTCGACCGGACCATGGTCTCGACCATGGAACTCTCCACGGTTCGACGGGTCGGCGAACTCGAGCCGGCGATCGGCCGCGGCTGGACCGTCCCGCGGGTGACCCGCGACTGGACCGCCAAGCCCTGGCTCAAACCGGCAGTCCTGGCGGGTGTGGCGGCGATGCGTCGGCGGCTCCCGGGTGACGTCAGTCGCCGGCTACCCGAGTTGGGGGTCCAGTCGGTCTGGGCTTTTCAGGGCGTAGTGACGCCCCGCCTGATCGAGGCGACCACTGCGGCCGGCGTGGCGCTGAACGTCTGGACGGTCGATACGGCCGAGGGCATCGCCCGCTTCCGGGAGATGGGGGTCAGCGGGGTCTGCTCGAACGATCCCCGCCTGCTCCAGCCGGGCAACTCCCCCTCCTGAGCCGGGACGAGCCTGCCGGGTCAGATCGAGCCCGCCGGAGCGGGTCCGCCGCGGCCCTTCTTCACTCGGACCGCGTCTTCCATTTCCTGGTTGGTAAAGGCGCCGACCGCCTCGCCGTCCGCGGTGTAGCGGTAGAGCGCGACTCCGAAGATCACCGACAGCGCCTGCTGGATCAGCATGGCGATGATCAGGATGACCACCCCGATCGCGATCAGCGCGCCGCCGCCAACAGAAGTGGTCGCCAGCAGGGCGATTCCGCCGACGATCAGGAGGATTGCCGGAAGGATCCCGATCAGGAACACCGCCCCGCCGATCGCGATGTTGCCGGTGATCTGCTCACCCCAGCGGCTCTTCAGCAGGTGGGCGCACCGCTTGATCGTCTCGATCGGGCCGGTTCCCTCGATCGCGATCACCGGCACCGCGAGAAAGCTGATCAGGGCCCATCCGGCAGCGGCGAGGGCGCCGAAGATCGCTCCGGCGATGCCGAAGCGTTCCTGGATCGCGCGGATAATCGTCATCACCACGGTCGCAACGAAGGCCCAGGCCGCGATCTCCGACATCCTCGAGGACGCGACCGCCATCCCGGAACCGAAGCTGACCTGCTCACCCCGCATGTGGGCATCTGCGTTGGCCGCCAGGCCGACCGAGAAGTAGTAGCCGGCGAAGGCCAGAAGGTAGATGCCGATCGCGATCAGGACCACTCCGGCCCAGGTCGGATCGCTGTCGAGCAGATATGCGCCGGGAAGGAAGAAGATGGCAGCCAGCACGAGGCTGATCAGCCCGCCCACGATCGGAAACCGGATCAGGTTCGGTTCCGACCTGAGTACGCCCCAGCTCTTCTTGGTCAACTGCCAGCCACTCTTGATTCTGCGGAACAGGATGTCTCCTCGGTCGGTGACCTCCGGATGTCGCCGGCAGGCCGGTTCTCGTCGGGCGATCCGAGTCTAGTCTGTCGGGGCGGTCCAGTCGGCCGGGGCGGCGATTCCGGGGACCTGTTTGACCCCACGGGATTCGAAGTAGTCCCATTCCAGCCGGCCGAGCTCGGTTGACGGCGGGTCGGCGTAGACCCATTCGCGCATGATCCGGTGCCAGTTGCGGCGGGCCCTGAGCTGTCCGAGGACGGCAAACACCCCGATCTCCATCCGACGGCCCATCAGCTCGTTGGCCGGGATCGACTCGCGGCGCATCAGGTCGAAGTACTCCGACCGCGGGTCGTGGGTCGCCTCGATCATCTTCATCACCAGATTGGGGGTGATCTCGGTTTCGCGGTCGTTCATGTACCAGCCGCCGACCACCTTGACGTGGTCCATCAGGTGCTCGGCATCGAGCTTCGAAGGCTTCTTGATGAAGCCGAGGTCGTGCAGCGCGTCGCGCAGCTCCTCGGGGTCGTCCCTGACCGCGGCGTCAACGGCCCGCTGCTCCAGCTCGATCTGCTCACGGTCGAGTTTCTTGGTCATGCCGAAGTCGAGAAAGGCGACCCTGCCGTCTTCCATCAGCAGGTAGTTGCCGGGATGGGGGTCGGCGTTGAAGTGCTGAAGGTGGTAGATCGAGCCGAAGCTGCCGCGGAAGACGATCTCGCCGAACCGGCTGCGCTCTTCATGTTCGAGCTCCTTCACCGCGTCGAAGCCGAGTCCCTCGACGAACTCGGTGACCAGCACCCGGCGCCGCGAGAGCCGGGTCGACCACGTCCGGCACGAAGATGAACGGGTGGTCGCGGTAGGCGCGGGCGAAAGAACGCTGGTTTTGCGCTTCGTACTCGTAGTCGAGTTCCTCGAGCACCCGTTCCCTGAGTTCGCTGGTCACCTCCCTGGCGTCAAGGCCCGGGGCCATGACCCGGGCCAGCTGCATCAGCGAGCCGGCGTTCTTCAGGTCGGCCTCGAGCGCCTCGGCGATCCCCGGGTACTGGATCTTGATCGCGACCTTGCGGCCGTCGATCAGGGTCGGCGCGATGGACCTGCCCGATCGAGGCGGCGGCAAAGGCCTCCTTCTCGACCGAGGCGAACAGTGATTCGACCGGAACGCCGTCGTACTCCTCCTTCAGCACCTCGTCCACCTTGGACCAGGGCATCGCCGGGGCGTCGCTTCGCAGCTTGGCCAGTTGCTCCTGGTAGGTCTCGCGGTACTCCTCGGGGATGAACTCGGTGTCGATGAACGAGGCGAACTGGCCCATCTTCATCGCCGCGCCCTTCATCTGGCCGAGCGCCTCGACCATTTTCGCTGCGGTCTCGAGGTGGCGTTTGTCCAGCTTTTCCTGAGCGGAATCCCCCTTTCGGACCAGATTCGAGGCCTTGGTGCCGGCGTACTTCGCCCCCTGGGAGCCGATCACCGTCCCGAGCTTGGCCGAGCGCCTGATCCTTCCTTTGGGTATCCGCGAATCATCCGACATGCCCTAAGGCTACGAGGTTCTCTATGCTCTCCCGTCCAATGTCTTCCAAGCGCGCAACCCTGACCGCAGCTCCCCGCACCGAATTCGGCACCCGGACCACCCGTCGCCTCAGGCGCGACGGCAAGATCCCGGGGGTCGTCTACTCCGGTGGCGAGGACGCGATCTCCTTTCAGGTCGAGAGCCGTGAGGCCCGGGTGATCCTGGGTGAGGGCCACGCCCTGTTCGACCTTCAGATCGAGGGCTCGAAAGCGGTGCCGGTCGTGATCAAGGAACAGCAGCATCACCCCGTCCGCGGCGACCTGCAGCACATTGACCTCCAGGAGGTGAAACTCGACGAGGCGATCCAGGCCGATGTCGTGATCGAGCTCGAGGGCGGCGACGACGCTCCCGGCGTCAAGCAGGGCGGCGTGCTGGAGCACGTGACCCGTGAAATCACGGTCGAAGCCCTGCCGACCGAAATTCCCGACAGCATCTCGCTCGCCGTCTCCGAGATGGAGATCAACGACGTGCTCTCGCTCGCCGACCTGGTCATCCCCGAGGGGGTCGCCCTGGTCGCCGACGAACCGACCGAGGTCACCCTGGTGACTCTGTCACCGCCCCGGGTCGAAGAGGAGCCCGAGCCCGAAGTCGAGACCGACCCGGAACTGGTCGGCGAAGAGGGCGAAGAGGTTGCCGAGGGCGAAGAGGGCGCCGAAGGCGAAGCCCCCGAAGAGGGCGGCGACTCCTCCGAAGAGGAGTAGGCCCTGCCGCTGTTTCGCCGGACCGACCGTGGCGACGGGGGTTCAGGCGGCGACTCCCCGATCCTGATCGTCGGCCTCGGCAATCCCGGCCGGCAGTACGCGGCGAGCCGGCACAACGCCGGCTTCATGGTGGTCGAGGCCCTGGCCGAGAGGTGGGACCTGGGGCGGTGGAAGGAGAAGTATCGCGGGCGGATCACCGAAGGCCGGACCGGCCCGGGCGGCCCCAGGGTCGTCCTGCTGTGTCCCCAGACGTTCATGAATGAGTCCGGCAGCTCGGCCGGGCCGGTGCGCGGCGCAAAAGGGGTTCCGCTGGACCGGGTGATCGTGGTGCACGACGAGATCGACCTCCCGTTCGGCGAAGTGCGATCGCGGCTCGGCGGCGGCCTGGCCGGGCACAACGGGCTGAAGAGCCTCAAAGCGGGCTTCGGCAGCCCGGATTTCTGGCGAGTCAGGGTGGGGGTTGGCCGGCCCGACTCGACCGACCCCGACCGGGTGGCGTCCTACGTGCTGGGCCGATTTTCCGAATCCCGGGAGCAGGTTGACGAGCTGATCACAGACGCCGGGCGGGAAACCGGGTATCTACTGGAGAAACTAGCCGCCGGCCCGGCCGGCGAGGAGGAATGAAGATGAGCGACGGTGGGTCGGACAGCCTGACCAGCTACGGAGTCGACGAGCGGGGGGTGGCCCTGCTCCAGCTTGACCGGCCGACCGCCCTGAACGCGATCAACGGCGCGATGATCGAAGAGCTGATCGCTCACATCGATTCGGCCCGAGGGGACGACTCGGTGCGTGTGCTGGTCTTCTCTTCGACCGACTTCATGGCCTTTTCGGCCGGTGCCGACATCAAGGAGGACCTCGACAAACAGAGCCAGGTGGACCGCATGCAGCGTTTCGCCGACCTCTATGACGCCGTTGTCCGGTTTCCCAAGCCGACGATCGCGGCCTGTCACGGCTACACGGTCGGTGGCGGGGCCGAGATCGCGATCTGCTGCGACATCAGGGTGGGCGGGGCGAACCTGCAGATGCGCTTTCCCGGGGCTGACCTCGGGGTGCGGGTCGGCCCGGCCCGACTAAGCACGCTCTGCGGACTCTCCGCCGCCAAGTACCTGCTGCTCAGTTCGAAGATGGTGAAGGCCGACGAGGCACTCCGGATCGGGTTGGTCAACGAGGTCTCTCCCGGCGCGGCGACTGAGAACGCCGCCCTGGAGCTGGCCGGGCGCATCGCCGCCTATGACCCCGAGTCGGTCGGTGCGCTGAAGCAGATGCTGCACCGGTGGGACGGCATCGAGGACCGCTCCGCCGACGAGGGCCGCCACATGGTCGAATGGCTGCGTTCCGGGCCCGGTCTCTCCTGAGCCGGCCGGAAGCCTGACCGGAGAACGGCCCTGTCCCTTCGCCCTGCAATAGGCCTGCTGCTCGAGGACGAACGGGTCGGCGACCTGGCCGGACGGGTCGCGGTCGTCGCCTCGGAAGGGGGCGGGGCGGTTTCGGCCGGGGTATCGGCCGCCTTGCGGCCCGCCCTTCTGGCGGCCCTGCTCGACGACGAACGGGGCCTGGCCGGCCGGCCTGCCCTGATCGTCACCCCGGACGACCGATCGGCCCGCGACATGGCCGGCTCGCTCAGGGCCTACCTGGGGGAGCGCAAGGTCAGGTCGTATCCCTCCCGCGGAACCGGCTACGCCTCCCAGATAAGCCCGCCGCCGCACCTGATCGGACTGCGCATCGACGCGCTCGACTCGTTCGGGAAAGACGATGAGGGGCCGGCCGTAGTGGTAGCCAGCGCGGTGGCCCTGGCCGAGGCGATACCGGACGCCTCGTTGAGGCCTGCCGGGTTCGCGATCTCGCTCGGCGAGGAGCACGAACTCGACCGGCTGGCCCGTGATCTCGACGCGGCCGGCTACGAACGGGTCGACCAGGTTAACGAGCGTGGCCAGTTTGCGATCCGCGGCGGGATTCTCGATGTCTTCGCGGCGACCGAAGACCAGGCCGCCCGGGTCGAGTTCTTCGGGGACGAGGTCGAGTCGATGCGCTGGTTCTCGACCTTCACCCAGCGGTCGCTCGGCGACGCCCGGCGAATCGAGATCGCGCCCGCGGCGGAACTCGACCTGAACCACCGCGAACTGGCCGAGTTGGCGATCGAAGAAGCGAGGGAGGAGGAGGAAGACGTCGACCTGGCCGAGGTTCTGCCACTCGATCACTTCCGGGCGCCATTGGACCTGATTCCGGCTACCGCCGCGGTGATCCTCGCGGCGGCGGAAGAAATCGAGCCGGCATTGCACGACCACTGGGAGGACGCGACCACGGCAATGCACGCCGACGACGCAAGGCACCTGTATGAGGACGTCGCCGGCCCGCTCTCGGAGCGGGCGGTGCTGGTCCTGTCGCGCCCGGTCGACGACCAGGGCGATCACCCCGGAGATGCTCCCGGCGAACCGGATGACGACGGACCGGATCAAGGCGGGCCGAACGACGATGGACCGGATGGCGGCGGAGGTACGACTGTCGCGCCGATGCGGGCGATGGTCGCCGAAACCCCGGCACGCAACCTGAAAGAGGCCGAGGCCGAGCTGCTCAAGCTGGTCCGGGCCGGCTATCGCACGGTCGTGGCGTTCGACTCGAAGGGAGAGGCAGAGCGTACCCGCTACGGTCTCGACCGGATCGAAGCACCGATCCTGGAAACCGGCCGGCTGCCCGCCGATCCCGGTGTGAGCCTGGTCGAAGCCCGCCTGGGTGAAGGCTTCATCTCGCCCGGGACCCGGATCGCCGTGCTTCCGTTCCGGGGCCTGCTCCATCGCCGCCGCCGGGCGGACGAGCGGGCGCCGGAAGCGGTACGCGGCCGGCTCACCTTCTCCGAACTCAGGGTCGGCGATCACGTGGTCCACGAAGACCATGGGGTGGCCCGGTTCGCCGGATTCGAGACCCGGGAGGTGGGCGGGATAACCCGCGACTACCTCTATCTCGAGTACCGGGGCGAAGACCGGGTGTACGTGCCGACCGACCAGTTCGAAAAGCTTTCCCGCTACGCGGGCGGCGCCGAATCGCCGTCGCTCTCGGCTCTCGGCGGTAAGAAATGGCTGAACATGAAGGCCCGGGCCAGGCGCGCCGCGGCCGAGATCGCCGGCGAGCTGGTCAACCTCTACGCCGAACGGCGGACCCGCACCGGCCATGCATTCGGACCGGACTCGGAGTGGCAGATGGAGCTGGAGGCCGCCTTCCCGTACCGCGAGACCGCCGACCAGATCGAGGCGATCGAGGCGGTCAAGGGCGATATGGAATCGGAGCGGCCGATGGACCGGCTGGTCTGCGGCGACGTCGGTTACGGCAAGACCGAGGTGGCGATCCGGGCCGCGGTGAAGGCGGCCTCGGACGGCAAGCAGGTGATGATCCTCGCACCGACCACCATTCTTGCCCAGCAGCACCTCGGCACCTTCCGGGAACGGCTGGCCGACCTGCCGTTTCGGGTAGAAGGGGTCTCGCGACTGCGCAAACCGGCCGATGTCAAGCGGATCCTTGCCGACTACTCGGCCGGCCGGGTCGACCTGCTGATCGGCACCCACCGGCTGCTTTCGAGGGATGTACGGGCCAAGGACGTCGGCCTGATCGTGGTCGACGAGGAGCAGCGGTTCGGGGTCAAGCAGAAGGAACTGCTGCGTCAGCTGAAGCTCAAGGTCGACGTACTTTCGCTCTCGGCGACGCCGATCCCCCGGACCCTGCAGATGTCGATGGCCGGGTTGCGCGACATATCGGTGATCGAGACGCCGCCGGAGGGAAGGCGGCCGGTCCGGACCTACGTCGGCCCCTGGGACGAGGCGCTGGTCGAGCGCGCGGTCCGGCGCGAGGTGGGCCGTGAGGGTCAGATCTTCTTCCTCCACAACCGGGTCGAGTCGCTGGACGAAGCGGCCGACCGGCTGCGGGCCCTGGTCCCGGGAATCAGGGTTCTGATCGCCCACGGGCAGATGGAGGAAACGGAGCTCGAAGAGGCGATGCTGACCTTCATGCGCGGCGATGCCGATTGCCTTGTGGCGACCACGATCATCGAGTCGGGGATTGACATCCCTGCCGCCAACACCCTGATCGTCGAGCGGGCCGACCATCTGGGCCTGGCCCAGGCCTACCAGATCCGGGGGAGGGTCGGCCGCTCCCGCGAGCGGGCGTTCGCCTACCTGCTCTACCCGAGCGAGGAGGCGCTCACCGACGAGGCCTCGACGCGGCTGGCGACGCTTGCCGACCACACCGAGCTCGGGTCCGGCTTCCGGATTGCGATGCGCGACCTCGACATCCGGGGGGCCGGCAACCTGCTCGGGGACGAGCAGTCCGGCCATGTGGCGGCGGTCGGGTTCGAGCTCTACTGCCAGTTGATCGACGAGGCGGTGGCCGAGCTTTCGGGCCGCGAGGGAGCCGATGCCGAACCGGAGCCGGTCCGGCTCGACGTAGGCGTCGATGCCTACCTGCCGGCCGCATACATTCCGTTCGAGGCGGCGAAGATCGACGTCCACCGCAGGATCGCTGCCGCCAGACGGACGGGTGAGCTGCGCCAGATCACCGATGAACTGGTCGACCGGTTCGGCCCGATGCCCCCGGAGGCGGTCAACCTGGTTGATCTGCAGAAGGCCAGGATCGACCTCGGACAGGCCGGCGCCACCGCGGTCCAGTTCCGGGGAAGCAGGCTGACCGTGACCGGGGTCAAGCTGGACTCCGACGGGGCCGAGAACCTCCGCACCCTGGTCGAAGGTTCCGGCTACGACTGGCGCGCGGAAGAAGTGTCGCTGCGGATTCCCGAGGAGCCCGGCGCAAAGCTCGAGGCGATCTCGAGTCTGGCCGCGGGCATCACCAGGGCCCGGGCAGATATGCTTCCGGATTCGTAAGCTACTGCCGCATTCGGACTGACTTCAGGAGGCATCACTGCATGAGCGGGGCACGCAAACTCGGGCTGATCATCTTCGGTGGAATCTTCATCGTTCTGTTCGCGGGCTTCGCAATCGCGCAGGGGATCGGCAACCCCACGATTCCCTCTGGCGACATCGCGGTGGTCGAAGACGTGCCCGACGGACTCGGCAACATCTCCCAGGACGAATACGACCGCAGCTTTGACCAGACCTGGCGAAGGGGCGGGCTGAACGCCGCTCCGAAGCCCGGAGACGCCCAGTACGACCAGGTCAAGGAAACCGCGATCGGTGATCTGCTCGATCAGGCCTGGTTGGCCGGAGAGGCTTCCGAGCTCGGGATCGAGGCGACCGACCGCGAGATCGACAACGAGTTCGCCACGGTTCGCCAGGACCAGTTCCCCAATGAGGCGGCATTCAAGAAGTTCCTCAAGGACAGCAACTTCACCATCGACGAGGTCCGCGACCGGGTCCGGCTCCAGGTGCTCAGCACCAAGATCCAGGATGAAGTGACCGGCAACGTCACCGAGGTCAGCGACCAGGAAGCCGAGCGGTTCTACGAGGCTTCGAAGGAGAATTTCGCCACCCCGGAATCGCGCGATATCCGCCTGGTCGTCACCGACAGCGAAGCAGATGCCGAGAAGGCCAAGGCCGAACTCGACAAGGGCTCGGACGACAAGCAGTTCGCCAAGGTGGCCAAGCAGTACTCGACCCAGGGCAGCTCGGCCCAGGGCGGCAAGACGGTGGCCACCGAGGGCGCCTTCCCCGACCCGGCCGGCAGCGAGATCATGTCGGCTCCCGAGGGCGAAGTGATCGGGCCGGTCGAGGGCGGCAACCAGTTCTACGTATTCAAGGTCGTCGACGTCACTCCGGCCGAGACCCCGACTTTCGACGACGTGCGCGACCAGATAGACCAGCAGCTTCTCCCGACGCTCCAGCAGCGGGTTATGAGCGAGTTCGTCTCCGACTACAACGCCAGGTGGACCTCGCGCACCTTCTGCGCCGAGGATTACACGATCTCCCGCTGCGCCAACTTCGAAACCGACGGCAGGATCGAGGTGGCCGACCCGGCCTGCTACGAGGAAGGGGCTGCGGACGCCGACCCGCCGCTCGTGTGCCCGGCCCCGGTGGCGCTGCCGAAGCCTCTGGCACCTGGCGGCAACGCCGGCCTCGGGGCGCTCAGCCAGGGTAGTTCGAACCTGCCCCAGGGTCCGGTGCCGCCGGGCGATGCTTCGGCAGCCGCGGCTCAACCTCCGGCGGGAGCCGGGGCGATCGACCCGACAACCGGGGCGCCGACCGGCGCAGCCGGTGGGGACGCCGCATCCCAGGCGGCGGCGGCACAGGCCGCAGCCCAGGCAGCCGCAGCCCAGGCCGCCGGCCAGTAGCCCGGGGGGAGCGTCCCGGGATGAACCGTTCTGGCAGCCGAAGCGGGCTGCCGGAGGCGCGCGATGAGTGAGTCCCGAAACGACCTCGCCGGGGCGATCGGCAGGCTGGATGAAGTGACCCGCAGGCTCAGGGTGGAATGCCCCTGGGATCGCGAACAGGACGAGCGCTCGATCGTTCCCCACACGATCGAGGAGGCCTTCGAGCTGGCCGAAGCCGCGCGCACCGGCGACGACGCGGCGATGCGGGACGAGCTCGGCGATGTGCTGTTCCAGGTGGTCTTCCTGGCCCTGTTGCTCGAAGAGCGGGGAGAAGGCGACCTCGCCCTGATCGCTGGGCAGCTGTGCGACAAGCTGATCCGCCGGCACCCGCACGTCTACCGGCCGGCCGAACGGGGGCAACCGGTCGAGACGGCCGGCGACGTGCGTCGCCAGTGGGACCGGATCAAGCGGGATGTGGAGGGCAGGACGACCGAGTCCGACTGGAAGAAGCCGGGTCTCCCGGCGCTCGTCTACGCGAACAAGGTGCAGTGGAAGATCGATCCGTCAGAACGTCCCGCCAACGCCGGCGCAGACAACCCCGACCGGGACGCCGACGAGGCGCGGATCGGGCAGATCCTCTGGGCGGCGGTGGCCGAGGCCCGCCGGGCCGGGGTCGACCCCGAGCTGGCCTTGAGGGCGGAGGCAGAGCGCCGGGCTCCGGGCGGCGACGACCAGCAATAAACTGGAGTGTCATGAGCACAGTAAAGGCCGTTCACGCCCGCCAGATCCTCGACTCCCGAGGTAACCCGACGATAGAGGTCGAGCTGACCGAGCAGACCGGCCACACCGGCCGGGCGGCGGTACCTTCGGGCGCTTCTACCGGTGAGTTCGAGGCGGTCGAGCTGCGCGACGGCGGCAGCGAATGGCTCGGCAAGGGAGTCGGCCGTGCGGTGGCCAACGTGAACGGTGAGATCGCCGACGCCCTGATCGGATTCGACGTGACCGACCAGGCCGGGCTCGATCGGCTGATGATCGAGCTCGACGGGACCGACAACAAGGGCCGGCTGGGGGCGAACGCGATCCTCGGCGTGTCCCTGGCCGCGGCGCGCGCGGCCGCCCTGATGGAAAAACGACCGCTCTACAGCTATCTCGGAGGCCTCTACGGCGAGGACGATCCCGACCTCCTGCCGGTACCGATGATGAACGTGCTCAACGGCGGCGTCCACGCCGACAACTCAGTCGACTTCCAGGAGTTCATGGTGATGCCGGCCGGGGCCGGGAGCTTCACCGAGTGCCTGCGCATCGGGACCGAGGTCTTCCATTCGCTCAAGAAGATCCTCTCGGGCCACGGTCTGGCGACTTCGGTCGGCGACGAAGGCGGGTTCGCCCCCGACCTGTCCTCCAACGAGGCCGCACTCGAGATCCTGATCGAAGGGATCGGGGCGGCCGGCTATCGCCCCGGTGAGGACGTCTTCATCGCACTCGACCCGGCGACCAGCGAGATCTACGAGGGGGGCCTCTACCGGCTCGAGCACGAGGATCGCTCACTCACCGGCGAGGAGATGGCCGCCTACTGGGAGAGTGCCGCCGATCGCTACCCGATCGTCTCGATCGAGGACGGCATGGATGAAGAGGACTGGGATGGATGGAAGCATCTGACCGACCGGCTGGGCGACCGCATCCAGCTGGTCGGCGACGACCTTTTCGTGACCAATCCCGTCCGCCTGGGGCGTGGGATAGAACTGGGCGTGGCCAACTCGATCCTGGTCAAGGTGAATCAGATCGGAACGCTCAGCGAGACCTTCGAGGCGATCCGGATGGCCACGGAGGCCGGCTACAGCTCGGTCATCTCCCACCGCTCCGGCGAGACGGAAGACACGACGATCGCCGATCTCGCGGTGGCGACCGGCGCCGGGCAGATCAAGACCGGCGCCCCTTCGCGCTCCGACCGGGTGGCCAAGTACAACCGGCTGCTGAGAATCGAAGACGAACTGGGAGATTCCGCCCGGTTCGGCGGAACGGCAGTCCTGAATCGGGTCGATTGAAGGGATTGAGCGTCCGGCCGAGAAGGGCCGGGTGTGTCAGAACGCGCTCGGGCAAAGAGAGGTGGGACCCGGCGCACCCGGTCCGGCGAGAGCAGGGCAGGCCAGGGCCGTTCGGCCCGTCGCCGCCCGGCGCCCCGGAAGAACGCCGGGAGACCGGGCGCAGGCAGGATCCAGTGGGACCGCTTCGGCCGGATCGCATTCGTCATCGTCTGCTTCGCCCTGATCCTCTCGGCGATCGGACCGACCTACCATCTGGTGAAGACCTACCGCCAGGCCGGCGCCACAAAGGCGGAGCTGCGGCTCGTCCAGGCCGAGAACGGCCTTCTCGAACGGCGGGTGAAGCACGTGCGCTCCGACGCGATACTCCGCCGGGAGGCCCGGCGACAGGGAATGATCGTTCCGGGCGAGCAGGCCTACGTCGTAAACGGCATCAAGCCCTGAGGCCGGGCAGGCCCGCCCGCCGGCCATGAGCGCCGTCGCCTCGATCAGTCCCGCTTCCTTCTACCTGGACCTGGCCCAGATCGGCCTGCTCGTGCTTGCCCTCGGCTTCGTCGCACACCGGTTCAGGGCGAGGTTCCTGCCGGGCTGGAGCGGCGCGCCGGCCCGTCTGGTCGAGGCCGTGGCCGGTTTCGGGTCGCTCATCCTGCTGGCCGAGTTGGCCGGCCTTTTCGGGCTGCTCAAGCCCTGGTTCATGCTGCCGGCAGCCCTGCTGCTCGCCCTGTCTGCCTGGTTGCGCCTGGTGCCCTCCGCCGGGTCCGGCGGTTCGGTGCCTCCGGTCCCTCCGCTCGGGCGAACCCCGCAGCTGATCGCAATCGTGATCGCCGCGGTGGTGACCGCCGAATGGGCGACGTTTGCCTCGTACAGCCTCGACCACGGCATCACCAACTTCGACTCGGTCTGGTACCACTTGCCGTTTGCCGCTGACATGTTCCAGTCGGGTTCGGTGACCGGCTTCCACCACACCGAGACCGTGTTCATCAACTGGTTCTACCCCCAGAACGCCGAAGTCGTCCATGCGGTCGGCATGGTCTTCACCGGCAACGACTTCCTTTCGGTCTTCATCAACTTCGGCTGGCTTGCGCTGGCCCTGCTGGCCGGCTGGTGCATCGGCCGGCCGTACGGCCGTGCCCACCTGACCCTGCTCGCGGCGGCGGTGCTCCTGGTCGCGCACACCATGCTGGTCCGGGAACCGGGGACGGCCAAGAACGACATCGCGGCCGTGGCACTCGTGCTCTCGACGATGGCGATCCTGATCAACCGCGGCGCGGCGCTGAAGGACGGGGCGGGGCGGATCTCTCCCGGCTGGGCCCTGGCCGTGGCCGGGCTGGCGATCGGCATGGCGAGCGGAACCAAGGTGACCGCGCTGGCGCCGGCGGCGCTGATCAGCTTCGCCGTGCTGGTCGCCGCCCGCCGGGGGACCAGGGTGGCCGCCGCCGCGGTCTGGTTCGCGGCCGGCCTCATGGGCGGGGTCTGGTGGTACCTCCGCAACCTGGTGGCGACCGGCAACCCGATCCCCCAGGTCGAGTCGATCGGACCTCTCGCCCTGCCGGGGCCGGAGCGGCTCCAGACCGGTCGTCCGGATTTCACCGTGTTTCACTACATCACCGACGCCGGGATCTGGAAGGACTACTTCCTACCCGGGCTCGAGCGCGGCTTCGGCTCGCTCTGGCCGCTGCTCATGCTGGTCGCCGTGATCGGCGCGGCGGCACTCGTGTTCCGCGGCCCGGGACGGCTGGCCAGGGCCCTCGGCGGGGCCGCCCTACTGGCGATTGCGGCCTATCTGGTCACTCCGCTGAGTGCCGCCGGACCCGAGGGATCACCGACCGCGTTTGCGATCAACCTGCGCTTCCTGGTGCCGGCCCTGGCCATGGCCGCGGTGCTGGTCCCGCTGCTGCCGGTCTTCGGGAAGCGGTGGGCGGCGATCGGGCTCGGGGCGGCACTGGCCGCGCTGCTGGTCACCGCCGGCAGTCCCGAGGCCCTTTACTCGCTGTCCGGCTGGCAGTTCGGGCTTGCAGTCGCGGCCCTTTTCGTCGCCCTGCCCGGCGCCGTCTGGCTGTTCCGGTACCGGATCGAGGAACCCCTCGGCGGGCGTTCGCCGCTCGCCTGGACCGGACTCGCCATGGCCGCGGTCTCGCTGCTGGTCGCCTTCCCGCTGGCCTCCTCTTACTTCGACAACCGCTACGCCGATTTCGAGCCCGAGTACGGGCTCTCCGAACCCTACCGCTGGGCAAACGACACGACCGACTCGAAGATCGGCCTGGCCGGCAGCACCGCCGGGTTCCGGCAGTACGGGTTCTTCGGCGAGGACCTCTCGAATGAGGTCGCCTACATCGGCCAGGACTCCTCACAGGGGGGCTTCGAGGCGATCCCGGACTGTGACGGCTTCCGAACTGCGGTCAACGATGCCGGTCTCGACTTCCTGGTCACCTCTCCGTTCCTCAACTTCGACGACACGTCCAGGCCGCTCCGCTCGCCAGAGAGACGATGGGTGAGCAGTGATCCGGCGGTCAGCCGGGTGGTCGGCCCCGGACCGGTCGAGGTATGGCGGGTCGATGGCCGGCTCAAAGCCGTCGGGTGCTGGGGGTTCGAGCCGGAAGCCGACTTCACTCCGGGTCTCGTCGACCCGGACCGGGAACCCTGAATCCCGCGACCGCTAGCATTGCCGGCCTTGAGCTATCCCCTCGAAAACGCGCTGTTCAACTGGGAAGCAGGTATCGAGCGCCTGCGGGACCTGGAGCGCGCCGGCGCGACCCGGGGCGACCGGGTGATCATCCCGGTTCGCGACGAGCTACGCCGCCGCCTCGGCGCCACTTTCTCGGCCGGTGAGCTGGCCGAGCTCTACGGGTCGGGCACCGACTGGGTCCTGCAGCTGAGCGGGGTCGACCCCGGCATGTCCGACCTCCAGGATCTGGTCGACGCCGCCTTCTGGCTCCACCTTCAGTCGGCCGGCGATTTCGCCGGCGGCCGGCTGATCGAGGTCGAGTCCTGAAGTCCGGCCGGCATCCCCGGCCGGATCGGTGGAATCCCTACTAGTCTTCGGAGTCGCCGGAGCCGGCCCGGCGAATCACGATCTGGTCGGCCTCGATCGTGACTGTGACTTCGCGCTGGCCGGCCCAGTTGTCGCTGTAGGCGGCCAGGTCCTGGACGGCCGGGTCGAGCCACAGACCGTAGCCCTCCTCGCCGTGATCAAAGGTTCCTTCGAGCTGGTTGCCCGCCTCGGAGCGACTGCCGCGACGGCCTCGGCGACGCCGCCGCGGGCGGCCTTCGGCCTCGCCGCCGTCGGATTCCGTCTCGTCTCCGTCCGAGTCTTCTCCGTCCCGCCCGGAATCTCCTTCGCCCTCGTCGGGCCCTACGTCCGACTCCTCTTCCTCGGCCAGCTTTTGCTCCTCTGCGGCCGCCGCCTCGATCTCCGCCTCGATCTCGTCGCGGAGGTCGACGTCGGTCACCGCCTCTGAGCCGTCGTCGGGCGAGAGGTCGTGCTGGCGCCGGAACTCGCGGAGCTCCGAGGCACTGACTTCGAGTTGATGGGCGATCCAGGCATCGGTGCGACCCTGGTGGACCCAGGACCGAATCTGGTTGAGTTGTGGGCGTAGCGAGCGACGTGACATAAGGGAAGCCGAGTTTAGTCAAACCCCGACCCCGGCGGCCGCCCGCCCGGGGGGTCGTTTTCATACCCGACCGCTCCGGTCCGATAGGCTCCGCCCAAGTACCTACTATTGGGTATCAGACAATCGACCAGACACAACCGGACGGAGCTCGGATGTTGGTGTTGACCAGAAAGAAGGAGCAGAGCATAATCATCGGAGACGATGTCGAGATCATGGTCCTCGGCGTTTCCGGTGACAAGGTGCGGCTCGGGATTACCGCGCCGCGCGAGATCGACGTATTCCGCAAGGAAGTGATCGCCGAACGCATGAACGGCAACGCGCCCAGCGACGGCAACGCGCCCAGCGACGGCAACGCGGCCAGCCCCGCTGAGGCTCGCACGGACGCCTGAGTCCCGAACGGCTCATCGGACACCGCCCGCCGGGCCCTACGCCCGTCCGGGCGAAGGCTCAGGACATTACGAGGGTGAGAGCCTCGAACATCGCAACCGTCACCACGACGACCGTCACCGTGAGGCAGACGGCAAGCACGCTGAAGCGGACCTTGCCCTGCTGCTGGCTGCGCGAGACGTGACGGGCCCTCGAGCGGCTGGCCGCCCGGTGGCGCAGTTGTTCGCGCCGGCGTTGCTCCAGCACCTTCTGCTGCTCGAAGGCAGTCTCGAACTGATTCACGCTCTGTCGCATTCGCATTGTGCTCATGGTGTGGAAGGCCCCTCGGGCAATTGAAGCGTGAGCAGACCTTAACATGAAGGTAGCAAACGGGAAGCCACCGGCAAAGCCCTACCGGTCCCTGTGTGACCGACGTCTCGGAACTACGGGGTGCGTTTTACGTTGGCGAGGAGGGATTCCTTGATGCTGGCGATGATCTCCAGGGCCTCGCTCCACTCGCGCTGCCAGACGTTGCGGCCGAAGATCACGCCGGAGCCACCGGCGTTCATCACCGACTCGACGTGGCTGAGCACGGTCTCGTCGTCGACCCTCGAACCGCCGGAGAGGACCACCAGCGACCGGCCGGCCGATTCGACGCACTGCCGGATCGCTTCGTCCTGGCTGACCTCGAGATCGTTGTACGGGGCGGGCGAGTCCTTGTCCTTGGCCGGATCGATGGTCGGCATGTTCAGCTTGACCACGTCGGCGCCCATCTCCATCGCCATTCGGGCGGCGTAGTCGACCGCGTAGAACGAGGTTGCGCCACCCTTGCCGTCGACCGCCTCGCCGCGCGGGTACGACCAGACGACCAGCGGCATGCCGAACCGGTCGCAGTCCTCGCGGACCCTGCGCAGCTGGGCCAGGTCTTCGTCCTGGCGGGGCGTGCCGACGTACAGCGTGTAGCCGATCGCGTCGGCTCCCAGGCGGACGCCGTCCTCGACCGAGGCGTTGCAGGAGGAAAAGGCCGCGTTAGAAGGCGGGACGTCGGTCTTGCCGTTGACCTTGAGGATCAGCGGGACCGCGCCGGCGTAGTCGGGGTAGTACTTCTCGGCCATGCCGATCTGACAGGCGAGCGCCGAATAGCCGGCCTCGGCCGCCAGTCTGAACTGGTAGTCGGGATCCTTCGAGTCCGGGTTGGGGAAGAAATCGCGCGGCCCGTGCTCGATGCCCTGGTCGATCGGCAGCAGCATCATGGTTCCATTCCCGGGACCGAATTCGTAGAGGAGCCGGTGAAGGCGGGCTCGTTTACCGGGGGGCAGCACCTCCAGCAGGGACTTCTGGGCGGTCAGGCTGTTGGCTTCCATTGCTTTCGGTCCTCCTGGGTAACGGTTTGACTGCTTCCAGTATGCCACTGGCGGGATCACTCCGGCGGCCCGCATGGGGTGCGGCGCCCAGCCGGATATCCTCGGAGGACGAAATGAGCGAGACCGAACTCAGAGTCGTCTGCAAATCCTGCGGCGCCGAGGTGAGCCCGTACGTGACCGAGTGTCCCTATTGCGGGGCGCGGGTTCGAAAAAGGGCCCCGAAGCTCGAGCGCCGCGACGGAGGCCTCGAGCCGAAGCTGTCACGCCGTGAGCGTCGCCGGGAGCGCCAGGTCCGAGCCGGGTCCGAGGCCGACCGGCGCCCATTGGTGACCCTGGCCGCGGTAGCCATCCCGGCAATGGCGCTGCTGGTCCGGATCGCCGCCGGCGGCGAACTCGAGACCTTCGGCGCGGTGGGGGTACCTTTCGACAATGAATGGTGGCGCTTCATCACGGCTCCGTTCGCATACCTGAACCTCGGCTACCTGTTCGCAGTGGCGCTGGCCCTGGTCACATTCGGCCCCGGCCTGGAGCGCCGCCTCGGCCGGTTCGCCACAGCGGTTCTCCTGCTGGCCTGCGGATCGCTCGGTGTACTCGCCGCCTACGGGATCGCGGACGGGCGCGACGCGATCGAGGTGATCGCCGGTGGCAACGGCATGGCGCTCGGTGCGATCGCGGCCTGGTGGATGATCGTCAGGGCCGAGGAAGGTCGCGGCGGCAGCGCCGAGCCGATCGATGTCATCGGGGTACTGGTCTCGGCAGCGGTGATCCTGCTGCTGCCGGTTGTGGTCGATCTGGCAAATCCCTGGAGCGGCCTTGCCGGGGGCGCGGTCGGGCTCCTTGCCGGACTGGCCGCGGCCCAGCTGAAGCGGTGACCGCGCCCGGTCCTCCGTTACCCTGACCTCGATGGCGGAGCCGGGCTACTCGAAAGAGCAACTGGAAGCGGCGGTCGAACGCCTGAGCGAGCCCGAGCGCTTCCGCGAGGCCGAGCAGATCGTGGCCGCGGTCGCCCCGGAGCTCCAGTCGGTACTGGTCACCGCGCTGGGCAGCGGCGGATGGTTCGGCGAGTCCCACCATTCCGAGACACTGAAGGCCGCCACCATGCCCGACCAGGACCAGCGGCTGACTGCGATCCGGGCCCTGCTGACCGAGGAGACCCACATGGGAATGATGGTAGGGGTCGCGGTCGGCTGGGCGCTCAGCCAGGAGCTTGATCAAGAAGTCACCCCCGCCAGCGAACAAGGAGAAAACTGATCATGGACATCCATTACCACGGCCATTCCTGTTTCGAGCTGATCGACGGTGATACCAGGCTCCTGGTTGACCCGTTCCTCGCCCCGAACAGCCCGGTGGCAAAAGCCACCGCCGACGACGTTAATCCCACCCACATCGCCCTGACCCACGGGCACGCCGACCACGTCGCCGACGTGGCGCCGGTCGCCAAGCGCACCGGGGCCCCGGTGGTGGCCTGCGTCGAGCTGGCCAACTGGTTCGAGGAGCAGGGGGTCGAGAACGTCTCCGATCCGAATCTCGGCGGCACTATCAGCTTCGACTGGGGCTCGGTCAAGCTGGTCCCGGCCTGGCACACCAGTACCGCGCCGGGATCGGCCGAGCGTCCGTTCAGCCCCGACCTCGGGGTTCCGCTGGGAACCCCGGCCGGCCTGATCATCGAGATCGGCGGCCTGACGATCTATGACGCCGGTGACACCTGCCTGTTCGGTGACATGGAGCTGATCGGCCACCGTCACGGAGTCGACGTGGCGCTGCTGCCGATCGGCGGCCACTACACGATGGACCGTCACGACGCGGCGTATGCGGCGGGGATAATCGGGGCCAAGCGGGTGATCCCGATCCACTACAACACTTTCCCGCCGATCGAGACCGATGCCGAGGCCTTCGCCACCGACCTTTCCGCGAAGGGGATCGAGGGCGTGGTCCTCGATCCGGGCGAGACCGCCGGCCTCTAGCGCCGTTCGGGTCCTACTTCGCGTACGGGACCACTGCGGGCGGGATTACTTGCCCTGGGGAGAAGCGGGGGACGGCTGTTGGACCGGCTGGTCCGGAGAACCGGGCTGGGCCCCCGTGCTGCCGGCCGGGGCCGGAACCGAGGGTTCGGGGACGTCCGGTCGCGTCGCGGGAGGTGCCGGGGTCGGTGGCTGGCTTGGGATCTGGCCCGAAGAGACCGGGGTCTCGGCCTCGGGGAGCGAAGGCCCGGATGACGCGGGCGGTGGCGTCTTGGTCGGCACGTCGATGACCGTGCCCTCGAAGCCTCCGCCGGCCGAGCCGCTTCCGTCGGCCGCGGTGTGGTTCGGATCGCCCGGTGCCTCGACGCCACCGGTCGCGTCGGTGTCCTGCTCGGGCGCGGCTGCCGGAGTCGGTGGCTCCTCGGTCGCCACCGGTTCGGTGACCACCGGTTCGGTGACCACCGGTTCGGTCACGGCCGGGACCGGCACGGTCTCGTCGGCACTCAGCTTCACTACCTGAGCAACCTCGACCGGCTCAGCGTGCTTCGCCGGGACGACCTTGGTGGTTTTGGACGGCGACGGGTCGGCCGCGACCGTCCTGGTGACTGCGTTTGCGCTCTCGCTCACCGGGTCGGTTGCGACCTGGCTCTTGACTTCGACTGCTCCGGCGGTGATCACGGCAGCGGTGACGACTCCGGCGACGGCCTTGGCGCCGACTGCCCCGCTGACCGCGCCGATTCCCGAGGCGGCGGTGCCGGCCCCGACGGCGGCGGCACCGGCGCTCGCGCCGGCTCCTCCGGCCACTCCGGCAGCTCCGGCGGAGGTTCCGGCCGCGGTGCCGGCGGTGCCGGCTCCGCCCAGGCCGAGCTTGGCCGCGATCGCCGCCTTGAAAGCGAGCAGGGGCCCTACCGGCACCAGCATCGCCAGTACCTTGGTGTCGGAACGGAGCTGCTTGCGGAAATCGGCACACTCTTCACAGTCACGTACATGGCGGCGGACCGGCCCGGACGCCTTGGTAAGGCCCTCGGCCGCCTCGGCCAGCTCGACCCGGACTTCTCCGCAGGTGAGCATCCTGGCCTGGGTCGCCTCGGCGAGCGAGATCCGGGCCCGGACCAGCAGAGACTTGACCGACGGCACGGTGGTATCCATCGCCTCGGCGATCTCCTCGTAGGAGAGCGCGTCGATCTCGCGCAGCAGTAGTGCGGCCCGCTGGGTTTCGGGAAGCTTGGTCACGTCGTTCAGGAGCTGGCGGAACTCCTCGCGGTTGTGGACCTTCTCGTGGGTCGAGCCGGCGTCGACCATCGGCACCAGGTCCATCGATTCCTGAGCGACCGCCTTCGGCTTGCGCAGGTGGTTGAGCGAGCGGTTGCGGGCGATCCGGTAAAGCCAGGGCCGGAGGTTGATTTCACGGTTGTCGGCGATCATCGCCTTGTAGGCGTTGACGAAGACTTCCTGGAGCACGTCCTCGGCATCTTCGGTCGAGCCGATCATCTGGCGGCAGAAGCCGAGCAGGCGGGCCTGGTAGCGGTCGACGATGATGTCGAACGCACCGGAGTTGCCGCTGCGCACCAGCGCCACAAGCTGTTCGTCGCCTTTCAGCTTGAGCAGAGGGGATCTGCGGGTCAGGAGCCCGCGACGCGCGGCGTGACTGAGTGTTGATGCTTCCAAGAGTCTCCTTGGGACTGGGGACGACTGCTTACGAATAACACGCTAGCAGCGCTTTTGTAGCGCTTTCTAAAGAAAATATCGTGGCCGCCCGGACCCTTAGGATTGAAGGGCCCGGATGGCGGAATGGTAGACGCTGCGGCCTTAAAAGCCGCTGTCCCCGTCGGGGGCGTGCGGGTTCGAATCCCGCTCCGGGCATTTTCAGCCAGAATGGAAGCGACCGGTCGCCCTGACCGGCCGGTCCCGTATACCTAGAGGAGCAGATGACGGAGGAGACGAAGACCGAGCGCAAGGCGGTCTCCGAGGCGATCGCCCCGGAGCGCCCGAACAGGGGCTGGGTCCGCTTCCTGACCATACTCGTCGGTCTGATTACCGTGCTGGCGATCCTGTCCACCTGGGTCGATCGCCAGCTCTTCGATACCAACGAGTGGGGCAACACCTCGCTCAAGGTGCTTCAGGAGCCGGAAGTCCAGAGTGCACTGGCGACCTACGCGGTGGACGAGCTTTACGCCAACGTCGATGTCGAAGCCGAGCTGAAGAAGATCCTGCCGGGCGACGCCAAGGACCTCTCCGGAGTGGCGGCCGGGGCGCTCCGGTCGGTCGCCGACCAGGGGGCTCAGCAGGCGCTCGGCAACCAGCAGATCCAGGACCTGTGGCGTCAGGCCAACGAAACCGCCCAGAAGACCCTGGTCGACATCATCGAGAACAGGAGCGACGTGCTCAGCACCGGCGGCGGCGAGGTCACCCTGGAGCTGAGACCGCTGATCATCGAGATCGCCAATCAGATCGGCCTCGCCCAGCAGGCCGAGGACAACATCCCCGAGACGGTCGGCAATATCGAGATCGTCAACTCGGACGAGCTTTCGACCGTGCAGACAGTGGCCTCGGCGATCCACGGCACCGCTCTGATCACGGCATTCCTGGTCCTGCTGCTGATCGGCCTGGCCGTGTACCTGTCTCCCGGCTACCGCTGGCTCACCGTGCTCTGGCTCGCTCTCGCCCTGATTCTGGCCGCCGTTGTCGTCCTGATTCTGCGGTCGTCGATCGGCAGCGTGGTCGTGTCCGGGCTGGCCGATCCCGATATCGAGCCGGCCGCCCGGGCCGGATATGACGCGGCCACCGACTTGATGAAGTCGATCGCCTGGACGGTCATCTGGGGGGCGATAGGGATGATCGTGATCGCCTGGCTGATCTCCCCGAACGGAGCTGCCGATTCGACCAGGAAGCTGCTCGCGGTCCCATTCGGCCGCTACCCCGGTGCGGTATTCGCTCTGCTCGGCGTGGTCGGCCTGATCTACCTGATCACGGGGGCCGGCGACCAGCGGACGTTCCTGGTCCATCTGATGGTCGTGGTCCTGCTCGGGATCGGGGCCTGGTTCTTCCGCCGCCAGCTGATGCTCGAGTACCCGGACGCCGACCTCGCCCAGGTCAGCGATTTCGGTGAGCGGGTCAAAGCCGGTGCCGGAAAGGCCTGGGCCAGCCGGCCGAAGAGCCTGCCGAAGCCCAACTTCGGCAGGGGGTCGTCAAAGGCTGAGGGCTCCGACCCGGATGCCACCGCGGTGATGCCGAGAGCCGCCGAGTCCGACCCGGAGACGGTGCGACTGGACCGGCTGGAAAGACTGGCTTCCATGCACGAAAAGGGCGTTCTTACCGACGAGGAATACGCCGAGGAGAAGGCCAGGCTCAGGCGCCAGGACGGCTGAGGCCGTGGCCGGTGGACGGCCTTCCCGGCCGGGCCCCGCCTGGGACCGCCAGTGCCGATCGATCAGACGGGCGGTTCGCCTGCGGCCCGGATCGCTCCGCCGTACAGGATGTCGTGCTCGGAGACCTCGATCTGATCGACCGAGAGCGCCCTCATCACCTCGATCATGATCACTACCCCGGCGACGATCGCGCGGGCCCGGTCGGGGTGAAGGCCGACCACCTGTTTTCGTCTTTCCAGCTCCATCGAGGCGAGCTGGCTCAGCCAGTGCTGGGCCACCTTCATCGGCAGCAGGTAGCCCTCCACCGCCAGCGCGTCGTAAGGATCCAGTTCGAGATCGATCGCGGCCAGCGAAGTTGAAGTTCCGGCGACCGCCACGGCGGCGTCGATCTCGCTCAGATCCTGACCCTCGAGGGCGCTCGTCAGCAATCTGTGGATGTCGTTGGCCAGCGCCTCCAGTTCGGCCGCTGTGGGCGGGTCACTGGCCAGCATGCGCTCGGTGTGCCGCACGACACCGGCCTGGAGCGAGGTGTGAAACAGAGGGTCAGGCCCCTGGCCGACGACCAGCTCGGTCGAACCGCCGCCGATGTCGATCACCACCAGCTTTTCATTGCTGTTTCGCTCTGAGGTGCAGCCGAGGTAGGTCAGACGGGCTTCCTCGTCACCGTCGAGCACCTGGACGTTGAGGTCGAACCTTTCCCGTAGCTCAGCCACGAATGCGCCCCCGTTTGCGGCGTCGCGGACCGCGCTGGTCGCGATCACCAGGGTCCTTTCGGCTCCCAGGTCGCCGAGCAGGCGAAGATAGTCGGACACCGCGTCGCAGACCGCCTCGATGCCATCGGACGAAAGCTGCCGGGAATGGTCGACTCCGCGGCCGAGCCGGGTGATCGTGCTGCGGCGCTCGACCACGGACACCCTGCCGTCGGACACGTCGGCGACCATCAGCCGGGTCGAGTTGGTCCCGGTGTCAATTACGGCCACTCGCCGGGCGACGTGGTTGGTGGGCGGGGAGGGAGGCAAGGCCACAGACTATTGCTTCCCGCCGGTCGAGCGCTCCGGTTAGATTGGAGGCTCAACCACGAAAGGAACGGCATGGCGGGCAGTCTGAAAGGGTCGGTCGCACTGGTCACTGGCGCCAGCAGCGGAATCGGTGAGGCGACCGCGCGGTCGCTGGCCGCAGACGGGGCGAAAGTCGCGCTGGTGGCCCGTCGGTTGGAGCGGTTGGAGAAGCTGGCGAAGGAACTCGCGGGTGAGGGCCATACCGCGGTCGCGATCGAGGCCGATATCACCGACCAGGGGCAGGCGATCCGGGCGGTCGAGCGCACCGTGGGCGACCTGGACCGGCTCGACATCCTTGTCAACAACGCCGGTGTGATGTTGCTCGGGCCGATCCCCGGCGCGCCGGTGGAAGAGTGGGAGCGGATGATCGAGATCAACCTCAAGGGCCTCCTCCACATGACCCACGCCGCGATGCCCCACTTGTTCTCTGCCGCAAGTGGCTCGGAGCGCGGGGTCGCCGATCTGGTCAACATCAGCTCGGTCGCCGGAAGGGTTGCATCGGCCGGGGCCGGGGTCTACAACATGACCAAGTTCGGGGTCGGCGCGATGAGCGAGGCACTCCGGCAGGAGGTCGGCAAGCAGAACGTCCGGGTGACGATAATCGAACCAGGCGCCGTCGCCACCGAGCTCACCGACCACCTGCGCCCGGAGATCCGGGAGACCGTGCGGGAGCGCTTCGTCGACATCAAGCCTCTGGACGCACACGACATCGCCGACGCGATCGCCTGGGCGGTCACCCGCCCGGCCCACGTCTCGGTCAACGAAGTCCTGATCCGCCCGACCCACCAGGGCAGATAGCCGATGGCGCGATCGTCGGGGATCGGACGGCACCTTCGGATCGTCAATTCGACCCCCGGGACGGAGGGACCGGTACCCGATCGGGCCGGGTCAAACGATCGACCGGATATGCCTAGGCCGGTCACCAACCGGCTCCGGAAGCGATCCGTAGGCAGGTCACCGGACCATGGCGGCCGGAAGTCAAAACTAACCCACTCCGGCAACGATTTCCCGTGCATAGAACCGGTTTTCGATGCCGGAGTGCCGAATCGATCGCAACCGCCCGATCTGGGAGCGACCAGATAGGGTTCGAGACTCCGGTGCTAGAATGCCTGTTTCCGCCGCGGGGTGGAGCAGTCAGGTAGCTCGTCGGGCTCATAACCCGAAGGTCGCAGGTTCGAATCCTGCCCCCGCTATGTCCCTCGGGACCACCGCCAAACCCTCTCTCGCCAGGGGGTCTTTGGTGTTAAGGGCCTTGGCGACCTCCTCCGAGACCGTCGCTGAGATCTCCACGCGCCCTTCCGTCTTGTCGACGGCAATCTGAAGGTCGAAAGCCTCAAAGACCTGGCGCTTGATCTGCGGTGATGCCCTTCTGAGGCTTTCGCTGAGGTCCGGAACGGCCGCAAGCCGCCGCTCCAGCTCTTCATCCTCGGCTTCGCCCCGCTCGCCACCCAGGTCGGCCAGGGCGTCTTCCAGCGCCTCCTTCTGAGCCCGCAGCTCCCCTATCCGTTCCGAGACCAGTTCTGGCTCGATGCCGTCCTCGAGCGCGATCACCTGGGCCTTGATCTTGCGGTCGAGTTCGGCGACCTGCTGACGGATACGGGTCCCGACCAGCTTGCCGTCGCGGCGCTTGCTCCGAGACTCGGCCCGCAGCTGCTTGGCGAGCTTGTCGATGCGCAGCGGGCCGAAGACCCGCTGCTCGAAGAACCGCATCACAGCCTGCTCGAGCTTGTCCTCGCGCATCGAGGGGAACTTCTCACCGCCGTGGGCCTCTCGGGCGGCAGTCTCGCCGTAGCCTGCCGCGTAGCCGCAGGCGTAGTAGCTGTGGCCCTTGCGGGCCTTGCCGTTCATCGCGATCGGCTGGTGCCCGGCGCAGCAGCGGACCATTCCTGAGAACAGGTACGGCCGCTTGGCCCCGGCTGAGGTTGTCGAGCGGACTTTTCGGCTGAAGCGTGCCTGTGCGGCCTCGAATACCTCGTCGGAGACCAGTGACAGGTGCGCGTCCTCGGTCACGACCCACTCCTCCTTTGCCCGCCGTCTGGCCCCGCCGCCTGAATGCTTGGCTTCAGTGAAGTCGAGCCGGTTCCAGACGATACGGCCGGTATAGACCGGGTTCTTGAGGATGGCGCTGATCGTGCTGGCTGCCCAGTGGCCGCGGAGGTTCCGGGCCGAATCGACGTGAGAAGGGGAGGGCGGGCCACCGGGCTGGTTGAGCACGTTGGCGACCCCCTTGGCCGAGAGCTTGCCGCCGACGAACAGGTCGAAGATCTGGCCAATGACCGGGGCCTGTTCGGGGTCGGGCTTCAAGGTCACCCGGCTCTTGTCGGTGTCGCCTTTGTGGCCTTCGGGCATGGCCTGCTTGACCCGGCGGTAGCCGTAGGGCGCGCGGCCTCCGGCCCGGTAGCCCTGGATCGACGCCTCTCGCATTCCGCGCTTGGTTTCCCGCGACAGCTTCGACCTTTCGAATTCGTCGAAGAGCTGCTGAATGCCGATCATCATGGAACCTTCGGGCGTATCGGGGTCGCCGCCGCCCATGGCGTAGTGGATCGAGACCCCGACTTTGCGCAGCTCGCGCTCGAACAGGGCTGCGTGGAGGCGGTCGCGGGCCAGCCTGGAGGTCTGGTAAATCACGACCGCGTCGAAGCGGCGGTTTGCCTGGTCGCGCGCCTCGGCGGTGAGAGCCGTCCAGCCGGGGCGGTCGGCCTTAGCTCCGGACTCCTGATCCTCGAACTCGCAGGTCACTTCGCCCTCGAGCTCGGCGACCTTGCGCTCGCACGCCTTCCTCTGGCTGGGGAAGCTCAGCGCTGGATCCTGCTTGTCGGTCGTCGACAGGCGGCCGTAGAAGGCGAAGCGGGCCGGGCTCACCAGATCACCGCCGCCTCTGAGACCGCAGCCCTTGAGGCCAGAGACTCAACCTCGCTTCGATGAAGACCGAAGCCGATCTCGATCAGATGACTGACGATGGCCCTGCGCGCGTCGAAGCGGCTGGTCCGCAGGACCACGAAGCAGGGCCCGCCGAACTCGGACATATCGACCAGCCAGGCGGTAGCGCTCGGGGTAGGTACTTGACTGTCGGTGTAAAGGTCCATGGAAAAATCCGGGAGGAAAGCACACCGCGCGGCCGGGCACAACCCCACAAACCCCGCGGCATGCCGTCCCCTAGCGTCCCGTCGTCCCCTCTATCCGGGTGACCAGGATGTAGCGGTCCCGCGTGCCGCCACCGGTGCGCCCGTGCTCGCATTCGATTCCGTGCTTGCGCAGGGCGGGCGCGAACTGTCTGAGAACTCGACTGAGGTCGGCCCCCCGCTTGAGAACGTCCCTCCTGCCCTTCGGATCGATATCCAGGTGCTTGTGGATCTCGGCCAGCAGGTCTGTTGCGGTCAGCCGCAACTCGTCCTTGTCGCTCATCAGCTCGATCAGGCCGCGGACCTCGATGTGGTCGTCGATGCTGAGTTCAACCTGTTCCTCCTGACCGGAATCGATAGCGGCCTTGAACTCGCCCTGATCCCAGCCGAGATAGTCGGCGGCCGCCTCGACCCAGAGTGCCCAATCGGCAAGGCGCGGCAGGTCAGCGATCTTCGTCGATCCGATGTTGGTGATCGCCGCGGAAACGGCGTTCAGCAGCCCTCCGAGGATCAAGGGGCGAGCCTGCTGCCAGTCGGCCCAGATATCGGTCTCGGTACGGCGGTGCTCTGGTGAGATAACCCGAAGCTCGACCGGTGCTGAGCGCTCGAGCAGGTCCGGGGCCTTCATGACCTGGTTGATGCCGTTGAGAATGAGCGGGCGGCGGTATTCCAGCACCACCTCCTCGGTGTCCGTATGAGAGCCGCCTCTTCCGTACCCCTCCTCCGGTCGACAGGCGACAGAGCAGGTCGGAGAACGACCGGGTGATTTGCGAGACATTGTCGAGAGCGATCAGGTGGGTCGAGGTCGCCGTTATCGCGAGGTCCTCGGCCTTGACGGCCCCGCCGAGCAGCCCTGCTTTGTGCGGATCGACGAGGTCCAGCAACATGCGCGTGACCGTGGACTTCGCCGACCCCTGCTCGCCGTAGAGATTCAGGATGGGGTAGGGCCCGGTCGGGTGGAAGCACATGATCAGGAACCCGATCAGGCGCTTCCAGCCGTCCTCGCTGCGCACGTTGACGAACTCGCGCAGAACCTCGACGTTGCCGCCAGGGTCGGGTACGGGCAACGCCGTAGCAGAAGGCTGGCGATAGAAGCGTGCCATACCCTCAGTGACCGCCGCGAACCCGTGTGAATCGATCTGGATCACGGTTCGATCCGAGTCACCGAGATCGACGTAGATCGATTCGGTCGGGTTCCCGGCGACACGGATGTGAACCTCATGTTCGGAGCCCTCGAACTTTGCCTTGGCGTTGAGGATGCCGAGCACTTCATTCATCGCTTCGCGCCCGATTACGCCCGAGGTGGTGCGGTAGTAGAGCTCATGCCAGCCACTCCTCGGTCGCCCCCGACTTGACCTTCCAAAAATCCCTCACTCCGTTGCGGCTGACACCAATCCAGCCGTCACCCGCCGGAGTGCGAAAGAGCTCGGCTCCCTGGTCGACCGCGAGCGTAATCACCCGCTGTGCCAGACGGACGTTCTTGCTGCCACCGTACAAGTCGGCCATCGTCAGGCCAATGGCTTCGACGATGTCCTCGGTTGCGCAGCCTGCGAAGCAGTGGATCAGGCATTTGCCGTCATCACCTTCGGCGACCGAGAGCGACGGATCGTGGTCGTTGTGAGCAGGGCAGACCGCCTTCCAGCCGTTTCCTTCCTCGCGCACATTCTCGAGCTTGTCCAGAACGTTCCGGACCACCGGTGACGGTGCCTTGGCTGCCTCCTTGGCTGACTTCGAGGTTTCGGCAGCGGGCAGGTCCGGCAGCACCCGATCGAGATCGGACACCTCGTACCTGGTTCCGGTGAACGACGAGATCGTCACGTCGTAGGGAGGGTCGCCCTTGCGGTTCAACGTGCCCGGGACCCTCAGGATTCTTGCGCGATCGCGACAGGCGACATCCGCATCCAGCCGCAGCGCCAGGCGGTGGTTCAGCACCTCGGCCTGCTCACCCTCGATCGGCTCTTTGAGGAACCAGTAGCCGTGACAGTGGCCCGGCCGACCGCTGGCTACCCTCAGGGAGGGTTCCAGCTCGAACCCGTCGAGCATGGCGCTAGCCTCGGGCGAATCGAAGTCCGCCCAGATCGCCCAAACTTCAGCGACCGAATCAGCGCCGCCAGAAGGCCTTGTGCGGGCAGCGACTCCGAAGTAGACATCGTGGGTTGCCTTGAGTTCGTTGGCGCGGCTGATCACCCGAGCGATGTCCTTGGCCGGGATGAACTCCTCAATCGGGGTGCGTCCGGAACCCTTCGGAGGGATGGCGCGCAAGTTGATGAACGACTCCTCGGTGGTGCCGAAGAGAGCCTCGAACATCTGGGTTGTCTGGTCGGCGGCCGTCATGCGACCACCTCGCAGTCGAGCATTGCGACGATCACGGCCAGCTGAGCGGCGGTGAGGGCCTTATAGGTGGGGTCACCGACTTCGATGACTGTCAGGTGGTGGACGACGGTGTCGTCCCGTTTGCCTCTTGAATAACGCATTTGCTCTATCCGATCTTTGACCCCGGATGGGGAATTTCTTTTCAGATAGCGCTCGCAGCCCGACGGAAACACCGTCAAATTTGGGCTCTGCTTTTGGAGGCCCGCCCCGGGGATTGCCCGAGGCTCAGTTATGAAGTTGGTCGGGCCTGCTGGCCCGATGAAGTTCTAGTGGCGTGTCCCCTTTATCCGACGCTCGCGTGACCTAAATGCGGCTACGCTCTGATCGTAGTCCGGCCCCTGAGGATGGCCGATGACGCGCCTGCCGCCAGGCTCATCCTGATTCGGAGCCGGCTGGTATTCGGCGGCAAGAATCATCAACTGCTCGTCCTTGCCCTCACCGTTCAACCTGCGTCTGATGAAGTCGCGCCGTAGGTCACCGCGATGGGATGGCAACGGCGCTTCGAAGAATCCGTCGAGGAAGGGGTTCGAGCAGATGAAGACCTCCTGCTCTATGAGGCGCTTGAGGCTGCGGACCACCCGCAAGCCGAGCTCACTCTCAACGCGGTCCATGTCGGCCGCTATGGCGCGCCGGAGGCGCTTCAGGACCTTGTTGTGCTTGCGCTGTCTCTTCTTCGATTCGGACATCTTCTTGTCTCGGTAGTCTTGGTCTCGATGGGCGTGCGACGGGAGCCTAGGCCTCCGTCCCTGACGACCATACAGAAGATGCCACGAGCACGCAACCAAGATTCTGAGATCAGCGACGAGAGCGTCGCGAGAATGCGCCGCGGGTCTGAGCGTGGATCCAAGCTGGTGAGCGAAGAATTCGCCAGCAAGCTCACCCGTCGTCGGTTCTGTGACGACGTGGAAATCCACCGGAATACGCTGAAGAGGTGGGAGGCCGCGGGGGTGTTCGAGCCAACTTTCGAGGACGTTCTGGGGAGTCGAACGGCGCTCTACACGCAGGGGGACATCGAACGAGGGCGGGCCATCGCCAAGCTGCTCAAGGCCAATCCAGGTGAGATGAGCCTACGTCGGGCCGCGGCGATCGTCGACAAGTCCTGAGGCGCACCTCGGATCGTCCGATTTGGGGACGACGGGGACGACGGGGACGAGCAGCTGCGCGACCGGAGCGGTGCCTGCTGATCTAGAAGATGCTTGGAAACGTTTCGGGCCAAACGAGCGAGACACCCACCTCCTGGAAAAGCTTGAGCCAAGAATCATCGCTGGGCCTCCGCTCCACCGCCACGACGGGGCGGACCGTGCGCTCCTTGCCCCTCAGGAGCTGCGCGTACCTGAGGACCTGGCCCAAGGCTAGGCGTAGCTGTCGCTCCTCATTTTGCTCCGTAAGGCTCTTGATCTCAGCCACGACGATGCCGACACTGTCTTCCCATGCGAGATCGAACACCGGCTCGCCCGGCATGGGCGAACGTGGCGAGAAGCCGGCACTTCGGACCGCAACAGCCAACGAATCCTGGATCCTGGCGTGGCTCCTCAGCGCCCTATCTACCAAGTTGGGGTCGACTGAGAACGGCTCGCGCGTGGCCGATCTAGCCTCCGAGTGAGCCACGCGATAGTCGGTCCCGAGTCCAGCACTTGTCGAGGCAGGGGCCGGATCGCTGGGAGTAGCGGAAGTCCGGGTTGCGATTTCCTCGACGAGCGAGAGCTGTGGTATCTCCTCAACCAAGGCTTGCGGGAACTTCGTTAGATATCCCTGGAACGCCCTGAGAGGCCGCGTACCCGAGAGCTGGAAGGGAAAATACAACGGGCTGCCATCGTGCGCACTCGCAAGCTCATCTCGAATGACTCTGATTTCTGGCTCCAGGTGGCGAAGTTGCTCCTTCGAGACCGGTTCTGGCAACTCGTAGGGACCGTCCAACGGTCGCCGCCAGCCATCCCTCCAGTAGGGGGACATCGGCCCCCGGTCACCCGCCTGACCGTGCGCACCCCAGAAGACGCGGTCGGAATAAGGCTCCCCGACGGCGCGAGACCAGTGGGTTATGGCTCCGGTAGGTCGCGCCCGGTAGTGGAGGACGATGTCCCCCTCTGGCACCTCGCGTACGAACGAGTAGCTCCAATACTCAGACCCGTCTTCACCCAGGGCTGGAGCGTTGAGATCAGCACCGAGATCAGCCCGGTCTGTTATCTCAAGCCAGAAGCGCTCTTCCCTCAGTGAGTTCCACCATCGATCCGAAGCCATGCAGGTGAGAATCTCAGGTCTGAACCTCGGCCGACACGTCGTCCCTGGTCGTCCCATCGTCCCGGAGACGGCTAGGGACGCGTACCTGAACGAATTGTGAGGATCGAACTCTGCCCCGATCTGATCTGCGCCCTTCCGCGATCCGTGTAGACCGAGCCGCGAGGGCCCGCTCTTCGGTCGGGAAGTAGCACCCAGCTACTCGAATATTCGGAAGGGCCGGAACGGATTCGGAGATACCTCCCGTGGCCACCGCGATATGTGCCCGCTGCAGGGGACGGTCCCTCGGATCGCGGGCAGGGTTTCAGGCGATGCCTAACCTGGCCACGAATACTCTCGGAATACATCGGGAGTTATCCCGACGTGCTCTCCGCCGGGCGGTTCTGGCCACGCGTTTCCAGAGCCCCGCCCTCCCTATTCGTGACGCCGTCCCGGGGACGGCAGGGGACGCGTCCTTGGCAGGTTCGCGGGTTGTCTCGGCTCAGGCCCAATTGACACGCGCCCTTCCTCGATTCGCGTGAATCGCTTCGGTACTCGAATATTCGGAGGAGCCGGAAGTGGCTCGGAGATAGCTTCCGTGGGCAAGGAGACGTGTGCCCGTCGCGGTTATCGGGCAAGATTCCTGCCTGGGATCGCCTACCGGCCTTCGCTTCGTTCGTCCGCTGGCACTGACGGCGCCCGCGGTCCTGGTGGAGGCTGGGGGGACACCGGATCCGGACGCCGCGTCGATCTCGCGGGCCCTGGCCGTGACGGTGCTTACCCTGTTCGCGCCGCGCATGGCGACCCTCGTCATGTTCTCGACCGCTGCGCTCGCCCGCAGGACCCGAGCACTTCCCCGCTGGCTGATCGTGCTGACGTACATCGTCGGTCTAATCGAACTCGTCAATGTCACCATCAGCACTCCCGTGGTTTACGTCTTCCCTGCCTGGATCGCACTCGTCAGCGTGGTGCTGCTGGTCCATCCGCGCCCCCAGTCGGCCTTGTGACCCGGGGGCGGATTGCGGCAGAATCCGCATCGCCTAGTCTTGCTGCACATGGACCGACCGAACGTTCTCTTGATCCTGACCGACCAGCAACGCTCCGCTCCGGATTATGAGTCCGACGAGTTACGGGAGTTCAG
Source organism: uncultured Solirubrobacterales bacterium (assembly GCA_963766115.1). Lineage (GTDB taxonomy): Bacteria > Actinomycetota > Thermoleophilia > Solirubrobacterales > 70-9 > 67-14. Next base: position 376,911 of record CAVXYR010000003.1, read on the forward strand.
ACGCGCCAAGTGCGCCGGACAGGAGCGGCTCCGGGCTGACGGAATCGAGTTCCGCTCCCATTACGTGATGGCAGCCGCCTGTGCGCCGAGCCGCGCTTCGCTGCTGACCGGCCAGTACCCGTCGCTTCACGGCGTGACCCAGACCGACGGTGTAGCCAAGAGTGCCGACGGTGGCGAGATGTTCTGGCTGGCGCCGGACTCGGTGCCGACCCTGGGGGACTGGTTCCGGGCCGGCGGGTACCGGACCTACTACAAGGGCAAATGGCATCTCTCGCACGCCCACATCGAAAACGACGAGGGCGACGGCTACCTGCTGTCGATCGACGATGACGGAGTCCCGCAGCCCGAAAACATTGAGCGCTATCTCCGGGAGGATCTTCTTGATGACTGGGGATTCTCCGAGTGGGTAGGTCCGGAGGCCCACGGACTCGAACCACACAACATGGGACTGGTCAGGGACCCTTTCACCGCCGACGAGACGGTCGAGTTGCTCCAGCGTCTTGACGCCGAAGACTCGCATGAACCGTGGCTGACCGTCTGTTCACTCCTCAACCCACACGACATTGCGTTCTTCGGTTTGCTCGGCCTCGCGTCGGGCCAGCGTTACAAACCGAAGTCAGTGCCTGACGTGCCCCAGGCCCCGACCTACGAAGAAGACCTCGCGACCAAGCCCACCTGCCAGCAGAGCATGGTGGACCTCTGGCCGAGAATCGTTGCCCCGCAGCCGTGGATTCAGGCGCACAGGAAGTTCTATTACGAGATGCAGGCTGCGGTTGACGACCAGATCACACGCGTTCTCGACGCCCTGCAGGCAAGCGGTGACTACGAGAACACCGTCGTTGTGTTCAGCTCCGATCACGGTGACCTCCTGGGCGCGCACGGAGGAATGCACCAGAAATGGCACAACGCCTACGAGGAAACCCTGCGGGTGCCGTTCATCATCTCGAGCCCGCTGCTGCCTGACGGGCCGCGCGAACTCGACTTCCCCACCAGTCATGCCGACGTCATCCCGACGTTGCTCGGCTTGGCCGGCATTGACCGGGACGATGCGCTCGCCCGCCTGGGCACCGAGAACAGCGAAGCCCGCCCGTTGCCCGGCCGTGACCTGTCAGATGCGCTCCGCGCACCTGAACCTGCGGTCGAGGCTGGGCCGGTGCTTTTCGTGACCGACGACGAGATCAGCGAGGGCAGCGAGCTTTCCAAGAAGGTTTCGCCACAGGGAATAGCCCGGGCGCTACGCGTTTACTCCACGATCGCACAGCCCAACCACATCGAGACGGTGGTCGCCGAGGTGGACAGGGCCGGCGGGCGGCACCTCGTGAAACTCTCCCGCTACCACGACAACCCGCTGTTCTGGACCGTGCCCGGTGAGCGCGACGAGCGCCTCAGGGGTCGCAAGACGATCACGGTCACGGAGCCCGAGCCCGACGAGTACGAGATGTACGACCTGACCACGGACCCGTTCGAGGAACGCAACCTGGCCCATCCGGCGTATGCGGACGATGACTCTCCCGCGCTTCAGAGTTCGATGCTCGGGCTGCTCTTCGAAGAGCTCGAAAGAAAGTGCCTGACGCCGACGGACGGCGGAACTCAGGGCTATCGCCCGCCTCGCGACTGAAGGTGCCAAATCGGGCCGAGGGCTACGCGGATCCCGCAATCAGGCGGCCACGATCTCCAGTAAACGAACGTCCCCTTGAGAGACGAAGCGGGCCCCCGCTATGTTCGTCAGGGGGACAGGTCTCTAGCGCAAGTCGCTCGACCTGCCGTCCCTATCTGTCCCGCCGTCCCTGGGACGGCGAGTGACGCGTCCCTGAGCAGTTTGTGGGGCGGATGACCGGCTGCCATCTACTTGAGCGCGCCCTTCCTCGAGTTGCGGCGATTCGCCCGGTACTCGAATATTCGGAGAGTCCGGAAGATGCTCGGAGATACCTCGCGTGGACAAGGAGTGCCGCAAGCCGCCGGTCGCGACTATTGCTCGCCTTCAGTCGATGGAGCAGTTCTCGTCGTAGGGATCACCCAGCGCCCAGAAGAAGGTGGACTTATCGAGCCCGTCGCCGCTCTGGGAGACCGGGGTGAACATCGGGTCGGTGACCGGCTGGGGCGGGCGGTCGTTCGCGTAGCCACCGGTCTCGGTGAGGACCAGCGTGTTATGGACCGGCGGGATGCGGTCGTAGTCGTCAATGAAGTCCGTCCACTGGCTGGCCGGGGCGCTGATGAAGGGCTGGTCGAAGGTGCTGTAGCCGAAGGGGATGCAGCTGTAGATGTCCTCGCCGGCAGGCAAGCGCCATGCCGTGTAGCCGAGCGGCAGCAGCGTGGCGCGGAAGTAGGCGTCTCCGCCGGTGCCGATCTGCTCCTCGATATCGGGAACTGTCGGCGCGTTCGCGGACGTGGCGATTGCAGCGAGCGCCTGAAGCTTTCCGTAGTCGGAGTCCATCACCGTCCGCATGGCGTCCAAAGCGTTCTCGCTGTCTTCGACGCTGGCTGCGATCTGCGCGGAGAGGTCCTTGACCTTGGCCGAGACCGTGCCGGAGACCGGTGCTCCCCGATTCGTCGCCGCCGTGCTGCCGACGTCGAGGCTGGTCGCGGTGAGACCGATCGTGAGACCGAGCCCCGCACCGCCGCTGGCGATCTCCGCCCCCGTGTCGGCGATCGCCTCGAGCAGGTAGAGGATCGGACTTGCCAGTGATGTGTTGGGCGGGGTGAGCGCGGTCTCGATCTTTGAGCCGATGCTCTCTAGTCCATTGGCCTCGTTGGGCCCTTCGGCGGAGAGGGCGCTCTTGAAGTTGCCGATGAACGTCTTTGTGTCGTTGAGCCACTGGAACTCCTTGCGCAGCTCGAGGTACAGGGAACAGTACGGATCGGTCGACGCCGCGACGCACTTGTCGCCCAGCTTTTGCTGCCGGTCACCTGGGTAGGGGACTTCGCCCAGCGAGCTGAGGCTGTAGTTGATAGTCGAGTTCTTCAGATAGGACAGCCGCAGGTCGGGCGAGTAGTTCTTCAGTGAGCCGATGTGCTCGGTGATGTACTTCATCGCCGCGGTGTCGTAGGCGGGCCACGGCGTCGGTCGGTCGAAGAGGATGTCGTAGAGCGCGTCGGGCGCGATCGATCCCGGCGTGGCGGGGGCCGTGGGAATGGCCGGGATGAACAACCCGTCATGCCCGATGCGGGCCCGGCCCTGAAGCGTCCCGGACTCCATGGTCGGCGGGCTGGTGGTCGGGTCGACGACGTTGACCGAGCTCGACTGCAGGACGCTGCTGCGTCCCAGCTGCGGGCCGCCGAAGAAGGCGTAGGAGCCGTCGACGCGGTTGAAGGTGTCGGGGTTCGCGCCCATGGCCGCCATTGCGTCCCCGGCGTGGTACCAGCTGTAATGGTCGGGCGCGACGCGGCCGATGCTCTGGACGGCGACGTAGTTCCCACGCGTCTGTGCGCCCTTGACCGCTTCGGCCATCGCCTTGATCGCGTTCACCGGATTGAACGAGACCACCGCGAAGGAGTTGTTCTCTACGATGCTGAGGTCGCGCGGGTCCACCTCGACGACCTGGAAGCCGGCCTCGCGGGCCGTGACGTGGCCGTCGGCGACCTTGCCGTTGATCAGCATCCGGTTCGTGTTGTCGGTGTGCGCGGCGCTCGTCTCGTAGGGCAGCCGGTCGGGTTGGAACCGGTACAACGGCGCGTTGGTGTTGTGAGGGGAGCTCTCGGTCGAGCCGTCGGGCATCAGCCAGCCGACGTGGGGCAGGCCGCCCTTCTCGCCGCCACCTCGGCGCTTGACCCAGCCGGTGGCGGCGCCGGCGCAGGGGATGCCGACGATCGTTTCGGATGCGTACGGATCGTTGATCAGCGCACTCGGCAGGGGCTTGACGCCGATCCCGGCCAGGGCTTCGTTGAACTCGTCGTCATCGTCGCCCGTCAGGACCTGCTGGTTGGGGGGAAGGGTCAGGACCACGAGCTGGTTGATCCCTAGGGTCCCGCCGCCCCCGGGCTTGCAGCTGAGTTGCCTGTGGAGGGTGTCGAGCATGTGCTGGTCCTGGTCGCAGCACCAGCTGTTTCCCGACTGGACCGGCTGCAGGGTCGCGCGATCGAGCGTCAGCCATTGGATCGACGCACCCGGTCCCGTGTGGGCGTAGTAGGTCCCGCCGATCTGGATGCCCCTGGGCTCATATGACTGGTCGTTCGCCGCGATCTCCACCATCGGCGTCTGCGGGCTGACGGTGACGCCCACGTCATCGCTTCCAGCCCTGCCGGCGGCCGACGCCGAAGCGCGGGCCGCCACCCCCGTGCTCCGGCCGCGCTCGCCAACTAGCTGGCGCAGCCGGTAGTGGCCCGGGTGGTCGGCGATCAGCTTTGGCCGCGCCCGCTTGGCTCCGGCGAGACGCGGATGAGAGCCCTTGGGCTTGCGGACGATCACCCAGCGGTAGGTCAGATCGCCGCCACGGGCGGCCCGGCCTCGGCCGCCGAGCGGGATGCGCATGCGCCCGTAGCCGCTGCGGTCCGGGCCGGCGTTCGCCAGGGGCGCCCTACGCGACACCCTGAAGCGCCGGTCGATCCGAGCGAAGCGCCCCTGTTCGGGCTCGACGACGACCACCTTCAGCCTGTTGCTGCCGAAGTGCAGACCATGCGCCAGCGAGGGGGAGAGCTTGTAATGGGTCCGCTCGTTGGTGGTCGCCGCGCGGTTCACCCGCTGCCCGTTGAGCCAGAAGTGGACGGTGCGCGAGCGCCGTGCCGCTGCCAGGTGGCTCTTCCCGGAGGCGATCTCGACGCGTGCATTTTGCGGCGTCTCCCTCGGGACCTTGACGTGGACGAACCCGTTGCGGCGGCGTACGAGGTAGAAGGAGCGGGTGTGCGTCAGCGGCCGCCGGCCGGAACGCTTCGCCAGGACGAAGAGGTGGTTGATGCCGTACTTCGCGCCGCTTCCCGGGCCGAGCCGCGCGGCGAGGTTGGCGCCCTGCGAGTGGAAGAGTCCGGTCACGTTGCGCCGTCCGAGCCGCACTATGAGCTTCGCGCCTGCCGGGCGATTGATCACGACCTTGGCCGAGGACCGCTTGATAACTGCATTGCGGTCGGGCGAGACGATCAGCGGGGCGCCGGTGGCGGACGCGGCGCTGGGAAGCGCATTCGCCGGAATAGCCGCGCCCGCGCCGGCGGCGCCTCCTGCGCAGACGAGTATGGCTACGGCGCAAAGAAGCCATCGCGAAACCGGTGACATGGGCTTGCCGGGACGAGCCACTATGAAGTTAACCTCCGCTTTCTGGGGCTAAGGGTCAGGCGGAGGCAGGCAGATGGCCTAACGACTGGTGATCAGCCATCGAGCGCCCGTCCAATCCCTCGGATTGATCCACCGTAGCACGGTTTCTCTGAGGTCCAAAAATGCTAGCTCTCGCTTTGTCCGAGGCACCGCTGGGGTGACCCCTGCCAAACTGGGCGCATGACGACTGCGAATAATGCGAGATTGAACCGGATGTCGACCAAGTTCTTGCTGTCGGTGGTGATCTTGGTCGCGGCCGCAATGGGCGGCGGGGCGGGCAACGCATTCGCCAGCTGTGAGAGTCAGTTCATTCAGACAGCCGACGGATGCACTGCGCCCAAGGCAGTCAGCAAAGAATTGACCAGGATCGTGAAGGGGGTCAAGCAGGCAGACAGGCTCCAGGCCGTGATCGCCCGCGTTGACATTGCGGGAAACAACTTTCTCCGCAGGGCCTTTGGCGAATCAGAGACTGGTGTCCGGGCCACGCCGGACATGAACTTCCGGATCGGCTCGATGACCATTCCCCTCCTTACCTCGGCGGTCTACCAGCTCCACGATGCAGGCCGGCTGAAGCTGACCGAGCCGATCTCGACCTGGCTGCCCGGAATCCCGAGGGCGTCCCAGGTCACCGTCCGGATGCTGATGAACAACACTTCGGGCTACTACGACTGGGTGCAGGGCAACGATACGTTCGTGAGCGCGGTCTACGCTGATCCGTTCCGGGACTGGACTGAAGCCGAGTTGATGACCACCGCGCTGAACAGGGGCTTTGTCTGTGATCCCGGTACCTGTCGCAGCTACGCGCACACGAACTATGCGATCCTCGCCCGAATCCTCCGGGTGCTAACACCCGGGACCTCAATTGTCTCCCAGTTCCGGAAGCGCTTTCTCCGCCCGCTGGGCATCAAGATGGCGTTCTCCCGGCTGGCGCCGATTCCAGAACCGGCGCTCGCGGCCTACACCAGAGAGCGCGGGGTGTTCGAGGAGTCGACGGGCTGGTCCCCTTCTTGGGGGCTTGGAAACGGGATGCTTTCCACCACTTCGATCGACGATGTTTCGAAATTGGCAAGAGGCATGTTCTCCGGCCGGATGCTCTCGCCCTGGTCGCGCCGGGACATCTTCAAACGGTATGCGTTTACGGGCCTAGGCCCCGATCCCACCGTGGTCTACGGGGCTCAGGGCTTGGTCGTCGCAAATGGCTGGCGCCGGCAAGACCCCTTCTTCAACGGGTACATGGGCAGCATGGCCTGGTTCCCAAAAGGACGCATCGCGGTTTCCCTTATGGGGACCACGGGACTCAATACGCCGACGACAGTTGATGGAAACGTCACCGCCGACATCCTCGACGGCATCGCCGCCTACCTGACCCCGCACAACCTCCCGACTCTGCCCTGATTGGCAAGATCGCGGCCGGCAAGCCCAAGACGGTCAAGGTCAGGCTCAAGCCGAAGAAGCCCGGCAAGATCAAGGCTTCTTTCAAGGTGAGCTCCAACAATGCCGGCGGCAAGACCGTCAAGAAAAGGATCAGGGTGAAGAAGTAGGGGCGCAGCCCAAGCCCTGAGGCGCGGCGACAGATTCAGGCAGCCACTCGCGCCAGTATCCGAGCGTCCCCCTGAGAAACGAAGCGGGCCCCCGCTATGTTCGTCAGGGTGACCGCCGACCCCTCGTCGATCAACTCCTCCGAATCGTCCAGGGCCTTCGCGATCTCCTCCGAGACGGTCGCCGGAATCTCAATTCGGCCTTTCCACTTATCGAAGTGAATCCGGAGGTCGAAGGTCTCGAGGACCTGGCGCTTGTTCTGCGGGGAAGCCTTTCGAGGTCGCCTGGTTTTGCGAGTGGGCGATGGTCTAATGAGTCATATGTCAATACTTATTGACAGCACTCTCAACAAGTGCTACGCTGCTCCGCAATCCCTGCCTATGGGTGCGAGTTGGACCGCGAAAGCAAGTCGGAGAAATGATGGGACACGAAGAGAAGGTGCCGGTGGTGATCGCCGGCGGAGGCGCAGTCGGAGTAACACTTGCGCTGATGTTGGCGCGGCGCGGCGTCAGTGTCGTCGTCTTCGAACGGGAGTTGGCGCCCCAGATCCTGCCGCGAGCGCATGCGGTCAATCCTCGATCGATCGAAATCCTGCAGGAGCTCGACATCACATATGAGCAGTTGAAAGCCGCAGCCGCCCCGCGGGAGCTCACGAGCGAAGTCCGGTTCGCCACCACCTTGACCGGGCACTGCTTCGGAACGCTGGCGTATGAGCGGCAGGACGACGACGTCCGCGCCGTTACTCCGTATCCGCTCCTCAACATCCCGCAGCCCGCGCTCGAGGCGCTGCTGTTCGAGCGACTCGGGGCTGAGCCGCTGGTGGATTTGCGCCGCGGGCACACATGGTCGGGCGCATCCCTCGAGGAGGACGGCTTTGCGTCGACGGTCCGCACACCGGAGGGCGACATTACCGTTCGCTCCCGGTATCTCGTCGCGGCTGACGGCGCGGGCAGCGCCGTGCGCGAACACCTCGGCATCGGCATGTCCGGCGTCGGCGAGATCGCCTCGGTGATGACGATCACCTTCGAAGCTGATCTGACCGAGGTCGCCCGTACGCGACCGGGCGTCCTGCACTGGCTGTTCGGCCCACCGTTGAAGGGAACGCTGCTGGCGTACCTGCCGGATCGGCTGTGGACGTACAGCATCGTGCAGCCTCCTGGTCTGATCGACATGCGCGACTTCGGAGCCGAGCGTGTTCGCGAGTTGGTGCGAGAAGCGTTCGGGCCGGGTGCCGCCCACGTCCCCTTCGAGATCGTCGCCGCCACCCCGTGGAAGATGCGGGTTGAAGTTGCCGATGCCTACCGGGCCGGAAACGCCTTCGTTGTCGGCGACGCGGCCCACCGGTTCCCGCCGACCGGTGGTCTTGGCCTCAACAGCGGCCTGCAGGACGCGCACAACCTCGCATGGAAGCTTGCCGCCGTGGTCGCAGGACAGGCGGCCGACCCGCTGCTGGACACATACGAGCGCGAGCGTCAGCCGGTCGCGCGTAGTAACGCCGAACAGAGCCTCGCCAATGCTCAGGCGCTCGCCACCCTGATCGCCGCCGTCGACGAGGGCGCCTCGTTTGAGCAGGACGCGCAGCGATTTGCCGAGTGGCTGGCAGTGCCGGGGCGTGCCGGGGAAATCAGCTCGGCCGTTGCGGATCAACGAGGCCACTTCGACAGCCTGGCCCTGCAGCTCGGCTTCTCTTACGATCCCGACGACGAGCCGATCACGGACGTGAGCGACTTCTCACCGCGTGCCGTTGCCGGCCGGCGTCTACCTCACGGGTGGCTCGAGAACGATGGCGAGCAGGTGTCGGTCCTGGACCTGCTGGATCCAGACCGGTTCACTGTGTTGCTCCTCGGCGATGTAGAGCCACCGAGCCTGCCCGCGGGGCCCGATGCCAACGTCGTGCGTCTCGATCCCGCCGAGCCGGACGTAGGGCAGTGGATGGACACGGTTGGCCTGGCCGGCCATGTCGGCGTGCTGGTCAGGCCCGACGGGCACGTCCACCGCGTCGCCGGCGACGAAGCGCAGGTTCAGCGGTTCGCGACCGACATCGCGTCACTGCTAGGCACTCTCGAGGAGGTTTCGCGGTGAAGGAGCTTTCATCGTGACTGCCGCCGTACATCTGGTAACCGCCGCCGACAGGCGGCACCCATCTGGTCCGGGCGATCGGCGCTGGGCCATCGACCAAAGGAGATCGTAAATGTCACTTCCGATGCCGGCGGCAGCTCCGCCATTCAACATCACCCGACTAAGCCACGTAGTCCTTTACGTGCGGGACCTGGGGGCCAGCCGCACCTTCTACGAGGAGCTGATCGGGCTTGTGGCCTCCGATGCCGACGATCAGCGCGTTTACCTGCGGGGTGTTGAGGAGTCTGCCCACCACAGCCTCGTCCTCGTCGCAGCGGACGCTCCTTCTGCCGGACGACTCGGCTTCCGTGTCGCCTCCGAAGGCGATCTCGACGCCGCGCACGAAGCGCTGACGGCGCGAGGCATCGATTGCGAGTGGGCGGACCCCGAGCATCAGGGCCGCACGCTGCAGTTCTCCGACGAAGCGGGTGTTCCGATGGAACTGTGCGCGTCGATGCCGGTCGAGCGGCGCATGCTGCTCGATGACGACCAGCATCGCGGTGCGGCCGCCGCCCGGATCGACCACCTGCAGGTTCACGTGCCGGACGCCTCGTCCTGGGCTGCGTTCCACGTCGCAAACGGCTTCCGCGTCTCCGAGTACGTGACGCCTGACGGTACGCCTGAGGCGCCGTTGGTCGGCGTGTTCCTCGCACGCAAGGGTGACCTCCTGGACCTGGTGGGAGTCAGCGGCCTCGGGCCGCGCCTGCATCACTTCGCGTTCGTGGTCCACGATCACGCCACGACTGCCAGGCGCGTATGTGATCTGGCATCGGCGAGCGGCCAGCGGGATGCAGTCGAGTACGGCCCCGGCCGTCACGGTGCCGCTCCCCAGAGCTTCCTCTACCTTCGCGATCCCGACGGTCATCGGGTCGAGCTCGTCAGTCACGGGTACCAGCTCCTGGACCCCGAAGTGGAACCGGTTGGGTGGTCGCTCGCGGATCCCCGTGGTATCACGACCTGGGGCCCCCTTCCCAGGACGGAATGGTTCGTCGAAGCGTCGGAGTTCAAGGGCATCCAGCCCAGTCAGCCTGCCGTGCCCGGCGAAGAACCGGAGCCCGGTGCCTCATGATGGGCGACTCGGGAGCACATCTTTCATGAAGCTCCGGACGACTGCTGACGGGTTGATCTGCTTCGACGCCCGGCGTGATCGCTGGGTCCGTCTCGCAGGCGAGCCGGACCTGCTGGCCTTTCTGGCTGAAGGACGGCCGGCGCGGGAGCGCGCCGAGGCCGCGATTGAAGCCGCGGACGCCGTCGCGGTGGATCCCGGCGGGGCCGGGTTGCCATTCCGGCCACGGTCGATCCGCGCCTTCATGCTGTGGGAGTCTCACGTGATCGGGTCGGGCCGGATGCTCGTCAAGCATTTCTTTCCGAAGCCCGTGTGGATGGCCGTCGCCGGCTTTGAGAAGTCAGGCCGGACCTTCCCCGCTCTGAAGCCGAAGCGTGGGTTCTACGAGCACCCGATCTTCTACATGGCCAACCACACGATGATCCTCGGCGACGGCGACGCGATGTGGTGGCCCGGCCACACCAACGCCCTGGACTTCGAGCTCGAGCTTGCCTGTGTGCTCACGAAGCCGCTCTTGGACGCAACGCCCGAGCAGGCCCGCGACGCGATCGGTGGGTGGTTTGTTCTCAACGACTGGACCGCACGGGACGTACAGGCTGAAGACGCCCGGCACAATGCCTTCGGGCCGGTCATCAAGTCGAAGACGTTCGCCAATTCGATCGGTTCGGACGTCGTCACACCCGAAGAGTTCGGCGACTGGCGAGCCGCCGTAGGGCGGGTACGCGTCGATGGCGAGCAATGGTGTGAGGGCACCACGGCCGATCCGGCTCACGATGTGGGTGAAATGATCGCCTACGCCTCGCTTGGGGAGCGGCTTGACTCAGGCGACGTCATCTCTACCGGCACCATGCCCGGCTGCTGTGGGTTGGAACTCGAACGATGGATCGAGCCCGGCCAGACGATCACCCTCGAGATCGATCGGATCGGAACGCTTACGAATCGACTCAGTGCCGACGCCGTGCCGACCACGGCCGTGCCCGCGTCATGAGAAGCGCGGCTGTCACCACCACTCGACCGAAGGAAGAGGGCATTCAATGAATCTCAAGATCGAGGGTCGCAGCGCGATCCTGTGTGGCTCGAGCCGCGGTCTCGGCCGGGCCTGTGCGGAGTCGCTTGCCGCCGAGGGGGTCCACGTCGTCGTCAACGGCCGCGAGGCCGAGCAGGTGGAGGCGACGGCGCAGGAGCTCACCGAGCGGTACCCGCAGGTGCGTGTCCAACCAGTCGTTGCCGATGTCACCGATCCGGCCGGCCGTGAGGCGCTCGTCGCAGCCTGTCCCGATGCCGACATCCTGCTCACCAACAACGCCGGACCGTCGCCCGGGCTGTTTCTGCAATGGCAACAGGAGGATTGGGCGACCGCTCTGGACGCAAACCTCACCTCCGCACTCATGATGATCCGCGCTGTCCTTCCGGGCATGCGGGAGCGGCAATTCGGTCGCATCCTGAATATCGGCTCAGCGATGGTCACGACGCCGCATTCGCTGATGGCACTCTCCAGTGCCCCGCGCGCCGGGCTGCTCGCGGTCAGCAAGGGGCTCGCGCGGGAGGTCGCCGCCGACAACGTGACGATCAACACGCTGCTGCCGGAGCGATTCGACACCGATCGGCAGGTCTCCATGGCCAAGCTTCAGGCCGAAGCCCAGAGCATCACCTACGAGCAGGCACGCGAGCGGATCGTCGCGACGCTTCCCGCCCAGCGGTTCGGACGGCCCGAGGAGTTCGGTGCGATGTGTGCGTTCCTTTGCGGCGAGGCCGCCGGCTTTGCGTCCGGAAACGCGATCCACCTGGACGGCGCGAGCTACGCCGGACTCGTCTGAGCCGCCCCGGACGAGCTTTGTTCAAGCAGAACCGGCGGCAGCGTCGGCCGGCTGGTCGAGCGTCGCGCCTACGGAGGTCGGCTCCCACGCGCCCATGCGCCGGCGTACCGTCTGCGTGACCGACTCCGCACGCCGCCTGGCGACACCGAGCAGTCGCAGCTGTCCGGCGGCGATGAACTCACCGACTTCGTCCGGGTCCTGCCCGTCCAGGACCGAGCGCGCCCCGACTCCGAACATTGCAATGAATACTCCGACGAGGTCTCGAGAGGGGGAGTGCACGGGGAATTCCCCGGTCTCTCCGCCCTCACGGATGTGGTCAGCGAGTTGCACCGCCGCGTCCTGAAGAAAGGCATTTCGCCTCTGGAAATACTCGATCATGATCGAACCCAAATCGTGGTTAGCGCCAACCGTTCTCATCACCCCGAAAGCACCGATCGCGATGCGTTCGGCGCCGCTCACATCCCGCTGCATCTCCTCCAGAGTTCGGACCAGTTCGGCCAGGACGATTCTGCCAATCGCATACTCAAGCTGTTCCTTGTCGGCGAAGTAGCGATAGAAGGTACCGTTGGAGACGCCCGCCGCCTGGGTCAACTGGAGCACCGAAGTTTCGGCGATGCCCTGCTGCCCGAAGACCGTCAAAGCGGTCCGGATGAGTTGGTCGCGCCGGGCGTCCGGGTTCAGGCGAGAGCGCTTGGCATGCCCACCGTCTCCGGATCCGGCGGTATCCGGCAGATCTTTTCGAGGGCTCCTCTCGGACGACACCAGGAGAGGGTACCAGCCCCATCGACACTAATGAGGGCACCATCAATAATGGAATGCCGAACACTCGGACGCGAGTCCTTCGCAATGCTGAGCCCCAAATCGCCAGGGACGGGAGTGGTTGCGCGCGGCAAGGACGCCGCGACGCCGGCGCTCGCTCCGGAGACCCCTTCACGAGCGGGTGACTGACCTGATGAGATCCGTCTCACCGCCAATGACGGTGCTCGCGCCAGGTGCTGTTCTTCCCGGCATTCACTCGTCAATCGTTGCGAGACGGACCGCGAGAGTCGGTCGGAGAAACCTTCCATCCCTCGCATCGACACCGAACCAGGGGCAGGGGCCCCATGAAAGGACCGAGCATGGAAGTCAGGCAGCCACGCCCTCCAGTATGCGGTCGTCTCCTGAGAAACGAGTCGGGCCGGGTACGGACGTGACGAATTGCTTTGAACTGACCGGCGCGGTCGGGGATTCCCCCAGGTAGCGCTAGCATCGAGCACCATGGAGGAGCTCTGCAGGCGGCCGGGATAGCGGTGGTGGCGCTTTTTCCGATAATTGACCCGATCGGAAATACGCCCTGGTTCGTCGTGGCGACCAGAGATCTTGATCGTCGTGATCGTCGCTCGCAGGCCTTCGGGGGGGTTTGGATCGCGGCGGTGATGCTCATCCTGTTCATGCTCGGCGGGAGCTTCGTGCTCGACTTCTTCGGGGTTTCACTCGCTGCCGTTGAGTTCGTCGGCGGCCTGGTCATCGGCTGGGTCGGCTGGCAGATGCTGATGGATACCCCTAGCCGGGATCTGGACGAGACTCCTGCGCCGGCCGACCGTGACATCTCTTTCAGTCCGCTGGCCTTCCCGTTACTGGCCGGTCCCGGTGCCCTGGCGATCGCCCTGGGCCTGTCGAATCGCCATGACAGCGCCGCCGACTACATCGGATTCAGCCTGGGAATCGTGGTGGTGTTGGCGATCAGTCTGGCGATTCTGATCAGGGCGGGAGAGCTGATCGCCCGGATCGGACCGCGTGGGATAAACGTGATCAACGGCATATTCGGCCTGATCGTTCTAGCCATCGCGGCCGAGTTGGTCTTCCACGGAATTTCCGACCATTTCGGCCTCACGATCGTCGAGTGAAGCGGGGCTTCGGGACCAATCAGCCTGCCGGTCACCGCCTCGGGAATAAGGATTTCCCCGGCGCAACCGAAGAACCGCCGCGGCGTCCTGGCAACCTCGTCAGTCGGTCGGTCCGCCCGCCTTGGCGGCGTAGGAGGCCTCAACCGGGACTGTGTTGCGGGGGTCGGGCTTTTCCCCGACGGGAGCCTGACTGTAGTCGCCGAACTCGCCGTCACGCCGTCCCACCGCTGCTCCGACGCCCTGCGTGGCAGCCAGCTCGATCCAGTCCTTGGCGTCAGGGGTGTTTCGCATCAGCCCGTCCAGGATCGGCCCGAGCGTCTGGGTCGAGGCGAGACCCATGTTCTCGTAGGCCTGATTGATCATCATCTTCTGAGCCGCAAGCTGTGAGGAGGGGATCGAGGCGAGATCGCGGGCGACCTCCCCGACCCGCTCCTCGAGTCGCTCGAAGGGGACGGCCTCGTTGATCAACTCCACCTCTGCAGCCTCGACTCCGCTCAGCGGCCGTCCCGTGAGACCATGCCACTTGGCCTTGGTCAGACCGAGCCGGTAGATCCACATCCCCGATAGGTACGCACCCCACATCCTCGAGTAGGGGGTGCCGATCCGGGCGTCCTCAGAGGCGATGACTATGTCGGCGCAGAGGGCGTTGTCGGAGCCGCCGCCGACGCAGTACCCATGGACCTGGGCGATCACCGGCTTCGGTGAGCGCCAGATCGACATGAACTGCTGGTGGGGTGAGGTCGCCTGCGCGGTGGTTCTCCAAAAGTCGCTCCCGGCATCCCATTCCCCCTCGTCGGTGTACATGCCCGGCCAGTGGTCGAAGCCGCCACTGAAGTCGTAGCCGGCGCAGAATGCCCGACCGGCGCCGCGCAGAACGATCACCTTGATCGCGTTATCTCGGACCGCGGAGTTAACCGCCGCCTCGACTTCCTCGGGCATCGGCGGAACAATCGTGTTCAGTCGCTCCGGTCGATTCAGCGTGATTGTCGCCAGCGGACCCTCGGTCGCGTAGGCGATCGTCTCGTAGTCACTCATGGCGTCCTCCTCATGGTCGTTTCCGGCAGATCTACCGAACTCGGATGATCTCCCATTCCGATCCCCGGGGTTGGGCCGATCATGCCGGACTGAATGCATCCGGCGGTCCCACTGGCGCGTTGTCGCAGTCCGGCAGCCGTTTCCGACACTTCACCGGTCGCGACTCAGGCGCACGCAAGCTCGACTATCTCCAACCCGCTGCCGGCAGAGTCGCCGAGGCGGTCAGCGGGGGTGAGATGCCGCCTCTGCAGTACACGTTGCTGCACCCGGGCGCGCGGCTCTCGGGCAGCGAGAAGCAGGGGCTGATCGACGGGCTCGCCGGCACCTTCCAGCAGGATCCGCCCGGACGGTAGGGACCTACAGCGGCCCTCGATTCGGAATCCTCAAGCTCTGGTGCCTACCCGTCACCAGCAATCAAGGAGGGACGCGTTACCGGTCGATTCTCGGGCAATCCGACTGGCCCCGGTTGCTGGTCGATTCGGTCACCTCGCGGCGGCCGGCGACTCCCCGGACGACGGAGCGTAGAGCTTTCGCTTGAGCCAGAGCGCCACATAGACGAGCGCCACCAATACCGGGACCTCGATCAAAGGACCGACCACGCCGGCCAGCGCCTGGCCTGAAGTCGCTCCGAACACTCCAACCGACACCGCGATTGCGAGCTCGAAGTTGTTTGACGCAGCGGTGAAGGAGAGAGTTGCGGTCTTCTCGTATCCGATTTCCATGATCCGGCCGGCCCAGAAAGAGAGACCGAACATCAGGAGAAAATAGAAGGTCAGTGGGACGGCGATGCGAACCACGTCCCACGGGGCATCGGTGATCGCCTCGCCCTGGATTGCGAAGAGCAGCACAATCGTGAACAGCAGACCGTAGAGGGAAACAGGTCCGATCTTTGGCAGGAACGTCTGCTCGTACCAGTCCCGGCCGCGGCGCCGTATGCCGACGACGCGAGTCACGTAGCCGGCGACAAGGGGAATACCCAGGAAAATCAGGGTGGTTCGGGCAACCTCCCAGATCGAGACTTCGAAACCCTGGCTGTCAAGACCGAGCCATCCGGGGAGAACACTCAGGTAAAACCAGCCGAGAAGGCTGTAGGCGACGATCTGAAAAAGGGAGTTGATCGCCACCAGAAGCGCGGTCGCCTCACGATCCGCACAGGCAAGGTTGCTCCACACCAGGACCATCGCAATGCAGCGCGCGAGCCCCACGATTATCAGGCCCGTCCGGAATTCCGGCTGGTCGGCCAGGAAGATCCACGCCAGCGTAAACATGAGAAGCGGCCCGACGATCCAGTTGAGTACCAGCGAGCTCAGCATCAGCTTGCGCTCGCCTTTCAGGCGGCCGAGTTCCTCGTACCTCACCTTGGCCAGGACCGGGTACATCATCAGCAGCAGGCCGAGCGCGATCGGCAGAGAGATCGTGCTGATGCGAAGCGCGTCGAGCCCGTCTTCCAGAGCGGGTATGAGTGAACCGAGCAGTACGCCGCCGGCCATTGCCAGGCCGATCCAGAGTGGCAGGAATCGGTCGAGATTCGAGAGCGACTTCATCGGCCGATCCTATTCGGGCAACCGGGACCGACCCCTTGGTCCGCCGCGCGTAGCGTCTGCTTCGAACGAACGGTGATGGTTCCGCATCAGGCCGCCAGGCGTACCCGATCAAGCATGCGGCGGTCACCCTGGAGGTCGGACAACTCGAAGATCTCGCCTTGGTAGGTTCAACCCAGGTGGCCGCCGAGTTGACAGATCCGCTCGAGTTGCCCTGCGGCCTCGTACTGACCAACCGGCTCGGACGGGCGGCGATGACCGAAGGCATCGCCGACCGGCGAAACGACCCGACCGAGCGCCACTTTCGGCTCTACTCGGCCAACGCCCGCGGTGGTGCAGGCCTGGTTCTCACCGGAAACGCGATGGTCGACCGCCGGCACCTCGAGCGCGCCCGCAACGTCGTGGTCGACGCCGCGACCGACGAGCTGGCGCTGCGGCGTTGGGCGCAGAGCGCTTCCGCCGCTCCGACACTGGTCCAGCTCTCGCACCCGGGGCGGCAGGAGAACCGTTTCGTCCAGCCGCATCCGGTCGCCCCCTCGGACGGCCCCGCGGTGGATCTTGCCGGCGCCTTCGCGCGGCCGCGCGCGCTGACGGCCCCGGAGATCGGCGAGGTCAGGGCCCGATTCGTAGATGCCGCGGCCCGGGTCGTCGGCGCCGGATTTCCCGGCGTCCAGATACACGCCGCCCACGGTTATCTGCTCAGCAGTTTCCTCGACCCGGAGCAGAACCGGCGAGCCGACGCCTACGGGGGAGACCTCGCCGGGCGGGCGCGGCTTCTGCTCGAGATCATCGGGGACCTGCGCGCGACGTTGCCGGTCGGCGCTACCGTCGCGGTCAAGCTGGACGCACGTGGCGGTGCAGACCCCGAGCTCGCCGAACTCGGACGGCGACTCGAAGCGGGCGGCATCGATCTGATCGAGATCTCCGGCGGCAACTACGAGCGCCCTGAGATGGCCGGCTACGACAGCGATGGTGAGGAATTGCGAAGCGAGCACGAATCACCGTTCTGGAACAGCGCGGCCGCGGTGGCCGCCGCGGTCGACGCGCCGGTGATGCTAACCGGCGGCTTTCGGACTCGGGCCGAGGTTGACCGCGCTCTCGCTTCAGGGGTATGTGACATGGTCGGAGTCGGTCGTCCGCTCGCCGTATGGCCAGATCTGGCTGGTCGGTTCGTGAAGGGAAGGACCGAGCTGCTCGACCGGCCCGGTCCGCGCCTCGGAGGCCCGGCCAGCGTTTCGCCAGCTGTTCGGAGCCGCCGCCGGGACCGGCTGGCACCGGATCCAGCTGGCCCGCACCGCCGACTGCCGCTCCCCCTTGCTGAGGTGTCCCGGGCCTGCTCGCTGCGCTCGACTACACCGTGATCGACTGGGTGCAGGCCGCCGCCGGCCGGCGCGAGAGATCAAGGCTTGCCGGTCGGACGCCATCGCCCATCAACGATTAGGCGAACTCTTCCGGCCGGCCACCCTGCTGAAGCGACCGCGACCGCGCGCCGATCGCCTCTGCCTGAAGGCGCGCGGCGGTGTTGACCACGTCGCCCACGGCGGTGAAGCCGTAGACCGCGCGATCGCCTATGTTGCCGACGAACGCCTCCCCGAAGTCGAGGCCGACTCCGACCTCGACGATACGGGCCGTGTCGACACCGGCTGCCGGACATACCAACCGTCGCAGACGGTCGTCGTCGGGCCCAACGAGTTCGTCGAGCCGGGCGTGAGCATCCAGTTCGGCGGTGGAGCGTTCTCGATCTATCGCTCCACCCTCGTTCTCGAACCGCGCTGACCCCCGGGACCCGTCAGGCCTCCCGGCCGGACGGCGTGAGGTGCCGCTTCACCGCCCGGCCGCGACGGTCACGGCACGGCGGTTCAGGCCGCCCGCCCGCCTTCGTCGCGGGTGTCGGGCAGATCCTTCAGCTGGTGGGCCGGGGTGAAGAAGTTGCGGTAGGCCAGCGTCGTCGCAACCAGCGCCGAGATCGTTACGGCGCCCAGCAGCAGGTAGAGGAGGATCAGCTGCAGTCGAACCGCATCGGTGGGCGCCGCACCGGCGAGCAGCATGCCGACCATCGTTCCCGGAAAGAAGATAAGCCCGGTCGTCTTGGTCGAGTCGACCAGAGCGATGGTGCCGGAGCGCAACGCCCGCCTGACCGCAGGCTCGGCAGCCTGCCGCGAAGTCGCGCCGAGGGCGAGGGTGGCCTCGATCGGAAGCGCCTGGTCACGCATCTCGTCGCCCAGCCGGTTCAGCGCGACGGCCGAGGCGGTCATGGCGTTGCCGATCACCATCCCGCCGACCGGCACCAGGTAGCGGGGCGTCGCCGGGAAGATGCCGAGCGCGAGGGTCAGGCCGATCGGTCGCCACCGCCGAGACCGAAAGGGCGATGATCAGGGGCACCAGGGCTTTCGGCACCGCGCGCGCCCGGGCTCCGGCGGTGAAGGCACCGAAGCCGACCATGGTCGCGAGCAACAGCACGACAAGCAGCAGGCTGTCGACGTCGAAGATCGCCGTGATCACGAAACCGATCGCGGTCAGCTGGATGAAGCTGCGCAGGACCGCGATGCCGATATCGACCTCCAGGCCGGCCCGTCGCCAGCGCGAGATCGCCACCGCAACCCCGACAAGAACGAGCGAGGCCGCGACTTCCCCGATCGTCACCTCGATACTGGTGCCGGTCACGTGAGCGCCTCCCGTAACGGCCCTTCCCGGACCAGGCGACCCTGGTCGAGCTCAACGATCCAGTCGGCAAGTCGACCGGCCTGCGCCGGGTCGTGGGTGACGATCACGATCGAGGTGCCGAGGCGCCGACGCAGTCCGGCGACGGTGCGCTCGATCGACTCGCGGGTCCGTTCGTCGAGCGCCGAAGTCGGCTCGTCGAGCAGCAGTACGTCGGGCTGCGTCGCCAGCGCCCGGGCGAGCATCGCCCGTTGTTGCTCGCCGACCGAAAGGCGCCTGACGTCCCGATCGGCAAAGGTGATGTCGAGCCCGGCCAAGCCGAGCAGCTCTCCCGGATCGGGCTCCGCGCCGGTGAACGCGCCGGCGAACCGGAGGTTGTCGGTGACGGAGCCGGGGAGCAGAGCCGGCAGTTGGGGCACCAGCGCGACCCGGCGACGCAGCTCAAGCGGATCGAGGTCGAGCGTGTCGGTCCCGCGAAACCGCACCGAGCCGCTCTCGGGGTCGGAAAGCCGGTTGAGCAGGCGCAGCATCGTCGACTTGCCCGAACCCGATGGACCGACGACGGCGCTTATCCCGTCCGGCAGACTGGTCGAAAGCCCCCTGAGAACCGGTTCGCCACCTCGATGAAGGGCGACCGACTCGAGCTCGAACAGCATCGGGCCATCATATTGCTCGTCATGTGGCCCGGCATCATTCATCCTCACGAGGCCCGCGGCACGTGTTCCCGCTCGGTCCCCCGGGGCCGGCGCCTGGCCCCTTCCGCCCGGGGGGTTTGTGTCAGTGGCGACGGCCGAGCCGAATTCTCAGCCGACGACTGGGATCCGGCGCTCATGGCTGAGCCTGGTCAGGGTGCGTTGCATCCTGGCTTTGACCAGCCGGTAGGCCTCTTCGATGTCCGGGTCCGGGCCGAGCTCCTCCCGCAGGTCGATCGGTGGCATGACCCTTACTGTGATCTTCGAGGGGAGGGGTATCCGGCCGGGAAAGTCGAGCACCGTGACTCCGAAAGGCGGGCCGATCGCCACCGGCAGCACCTTCAGCCGCGCGAGGCGGTTCAGTTGCAGCGCCTCTGCGAGTCGCTCACCACCCCCCAGAAAGAGGGCGGTTTCCTGGCCGCCGACCGAGACGACCGGAATGATGGGAACGTCGTGTTTCAGCGCCAGGCTGATGAAGCCGGTCCGGTGAGCAAAGTGGACCTCTCCTTCCTCCCATGAGGGGCGGAAGGTGTCCTCGTCCCCGCCGGGGTAGACCAGCAGGGCTGCGTCGTCGTGCAGCGCGCGCGACATGTTCTCGGGGGATGCCGGCACGGTGCCGTAGCGTTGCACCAGGGTTCGCGGGCCCGGAACCTTGAGAACGAGGTCGTGGGCCAGCTGGTTGAAATGGCGGTCGGCACCGAAGTGGTCGTAGAAGGCCTGCGCGAATACGAAGGTGTCGGCGATCACCACCCCGCCCGAGTGGTTCCCGATCAACAGCACCGGGCCTCTTTCCGGAATTCGCTCGAGGCCGGCCACGTCGGCGCGGAAATAGATCCGCGACATGGCCCTGAGCGCCGGCAACGTTGCGCGGATGTAGTCGGGGTCGCGCGCATCGAAAGGGTCAGACGGAGTGGGCTCTGCACCCGTGATGCCGAGCAGGTCGGCGGCGGCCAGCGCATCTTCGCCGGTCGCCGAAGCCATTCTGAACATACCCCTCAGTGCGGCGATCGGACTCGGCTCGGAGGTTGCCTGCATGCCGGTCCGGCTCAGCCCGGGAGCCTCGCGAGCAGCGCCTCGGTCGTGTTGGCCGACAGGTTGGCAAGGGCCATTGTCCGGGCGATGGCATCGACGGCGGCCAGCTCGCTCTTCGTCAAGTGTTCGCCCGCGTAGGCAGCGACCTCGGCCGGGACGGGCTCCCGGAAACGCGTCTCGGCCGCTGCCGTCGCGTAGAGAACCGCGGCGCGGCTGTGCGCACTCAGGGATGAGAGTTCGCCGAGGCCGATCGACTCCAGCTCGTCGCTGCTGACGCCGGTTCGGATCGCCCAGCGCTCGTGAACGCGACTGCAGCCGCGACACGCGTTCACGTGACTGACCGCGACCATCACGCGCTCCCGGAGCTCCGGATCGATATCGCCGCGCAGGTAGACGCCGGCAATCGGCATCGTGCGACGAACCACGCCGGCGATATCACTCAGGGCTTCACCGGGCGAGGCAAAGGTGCGGGGGGCTGGGGCCGGAGGAGCCGCCGTGACGGTCATCCCGGGTGATGCTAGTGAACTCGCCCCGGGCGGTCTGGCCCTGGCTGCAAACGAAGGAAAGGGGCCGCAAGACGGCCCCTTTCCTTCTGAACCTGGCGCTTGGCGAGGTTTCAGCCCGCAGCGGCTCGCTTCTCGATCTCCAGCTCCCTGAAGAAGGCACCGTCCGCCTTGAGGCGAACCTCGGCCTCGTGGACGACAACGCCTTCGGCCAGGTCGTCAATCGAGCATGAACCATGGGAACCGTCATGGTTCTCGGATTCGTGATCTTCGCTCTCCGAGTCCTCGGATTCGTGATCTTCCGACCCGTCCTCATGATCGGCCTCGTCGTCAGACCGGGATTCCCCCTTACCCTCGAGAGCGCCGTCGCTCGATGTACGTGCGCCGGGAGGCGATCCGGCCGGTCCGGTGGCATCGCCTTCACATTCGACCTCGGTACGGTCGCTCACCGTCCCCGAGATCTGACCGCCCGCGTACAGGGTGATCGTCAGCGTTCCGGCCCCGGCGTCATAGCTGGCGACGAATCCGGCGTTCTCCTTGCCGTCTGGCGTACCGTCGTCGTCGGAGTCGCGGTCGCGAGGGTTCGTTTTCGCGAGCCACTCGCCTCTGTTGCGGAGGCCGTCGTGGTCCTGGTCGCGTTTGCGTTGGTTCTTCTTCAGCGAAAGTTTGTGCCGCTTCTCCCACCTGTCAGGGATCCGGTCGCGGTTGCGATCCTTCGCTGCTGCGCTGCCGGGCAGCGAAACCATGATCAGGGCGAGGAGGGCGGCAACCAGGATGCCCGTCCAACCCGTCTTGCGTACGTTCATTGATTCACCTTTCGTGCGCCGCCCGTCCGGCCGGCAAGCTGTACCGCCGCCCAATTTATGGGGCGGCGGCCTGTCTCTCTACCTGTGACCCGGACTGCAGGAAAATGTCACGCTTGCCTGGTCTTTCGTGAGCAGATTCTCAGGGCAGGGCCGAATCGGAGTCGGGATGGTCGCCCGGTTCGCTTTCGTGCTCAGTTTCCGGGATCTCGACCTCTGCCGGCTCCGGGGCCTCGTGAGAGCCGGCCTTCGAGGAATCGTCGTCGCGGGAGCCGGACCCTTCTTCGGTCGGCCGCGGGGTGACCGTCACGCGATCCTCCCGGTAACCATCTTCATGGCCGGAATCGTCGCGTCCGCTGCCCTCTGATCCAGGGCGGTCCTCGCCGGAAGGGCGCGAATGTTCACCGCTTTTTCCGGAGCTGCCGCCTGAGCCTTCGGAATTATCTTCGCCCGCCCGTCCGGGGCTCCCGCCCGGAGATCCTCCGTGGCCTTCGTTTCGACCGGAATCGTGCCGTTCGCCCCTTCCGTCTCCGGAATCCCGGCCGGGCCGGCCGGGAGGCATCCCGTCACTTTGCCCTCCGGACCCGCCCAAAAGCTGCGGGTCCCCGGGCCCCTGAGCGTGCAAACCAGCATCGGTGCTGGTGCTGGCCGCCGCTGTAGGGGGCTCGGAAGGACCGTTACGTTGCCCGTCGACTGCCAGGCCCGCGGCAAGCGAACCTCCGGCGACGACGGCAACGACCGCTACCTTGGCTGCGCCGCCGCCAGCCAAGCCCGCGAGCAGACCCCCGGCACCTCCGGCCGTCGCCCCGCCGGCCGAAACGCCCCCGGAGGCCGCACCAAGAGCTCCGCCGGCGGCCGTGCCGCCGGCGGCCCCGGCCGTGAACACGCCGGTGGAATCGGAGACGAGCCAGGCGATAAGCGGGAAAGGAATAAGAGCGCCGACTGCGTTTCGAAGCGTCAGCCGGGCACGGTAGATCAGCTGCCTGGTCGCCCCGGGGGAGAGATCCATACGTTCCGCGATCTGTTCATGAGTGAAGCCCCCGAGTTCCCTACCGACCAGGGCGGTCCGCTGTGAGGCGGGCAGTTCGGACACCGCAGCCACCACTGCCGCCAACTGTTCGCGGCGCTCGAGCGCCTCATCGGGCTGCTCGGCCCGCCCGGCTGTTTCCTCGAGTTCGTCGTGGCCGTGCTTCTGGTTGTCCCTGATCTCGTTGAGGGCCGTATTGCGCACGACCGTGTACAGCCAGGGTCTGAAGTCTTCCGGCTGGTCCAGCGCCAGGGAGCGGTGTGCCTTGACCAGAGAGTCCTGGACTATGTCGTCGGCCCGGTCGCGGCCCGCGATGGCCGAGGCAAAATTCACCAGGGGCCGGCGATAGCGGCGGACGAGTTCGTCGAAGGCCGGGTCCACTCCGCGGCGGAAGAGTCTTACGAGTCGGTTGTCGGATTGCATACGAAGCGACCCCCGCGCGAGGGTTGGGATCTTCTTCACGGGGCTGGGTTCCATGGTCTCTGGAGGCTAGCGCGGCACGGGCCACGCGGTGTAGGCAGCTACCCAGATGACCCGAGCCGGGAGAAGAAGTCACGCTCGGCCGCGAAATTTCTCGGCATGGCGCCGGGATGTGACTTGTAGAGACTGACTCGAAGCTGATTCAGGCCCGGGCGAGGTCGAACCGGTCGAGGTCCATCACCTTGGCCCACGCCGAGACGAAGTCGGCCACGAACTTCTCGCCGGCGTCGTCGCTGGCGTAGACCTCCGCAAGCGCACGCAGTTCGGAGTTCGAGCCGAAGACGAGGTCGGCGCGGCTGCCGGTCCACTTGAGCCCACCATCGGCGTCGCGACCCTCGAAGGTCGCCGAATCCTCCGATGTCGGCTTCCAGGTCGTGCTCTGGTCGAGCAGGTTGACGAAGAAGTCATTGGTCAGCGACCCGGGAGCCGAGGTCAGGACACCAAGTGGGGACTGCCCGTGGTTTGCCCCCAGGACCCGCAGGCCGCCAACCAGCACGGTCATCTCGGGAGCGCTCAGGGTGAGCAGGTTGGCGCGGTCGATCAGCAGGTACTCGGTGGGCAGGCTGCGGTCTCCATCGAGGTAGTTGCGGAACCCGTCAACGGTCGGTTCGAGCGCGTCGAACGACTCAACGTCCGTCTGCTCCTGCGACGCGTCCGCTCGACCCGGAGTGAACGGGACCTCGACCTCGTGGCCGGCGCTTCCGGCGGCCTGCTCGACTGCCGCGCAGCCTGCGAGCACGATCAGGTCGGCAAGCGAGACCTCCTTGTCGCCGGCCTGCGAACCGTTGAAGTCTGCCTGGATCGACTCGAGCGCAGCCAGCACCTTTGCCAGCTCGTCCGGCTCGTTCACATCCCAGCCGTTCTGCGGTTCCAGGCGGATGTGGGCGCCGTTGGCGCCACCACGCATGTCGCTGCCGCGGAATGTGGACGCCGACGCCCACGCGGTGGAGATCAGTCGGGAGACCGACAGACCCGAGGAGAGGATCCGCTCCTTGAGCTCGGCAACATCTTCTTCGCCGATCAGCTCGTGCGTCACCTCGGGGATCGGGTCCTGCCAGATGAGTTCCTCGTCCGGTACCTCCGGCCCCAGGTATCTCTGGACAGGGCCCATGTCGCGATGGGTCAGCTTGAACCAGGCCCGGGCGAAGGCGTCGCCGAGCGCTTCCGGATCCTCGGCGAAGCGGCGCGAGATCTTCTCGTATTCCGGATCGAAGCGCAGGGCCAGGTCAGTGGTCAGCATTCGTGGTTCGCGGTGCTTCGACGGGTCGTCTGAGAGCGGCACCATGTCAGCGCCTCCGCCCGCCTTCGGCCGCCATTGCTTTGCACCCGCGGGGCTGTCCATCAGCTCCCACTCATAGGCGAACAGGATGTGGAAGAACTCGTTGTCCCAGCGGGTCGGGTGGTAGGTCCAGGTGACTTCGATCCCGGAGGTGATCGCGTCTCCGTTGGCGCCGCTCTCGTAGGAGCTGATCCATCCCAGGCCCTGATCCTCAAGCGGGGCGGCCTCGGGCTCGGGCCCGACGTACTGGTCGGGGTCGGCGGCTCCGTGGGTCTTGCCGAAGGTGTGCCCGCCGGCGATCAGCGCGACGGTCTCCTCGTCGTTCATCGCCATGCGCCGGAAAGTCTCGCGGATGTCGGTCGCGGCGGCGATCGGGTCCGGGTCGCCGTTGGGCCCCTCGGGGTTCACGTAGATCAAGCCCATCTGGACCGCGGCAAGGGGGTTTTCGAGGTCTCGCTCGCCGGTGTAGCGCTCATCTCCCAGCCACTCGGTCTCGGGACCCCAGTAGACGTCTTCGTCGGGCTCCCAGGCATCCTCGCGACCGCCGCCGAAGCCGAAGGTCTCCAGGCCCATCGACTCAAGCGCGACGTTGCCCGAGAGGACCATCAGGTCTCCCCAGGAAAGCTTGCGGCCGTACTTGCTCTTGACCGGCCACAGCAGCCTGCGGGCCTTGTCGAGGTTCGCGTTGTCGGGCCAGCTGTTGAGCGGTGCGAAGCGCTGCTGACCGGTTCCGGCACCTCCGCGGCCGTCGCTGATCCGGTAGGTGCCGGCGCTGTGCCATGCCATCCGGATGATCAGCGGCCCGTAGTGGCCGAAGTCGGCCGGCCACCAGTCCTGGGAAGTGGTCAGCACCTCCTCGATGTCCTTTTTCACCGCGTCGAGGTCGAGCGACTCGAACTCCTCCGCGTAGTTGAAGTCATCGCCCATGGGATCGGCCACCGCCGGGTTCTTGGCGAGGATCTTCAAATTGAGCCGGTTCGGCCACCAGCCCTGGTTGCCGACACCCTCGGCCGGGGACGGAGCGCCATCGTGCACGACCGGGCAGCCGCCGTCGCTTTCCTCGTTCATCTCTCCAACAACGGCATCAGGGCTATCAGACACGGGATTCCTTTCGGGGGCGGTTCGGAAGTATTTCGAATCAGCATCCGGGACACTGGCCCCGGCCGACGATCTCGTTCTCGTCGCCAGACCCCCTAGTTAATCAGGCGCGACCCGCCTGCAGCCCGGGGGACCGAGACGCCCAGGTGAGAGTCGTTTCTCAGTGTGGACGAGACCCCCGGCGATACTGGCTCAGGGTGTACCGGGCACGTCGCCGGACGCTTCGAGGTAGATGTCCCGGACTTCCGCAGCGGAGAAGGGAGGGGGGACCCTTTCGAGTTCGCCCCTCCCGACCGCAACCTCGACCGCGCGATCCAGCATCTCTTCGTCGTTGCCGAGGGCTCCCAGGCCAGCCACTCCCGCACGATCGCGGAGCAGATCGGCCAGAATCTCCGGGGCGATCCCGACTTGAGCGTCGAGGCCGGCGAACAGGTCCGGGGCCCGCGATCGGAATGCTCGCACCGTATGGGGCAGCAGAGCGGCGTTGGCGTCGGCATGTTCGAGCGATGCCGTGCGTACCGCGGTCTGGCTCAGTGCATGATGCGGGCCGAGTCCGCTGCGGTCCACCGCCCATCCTGCCAGCAGCGCCCCGAGCGCGATCTCCGGCCGCGCGGGGTCCACGTCCGACCAGCCGCGGGCCAGGCGCCGGACCGAATCGAGCGCGACCGCCCGCGCGATCGGCGACGAGATCGAGCTGACCAGGGCAGTCACGGCGTGGCCGAGCGCATTGGCGCTGCTGGCGGCAAGCTGGTCTTCGGGCTGCGAGGCGCTCAATGCGGGATCGTTGATGACGATCGAGGCTCGTGACCGTGGTGTGTCGTCCGGTACACCGAGCGCATGACGATGCACGCCGGTCATCTCGGCGCCCGACAGCGACGTCGGGATCGCAACCGGCCCAGGAAGGCCCTCGGCCGCGGCGATGGCCTTGGCGGTGTCGATCACCCTCCCTCCGCCCAGGGCGACCAGTCGCCGACCGGCGATCGCCGGTAGTAGCTGCGCCGCAAGCGGCGGTACGGCCCCGGGCGGGACATTCACGACGACGGCGGCCCGCTCGGCTATGGCCGCTGACGTCCCGGCCGCACGAGCGGTCGTCAGGAGGGTGTAACCCTCGCCGAGGAGGCCGAAAGAAGTCTCGAGCACCCCGGGTCCGAAGACGATCGTCTGATCGTGGTCGGAATGCCGGAACGCCACTGTCATGGTCGTTGGGGGGCGGCCGGAACCGACCCGGTGACCGCCGACAACCACTCGATCGCCGCGGGGACGTGGGCGGTATCGATGTGGTGCCCGGCGTCGGACTCGTGGTAATCGACCGGAATGCCGCCGTCCTCCAGCAGCGCGTGGGCCCGGCGTGCGAACTCGATGTCCATAACCGGGTCCCGGCGGCCGTGGGCGATCAGCACCCGCAGGTCGGCCCGCGAGCCGGGGTCCGGCTGCCACCCGTCGACGGTCGGGATGAAGCCGGAGAACGCGATAATTCCGGCGGGGGCGGGGCGGTCCCCGGACAGTCCGAGCGAGTAGCTCATGACCGACCCCATCGAGAACCCCCCGAAAACAGTGTTCTCAGGGGCGATCCCGGTGCGTTCCCAGACTTCGTCATGGAACGCGGCGAGCTTGTCGAAGGCGCGGTTGAACGTTTCAGGATCGGGGTAGCCGACCCGTGGGACCACATACCAGTGGTTGCCGGGCCAATCCGGAACCGTGAGGGGGCCACGCGGCGTGACCACGTGAAGCCGCCGCCCGGGGTCGAGCACGTCGGCCAGGCCGAGCAGGTCGTGCTCGTCGGCGCCGCGTCCATGGTGCAGCACGAGCAGCCCGGCCGGCTCTTCCCCGGCCGGTCGTTCGCTGTAGGCCAGGGTGCTCATCGCCCGGCTCCGGTCGGCCCGACGGCCCGCGGATTGGTCAGCGGGGTCAGCAGCCGCTCGAGTTCCGGCCGCAGATGCTCGTGCTGGGCGGGCAGGCGCAGTTCCTCGCCGAGGTGCTCTGGATCCTCGTCGACGGCGAAGCCGGGCGAGGTGGTCGCGATTTCAAAGAGGATGCCCTGTGGCTGGCGGAAGTAGATCGCGTCAAAGTAATCCCGATCGATCACCGGGGTGACGTGCATCCCGGCCTTCGCGGCGCGTTGCTGCCAGGAGGCATGGTCCTCATCAAGCGAGTGCCAGGCGATGTGATGGACAGTCCCGGCGCCCTGCAGGCCACCTTCGTCAGTGGTGTCGTAGCTCCAGTGAAAGTGTCGTTCGTCGCCGCTCACGAGGTATTCGCCCTCGGCTGTCTCGGTGAAACCGAGGGTTTCGGTGAGGAGCTCGCGGTCGGCGTCCAGGCCCCGGGTCGCGTAGGCCCGAGCGCCTTCGACCCCGAGGATTGCGTTCTCGGCCGGGACCTCGGGGTGGACGGCTCGAAGCGGCGGGTTGCCTTCATCGGCAACCACGAGCTCAAACCGCAGGCCGTCGTAGTCCTCAAAGGCAAGCGAACCTTCGCTGCGCTCGCTTCCGTAGCCCTTCGCCGCCAACCGCTCGGCCCAGAATTCGAGGCCGGCCTCCGTTGCGACGCCGAGCTGGATGGTGTGGACCATTCCCGCGCCAGCCCGCCCCCTGGATGCCCCAGGGAACTCAAACCAGGTCAGGACCGAGCCGGCTGAACCGCGCTCGTCGCCGAAGTAGAGATGGTAGGCCTCGGGCGCGTCAAAATTCACGGTCTTCTTGATCATCCTGAGACCGAGGACGCCGGCGTAGAAATCGACGTTCTTCCGGGCGTCGCCGGTGATCATTGTGATGTGGTGCATGCCTTGAAGTTTCACCTTGATTCCCTTACCAGTAGTTGCTGAGGCAACGATATCAAATAGTTGAGTATGCAACTAAATCGCCCGGGCGCCTCGCTCTTGCCTTTCCCCGGTGGTTGAGCCAGAGTGGGTGGGCCATTGAAGCATGCGAACACGATCTGCGAGTCTGCTTCTCGATGGGAACCACTCCGGAGAGGCCCCCGGTACAACCGTGAGCGAAGCAACCGTCGTCGGTTCCGGACCGAACGGCCTGACCTGTGCCGCGGTGCTGGCCCGCGCGGGTCTCCGGGTCACCGTCCATGAGGCTTCGGACTCGATCGGCGGCGGCACCCGGACAACCGAGCTGACCCTGCCGGGGCTGCTTCACGACCACTGCTCGGCGATCCACCCGATGGGCGTGGCATCGCCCGTTTTCGAACAGCTCGAGCTTGGTGATCATGGACTCGAATGGCTTTGGCCCGAAGTCGACATGGCCCACCCGCTGGACGGCGGAGACGCCGGGTCGGTCTACCGGTCGCTCAGTCGTACGGCAGCCGGCCTGGGTGAAGACGGGACCGCCTGGATGCGGCTTTTCGGTCGCCCGGTGGCCGGTTTCGAACGGCTCCGGCACGAGATCCTGGGGCCGGTGATCCACCGACCACGGCATCCGGTCGAGCTCGCCCGGTTCGGCCTGCCGTCACTGCTGCCGGCCAACGCACTGGCAAAGGTATTCAGCACCCCCTCGGGTCGTGCTCTGTTCGGCGGGGCCGCCGCACACTCCTTCAGCCCGCTCGGCCGGCCGATGAGCGCGGCTGTCGGCATGGCGCTGATCGTTTCCGGGCATCACGGCGGCTGGCCGGTCGCCCGCGGAGGCTCGAGGTCGATAACCGGCGCCCTCGCATCGGTGATCAGGGCGAACGGGGGCACGATCGAAACCGGCCACCGGATCCAGAGCCTTGCCGAACTCCCGGCTGCCGAGGTGACCGTGCTCGATCTTGCTCCCGACGGCGTCCTGAAGCTGGCCGGACGGCGCCTTCCTGAGCGGATCCGCCGGGCGTACCAACGCTACCGGTATGGACCGGGCTCCTGGAAGGTCGACCTGGCGGTCGAGGGTGGGGTGCCATGGGCGAACGAGACCTGCAGGCGGGCCGGCACCGTCCATGTGGGGGGCAGCCTCGAACAGATTGCCGAGGCCGAGAAGAAGGTCAACCGGGGCGAGATGCCGGCGAGGCCGTTCGTGCTGGTCTGCCAGCAGTACCTGGCCGATTCCTCGAGGTCGGCCGGGGAGGTCCACCCGGTGTGGGCCTATGCCCACGTACCGGCCCGCTACGAGGGTGATGCGACCGAGATCCTGATCGATCAGATCGAGCGTTTTGCGCCGGGGCTGAGGCAGCGCATCGTGGGGCGATTCGTGCGCTCGACCATGGGATTCGAGGCTTACAACGAGAACTACGTCGGTGGTGACATATCGACCGGTGCGAATACGCCGCGGCAGCTGGTGATGCGGCCCAGGGTCGGTCTCGATCCCTATGACACCGGGATTCCGGGCACCTTCATCTGCTCCTCGGCCACGCCTCCGGGCGGAGGAGTTCACGGGATGTGCGGCTACCACGCCGCCGAGGCGGCACTGCGGTGGCTTGAGCGCGGCGGTCAGCCGTCGGGACGGGGACCGGTCTGACGCCCGGGCGAGAACCGGCCGGGCAGCCACCGGGGTCACCGCCGCGGGCTATCCCACTGCGCCGGAAGACGCTTGGCGACCGGTTGCTTCGCCGGGTCGTGAACCCCGTGGTCCGACGGCTGGCAAAATCTCCCGTCCACGATCTGCTCGGAGAGGGGACGGTGCTGGTCCACTTCCGGGGCCGGCGGACCGGGAGGGCGCTAAGTACCCCGGCCAACGCCGTGGTCGCGGGCGATGATCTGACCTTGACCAGCCTTCGCCGCCGGGCCTGGTGGAGAAACCTGCTCGGGGGCGCTCCGGTCGCAGTGACCATCGGGGGGCGGGAGCGGGCCGGCTCGGGCGAGGCATTCGAAGCCGGGCAGGAGGAGATCGCCGCTGTACTTGTCGCTCTCTACGAAAGGGGCGGGCATCCGATTGATGCCGGGCGGGCGCTGGAGCTGGCGGAGGGCAGGGTGATGATCCGGATCGAACTCGACCCGGTTGACGGTGCTCCGCCTCCGCTTCGCGGACGGGCGCTGTGGTGGCGGTGGACCAAAGTCGTCACGGTCGGCGAAACGATCGCCTTTTCGATTCCGGCCGTGGCAGGCGCGCTGATCGCCGGAGGAGATCTCGGGGCACTCGCGGCGGCACCCTTGATTCTCACGGCGGGGTTCGCAGAGGGCGTGGTGCTCGGTTTCTCCCAGGCTCTCGTCGTCCGCCGGGCGCTGCCTGCTGTTTCCTCGCGAAGCTGGATCGTGGCCACGGCGGTCGGTGCCCTGGTCGCCTGGGCTGTGTCGCTCGTCCCGACCTCGATCGGGGACGGGATCGAGGAGCTCCCGCCGGCAGTCCTCGCCGCCGGCGGGCTGGTGCTCGGCGTCATCTTCCTGCTCTCGATCGGGGGGCTTCAGTGGCGTGTCCTGCGTGATCATCTGCCCCGGGCCGGCTGGTGGGTGGTCGCCGTGGCGGTCGGGTGGATGGCGGCGCTGATTTCGTTCATGGCCATCGCGTCGCCGCTCTGGCAGGAGGGCCAGCCGCTCTGGCTGATCATCGCTATCGGTCTTGCGGCCGGGCTGGTGATGGCCGCTGTAATGGCCGCGATCACCGGCTACGCGCTACTGCGCCTCACCAATGGAGTTTCCCCAGACAGAGGCCGTCTGGCTACCTCGCCGTTCTGATAGGAGCTACGACATGGGAAGGACCGAGTTCGTGTGGTCGGTATCCATCACAACAGCCCGGAAAAGGACGGCAAGCGGCTCGATGTCGACTGCTGCCTGGTATTCGAGGTCAAGGACGGCCGAGTCACCGACGGGCGGGAGTACTTCTACGGCCTCGACGCCTGGGACGATTTCTGGTCATAGCCCCTCCCCATCAGTCTGATCGGTCATCCCGCCCCTGGTCGGGTGCTCCATGACCGGTTGCATTTCGGCCTCGTCGGCTTCCGCGCCGGCCAGCGCATCGCCGTAGACGCGGCTCAGCGGGCGGGCGCTTATCCCGTGGGCGAAGACGCTCGCGAGCACGGTGACCGTCATCGCCGCGAACACGGTCGGGATCGCGGGCAGCTCCGGCTCGTCTTCGAGCACGACCAGGGCGAGGATGATCGAGGCGAGGCCGCGGGGCCCGAACCAGCCCATGAAGGCGACCGATGACCGGCGCAGGCCGGTGCCGGTCAGGGCGATCGCCACCGGGAGCATCCGCACCACGGTCAGGGCCAGCAGGCCGAAGGCGTAGACCTCCCAGCCTGCACCCTTGAGGAAACCGATCGCGCTGACCCCGAAGATGAAGAAGACGGTGAGGTTGAGCAGCTGCCCCTCGTCGTCGGTGAAATCGAGGATCTTTTCGCTGCAGACTTCGGTGATCCGGCCGGCGCTCAAACCGGCGACGAAGGCGGCGATGAAACCGTTTCCGCCCACGGCTTCGGCGAGTGCCCAGGCGAGGATGGCGAAGCCGATCATCACCAGCTGCTGGAAGGCCCCTGTCATGAAGTCGCGGCGAACCGCGTGTTCGACCAGCCAGCCGCCGACCAGCCCGATCGCCAGCCCGACCAGGACGCCATAGCCGATCTGCTGGCCGGCGAAGGCGAGCCATCCCTGGGCGCTCACCTCCACCTCGGAGATCGCGAAGCCGGTGAACAAGAACAGGAAAGGGATCGAGAGCCCGTCGTTGAGCCCGCTCTCCACGTTCAGGCCCTGTCGGATGCGCTCGGGCACCCTCCTGTCGGAGACCACGGCATGGCCCAGAGCCGCATCGGTCGGTGCCAGCACGGCCGCGATGATCCCGGCCTCCCAGAATTCGATCCCCGTCAACAGCAACGCCCCGGCCGCGAAACCGAGGGCGATCGTCAGCGGCATCCCGATTCCCAGCAGGCGGGTCGGCAGGCTGCTGTTCTCGCGAAGGGCGCGGAGGTCGATCCTGCCGGCGTCGGCGAACAGCACGATGACCAGCGCGACCTCCGCCACAAACAGCCCGGTTTCGCTGGTCAGCTCGAGGTTGATCACGTCGGCGACGTCGGGCCCGAGCAGGATGCCCGCGGCGACGAAGAACATCGGCCCGCTGATCAGGAGCCCCTCCAGCCGGCGGGAGAGGAGGCTGTAGACGATCAGAACGGCAGCGAGAACGCCGATGTCACTCATCGGGGCGATCCTTTCAGGTCCGGCAGGACGGCGCTATTTCTGCCCGAAGTCGCGGCGACCGAGCGGGAAGACGTCGGCCATCACGTGAGCACGGATCCGCGCGGGCAGATCGGTGCCCGCGGGTATTCGCAGGTCGAGGCCGGTTATCTGCTTGTCGCGGAGCCGGAGGGTGGTCAGTCGGTTGTAGTCCAGGCCGAGCGGCCGGCCGGTGGAGCGGTCGACCAGCATCACGTCGGCGGTGTGGCGGTTGACCCCGAAGTGGGCCCGGCGGGAGAGGTCGAAGCCGATCCGGACGGCGCCGTCGTCACCTTCGGTCGGCCGGATCAGCCTTACCGGGCCGACGGTCACCCCTTCCGGTCTCTGGTTCGCGGGACCGCTATAGCCGTCGGTCAGATAGGCGCCCGATGAGATCAGCTTCGATTCGTCGTTGCACAATCCGGCCGCCAGCAGGGCGCCGCCGAGGTTCGGGACCTCGGGGCAGTTGACCTCGCCGTAGACGGCGGCACCGGGCGCGACCACGTGCTTCCGGTCAAGGCGTCCGCGGAACTGGAGTTGCTCGAGCGGCACCGGCCCGAAGGTGAACAGCAACTCGAAGCCGCGCTGCTCGAGGATGATCGAGTTGCCCGCGTATCGGCCGGCCAGCGGGAAGGCGAACTCGCTCTGTCGGTCGGGTACCCGGACGCCGTTTTTGTCCACCCTGGAACCGACCACCCAGAGCAGCAGTTTCCCCCGGTCTCCGTTGCCTGAACTGGCCCGTTTGACCGTGCCGACGATCCAGTCGTAGCTGTCGAAACCGATCTGGTTGACCGAGGGAAGCAGCGGCGGCAGGGGCAGGGCGAGCCGTCGCATCTTGAACGCCGAGACCTGCTTCCTGCCCTTGGACAGCGCGACCGTCGGACCTTTGCGCTCGGTGGTGAATCTGATGCGATCCGAAAAGGCGCCCACGCCGTCCCCTTCGTAGCGGCCCGCCAGTTTGACCGTGTACTGCGTGTCCGCCTTGAGAAAGCCGTCGGGCACGATGTGCAGGTAGCGACCGTCGGCCGACAGCTGGGTCGTATGGGGGAAGGGCGGGTCGATTTTCTCGACCAGCGATTCGGCATCGGGCGCGGGGACCATGCCCGCGTCTCGGGTCTCACCACCACGGCGGACGACCAGCCTGGCGGTCACCGTGGTCGCCCGGGGAAGCTTCTGGCCATAGCCACCGGTCTTGGTAGAGCCGCCCGCGGTGACCGGATAGACCGCGGTGAGATCGTCGGCGAAGCGCTCGTCGCCATCGGTTTCGCAGCGGGGGTCGCCCCGGCCGTTCTTGAGGCAGTACTCGTACGGGACGTGCTCGAGGAAGCCGTGCTCGCCGGCGATCCAGATGCCGTGCCGGCCGAGCGCCGGGCTGGCGTTGAGGTCGTTGCGGTCGCGGAGCACCCTGCCCCGGGGTGTCGTGTCGTACGAGAACCGGCGCCGGCCGTTGCGCGTGTTGATCGCATAGAGGCGCCCGTTCGACGAGCCGACGTACAGGATCCGCCCGGACTCGCCCTCCGGCGGCAGGCCGAGGACCGGTGAGGACCGGATCGGATCGCCGGTGTCGTAGCGCCAGACGAGATCGCCGTCGGGACTGATCTTGTAGATCGAGCCGTCGGCCGAGGCCGTGTAGATCGCCTGGGTCATCCCCTGGCCGCCCTCCTCGAGAGCGGCCGAGGAGTAGATGTGGTCACCGGTCTTGAGTCGCCAGCGCATATCGCCGGTCGCGGGGTCGAGCGCGTAGAGGTAGCCGTCGAACGAGCCCATATAGACGGTGCCGTCGCCGCCGATCGCTGCGGAGGCCGTATTGAAGCCGACCGTGAACCTGCTCCACAGCTTCGCCCCGCCCGGATCGATCCCGTAGAGCTGCGCGTCGACCGAACCGACGAACAGGCGTCCCTGGTCATCGATCGCCGATGCCGACCAGACGGCGTTGCCGGTCGGCAGGTTCCAGAGCTCGCGCCCCGCGGGACTGATCGCGTAGAGACCGCCGCCGGTATTGCCCGCGTACAGGGTTCCGTCCGGCCCGGTGACGACGTTGCCCTCCCACCAGTTGACGATCTGGCCGCCCTGCGGGGGTTTGTCGGTGTGGAAGCGCCAGACGACCCGCTTCTTGCGGGGGATGCCCTTCTTGCCGGGCGAGCGAAGACGGTAGATGTACTCGTCGGCCGAGCCGAAGGTGACCGTGCGGGAGCCGGCGATCGGATCGCGTGCGCCGAGCGTCGCGGCCGAGTCGATCACCTCACCGGTGCGCATTTTCCAGCGAAGCCGACCGCTGCTGTCCACGGCATAGAAGTAGCGGTCGGCCGATCCGAAGTAGGCGGTGTCTTTTTCGTCGATCACCGGGGTCGAGAAGACGCCCTTGCCGGTACGGAAGCGCCACGGCTCGGCGCCCGGCCGATACCGCGCCCGGATCGGTGATGCACCGGTGTTGTGCCGGTCGCGGCGCATCGATGGCCAGGGCGAGCTCCGCTGCACCGGGGTGTCATAGGAGTAGGTGCGCTTGGCCGAGGCGCCGGGTGGGGCCGTCAGCGTGGCGGCCACGATCAACGCGGCGAGCCCACCGAGCCAGATGGCTGTGCCTGGGCGATCGCCCGGAGCGATGAGGTTCGAGAAGAGGTTCGAGCAAAGCCTCATTCGGCCGATTCTAGATCAGGAATTCAGATTCCGATCGGCGCCGGACGACTCAATTGCCTCTCGCTGGCGCTACATATCGCCCGCGCGCCTGGTGAGCCGCACGCGCTCCTAGTAGCGGGAGGGTGGACGGCCGGACGGCGGCTGACCGCCTCCGCTCCCGTCCTCGCTGTTGAACAGCGCCACGGCGAGTGAGAGCACCAGGGCGGCGACTCCGGCGATCAGCAGGATCAGGCCGACCGTGTTCATGTCGACGTTGGCGAGTTCGAAGTCGGTGGCCCAGTAGAGGATCGCCCCGACCACGATGAGAAACATCGGTCCACCGATGGATACGCGCATGGAAGGGACCCTATCGTCGCGGACGGCGGTCCGGCCGACATTCCGGGTCCGGCTGGACAGGCGATCCGGGCCCGGTTACTGTGAATAGGCCCGCCGTGGTGGGTTGAGCCGCGGCGATTGCGGGAGTCTGTCCCCGACCCCAGGAGGTGAGTGACATGGATATGCACCGCAGTCGGAAGATCGGCAGACGGACGATGATCCTGGCGGCGGCGCTGCTTTCTCTGGGGGCCTTCGTCGGAACGTCGAACTCAGCCGCCGCCCAGGTCAAGTACCGGGGAAAAATGGTCGAGCGGCCGCCGGCGGGTCCACAGGCCAGGGAGCCGGTTACTTTCACTGTCGTGAAGGCCAGGCGAAACCAGAAGACGCGGCGGAAGCGGCCGGGGAGGGCCAAGCGAATCAAGGACTTCACCCTCGAGCGACCCGCCGGCACGACTTGCCAAGTGACCGAAGAAATCACCTTCACTCTTGAAGAACTCGCCTCGGTTATCCCGGACGGCGCGCAAAATGACCCACACCGGATCAAGCGGGACGGCACTTTCAGGTTCAGGGATACCGGTCGCATTCCGGTCTCGGGCCTCGCGGGGTCCAGGGCGGTCGACGGGGCCGATTTCATCGCCTGGCAGCGGGGGGTCGTCGGCCGGTTGAAGCGCAACGGAACCGCGACCGGAAGGGCACGGCTCAGCTTCTCTTTCCCGGGGGGCGGACCGGTCTGCGACTCGTATGGAAAGCGGGACTGGACAGCGCGAAAGGTCCGGCGCTGACCGGAGGCGGCCGGCCTCAGCTGACCAGGTAGCGGGTCGGAACGTAGGTCTGCGTGTGGGCCGGCGAGCGCACGTAGGCCCGTTCCTGGCGGGGCGGGAGTTTGACCTTTTCGTGCTCGACCGGCTCGTACGGGATCTGATCGAGCAGGTGGCTGATCAGGTTGAGCCGTGCCGTCTTCTTGCTGTCGGCCTCGACTACGTACCAGGGGGCCTCCTTGGTGTCGGTGTAGGCGAACATCTCGTCCTTGGCCTCCGCGTAGTCGACCCAGCGGGTCCGTGACTCGAGATCCATCGGACTGAGCTTCCACTGTTTGCTCGGGTCCTTGATCCGCGCCTTGAATCGTCTCTCCTGCTCTTCATCGGATACCGACAGCCAGTACTTGATCAGGATGATCCCGGACTGCTGGAGCATCCGTTCGAACCGGGGGGCCGAGCGCATGAACTCCTGGTACTCGTCCTCGGTGCAGAAGCCCATGACCTTCTCGACGCCGGCCCGGTTGTACCAGCTGCGGTCGAACAGGACCATCTCCCCGCCGGCCGGAAGATAGGCCACATAGCGCTGGAAGTACCACTGCGTCTTCTCGCGCTCGGTCGGGGTGGTCAGGGCGGCGGTGCGGATCACCCGCGGGTTGGTCTTTTCGCCGATCCGCTTGATCACGCCGCCTTTGCCCGCGGTATCCCGGCCCTCGAACACGACCACGATCCGCTGGCCGGTCTCGACGATCCACTCCTGCAGGCGGACCAGCTCGATCTGAAGCTTCTTCAGCTCCTTCTCGTACTGCTTCTTGCTCAGCTGCACGGGTTCGGCCCCCGATTCCTCCATGGGGGCAGACTACCGGGGGCCTCGGGATTCCGGCGGCCGGCGGGCCGACCCGGCCAGTCCCGCCGGCCTCCCCGTGTCGCCGACGGTGTGGTTCTCGAAAACCATGTCGGGTGCATGCATCGCGATGATCGAGACGAGGTCATGCGCGTTCCAGGCGTTGTTGTAGCGGACAGTCACCTCTTTCAGGTCGGCGCTCATGCCTGGTCGATCGCGCTCACGCCCAGTCCATGGGCTGCTAGCCGCTGGTGCGGGGAGCGGAAGCGATCAGGATGGTGGTCGGAGCTCCGCTGTGGTTCTTGCGGTCCGTCGCCGCTCGGGGTCGAGCGAGCGAGCAGCCGCCGGCCCGCTCTAGTTCATCGCGATGGGCGATCGAATATCCGTTGCCGCCGATCACGGCGTTTCACCTGACGGTTGTCAGTCAACTGCCCCGGACATCTGACTCCCGGAAAGTACCTATGGTCATCGAAGTCGATGTCGACTCCGGGGTCGGGGTGGATGTCAACCCGGATCCATAGTTGCCGGTGGCCGCTACTTCTTCTTGATCTTGACCTTGATCGTCTGGGTCTTGCTCTTGGCGACGCCACCTGTCGGGGTGAAGGTGAAACGCACCTTGAGCTTGAGCGTCCGCTTCTTCTTGAGCTTTTTCTTCCCGGCCTTGGTCAGCTTCAGCTTCAGCTTGTTGTTTCCCGTGCTGACTGCCTTCTTGAATTTCTTGACCAGGCGTCTTGACTTCTTCTTTGATTTCTTCTGACCCGATACCGAACCGACCCCGTCCTGTCCGGGAAGCACCTGCTCGCCAACCACCAGGCCGTCGCTGTTGAACTTGATCTGGACCAGAATTACCCGGCAGACGCCGGCGCAGGTGATGCGCGGGACAACGGTGAAGCTGAAACTGTTGGACGGCATTCCGCTGTCAACTGCCACACCGCAGGTCCCTCCCGCGGTGTCGATGAACCGGTTGTCGATCCCGCTTCCGTCGATATTGGCGCGGCCGATCGAACCGTTTTCAAGATTCTGGTCACCCCAACGGGCCCAGTAGACATGGTTCTGGTCCACGGCCACGTCGCATACGAAGTCGTCGGTTGTGATGAAGCTGGGATCGACCACCGTCCCAGCGAGATCGAGCGCCCGATCGCGTCGCCGTTGCTCCAGTACAGATAGGCGTCGTTGACGGCGACACCGCTGGGCGGGTCGTGAGTGCCGGTGATGAATTCCTGGTTGACGGCGAGGCCGCTCAGGTCGGCGACGCCGACCGTGCAGCCCGGGGACAGCCGTCGTAACCCTTGTTGGTCCAGTAGATCTTGCCGCGGTGAACGAGGGATGCTGAGGGTTGGTCCCGCCGGCGATGAACGTGTGCTCGACCGAGCTGCCGTTGATGTTGGCGCGCCCGAGCGAGTTGAGCGTGTAGTCGTTGAAATAGAGGTGGGAGCTGTTGACGGCAACCCCGCAGGCCAGGTCGCTCGATGTCTGGATGAACTGGTTTTCCGAGACTTTGGTGCTGAGACTGGCCCTGGCCTAGAAGGCCGCGCCGTTTTCCGTGTGCGACCAGTAGACGTAGCTCTGGTCAACCGCGATGTCGCAACCCTCGCCAGCCGACGGAATGAACTGAGGATCGACTTCTGTGCCGTCGAGGTTGGCCCTGCCGATCGCGTTCGGGGCGTCGTGTGCGTTCGACCAGTAGATGTAGGCGTCGGCCCCGGCGGGGATGAAGACCAGAGCGACCGCACCCAAAAGAGCCGCTTCTAGAAAACGGCGGATCAAACGGCCTGTCCACCCTGCGTCCATGCTGCCGCTGGTCTAGCAAATTGGAGCTTCGGTGTCAAGATTGCGCAGCTCTATCTCCTGCCACCTCACGGTTGCGCTTGTGTACTTCGTGGGGAACAATCGGTGGGTGCCCGAGCTGCCCGAGATCGAGATCACGGCCCGTCTCATCGGAACGTCGGTGGCCGGGAAGACGGTCGAATCGGTGGCGGCACCCGGGCTGAACACGATCAAGACGTTCAGGCCTCCGGTGCAGGTACTCGAGGGGTTTGAGCTGATCGGGATCAGGCGTCGCGGAAAGCTGTTCATCGTCGACTCGGGTTCCGGGTTCTCGCTGCTCATTCACCTGATGTCGGCGGGGCGGCTCCAGCTGTTTGAAAACAGGGCCTCGCCGAAGGAGCGGGCTTCCAGGCTCTTGATTCGACTCGGCTCCGGCGAAGAGCTCCGGCTGCGTGAGTTCGGCACCCGCCAGCTAGCCTGGGCGAGGGTGATCGAAACCGGGGCGGTCGAGCGGGACGAGTACCTGGCGGGACTGGGTCCGGAGGCCTGGCCGGATCCCCCGGAGCTCGGACCGTTGCTCGATTCACCGAGACCGCTCTATACGGTGCTTCGCGACCAGACGGTGGTTGCCGGGATCGGCCGGGCCTGGGTTGACGAGATTCTCTGGACGGCGAAGCTCTCGCCGTTCAAGAGAGGCGGCGATCTGAACGACGGTGAGGCGGAAATCCTGCGGGTGGCGATGGTCGAACGTCTCGGCGGCGCGATCAGGCACTACGAGCAGGCCCTGAGCCTTCCTCTCCCACGCAAGCTGCCCTGGCCGCTTCAGGTCCACCACCGCGAAGGCGAAGCCTGTCCGCGCTGCGGCGCCACGATCGAGGCGGTCCACTACCGCGACTACGTCATGTGTTACTGCCCGGCCGATCAGACCGGAGGCAAGTCGCTGAAGGACCGCCGCCTGTCGAAGCTGCTCAAGTAGGGCGGCGGAGGGCGGCGGAGGGCGGTGGAGGGCGGTGGAGGGCGGTGGGTCGAGCGGGGAGGCCGCGACCGGCCGGGGCATCGGGCCGTGCGGGTTCCCGATCGGAGTCAATAGGGTCTGGCCATGGATCTCGGCAAGCCTGACTCCTACCTCGACCTGAAGCCGGGGACCGCGGTCTACTCGAGTGACGGTGAGTCGCTTGGCAAGGTGGAGCGGGTGCGCGCCGCGGTCGACCTCGACATCTTCGACGGGATCGTGGTCGATCGGGGCCACCGGCACGGCGGACAGCGGTATGTCGAGGCGGCGCAGGTCCGCGAGATCTTCGAGCGGGGTGTCGAACTCGATATCACCGCCGAAGAGGCCGGCCGGTTGCCAAGGCCGGAAACCCCCTCGTAGGTCCGGAAGAAGCGATGGGGCACCGAAGGCGAGCGTCGGTAGTGGAGGCCGGGAATCGTCGTGCCGATAGAACTGCTGCCGCTGGCCGGCCTGAGCGAGTCGCGATGTTCGTGCTCACCGCCGACGAAGAGTTGTGAATCCTCACCGCCGGCGATCGACCCGAACTCGAGCCCGGCGATGATCTGATCGGCCTGGCCCGCTGCTGAATTGATGACCGCCGTGCCGGCCGGTTAGACTGTCCGGAGCGCGACCGTGTCGGGAGCCGGGCCGCGTTCAGCGGTGGACCGCAGGGACGAACGTCCGCCGGCGTGCAAACCGGTCCGGCGGTTGAGGGTATGGTTATCGCGGAGCGATGATCTTCGGAGGTTTCGTCCGTCCAACGAGGAGAGAGGATTCATAAGCATGACCCGTACCTTGCGCAATTCCCTGGCGGCAAGAATCGCCGCCCTGGCCCTGATCGTTTTCGGCATGGGCGCAGTTCTTGCCGCGTGCAGCTCGAGTGACGACAGCAGCGACAGTGGCAGCAGTGGTGGCGACTCGGGGGGATCGATCACGATTTCCCAGACTTCCCAGCCCGACTTCCTCGACCCGGCCCTCTCCTACACGGTCAACGGGTGGGAGCCGATGTGGCTGGTCTACACGCCGCTTCTGACATACCCGCACGTCGAGGGAACCGCAGGAGGGGAGCTGATCCCCGGGCTGGCCGAGGAGCTTCCCACGGTCAGCAACAAGAGCAAGACCTACAAACTGACTCTAAGGGACGGCCTCAAGTACTCGGACGGCCAGCCGGTCGTGGCGAGCGATTTCACCCACACGATCAAGCGGGTGCTCAACCTGGAATCCGGCGGTTCGTTCTTCTACGAGAACATCGTCGGGGCCGAGGAATACCTCAAGGCCGGCAATCCGAACGGCGACCTCAAGGGGATCAAGACCGATGACAAGACCGGCGAGATCACGATTGACCTGGTCAACGCCGACGCTTCGTTCTCGAACATCCTGGCGATGAATTTCGCCGGACTGGTTCCGGGTGACACACCGTTCAAGAACATGACCGAGGACCCGCCCCCGGGTGTCGGTCCTTACGTGATCACAAAGTCGATCCCGAAC
The DNA here is from genome assembly GCA_963766115.1 of uncultured Solirubrobacterales bacterium. Lineage (GTDB taxonomy): Bacteria > Actinomycetota > Thermoleophilia > Solirubrobacterales > 70-9 > 67-14. The sequence goes on from CAVXYR010000003.1 coordinate 418,584, forward strand.
CGCGAGTTCGTAATGGAGAAGAGCCCGAACTTCGCCGGCTTCGACATTCCCGACATCCCGACGGGCCACGTCGACATGATCACCACCAAGATCATCAAGAACGCCAACCAGCAGGCCCAGGACGTACTGGCCAACAAGCTCGACTACATGCAGGATCCGCCGCCGGCCGACCTCAAGCCAACTGTCAAGGAGCAGGCGGGCGACCGATACAGGGAGGGCACGACCGGTTCGACCTACTACTTCTTCATGAACACCCGGGTGGCGCCGTTCGACAACCCGAAGGTCCGCGAGGCGGTCAACTACGGCATCGACAAGCCGGGCCTGGCCCGCATCTTCGCCGGCGAGCTGGCGCCCGGATGCAGCTTCCTGCCGCCGGGAATGCCCGGTTACAACGAGGCGTTCGACACCACCGACTGCCCCTACGGCGATCCGATGCAGCCGCCGGATCTGGACAAGGCCAAGCAGCTGCTGAAGGACGCGGGAGAGGTCGGGACCAAGCTCACGGTCTGGGGCAATAACGACGACCCGACCGACAAGGTGACCGAGGCCTACGCCGACATGCTCAATCAGATGGGCTTCGACGCTACCCCGAAGATCGTTGACGGCGGGGTCTACTTCCAGACCATCGGAAACCAGTCGACCAAGGCCCAGACCGGCTTTGCCAACTGGTTCCAGGACTTCCCCCATCCGCTCAACTTCTCTTTCCTGGTTGATGGAGACTCGATCCAGGAGACCAACAACCAGAACTTCGGCAACGTCGATGACAAGCAGCTGAACGAGACGATCAACGAGCTGACCCTGGAGCCGGACCTGGCGGCGGTGGCCGACCAGTGGGAAGCCTGGGACGAGGCTCTGGTGTCACCGCCGAACAGCTACATAGCGCCCTACGGCCACCGCAAGCTAGCCACGTTCACGTCGGACCGGATCGACTTCGACGCGGTCGTTTTCCACCCGCTATACCAAAACGACTACTCGTCGTTCCAGCTCAAGTAGGAATCGCTGACCGGGAAACGGGAAGCGCTGACCGGGGAGGCGCACTGGACGGTGCGCCTCCCGATCCTGGCCCGCGTCTGACCGGGCTGTGAGCGCGTCCACCGACAAGCCGGTAAGCGAGCTCGAAGCGTTCTCGGACCCGCCGGCGGTAACCATGGCCGGCACCGCCGGCGTCAGTCCCTGGCGGCTGGCTGCGAGGAGGCTGCGCAAGCGTAAAGGTGCGCTCGCTATGGGGTTCGTATTCCTGCTGCTGGTGGCGATCATGCTGGCGGCTCCGCTCTGGGCCGAGCACGTGGCCCACACCACGCCGTACGAGAACCACCTTTCCGACCAGATCGAATCAGGCGGGGAGAAGGTCAACGTGGTCGGGTTCGACGGGGTGCCGATCGGGCCGACCTGGCGGGGTGAGTTCCTGCTCGGGGCCGACAACAACGGCCGCGACGTGGCGGTCCGCCTGTTGTACGGAGGCCGGAATTCCCTGCTGATCGGGCTTTCGGCGGCCCTGATCACCACGATCCTCGGACTGACGACCGGCCTCCTCGCCGGCTACTTCAGGGGCTGGACCGATTCGGTCCTGTCGAGGATCATGGACGTCTTGTGGGCTTTCCCGGTGATCCTCCTGGGGATCGCCCTCGGCACTTCACTGTCGCTCGGCGGGTTCAAGGCGGGACCGGTCGAGGTCTCGGGAGGTAGCCTGGCGATCCCGATATTCGTAATTTCGATCATCTATGTGCCGTATCTCGCCCGGCCGATCCGCGGGGAGGTGCTGAGCCTCCGGGAGAAGGAGTTCGTCGAGGCGGCCCGTGCGCAGGGGATGGGCCCGATCAGGCTGATCCATTCCGAGATCCTGCCGAACGTGATCTCGACCGGCCTGGTCTTCTTCCCGCTGCTGGTCGCAAACGCGATCCTGCTGGAGGCGGCGCTCTCGTTCCTGGGGGCCGGGGTCCAGCCGCCAGAACCTTCCTGGGGCACGATGATCGATGAAGGGGTGGAACGGATCGTCACCGCGCCGGCCCTGGCGATTGTCCCCGGCGCGATGATCGTGCTCACGGTGCTGTCGCTGAACGTGTTCGGAGAAGCGGTCCGCGACGCCCTCGACCCGCGCGCCAAAGTGCGCATCGAGCACTGAATCGTGGCCCGCTTCGCGATCAGAAGAATCGGATCGATGATCCTGGTCCTGTTCGCGGTCTCGGTGCTCACCTTCCTGATCTTCAACGTGATCCCAAACGGCGACCCGGCGGTCCGCATGGCCGGCAAGCAGCCGACCGTGACCCAGGTAGAGGCCATCCGGGAGGAGTGGGGTTTCAACGACCCGATCTATGCCCAGTACGGCAAGACCATGGAGAACCTGTTCAGCGGCAACATGATCAGCTACTTCAACCAGCTGAACGTGGTCGAGGAGATCTGGAAAGGGGTGCCGAGGACCTTCGCGCTTGCTTTCGGGGCGGCGATCATCTGGATGGCGTTCGCGATGGCGCTCGGGCTCTGGAGCGCGATGAGGGCGGGAGGGAAGTCGGACACCCTGCTCAACGTCTTCGCCCTGATCGGCATCTCGATGCCGGTCTTCTGGCTCGGCGCCCTGATGAACCAGTACCTGGGATTCGAATTAACCCAGGTACTAGGCTTCGAGCTGTTCCCCAACGGCGGATACGTCGAATTCTCCGAGAGCCCGTTCGGGTGGTTCCACCACCTGATCCTGCCCTGGTTCGCCCTTTCGATCCTGTTCATCGGCTTCTACTCGCGGGTATTGCGGGCGAACATCCTCGAGACCATGGAGGAGGACTACGTCCGGACCGCCAGGGCGAAGGGCCTCAGCGAGCGGAGGGTCCTGATCCATCACGTGCTGAGGAACTCGATGATCTCGGTGGTCACCCTCTGGGGCCTCGATTTCGCGGTGGTGATCGGTGGCGGAGCGATCCTTACCGAGACGGTGTTCAACCTGCAGGGAGTCGGCCAGTATGCGGCCGACGCGATCGGTCAGCTCGACCAGCCGCCGATCATGGCGGTGACCATGTTCGGTGCCTTCTTCGTGGTCTTCTTCAACGCCGTGATCGACATCGTCTATGCCGCGCTCGATCCGAGGATCCGGCTGGAGGCGGGTGACACCGCCACATGAGCGATCCGCTGCTCACCGTCGAGGACCTCGGGGTCACCTTCAAGACCGAAGACGGCAGCCTTCGCGCCGTCGACGGTATCTCGTTCGAGCTGAAACGGGGAGAGGTCGTTTCGATCGTCGGTGAGTCCGGTTGTGGCAAGTCGGTCACCGCGATGACCCTGATGGGTTTGACCGAAGGACCCAATGCCTCGGTCGAGGGCTCGGTCAGGATCGACGGCCAGGAGCTGGTCGGCGCCGACGGCGAGACGCTGAAGGCGGTGCGGGGTGACCGCATGGCGATGGTCTTCCAGAACCCGATGACCTCGCTAAACCCTGTACACCGGATCGGCAACCAGATCGTCGAGCAGATACGCGCGCACCGCGATGTCGGCAAGGCCGAGGCGATGGAGCGGGCAGTCGAATTGCTGGACGCGGTCGGTGTGCCCGACGCGAAAGAGCGGGCCCGCTCGTATCCACACGAGTTCTCCGGCGGCATGCGCCAGCGGGCGATGATCGCGATGGCGCTTTCGCTCGACCCCGAGATCCTGATCGCCGACGAGCCGACCACGGCGCTCGACGTGACCATCCAGGCCCAGATCATCGAGCTCCTGCGAAAGCTCAACCGGGAACTCGGGCTCGCAGTGATCCTGATCACCCACGATCTCGGGGTGGTCGCCGAGATCGCCGACCGGGTGGCCGTGATGTACGCGGGCCGGATCGCTGAAACCGGCTCGCTGGACGAGGTCTTCTATGACCCGAGGCATCCGTATACCTGGGGCCTGCTCGGGTCGGTGCCGCGGGTCGGGGGCGATCGCCCGGAAAGGCTGGCCCAGATCGAAGGCCAGCCACCATCGCTGTTGAACCCGCCGACCGGCTGCCAGGTTCCGGGCCCGCTGCCCGCACGCGTTCAAGCAGTGCGCAAAGGAGCCGGACTTGATCGCAAGGGGAAAGCCGGGCGATCACCTAGACCGGTGCTGGCTCGAGATTTCGGAGCGGCCGGCGCTCCGTGAGCTGCCCACCGGCCAGATCGGATTGGAGGTTCCGGCCCCGTGACGACCGCCCTGGAGGAAAAGAAATCCCCGGTCGAGGCGCCGGCGCTGCTCGAGGTCAAAGACCTGGCCAAGTACTTTTCGAAGCCGGGCGCCGGCCTGTTCAGCCGCAGCGACGGAGGGGTCAAGGCGGTAGACGGGGTCAGCTTCGATCTCCGTGAGGGTGAGACGCTCGGCCTGGTCGGCGAGTCAGGGTGCGGCAAGTCGACCCTGGCCCGGGCGCTGCTTCAGCTGCTCAAGCCGACCGCCGGCTCGGTCCGTTTTCGCGGTACGGAGCTCACCTCGCTCCGGACCAGAAAGCTGAGGCCGTTGCGCCGCGACATGCAGATGATCTTCCAGGATCCCTACGCCTCGCTCAACCCGAGAAAACGGGTCGGCCAGATCGTCGGCGAACCGTTGAAGATCCACGGCCTGGCCGACGGGGCGGAGCTGAAGAGCCGGGTCAAGGAAACTCTCGAGCGAGTAGGGCTTTCGGGTGAGCACTACGGGCGCTTTCCACACGAGTTCTCGGGCGGCCAGCGCCAGAGGATCGGGATCGCGAGGGCGCTGGCACCGGAGCCGAGTTTGATCATCGCCGATGAGCCGGTATCCGCCCTTGACGTTTCGATCCAGGCGCAGATCGTCAACCTGATGGCCGACCTCCAGGGGGAGCTCGGCCTGACCTACCTGTTCGTGGCCCACGACCTCGGGGTGGTCCGTCAGGTCTCGGACCGGATCGCGGTCATGTACATGGGCAAGATCGTCGAACTGGGTCCGTCGGAGTCGGTCTACAGCCGCCCGATCCATCCCTACACCGCATCACTCCTGGCTGCGGTGCCGATTCCCGACCCTCACCTGAACGCCGAGCGCGAGCGTCGCCCGTTGACCGGTGACCCGCCCAGCCCCTCCGACCCGCCTTCCGGCTGCCGGTTCCACACCCGCTGTCCCCACGCCACCGAAGTCTGCTCCGAAACCGAGCCGCCCCTGGTCGAGTACCGGCCCGGTCACTTCGCCGCCTGCCACCATCCGCTCGGTGGCTGAGGCGGGTCGGAGCTCACTCGGGGGCACCCTCGCGCCTCAGTCGATCGGACCGTGGAGCTGGCCCTCGTACGGGCCGCGGCCGGTCACGCACGCGGCCCCGCATCGGGCACCGATGGCGGCGGCCCGCTCGGCCGACCGGCCGAGCGCCAGCCCCCAGGTCAGACCCGCGGCGAACGAATCCCCGGCGCCGTAGGAATCGACGGGAGCACCGGGCAGGGGTGCGGCCTTCCAGCTGCCGGCCTGGCCGTCCCGGCCGGTCAGGGATCCGCCTTCGGCTCCCGCGGTCCGGGCGACGACGAACGGTGGTGGCTCGAGGTCTCCGGGCCGGTATCGCTCTCCCTCGTCGTCGGCGCTCGAAACGAGCACGTCGAGCTCGACCGCGGCTTCGGCGAGGACATCGATTGCCCGGGTGGTCGCAACCAGCCTGCCCGCCCTGCGGGCCGCCCGGACCGCCCCCGAGTCACCGGCGGTCAAGTACACCGCATCGAGCCGTTCCAGCTCCTCCCACGGCAGCGGGTCCTCCCGCTTCGGGCCGACCCGCCCCCCGATCACCGTGATCGTGCGTTCGGCCTCGTCGTCGGTGAAGACGAAAGCGCGACGTTGTGGCGCCGGTCGCTGCGCCGCCAACACCGTGACCCCGAGACTTTCGAGCGCCCGTCCGGCCGACCGCCCGTTCTCATCGTCGCCGAGCGCCGTGAAGAACAGGCACCCGCCGGCGAGGCGCGCAAGCTGAACCGCGGCCACCGCTCCGCCGCCCCCGACTTCCTGCCAACTGCTTCTGGCGTGGACGATCTCACCCGGTCGCGGGACGCGCCCGACCTGCGCGAACTCGATCCATTCGACGTGCCCGACCACTGCCACTCGCGCCTTCCCGGCGGTTCCGCTCTCGCCGGCTCGATGCTCCACTGAGTCAGTCAATCCGACGTCTCACCCTGAGCCGTCCCCGGGACTCCGGCCACCGAATCAACCGGCCCGGCCGGCCGAGCCGAGTACCCGGATCGAGAAGTCGGCCCGATAGCTCTGCCCCGGTGGTACCAGGGTCAGCTCCGGGCCGCCGCGGATCAGCGCGTTGGTCGGAGCGGTCATCGGCTCGAGCGCAACGACATCGTCATCTGCCGGCGCGTAGACCTGTGTGTACGGGTAACCGGGTCCGAGCGCGACCTCGATCCGCCGTCCTCCGCCTTCGAGCACGAGCGGCGCCGAGTCGGGGGGAGCGGTATAGGCGTCGTCGAACGTCCTTGACCCGAGCCGGCCGGCCTCGACCGTGACCGGTTCGCGCTCTCCGGAGGGAATCATGTCCCGGTCGAGGTCCAGCCGCTCCCGGACCGGGATCTCGATCTGCCACTCGGGACGCTCGATGCCGGGCAGCCGGAAGTAGGGGTGGTAGCCGAACGAGATCGGTACCGACGCCTCGCCGGTTGCCTCGACCGTGGTTGAGATTTTCAGGATCGACCGGTCCAGGCTCACCTCGATCAAGACCGTGTGCGGGAACGGGAAGGCTTCCAACCGCCGGCGATCCGCGCCGAAGTCGAGCCGGGCGGAAAGCGTTCCGCCGCTGTCCGTGGATTCGCGGCGCTCGACCCGCCATCCTCCGGCCGCGGCGAGCAGGCCGTGGATCGGTTTCCCGTTCGGATCGACCGACGGAGGGGGCGAGGCCAGGTCCAGGTCGACGGTGCGGCCAGCGACCTGGAAGCGTGTCTCTGCCAGTCGGTTCGCCCAGGGGTGTAGAAAGGGGATGCCCATGGTCGAGCGATCATCCACATAGTTCCGCAGGCCGCCCCGCTGGCCGAGCAGCTCTTCGCCGTGGTGTTTGAGCGAGCAGCCGACCATTCCCGCTTCGGGCACGAAGGCGACCTCGATCGCTTCCGACTCGCCGGCCAGGGTGATCGCCCGGCATCCCTCGATCGTCCGCTCGCCGATCATCGGCTCAGGCTCCCGGGCATTTGGCGATCGGTGGCCCGGCCAGACCGGGTTCGAGTGTCACTCTCGTTGCGCGCCACTATTCGCTCGGTGCCTCGTCTGTCTTGGGGCTGAGGGCTTCCACCGGGCTCGCCGCGGGCCGCCGGCCACCGACCCGTTCGCGGAAGACGTAGTAGGTCCAGCTCTGGTAGATGAGAATGATCGGAAGCAGGATGACCGCAACGATCGTCATCACCTTGAGCGAGTAGTGCGAGGCCGACGCGCCGGCGACGGTCAGGCTGTTGGTGAACTCCGGCGAAGAGACCATGACCCGCGGGTAGAGCGAGGTAAAGATAGTCGCGACCAGTAGAACCGTCCCGAGGGCGGTCATCAGGAAGGCCCAGCCGACCCGGTGCCCGCGTCCGAAGGCGAACGCCAGGATCAGGGCAAGTGCCCCCAGCACGGCCGGAACGGCCGGCCCGAGCAGCTCCCTGGCGTTGTTGTCGACCGCGACGGCGACTGTCCAGGCGAGCAGCCCGACCACGCCGAGGGTCGCCGGCAGGGCCAGTTTCCGGGCCGCGTTCCCGGCTCGGGCGAGCAGGTCTCCCCGGGTCCGGAGGGTGAGGTAAGTCGCCCCGTGCCAGGCGAACAGCAGCACGGTCATCGCCCCGGCGAACACCGTGTAGGGACTGAACAGATCCCAGAAGTTGCCGGCGTAGTCGCCGCTCGCGTTCAGCGGCACTCCCTGGACGAGATTCGACAGGGCGACACCCCAGACGAACGCGGCACCGATGCTGCCGATCGTGTTGACCCAGGTCCACCGTGATCGCCAGCGGGGATCGTCGCTCTTTTTTCGCCACTCGAATGAGAGCACCCGGACGATCAGGCAGACCAGGACCAGCAGCAGTGCTTCGTAAAAGCCCGAGAACATGGTCGCGTACCAGGCCGGGAAGGCGGCGAAGGTCGCCCCGCCGGCGACCACCAGCCAGACCTCGTTGCCGTCCCAGACCGGACCGATCGAGTCGAACATGTCGGAGCGCTCGTCCTCGTCGCGTGGAAGGAACGGCAGCAGGATCCCGACCCCGAAGTCGAATCCCTCCAGCAGGAAGTAGCCACCCCAGAGGACGGCGATCAGGATGAACCAGAGTGTCGGCAGATCCACCCCGGCCTCCTAGTAGCTCACCGCGGGTATCGAGGGCGAATCCTCGCTGTCACCGTCTCCGGTCGCTTCTGGTGGATCAAGCCGCGCATAACGGCGCATCAGGATGAAGTCGAACACACCGAGCGCCAGGTAGAGCAGAGCGAACACGCCGATGCTGAGGGCGATCGTGGCGCTGCCGACGTTGGCCGAATTGGCCTCGGTGGTCTTCAGCAGCCCGTACACGATCCATGGCTGGCGACCCATCTCGGTCAGGAACCAGCCCGCCGAAATGGCGATGAACGGGAAGGCGATGTTGAGCACCCCCAGCTTGAGGAACCACCGCCTGGTCGTGAGTGTCCCCCGGTAGTAGAACCATGCCCCTAGCGCTGCGACCATGAACATCAGCGTCCCGAGGTAGGCCATGACGCGCATCGACCAGTACGACACCGCGACGTTCGGCAGGTAATTGGTGCCCGGGCCGTATTCCTTCTCCGCTTGGGATTGAAGCTGGTTTAGGCCCACCACCTCGCCGTCGAGCGAACCCGTCGCAAGGACCGAAAGCAGCTTGGGCACCTCGAGATCAACGCTGGGGGTCTGGTCGCTTTCGCTGAAGCCGCCGATCTGGAACAGCGAGAACGAGGCCGGTTGTTCGGTTTCCCAGAGCGCCTCGGCCGCGGCGATCTTCGCCGGCTGGTAGTCGGTGGTGACGATGCCGAACCCGCTTCCGACCACGAGGTTGACCGCGGTCACGGGCACGGCCACGATCAGTGCCAGGGCAGCCGCCTTGCGGAACAGGTCTGCGTTCCGGCCGCGCAGCATGTGCCAGCAGGCGACCCCGAAGACCAGCAGAGAACCGGTCGTCAGGCCGGCCAGGATCGTGTGCTCGAAGGCATGGATCGCGAACCGGTTGCCGAGCAGGTCCCAGACATTGGTCAACTGGGCCTTGCCTCCGATCACTTCGCTGCCGACCGGGCGCTGCATCCAGGAGTTTGCGACCAGTATGAAATAGGCGGACAGCCAGGTTCCGGCGACCGCGATCCAGAGCGTCGCCAGGTGAAGTTTCGGTGAGAGACGCCCCCATCCGAAGATCCAGAGGCCGAGAAAGACCGATTCCAGGAAGAAGGCGGCCAGCCCTTCTATGGCCAGCGGCGCACCGAACACGTCGCCGACGAACTTCGAATACTCGGCCCAGTTCATCCCGAACTGGAACTCCTGAACCAGGCCGGTAGCGACACCGATCGCGAAATTGATCAGAAAGAGCGTGCCGAAAAAACGGGTCAGCCGGTACCACTGCGGATCCTTCGTGCGGTACCAGAGGGTCTGCATCACCGCAACCAATGGCCCCAGTCCGAGGGTCAGCGGAACGAAGACGAAGTGGTAAATCGAGGTCATCCCGAACTGCGTCCGGGCGAGGTCGACGGTTGTGACCGCGAGAGTTTCCACTTGCGACACGAGCGTATCTGCTCGGCTGGACGCAGGCCACGGGAATTCCGGCTTCGGTAGGATCGCGACGGTCCGAGGCGACCTACGGCGTTCGCAGACCCCCTTCCCGGATGAACAGATCCCTCCTCACATTCCCGGTTGGCCACAGGGCCCGATGGCTCGTGGTCGGGGTCTGGTTCGTGGCGATCTTCGCGATCTTCGGCGGCAACATACCGGGGAAGTTCGCCGACGCCGAGAACAACGAGTCGAGCTCCTATCTGCCGGCCGACGCCGAATCGACCCGGGCACTGAATCAGGTGGAGCAGCTGACCGACGGCGAGCAGGCCGGGATCGTGATCGTCTACCGGCGCGAAGGCGGCTTGACCGAAGCCGACCGGCAGCGGATCCAGAAGGATCTCGCCGAGCTGAACGGCGAGGTCGAGGGCACCAGCCGGCCGTTCAGGGTCGGCGAGTCTTCCGCTGACGGGTCGGCCGTGCTGGTGCTGTCGAGCATCGAGGCGACCGGCGAAGCCGAGGACATACTCGACCCCGTACAGGATGTGCGCGACCGGGTGAGCGGGAACGACGCCGGACTCGAGGTCGCGGTCACCGGGGCGGCCGGGTACGGAGCGGATGCGATCGAGGTCTACGAGTCGATCAACGGGACCCTGTTCGCGGCCGCGTTCGGCCTGGTCTTCGTACTCCTGATCCTGATCTACCGCTCACCGTTCCTGCTCTGGCTGCCGCTGATCGCGGTCGGTTTCGCCGAGATACTCAGCCGGGCGATCGGTTTCGGGCTGACCGAGGCGGGGGTCACCGTCAACGGCCAGTCATCCTCGATCCTCTCGGTGCTGGTGCTGGGGGCCGGGACCGACTACGCCCTGTTACTGATAGCCCGGTACCGCGAGGAGCTGCGTCATCGCGAGAGCAAGTCCGAATCGATGCGGATCTCGCTGCGAAGTGCGGGCCCGGCGATTCTCGCCTCGGGAGGGACCGTGATCGCGGCCCTGCTCTGCCTCTCGCTGGCCGAGCTGAATTCGACCGCCAGCCTCGGGCCGATCGGCGCCATCGGGATCGTCTCGGCGATGGTGGCGATGCTCACCCTGCTTCCGGCGATGCTGGTGATCGCACCGCGCTTCGTCTTCTGGCCGAAGGTGCCACGGGTCGGCAGCGGGGGGGTGGACGCCGAGCACGGACCGTGGCGCCGGCTGGGGGACCGCACGGCGCGCGGTCCCAGACGAGTCTGGATCGGAGCGCTGGTGGCGCTGGCGGTGATGGCGCTCGGGCTTTTCGCTTATGACGACGGGCTCACCTCGTCGAACGGGTTCCGGGACGACGTCGAGGCGGTGACCGGACAGGAGCTGATCGCAAAGTCGTTCCCTGGCGGGGCCAACGCACCGACCGAGATCGTGGTCAACGAACCCGCGAGGGTGGAAGCGGTGACCGGGGCGGTCGGCCAAGTCGAGGGTGTCGCCCAGGTGCGCCCGGTTACGCGCAGCGAGTCGGCCGTGTTGCTGAACGCGGTGCTCGAGCCCGAGGCGTATACGACCGAGGCGTTCGACCTGATCCCTGGGATACGCGATGCCGCTCAGGAGGCCGGCGGCCCGGAGACCCTGGTCGGCGGCGGCACCGCGGTCGAATACGACATCCGGCAGGCGAGCAGGCACGACGTAAAGCTGGTCGTGCCGTTGGTGATCCTGGTCGTGTTCCTGATCCTGGTCGCCCTGCTGCGAGCGGTGGCCGCCCCGCTGATGCTGGTCGGAACGGTGGTGGTCAGTTTCTTCGCCGCGCTCGGGGTCGGTTTCCTGATCAGCGACTGGATTTTCGGTTTCCCGGGGGTCGACCCGTCACTGCCGCTGTTCGCATTCGTTTTCCTGGTCGCGCTGGGGATCGACTACAACATCTTCCTGATGGCCCGGGTACGTGAGGAGACGGTCAGCTACGGGACCCGCGAAGGCGTGCTGCGAGGTCTCGCCGTGACCGGTGGCGTGATCACCTCGGCCGGAATCGTCCTGGCCGGGACGTTCATGGTGCTCTCGATCCTGCCGCTGGTCTTCCTGACCCAGCTCGGCATAACGGTGGCCTTCGGCGTTCTGCTCGACACCTTCCTGGTCCGCTCGATCCTGGTGCCGGCCCTGGTCCTGGACATCGGACCACCGGTCTGGTGGCCGTCGGCACTTGCCCGGAAAACCGGAGGCGAAGACTCCCGGACCTGAACGACTCGGGGCCCCGGCGCTTCAGCCGCGCCGGGATCGGTGCCTCAGGATCTTCAAACCGAGGTCTGCCGAGGAGCTGTTCCCTGCGGCGTCGACCGCGCCGGCGAACATTTCCGCGCGCATCTTCCTGCCCTTGCGGTACGCCGCGCGCGCCCGGCGCAGCGCCCTCGGCTTGAGCCTCAACACGAATTTCTCTCGGATCCCGGCCGATCCGCTACCGGTGGCCGGGCGGAAGGCAAGCCGGAACGCTTTGTGCCGTGCGCGGCGCTTTATGAGCAGCTTTCCGCCGACCCTGATCGCGCAGGCTTCGGAGCAGGTCACGAACATCGAGATCCGGTTCCTGAGTCGTCTCGTCTTGCCGGTCAGCAGCAGTTCAGGCGCCGCCGAATCGACCGGAACCGGCGGGGACTCGGGCGGATCGTCAACCGGGAATTCGTGCGGGCAGGCCGCGGGTGCGGCGTTGCCCGCGGCAATGCGGTAGGCGTTGAGGCTGGTCATCACGTAGGCGCAGCCGAGGCTGTCTTCGCCGAACGATCGCAGGCCCTCGAACGCCTCAATCTCCAGACCCGATGGTGCCGGATCGCCGCCGGGGATCGACAGGTTCAAGGTGCGGAGGTCCTGCCTGCAGGCATCCCCGTAGAGGTAGCGGCCGGTCAGCCCGCTCAGGTCGGGGTCACGGATCACGTATCCGCCGATCACCGCGCAACCGTCGAGGTGCGAGTAGGTATAGAACGGATCGGTGTACTCGGGGAACGGCGTGTCGCAGCGGCCCTCGCAGTCGGGCCAGCCCATGTTCCTGCCTCCCAGTTCGCCGTAGTTGATCTCTTCGACTTGGCTCTGGCCGACGTCGGCCACGATCAGCCCACCTCCGGGGGCGAACGAAGCCCGGTACGGGTTTCTCAGGCCCCGGGTGTAGATCTCGCCCCGGGCCCCGGGTGTGGAGAGGAAGGGATTGTCTTCCGGGATCGTCAAGGTCGCCGGACCGGCGCCGTCGGGATCGGAAGGGTCGATCCGGAGTACTTTGCCGGAAAGGCTGGCCAGAGACGGAGCGTTATTCCGATTGTGATCGTCGCCGATCGTCACGTACAGGAGTTCGTCCGGTCCGAACCCGAGCCAGCCACCGTTGTGGTAGCCGGGCGAATGAGGCAGATCAAGAACCATCCGGCCCGATCCGGGGTCGGCCCGGTCGGGGTCTGAGCCTGAACTCCGGTACTCGACCACCCGGATGTCCCCCTCTTCCCCTCCGGGGTCGAGCTGGTCCGGTCCGGCCGCCATATAGAAGACGTAGAAGAGCCCACTGGTGGCGTAATCGGGGGCGAAGGCCATCGAAAGCAGGCCTCGCTCGCCTTCCAGGCTGACGTTCGCAATCGAGAGAAAGGGGGTCTCGTCGAGCACCCCTTCGTTGAACACCCGGATCGCGGCCACCTGCTCGGGCGTTCCGCGTTCAACCACGAAGACCCTCCGGTCGCCCGGTGGCGAGGTGGCGTAGATCGGTTCGGAGTTCCAGGCCCCTTCGGGAGCCAGCGGCTTGAGCGTCGCGGCGAGGGCGAGGTGACCGCCAGAGGTCGGGAACTCCGTACCCGCAAAGACGAGCCCGGCAGCCAGGGCCAGGACCGTTGCCAGAGACGAAGTCAGCCGCTTCATGCCTTCACTATGCCAGCCGCCCGGTCGGAACCGGTCCGACGAATAGGGTGACCGGCCATGGACATCGGGTTCACCGAAGTCGTTCTCACCGTAGGGGTGCTGCTGATCGTGGTCTCAGGGCTGTCCGGGCTGGCCCATGGCACGGTGCTGTCGGTATCGGTGATCTCGGTCGCCGCCGGGATGCTGCTCCACGGGGTCGGGATAGTCGACATCAATCCGAAAGACCACGACGTGGTCGCCTTGATCGAGCTGGCGCTGGTGTTCACCCTGTTCAGCGACGGACTGGTGGTCGAGCGGGAGCTGCTGGTTCGCCATATCGGGCCGACGGCGCGGGCCCTCGTATTCGCCATGCCCGCAACCATGGTGCTGATCGCGGTCGCCGCAAAGCTGCTCTTCAGTGAGCTGGCCTGGGCGGAGGCGCTGTTGCTCGGCGCCGTTCTCGCCCCGACCGACCCGGTGATCACCTCGGTCGTGGTCATGGCCAGGGGCATCCCGGCGAAGCTGCGTCACGTGATGAATCTCGAGTCGGGTCTGAACGACGGCCTGGCCCTGCCGTTCGTGCTCTTCTTCATCGTGATCGCCTCGCATGAAGCGGGGGCCGGTGAGGAGGCGGCGATCCTGGTCGGGGAGGCAGCGGCCGGGGCCCTGATCGGGCTCGGGCTGGCGACGATCGCCGGCCGGGCGATCGATGACATGCCGGGGATCGGGCTGACCCGGAAGTACGAAGGGGTTTACGCCCTCGGTGTCGCGCTTGCCGCTTTCGGCCTGGCCGAGGTGACGATCGGCAACGGCCTCGTGGCCACCTTCGTCGCCGGGATCGCGCTCGGGGTGGCCGATCGCGACACTCCGGAGGCCTTCCACGAGTTCAACGAGAGCCTCGGCGCCGTGCTCCAGACGGTCACCTTCTTCGTGTTCGGCGCGCTGGTCGCCTCGATCGGTGTTCCGACACCCGCGATCGCGGTCGCGGCGCTGATTCTGTTCACGCTGTTCATCGCCAGGCCGGTGGCGATAACCGCCTCACTGATCGGATCCGAGATGCCGACGATCCAGCGGCGGTTCCTCGCCTGGTTCGGCCCGAAGGGCGTGGCCTCGATGCTGTTCTGCACTGTTCGTCCTGAAATCCGACGCGCCGGAAGGGGAGCTGATCTTCCAGCTGGCCGCCCTGGTCATCCTCGGATCGATCATCGCCCACGGGCTGACCGACACCGTCGGAGCCCGCTGGATCGAACGGCGGCTCAAACCGGAGGCCGGCGGCCCTACGGGTTGATCGCCCGGCCCCAGATCAGTGGATGGAGCAGTGGTACGTCGAATTCGAGCCGGTCGTTGACCAGCTCGTCGATCCTGAATCCTGACTCGAGGATCGCCTGCGCGTGTTGGCGCTAGGCTTCACGAAATCCTGTAGTAGCGAAACGAAATGAGAGGAAGAAATCAAGCTCTACGTCTGTTGGGGAACTTTTCAGGTGCCGGGCGCGCGAGAGCATCCGTGCCGCGAGGCCTATCAAGCGCTTGAGGAAGCCGGATTCGAGCCGGACGTGGTCAAGACCCACAGCTACGGGGCGCTGCCGATGGCCCTGCAGACGCCGAGCCGGAAACACGTGGCCGAAAAGACCGGCAGCCCCTGGGTCCCGGCGCTGGAAACCGACGATGGCGAGTGGATCAGCGGTACAAGGGAAATAGTCGACTGGGCCGCATCGCAGGCCGGATGACTCCCCGGCGCCGCAGAGGTCGCTTTCGCGGCCGGAGTAGCATCCCGCCGACCATGGCCGACTCCGAAAGCGGACGAACCAGCAGCAGGAAACCGCCGATCAGGAACAGAAAACCGATGGTCAGGAGCGGCAGGTCGGTGATCCGGCGCAGACGGCCGGGGAAAGGCGGGCAATGCCGCGTCCCGGGGCCCCCTCGACCCGGACGAAGGCAGGGCCCGGGGCAAGGCAGCACGTAAAGTCGCCCCGCGTTCTTCACACGGCGACCTCGTTCTGCCGGACGATCGCGTAGACCCGGTCGACCAACTCGAGGCGCAGGCCAAGTCCAGGCTCGCCGACCTGATTCCCCTGAGGTACGGCCGGATGCTGGTCTCGGCCTTCACCTTCTACCGTGGTGCGGCCGGGATCATGGCCGCGGACCTGGCCCCGAGCCCGGTGTCCGGAATCCGGGTCCAGGCCTGCGGAGACGCCCACCTCTCCAATTTCGGCGGATTCGCGGCACCGGACCGCCGGCTCGTGTTCGACATCAACGACTTCGACGAAACCCTGCCCGGTCCGTGGGAGTGGGACCTCAAACGCCTTGCCGCAAGCCTGGAAATCGGCGGACGCGACCGCGGCTTCGGCAAGAAGGTCCGTAAGCAGATGGTGATCGACTCGGTGGCCCAGTACCGAAAGTCGATGCACGAGTTCGCCGGGATGAGCAATCTCGACGTCTGGTACGCGAGGACCGGGCTTCCGGACATCGCCGACCGGTGGGGGACCGAAGGCAGCGGGAAGGAGTGGAAGAGGGCGGAGAAGAACGTAGCCAAGGCCAAGGGCAAGGACAGGCTGCGGGCCTTTTCGAAGCTGACCCACGTGGTCGACGGCGAGCTGAAGATCATCCACGACCCGCCGAGTGTGGTTCCGTTTGAGGAGATCTTTCCCGCGGACAAGCTTCCCGGACTCGATGACCGGATCAGGGGGATCCTGTCCGATTACCGGGAGACGCTCAGTCTCGATCGCCGGCAACTGCTCGACAATTACCGATACGTACATGCCGCGATGAAGGTGGTCGGGGTCGGCAGCGTCGGGACGCGCGCCTGGATGGTGCTGATGATCGGCCGCGACATGGGCGACCCGCTCTTTCTACAGATCAAGGAAGCCCAGGAGTCGGTGCTGGAGCCCTCCCAGGGGGCGAGCGAGTTCTCCAACCACGGCCAGCGGGTGGTCGAGGGCCAGCGCTGGACCCAGTCCGCGAGCGACATCTTTCTCGGCTGGGTGAGCGCCCGGGGAATAGACGATGTCACGCGGGACTACTACGTGCGCCAGCTCTGGGACTGGAAAGGCTCGGCCCGGGTCGAACAGATGGATCCCCGGACGATGGCCTTCTACGGTCAGATCTGCGGGTCGGTGCTGGCTCGCGCCCACGCCCGCACGGGAGATCGCTTTCGCGATCGCCGGATACCTGGGCAAGAGTTCGAAGTTCGATCGCGCGATCGCTCGATTTGCCCGCGCCTACGCCGATCAGAACGAACGGGACTACAGAGCCCTGCTCGAGGCGGCCGACTCGGGGCGGATCACGGTTGTGCCCTCGGACAAGTAGCCGGCGGTTGCGGACCCGCCGGGGAGACGTCACCGGACGGCCATCGCCCGAGCGGGCAGCGGGCAGCCGCGGCGGCTGCGCTGGTCCTGATGCTGGCGGCCGCGCTGCTGACGTTCGATCTGGTTGTCCGCCAATTCCCCTGGGGGCTGCTCCTTCTCGCGGTCGTCGCATTGGCGCCGGCCCTGGCCTGGTACGGCTTCATCAGCGTCGGCCCGCCCCGGGCACTGGCGCTCTGGGTCGCCGCCCTGCTTCTCCTTGCGGCCATATTCGTAATTTTCAAATTGGGCGAAGGGGGTAGCCAGGCTCTGGTGGTCGTGGCCATTCTCATTGCCGCACTCGACCTGGCCCGACGGGCGGCCCGGATAAGGGCCCCACTCGAAGATGCTCCGGCCCCGAACCGTCCGGTGCTCTTTTTCAACCCGAAATCCGGCGGCGGCAAGGTCGGGCAGTTCTCGGTCGACTCCGAAGCCCGCTCACGCGGAATCGAGCCGATCGAGCTCACTCGGGACGCCGATTTGGAGCAGCTGGTCCGTGAGGCGGCGGATGGCGGCGCCGACGCCCTGGCGATGGCCGGCGGCGACGGTTCCCAGGCGGTCGTGGCCGCGGTCGCCGCCGAGATGAACCTTCCATACGCCTGCATCCCGGCGGGGACCCGGAACCATTTCGCGCTCGACCTCGGTGTTGATCGAGACGATGTGGTGGGGGCGCTCGACGCGTTCGTGGACGGGGGGGAGCGGAGGGTGGACCTGGCCGAGGTGAACGGCCGGGTCTTCGTCAACAACGTCTCGCTTGGCCTCTATGCGGAGGCGGTTCAGCGTGAGGGCTATCGCGAAGCGAAACTGCGGACCATCTTCGAGACCGTGCCCGAGGTGATCGGACCCGATGGAGAGGGTCTTGACCTCCGGTGGCAGGGTCCCGGCGGGCACGAGCATTCGTCCAGTACCGCGATCCTTGTCTCGAACAACCGGTATCGACTGGGGCGCGCGGTCGGGTCGGGGACGCGCCCGAGGATCGACGACGGGGTGCTCGGCATTACCGTGGCCTCGTCTCTGGTCGGAGGGGGCGACAGCGGCCGCCTGCCACGACGACCCTGGCACGAGTGGTCTGTACCCGAATTCGAGGTCAGAGCCGACAGAACCGTCCCGGCCGGGATCGATGGCGAGGCGGTTCAGATCGACCCGCCGCTTCGTTTCAGGATCAGGCCTGGGGCGCTGAGGGTGCGCATCGCCCGTCGGCACCCGGGGGCCTCGCCGTCGGCCGCGATTCCCGAGAGCGCGGTCGAAGGTATCCTGGCGCTGCTCCGCACGGCGGCCGGCAGATACCCTCGCGCCAAGACCGGCGGCCCGGGAACAGATCATGCCCGAAGCGGGTCAACCCATGGCGGCGGCGGTCCCGTGGGGCTCCGGGATCGAAGGTTCGGGGACTTCGACCGGGAGGAGTTCGTCGGGGATCAGCACCAGGCCGGTTTCCCGACCCGGGCTGATCTCGGAGAGTTCGTCCCAGCCGCTGACCCCGGCGATTCCGACCTCGCCCGGCTCCAGTGAGCGATGTGAATCGAGTTGCTGCCGTCCTTCATCTGCCTCGCTGTCGCGCGAAACGGCGGCGACCAGTTCGGCGGCGACCGTGCCGGCCGCGGTGACCCGCGCGTCGAGCGCGACGGCGTGGACGTCGCCGAGCGGTCGGTCGACCGAGCCCCTGACGATCGCGACCGGTGCCGGTGACGAAACGGCGAGATCCTCCTCCCAGCCGTCGTCGATTCCGCTGCCGACAGCCAGCACCAGCGACGACTCGAGGCTGTTGGCGGCAAGCATGGTGGTCCGGGCCCGGTGAACGGAGGCCCTGACCGAAGGATCGGTGTCAATCCCAAGCCGTCTGCACATGCCGTTGATCCGGTCCAGGCCGGCCTGTCGCTCATGGCCCCCGGTGTGCGAGTCGAGCATCAGGATCACGTCGACGACGCCTGCTTCCTTTGCCGCGACCTCGCGAGCGAGCCGGAGGCCGAGCGGGGCGGTCGCGAAATCGGCCACGGCGACGAGAACCCTCTCGCCGAGCGCTTTCTTTGCCTGGGCCGGGAGCTTGACTCGGCCCTTTTCGCGTTCGCCGACCAAGGTGGCGACCAGCACGCTGACCAGGATCAGCACAAGAACCGCGTTGACCACCGTCTCTCCGAAAAGGCCGATTTGAAATCCGACCGTCGTCGCGGCCAGGGTGGCGGCGGCCTGCGGCGTGGATAGGGCAAAGGCGAGGCCGGCCTGGGCAGCAGTCGCTCCCAGGATCAGGCGGGTCAACTGGGCGGCGATAAATTTGCCGCCCAGGCAGGCGACGGTGAACAGGGCGGCCAGCCCAAGGGTCTCCAACTGGAACATCACCGATGGGTCGAGCAGTAGGCCGGTCGCGACGAGGAAGACCGGTATGAACACCGCCCCGCCGAAAAAGTCGATCCGGCTCATCAGCGGACCCTCGTTGGGTACCAGGCGATTCATCGCCAGGCCGGCGAAGAAGGCGCCGACGATCCCCTCGATCCCGAAAGTCTCGGCAACGACCGCGGCCAGCAGGAAAGAGGCGATCGCGATCACGTAGCGGACAGTGCGGTCGGTGCCGAGAGCCCGGAATGCGCGCTGGGCCAGAAACGGCAGAAGCAGGAAGCAGACCAGGCCGAGGGCGATGAACCCGAGAACGAGCTCGAGCACGACGTCGGTGCTGCTACCGGTTCCGGACTGGGTTCCGGCGATGACCGCGAGGATGACCAGGGCGATCGTGTCGGTCAGGACCGTCGCGCCGACCACGCTGGCCACGACCGGGTCGTTGGCAAGGCCGGCGCCCCTGACCAGCGGGTAGAGGATAAGCGTGTGTGAGGCCAACAGTGATCCCAGCAGGAGCGCCGCCGGCATTTCCCAGCCGAGAAGCAGTCCGGCCCCGGTACCGAAGATCATCGGGAAGGCAAAGGTGAGCAGACCGAAGCTGACCGCTGGCCGGCGGTAGCGGCTGAGCAGCCCCAGATTGAGCTCCACGCCGGCGACGAACATCAGGTACAGCAGCCCGAGCTGGCCGAGCTCCGGGATCGTGTTGCTTCCCTCAGGCAGCAGCGCCAGGCCGTTCGGCCCGATCAGGAACCCGCCGATCAGCAGCCCGATCAGGCCGGGCACCCGTGCCCGCTGAACGATCGGCGGACCCAGGATCACCACCAGGAACAGCACGAGGAACTCCCAGGCACTGCCTTCGGGAGCCTGGAGCGAGATCGCCGCCACGCTCACGAGCTGGTCCTCAGCAGAGGCACATTGTTCTCACTGTCGGTTATCGAAGTTCCGAGCCACTCCTCCGAGAGGCTGTCGATCGTGCCGTCGGCCTCCATTGCCCTCAGGGCCGAACCGACGGCATCGACGTTGGTCGAACCGTCGGGCAGGGCGGCGGCGATCGGCTCGGTACTGGAAAGCTTGGCCGCGATCGCCAGGCGATCATCGTCGTTGACGATCGCCTCGGCCGCCGGCAGGTCGAACATCGCCACGTCGGCCCTGCCGCTCAGGACCGACCGGATCTCCCGGTTGCGATTTTCGAACCGGAGCGGTTCGGCGTCGGGTCGGATGGCCTCGGCGACGATGTCTTCGAAAGTCGTATCCCGGCCGACCGCGAACTGCATCTCCTGGGCGGTCTGGACATCGGGGATCTCGGTTCCTTCCCGGACCAGAAGTGCCGGAGCCGCATCGATGTAGGGCGTGGTGAAGTCCAGCACTTCATCGCGTTCCGTGGTCGGGGTGATAAGCGCCATGGCCAGGTCGGCGCCACCCAGATGGCCGCCGACGATCCTCGAGAACGGAGCGATGCGAACCTCCACCCGGTCGAGGCCGAGCCGCTCGGCCAGGTCGACGGCCATCTCGTACTCGAAGCCCCCGGTCGGGTTCTCACTCGTTCCCTCCCAGAAACCGTCGGTCGGCATCGGCTGGGTCATCACGGTGAGCGTCCCGGCCCGGGAAGGTTCGAATGTCCCGGTCGAGCTGCCGATCCCGTCGCCGCCACCGCAGCCGGCAAGCACGAGGGCGGCAAGCGCCAGGAGTCCGGAGAAGGCGCGGCCGCTCAGCATCGGCACATCCTATCCGCGGACGGCGCCCGAACCGGTTCGGGCCTCATTGTCTGATCTCGCCCGAGAAGGGCGTTAGGGTTGGGCCATGGAAATGCCACTCGCGGTCACCGGCTATGACATCTCGGTCTGGATCCACATTACGGCCGTGGTGGTCGGTTTCGGGGCGACCTTCGGGGAGGCGCTGTTCTTCCCGGTCGCGATGAAGATGGATCCCCGCCACCTGCCCTACGTGCACCGGATCCAGTTGGCGATCAACCGCAACCTGGCGACTCCGGCACTGGTCCTGATAATCGCGACCGGCATCTACCAGCTGGTCGACCGGGACTGGGACATCGGCGCATTCTGGATAAGTGCGACATTCCTGATCGTGATCGTCATCGGCGGGCTGCTCGGCGGCTACTTCATCCCGGCCGACCGGAAGCTCGAGGCGATGGTCTCAGAGGAGATCGCGGCGGCCGGAGACGGTCCGTTCGAACCGTCCGACGAGTATCTGGCCCGCTCCCGGACCGAGGGATTCGTCGGAACGGCGACCGGCCTGCTGGTCGTGATCGCGATATATCTGATGGTCGTCAAGCCGGGTGCCTAGGCATCGGACCCGGCCAAACCCACCCAACGGAGGAAATCGATGAGCGACCGCAAGATCAGGGGCTACACGGTCGCCCAGACCCCGAATCCGCCGCTCTGGCTCGCCCTGGTGGGCTGGGTGATCAGCCTGCTCGCCTCCGACGGTTCCCTGCTGTACGGGATCGCCCGGGCGGCCTTCATCATCGGCCTGGCGGTCTGGGCCTGGTGGGAGCTGTTCGACGGCGTAAACGGTCTTCGTCGGGCACTTGGGGCCGCGGGACTGGCGATCGTGATCGTCTCGCTGGTCAGCACTTTCAGCTGAGCGCCGCCCCGCGGGATCGGCGGCCCCGGCTTCATGTCGATCAGGTCAATGACGCCAGACCGGGACGGCTATTGTGTCGGCAGACAATGCGACCCTCCCGGAGGACCTGCGGATGACAACTGAAGAAAACGAAGAACTCGGACCGATCGACTACCTCGTGGTCGAGTGGCCCGGCCGGCAGCCGCAGGGTGAAGTGGCGCCCGAGCTGCTCAAGCTGGTCGAGAGCGGCACCATCCGGGTGCTCGACCTCGCGTTCATCACCAAGGCCGAGGACGGCACGGTTTCGGGCATCGAGATCGACGAGATTGGCGAGCACGGGGAACAGGTCGAGATGTTCGCCGAGGCCTCGACCGGCATGCTCGACGAGGACGACCTGAGCGAAGCAGCCCAGGCCCTCGAGCCGGGGACGGCGGCGGCGCTGCTGGTCTACGAGAACAGCTGGGCGGCCGGCTTCGCCTCGGCGGTGAGGCGGTCCGGTGGACAGCTCGTCGCCAGCGGGCGCATCCCGACGCAGGCCGTTCTGGCCACGCTCGAAGCGCTCGAAGAAGAACTGGAAAACGAGTAGCAGGAAACAAACGGAAAGCAGAGGAACGAAAATGCCAGGTTTGGTAAGAGGAGTAGCCAGGACCGCGGTCATAGCGGGCACGGCGACGTCGGTCAGTAATCGCGTTTCCCGTCGTCAGGGAAACAGGTGGGCGCAGCAGGAAGCCGAGCAGCAGCAGGCGGCGGCGCCTCAGCAGGCCGCACCGGCCGCACCGTCGGGAAGTGACAACCTCGCCCAACTCAAGGAGCTGGGCGAGCTGAGGGATCAGGGCGTCCTGACCGAAGAGGAGTTCGCCGCGCAGAAGGCGAAGATTCTCAACGGCTGACCGGCCGTGCCGGCCATCCGGCGCAGGTATGCTGCGCCGGATGGCAATCAAACGCGTTTCGCCCGTTGACACCGCCTGGCTCCTGATCGAGAGCCGGGATACCCCGATGCACGTCGGGGCCCTGCTCGAGTTCACCAAACCGGACGGTGCCGGGCCGGACTACCTGACCAATCAGGTCGAGCGGATGCAGCAGGAGCGGCGTATTCCCAAGCCGTGGAACCTGCGGCCGCTGACCGCGCCGGTGATCGGACCCCGTCTGCCTCTGATGCACGAGGAAACGGACATCGACCTCAGCTACCACGTTCGCCATCTGGCCCTGCCCGAGCCCGGCGGCCAGCGGGAGCTCGGCGTTCTGATCTCCCGGCTGCACAGCCACCAGCTGGACATGCACCGCCCGCTCTGGGAGGTCCATCTGATCGACGGGCTCGGCGAGAACGGCTTCGCCATCTACACCAAGACCCACCACTCCCTGATGGACGGGGTGAGCGGGATGCGGCTGTTGCTGAGAACGCTCTCGCCCGATCCCGAGGCTGGAGAGACGCCGGCATTGTGGACCGTGGGGGAGCGGCCCAGGCCGGCAAGGACCTCCGCGGACGAGGCACCGCCGTCGGGTTCGCTGGTCGAGACCGTGGCCGGGACCGCCCGCTCGGGTGTCTCCACACTGGTCGATCTGGGCAGGGCTGCGGTCGAGCTCGGTTCGAGCCGGATCCGCGAAGGCGACCTCGCTGTTCCCTACGATGCGCCGGATTCGGCACTCGGGGGGAAGATCGCCGGGCAGCGGCGCTTTGCCACCCAGCAGTACGACCTCGAGGAACTGAAGGGGCTGGCCAAGGCGGCCGGCGGCACGCTCAACGACATCGTGCTCTACCTGAGCTCGAGTGCCTTGCGGCGCTATCTCAAGGAGCACGGCGAGCTGCCGGCACGGTCGCTGACCGCCGGCGTGCCGGTCAGCCTGCGCGCGGCCGACGACCTGTCGACCGGGACCAACGTCGCCATCCTGGTGACCGAGCTGGCGACCAACTACGCCGACCCGCTCGAGCGGCTGGAAGCGATCCAGAGCTCGATGAGCGAGGCCAAGACCCACGTCAGCTCACTCTCGCCGACCGCCCTCGAGTCCTACTCGCTGCTTCTGAACGTCCCGTTCATCACCGGTCTGGTGGTCGGCCTCGGTGGCCACACGCCGGTCCCGTTCAACGTCACCGTCTCCAACGTCCCGGGGCCGAAGGAACCGCTCTATTTCAGCGGGTCCAGGCTCGACCGGCTCTCGCCGCTTTCGCTTCTGCCGCAGGGAACGGCGCTCAACATCACCTGCGTCAGCTACGCCGGCACGATGAACTTCGGCCTGACCGGGGCCCGCGACTCGCTGCCGCACCTGCAGCGGCTGGCGATCTACATGGGTGAGGAGCTCGAAACCCTCAAAGAGGTGCTTCTCCCGGACTGACGCCCCGGGCGGTTCGACGGCAGATCTTGAATGGGCCTCGAAGGCATCCACCACATCTCGGCGATCACCGGAAACGCTCCGGCAAACGTCGAGTTCTACGTTGGCGTGCTCGGGCTACGAATGGTCAAGAAGACGGTCAACCAGGACGACCCCTCCGTCTACCACCTCTTCTACGGGGAAGAACGGGGCAGGCCCGGGTCCGACCTGACTTTCTTCGAGTACCCGGGAGCCGGCTCCGGGCGTGCCGGGGCCGGGATGGTCCATCGCATTGTCTGGAGGGTGGCTTCACCCGCTGCGATCGAGTTCTGGGAGGGCCGGCTCGCCGGACGGGCGGTAGTCACCGAGATCGTCGAAGGTCGCCTCCGTTTCTCCGACCCCGAGGGGCTCGTCCACGAACTGGCGGTATCGAAGATCGATGACGAGCCGCTGGTTGGAGGCGCCCCCGACGTTCCGCCCGAGTTCGCACTCCAGGGATTCGACGGGGTCCGTGCCTACAGCCGGGATCCGGCGCGCAGCGAGGCGATGCTGGCTGCGCTCGGCTTCAGCGGCGGAGAGGGCGGTGCCTGGGAGATACGAGGCGAGCAGCGCGGGGGGTTCTTTTCGTACGACCTGGCTCCCGAGGCGCGGTCGCTCCAGGGGGCAGGCTCGGTTCACCACATCGCCTTCAATACCGCTGATGAGGACCAGGAGGAGTGGCGCCGGCGCCTGATCGAGGCGGGGGCCAGGCCGACGCCGGTGATCGACCGGTTCTACTTCAGGTCGGTCTACTTCCGCGAGCCGTCCGGGGTGCTTTTCGAATTGGCCAGCGAGGGTCCGGGATTCGCTGCCGACGAGGACCCGGAGCACCTCGGTGAGCGGCTCTCGCTGCCGCCCGATTTCGAACCGTTGCCGGGAGAGGATCGAGCCGAACCTGAAGCCGCTTCCCGACCCCAGGGCGAGAGCCTGAACCGGTGAGGGCCTGAGACCGGTCGGGCTTCGCTCACTCAGTCCCGGGCACCACGACTTCCCGGAGCAGGTGGTCTTCGACGTCGTAGATGAAACCACGGACCCGGTCGCGGTGCGGCAGGAACTCGGAGCGCCTGACCCGGAGGATCGACTGCCGCACGTCGGCCTCGGTGTCGGAGAACGACTCGATCGCGAACGCCGGAGCGACCCCTGTCGCCTCCTGCAGCTCGGCCCGGAAGCCGTCGTCGGTGATCGAGAGCAGGCCGCAGTCGGTGTGGTGGATCAGCATCACCTCACGGGTCTCGAGGCGCCGCTGGGAGACCGCCAGCGACCGGATCACGTCGTCGGTGATCACCCCGCCGGCGTTTCGCAGTACGTGCGCCTGGCCGCTGCCGAGACCGAGCGCCTTGAACACGTTCAGCCGTGAGTCCATGCAGGCGACGATCGCCAGGCGAAGGGTCGGTTTGACGCCGAACCGCTCGATCGGCAGCGCCTCGGCCTGTTCCCGGTTGTTGGCGAGGAGCTGGTCGATCTGATCCACAGGCAGATCTTAGGCCCTCGGGGCCGTCGCGGCAGCGGACGGATCGCGGGGTCCGGTTTCGTCCTGTCCCGGTCGGGTAGGATCGCCGCATGAGCCTGCTGTTCAAGCCGCTGGGGATCATCAGCGGACTGCTAGCCGGAATCGTCGCTCGCAAGTCGTTCGAAAAGACCTGGTCCGCCTTCGACGGGCAGGGTCCGCCCGACTCCGAGCATCGCGAGGTTTCGATTCCCAAGCTGGTCATCGCCCTGGCGCTGGAGGGCGCGATCTTCGCGCTGGTCCGCGGCCTGGTCGACCACGCCGCGAGACGCGTCTTTGCCCGCTACACCGGGGCCTGGCCCGGGGAGGAACGACCCGAGTAGGGTCGCCCCCCGGCCGGAGCGGGCTACTTGATCGCTTCGAGATCGACCACGAAGGTCAGGGTGGCGTCTCCCGGGATCAGTGGAGGACTTCCCTGAGCGCCGTAAGCCAGGTCCGGCGGGATCACCAGCTTGCGTCGGCCGCCGACCTTCATGCCGACGATTCCCTCGTCCCAGCCCTTGATCACATCGCCCGCTCCCAGGGTGAAGTCGAACGCCTCCCCGCGATCCCACGAGGCGTCGAACTCGGTGCCGGTGTCATAGACCGCGCCGACGTACTGCATCGAGACGGTATCGCCGTCCTTGGCCGCCGGGCCCTGGCCGACCACGATGTCCTCGGTCTCGACCTGGTTGGGCGGAGGCTCGCTGGAGGAGGTGATGACCGGGCGCTCGGTCAGATCCTCGGAGATGGTGCCCACGTCGTTTTCGGAGTTGCCTCCGGACAAGACGACGACGAGTACGATCACGCCGAGGAGAGCCAGGGCGCTTATGAGGGTGACTGTTCGGCGGTCCATGGCGGCGATACTAGCCGGGTGGGGTGACCCGGCGCCGGGTGGCGTCCGCGGGTGAAGCGGCAGGTCCGGTCAGGGACGGATCGACCAGCCCTCGTCGGGGCTGGCCTCGCCGTCGACCAGACTGCGGAAGGCCGCTTCGAGCTCGGCCGGGCCGCTGCCCCTGCGGATCGTCAACCAGGCGCCCGAAGAATCGATGAACTTCCGCTGTTCGGCGTTCACACGTTCCTTGAGTCCCTCGCCGCCCCAGTCGCCGAGCCTCTTCTCGGCCCGGTCCGGGGCGAAGAACAGACCGGGATCGGGTCCGGGCAGGGGTTCGTTGCCCTGTGGTGGCATCAGGCCTTCCCAGTCGGCGGCCCCGACGATCACGCTCGCCTTGAGCCGGTCGCCGAAAGTCTCGTGTATCCGGGCGCGAAGGTCCCCACTGCCGGCGAAGTCGAGATAGACCGCCGGTTCGGGCGGTTCCAGGCCGGTCAGGTCGTCGTAGCCGTTGACTTCGTCATAGAGGCCGGTGCCGGATACGAAACCCCGGTTGCCCGGCGAGGTCAGGCCGATGACTTTGGCGTCGGTGCCCCCCTTCGTTTTCAGCAGGAATGCCAGGCCGAGCGCGGTCTTGCTCGAGGCGCTCGAAAGCAGGAGTTCGCCGGCGCCGAAGAACTCCTCTTCGGCCAGCCAGTCCTCGAGCAGAAACGAGGTCGCGAACAGCGGCGAGAAGAGTGCGGTGAGCGGCTCGCGATCGGAGCCCTCTTCCGGGTCGGAGACGATCGAGTAGCGGTTGTAGATCATCGGCAGCCCTGCCCGGTGTGGCGAGACGTCGGTGAATCCGTCGGGCGAATGCTCGCCGGGTCGGACCACCAGGTAGCTCGACATCGGGAAGTATCCGTAGACCCTGGTCCCGACCGGCGTCTCTTCGTGCTCGGAGCGGGTGACCTCGGCGAATCCCCAAGCCGGAACCCGGCCCCATCCCTCCGAAGCCGGGAAGAAGTCCCAGTAGCTCATCGCCTCGCCCATGGCGCCGTAGGTCACGTTGTTTGCGCTGAGCGAGAAGTTGTCGATCCTGAGAAGGACCTGGCCGGGCTCGAGCTCGACCTCCTGCTCGGCCGGGGCGGGCAGGACACTGCTCTCCCTGAGGTCGTCACGCTTGACCACGAAATCGTATGCGTCGGGCATCTGGCTCCTCGCTTCTGGTTGGCTCTGACCGGCCCGGGCGTTCAAACTGCCGGACACGCCACTCAAGCCTAGAGCCTATCCCGGCAGGCCCTCAGCCGGTTCGCCCGGCCCGATCAGGCGATGTGGCGGCCGCAACCGCCTCGGCGGCCTTTCGACCCGATACCAGCGCACCCTGGATCGACGGCGTTTCCCGGTAGTCCCCGCAGACGAACATGCCCGATTCGAGCCGTGGGCCCCGGCCGTCGATCTGCAGACGGCCAGGCTCGAAGGCCGGAAGGGCATGTTCGACCCGGTAGGTGCGCAGATGGTGCCAGCCGGAAACAGCGGAACCCCCGAACCAGCCGCCGAGCTGGGCCCTGACCGCCTCGAGCAGGTCGGGGCGGTCGCACTGTTCGCCGACTACGCTCACCGAAATCAGTGACCGGCCCGGTGGCGCGTAGCCTCCCGCCACCGAGCTGGGGATCGCAAGCTCGTTTACCGGACCGCCGCCGGCCGGAGCGAGGGTCAGCCAGGGGTCGCCGCCCCCGCTTTCCGGTGCGTCGAAGTAGAGGCAGGTGGTGACCCGACCGGAGGGCGGCGTTTCGAAGCCGCACAATCTGGCGGCAGCACGCTCGTCGGTTGCGATGACGACCGCCTCGGCTTCGACCCGTTGACCGTCTTCGAGTTCGACGCTCGTAGGATTTGCGCTCTTGACGGAGCAGTTCAGGCTGACCGTGTCGACAGGCAGTTGTGCGGCGATCTGGGCGGAAAGCGCACCGATGCCGCCGCTCGGTAGGGCGGCGCTGCCGGTGGAGAAACAGCGGAAAAAGATCTCCATCAGGCGGCTCGAAGTAGTCAGATCCGGATCGATGAATACCCCGCCGAAGAAAGGCCGGAAGAACGACTCGATCACCCTGGCAGAGAAGCCGCGCCGCTCCAGCGATTCGATCGCCGTAAGGTCGGGCCGACCCAGGATTTCCCTGGGGGCGGTCGTTGTGAGATCACGCTTCATCCGGAAGAGTCTCCAGAGATCGGCCGGGCCGGCAGCCCGTGATGCGAGCGAGCCGAGCGCGGAGCCGGGGATCCGGAGCGGATCGGCGAACGGGCGCATCGATCGTCCGTTCCAGATCCGGGCGCCGGGAATGAATTCACCCAGCTCGAGCGACGGATAGTCGAAGGTGCGTTGCGCCTCGGGATAGGCGGTCAGCAGAACCTGGAAGCCCCGGTCGAGCCTGAAGCCGTCGAGTGAGTCTGTCCGGGCCCGGCCGCCGATGCCGTCCGACGCCTCGAAGACCATCGGGCTCATGCCTCGCCTGGTGAGTTCGGCGGCGCAGTTGAGACCGGCCAGACCGGCTCCGACCACGACCACCGGTTTGGGGGTCATTTGTTCTGGAGGGTCTTTCGCATGCTTTCGGCGGCTCGGTCCCCGACCGGCCGGAAGATCAGTCCGAACAGCGGATCCAGGACTTTCGCGAGCCCTTTCGGCTTCACGTTCGCCTGGTAGGTGATTTCGGTTCCCTCGGGAGTGGCGGCGAAAGTCATCACGTCTTCGATCGCGGCCAGTCCGGTTCCGCTGACCAGGACGACCCGTTCGTGGGGGGTGTACTCGGTCGTCTCGTAGGTGAGTGTGAGCTCGCGCCCGCCGAACCCGGTCACCACCTCATAGCGTGCTCCGACCCGGCCCGGGTCGCCGTTGAGGCACTCGGAAGAGACGGTATTCGCGTCCCATTCGGCTGCGTTGCTGAAGTCGGCCATGTAGTCGAACGTCTGCTCGACCGGCATCGGACTGTGAATTGTTGCGGTGTAGTTGGCCATGGTCGGACAATCATTACGGATCGACGACCTCGGCCCCGACCGGAGCCTGTTCCGGAGGCGGACGAGGGGCTCGACCGGGATTGAAACACCGCTACGATCGCGCGGTGTCGAGTAACCGTCATCGCCGGTTGTCGCTGCTGATCGCGATATGCGTTCCGCTGGTCATCCTGGGCAACTCGCTGATCGTCCTGCTGGTGCCGTGGATGGCCGATCTCCAGTACTCGCTTCCCGGTTTTCCGGCCGACGAGTTCGGCCTGGAACGGGGGGAGAGGGCCGATCTGGCGGCGACCGGGATCCGCTCGATCTGGCCGGTCGGGGACGGGACCGCGCTGCTGGCCGAGGCGACGCTGCCCGACGGGGGTGAGGCGTTCGAGGGGTCCGAGATCAGCCACATGGAAGACGTGCGCGGGCTGGTGAGAGCCGTCCTGCTGGCCTGGCTGTCTGCCGTCGCCGTGCTGGCCGGCGCGTTTGCCTGGCTGCGAGTCCGGGCCGGACGGTTCGGCGAGACGGCGCGGGCCGGGCTGCGGTGGGGCGGAGTCGCGACACTCGCCCTGTTCGCCGCCATCGGGCTGTTGATGCTTATCGGCTTCGACGTGGTGTTCGACGGCTTCCATGGGATCTTCTTCGAGGGCGACAGCTGGAAGTTCGACGACGACCTCACCCTGAGGCGGCTCTATCCCGACGCCTTCTGGGGCATCGCGGCCGCCTGGCTGGTGATCCTCGTCCTGTCCCAGGCGGCAGGCCTGTTTCTCTGGACCCGGGTTCGCGGCCGCGGCTGAGGCCGGAACGGGCCGGGACCGTCTCAGGCCTGCCAGTAGCCGCCGATCCGGTCGCTGAAACGGGACGGCTTCTCGGCGTAGATCAGCCGACCCAGGGGAAGGGCGCCGTCGAGCAGCTCCCTTTCCCTGACCGCGACCAGCCGGCTCACCTCTTCGTCCTGAAACCCGCTCAGCCGTGAGGATTCCAGCTCCCGTTCGAGCACGGCGAAGTCGTTGAACTCGCCGAGCAACTCGGCCAGGCGGTCGACCTCGCAGACCAGGCCGGCCAGCCCCTCCTTCCAGGCGTCGCGCAAGAGCCGCAGCTGGTACCAGAGGTCCTTGACCCGTTTGCGCCATTCGTGCACCTCGCCGGCGGCCTCCTTTATCGGGCCGGACTCCAACCGGTCCTCAACCGCTCTCAACCCCCGACGGCCGTCCCGGTAGGTTCGCCTGAGGCCGGCTCCGTAGCTGTCCCAGCCGTGGTCGTCGAGCTGCCAGAGGGTGACCACCGCGACCCCGTTCGCGAATCCGTCGGCGGCCATCTTCAGACGAGCCTCGGCATCGCCTCCGACCGAGCCCTGCTTGAGCTGCTCGGCCCGTGACCGAAGTTCCCGGTTGAGCGGGGCAAGCTGTGCGGCCCTTTCCGGGTACCGGTTGATCATCGACGCGACGGTCCCGGCCATGACTTCCGTGTCCCGCATTCCGGCGAGCAGGCGGGCCGCGTCGCGAAAGCGGCGGTTTTCGGACCGGAACCGCTCCTCACCGAGTTCTCCCCGGACCAGGCGCAGCGCGGCCCGGATCTTCTTCGCGTCCTTGCGGGCCTCGTGAACCGCCTCACTCTGCCCCTCCGGGTTGGCTTCGCGGAGCTGTCCGATCGCCGACAGTGCCCGTCCCCTGATCACACTGATCACCTCCACCGGCGGTGACCCGGGCTTGAGCCGGTAAGCGGGGTTGGTACCGGGTGCCGTCGGATTCATGAACCAATGATGGCGGGTTCCCCGGCTCCCGTGGAAGACCGGCCTCCGGCCGCCGATCAGCCCCCGGCCGCCTGGTGAGGTGCGATGAAGATGTGCCCGGGGTCGTAGCGGGCGCGGATCTCTTCCAGCCTCGCAGCCGATTCCGGCCCGAAGCAGTCCTCGAGCGAGCAGTTCCGCTCGGCAAAGCCGTAGAGGCGCCGGCCGGTCCGCCAGGACTCCAGGGCGTCCAGTAGCCGGTCGAGGTCTTCCTCGCTCTTCTTGCTGGTGGCGGGATCGAACGCGACACCGGTTGCGAAGAGCATGAAACGGGCATCGACATGACTCAATACGCCACCGTCGTCGTCGGGCCTGCCGAGCGCGCCCCCGAGCTGCCTGATCTCGGCGACCACCAGGCTCGAGCCCGATTCCGCACCCGCGGCCGAGATGAACCGGGCTTCGGCTTCCGCATCGAGTTCTCTCAGGAGGATCGCATCGCCGATCGAAGGCAGCGGATCCTCGGGGTCGCCGTGCAGGCGGGCGACCGTGGCGCTCGGCTGTCTGCCCCAGCCTCCCATCAGCGGTTCGGCGCAGTCCTTGAACAGCTCGGCGAGCGCGGCCCCGGCGTCGTCTTCGAGTGCCACCGCGTCGACGCAGGCGACCGGGACGCCCCGGATCGGTTCGGGGATCTCATCGAGCGGCGGCAGGCGCAGGATCCTGAAAGTGCTGGTGACCGAGTCCGGTGCGGACCCGGTCCACTCGTTCCAGATCCGGAGCAGTTCAGATGCCTCGGCCACCGGCCAGAAGCTGATCCCGGCGAAGACCTCGTTCAGTGGCAGGAGTTCGATCTCGATCTCGGTGACCACGCCGAACCGGCCGCCGGCTCCCCGCAGGGCCCAGAAGAGGTCGGGATGCTCGTCGCGGTTCGCCCGGCGTATCTCGCCGTCCGCGGTGACGATCTCGAACGAGCTGACCTGATTGGCCGCGAAGCCATGGGCTCTCGCGTAGAAGCTGAGGCCGCCTCCGAGCAGGTAGCCGAACGGGCTGACGCTGGGCGAGGAGCCGTGCATGACGGTCAGCCCGGCGGCGCTGACTTCGCTCACGACGTCGTCCCAGGTCGCTCCGCCTCTGATTCGTGCGGTCAGCGCCTCGCGGTCCACTTCGACCAGGGGACCGTCGAACGAGGGCTTCAGCAGCAGGGCCCGGTCGAGCGGCTCGAGGGCCATCGCCATATGACCGGT
This sequence comes from uncultured Solirubrobacterales bacterium, assembly GCA_963766115.1. GTDB lineage: Bacteria > Actinomycetota > Thermoleophilia > Solirubrobacterales > 70-9 > 67-14. Next base: position 450,892 of record CAVXYR010000003.1, read on the forward strand.
CGTCTGTGGTGCGATCCGGAGATCCCGCTCTTCGGCATATCGGATCGCGCCGGCGACTTCGTCGACGGAGGTGGCGACGCAGATCGCGGCGGGGTGCTGGTCGGCCGCCAGGTTCCAGGAAAGGCGGGCGGTTTCATAGGCCTCGTCGCCGGGCAGGATGACGTTCGGCATATCGGACGGCTGGGTGCTGCTCTGACTTTTCATCGCCAGAATCTAGCCCGGCCGCCTCGAGATTGCCAGCCTCTTCAGGCGCTCGCGCGGCGACGCCTCCAGGGGCGGCGGGACCGGCGGCGGTCCTTGAGGATCCGCTGGGCTGCGTTGTGGCCGGAGGCGGCGGTGACCCCTCCGCCGGGATGGGTTCCGGCACCACAGAGGTAGAGCCCACCGACCGGCGTCGCGTACTGGGCCAGGTCGGGCGTGGGGCGCATGAACGCCATCTGGTTCATGCCCTGCTCTCCCTGGAAGATCGAGCCGCCCTGCAGGCCGAAGATGCGCTCGAGATCGGGTGGGGCGAGCACCTCGTGCTCGGCCACCGCGGCCTTGAAGTTGGGCGCGAACCGGTTGAGTTGGTCGATGCAGGTCTCGCCGTACCGCTCCCGGTCGCCGTCCTTCCACTGGCCCTCCTCGGACGGCCCGAACTGGGTGAACATGGTCATCACCAGCCGGTCGTCGTCGGTCAGGCTCGAATCGACCGTCGAGGGCAGCTCGGCCTCGATGTAGGGGTGGGCCGCCGGGCGCCCGGCCAGGGCGTCCTGCCAGGAAGCCTCGAGGTAATCGATCGAAGGACAGACATTGACTCCTGCGCTCAGCAGGAGTTGCTGCTCTTCTTCGCTCACCCCTTCGTACTGCGGGGCCTCGTCGAGGACCAGGTTCACCTTGACCGAGCCGCCGCGGGTCCGGTAGCGCTTCATGTCGGTCGCGACGTCGTCGGGGAAGTGCCGGTCACCGACCAGGTCGAGCACGGTCGACTTCGGGTGGGCGCCCGAGGCGACTATCGGCGCCCTGATCTCGTCGCCGTTGGCCAGCGTGACCCCGGTGGTCTCGCCGTGTTCGACGTTGATCGAAATTACTTCCGCGTCGGTCAGGATCGTCGCACCGTCGGCCTCGGCCGAGCGGGCTATCGCATTGGAGATCGCGCCCATGCCACCGACGACCTGACCCCAGGCGCCGCCCATGCCGTCGATTTCACCGAGTGCGTGATGGAGCAGGTTGTAGGCGGTCCCCGGGGTCCGCGGTCCGGCCCATACTCCGACCACACCGGTCGAGGCGATCGACCCCTTGAGGCCGTCGTGTTCGAACCAGTCGTCGAGCAGGTCGCCGACCGACATGGTGAAGATCCGGATCAGGTCGTTGACGTCCCGCCGGCTGAGGCCCGCTACGCGGGCACCTTCCCGCAGGAGCCCCGCGATGTCGCCCGGACTCCTCGAGCCCAGCGGCGGCGGCTCGCGCAGCAGCATCGGCCGCAGGAATCCGGCGGTCCGCTCGAGCAGGTCTTCGAAGTCGGCGTAGACGGCGGCGTCTTTGGCCGAGTGCCTGGCGATCGAGGCGACGGTCCGTTCGACCTCGTTGAAGAAGAAGATCGGGCCGTCCTCGGTCATCGCCGCGTAGGCCGGATCGAGCGGGTAGGCCTTGTAGCCGAACTGGTCGAGCTTGAGGTCCTTGATCACCTTGGGCTGCAGCATCGAAACGACGTAGGAGCAGCGCGACACCCTGGCTCCCGGCCAGACCTCTTCGGTGACGCAGGCTCCGCCCAGGATCGGCCTTCGTTCGAGCACGATCACCTTCATCCCTGCTTTGGCGAGGTAGGCGGCCGTTGTCAGGCCGTTGTGTCCGCCGCCGACCACGATCGCGTCGTAGCTCGAGCTGATCGAGCCGTCGCGAGCGCTGCCGGTTGTGGCGCCGGTATCGGGTGTGGTAGCAGCCTCCATGGCGTGACAGTATCGGATCGTGCGGTTGACTACAAGATCAATTTCGCCGGACAGATCAATAGACTTCGCTGGATGACGGGAAACAACGGAACCGGTGGACATGCCGGCAAGGACGTAATGCAGGAGATGGCGAGGCGCCACCTCATGCTCCACTTCACCGACATGTCGGCCTTGAAGGATTCCGACTTGGCGATCATCGAACGCGGCGAGGGCGTGTATGTATTCGACCGCCAGGGCAACCGTTTGATCGACGGCCTTTCGGGGCTTTACTGCACCTCGCTCGGTCACTCCCACGGAGACGAAATCGGGGCGGCCGCGCACGAGCAGATGAAGCGGCTCCCCTTTTCCTCGAACTGGACGGTCGCCCACCCGCCCTCGATCGAACTCGCCGCCCGGATTGCCGACCTGGCTCCCGAAGGAATGAACCGGGTCTTCTTCACTTCCGGCGGGTCGGAGTCGGTCGAGTCAGCCTGGAAGATGGCCGTCCAGTGGCAGCAGGCCCGCGGCGAGACCCGTCGCCGCAAGGTTATCGCGCGCAAGAACGCTTACCACGGGGTGACCATGGGGGCGCTCTCGTTCACCGGGATCCCGGTCTGCCGGACACCGTTCGACCCCTTGGGGATACCGGCGGTCCACGTCTCCAACACCGGTGCCTATCGCCACCCGGAAGGCGACGACGAGGCGGCTCATTGTGCGGCGCTTCTGGCCGAGATCGAGGAGACGATTGAATTCGAGGATGCCTCGACGATCGCGATGATGATCGCCGAACCGGTCCAGAACGCCGGCGGCTGCTTCACTCCGCCGGCCGGCTACTGGCAGGGCCTTCGAGAAATCTGCGACCGCCACGGAATCCTGCTCTGCTCGGACGAGGTGATCTGCGCCTACGGCCGGATCGGCGAATGGTTCGGAGGCCAGCGCTTCGACTTCGTGCCGGACCTGGTCACCTTCGCCAAGGGACTGACCGCGGCCCACTTCTCGATGGGCGGCGTGCTGATGCACGACCGGGTCGCAGAACCGTTCCTCGACGGAACAACCGATTACAACAACGGACTCACTTTCGGCGGCCATCCGGTCGGCAGTGTGGTGGCGCTCAAGTCGCTGGAGATCATGGAGCGTGAGGGCGTGCTCGATAACGTGCGGGCCAACGAGCCGGTCATCGACGAAGCCCTGAACGGGCTGCGCGATATCCCGATAGTCGGCGACGTCCGCGGCATGGGCCACTTCTGGGCGATCGAGCTGGTCCGCGACCAGGAAACGAAGGAGCCCTTTTCCGGGCCGGACGCCGAGAGGCTGCTCTCCGAGGTGCTCTCCGCGGCCCTGTACGAGCGCGGCCTGATCTGCAGGCTCGACGATCGGGCCGATCCGATCATCCAGATCGCCCCGCCGCTGATCGCCGACGGCGAACTGTTCACCGAGATCGCCGGGATCCTCAGGGAGGGCTTCGAGATCGCCGCCGACCACGTGAACGAGACGGTCGCGACGGCCTGAGCCGGTCGGCTCGACCGTTTGCGTACCAAGCCAGACCGGCCGGTCGGCTCAGCCGGGCAGGCGGCGGGCCACGGCGTCGAGCACCACTACACCGGCCGGCCCGGCGGAGACCGGGTTCAGCTCGAGCAGCTCGAGTTCGGCCTCGATCAGGATGAGCCCGGCAAGCCGGGCGACTTCGGCAATCGCTTCCAGGTCGGGGGCGGAGGTTCCGCGGCCCCCGGCCAGCATCGCCGCTCCGCGGAGACCACCGAGCGCCCTCAGGACGCTTTTCGGCTCGGCCGGCAGCGGCACCACGGCGACATCGTCGAGCAGTTCGGTCCAGATCCCGCCGATGCCGATTGCGATGTTCGGGACAACGGCGTCCCGCCGGGCAGCGACCAGCAGTTCGACCCCGGGCGCGGCCATCGACTCGACCAGGAACTCGACCGGGTCACTGGTGCCGCGATCGCCTCCTGAGCGATATCGCTCGAGCATCCCGGTGCAGGCGGCCTCTACCTCGGCTCCCGATTCCAGGCCGAGGCGAACCGCACCGATCTCGCTTTTGTGCCGGATGCCGGGACCCGAGAGCTTGAGCGCAACCGGCCAGCCGATTCCTTCCGCGATCTTGACGCAGGCCGCCTTGTCGCCGGCGGTTCGACCGGGTGGGGTGACCAGGCCGTACTTACGGATCAACTGCTTGGCTTCAGCCTCGGCCAACCAGGTCCCGCCGAAACCCCCGTACCGATCAGCTTGCGTGCCGCGACCCGGGACGCCGGAGCCATCACTTTCCCGCGATTTCCCGGCACTTGCCGCGATGCGGAGCAGACGTTCGGAATCGGGCGCGCCGATCCGGCCTGCCCGGGCTGCCGACAGCGCCGCCGGGATGCCCCCGACCACCGGGACGCCCAGCTCCGACAGTTCCGCAACCGCCTCCTGGCTGACCAGGTCGGGCAGGGTTGAGGCAAGGATCGAGGCCGTGCCCGAGCGGACCGCTCCGGCGACGAGCGCCCGGCGAACCTCGGCCCATTCCTCCTCATGCTCCGGCCGCAGCCCCTGGGGATGGTCGTGGAAGAGCAGAAGCTGGTCAACCGACGGGTCTTCACCGACCGTGGCCACGATCTCGCTCAGCAGATCGGTCTCGGTCCAGAGCAGTGAGGTGTAGTCGAGCGGGTTGCCCGGGGTCGCGGCCTCGGGTAGCAGCCTATCCAGCCGGGTCAGCGTCTCCGGGGCGAGCGACGGCAGACCGAGCCCCAGGACCTCGGCCTGATCGGCGGCGATGCCGGAGTCCCCGCCCGAGCAGGTGAGGATGGCCGGCCCGGTCACCGTTGCGGGCCGGGGCCGGGCCTCCGTCGCCGTAGTCGGCAGGGCCCGGGGCTCGGCCAGAACCCGGGCCAGCTCGAGCAGTTCGTGGGGGTCGCCGGCCCAGGCGGCTCCGGCCTCCTCCATCAGCGCCCTGAAGACGCGATGGTCGCCGGCCACGGCTCCGGTGTGGGCGGCAGCGGCCTGGCCGCCGGCGGCCGAGCTCCCGACCTTGAGCACCGCCACCCGGACGCCGCGATCCGCGCAGGTCGCCAGCGACTCGGCCAGGGCCTGGCCGTCGCCATCTGTCTCCTGGAACAGCGCAATCGATCGCACTCCTTCGCGGCGGGCGATCGCTTCGACCCAGGCGCCGGTGTCGAGCACGGTCTGGTTGCCGGTCGAGACGATCGTGTGGAAATTGATGCCGCGGCGGGATCCGATCGCGTTCACCGCAACGTTGCCGCTCTGGGAGACCATGGCAACCGCGCCCGGGACCAGGGGCGGCAGCGAGTCACCCCAGATCGAGCCGCCGCCGGCGACCGAGACGATGCCGTTGCCGTTGGGGCCGCAGACCGGAAGATCGCCGGCGAGGGCGATCCGCCTCAATTCGTCTTCCGCCTCCCGGCCGGATTCGACCTCGCCGAAACCGGCCGCGAGCACCACCGCGCCGCGGCAGCCGCGTTCGACCGCTTCGGCGATCGAGGCCGGGACGAGCGCGGCCGGGATCGCGACAACCACCGCATCGGCCGGCTCCGGCAGGTCGAGCAGGCTGGGGAAGCAGGGCCGTCCGTGGACTTCGTCCCGATTCGGGTTGACGCCCCAGACCGTCCCTCCGAATCCGGAGAAGGCCAGGTTGCGCAGAACGGTGTCGGCATAGGAGCCGATTCGCTCGGTCGCCCCTACTACCGCGATCGATTTCGGATCGAGAAGGGGGGAGGGATCGGGAATCGGGGTCCGGGTGGTCATTTCAGGAGGGCTCGGGTCGGGTACGCGGGTGTCGCGACCGCTCGGCCAACGCGCCGGCCCGCTCGGCGGAGCATTCTCAGTGGAGCATCTTCTCGACTCCGCGACGCTCCAGCCCCCGGGCGATGATCAGGCGCTGGATCTCGCTGGTTCCCTCCCAGATCCGGTCGACCCGGAGCTCGCGCAGGAAACGCTCGGCTACGTTCGACCGCAGATAGCCGCGGCCGCCGAAGACCTGGACGCAGCGATCGGCGCACCGCCAGGCCGCCTCCGAGACGAACAGCTTGGCCATCGAGGCCTTGTTGTGGCAGATCTTGGGGTCGGCGCCGGCGTCGATCATCTCGGCTACGTCGATGGCGAGCAGCCGGCCGGCCGTGGCGTCGGCGGCGGAATCGGCCAGGGGAAAGGAGACCCCCTGGTAGTCGTAGATGCGGGAGCCGCCCTGTTCGCGCCCGGTCGCCCAGTCGACCGTTTCGTCGAGGAGCCGCCACATCGAACCGACCCCGCGTGAGGCGATGCCGAGCCGCTCTTCGGAAAACCAGGAGCGCTGGACCTCGTCGCCGCCGCCGACCCCGCCGATCACGTCGTCCGGCCCGACCTCGACGTCGGTGAAAGTGATCGTCGGGTGGCCGTCGGGATAGCTGTGGGTGAAGGCGGGGTCGTCGATCGTCTCGATCCCGGGAAGGCTCTTGTCGACCACGAACAGGGTCGGACGCTTTTCGCCGTCCTCGATCAGGTTGGCCATTACGACCAGGACCGAGGCGATGTCGCCGGATGTGACGAACCACTTCTCCCCGTTGATCACGAACCCGCCGTCGCTCCGGGCGGCGGTCGCCTCGATCCGTGAAGGATCCGATCCGGCCCCTTTCTCGGTCACCGCATAGGCATCCCGCACCTCGCCCCTGAGCGCCGGAACAAGCCAGCGCTCGGCCAGTTCCGGGGAGGCCTGGTCCCAGACGTTGTAGGCGTTGGGGATGTGCCAGCTGATCGCGTTGGTCGAGCGTCCCAGTTGCTCCTCGACCAGGAACCATTCGAGCGAAGACCAGCCCTGGCCGCCGTATTCGGGCTTGTGCAGCCCGCCGACCAGGCCGGCGGCAACGGCTGCCGCCTTGACTTCGGCGACGGTCGCCTCCGGGAGCCGGCCGTTCAGTTGCTCGGCTTCCTCCTCGAGCGGGATCAGGACGTCATCGACGAAGGCCCGGGTTCGGCTCTGGATGTCGAGGGCCCGCTCGGAAAGGCCCTCCTGACGGGTGGGGGCGGAACTGTTTTCACTCATGTTTCCCTCGCTGCTGGATCTTGGTCTGGCGTCGGACGCCGGGAGCGTACATGCGGTTGACTACAAAGTCAATAGCGGCTAGGGTTCCCGAAACTGACCGGATATCGAGTGTCGGAAGGAGTGGGATGGAGACGATGGACGGGCCCGGAATCGGGGCGGCACTGCCGCTCGATCCGGCCGAGGTCAGGCGAAATCTCGAACCGCTGCCCCGGGCCTGGATGCTTCCGCCGGCGGCTTTCGCCAGCCGGGAGGTTTTCGAATGGGAACTCGAGAACCTGTTCTCCTCGGGCTGGATCTGTTTCGGCCACGTCTCCCAGGTCGGTCGCCAGGGGATGTACCTGAAACGGGAGATCGGCAAGGACAGCGTGGTTGTGGTCTGCGGCGAGGACGGTGTCCCCCGGGCCTTTCTCAACGTCTGCCGGCATCGCGGGTCGACCATCGTGCAGGACGGCGAGGGCACGGTCAAGAAACGCCTCCAGTGTCCCTACCACGCCTGGTCGTACGGTCTCGACGGCACTCTGATCGCCACTCCCCACATGGATGAGGTGGAGAACTTCGACAAGAGTTGCTTCGGGCTCATCCCGGTGCGCTCCGGTGTGGTCGGCGGGCTGCTCCTGATCGATCTGGGCGGCGAGGCTCCTGACCCCGGGGAGCACGTCGGGGAGCTGGTCGATCAGCTCGATCACTACCGCAATGCCGAGCTGGTCAGTGGCGGCCGGGTCGAATATTCGGTCAAGGCCAACTGGAAGGGAATCGCCGAGAATTACAACGAGTGCCTGCACTGCCCCGGCATCCATCCCGAGCTGAACCAGCTCAGCAACTACATGAGCGGGGAGGAGTACTACGGGGCCGGCGAATGGTGTGGCGGCTCGATGACGCTGACCGCGGAGGACGCCGCCACGATGGGGAGCGGCGGCGGCCACGCTTCTTCGCGACCGCCGATCGCCGGTCTGAGCAAGGCCGACGAGAGGGCGATCCTCTACTTCGCGTTGTTCCCGAACGCCCTGGTCTCGCTGCATCCCGACTACGTGATGCTGCACACCCTCTACCCGAAGGGCCCGGGCGAGACCGAAGTGATCTGCGAGTGGTTCTTCGAGCAGCGGTCGGTCGACGCCGAAGATTTCGACCCGACCGACGCGATCGAGTTCTGGGACCTGACCAACCGGCAGGACTGGCATGTCTGCGAGCTGGCCCAGGAGGGGGTCCGGACAAGAGGCTACTCGGCCGGTCGCTACTCCGGCGAGGAGTCGACCGTGCACGCCTTCGACAACATGGTCGCCCGCCGGTATCTGGAAACCCTCGGGCCCGGGCCTCCTGCCGAGCCGATCCACGAGGGGGCGACCGCTTGAACCCGGTCGCCGAGAAACTGGGTGAGATCGGCATGCCCGAGCCCCTGTCCGCGCTGGCCGCGAGGGACTGGGACGCGGTGGTGGTCGGAGCCGGTCACAACGGGTTGACGGCCGCCGCCTATCTGTCCAGGGCCGGGCAGAAGGTGCTGGTGCTCGAGAGCCGGGAGCGGGTCGGCGGTGCATGTACGCTCGAGCGCCCTTTCGCCGACCGCGATTTCGTGGTCAGTCCGTGTGCCTACGTGGTCGGCCTGCTCGACGACCTGGTGATCGACGAACTCGGTCTCAGAAAACGCGGCCTGCGCTTCTTCACTGCCGATCCCAATCTCTGGGTCCCGTTCGAGGACGGCAGCTCGTTCGGCCAGTTCCTCGATGACGATCGCACCAGGGCCAACCTCGACGCGCTCGGGGTGTCGGCGGCCGACCAGAAGGGCTACTGGGAGTACGAGCGCCTGTTCGACGAGGTCCGGATCAGGCTGAGGAAGGGCGAGCGCGACACCTGGGTTGGCGACAGCCCGGGCCGGGATGAAATCGAGGAGCTGCTCGGCGGCGACCAGGAGATGATCGACCTCTGCTTCAACGACTCGGTTGCCGACGTGCTGACCCGCTACATCAGCGACCAGCGACTGCACACCGCGCTCTACGGACAGGGCGTGATCGGGACCTGGGGCGGGCCGTTTGAGCCCGGGACCGCCTCGATCAAGCTTATGCATTACCAGGGCGACCTCGAGGGCCAGGGCCCGGTGTGGGGTTACGTGGAGGGCGGCATGGGCATGGTCAGCTTCGCGATTGCCGACGCCGCGATCGAGGCCGGGGCATCGGTGGCCTGCGGAGTCGAGGTCTCCGCGATCCTGCCGGAACAGGGGGTGGTCTGCGAAGACGGGACGGTGATCAACGCACGTTCGGTCGTATGCAACACCGACCCCAAACTGATGCTCGGCCTGCTCGGGGACGAGGCGCTGGAACCTCGATTTTCCGAACGGCTTGAGGCATGGAAGATCCGCAGTCCCGTGGTCAAGTTCAACGCCGCGCTGGAGCGCCTGCCCGACTGGACGGCCGCGGCGGGCGAGACCTGGCCGGCCCAGGCGACGATCGACGCCTGTGGGACGATGGACGAGGCCCAGGCCGCGTTCGAACGATGCGCCGAGGGCGAGCCGACGGTCGCCTTCGCCGAGATCTACATCCAGACCGGCTACGACCCGACGGTCGCCCCGGAGGGAAATCACCTGATGAGCGTATTCGGCCAGTACGCGCCCTACGACATCGAGGGCAGCGACTGGGACGCGAGGAGGAGCGACGTCGCCCGCCAGTTCATCGATCTGATCGGCCGTTTCGCTCCCGACTTCGGCGACTGCGTGATCGAGCACGAGGTACTGGGCCCGCCCGACATCGAGTCGAGGGTGGGTCTGACCGGGGGTAACATCTTCCAGGGCGAGATCACCCCGGACCAGATGTGGGAGGGCCGCCTCAGCGCGAGGACCCCGCTGCCGGGGCTCTACATGTCGGGGGCGGCGACACATCCGGCCGGCAGCGTAATCGCGCTGAACGGCCGCAACGCGGCCGAAGCGGTCCTGGCGGACCACGGGCAGGAGATCGGTGCCGGCAGTCGATGATCACCTGCGAGTCGAATTACAACGGCCCCGCGCAGAGGCGGCGCTGAGTTACGACGATGGCAGCCGACGCCCGCGACAGAATCCTCGAAGCGGCCTGCGAGGCGATCGCCGCCGAAGGGATAGACGACGTGCGGATCGCGCGGGTGGCGCAGCGGGCCGGCGCTTCGACGGCGCTGGTCCACCACTACTTCTCGACCCGGGAGGAGCTGCTGGAGCAGGCGCTGATGCGTTCTTACGAAACGGCGGCGGCCGACCGCTTCGGCCGGCCGGTCGACCCGGATGCCTCGGCCACCGAGCGACTCCGGGTGATGATCGACGAGTGCCTGCCGCTTCCCGGGATGCAGCGCAACGAGTGGACGCTCTGGGTGGAACTCTGGCTCCAGGCGACCAGGGATCCGGCGATGCAGCCGATGGGCGTCAGGCTTTACGACGCCTACCGCGGCTGGATGCTGGAGGTGATCGAGCTCGGGATCGAGCGCGGCGAGTTCGTGGTGGCCGACCCGGAGGCGAGCGCCGATTTCGCGATCGGCCTGCTGGATGGGCTCGGGGTGAGGGCCCTGATCGGGGACCCGGAGATGGACGTCGAGCGGGTGCGTTCGCTGGCGGCCGCGAGGATCGAGTTCGAACTCGGTCTGGACCCGGGGGCGCTGAGCGGCTAGGTTCTTGGCAGCGGTTGCCGGATCGGCCGGCGATCACAGGAGAGGGTTGGACGAGGAATTGGGTGATCTGAGACTCAATCGGCGACAGCTGCTGGCAGCGGGGGCCGGCCTTGCCCTGACCGCCTACGGGGTCAGCGGGTGCACGGTGGAGCGCCCGCTGGATACCTCGGCGGCCGGTGACATCGTCGAGCCGAAGATCGACGGTGACCTGTTGATTTTCAACTGGGCCCAGTACATGGACCCGGCGATCAAGAAGGACTTCGCCGAGAAGTACGGGGTGGAGGTGAGCGAGGTCAACTTCGACAACCTCGAGGCGATGATGGTCAAGCTCCGGTCGGGCGGGGCCTACGACCTGATCTTCCCCAGCTCCGAGTACGTCGGGCGACTGAGGAAAGAGCAGCTGATCCGGCCGTTCGACCGTGCCCAGGTGAAAAACGCGGCCACGATCTCCCCCTACTTCGACGGGCCCTGGTATGACCCGAACTCCGAGTTCTCGCTGCCCTACACCTACTACACGACCGGGATCGCCTGGCGGACCGACAAGGTCGAGACGATGACCGAGTCCTGGAACGACATGAGCAACCCCGAGGCGACCGGCAAGATCTTCATGCTCGACGATTTTCAGGAGGGCATCGGCCAGGCCAACCTGCTCAACGGCTTCTACCTGAACACGGCGAAGCCGGAAGAGCTCGAGGTCTCCAAAGAGACTCTGCTCGAGCAGAAGAAGGGACTCAGGGGGTTCTCGACCCTGACCGCGACGAATCTGGTTTCCGGCTCGGCCTGGATTCAGCAAGCCTGGAACGGTGATGTGGTCAACGCCCGCAACCAGGTGGACGACCCTTCGATCTTCAAGTATGAGACCTGCAAGGAGGGGGTGCCGGTCGGGACCGACGCGATGAGCATCCCGGTCACCGCGAAGAGCCCGGGTACGGCGCTGCTTTTCATGGACTGGGTGCTCTCGCCGAAAAACGCCTACCGCAACGTGATGTGGAACGGCTACCCGCAGCCGGTCGCCGGCGGACGCGACGCGTTCGCGAAGCTGGTCAAGGACGACCCGTCGATCGACGTCAACCTGAACGAACTCAAGGATTCACCCAATGAGTTCCGGCTCGACACGCCCGAGGCGCGCAGGGAGTGGAACCGGATCTGGACCGAGGTAAAGGCGTGAGAAGAGCCCGACAGACGGCCCAGGGTAGAAGGTGAACGAGTCACGCTTCTGGAACTGGTTCCTGGCTCCGGGCTCGCTCTGGATCCTGCTGCTGTTCGCCGCGCCGCTGTTGCTGATCTTCGCGCTCTCGTTCGGCCACGTCGACGATCTCGGCCGCGGCGTCTACGGATTCGAATGGACCAACTACCGGGACGCCTTCGACTCGACCTATTTCCCGGTCCTGCTGCGCTCGGTCGGATATGCCCTGGCGACCATGTTGATCTGCCTGGCGATCGGATATCCGGTGGCCTATTACATCGCCCGCTTCGGAGGCCGCTGGCGCTACGTCCTGCTGGCCGCCCTGGTCATCCCGTTCTTCGTCAACTATCTGGTCCGGACCTACGCCTGGGTAGCCCTGCTGGCCGACGAGGGCCTGGTCAACAACTTCGTGGTCGACCTCGGGATCTCCGACGCGCCGATCCAGATGATCAACACTCCCTGGGCGGTGATCGGCGGACTGGTGTACGGCTACATCATCTTCATGATCCTGCCGCTTTACGGCTCGATCGAGCGGATGGACCAGTCGGTGGTCGAGGCCGGCAAGGATCTTTACGGCTCGCCCCTGCAGACCTTCATCCACGTGACAATTCCGGCCACCATCCCCGGCATCCTGGCAGGCTGCGTACTGGTCTTCCTGCCGGCGGTAGGCGACTTCGTCTCGGCTCAGCTGCTCGGGGGCCCCGACACCTACATGGTCGGAAACCTGATCCAGGACCAGTTCTTCGCGGCCAGCAACTGGCCGTTCGGCTCCGCCCTGACCGTGGTCATGATGATCTTCCTCTCGATCTGGATGGTGATCTACCTGCGGCGGGCTTCCGCCGGTGAGGCCGAGGTGCTGTGAACACCCCATCGGCGTTCGACAAGCCGCGTTTTCTGCGGATCTTCACCGGGCTGGTCTACGTATTCCTGTTCGTGCCGATCCTGGTCGTGATCGTCTTCTCGTTCAACAGCCAGAAGTCGCTTCAGGTCATGGACGGCATCTCGTTGCGCTGGTACGAGGACTTTCTCAACGATCCGGTGCTGCGCGATTCTCTTTTCATCTCGATCGAGATAGCCCTGATCACAATGGTTGTTGCGACCGTGGTCGGGACCGCGCTGGCGATCGGCCTGGTCCGGTCGCGGTCCCGAACCTCGCAGGGCGCGAACCTTCTGATGCTGGTCCCGCTGGTCACCCCGGAGATCGTCGCCGGCATATCGGCCCTGCTGATCTTCTCGCAGCTCGGCATCGGCCTCTCCTTCTGGACGATCGTGCTGGCCCACATCACCTTCTCGATCTCCTATGTGACGATCGTGGTGCGTGGCAGGATGGCTTCGATCGGCACCGAAGTCGAGGACGCGGCCCGTGACCTGGGGGCGAGCCGCGCCGAGTCGGTACGCCTGGTGCTCGTCCCCGCGCTCTGGCCGGCCGTGGTGGCCGCCGGCCTGCTCATCTTCGCCCTCTCCTTCGATGACTTCGTGCTCTCGTTCTTCACCACCGGTGAGCAGTCGCAACCGCTGCCGGTGCGCATCTGGTCGATGATCCGGTTCGGCGTGTCGCCCACGATCAACGCGATCGGAACCTTGATGATGGTGGTCTCGATCTCGGCGGTCGCACTGGCCGTCCTGATCCCGAGACTGTTCGGACGTCGTGAGAGCGGCGTCAAAGTATTGACCGGAGCGGAGGATTAGGTGGCCGACCACGCGATAACGATCGAGGGCGTAACCAAGAGATTCGGCAGCTTCGTCGCGGTCGACGATGTCAACCTCGAGATCAACCAGGGCGAGTTCTTCTCCCTGCTCGGCCCCTCGGGGTGCGGCAAGACGACCACCCTGCGCATGCTGGCGGGATTCGAAGTGCCGACCGAAGGCCGGATCCTGCTCGCGGGCGAACCGGTGGAGAAGGTGCCTCCGCACAAGCGCAACGTCAACATGGTCTTCCAGAGCTATGCCCTGTTCGAGCACCTCGACGTCGAAGGCAACGTCGCATTCGGGCTGAAGCGCAAGAAGACCCCGAAAGCCGAGATCGAGACCAGGGTCGCCGAAGCCCTTGAACTGGTCGATCTCGTCGTCCAGAGCCAAGTCCCGGGCAGGCGAGCTGTCTGGCGGCCAGCGCCAGCGGGTGGCACTCGCCCGGGCCCTGGTCAACCGGCCTGAGGTGCTGCTGCTCGACGAGCCGCTCGGGGCGCTCGACCTGAAGCTGCGCCGGCAGATGCAGGTCGAGCTGAAGCAGATCCAGCGCGAGGTCGGCATCACCTTCGTCTACGTCACCCATGACCAGGAAGAGGCGCTCTCGATGTCCGACCGGATCGCGGTCATGAGTGACGGGCAGGTCGTGCAGTGCGGGGCACCGGAGGAGATCTACGAGCACCCCAGCGAGGAGTTCGTCGCCGGATTCATCGGCATATCGAACCTGCTCCAGGGCAAGGCCGAGGGTGAGGGCAAGGTCCGTGTGGGAGACACCTCGCTGCCGGTCCCCGACCTCCCGGCCGACTTCCCCAGCGGCGAATCCGTGCAGATCGCGGTCCGCCCGGAAAAGGTGGCCGTGGACGAGGTCGGCAAGGACGACTTCAAGATCCGGCCCGGCATGTTCACGGTGGAGGGGGAGATCGAGAGCATGGTCTATCTCGGGGTCGGCAACCAGCTCACCCTGAAGCTGGCCAGCGGCGCTCGTCTGGTCGCGCTGGAACAGGCGACCTACCGGGTCCAGGCCGACGACCAGTGGAAAATCGGCCAGCAGGTCAGGGTCGGCTGGCACCCAGAGCACTGCATGGTGCTCTCCTGAGCCGGACCGGTCCTACCTGATCCGACCCGGCCTGACCGGTCTCAGCTGGATCCGCCGCAGTCGGTGAGTCCGTACTCGCCGGCCAGCCGGCTGGATTCGGCAAACGCCTCGCCCTGGATCGCGCCGACAGGGTCCGCTTGAGCGCCTCGAGGTCCTGTTCGAGCGCGTCATATATGCCGTTGACCGTATCTTCGTCCCCTTCCGGAGGGGTCAGGGCGCGCAGGTCGTTCAGCTGTCCTTCGATGCTGGGTATGAGCTCGTTCTCGACGACGGTCACGAACTGCGTGCCTGGGTGGGAGCCTGGTTGCCGAAGGTCGATTCGACGGTCGCCGCCAGTTCGTCGTCTGCCTGCTTGCATATCCCGTCGGCCTCGGCGATGTACTCCTCCTTGGTCGGCGCATCGGAGCCACTCCCGCCGCAGCCGGAGGAGCCGAGGAAGGCGACGCGATCAGCGGTACCAGCAATCCCAGCTTACTTGTTCATCGGTCAGGCCTTTCTATGGGTACGGCGGCCCCCGCTCCGGGGTGACCATCGGGGGACGAGCAACGTTCGCGGTGCCGGTCAGACTATCGGCCCTCGTAGCGGGCGTGACCGGGGCCCTCCCTGAGGAAGGTTTCCACGGCATTCTGGAGGTCTTCGGTGCCGAACAGGTCGCCGGCGTCGCGACGGGTCACCCGGTCGGCCGCCGGAACACCCCCTTCGACGAACGCCCGGACAATGCGCTTGGTCATCGCGTGGGCCCGGGTCGGGCCATTGGCCAGCCTGGTGGCCAGCTTCAGCGCCCGGTCGCGGAGCTCGTCGTCGGCGACGACCTCGTTGACCACGTTCCAGCGGTCGAGGGTGGTCGCATCGAACAGACCGCCGGTCATGACCAGCTGCTTGGCCCGTCCCGACCCGGCCCGCTCGGCCAGCCGCTGGGTGCCACCCATCGACGGAGTCAGCCCGACCACGATCTCGACCAGCCCGAAGCGGGCCGACTCGGAGGCGATGATCAGGTCGCAGGCGAGCGAGAGCTCGAACGCAGCGGTGAGGGTGAGGCCGTGCGAGGCGAACACGACCGGGAGCGGCAGGGCCTCGACCCGGTCGATCAGCTCCAGCAGATCGTTCCAGAGTCGCGATCCCTGGGCCGGAGCGAGGCCCTGGAACTCCTCGACGTTCACACCGCCCGATACGACGTCGCCTTCGGCCTGTATCAGGAGACATCGCGGTGGTTCGGCGTACATCTCTTCGATCGCCGCCTGAAGCTCTTCGATCAGCCTGCGTTCGAACAGGTTGAGGGGAGGGCTGTCGATCGTGATCGTCGCCAGCGGGCCATCGCGTTCCGTCCGTACGAGAGTCATGGCCGGACCGTATCAACGGGCGCCGGCTCTTCGAGTCGCTCAGGCCGGAGTCCCGTGATGGTCATTGAGGCGCAGCGAGAGTTCCAGGGCGAGTCGCCCGGTCGGGTCGTCGAGGCGGTCGCCGAACAGCTCGTGCAGCCGGGCCAGGCGATAGCGGGCGGTCTGGGGGTGGATCTTGAGCTCCCGCGCCATCCCGGCCGCATTTCCGCGTTGTTCGATGAAGGCCCGCGCAGTCTCGGTCATCCGGGACCGGGCCTTCGGGGTCAGGTCCCGGATCGGCTCGAGCTCCCGTTCCCGGATCCGGCCGATCAGCTCGCGGCTGTTGTAGACGGCGAGATCGACCAGGTGCCGTTCGGTGCTGACCATCCCGGAGTCTTCGAGCGACCCGGCGTCCGCCGCCCCGAGCGCCAGGCTGGCGATCCGCCAGGAGGCCTCGAGCGATTCCGGGCCGGTTTCCGGGCCGAGCGTCGCCATGCGGTCGCCCACCGAAGCCTCCAGCTGCTTTCGCCGGCCCGGGCCGTAGGGGTCGGGAACGATCACGCAGCCGGCCGATTCGACCGTGGCCGAGATCACGTCAACGGGGAGGCGTCGCGTGATCTCGGCCAGGTCTGTCTGGTGGCAGGCAAGTGCAGATGCGGTCGCGGGGATCCGCCAACTGGCGGCGGCGGCAAGGTCGTCGAGCTCCTTCCCGGTGGCCGCCGGGCTCTTGAGCAGGGCCGAGACGAGCTGCCGGTGACGGTGGAAGCGCTCGCCCTGTCGTTCCGAGAGCGCCTCGGCGTACCCGTCCACCGAGTCGGAGGAAAGCTCGTCGATGTAGGCGAAAATCGATTCGGCCAGCAGGTTCAGGGTGGGCTGATCAAGCCCGGCCCCGACCCCGGCCGCGGCAAGGCGCCGCCAGGCGATCCGCGCTCCCACCCGGTAGGCAGACTGCAGCGCATCCAGGGTCCGTCCCTGCCTCAGCTCACCCCGGCCCAGCTCGAAGTAGACCGAACGCCCGGAATCCAGGATGGCATCGGGGTCGCGGATCAGCGAGACGAACCGGTCAAGTGCGGCGCCCACCCCGCGGTAGACCCCACGACCGAAGCTGCCCTCCAGGGGTCGCGAGTACTCCGGAACCTGCTCGCCGATCGTCTCGACGATCTCCTCCGAGATATCCGGCAGCTCGGGCTCGACCACGTCGGCAACCTCGGGCGGAAGGCCGTGCCATGGTTTTGAATCGACTGAACTTATAAGACAACTTATAACAAATAGACAGGCGGATCTCGTTTTCGAGGTAATTTCTGTCGCCATCTACAGATTATCTTCCAGCAATGGATAACCAGACCCTGCCCCGCCCGACCCCGCCCGTAGCCCCGCAACCGATCCCGGAGCAGCCCGACCCGACTCCCGGCAGACCCGCACGGGCCCCCGAAGCTCCAGAGCCTGAAATGAACCGGGTCGACAAGACCGCAAACCTGATCGCGGTGATCCTGCCGTTCGTGGCGACGGTCGCCGCGATGGTCCTTTTCTGGAACCGGATCGTCGCCCCGGCCGACCTGGCGATCGGCTTCGGCATGTACCTGCTGACCGGCCTCGGCGTCACGATCGGCTTCCACCGGCTGTTGACCCATCGCTCGTTCCAGACCTTCAAGCCGATCGAGTACGCGTTCGCGATCCTCGGCTCGATGTCGGTTCAGGGCCCGGTCACGACCTGGGTCGCCGACCATCGCAAGCACCACGCGCACACCGACCGCGAGGGCGATCCGCACAGCCCCCACGTCGGCCACGGGGACGGGGTGAGAGGGGTCCTGGCCGGGTTGTGGCACGCCCATGTCGGCTGGTCGATGAGCGAACACGGGAGGGCCGACTCCCGGCGCTACGCCCGTGATCTCCACGAGGACCCGGGCATGCGCTTCATCACCCGCCACTTCCTGTCCTTTCTGTTGCTCAGCCTGGCGATCCCGACCCTGGCCGGCTACCTGGTCAGTGGCAGCCTGGCCGGGGCCGCGACCGGCCTGCTCTGGGGCGGCCTTGTCCGGATCTTCTTCGTCCACCACATCACCTGGAGCATCAACTCGGTCTGCCACTTCCTCGGCACCCGCCGCTTCGAGGTCGACGACCACTCGACCAACGTCTTCTGGCTGGCCCTGCCTTCGTTCGGCGAGGCCTGGCACCACAACCACCACGCCTTCCCCCGGTCGGCCAGGCACGGCCTGAGGCGGCGGGAGCTCGACCCCTCGGCCTGGATCATCACCGGGATGGAGAAAGTCGGTCTGGCCCGCAACGTCATCCGGATCTCGCCCGAGCGCCAGCGGGAGAAGCTGGCCGGGCGGGGCTGAACCAGGCAGGTTCGGTTCGGCGCCCCGGACCGTCGGCGAATATCGTCTGTGAGGTGATCAGCCGTTCGATAGACCGCCAGAGAGGTCGGAGGCGAAGGCACCGGATGGAGCACACGCCGGACGCAGTCCGGGAGCGGCTCGAGGGAAACCCCGGGCCGAGCTACCTGCGCGACTTCATCTATGGCGCGATTGACGGGGCGGTGACCACCTTCGCGATCGTGGCGGGCTCGGCAGGGGCGAGCCTCGACGACAAGGTGGTGGTGATTCTCGGGATGGCCAACCTGTTCGCCGACGGCTTCAGCATGGGGGTGAGCAATTTCCTCGGCTCGAGGGCGCAGATCGACGAACGTCGTCAGGCCCGGGAGAGGGAAAGGCGCCACATCTCGGTTTATCCGGAGGGTGAGTGCGAAGAGGTACGCCAGATTCTGGCCGCGAAAGGGTTCGAGGGCGAAGATCTCGATAGCGCGGCCGCGGTCATCACTTCCGACCGCGATCGCTGGGTCGACTTCATGATGACCGAGGAGCTCGGGTTCGGACCCGATTCGGCGAATCCCCTGAGGGCGGCACTTGCGACTTTCGCCGCCTTCCTGGTCGTCGGCACGCTGCCGATACTGGCGTTCCTGCTCAACGTGGCCTTTCCCGACCTGATCGCCCACCCCTACCTGGTCAGCGCCATCCTCACGGGGGCCGGTTTCCTCGCGGTAGGGATCGCCAAGTCGAAGATCGTCGAACAGGCCTGGTGGCGGGGAGGCCTGGAGACTCTCGCCCTGGGAGGTTCGGCCGCCGGGGTCGCCTACCTGGTTGGTCTTGCCCTCAGCGGCATCGCCTGAGCGACGCTGGGCGGCTCTTTGCCTTTTACCCCCGATTCGTTGAATGCGTTCAATCCATCCGGACGTGATCCGGATGGGTGAGAACGTCCCGGTCGCTGAATCCCGGATCGGACGTGTAGCTGAGAAGCGCCGCGTCCAACCAGGAATCGCTTTCGGGGTCAACGCCGGCCGGGCGGTTCAGCCCCGGGCCGGTTTCGGGATTGACGGTTTCGTCTGCGAGTAGCTCGTCAATATCCATGCCCAAGCATATGCGCTCGAGTCTAAACCGTGGCCTAACCGGCGGCTATCGGTTCGCGGAACCGGTGAACGCCTTGGTCACCAGTTCCTGGACCCTGCCGCGGTCCTCTCTGGCGATCATCTTCGAATCCTTGGTCGGCACCACCAGGTTCATGAATTCCCGGCGCTCTTCCTCGCTGAGGTTGTTGTAGAGGCGCTTGGTGTGATGGGTGAGCCACTGGGCCCGTATCCAGACGGCCGCCCAGTCGACCCTCCGGGCGTAGTTGAAACCGCGTGCGGCCATGCCGACCACGGCGCCCGACTTCGCGGCTTTGCTCTTTTTCGCGCTCATCCCCGGTGGAGGATACGCGGATGGCTAGCCGGGGACCGGGGTGCGCAGGGTGAAGCGCATCCGGGTGCCGGTGCCGGACGACTCGAGCCAGATCCGGCCGCCGTGGGCCTCGACGATCGCCCGGGAGATCGCCAGTCCGAGGCCGGCGCCCTCGGTGGTCCGGGAAGAGTCGCTTCCACCGCGGTAGAAGGGCTCGAAAACGTGGGGGCGGTCGCCGGGCGCGATGCCCGTGCCCTGGTCGGTCACTTCGACCTCGATCTCTCCGCTCAGCGATCGGGCGCGGACGGTCACCGAGCCGTCGGCCGGCGTGTGGCGGATCGCGTTCTGGATCAGGTTGAACAGCACCCGCTGAACTTTCTCCGGGTTGGCTTCGGCCAGCAGACGGTCATCGGGCAGGTCGGCCTCGACCCGGACCCCCCGGGTGTCGGCCTCGGACTGCATCGCTTCGACCATATCTCCGACCAGCGAGTCCAGTTCGATCCGGCTCATGGTCCAGGCGATGTCACCGGCCTCGATCCGGGAGAGCTCGAACAGGTCGTCGACCAGCCCGGTCAGCACCGAGACGTGGACCCGCAGCTGGCTGATGTAGCGGTCGCGGGTCTGGCCGGTCGCCACACCGTCCTCGATCGACTCGACCAGAAGCCGGAGCGAGGCCAGCGGCGTTCGCAGGTCGTGGGAAACCGAGGCGACCAGCCGCCGGCGTGCCGAGTCGGCCTCTTCCCGGCTGGCCTCCTCGGCGCCGAGCCGGGCGATCATCGCGTTGACCGAGTCGGCCAGTTCGGCGAGCTCGTCATCGCCGCCGACTTCGACCACCGTGTCGCGGCTTCCGGCGCCGACCACCTCGAGGCCGTCGCGAAGCGACTCGACGTCGCTCATCACACCGCGGGAGACGATTTCTCCGACCCTGAGGGCGACCACGCCGATCACCGTGGCCATGACCGAGACCACGACAGCGTCGTGGTGGGAGAGGAACATCGCGTAGGCCGCGATCCAGACGGAGACCAGGATCGAACCGACCACCATGATCACCCCGAAGCGGAACTGGCGGGCCAGGCCGCCCAGGCGCCGCCGGTTGGCTGCCAGCCAGTGGGCGAGCAACAGGACCAGGGCCGCCAGCGGCAGCAGCAACAGGAAGGTGGTCTGCGCTCCGGTCAGATCGTATGCGCCGCCGATGATCACCGCCCCGGCCAGGCAGGCGAGCAGTCCGATCAGCAGGGAGCGGGTTATCGCCGGAATCGAGTTCATGGCCTGAACCTGTAGCCGACACCCCACACCGTCTCGATGTGGACCGGCCGTTCGGGGTCCGCTTCGAGCTTGGCCCGCAGGCGGCGGACGTGCACCGTGACGGTTCCGGTGTCGGTGAAGAAAGTGTGGCCCCAAACCTCTTCCATCAGGTGATCGCGGGTGAAGACCTGGCCGGGACGGGATGCGATGAACGCGAGCAGGTCGAACTCGAGCTGGGTCAGGGCGATCTCCTGGCCGGCGAGGGTGACGATCCGCTGAGAGGGGTCGATCACCAGGTCGCCGTGGCGGATCGGGTCGGCGGTCTCGTCTGGCGGCGAGGCCCGTCGCAGCACGGCTTCGACCCGGGCCACCAGTTCGGCCGGTGAAAACGGTTTGACCACGTAGTCGTCGGCTCCGCGCCGGAGGCCGGTGAGACGGTCGGATTCCTCGGACTTCGAGGTCAGCAGGATTATCGCCGGGCAGTTCGGCAGGTCTTCGCGCAGGATGCGCATCACGTCCATTCCCCCGATTTCGGGCAGCATCAGGTCGAGCACGATCAGATCGGGGCGGTGTTCGATCGTCTGGGCGATCGCGGACGGACCGTCGAACGCGGTCTCGACCTCGAAGCCGGCCCGTTCGAGGTAGCGGCTCACGACGTCGACGATCGTCGGCTCGTCGTCGACCACCAGGACCTTCGCCGTTGTGGATTCCTCCATCAGGTCGATTCTCTCTGATGTGCCCCGGGCAGCGTCCATCAGCCGAAAGTGAATGCGTAGGCCTCAATCCCCGTTTCGGGAATCAGGGTCAGTTGATGGCGTCCGGCCTCGGGCATGTCGACCAGCGAGTAGAGCTGCTCTTCGTCGACCGTCACCGATCCGTTGCTGACGTCTCCGCCGGCCATCCGGGGAGCAATTGGCTTGCCGTCGAGCAGAACCTTCACGTTGCGGGGGCGGTCGGGTGAACCGAGGACGAGGAACACCCGCTTTGCTCCGAACTCGATTTCGAGCTGGCCACCGTCGGCGACCGCGAAGTCCGGGCTGATCCGCCACTTTCCGCCGTATGAGAGGTGATCCGCGGGTGGCTCCTCGAGGTCGCCGAAATCGTGGACCCCGTCGATGATCGTGCCGTTGACGAAGCGGTCGGCGCGGGCCGAACCGAGGTAGCTCTCGGGGGTGGTGATCCCGCTCGAGGCGGTCACGCCTTCGGCCCCTGAACGTCCCTGGCCGGGGTCGCGCCCCGCTTCGGCCAGCAACTCGCGGATCACCTTCTCCTTTTCCCTGTACTCGCCCTCGCCGAAGTGGGCGTACCTGACCTGGCCCTCGGCGTCGATGAAGTATTCGGCCGGCCAGTACTGGTTGGCGTAGGCGTTCCAGGTCGCGAATTCGTTGTCCTGGGCCACCGGATACTCGATCCCGGCCCGCATGACCGCGTCTTCTACGTTGGCGGCACTCCGCTCGAACGGGAACTCGGGGGTATGGACCCCGACGATGGTCAGGCCGTCGGAGCGGTAGCGTCGGTCCCAGGCTTTGAGGTAGGGCTGGGTCCGGATGCAGTTGATGCAGCTGTATGTCCAGAAATCGACCAGGACCACCCGGCCCTTCAGCTGATCGAGCGAGAGGGCATCGTCTCCGGGCGTGTTGAACCACTGCTGGGTCCCGGTGAAATCCGGCGCCGCGCCGAATCTGGGCAGGTCGGACTCGACCGGGGGACTCGAGCCCGATGATCCCTTCTCCTCTTGCGCGGCCACCCCGCTTGCGATCCGCTCACCCTTCGCGCTGACGTCGGCCTGACGTACATCGGCCAGCGCATCGCGCGCTGCGGCGGTCGACTCGAGCTCCCTGGTCGGGTTGACCACGAACGCCGGCAGGTCGTCGGCGATCGCGTTCTGGAAGCGCAGGTCGTAGTCGCCGACCATGACCAGCGCGAAAACGATCATCACCGCGCCCATGGCGGCCTGGAGCTGCGGGATGCGCTTCGAGAGCGGGACGGTCAGCTTGCGGCCACCCAGCATGAGCAGGTAGAGCACCAGCGCCGAGCCGAGCGCGTAGGCCAGTGCTACCGCCAGTCGCCCCGCCGTGAACGGCTGCGATGCGGACACGGTGATCACTCCGGCCAGGATCGGTCCGGCGCATGGCGCGTAGACGAAGCCCAGGCTTGTCCCGACCAGCGTGCCCGACCAGAATCCCTCACCGGAACGCTCGGGCTGGAACCGGCCGGTGAACCGGCTGACCGAAGCTTCGATCCGGGACGAGAGCGCCGGCACCAGCAGTGAGATGCCGAAGAGGAGCAGCACCAGGATCGCCAGGTTTCGGACCAGCTCGTCGGGCAGGCCGAGCGCATCGATCGCGTATACCAGGGCGACCGTGGCAAAGGTGAAGGAGGCGACCAGGCCGGCCACGATCCCCGCCGGCCGCCGTCTGCCCCCGGTCGCCCCGGCGGCCAGCGCCACCGGCAACACCGGCAGGATGCAGGGCGACACCGCGGTGGCAGCGCCGGCGATAAAGCCGAACAGAATCAGCAATGCCATGGCCGGAAGCATGGCAGCGTCACCTTACGAGCTTCTGAACTGGCGAATCCGGCGGTCCGGCCCGGGCTCAGAGCAGCCGTTTGATCTCGAAGGTCCGTTCGCCTCTGGGGGTGGGCACCACGATCTGCTCTCCGACCATCCGGTTCCTCAGCGCCTGCCCGATCGGCGATTCGGCCGACAGTCGCCCTTCGGCCAGATTCGCTTCGGTCGATCCGACCAGGCTCCAGGTGTACTCCCGGCCGTCCGGGTCGATCACCAGTGCGGTCCGGCCGAAGCTGAACCGGTCGCCGCCGGCTCCGGCATCCGCGTCGTCCACCACCGCGTTCTTCTGGCGCTCCCGAAGCCGCTGGATCCGGGTCTCGAGATGGGCCTGATCTTCTTTGGCGATGTGGTAGTCGGCGTTTTCCTTGAGGTCGCCCAGCGCCCGGGCCGCCTTGAGCCTCGAAGCGATCTCCTCCCTCGCCGGTCCCTCCAGCTCGGCCAGCTCCGCCTCCAGCGCGGCCAGGCCCTCGGCGGTGATCGACTCACCACCGGTCGCTCCGCCCTGGGCCGGTTCCCCGGCCCCGCTTCCGGTGCTCACGGTTTGACCATCACCTTGAGTGCCTCACGCTCGTCATCGCCCGGCAACCGCCGGAGACCTCTTCGACCCGGACGTCTCCGGCTTCGTACATCACGGTTGCACGCATGGCCCCAAGCTAACACGCTCCGGACGGCCGGTCGGCGGCCCGTTGCGCCGGCCGGCCGCCCCGCATAGGCTGGTGGCGTGGACCGGAAGACCGTGCTCTCGCTGGTGGCAATGGGGATGGGCGTGTTCGTTATCGCCAACGACATCACGGCGATGAACGTCGCCCTGCCGGCGATCGAGAAGGACTTCGACACCGGTGTCTCGACCGTTCAGTGGGTGATCAACGCCTATGCGCTCTGCTTCGGTGTGCTGATCGTCACCGGAGGCCGGCTGGCCGACCTGTTCGGCCGGCGGGAGGCGTTTTTTCTGGGCGCCGGTATCTTCGCCGGGCTTTCGCTGCTGGGCGGGGCTGCCCAGACCGAGGCGTGGCTGATCGCCTGCCGGGCCCTGATGGGAATCGGCGGAGCCCTGATGTGGCCGGCGATTCTCGGCATGACCTATGCGGCCCTGCCCAAGGACAAGGCCGGCCTGGCCGGCGGCCTGATCATCGGGGTGGCGGGGCTGGGCAACGCCCTGGGCCCGTTGATCGGCGGCGCCCTGACCGAGTTCCTGAGCTGGCGGTGGATCCTCTTTGCCAACGTGCCGATCTCCCTGCTGGCGATGACCGTGGTCTATCTGTACATCCACCAGCCGAAGCCGGAGGACGAAGAGCGGCGGATCGACTACGGCGGGATCGTCACGCTTTCGCTCGGGCTAGTGCTCTTCATGGTTGCGCTCGACCAGGCGATCGATTTCGGCTGGGACGACCCGTTCGTGGTCGTGTCGGTCGTGATCTCGGTCATCATGCTGATTTTGTTCGGGCTGATCGAGAGGCGGGTCGGCCCATACGCGTTGGTACCGAAGGATGTGATGCGAAACAGGAGCTTCACCGCGACCTGCCTTGCGATCCTGCTGATGTCCGGAACCTTTTTCGCGACCCTGCTCTACGTCCCCCAGTACCTGCAGAAGGAATTCAGCTACAACGCGTTCGAATCGGGACTAGGGCTGCTGCCGTTCATGGGGGTCTTTGCGCTCAGTTCGTTCATCGCGGGCCCGCTCTACAACCGGCTGGGGGCCAAATTGATCGTTTCCGTGGGCTCGGCCAGCTTCTTCCTGGGACCGCTGCTCATCGGCCTGGGGATCGAGGCCAACGGCACCTACGCTTCGATAGTGCCGGGGTTGGTCCTGCTCGGGACAGGGGTCGGGCTGTTCTTCTCGGCCGCGACGACCGCCGCTATCACTTCGGTCGATGAGTCACGCTCCAGCCTGGCCGGCGGCATCATCTACATGTTTCAGATCGCCGGTGGCTCGGTCGGACTCGCGGTCACGACGACTGTCTTCGCCAGCCAGTCAGGTCTGATCTCGGGCCTGCATGCGGCCTTCGGCCTGAATGCGGCCCTGGCTTTCGGCGGCTTTCTGGTCGCCCTCTTCTTCGTCGGTGGCCGGCTGGGTGGGAAGCGCCGGGAAGCGGCCGGCTGAAAATTCTCTGATCGGTCAACCGTTTCCGTGGCCGGGTTCGTACCCCCGGGTAGATGTCAATAACTACCCAGGACGTTCGGCGTCTCGGCGTTCACCGAAGGCCTGACCCTCGGGACCGCCCAAGTCAACGCCTTCGCCAAGTAGCAGCGGTAGAGATAACAACGACAACAATCGACTGACAAGGAGAAAACCAAAATGATCAAGAAGATGTTCCTGCTATGTCTCTGTTTGCCGGTGCTGGCGTTCGGCGCCGCCGCCTGCGGCAGCGACGACGACTCGTCGAGCGACAGTTCGGCCACCACCACGGAGTCAACCGACTCCGCGGCGACCAATGACGATGCGAACCAGAACATCGTCAAGCTGGCAGCGAGCAACGAGGACCTCTCTACCCTGGTTGACGCGGTCACGGCCGCCGACCTGGTCGAGACCCTCGAGGGTGAAGGGCCGTACACGGTCTTCGCCCCGACCAACGCGGCGTTCAACGCGCTGCCTTCGGGCGAGCTTGAGAAGCTGCTCAAGCCGGCCAACAAGGACGACCTGGCCAACATCCTCACCTACCACGTGGTGGCGGGTGACGTGATGGCCGCCGATCTGTCCGACGGGCAGATGATCAAAACCGTCCAGGGCGACAAGCTCGAGGTGACGATCGATGGCGACCAGGTCATGATCAACGACGCGACCGTGGTTCAGGCCGACGTCGAGGCATCGAACGGCGTGGTCCATGTGATCGACGCAGTTCTGATTCCGAAGAACTAGGAGGGTGGGGGTGATGGGGATGTCGATGCCGGCAACCTCATCACCCCCCTTTCTGTTCCCCGTCCGGTCCGGCCTGATTGACTACGTCGCAGGTTTGGTCAAGTGGACAAGGGAAAAGAGCGGGAAGAGGCGCTCGGCAAAGTCCGAAGCGGAACTGGCCGAGAGGATGGCCGGGGGGGATCCCGATGCGCTGCGTGAGGTACACGAGATTTGTGCCAGGCCGGTTTTCGCTTATCTCTGCCGCTTTCTCGGCGACCGGGCTACGGCCGAAGACGTCCAACAGCAGGTCTTCATCGAGGCCTGGGAAAAGGCAGACCGCTTCGACAGCGAACGTGGTTCTCTGATGGCATGGGTGATGACCATCGCCCGGAGCCGCGCGATCGACTACTCGCGCCGGCGGGTCCCGGAACCCAGCGATCCGCAGCGGGCGGCCCGACTGGTCGACCAGGCATCCGGAAACCAAGGCGATATCGATGAAGTTGTGGAGACCTGGCAGTTCGCCCAGATACTGGCCGAGATCCCGACCGACGAGGCCGAGGTGCTGAGGTTCCGTTTTCAGGAAGAGCTGAGCCAGACCGAGATATCCGACGAAGACCGGCGTGCCGCTTGGAACAGTCAAATCGCGCATGGTGAGCGGCCTGGAACGGCTGCGCGTCAAGATGGAGACTTCCGAATGGATGATTTCCGCAGACAGCGAGCGGTCGAGTACCTGATCGGCGAGATGCCTGATGTCGAGACGGCCGGTTTCGAGCGCGAGCTGGAAGCTGATGCCGATCTGGCCAGGATGCTCGACGAGATGTCGCCGGTCGTGAACCGGCTCGAGGCACTGCCTGACGAAGCCTGGGATCAGCCCGAACCGCCCCCGCTGGTCATGCCGGCCGGCGCCGAGTTGGGCAAAGCGGCGGAATCCAGGGCCGAGCATGCAACCGAGGACGCCGAATCGACCGTAGTACGTGACGATTCACGCGCAGCCCGTTCGGACCGCTTCTCCAGATTCCGCCTCTGGCCTGCCGCCGGCTTCAGCTGGCCTCGCCTGGCGACGGTCGGCGCTGTCGGACTGGCCTTTCTCGCTGTCGGCTTTTTCGCCGGAACCCTCAGCGAGGACGGCGGCTCAGGTTCGGGTCTGGAGAGTCCGGCCCCGGCACAGACTTTCGCCATGGACTCGCTCGGTGAGGCGCCGGCAGGCGCATCCGGGCAGGTCTCACTGGCGAGTTCGACCGAGGATCCGGTGACTCTCACGGTGAAAGGGCTCGAGCCCTCTCCCCAAAGCGAGTTCTATGAGCTCTGGTTGCTGGGCAAGGACGGCGAACTGGTTTCACTCGGCTCGTTCCGGGTGGGGGACGAGGGCGACTCCCGGATCGAGGTTCCGCTTCCGGTCGATCCAGACCGATACGAGTACTTCGACGTTTCGATCCAGCCCGAGAACGGCAGCCCGGACCACTCCGGCCGCTCGGTTCTTCGCGGACCGACGAGCACGACCTGACCGGATGACTGGTTCGGCGGCGCCCGACCTTCTGGTTTTGGGAGGGGGAGGAGTCCTGGGCGACACATGGATGTGTTCGGTCCTGGCCGGCCTTGAAGGATCGGGCCGGCTGAACCCGGCCGGGGCCGGCCGTTTCCTCGGCACCTCCGCCGGTTCAATCGTGGCGACGCGCCTCGCAGCAGGGGTCGACTTTCCGGCCTACGTCAAGCATCGCCTCAGCCTGGGCCCCTCCGACAGTACGCCGGGCAGGCCGGGCGACGAAGCAGAGGCCGAGCTCCAGAGTCGGTGGTCAACGGTGCATCGACTGGGCGCGGCGGCATTGCCGCTCGAAGGCTCCGCCGGCCGCTGGATCCGGCGAACGGTTCTGCAGAGGATCCCGGAAGGGCAAGAGGAACTCAGCCGGCTCGGCGCGACGATGGACCGGATCGCCCCGGAGTGGGACCCCCGCCTGAAGATCACCGGGGTCAGGTCGACCACCGGCGAGCGCGTCGTGTTCAGTCAGGAGTCCGGCCACGGCCTCCGGGTCAGTGAGGCCGTCAGGGCGTCGTGCGCGATCCCCGGAGTGTTCAGGCCGGTTGAAGGAAGCGGAGGCAGCTACGTCGACGGGGGCGTCTGGAGTCCGGCGAACCTCGATGCGGTTCAGACCTCCGGCGGAGAAACGGTACTCGCCCTGCTGCCGATCGGGGCCGCGGCAGACTCCGGTAGCCGGCGGTACCGGTTCGCGTCTCAGGTCTTTCGATCGATCGTCGCCGGCGAGATGGCCAGGCTTCGCGGCCGGGGGGCGAGGTTGGCCGTGGTGGCGCCGGATACCGCCTCCGCGGCAGCGATCGGCCCGGACCGGATGGACGGCCGGCGTGAGGCCCCCGTGGGCAGGGCCGGTCTGTCACAGGGCCTGGCCCTCTCGGAATCGCTTTCGGAGTGGCTCTCCGGCTCCTGAAGTCCCCTGCATCCGATAGCTGTGTTCGCTTCGTAAGCTTGATTAATGAAGGTCGCAATCATCGGATCGGGAATATCGGGGCTGGCCGCTGCCCACCGCCTGAACGGCACGGCCGAGTTGACCGTGTTCGAGTCCTCCCACAGGCCGGGTGGCCACGCCAATACGGTCATCGCCGAATCGGAGCGCGGACTGGAATCGGTTGACACCGGTTTCATCGTCTTCAACGACCGCAACTACCCCGAGTTCAGTCGTCTGCTCGAGGAGCTCGAAGTCCCCAGCCGGCCGTCGAGCATGAGCTTCTCGGTCAGCGACGGTGACTTCGAGTACACCGGCCGGAACCTCCGCGGGCTGTTCGCCCAGCGGCGCAATCTGGTCAACCCGCGGTTTCACCGGATGCTCGCCGAGTTCCCGCGCTTTCAGCGCCAGCTGAAGAAAATGTCAACGGAAGGCCGCCAGGGGCCGTCGTTGGCCGAGTACCTTGAGCGCGGCAACTACTCCCGCTACCTGCGCGACCGGGTTGTCGTCCCGCTGGTCTCGGCCGTCTGGTCCGCCGACCCGGCGGAGATGTGGAACTTCCCGGTCGGGTTCCTGGCCAGGTTCCTGGACAACCATGGTCTGCTCGCGCTGCGTGAGCGTCCGCATTGGCGCACGGTCGAAGGCGGATCCTGGAGCTACGTGCGCGAGCTGACCGAGCCGATACGGGACCGGATTCGCACCGACACCCCGGTCGACCGGATAGAGAGGTTCGGCGACCGTGTGGAGATCACGCCGAGGGGCGGGAGCCCGGAGCGGTTCGACCAGGTGCTGATCGCCGCCCACTCCGACCAGGCGCTGGCGATGCTGGCCGATGCCAGCCGCTCCGAGCGGGAAGTGCTCGGCGCTGTCCGTTACCAGCCGAACGAAGCTGTCCTGCACACGGACAGCTCTTTGATGCCGAGGCGCCGGGCAGCCTGGGCCTGCTGGAACTACCACCTGGTCGACCGCCCGACCGGCCGGACAGCGCTCACCTATGACATGAACCGGCTTCAGGGCCTCGAATGCGAACGGCAGTTCTGCGTGACCCTGAACCGGACCGGCCAGATTGACCCGGAGAAGATCATCGAGGTGATCCAGTACGCACACCCGGTCTTCACGGCCGATGCAATGGAGGCACAAAAACGGTGGAGTGAGATCAGCGGGGTCAATCGAACCCACTATTGCGGCGCCTACTGGCGCAACGGGTTCCACGAAGACGGCGCTTTCAGCGGTATCCGGGCTGCTCGCCGGATACAGGAATCATCGGCCGGTCGCCCGGTCCACGCCGACGGGGCGGCCACCGGCGGCAGGGCGGTCGGTGCGCCGGAGGACGGCGACGGGATCGGCCTGCAATGAGCCCGACGCCGGCCAGCGCGGTATATGAAGGACGGATCAGGCACAGGCGGTTCGAACCATTCGAGCGTGAGTTCTCGCATCGGATCTTCATGCTCTACCTCGATCTCGAAGAGATCCCCGAAGTGATGGCGTTACATCCGTTGTGGTCGACCCGCCGCCGCTCTCCCGCCCGCTTCCGGCGGGCGGACTACCTGGGCCCCGCCCGGCTGCCGTTGAGGGACGCAGTGGCCGATCTGGTCGAGTCGAGGACCGGGAGCCGGCCCGACGGGCCGATCCGGATGCTGACCCACCTGCGCTATTGGGGCGTGGTCGAAAACCCGGTCACGTTCTACTACTGCTTCGATCGTGGCGGAGAGAAGCTGATGACCGTGGTGGCGGAAGTGACGAACGTGCCGTGGGGTGATCGCCACGCCTATGTCGTCGAAGATCGCTCGGCCGCGGGTGGCCTGGTTTCGGCACGCACCCCGAAAGAGCTTCATGTATCGCCGCTGATGTCGATGGACCATGAGTACGACCTGAATTTCGCAAAGCCGGGTGCCACCCTTTCGGTACATATGTCCAGCCGCCGGGGCGATCGGCTCTTCTTCGACGCGACCCTCAACCTGAGCCGGACCGGAATCAGCCGGTCGATTCTCGGCCGGCTGCTCCTCCGGCGCCCGCCGATGTCACTCAAGGTGCTCGCCGGCATCTACTTTCAGGCAGCCGTGACCTGGGCCCGGGGTGCCCGGTATTACCGTCGCCCCTCCGGTCCCGGTGCGGGAGGACAGGGCTTGCCAGAAAAGGCGAAAACGGAGATGCTCTGTCCCTTGGACCACGGTAGTCGGGAAGAACGGGCCGGGACAAAGACCGGATCGACCGCATGAGCATCTGGCGCAGGCCGGCGCTGGCGGTGATCGGCGGAATCCGGGGTGGTTCGATCGAGATACTCGAAGATGGCCGCTCGACCTTGATCGGAGACGGTATCGGCCCACTTCACGCCACCCTGACTGTTCATTCAGAGCGTTTCTGGCGCCGCCTGTTGCGGGGTAGCACCGGTCTCGCCGATGGATACGTACGCGGTGAATGGGACTGCGACGACCTGGTCTCCCTGACGACGATCGCCGGAGCCAACATGAGCCGGCTCGACGCCGTGCGCCGGCGTCTCCAGTTCATCGTCGGCCCGCTCCAGCGGCTCGGCCTGTTGATGCCGCGCAATACCCACTCCCGGGGTCGCAGACAGATCTCGGCCCACTACGACCTCGGGAACGAGCTCTTTTCGACTTTTCTCGACAGCTCGATGAACTACTCGTCCGCCTGTTTCGACGATCCTGGCCAGGATCTCGAGTCGGCCCAGATAAACAAGATGAACCGGATCGCCGATCAACTGGACCCCGGGCCGGAAACCCACGTGCTCGAGATCGGCACCGGCTGGGGAGGCCTGGCGATCCACCTGGTTGAGATGACCGGCTGCAGGGTGACCACAACCACGATTTCAAGGGAACAGGCCGCTCTGGCCCGCAGGCGAATCGGGGAGGCCGGCCTTCAGGACAGGATCGAGGTCCTGGAGACCGACTACCGCGATCTGAGCGGGCGGTACGACCGGATCGTCTCGGTCGAGATGATCGAAGCGGTCGGCTGGCAGGACTTTCCGACCTACTTCCGACGGTGCTCACGGTTGCTGAAACCGGACGGCGCCATGTTGCTCCAGGCGATTGTGATCGACGATGACGCCTACGAACTGGAAAAGGCCTCTCGAAGTTTCATCAGCCGCTACATCTTTCCGGGTGGCTGCCTGCCTTCAGTCGGCGAGATCCGGCGCTGTCTGGAGGCCGAGACCGACCTTGCCGAAACCTGGCTGGCCGACATCGGACTGGACTACGCCCGGACCCTCGCGATCTGGCGGGAGCGGTTCCTGTCATCGACCGCCCGCCTCGAAGCCCTCGGCTACGACGAGCGCTTCCGGCGCCTCTGGGAGCTCTATCTGACGGTGGCCGAAGGCGGCTTCCGCTCGCGACGAAACAGCGACGTCCAGATGCTCCTGACCAAGCCGGCATTCGCCGATCGGGCCGAAAAGGCGGTCGAGTCCGGCCGCGCCGCGTCCTGAGGGGAGGCCGCCTCCGACCTCAGTGGGCCGATAGGTCAGGCAGCCCTGGCCGGCACCTCGGTCTTGACCCATCCGGCCGGGAACGCCCCGGCCGGGACAAGGGTGGAGTAGCCGGGTAGGAACTTGCGGACGCTACTCGCGATGGCGGTGCCATCGAGGATCGGAGCGAGGTCGCCGATCGCAAGCAGGACTCTGGCGGTCGCACCTATCTGGAAGTCGGCGGCGGTGGGGGTTTCACCATCGATCAGTCCCTCGCTCGCGAAAGTCTCAATCTGTTCGACCGCTCCGGGGAGCTGCTCGAGGTCCTCGGCGATCCTGGCGCAGGTGATTCCGTGATATTTCCAGGTCGCTTCGACGAACTTCATCGCGAAGTCGGTGCCGGCCGGATCGAGTTGACCGCCACCGCTGAGTACTCCGAGAAATTCCGGCCGGAAGCGGAGAACGCCCCAGGCCAGCCGCCGGCCGAAGTCCTGAAAGTCGCCCTCACCCCAGGTTTCTGCTTCCCTGACCGCGTCGGCGATCGGCTCCGGGTAGAGCGTCGGTTCCGGAAAAAGTTGATCGAGTCGCTCGAGGATCGCGGCTGAACCGTGGATGGTTTCGTCACCTATGGTCAGTCCGGGAACGGTGCGGTTCTCCTTCCCGTAGATCTCCTCCATCCGGTCGCCGAAATCGTGATAGTCGAGGTTGATCCGTTCGAATTCGAGCCCCTTGTACTTGAGGGCCGCACTGACGGTGACGCAGGGGTGGGAGGGGGGTAGGGCGTGGAGGGTGATCTTCTCTGCGGTCGGCATGGGCAGAGCGTACCGGGCCGGTACGCTCCCGACATGAAATTCGTAAGAGCGGCGAACGTAGGTTTCGGTCTTTCCCGGGTGCTGTTCGGGGTGGTGGCCGGTTCCGCCCCGCAGGCGATCGGCAGGACCTGGATCGGCGATGAGGCGGAGCGCGAACGGACCAAGGTGATCCTGAGGGCACTCGGCGTGCGGGACATCGCCCTGGGAGCCGGGACGATCGAGGCGGCGCTGGCCGACCGGGCAGCCCCCTGGCTGGCAGTTTCGGTGCTGGCTGACCTCGGCGACGTGGTGTCGACGATGCTGGCCCGCGAGCACTTGCCGCGCCGTGGCGTGGTCACGACGTCGGTCGTCGCCGGATCCGCCGCTGCTGCCGGACTGGCCCTCCTGGCGCTCGATTCGCGCTCGGCCGGCGTAGCGCAGTGACCGAAACTTCGGTCTCGGCCATTCCCGAGGCGATCGCTCTGCCGATCGAGCGAACCGGATCGGAGTCATCGCTGCTCAACGAGGTTTTCGATCTGACCGCGCTGGCCCGCGGTCCATGGCGACCGGATGCCGCCCACGGTGGGGCCCCGGGGGCCCTGCTGGTCCGGGCGGCCGAGGTATTCGGTGGCGAGGAGATGCGCCTGGCCTCACTCTCGTGCACCTTCAACGGCCCGGTGACCCTGGGTGAGGTCGGGGTCGAGGCCGAGGTAACCAAGCCGGGCAGCAAGCAAAAGGTGGTCTCGACAAAGCTGGTCGCGGGCAACCGGACGCTGATCGACGCCCGGGCCGTGCTGCTGCGG
The DNA here is from genome assembly GCA_963766115.1 of uncultured Solirubrobacterales bacterium. Classification (GTDB taxonomy): domain Bacteria; phylum Actinomycetota; class Thermoleophilia; order Solirubrobacterales; family 70-9; genus 67-14. The sequence goes on from CAVXYR010000003.1 coordinate 484,564, forward strand.
CGGGGGAACGTGCGACTGCCCGGAGGGGTCGTCGACGTGGAGCCTTCAATGCCGCCGCCGGAAGAAGGCAGGACGGTGGAAAGCGGCACCTGGGCGGCCGGAGGCAGCCTCACCTTCTATGGGACGACCAACACGATCCGGATGATCGAGGGCGGCATCGACGAGGTCGGCCCGACCGGCTCGGGCTGGTTCAGGCTCGAGTACCCGGTGGTCCCCGGTGAGACGCCGACCGGCGCGCAGCGGGCGGCCGCGGCGGCCGATTTCGGCAACGGCCTCGCCCACCCGGTCGCGTTCGGCGAATACATCTTCGTCAACTGCGACCTCAATCTCTCGCTGTTCCGCGAGCCGGTCGGTGACTGGATCGGCGTTGCATCCGAGACCTCGGTCGATTCGATCGGCGCCGGATTGACCGTGACCCGGCTCCACGACCGGGAGGGCCCGTTCGGCGCGGCCAGCCAGACGCTGTTCGTGGAGCGGGCCCGGGACAACTGAACGGAAACCGGGCGGGCTTTTTATCCACCGGGACATGGACAGGCCCCCCGACGGCAACTACTTTCCGGGTATGCCGGATTTGGGTGATGACCTCCGAACGCTGCTGCTTGACATCGAGGGGGTTCTCTACGTGCACGGCGAGCCGATCCCGGGTGCGGTCGAGGCGATCGACTCTCTGCGGGGACGGGTGGAGTCGCTTCGGCTGGTGACCAACACGAGTTCGATCTCGCGGCGGGCGGTGATCGATCGCCTGCACCGAGCCGGTTTCGAAGTCGGCCCGGAAGAGGTTCTCACTCCGTCGGCGATGGCGGTCCGCTACTGCCGGACCGTGGGCCACGAAAAGGTGAACCTGATGGTCGCCAAGTCGTTGCGCGAGGACCTCGAGGAAATTGACCTGGTCGGAACCGACGAAGACGCTGACGCGATCGTGCTGGGCGACCTGGGGCCGATGTTCTCGGCCGAGACCCTGAACCACGCCTTCCGGCAGATCATGGAGGGCGCCGAGCTGATCGCGCTCCAGCACAACCGTTACTGGGAGCGGGCCGACGGCCTGGCACTCGATGTCGGCGCCTATTCGGCCGCGCTCGAGTACGCGAGCGGGCACGAGGCAACGGTGGTCGGTAAGCCCTCGGTCAAGTTCTTCGAGATGGCGCTGGCCGATGTCGGGGCTCCGGCCGGGGCGGCGGTGATGGTCGGGGATGACATCGAGGGAGACGTCGGCGGCGGACTCGGGGCCGGGATCGCATCGGTCCTGGTCAGGACCGGAAAGTACCGGGCCGATCTGGTGGCTGAGTCGGAGATAGAGCCGACCGCGGCGATAGATTCGATCGCCGATCTGCCGCGTCTCCTGGAGGCCTGGCAGTGACGGCGCCGGGTGGTGCCGGTCGGGTAGGCTGCCGGAGTCTCGTTTCCCCGATTTTCCGTCGAACTAAGGAAGGGTCTTGATGTCCACGCTTTCCCACGCGGTCGACTCACCCCGCGTTCCCGTTATTTCCGATGCTTTCGCGAGCAGCCGGGTCCGCACCGCGCTGCTGGTCCTCGGCGGCGCCCTGTTCACCGCGCTGATGGCGCAGATCACGATCCCGATGGAGCCGGTGCCAATGACCGGACAGACTCTCGCTGTGGTCCTGGTCGGCTCGGCGCTCGGCGCGAAGCGGGGCATGGCGGCGTTGCTGCTCTATGCCCTCATGGGTTTGATGCTGCCGGTCTACGCGGAGGGCAACTCCGGGGTCGACGTGATCTGGGGCGCTTCTGGCGGCTACATCATCGGCTTCATCTTCGCCGCGTACGCGGTCGGCTGGCTGGCCGAGCACGGCACCGACCGCAAGTTCGTCACCGCATTCCTCTCGTTCGTGGTCGGCCAGCTGATCATCTTCGCTTTCGGGCTCGCCGGCCTCAAGCTGGCCCTCGACATGAGCTGGGCCGACACCATCTACCACGGGTTCACGGTCTTTATCCTCGGCGGCCTGGTCAAGGCCGGGGTCGGCGCCCTGCTGATGCCGGCCGCCTGGAAGATCGCCGAGAAACGGCAGGCCGGCGAAAACGGATAGGTTCAACCCGAACGGATAACCCGCCGAATCGCGGTCAGGTCCGGGACAGCAGTCGGCATCGCCGTCTGACGAAACCTTTGAAAGGAACCACGCATTGTTGCTAGCAACCTATGAACTGGGGGACGCGCTTCTAACCGCCCTCGCGATCTTCTTCTTCGTGATCTGGATCTGGGTCGTAATCGCGATCCTGATGGACGTGTTTCGCGACCACGACCAGTCAGGCTGGGCCAAGGCCGCCTGGGTCTTCTTCCTGATCATCTTCCCGCCGCTGACCGCGCTCGTATATCTGATCGCGCGTGGTTCCGGCATGCGGGAGCGCGCGCTGAAGGACCAGGCAGAGTCGCAGAAGCAGTTCGACAAGTACGTACGTGACACCGCCGGCACCTCCTCGGTTGACGAGCTCCACAAGCTCGATCAGCTCAAGCAGAGCGGTGGAGTGACCGACGAGGAATACAACAAGCTGAAGGCTGAGATCCTCAGCTGATCCGATTCCTCGATGCGAATTCCGGCCGCGCCCTCAAGGCGCGGCCGGTTTTCGTTAACCGGACCCATGTCTGACCTAGACTCCGCTGATGCGAACCCGCCTCCTGACCTTCGGAATCATCGCCGCCGTCCTGCTTGCGGCCACGGCCGGACTGGCGGTCATGAAATCGAATAGCAGCGGCGGGCAGACGGGAGGAGATCCCAACCCGGACCCGGCCGCCGTCCAGGCAACCGGAACCACCACGGTCGTCCCGTCTGCGAGGCCGGTTGAGCCGGGCCCGCTCAGCGGGCTCAACCTGACCGCTTACACCAGCGACGGCTATTCCGGCAGCGAGGACGACCTGTTCCGGATCAAGGAACTCGGCAGCACCGCGGTCACGCTGGTTCCGACCTGGTACATGGATTCAGCCGCGTCAAACGAGGTTCGCCCGGAGAAGGGCAAGAGCCCGAGCGACGACAGTCTCTACCGGGCGATCGATGCCGCTCGCAACGCCGGCCTCAAGGTGATCATCAAGCCCCACGTCGACCTGATCGACGGCACCTTCCGCGGCGACATCTCGCCTTCCGACCGGGTCGCCTGGTTCCGTTCTTACCGCCGCTTCATCGACAGATACGCCTGGATCGCAAAGGACGTGGGCGCCGATCTGTTCGTGGTCGGGACAGAGTTGAAGGGGGTATCGGGTGAGGCGGCGGAATGGCAGGACCTGATCCAGTCGGTCAGGGAGAAATTCTCCGGCAAACTGACTTATGCGGCCAACTGGGACGAGGTCGAATCGGTTCAATTCTGGGACCGGCTGGACCTGATCGGGGTTGATGCCTACTACCCGCTGTCGAGCGAAGGGCAGTCTCCGACCGAAGAGGATCTGCTTGGCGCCTGGGATCCGATCGTCGAACAGCTGAAAGGGCTGTCGGAGCGCTGGGGCCGGCCGGTGATCCTGGCCGAAATCGGCTATCCCACCCAGGCCGACGCGACCGCGCATCCCTGGGAGGTCCGGGAAGGCGAGGGCCCCGACCAGCCGGCACAGGCGGTCGCCTACCGGGCCGCTTTCAGGGCGTTTGCCGGCGCCGAGTGGCTCGAAGGGATCAACTGGTGGAGCTGGCGGGCCGACCTCACTCCCGCGGAAGATCCCACGATCGACTATTCGCCGGAGGGCAAGCAGGCTGAAGCGGTGCTCTCGGAGGGCCAGGGAGGCCTGATCGAGCCGTGAACGACAACCGTCTCAAGCTTTCGGTCCTCGACCTGATACCGATTGCCGAGGGCGCGGGCCCGGGGGAGGCCCTGGCGGGCTCGACCGAACTGGTGCGCCTCGCCGACCGGCTCGGCTACCACCGGCACTGGGTCGCCGAGCACCACAACATGCCCGGGATCGCCAGCTCGGCCCCGGCCGTGGTCATCGCCCATCTGGCGGCCAGCTCGGAGACGATCCGGGTCGGCTCGGGCGGGGTGATGCTGCCCAATCATCAGCCTCTGGTGGTGGCCGAGCAGTTCGGCACGCTCGAGGCCCTCCATCCGGGCAGGATCGACCTCGGGATCGGCAGGGCACCCGGTACCGACCAGGTCACCGCCGCGGCCCTCCGTCGCTCTGCGGATCCACTTTCGGACGAAGACCTGCCGCATCAGCTGGGTGAGCTGCTCGGGTTCTTCACCGGCGAGTTCCCGCCCGACCATCCCTACACCGCGATCTCGGCCGTTCCGGGACTCGGCCAGCAGCCCGAGATCTGGCTGTTGGGGTCGAGCGGCTACACCGCCCAGGTGGCCGGCCTGTTGGGGATGCCATATTCGTTCGCCCACCACTTCAGCGCCCGGAACACGCTGCCGGCGGTCGAGCTCTACCGGTCCCGGTTTGCTCCGTCGCGCTACCTGGACCGGCCCCGGGTGATGATCGGAGTGGGTGTCGTATGCGCCGAGACCGACGAGCAGGCGAGGTGGCTGGCCGGCCCCTCCCGGTTGGCCTTCGCCCGGCTGCGGAGCGGTAACCCCGGGCGTTTCCCGACTCCAGAGGAAGCCGAGGCGCACGACTTCACACCGGACGAGGACGCGGTGATCCGTTCGGTGGCGAAAGGCCACATCTTCGGCTCTCCGGAGACGGTCAGGGCCGGGCTGGAGAAGCTGGCCGGGGACACCGGGGCCGACGAGTTGATCATCTCGACCATGGTCCATGACCGGGAAGACCGCCTGCGCTCGTACGAACTCGTCGCAGAAGCCATGCCGGAATCCTTTTTCTGCAACTGATTTCCCAGTCGCCCGGTTCAGATGGGCGGGTCGCCGAGCGTCGTTACCGTGGAGGTTCGCCCGTTTTTGGCTTGCGGGCACAAATGGAAACCGATTTCACTGAAATTCAAAGCGGCCGCGGTCGCGCATCTACCGCTGTGGTCGCTTCGGTCACGACTGCCGTCCTCTGCCTGCTGATAATCGCCGCCGGCCCGGCGGACGCCGCAACGCCGCAGCAGCGTTACGACCGCGCACAGGAGAAACTGGCGGACATCTCGGGCTCGGTCGATCAGCTTCGCGAACAGATCGCGGCCGACAACCGGCGGGTCGACGCTTTGATCGCCGAGCTTTCCCCGGTGCGGGCGAGAGCCGACGCCCTGGAGGCCGAGCTGGCGAAAAAGCAGGCCGACCTGAACGCGATCGAGGCCGACCTGGCCAGGGAGCGGGCCCATCTCAAGGAAGTAAGGGCGAGGCTGCAGCGGGCGCTCGACGTGCTGCGCGACCAGCTGGTCTATCTGTACATGGCCGGCACCCCGGAGGTCTCCGACATCGTGCTCGGTTCGTCCAACTGGGCCGATCTGGTCTCACGCTCGGACTATGCCGAGAGCATCCAGGACCACGACGAGCAGATCATCGACCGGGTGACCGCGCTGCGCGACGAGATCACGGAAATGGTTGAGCGGATGAAAGCGCAGGAAGCGAAGCTGCAGGAGGCTCGTGACGAGATCGCGGTCAAGGAGAGGGCCGCAGCCGAGGCCCGCGACAGCCTCGAGGCGCGGCAGGCCGAATTCCTCGCCGCCCGGGACACCCGCAAGGCGAGGATCGCCGCACTTCAGGATCGCGCCGGCACGATCGAGGGCAATCTCCCCGATCTCTCGGTCGACCCGGCCAGCAGCTCCGCTGCGTCGTCGGGCGCTTCCGCCCCCGCGCCGGTTCCGGGCCAGACCGCGGTGTTGGGGGCCAACGGACTCGCTGCCGCCCCGGCCGGTGCCCCGCAGGCGGTCAAGGACGTGATCGCCGCCGCCAACGCGATCGTCGGCAGTCCCTACCTGTGGGGTGGCGGACACGGCTCATTCGATTCCCCGGGATACGACTGCTCAGGGGCGGTCAGCTTCGCATTGAATGGCGGCGGCCTGATCTCGAGCCCGCTGGACTCGACCGGGTTGACCACCTGGGGCGAGCCGGGCGAGGGCAACTGGATAACGGTGTACGGGAACTCCGGCCACGCCTATGCGGTGATCGCCGGCCTTGCCTGGGACACCTCGGGTACCGGCGGAACCGGCCCCAAATGGCAGACGGCGATCCGGGACAGCTCCGGCTTCGTCGCCCGCCACCCCTCGGGCCTCTAGCCGGGAAGCCTGCCGAAGCCGACCGGCCGGCGCCGGCAACCGGGCTGGTCACCGTGCTGCGGTCAGCGCTCCGGCGGCGAACGGTCGTCCCCCGCCGGGTCCGCACCGGCGGAATCGGGGTTGAGGAACCGGTGGGCGATCGCGCCGGTGAGCATGGCAATGAATGAAATCCCGATCAGCACGATCACCGTCGCCGTGATCTGCGAGCCGGTGGTGTGGGCTTCGTACTGCGAACCGAGAGTGGTCATCGTGCCGACCGCCCAGTAGAGACCCTCCCATTCGGTCAGTTGTTGTGAGCTCTGCTCGAAAGCGCGGTAGACCGCGCCTCCGGCGACCGCGGTCAGCGCGGTCATCAGGGCGGCGTACTGGAGGCCCCTGCCGGAAAAGAGCTGATGCGAGAGCTGGGCCAGCTTGAGCAGGCGCAACAGGCGCAGCAGGCGGATCGCCCTGATGCTCTGGAGGCCGGGAGGCAGGATCGGGGGAGTCAGCACGACCACGACCACGAGGACCAGGTGGTGCCGCATGTATGTGCGGCGGTCGGGAACCAGGATCAGCATCACCACGAGCTCGACCGCGAATGCGAGCCAGGTTCCCCAGTTGAGGATCGCACCCAGGGTCCCCAGCCATCCCGTAGCGGACGATTCGGTGAGTGCCACCGCCGGCAGGGTCAGCGCCGCCGCGATCATCAGCGGCGCGTTCATCAGCCGTTCGGCCCGGATCGCCTTCTCTCCGGCCACGCCGTCCCCGGGGCGGGGCCTGCCGGCGAGCTTCTGGCTCAGGTCGGGAGATTCGTCGTCGGGCGGGCTCATCGCAGATCTATTCGACGCCCCGGTCCCGACGCCTGTCACGGGTCTGCGACAGCGATCGCCGGCTGCCTGGCGGTCGATCGGGATTCCTGCTGATCATTTTCCGGATTCCCGAAGTGCTGTCAGACGGTGTGTCAGATGAGGCGCCAGACGCAATTGGCCGAAATTGAGGCGCCGGCGGGGGCTATCCTCGGAAGGCCAGTAGTTACCGAACCGGAGGACAGAGTGGCTGAGATTCCCGAAGAGGCACTGCCGTTGTTGGAGGGCAGGCACCTCGCCCACATCGCGACGGTGATGGCCGACGGATCACCTCAAGTGACCCCCGTCTGGATCGATCACGAGGGCAACACGATCGTCTTCAACACCGCAACGAACAGGCTGAAGGCCCGCAATCTGGAAAGGGACCCGAGGGTATCGATCGCAATCGTCGATGCGGAGGATCCCTACGCCCCCCTTACCATTCAGGGCCGGGTGGTCGAGATCACCCGTGAAGGCGCGGAACAGCACATCGACGAGCTGTCCCGCCGCTATCTGGACGAGTACCCCTACCGCCACCGACTCCCGGGGGAGGACCGTCTGATCGTCAGGATCGAACCGGAGAAGGTGAGCTACGGCCTTCCGTAGGCGCCCATTCGGCAGGCGCCCTGTCCCTCGCAGCCTGCACCGATCGAGTCGAACCGCCGTTGCGGCCATGAAAAAGGCCGCCCCGGAGGGCGGCCCTTTTCGGAATGCCGGAACCGGAATCGGCCCGGTTTTCGGCTGCTACTCGGTATATCCGAACTCCTTGAGGTAGTCGGCGGCGACGTCGGCCGGCTTCTCCTTGTCGATGTCGACCCGGGCGTCGAGCTCCTGCATGACCTTCTCGGTCAGGTTGCCCTGGACGTCGACGATGGTCGACTCGTAGTCGGACCCGGCCTGATCGGCGGTGGTCTTCTTGGTCATGAAGACGACGTTCCCGGCCGGCAGGACGCCCTTGTCGTCCTCGAGGATCGTGTACTTGTCCGAGGCGCCGAGCTGGGCATCGGTGGTGAACACGATCGAGAGGTCGGCCTGGCCCTTGTCCAGCACTTCGTAGCGCAGGCCGATGTCGACCGGGGTGAACGACTTGAATTCGAGCCCGTAGTTGTCTTCGAGTCCGATCAGGCAGTCAACCCGCTGTCGGCACTCGGGTGAGCCGTACAACTTCAGGTCCTGGCTCTTTCCCTCGAGGTCCGAGATCGTCGTGACCCCCAGTTCCTCCGCCTTCGAGGTCAGCAGGCCGACCGCGTTGGCGCTCGAGAACGGAGTCGGGGGAAATGCCACCAGCCCGTCCTCTTCCACCAGCCCCTGGACCTGGTCATAGGCGTCCTGGGAGTCGGCCGGGATGTCTTCCGCCGGCACGTCGTAAAACGAGGTGAGGGCCGTGCTGACGTATTCCGGGTAGCCCGAGATCTCGCCCTGGTTGAGTGCCTGCAGGGCGATCGTCTCGGAACCGAGGTTGAGGTCGGTCTTGACCGTGTAGCCGGCCGCCTCGAGTCCCTGGGCGTAGATCTCGCCGAGCACGATCTGCTCGGTGAAGTTCTTCGAGCCGACGGTCAGGGTCGTGCTGGCGTTGTCGGAATTCGACTGGATCAGGTCACCCGACCCGCTCGATCCGTCGGACGACGAACTGTCACTGCTGTCGTCGCTACCACAGGCGACGAGTCCCAACGCCAGGGCGAACGCCCCGACTATCAGCAGGTATTTGAGCTTTAGCAATGACATCAGTTGTTCTCCTTGTTTGTACTTCGGATTTGCATGCTTCTGTCAACTCCTCTGGAGCTTGAGTCCCGGCGAGGTCAGTTTCCACTGAACGCCGGCCAGGGTCAACTCCAGGGCGAGCGCCATGAGCGCGACCAGGATCGCTCCGGCCAGCACACCGGCGTCACCGTAGACGTTGCGGGAAATGATGAAGTCTCCGAGGGTCAGGATTCCGGCGAGCGGGGCGATCGTGGCCGTGGCGATGATGTTGATCGCCGAAGTCCGGACCCCGCCCATGATCGTCGGGACGGCCAGCGGCAGCTCGACCTTCCTGATGATCTCGCCGTCAGTCATGCCCATGCCACGGGCCGCCTCGACCGAGACCCGGTCGACCTGGCGGATGCCGACGAAAGCGTTGGTCAGGATCGGCGGGATGCCGAGGATAGCCAGGGCGACCACCAGGTTGAACAGGCCGACCCCTACCGCCGCCGCCATCAGGGCGATCAGGGCGAGCTCGGGGATCGCCCGCCCGGCGTTTCCGGCCGAGACGGCGACGAACTCGCCCTTTCCGTGATGGCCGAGGAACACGCCCAGCGGCAGGGCCAGGACGATTGACACGAAAAGGGCCAGCAGAGTGACTTCGAGCTGCTTGCCGGCGAGATCGAGGACCTGGCCGGTCCCGCCGACCGTCACCCCGCCGGTGGCCGCCTCCCGGCCCTGGAAGACGAACTGGAAGGCCTCTCCGAACAGTCCCAGCGCGGCGATCGGGATCGGGGTCAAACTGCCACCCGCTTCCATGGCGCGAGCAGCCGGCCGGCCAGCAGCAGCAACGCGTCGAAGGTGATCGCCATCAGGATCGCGATCGAGCCGGCGATGATTATCCCGGTCTTGAAAGTGATGTTCGAGCCACTGACGATCTCCGCTCCGAGCCCGCCACCGTTGGCGAACACGGCAAGGGTCGCGAGGGCGACCGTGCTGACCGTGGCGACCCGGAGCCCGGCGATGATCTCCGGCATCGCCAGTGGGATTTCAACCCGCCAGAGAACCTGCTTGGGCGTCAGGCCGACCCCGCGGGCCGCCTCGGTCACCTCGGGCGGCACGTTCCTCAGGCCGGTGGTCATGTTGCGGAAGATGATCTGGAGCGTGAACGCGGTCAGGGCGATGATCGCGGTCACCGCACCCCTCCCGGTGATCGGCAGCAGCAGGAAGAAGAAAGCGATCGAAGGGATCGTGTAGAGCACCCCGGTCCCGGCCAGAAACGGTGATGACAGGGAGCGATGCCGGTGGGCGAGCACCGCCAGAGTGAAGGCGATAACGAATCCGGCCGCCACCGCGCTGAAGACCAGAACCAGGTGCTGCAGGGTCGGGTCGGTGTAGCGATCGATGTTGTCGATCGCCCAGTCGGGACAGAACAGCTTGTTCTCCTGGATGCAGCCTCCACCCGAACGGTCGCGGAAGAAATCGGACGGGGCCTCGGCGCCGACCAGCCAGCCGATGGCCGCAACCGGGCTACTCATGGGGCCGGTCCACGGCAGCCAGCGCCGATTCGGTCGCTTCGCCGGAAGAGAGGAAGTCGGCGACGATCTCGACCGAGAGGATTCCCTGGAGGTTGCCCCCGCCGTCGACGACCGGCGCGTACTGGGAGCCCGACTGAAGCAGGGTGGCCAGGCCGTCGCGGAGGATCGAGTCGGAATCGATCAGCGGGTCGGCCGGGGTATCGGGCCGGGAGGGAACCTGAGGCGCGGCGAGGTCCCGCTCCGAAAGCCAGCCGATCGGCTTGCCGTCACGGTCGACCAGCAGGGCGTGGGGGACTTCGGCCTCGGCCAGGTCGGACCGGACCGGACCGGTCGGATCCCCGGCCAGGCAGATCGGCGCCTTCCAGAGGCTGGCGTCCTTGACCCTCATCAGGGCGAGCCTCTTCAGCGCCCGGTCGGCCCCGACGAAGTCCTCGACGAAGTCGTCGGCCGGCTCCATCAGCAATTCGGTCGGGGTGGCGAACTGGGCCACCTCGCCCCCCTTTCGCAGGACCGCGATCCGGTCACCCATCTTGATCGCCTCGTCGACGTCGTGGGTGACGAACAGCACCGTCTTGCCCAATTCGGCCTGAAGCCGCAGGAACTCGTTCTGGAGCCGGGACCGGTTGATCGGGTCGATCGCCCCGAACGGCTCGTCCATCAGCATCACCGGGGGGTCGACCGCGAGCGCCCGGGCCACGCCGACCCGCTGCTGCTGACCACCGGAGAGCTGGCTGGGATAGCGATCGCCGAATTCGGGGTCGAGCCCGATCAACTCGAGCAGCGCCTTCACTCTCTGGTCGATCTCGGCCCCCTTCCAGCCGAGCAGGTTCGGAACCGTCCCGATGTTCTCGGCGATCGTGCGGTGGGGGAAGAGTCCGATCTGCTGGATCACGTAGCCGATTTCGCGCCGGAGCTCCGCTGCGTCGCCCTCCATCACCGAACGATCTCCGATGAAGATGTCGCCCGAAGTCATTTCCACTGTCCGGTTGACCATCCGCATCGCGGTGGTCTTGCCGCACCCGGACGGCCCGACCAGGACACAGATCTCGCCGGCGGGGACTTCCAGGCTGAGCTCATGGACCGCGTCGTGATCGGCCCCGGGATAGCGCTTGCTCACCTCTTCGTACCTGACCGGGGTCGCGGTGGACTCGTTCCCGGAGGGCCGGTCCCCGGAGGCGTCGTCCTGATCAGTCTGAGCTGGAGGTCCGGCGGACACTCCGACAATCCTATGCAGATCCCGGGACGGATTGGAAGCGGTGCGGTCAGGGTCCTCCGGCTCGTCCGGGACCGGGGAGGGTGGCGTCAGGGCAAACGGCAAGCTCGCGTGCACTGACTCCGGGCAATCCCCGCCCAATATGTGCATGTGCTTACACTCCATGGGAGTGCACTTGATGAACCCCCTCACCGCCGGTCCCCACCGGGGCCGACTGGTCGCGCTGCTCGTCGCAGTCGTCGCCCTGTTCTGCGCCTGGTCGGCCGGCTCCGCAGCGGCCTCCAAGGAGGGCAGGCTCGATCAGACCCAGCAAAAGATCGAGCAGGCCAACCAGAAGAAGGGCGTGCTGTCCGACCAGATCGCCGGCCTCAGCGGCAAGATCGAGGGCTACGAGAGCCAGGTCTCGGCGCTCAGGGCAGAGGAGCACGCGGCCGAGGTGCGGCTGGCGGCCAAACAGGCCGAACTCGATCAGGCCGAGGCCGAAGTGAAGGCGGCCTGGGACGAGCTGAGGATCCTGGCAAAAAGGCTGGAGCGATCACTCGAGATCCTCCGCAACCGGCTGGTCGCGATTTACCAGAGCGGAACGAGCGACATGTCAGAACTGGTGCTGACCGCCAACAACTACGGCGACCTGATCCAGCGCTCGGAATACCTGAGGCAGATCCAGAACCGGGATGAGACCGTGGTCGGCCGGGTCAGGAGCCTGCGCGACCAGCAGCAGACGCTGGTCGTCCGGTTGAAGAAGGCCAAGGAGACGATTGAGGTTGCTCGAGACCAGATCGCCGTAGAGGAGCAGAACATCGCGACCGCTCGCCAGGCGGTCGAGTCGCAGCAGAACAAGCTGATCGCCGCCCGCCGGGACCGTCGTGCCGTGGTCGGCAGGATAAACGGCCACGTCGACCACCTCGAGGAGATCGAGGCCGACCTCCAGGCGAAGATCCAGGAGGAGATCGCCGCTGCCTCCGGGCTCAACACCCTTCCGGCCGGTCCCCTTTCCTCACCCAGTGCCGCCGGGCTGATCTGGCCGGTCAGCGGCGTGCTCACGTCAGGATTCGGCGGCCGCTCGTCACCGGGCGGGGTCGGTTCGACCTATCACGAAGGCATTGACATCTCGGTCCCGGAAGGCACCCCGATCAGGGCAGCCGCGTCCGGCACGGTCATCCTCGCATCGGCCTACGGCGGCTACGGAAACTACACCTGCGTCGACCACGGCAGTGGCCTTTCGACCTGTTACGGCCACCAATCGGCTTTTGCGGTGGCCAGTGGCCAAAAGGTCGACCAGGGGCAGGTGATCGGTTACTCGGGCAACACCGGCGCCAGCACCGGTCCCCACCTCCACTTCGAGGTCCGGGTGAACGGGGTTGCCCAGGACCCGATGGGCTACCTCTAGACGTCGATCCCCGGTCCGGAGCCGAGCCCCAGCCTGACCGAACGCTCCCTTGCCCTGGCGATGATCTCGTCGGCTCCTTCCACCCGGCCACCATCCATCAGTACCCGGCCGCCGACCACCGTGGACCGGACCACCGAACCCGGGGCCGTGTAGACCAGGTTCGATTCGAGGTCGCCCAGGGCCAGTTCGGGGCGGTCCGGATCCAGCAACAGGAAGTCGGCTTTCTCTCCCGGCGCCAGCGGATCAGGGCGGCCGATCAGTTCCGAGCGCCGACCGGTGGCGATCGCCCATGCCTCGGGAGCCGGGATCGCTTCGGCATCGCCTGCCGCGTGGCGCTGCGTGAGCGCGAAGATCTTCAGGTCTGAGAGAAGGTCGAGCGAGTTGTTGGACCCGGGTCCGTCGGTTCCGAGCCCGACCCGGACGCCCGACTCCCGGGCCTGCGGGTAGGGGAAGAATCCGCCGACCGCGAGCTTCATGTTGGCCACCGGATTACAGGCGACGGTGGCACCGCGCTCCGCGATCAATTCGAGTTCCGCGCGGTCAAGCCACACGCCGTGGGCGAGCAGAGTGCTCTCGCCCAGCAGGCCGAGGCGATCCAGGTACTGGGCAGGCCGCATCCCGTGCCGGTCGATGCAGTCGTCCACCTCACCCTCGGTCTCCGAAAGGTGGATGTGGATCGGCAGTCCCCTCTCGCCGGCCAGCCCGGCGGCGAACTCGAGGCTCTCGGTGCCGACCGTGTAGATCGAGTGGGGGGCTACCGCCGCGCCGATTCGTTCGCCGAAAGTGGCGAGTCGATCCAGACCCTGCTCGAGCGATCGGTTCCGTTCCCTGATCCCGGCTTCCGTTTCCGGATCGATCATCGGCCCGGCGATCGTCGCCCGGATTCCGGCGTCGGTGACCGCCCTGGCGACCGCCTCGGGTTGCCAGTACATGTCCCAGAAGGAGGTGGTGCCGGTCCGGATCATCTCCAGGCAGGCCAGCCGGGAACCCCAGTAGACGTCCTCGGCTTCGAGCCGCGCCTCGACCGGCCAGATCGCCTCGCGAAGCCAGCGCATCAACGGCAGGTCGTCCCCATGACCGCGGAAGAGGGTCATCGCCGAGTGAGTGTGGGAGTTGACCAGGGGAGGGACCAGCAGCGATCCATCCGCGTCGAGCACCGTTCCGGCCGGTTCCCGACCGCCTCCCACCTCCGGGCCGATTTCAGTGATCAAACCTCCGCTTGCCCGCAGGCCGACCCGCTCACCGTGGAGCACGGCGTTGATGAGGAGGAGATCCTGGCCCTCCGGATCCCGACCCGCAGCTCCGCGGCCCTGATCATCACTCCGGCCGCGATCGCTCACGTGGCCACCGAAGACCGGGAGCGGCTCTGCCTGATGAACTCGATCGAACCGAAGAACGGGGCGACGCAGCCGAGCAGCGCGATCGCAACGGCCAGCCTCAAGTTGATCACCCTGTAATGGACCGCAAACAGGCTGGTGATCGACATCCCGATCCAGATGAGGCCGTGGGTCAGGCCGAGGATGAAGGTGATCGGCTGGGGGCCGCCCAGGGCGAAAGCGCAGATCAGGAGTCCCGTATAGACCGCGGAATGGAACAGGCTGACCCGCTCCATCCGCCGGAATGTGACCCGCGCCGTGAACCACCGGCCGAATTCACTTGTGCCGGTGGCGTTCGGGTTCGTCCCGAACCCCTCAGTGGAGGCGGGCCTGGGCTCCGGTCCGGGCTGGGCGGATTTCGGCGGCGCGGGTTGCACTGGTCCGCAAGCTTCTCACGCCCGGCCTTTTCCGCGCCAACTCGGCCACGGCCGGGGTTGAAGCGGTCAGTGCGACCGCCTGGAAGCTGTCGGCCCCGCTCACCGCGAGCCGGTCAGGATCATGGCTCCGGCGGCCTTCGGTGCGCGCTCGGATCTGATGGCATCGGCCATCCGGTGTCTCCTCTCCGTTTTCATGCTTCCAAGCCAGCCCCGGCCGTATAGCCCGGTGTGGTGATTCTGTGAAGCCGACCGAAGCCGGCCGTCTACCGGCGAAGGCCCGCCGCTAGTTGATCGCAGCCTCTACCCGGCCGAGGCCGTCGTCGATCCTGAGCATCAGCTCCTGCGGGACCGCCAGACCGGCGAGCATCTCCTGATCGATCCTCCAGCTTTCGAGCCGCCGCTCAGCGTCCAGGACGCCGGGATCATCCCCTGCATCGAGCCGGGCAAGCAGCCGCTCGATCCCCGCGACCCGGTCGGCGGTGTAGACCAGCTTGGCCCGCGAATCAGCCCCCGAAACCCTTTGCCGGTGGTCGGCCTTGCGCTCGGTGTAGTCCTCGAGCCCGGAGTCCTGGCCGAGCACCAGCACCAGGTCCCTGATCTCGGGCCCGAATGACTGCTCGATGTCGTCGGCCGTCGTGTCGGTCTTTTCCACCGTGTCGTGGAGGAAGGCGGCCGCCTCGGCGGTTTCGTCGCCGTACCCGGCAACGATCGCCGCCACCGCGGCAGGGTGCTCGATGAAGAGACCAGACCCGTAGCGGCCGGGCTGGCCGCGGTGCGCCCGCTCCGCGAAGGCCCACGCCTTGCCGGGCAGGTAGAGCGGGTCCGAGCCGGAGCGGCGATCCGGGTGCTCGCGTTTCAGGAAGCGTCGCGCTCCCGAAAGCAGTTCGGGATCGCCGAGCAGCCGATTGAAGCACTCGGCCTCGACCGCCAGCCCCTCGTCGAGCGGCCGGCCGAACCCATGGATCGTCGCCTCGAGGTCGGTCCGCAGCGCCGGCTGGGGCAGTTCGGCGATCGAGCGGGCCAGATCAAGGGCCCGTCGAAGACTGTGGCCGCTTCTGGTCACCTCGTTTACAAGGCCGATCCGCTCGGCCTCCGGCGCGCCGATCACCCTCCCGGTGATGATCAGGTCGAGGGCCCGGCCGAGGCCGATCAGCCGGGGAAGCCTCTGGGTTCCGCCGTCACCGAGGCCGACGTTCCAGCGGCGGCAGGTGACCCCGAACGATGCGTGCTGATCGGCGATCCGGAGGTGGGCCAGGCAGGCCCACTCGAGCCCGCCGGCGTAGGCGGCGCCGTTCACCGCGGCGATTATCGGTTTGTGGATCCCGGTCCACCGGGTCGGGCCGATGTTGCCCTCGGCCGGGATCCTTGCGCCGGCTTCGGGTTCGAGTTTGTACAGCGGCTCGCTCCCCTGATCGTCGCCGAACATCGCCGCCACGGCGCCGAGGTCGGCTCCGGCACAGAAGGCCTCGGTACCGGCACCGGTGATCACCAGTACCCGGGCCGAGTCGTCGTCCCGGAACCGGGCCAGCGCGGTGAACAGCCCCCGGGCCTCCACCGGCCCTATCGCGTTCATCTGCTTTGGCCGGTTGATCGTCAGCACCCGGACAGCATCGCCCCCGTCCTCGTCCCAAAGGAGGGAGTCGGGCAGGTCGGGCGCGGTCTCCATCAATCCGAAGGCGTCGTCGGCGTGACAGTGCCGGGGTCGGTCGTGGTCCCCGAGGCGGGCGGTATCCCAGGGTCGGGAACCGTGCCGGGATCGACCGTCGTGCCCGGGTCGGTCGTGGTCCCGGTGGTCGCGCCCGAGGCCGCCTCGAGCGCGGTGATCCGGGCCTCCAGGGCGGTGATCCGGTCGGCGTCGGAGTTCTTGGTCACCGAGATGTAGATCGCGGCGGCGCCGGCGCCCACGGCGAGGCAGGTCAGCACCAGGGCTATGATCGAGCGTTTCCTCAGCGACTCGTCGAGTTCACTCAGCCAGCCCCGCTGTCCGTCCAGCCGGGTGTTGACGTCGGCCGGCGGGCGCTGCGGCGCGCCCGGCTGGGGACGGGGAGGGGGTGTCTGCCCGGTCCGCCCGGGCCCGGCCGCTTGACCCGGCGGCGCCGACCCGGGCCGTGGCGGCGCGGTTTCCGGCCGCGGCTGGGGGGTGCCCGGTCGAGGTTGACTGCTCATCCGGGTCAATCTACCGGCCTGGAAGGTGAAACTTCAATAACTTTCCCCCTACAAGAATCGGCCCGTCTCTCTTCTCGAGAGACTTTTCGCCGGCCGGAACCGACCAAGGAGATTCTCGCAATGCCTGAAGCAGTGATTGTGGACACGGTCCGCACCCCGATCGGACGTGCCTTCAAGGGCTCGCTTTCCCAAGTCCGCCCTGACGACGTCGGCGCCTTCGTGCTCGACCAGCTCCTCGAACGCAACCCCGGGGTCGACCCGAAGGACGTTGAAGAGGTCTTCTGCGGGGTCGGCATGCCCCAGGGCAAGCAGGCCTACAACCTCGCCCGCATCCTGGTGCTGCTCTCCGAGAAGCTGACCCAGGAGACCACAGGCGTAACCGTTTCGCGGTATTGCGCCTCGAGCCTCGATGCAATCCGACACGCCTCCAACGCGGTCAAGAACGGCGAAGGCGGTATCTACATCGCGGCCGGAGTCGAGTTCGTCAGCCAGTTCAATGCGCGGGCCGAGATCGCCGGTGCCCGCGCCGCCGGCGAGGACGACCAGCACGAGAACCTGCTCGGAGAGAACGGCCAGCCCAACGCCTACATCGACATGGGCGTCACCGCGGTCAACGTCGCCAACAAATACGGCGTGGGCCGCGAGGCGATGGATCACTACGCCCAGCGCTCCCAGGAGCTGGCCGTCAAGTCGCAGGAAGACGGCTTCTTCAGCCGCGAGATTGTCCCGGTGACCCTGCCGGACGGAACCGTGATCGACACCGACGACGGCCCGCGCGCCAGCTCGACCTACGAGAAGCTGGCCGAGCTGCCCGAGGCGTTCGGCGGCGGCGGGGTGACCGCCGGCAACTCCTGCCCGCTGAACGACGGTGCCGCCGCGGTGCTGATCATGAGCGATGAGAAGGCGAAGGAGCTCGGTCTCCAGCCGCGCGCCCGGATCATCACTTCGGCAACGGCCGGCAACGAGCCGGAGCTGATGGGTGTCGCCCCGATCAAGGCGGTCAAGAAGCTGCTCGACCGTTCCGGGATGAGCATCGAGGACATCGACACGGTCGAGCTGAACGAGGCCTTCGCTGCCCAGGTGATCCCGATCTCGGAAGAGGTCGGTATCCCGATGGACAAGCTGAACACCCACGGCGGGGCGATCGCTCTCGGCCACCCCTTCGGCATGACCGGTGCCCGGATCATGGGAACCCTGCTGAACGTGATGGAGACCGATGACCACCAGTTCGGCATCGAGACCATGTGCGTTGCCGGCGGCCAGGGTGAGGCGATGCTGGTCGAGCGGCTGAACTAGCGCCGGCTTCAGCTGAGCATGCAACAACGAGAAAGGGCGCCCGCCGGGCGCCCTTTCTCGTCTGGAACCGGTAGCACCCGCCCTCCAGCCTTCAGGCGCGCGAGACACGGGAAGCTTGCGATAGTCGCCAATTTCTCATGTCTCGGCGCTCGTACCGGGCTGACCGGGATGCTTCCGGCCCACGCCACTGAAGCTCCCGGCCCACGGCGCTACTCTCGGGAATCGAGGGCGCGGTCTGCGATCAGCCGGGCCAGGGCGAGCGATGAGGTCGCGGCGGGGGATGGAGCGTTGCGGATGTGGACTCCGGCGCCGATCTGCTCGACCAGGAAGTCGTCGACCAGGCTGCCGTCACGCCTGAGCGCCTGGGCCCGGATTCCCGACGGCCCCGGCTCGACGTCGCCGATGTCAAGCCCGGGCAACATTCGGGCCGCCTCCCCGACCAGGGCCCGGGCGCTCAGCGAGTTCCGGATTTCCCGGCCGGTCGCACGCCAGTGTCGCGCGGTCATCCGCCAGGTCCCGGGCCAGCCGGCGGTCTCGGCGAGATCGCGCAGGTTGACCCTCGAGAGCCGGTAGGCGTCGCGGGCGGCGACGAGCAGGGCGGTCGGCCCGATCAGCAGGTTTCCGTCGACGGTCCGGGTCAGGTGAGCCCCGAGAAACGGGAGTTCGGGGTCCGGCACCGGGTAGATGTTCCCGCGGACCATGCCTTCGCGGCCGCTTCGCACTTTCAGGTAGCCGCCGCGGACCGGCACGATCCTGGGCGACGGCGAGCCGCCCGCCGCCCGGGCCAGGCGGTCCGACTGCAGCCCCGCACAGAAGACGGCGCGGGCGGCCCGCACCGGCCCGTTCGGCGTTTTCAGGTGGGCCTCCGTTTCGTTCGAACCGCCGCTCGCGCTGTAATCGACCGGGCTCACCGGTGTCGAGAGGTGGATCGTTCCCCCGGCCGCCTCGAACCCGGAGGCGAGGCGGGCCGCGACCCGGGCGAAGTCGACCACGGCGGTGTACGGGGAATGGAGAGCCCCGAGCCCCCGGGCGGCCGGTTCGATATCGGCTATCCGATCGGCCTCGATCCGGGCGAGGCCCCTCACCCCGTTTGCCCGGCCACGTTGTTCGAGCCGGTCCAGGCGTTCGACCCCGATCTCGTCCGTAGCGATGATCAGCTTGCCGGTCGCGGGGTGGGCGATGCCATGTTCCTCGCAGTAGTCATTGAGCAGCTCCGCACCCTCGACGCAGAGCCTCGCCCGGAGAGAGCCGGGCTCGTAGTAGACCCCGGCGTGGATGACCCCGCTGGTGTGCGAGGTCTGGTGGGCGGCCAGGCGGTTCTCTGATTCGAGCAGGCAGACCCTGGCGTCTGGAACCCGACCGAGAATCTCCCTGGCTGTCGCCAGGCCGACAATGCCGCCGCCCACCACGGCGAAGTCGCAGCGGGCTGGTGGGCGGCGGGTCAGGTCCACCGACCGATTATCTCGGTCGGGGGCCCGGGCCGTGATTCACGCGGCCGCGGCCTGAACGGCCGATGACTCGCGGGTTGACTCGACAAGATCCCGCAGTTCAAGGAGCATCGCGGCCAGCTGCTCCGCGGTTTCCCGGTCAGTGACCGTGCCGTTCACATCGAGCTTTTCTTCGATCTTTCCGATCGCCAGCTCGCGCTCGACGACCGGGGTGCCGGTGACCGAGAACGCCTTGCGGATCTGCTGGTTCGCCCATACCCCCCCGAACGGAACCGGGCTGGCGGAGATTACGGCCGCCGGCAGACCGGCCAGGGCCGACTCCCCGTGCGGTCGTGAGGCCCAGTCGATCGCGTTCTTCAGCGCGCCAGGGGCGGAGGCGTTGTACTCGGGGGTAACGATCAGCAGGGCGTCACTCGAGCCGAGGCGGTCCCTCAGATCCTCGACCGGAGTGGGAATGCGGTCGTGCTCGAGGTCCTGGTTGAAGCCCGGGATCTCGGCCAGACGCTCGAAATACTCGAAGTAGATCCCGTCGCCGGCCAACTCACCGGCGGCGTGCGCCAAACGCGTCGTGTGTGCATCCCGTCTCAGGCTGCCGGGTATGACGAGCACCTTCATCGCTCGTCACCCAACCTGGCTGCTTCGACCTCGAGAACCGAACGCACCCTTTCGGCCACGACCGCGGCGCCGTCGTCGACACCTGCTTGCTGCTCTGTTTTACCCATCTTGTTCCTCTCGTGGAATTCAAGTAGTTGCTAAGACAACTGTTGTATGAGCAACTTAGCATATTTGGTTGCGGAGTCAACGACATCGGCTATGATGGCTCCAATGAACTCATCAGTCGCCCAGGAAACCAGGCCGCCGCTCCACGAAACCGAGACCGAACTGCATTCCGGCTATCCGGCCGCCTGGGAGGCGCTGCGGGCTGCCTATCTGGTCATGGTCGACCGGGTCGAGGCGCAATTTGCCGCCGCCGACCTGCCCGGCCTGGCCTGGTTCGACGTCCTCGAGGCGCTTGAGCAGTCCGATCAGCCCGTTCGTCCGCGGGAGCTGCTTTGCCGGGTCAGCGTGACCAAGAGCGGCCTGACCCGGCTGCTGGACCGGATCGAACGGGAGGGCCTGGTCGAGCGCGGCAGCTGCCCATCTGATCGGCGAGGAACCTTTCTTACCGTTACCGACTCCGGCCGCAGAACATTGGCCCTGATGCGTCCGATTCGTGACCGTGAATTCGCGGCCCACTTCGAACTCCCGCTGAGCGAGCGCGAGGCGGCGGTGGTCGCAGCGTCGCTTTCGCGGGTGGCGGCGAGCGCCCAGGCCGCGATGGCCGCCGCCGGCGACTGCGAGATCTGACCTCCGGTCCTACCTCTCGAGCGGGGGAATCGCCAGCTCCTCTTCGTCCCGCTCCCAGGAGTGGATGATCGGCAGTCGCCACATCAGGCTGGCCGCCACCAGGCCGACCGCCGCCGCGAGCATCGCCAGAAACCACTGTCCGGCGGTCAGCATCGACATCTCGAAGAACTCCCGCAGCGGGGTCACGGCGAGGATCCCGGCAAACAGCGCGCCGAGCCCCGCGACCATCGCCAGCATGTAGCTCTGGATGGCGATGTGCTCGCGTCCCGGTCCGCGCTCGAGCAGTAGTACGAACGAGAGGCCGAGCACGATCAGCGTGGTGGTCGCCGCGGTTCGTCCCTCCTGCAGGGAGCCGCCGAAAACGACGTCGAGCAGGAAGAAGGAGAGGATCGAGGCGAGGGCCGTTGCCAGGCCGGCGGGTACCGCAAAAGCGCCGAGCGAACGCAGCAGCCGCCCGCGGTAGAGCGGCCCGTCGGAAGGGGCCAGGGCCAGGACGAACGAAGGGATGCCGATGGTGAGCAGGGCGGCCAGGGTCAGGTGGCGGGGGAGAAAGGGAAAGGCGAACCCGGGGACCGAAACCAGCAGGATCAGCGCCGCCGCGTAGACCGTCTTGGTCAGATAGAGCCGTCCCAGCCGATGGATGTTGCGGGCGATCCGGCGACCTTCGGCCACCGCTTCGGGCAGGCGGGAGAACTCGTCCCGGAGCAGGACCACGTCGGCCACGCTCTTGGTCACCTGGCTGCCGGATCCCATCGCAACCGCCATCCGGGCGCTCTTCAGGGCGGGCACGTCGTTGACGCCGTCGCCGATCATCGCGGTGTAGTGGCCGGCCTCGGCCAGCGCCGTCACCAGAGCCTTTTTCTGCTCCGGCCGTATCCGGCAGAAGACCGTGTTCCGGTCGGCCGCGGCCGCCAGCGCCTCCGGGTCGTCCGGGAGATCGCTTCCCTGGATCACGCCGGCGTCATCCGGGATGCCGACCGCCTTCGCGACCGAGGTCACGGTTTCGCGGGCATCGCCCGAGATCAGCTTGAGCGAGACCTCCTCGCTTCGCATCAGCTCGAGGGTCTCGGAGACTCCCGGCCTGAGGTTTTCCTCGAGGACGACCAGCGCCACCGCTTCGAGGCCGGCCGGATGGCCGTCTGCCCCGTCGGCCGGGAGGGGCTGGGCGGTCTGGGCCAGTGCGATCACCCTTCGGCCGGCCGAGGTCTCCACCGAGAGCCGTTCGGCCAGCGTCTCGTTCAGGGTGAGCGCGCCGGACTCGATCATCAGGTCGGGAGCACCCATGACCAGGCTCACCCGTTCCGAGCCGGCGCCGAAAGTCATGCCGCTCCACTTCCATTCCGAAGAGAAGGCGATCTCGGCGGTGACCGGCTCCGGCGCGGCAGGGAACTCCTCGGCGATCGCCTCGAGGGTGCGGTTGCGTTCTCCGGCGCTGGCCGCGAACCGGCCCAGCTCGCGACCCGCAAGTCTCTCGTCGGTGACGTAGGCCGGCTCGATCCCGACCAGGGTCAGGTTGCCGTCGGTCAGGGTCCCTGTCTTGTCGACGCAGATCGTGTCGACCGAGGCGAGCGATTCGGTCGCGCTCATCTGCTGGACCAGCGTGTCGCGCTTGGCCAGCTTGACTGCCGCGACCGCGAAGGTAACGCTCATCAGCAGCACGAGGCCCTCCGGGATCAGGGTGATCAGCCCGGCGGTGGCGGTCTGGGCGGCTTCCACGAGTTCGACCTTGCGAATCACCAGCGAGCCGATGAGGAGTATCGCCAGCGGGACCAGGATCTGGGTACAGACGATGATCACCCGGTTGACCTCGCCCTCGAGTGGCGAGGGAGGGTGGCGGAATGCCTTGGCCTCGCCGGCGACCTGTCCGGCATAGCTGTCGTCGCGGACCGCGGTCACTTCGAAATAGCCCGAGCCCGACAGCACGAAAGCCCCGGACAGCACTCCATCGCCGTTCGCCTTGGCTATTCCGTCGGCCTCACCGGTCAGCATCGACTCGTCCAGGGTGAGCCCGCGGGATTCGATCACGAGGCCGTCGGCGACCAACTGGTCACCCGGGGCGATCCGGACCAGGTCTCCAGGCACGATCTCCTCGGCCAGCAACTCGACCTCCTGGCCGTCTCTTATCGCATCGGCCCGGGGGGCGACCAGAACCGCCAGCCGGTCCAGCGTCTCTTTCGCTTTCATCTCCTGGCGGATCCCGATCCACGAGTTGACGATCGCGATCAGCCCGAAGATCGCGTCGGCGAACAGCCCCAGGGACAGAATCAGAACGAAGAAGACCCCGATGATCAGGTTGAACAGGGTGAAGACGTTGCCGGCGACGATGCTCGAGGTCGAGCGGGACGAGTGCGACTCGGCCGGCCCCAGCTCGCTTCAGCCGCTCGGCCGCTTCGGCCGAGGTAAGGCCGGACTCCGGCAGGATCTGCGTCGTGGTCTCGGTCACCGCTGGATTGTTACTGGTCTGGCGGTTGCCGGGCCGGGCGAATCCCGGGCCTTGACCGGAGAGGCCGGTTGAGCGAGTATCGGCTGGCCGCGCAGATCGCGCCAGAAAAGCCGGGTCCGGGACCCGGGACAGGAGGAGTGACCGGGATGGACTTCAGTGGCGAAGCTGCGATGGAAGAACTGCGAGCCTGCGAGGCCGACTTGCGAACCTACGCCGACGAGCGCGGACTGACGGTCAAATCGGACCCGCCCTATCCCGGTGCGCCCGTCCCGGAGGAGCAGCCCGGGCCGGTCAAACATGCGGTCTGGTCTCTGGTCGGGAAGATGCCCGGCGGCTCGATTGCGAAGTTGCGCCACCAGGCGACTTTCGGCCAGATGGCCGGCATGAACGCGACCGGCCATCACACGGTGATGGTGGCCCGCCAGCCGGAAACGGTCGGTTACGTTCCGATGCTGAGCATGCGGCCTGACGAATTCGGGGCCGGCCTCTTCTACTGGGCGGGTGATGGCCGAGCCCGCCAGAAACAGACCTTTGAGTCGCTCGAACTCGAGCGCCGGTATGTGATCGAGGTCGCCAAGGGGCAGGAGCAGGTCTGGCTGTTCCGGCTGTTCACTCCCTCGCTGATCGATTGGCTGGCCGAAAAGACGCCACCCGACTTTGCCTTTCGGCTCAGCTCAGGGTCATTTGTCTGCGAAGCTCCCCAGTGGCGCGGCCAGCACCGCAAAGACGGGCAGGTAGATGTCGATCATCTCGATCTCCTGGCCGAAAATGGAGGCAGGGTTGCAGGACGACTTCGTGACGAAGTCCTCGAGCAGGTCGGCCTTGGATCCGTACCCCGGCCAAGGAGTGCTCAGGCGAACAGCGACTGGAGCGGTGGCCGGCGCCACGGACGGTTCATTGGTTCGATCATGAAGCTGGCCGGAGCGGGAGGTAGCGACGATTCGGCGCGGCTGTTCGCCGAGGCCCGGGGTTTCGAACCCGGAGAAATTTCGGAGTTCCACAGCACGCACATGCTCCTGCCCCTTCCGGCCGCGGCGAGTGACGTCTTTCACGGCGACATTCCGGGGGACGCCCGCGGGGGGACGCTCGCCTGGCTCGAGTACGAAAACGAGATCGACGGGATCCGGTACTACGTGGCGGTGATCGGAAAGGTGGGTGAATCGGTCCCCGCGGTCTGGCTGGACGCAGAGGAGGTGCTCGCCGTGTCCGAAGCACCGGGTCTGCCGGCCGGGGTCACCGGGATCCTGCGAGAAGGGGGCTACGGGATCTCCACCGGGGGCGGGTTTGCTGCGCTCTACCTGTCGTCTACCGGGTGGGAAGGACGACCCTCGGGCGAATCGATCGATCGGCTGCTCGAAGCGTCCGGCCAGGTTTTCAACGCGCTCAACGCCCCCGAATCGGTCCGGTAGCAATCCCGATAGGGTTGCCGACATGACGCTAAAGCTTGGTTTCTATCTCGGCTACTGGGGAATTGGACCGAAGGGCGACGAAGCGCTCGAGGCGGTGAGATACGCCGAAGGCCTGGGCTACGAGTCGGTCTGGGTAGCGGAATCGTACGGCTCCGACGTGGTCAGCGTGTTGGCCTGGCTGGCAGGCCAGACCGAGAAGATCAACCTCGGCGCCGCGATCATGCAGGTACCGGCCCGGCCGCCGGCCGCAGCCGCGATGGCGGGAGTGACGATCGACGAACTCTCGGGCGGTCGGTTCATGTTCGGTTTCGGCCCTTCGGGCCCGCAGGTGTCGGAAGGCTGGTACGGCGTTCCGTACGCGAAACCGTGGGGTCGCACACGCGAGTACATCGAGGTGGTTCGCAAGATCGTCGCCCGCGAAGAAAAGCTGAACCACCAGGGCGAGCACTACCAGCTGCCGCTGCCCGACGGCCAGGGCAAGCCGCTGAAGCTGAACTTCAGGCCCCGCCGGAACGAAATCCCGGTTTTCGTCGGAGCGATCGGCCGCAAGTCGGTCGAGATCGCGGCCGAGATGGCCGACGGCTGGATCCCGATCTTCTTCAGCGTCGACAAATTCGAAGAGGCCTGGGGCGAGCACATCGAGGCCGGGCTCGCCAAGGGCAACCGGCAGCGCTCCGATCTCGAGATATCGCCTTCGATCCAGGTCGCGATCGACGGCGACCTGGAGGCCGCCCGCAACATGGTCCGCATGGGACTGGTTCTCTACTTCGGGGGGATGGGCTCGCGCAAGACGAACTTCTACGTCGACCTTGCCCATCGGTTCGGGTTCGGCGAAGAAGCCGACGAGGTGCAGGCCAAATTCCAGGCCGGCGACAAGGAGGGCGCTTTCGGGGCGCTTACGGACGAACTTGTCAACGCGGTCTCGCTGATCGGGACCGAGGCCGAAGTGGCCGAGCGGCTGGCCCGGTTCAGGGAGAACGGGATCGACCGGCTGATCATGACGCCGGCCCAGCCCGAGCCCGACCAGATGCGCCACACGATGGAGCGCCTGGCCGCGCTGGCCCAGTAGGGGCAAAGACCGGGTGACTGGCGTCCAGGTGGGCAGGATCGATGCTGCCGGGCCGTCACCTGTCGCCGTCCGGGCGATTTCGCATAGGCTGACGCGGTCTTGTCGATGAAGATTGGCGTACCGAAAGAATCTGGAGACGGTGAGCACCGGGTCGCCCTGGTGCCGGAGACGGTCCGATCCCTGAAAAAGACCGACGGCGTCGAGATCGTGATCCAGTCCGGAGCCGGCGAATCTGCCGGGCATCCCGACTCCCAGTACAGCGAGGCCGGGGCGACAGTCGGGTCATCCGCCGACGTGGCCGCGGCTGATGTCGTCCTCCGGGTAGCCCTGCCGAGCACGGCCGAGATCGGTGAGTTGCGTTCCGGCCAGACCCTGATCAGCCACCTTTCACCCTGGACTTCGGCAGAGACCAACTCCGCCCTGGCCGAGGCGGGCATCACCGCGCTCGCGATGGAGGCGATTCCGAGGACGACCCGCGCCCAGGCGATGGACGCGCTGTCTTCCCAGGCGACCGCCGCCGGCTACGCCGCGACCATGATCGCGGCCCGCGAATCGGGCCGGTTCTGGGGGATGCTCACCACTGCCGCCGGAACCATCCGCCCGGCCAAGGTCCTGGTTCTCGGGGCCGGCGTGGCCGGGCTCCAGGCCGTGGCCACAGCCAAGCGTCTGGGCGCGATCGTCACCGGGTTCGACATCCGCCGCGCCGCGTGGGAGCAGATCGCCTCGCTCGGCGGCCGGCCGCTGGAACTCGACTTCATCCCTGACGCCGAAGGCGAAGGCGGGTACGCCCGCCCGCTGACCGATGAGGAGAACGAGCAGGTCCGCGACGCCCTGGCCGAGAACGCGGCAAAGCAGGACGTGATCATCACCACGGCCGCGATCCCGGGCCGCCCGGCGCCGGTCCTGATCACCGCCGAAGGCGTTTCCAACATGGCCCCCGGCTCCGTGATCGTCGATCTCGCGGCCGAGACCGGCGGGAACTGCGAGCTGACCGAAGCGGGACGGACGGTCGAGCGGGACGGTGTCCGGATCATCGGGCCGCGCAACCTCGCCTCCGAGCTTCCGAGCCACGCCTCACAGCTTTATTCGAAGAACCTGGAGAACCTGCTCGGTCTGATGATCACCGAAGAGGGCGGACTCGAGCTGAACTTCGAAGACGACATCATCGACGCCGCGTGCATCGCCCATGAGGGCGAAGTCCGGGGAGAGAGGACGGCCCGGTAGTGGATCTGGTCACCGAGATAACGATCTTCGTACTGGCGGCGTTCGTCGGCTTCGAGGTGATCTCGAAGGTTCCGACAACGCTTCACACCCCCCTGATGTCGCAGACCAACGCGATCCACGGCATCGTCGTACTCGGTGGTCTGATCGTGATCGGCTACGCCAACAGCACCCTCGATGAGGTGATCGGCCTGATCGCGATCATCTTCGGCACGGTCAACATCGTCGGCGGCTTCCTGGTGACCGACCGCATGCTGGAGATGTTCGGCACCAAGAAAAAGAAGAAGCCCGACCCGGCACCCGAAACCGATTCCGGCGAAGGGGCTGAGTGATGACTCTCGCAGCACTAGCACCCGATTCGGGAGCAGTCGGGCTGCTCTACATCGTCGCCTTCAGCCTTTTCATCATCGGGATCCGGCTGGGCACCCACCCGACCACGGCCCGGCGCGGCAATGGACTGGCCGCAATCGGCATGGCGGTGGCGGTTATCACCACGCTGCTGCTCCAGGGGATCGGCAACTGGGGCCTGATCTTCGCCGGGATCCTGATCGGCACCGTGATCGGTGCGGTCGCCTCCAAGCGGGTCCAGATGACCGAAATGCCGCAGATGGTCGCCCTCTACAACGGCCTCGGCGGCGGCGCGATCGCGCTGATCGCCTGGTCGGAGTACCGACACTGGGTCCACCAGGGTGACCAGCTTTCCCAGGTCCAGCAGATCAGTGATTTCGTCGGCGGCCCGCACCTCGGCCTGTCGGTCCCCCTCGAGGTGATGATCCCGACGCTGTTCGCGATGGTGATCGGTTCGATCTCCTTCTGGGGCTCGAACGTCGCCTTCGGCAAGCTCCAGGAGCTGATCCCGAGCCAGCCGATGAAGATCCCCGGTCAGCAGGTGATCAACGCCCTGCTCCTGATCGGCATCCTGGTCGGCGGGGTCGTCCTCGGGATCAACAACGAGTACCTCGACCTCAACCAACCGCTTTTCATCGGCATGCTGGTCGCCGCAGCCTTCCTCGGCACGATGGTGGTGCTGCCGATCGGCGGCGCCGACATGCCGGTGGTGATCGCACTGCTGAATGCATTTACCGGGCTCTCGGCCGCTGCCGCCGGCATCGCGCTCGACAACACCGCCCTTATCGTCGGTGGAACCCTGGTCGGATCGTCGGGAACCATCCTCACCCTCGAAATGGCCAAGGCGATGAACCGATCCGTGGCCAACATCCTCTTCGCCGGGTTCGGCTCGCCCGTCGCTGCCGGTGCGGGTAGCCAGGAGGAACGACCCCACCAGTCGATGAACGCCCAGGACGCGGCGATCCAGCTCGCCTACGCCGATTCGGTCGTGGTCGTGCCGGGCTATGGCCTGGCCGTCGCCCAGGCCCAGCACGCGGTACGTGAGATGGCCGACGAGCTGGAGAAGAAAGGCGTCTCGGTCAGCTACGCGATCCATCCGGTCGCGGGCCGGATGCCGGGCCATATGAACGTGCTGCTGGCCGAGGCCGACGTGCCCTACGAGCAGCTCAAGGAGATGGACGAGATCAACCCCGAGCTGCCGCAGACCGACGTCTGCGTGGTGATCGGGGCAAATGATGTGACCAACCCGGCCGCCAAGACCGACGAATCCAGCCCGATCTTCGGAATGCCGATCATCGAGGTCGACGAGGCCCAGCAGGTCCTGGTCCTGAAGCGGTCGATGAGCCCCGGTTTCGCCGGGATCGACAACGATCTCTTCTACCACCCGAAGACCGCGATGGTCTTCGGCGACGCGAAGCAGACGGTCTCCGACATCGTCTCCGAGCTCGGCGACCTCTAAACCGACCGGCGCCACTCGCCGGACCGGTGTCTCCGGCCAGGCGATCGGTTAGCGTCCCCGGAGTGGGCGGGCCTCCTTTTCCAAGCAGCCGGATCCTGCTCGGTGAGAACCTGGAGCTGCTCGCCGGGATGCCCGGCGGCGCCTTCCAGTTGATCTACATCGACCCGCCATTCAACACCGGCCGCGAGCAGGTGCGGCGGTCGGTCGAGACGGTCGCCGACCGCGAGGGCGACCGGACAGGGTTCGGCGGCCGGCGCTACCGGACCGAGCTGCTGAAGCAGTCGTCCTACCGGGACAGCTTCGATGACTTCCTCGGTTTCCTGGCTCCGCGGCTGGAAGAGGCACATCGGCTGCTCGATCCGACCGGGACGCTCTATTTCCACATCGACTACCGGGAGGCGCACTACTGCAAGCTGCTGCTGGACGAGATCTTCGGCAGGGACTCGTTTCTGAACGAGATCATCTGGGCCTACGATTACGGGGCCCGGTCGAAGAAGAGATGGCCGGCCAAGCACGACACGATCCTTGTCTACGCCCGCGATCCCGGGCAAAACTACTTCGATGCGGAGGAAGTTGACCGGGAGCCTTACATGGCCCCCGGCCTGGTCACCGCGGAGAAAGCGGAGCGGGGCAAGCTACCGACCGACGTCTGGTGGCACACGATCGTCCCGACCAATGGCTCGGAGAAGACCGGCTACCCGAGTCAGAAGCCGGAGGGCGTGGTCCGCGGCGCATGGTCCAGGCCTCGACCCGGCCCGGCGACTGGTGCCTCGATTTCTTCTGCGGCAGCGGCACGCTGGGCGCGGTCGCGGCCCGGCTCGACCGTCGCTACGTACTGATCGACTCCAATCCGGAAGCGATCGAGATCGCCCGGACGCGGCTGGACGCAATCGAGCGGACCGATCCGGCCGGCTAGGTAGGCGCTCGCCGCGATCGATGCCGCGGACCCGGCCGACCAGGTACGGGCGGTCCGGCCGGGCTAGTCCTTGCTCGTACTCGCGGCGGGTGTTGTGACGGTGCCGGCGCATGATCGGGGCGGTGTAGCCGATGATCGCCCCAACTATCGCGGCCCCGGCAAGGATCAGGATCAGCGGTGCATCGGTCGAGATGAACAGCAGCTTGAACTCGACCGTCTGGGAGTTCTGGAGGATCACGATCAGGAGCAGCGCCGCGAGTATTCCGAGCGCCCAGCGCTTCCACTGGATTCCGTCGTCGGCGCGGTTTCTCGAGGGTGCCTTGGTGGGATCGCTCATGGGCCGATCCTATATCGGCCGCCGGTCGGCGGGTTTGCGGGGAAGTCCGGTTTCTGTAGCTGAGTCGTCGCTCCGTTTGGACGACCGTGACCGGTCCCCGGCCTTTCTTTCTGCATGTCGGGGTGCGCGAAGGAGGCCGGTTGGAGGTCGCAGCGTGGCCAGTCGAGCCTCGAGTGGCTCGGGTTGGTCCTGCTGGTCTCGACCCTGGCCGGCGGCCTGGCTGCAGCAGGCACCGTCGGTCCGTTTGCCGGGCTGGCCCACTCGGTTTCGAAGAAGCTCCTCTGCGCCGCGTCACTCTCAGATACCTGTGCCGGCGGCGGCTCGCTGGATCGCGCATACGGCAGCGAACTTGCCGGGATGGTGCGCGATCGGGCGCCGGAGCTGCTCTACGGCCGCGATCTGCTCGGGCTTCCGGTCGATTACCGGACGTGCAGGTCGGCCTGGTGCGCCGAAGGCCCTGGAGACGGCATGGTGACCGAGTCACTGGTCGGTGAGCCGGTCACGCTGTTCACCCGGGTCATCGACTGCCGGGACGAGGCGGGGAGACCCGCGGTCGGGCGATCCCTGGCAGATCAACCGACTGAGGGATGTGCCGGCGGGCACCGGGGCTCGGTCTACATCCAGTACTGGGCCTACTACCCGGAGAGTGCTTCGCTCAGAGGGGCGCCGGTACTCGAGCGTGAGGGATACCACCGCCATGACTGGGAGTCGGTCCAGGTCCGGATAGCCGCTGACGGCCGAGTCTCCCAGCGCGCTTCGTCGCATGCCGGCTACAACCACACGCGTTCGGCGGTCAACTGGGGATCCGACCTGGGCTGGGGATTCCTCCGCGGTGCGGCCGAACGGCTCGGCCTGCGCGAGCCCGGGGGCTGGGGCGGGAGCACCGGCCGGCTGCTGGTCGCCGGCGGCAGCCACGCCGGAAACGTCGGCGGTTCGACCGGCGAAGACGACTACCCCGGCCGTACCCCGGCCCACCGGGTGCGGCTGGTCCCGCTCGAGACGACCCGGTCGGGTCCGTTGTCCAGGCCGGCCCGGTTCGATCCGATCACGCCGCCCTGGCGCAAGGCGGTCTGGAACGACCCCGAAGCCGAAGGCACCGGCTAGCTCAGCGGGCCAGCGCCTCGATCAGGTCGGTCATCCGGTCCGGGGTGGTGATCGGCGTCACCACCGGCAGGGTGATGCCCCCTTCGACGTAGGCTCCGAGCCGTTCGCGGATCTGCTCGGGTGGGCCCACCAGAAAAGTGTCTTCGATCAGCTCCCAGGGGGCCGCGTCGGCTGCGCCCTGGCGGTCCTTGTTGGCCCAGGCTTCGACCATCGGCGCGATCTCTTCTTCGTAGCCGAGCCAGCGGAAGAAATTCGCGTATACCGGCACCGTTATGTAGGAGGAGAACATGAACCGGGCCAGGCCTTCGACCTCTTCGCGCTTGCCGGGTATGCAGAAGAAGCGGCAGAGCAGCTCGAAGTCGGTCCCGGCATCGGTGAGCTGCCCGGTCACCTTGTCAAGTCCGGCCAGGGGCAGGAAGTTGGTGAAGGCCCCGTCGGCCTTGTCGACCGCGAGGCGGAGCATCTTGCCCCGGAGGGCGGCGAGCACGATCGGAGTGGGGTGAGCCGGGGCGGTTTCGATCTTGAACCCGGTGTCGGTCCGCTCACCCTCCAGGGCGACCCGGAGGAAGTCGACCGTCTGCTCGACCTTGCTGAGCGGTTTCTCGAACGGAATCTGGTTCCAGCCTTCGACGATCCGGTCGCTGGAAGCGCCGAGCCCCAGCACGAACCGGCCGCTCGAGGCGTCGGTCATCGCGGCGGCCTGCTGCGCAAGTAGCGCCGGTCCCCGCTGGAAGACACCGACGATCCCCGTCCCCAGGCGCATCTCGGTGGTCCAGGCCGAGCTCAGAGCAAGCGGGGTGAAGCCATCCGGGCCCCCGGTCTCGCCGGTCCAGAGGTCGGTATAGCCGGCCGCCTCGGCCGTCTCGACGTAGGGCCTGAGGTCGGCCAGCGAGACACCTGGCAGCGGCAGAGTGAGTCCCCATCTATTGGTTGCCATGGCGCCAGCCTACCCGGATGTCAGGCAGGGGGAGGACCGCGAGGCGCTTCGTGAGCCGGGGTTATAGCCTCTTTGCCATGAGCGTTATCTCGCACGATGTTCGGTCCGGAAACAAGCCCGATCGCAACCTGGCCCTGGAGCTGGTGCGCGTGACCGAATCGGCCGCGCTGGCCGCCTCCCGATGGGTCGGCAAGGGCGACAAAGAGGCCGCAGACCAGGCTGCGGTCGACGCGATGCGCCTGTTGCTGGACACCGTCCCGATGGACGGGGTCGTGGTCATCGGCGAGGGTGAAAAAGACGAGGCGCCGATGCTCTACAACGGTGAGAACATCGGCGACGGCAGCCCCCCGGTGGTCGACATCGCGGTCGATCCGCTGGAAGGTACGACGCTTACCGCCCGTGGGTTCGGTGGCGCCCTGGCGGTGATCGCGCTGGCCGAGCGGGGAACGATGTTCGACCCCGGTCCCTGCGTCTACATGGAGAAGATGGCCGCCGCCCCGCAGTACGCCGATCTGCTCGATCTCGACGCGCCGATCGGCGATGTGATCGCCGGGATCGCTGAACGTAAAGGCGGTGATCCGGAAGACGTGACCTTGACCGTGCTGGAGCGGCCCCGCCACGAGGAGAAGGCGGCGGAGATCCTCGAGGCCGGCGCATGCATCCGTTTCATCACCGACGGAGACGTACAGGGTGCTCTACTCGCCGTTTCCGAGGGCACCGGTATCGACCTGCTCTGGGGAATCGGTGGTACCCCCGAGGGCGTGCTCGCCGCCGCCGCGATCAAGTGCCTGGGCGGCGAGCAGATCGCCAGGCTCTGGCCGCGCAATGAGGAAGAGCGGCAGGCCGCGATCGATGCCGGATATGACCTCGACAAGATCCTGACCAGCGCTGACCTCGTTTCCGGTGAAGATGTGTTCTTCGCGGCGACCGGCGTCACCGACGGGGGGCTGCTCGACGGCGTTCGCCGGTCCCGCCGTGGCTTTCTGACGACCGAGTCGCTGATCACGAGATCGCGCTCGGGCACGGTGAGGACGATCGGCGCCCGACACGACCGCGCCAAACTGAAGGAAGTCACCGGGGGACGCTACGGCTGAGTCCGTCCTGGTAGCCGGCGCCACGGGCTATATCGGCGGCAAGCTGGCCCTCGGTCTTGCCGAGGCCGGTCGCCCGCCACGCTGTCTGGCCCGCCGGCCCGAAGCGGCATCGCACCTTGAGCGAGCCGGATGCGAGCTGGTCCGGGGCGACGCACTCGACCGCCCCTCCCTCACCTGGGCGCTGGCGGGAGTCCGCACCGCCTATTACCTGATCCACTCGATGGGTCGCGGGGGGTCGGGAGACTTCGCGGCCGCCGACCGGGCGGCTGCGGCAAATTTCGCCGAAGCCGCGGCAGACTCGGGGGTCGAGCGGATCATCTATCTCGGGGGGCTCGGTGAAGGGACCTCACAGCATCTCCGCTCTCGTCAAGAGACCGCCGAAACCCTGGCCTCGACCGGTGTCGGGCTGACCTACCTCCGGGCGGCGGTGGTGCTCGGCGGCGGCAGCGAATCATTCCAGACCATCTACTACCTGGTCCGCCGTCTGCCTGCGATGGTCACGCCCCGCTGGACCACGACCAGGACCCAGCCGATCGCGATCGACGACGTGGTCGAGTATCTGGCTGCCGCGGCGGAGCTCGGCCCGGAAGGCGACCGGGTCATCGAAATCGGGGGCCCGGACCTGACCACCTACGGTGGCATGATGGACGAGATGGCCAGGGCGATGGGACGCCGGCGGCCCGTCAGAATCCGGGTGCCCTTATTGACTCCACGGCTTTCTTCACTCTGGATCGGCCTGGTCACGCCGGTCGACACCGGGGTAGCCAGGCCGCTGGTCGAGGGGCTCTCGACCGAAACGGTGGTTACCGATCCTTCAGGGATGGAGCTGTTCGACATCGAACCGATCGGCTTGCGGGAAGCCATGGCCCGGGCGGTCGGTGAACTGGAAGCGGTCTGAGATCAGGAGCGTCCCGAATCGGGTCCCTCCCCCTCGCTCAGAACCTCGCCGGTCAAGTCGGTCAACGAGCGCAGGAACCCGCGGGTCACCCAGATATGAGCTCGCAGTTGCGTCTGTGAATAGATCCAGGTGCCGAGCCGGGCGAACGGTCCCGATCCGCGGATCCAGGGATAGAAGTTGGCCACTTCGGAAGTGATCAGGACGCTTTTCCGGCCGGCACGGCCGGCACGGCCTGCGCGGTTGTCAGCCCGCTCGCCACGGCTCGCCTCGATCCGGAGATAGCCCTCGCCGCGGCCGGACCGGGCCACCAGCAGGCCCTCGTCGATCGGCCACTCGACGAACCCCGAGTCGGCCCCCGTAGAGAATCGCGGGGCACCGAACCGGAGCAGCGGAATCCGTGGCGAGAAGAGGACCACCGAGCGGCTTTCCGGTCCGTAGATGACCCTTATCGCCCCGAACGTCCGCCTGTTCAGGAATCTCCAGTAGGACCGGGCCAGCACCTCGAGGGTCGAAGGGGTCCAGATCAGCTCGAGTGCGTCTTCGTCAACGGTCAGCAGGGCCGACTGCGCGCACTGGACCGGACCCTCGGCCGCGATTCCCCGCCTGACGGGGTCAGGCATCAGCTCGATTTCGGCCTTCATCTTGGGCTGTCGTGGGCGGAAGTCCGGGGAGGCACCGCGGTTTCGGGAGGGTCGCCGCGGGTTTCGTCGCCGGGGCGGCCCCGGGGCGGCGGTCCGGTAAGTGACCGATACGGCTCAGCGACCGGCGGCCGCTTGATCACGGCGGTCGCCGGCTGTGGGTCAGGCCTTTCCTTCCGCCTGACGATTCCGTAGGGCAGTTTCCCGGTGTCGTGGTATTCGTGGCGGAGCGAATTGATCACCGCGCCGGCCAGCATGGTCAGCGCGACCAGGTAGAACCAGAACAGGGCGATCAGGATGAAGCCGATCGTCGTCCCGAACCGGGATAGGGCCGACACGTTCGAGAGGTAAAGCGGGAACAGCCAGTTCGCGAAACCGGCCACGAACGTGGTGAAAAGCGCTCCGGGCCAGACCGCCCGCCACGGCATGTGACCCTTGGGCACGGCCCAGTAGATCACCGATCCAACCAGGAAGTTGAGGGTCAGGGTGACTCCGATCAGGATCATGCTGTCGAGCGACTGGACCTGGTTGAGGCCGAACGGAAGCCGCTCGGCGGAGCGGATCAGCGCGCCCTCCAGGGCCGGTAGCACGATGCTTCCCAGGAGGAAGAGGGCCACCACGATCAGCATGGTCAGCGAGAAGCGCTTCTGTTCAACCCAGCCCCGGCACTGCACGTGATAGATCCGGCAGAAGGCGGTGTCCATCGCTCCCCAGAATGATGCGCCGATCCAGATAGAGCCGGCGACCGCAGCGATCCCGATCGTCGCCGAGTTGTTGCGGATGCCTTTGAGTATGTTGTTCAGCGTGTCCTGTTCGGCATCCGGGAAGAGCCGCTGAAGGTCGGCGACGATGCCCGACTCAATTCCCTCGATGCGGAGCACCTGACTGAATATGAACAGGACGAGAAAGGCGAAAGGAAAGACCGAGAGCATCAGGTTGTAGGCGACCATGCCGGACAGCCCGGTGACGTTCTCGCGGTAGGCCCGGACCCAGAATGCCTGTAGCCAGGGGAAGTGCCGCCATTGCTCTACCGGTTCAGCTACCGGGGGGAGCCCGGCGGTATCGCCGCCCTGATCGCAGTCAGCGCAACTCAAGGGGTTGGTCGGCGTTTGTAGAAGTAGAGCACGGTCAGTCTTGACTTTACTAAGTGAAGCGGCTAGTATCCGAACACTCGTTTGGCCAATTACCGTCAGCAGAGGTATCTGTCGCTTCAATAAGGGGCGTGGTGCGGATTTTGACGAGTGACCCGTAACAACGCCAGGCCGCCGGTTTACCGGGGGCCGCAGAGGAAACCGCAGCGACCGGAAAAACTAGATAGGGAAAAAATGCTGGTAGCAGAACTTCAGGAACTCGAAGAAGTAAAGACCCTCGTCAATCGTGGTCAGCAGCTCGGCGTGCTCACTTTCGGTGACATCGCCACCGCCGTAGCCGAGGTAGACCTCGATGAATCGGACGTGGAGGACCTCTACGGCCACATAGAAAAGCAGGGCATCGAACTGGTGGAGGACGTCGACCCGGCGCTCAAGGCGACCGCTGAAGTCGAGCGCTCCGACGGCCGTCGCGGTCGCCGGCGCAAGAAGGAGGCGCTCGACCTCAAGCCGGACATGACCACCGACTCACTGCAGTTGTTTCTCAAGGACATCGGCAAGGTCCGCCTGCTCACCGCCCAGGAAGAGGTCGATCTGGCCAAGCGGATCGAGCGCGGCGATCTCGACGCCAAGCAGAAGATGGTCGAGTCAAACCTCCGCCTGGTCGTATCGATCGCCAAGAACTACCGCAACCAGGGCCTGCCGTTCCTCGACCTGATCCAGGAAGGCACGCTCGGCCTGGTCCGCGCGGCCGAGAAGTTCGACTACCGCAAGGGTTTCAAGTTTTCGACCTACGCGACCTGGTGGATCCGCCAGGCGATCGCCCGCGCCCTGGCCGACAAGGCCAGGACCATCCGCATACCGGTCCACGTGGTCGAGAAGCTGAACAAGATCGGCCGCGCCGAGCGCAAGCTTGTCACCGAGCTTGGACGCGAGCCGACCCCGGAGGAGATCGCCGAAGTCACCGGCATCGACCCGGAGGAGGTCGACTCGATCAAGCGCTCGGCCCAGTCGCCGGTCTCGCTGGAGAAGCCGGTCGGTGATGAGGAAGAGTCGGAGTTCGGCCAGTTCATCGCCGACGAGAAGGCCGAGTCGCCTTTCGACCGGGCCGCTGACCTGCTGACCAAGGAGGCGCTCAAGGAGTCGCTGGAGAACCTTTCCTACCGTGAGCGCCGGGTACTCGAACTGCGCTACGGGCTCGGCGGTGAGCACCCCCGGACCCTGGATGAGGTGGGCAGGACGTTCAACGTCACCCGTGAGCGGATCCGTCAGATTGAGAATCAGTCGCTGAAGAAGCTGCAGAGCCTCAACGAGGCTCAGAAGCTGCGTGAAGCGACCTGAGTCAAAGCATCCTGAGCAGGTGAAAGAGACCGGCCCCCCTGGGCCGGTCTTTTTCTTTTTTTGGAACGATCGCGCAGTGCTTTCGTATCCTTCTGCGAGGCCCGTTTGAGCGGGGCTACAGGAGGCTTGCGGCATGGAGCCAAGTGCCCACGGAGAGCCAGGCCGGTGACCCTCACCCAGGCCGGGGCGGTCATTCTCGCCGCGACCCTGGCGGTCGTCGCGGTGACCGATCTGCGCCGGCGGATCATCCCCAACCGGATACTCCTGGCGGCCGCGGTGGCCGGCGCCGGCCTCGCCGTCCTCCAGGGTCCGGGTCCGCTGCTCACCGCTTTCGCATGCTCGGTTCTGGTCTCGGGTCCAATGCTGGCCGCGGCCCTTGTCCGGCCGGAAGGCATTGGCATGGGCGATGTGAAACTTGCTGCCCTGATCGGGCTTTTTCTCGGCTGGCAGGCCTGGCCGGCGCTGCTGGCCGGTCTGGCACTCGGTGCGCTGGCCGGTGGTCTGTTCTCGCTCGGAACCGGCCGGCCTCCATCACGCACCACACTGCCTCTGGCGCCGTTCATGGCGGTCGGTTCGCTTCCGGTTCTGCTGGCGACGCTGCTGCCGCTTCAGTAAATGAAGCAATGTGCCTATACTTGTTGAAGTAGTTGAAGGCCTTTCCTGCCGGCACGGTCTCCGGGGCTGTGGGGGGTAGGCCTCCCGGCAACGACCAATTCGCAAATGAGCGCAATCGACAACGAACAATGCCCCGTCTGCCGCACCGCCGACGTGATCGCGGGCAAATGGACGCTTCTGGTGATCCGTGATCTGGCCGGCGACAGCCGCCGTTTTTGCGAACTCGAGCGCTCGCTCGAGGGCATCAGCCCCCGCACCCTCTCGCTTCGCCTGCGCACGCTCGAGGAGGAGGGCATCGTCGAGCGCCAGACTTACCCCGAGGTGCCGCCGCGCGTCACCTACGCACTGACCGACAAGGGCGAGGACCTGGTCCCCCTGATCGAAGACATGCGCACCTACGGCACGCGCTGGCTGGACGCCCAGCCCGCCACCGCCTAGCTGCAGCCGAAACTGCACCGTGGGAGTTCCCGGGAAGGGATTTGGCCTGTGGCAGGGAACTCCCGAACCATGCACGATCCCGTACTCGATGAAGCTCTGAAGCGGCTCGCAGCCGAAGCCTCCACCCGTTTTTCGTCTCTGGTCGCGACCGGCGACGAGATTCCGTTTGACGTGGCCGAGAACAACGGGGAGAGCTCCCATTTCTACCGTTACGTCCCGCTGACCTCGCGCTACATCGGGTCACACCTCGAGGAGCTCAAGTCGCTGCCCTCCTACGGCCCGGCCCGTGGGGCGGTCGCTTCGTCGAACGTCGCGGCGCCCTACCTGGAGGCGCGCGGCCTCCCGGTCCCCTCCGAACCCAACCGCAGGGCGGAGGAGATGCTGGAGATCTTCATCACCGGACTCTGGGAGGGAACCACCGAGTTCTCCCTGGACATCAGCCGGGTCGAGGAGGCGCTGGCCTCTCTCGAGGTCGAATCGCGGGACATCCGCGAAGCCGACGTCCTGATGACACCGCTGATCGGGTTCGAGATGACTCCGACCGAGATCGAGCTTTCCGGGGGCGTCAGGATTGTCCAGGCCGACTCGGTCAGCGCCCCGCTCGAAGCCACCACCAGCGAGGGCACCGATCGCAGTGCCTGGCAGCCGGCCTACCTTGCCACCGTGCCGCTTGCCGAATCCGAGGACGGGCCTCGGGTCGCGACGAACCGCCTGCGCGACCTGGTCCGGGCACTCCGGCTGTTCAAGGAGGGGAGCGTCGGCATGGGTCCGTTCGCGTTCGCCCCGATCGGCGACGACTCCTGGCGCCGGATCCAGACCGGAGCCGCGCCGCCGCGCCCGGGCAGCTACTTCCTTACCGAGGGTGAGGTACCGGGGCTCAACGTACTGGTCCAGCGGCTGATCGAACGCCCGCCCGGCCACGAAAACATCGCCTTCGCCCAGAAACGCTTCCAGTTCGGATGCGAACGGGACCTGCCGGTAGAAGCGGTGAGCGACCACCTGCTGGCGATCCGCTCCGCCCTCGGGGGGGAGGGAGTGATCGACGCTCCGCTGGCCGCCCGCGCTGCTGCGCTCATCACCGGCGACGCCGATGATGTCAAGGCCCGCAGCCGGATCGAGCTCGCGCTCGATCTCGAGCAGTCGCTGATCAACAACGAGGACCTGATGACGATCGGCGGCGAATCGACCACCTACCTCGCCGCCTGGATCGAGGACTCGGCCCGCCGGATTCTGCGTGAAGCGGTGCTCGGCAACCTCGGCGCCAATCTCAACGTGACCGCCGAAGAAACCCTGATCACATCCGGTCTCCAGGCCGGCGAGGGCAGCGTTGGCCAGCTCGGCTCAACCGCCGAGTGGGACGCGATCACGAGTTCCGAAGAATCAGAGGAGGCAGACCCCGACCACGAAGGCGAACTCGCCTCTGGAGCCGAAGGCATTCCCGGCGAGAGTGCCGAGGTCCATCTGCTTCGCCCGCGCGTCGGGGGCGAAGGTTCACCTGCTCCGGGCCCTTCCGATCCGGGCACGGCCAAAGGCTTCGACCCGGGCGGGGGTTCCGGGGTCGATCCCCTGTTCGGATCAGTTCCGGAGTTCGAGCCGACGCCGGTACCCGAGGCGCGACTCAAGCCGATGCCGGAAATCGAGGCGGCTCTGGGTATCGAGCCGTTCTCGGAGAGCGGTCAAACGGCCAGGGCCGAATCGGAAGTGACCGGTACGACCCGCCTGCTGGAGCCGGTGCCCGACTTCGACGAGATCAAGGTGTCGGCCACGACCGAGATCGGATCGAGCCTGAAAGAGGACTGGCTGAGCCAGGCCCGTTCGGGTGCGACCCTGGAATGGCCCGCACGCTCGAGTGACGGGCTTGAAGAAGCGCGCAAGAGCTCTGGCCAGGCTTCCCCGAACCGAGACTTCTTCCCGGCCCCCGAAACCACCGAGTGGTCGGTCTCGGAGCTCGAATACCGGCGCAAGCGACGCGCCTGAACGGTACGCGACCGGGTCAGCCGGTTGCGAGCCGATTGCGGTCCTGCTCGCTGGCGAAAAGGTATCTGTCGATTTCGGCCAGGCCCTCGATGTCGTGCACGTCGGTGTCGAGATAGGGGATCCGGATGACCGGTTCCTCGTCGAGGCTGTCAGCCAGTCGGGCGATGTTCGCCGCGTCGCGGACTGCGAGTGCGTCGTACTCGATCAGGTTGCGGGCCACCTGATCGGCAAGCTCGCTGTCTTCGAGCTCGGACTCGATCCGGGCGGTGAGGTCCTTCAGCTTCGGCACCTTGCTCACCAGGCGGTAGCGCACCCGGTTGACCACGACGCCGGCGAAGTTCATCTCGTTTTCCATCAGTTTCGAGTGGAAGTAGACGGCTTCGTCCACCGGCTCTCCCTGCGGCCCGCAGACCACCACGAAGCAGGTCTGCTCGTCGCCGAGCAGTGAACTGACCCGGTGGGCCCGGTCCTGGAAACCGTCGACCATGCCACTGAACGCGTTGAAGAACTCGGACAGGTCGGCGAACAGGTCGAAGCCGACGATCCGCTTCAGGATCGTGAGCACCACCCCGGTCCCGCGTCCCGCCACACGAGCCGCGAAACCTGACGGCCGTATGAAGATCTGCAGTGAGCGCCCTTCGATGAACTGGGTGAGCCGCTTCGGCGCGTCGAGGAAGTCGAGCACGTTGCGGCTGGGCGGCGTGTCGAGTACCAGCAGGTCGAACCTGCCCTCCGAGTGGAGCTCGAAAAGCTTTTCCATCGCCATGTATTCCTGGGATCCGGCCAGGGCGCTGGAGATCTGCTGGTAGATCCGGTTGCTCAGCACCCGGTCCCGGGCGTCGGCGTCCTCGGCGTGGCGCGCCACGAGCGCGTCGAAGGTCTCCTTCGCGTCGAGCATCATCGCCCAGAGTTCGCCGTCACCGTTGATCCGGTGTTCGGAAAGCAGCTCGGGATCGACCCGGGTGGCCTCGTTGCCGAGCTCTTCCAGGCCGAGCGAATCGGCCAGCCTTTTCGCCGGGTCGATCGTCAGCACGCATACCTTGAGACCCCTGGCGGCCATGCCGAGGGCGATCGCTGCGGAGGTGGTCGTCTTGCCGACTCCGCCCGAGCCGGCGCAGATGCAGATCTGCCGGCCTTCGAGGATATCTTCGACCGAAGGCATCAGGTCCTTCTCCGGAGCCGCGGCATCATTCGAGCACCTCGGCGAGCTGACGGGCGGCATGCAGGTCGATCTCGGGCCTGAAGATGAACGGCAGGGTCGAGATCGGGGCGGAGACCATCTTTTTCAGCCGCTCGAACTGTTCGGTCTGGGCGGCTACGCGCCTGGTCTGAGAGAGGGCCGCCCGTCCGGCGGCCCGGACCTCGGGGTCTTCGCTGACGGCCAGCCTGTCGATCGCCCCGGAAGTACCGGCGGGGAAACGGTCGGGGTAAAGCGCGTTCATGATCACCCGGTCCACGGTCATCCCGATGTCACCCACCAGTTCGCTCTCCAGCCGGGCGGTTTCATTCACCGGCATCTCCTCGGGCAGCGAGACGACGATCGAGCCGGTCTGCTCGGAGTCGGTGACCATCGCCTCAAGCTGCTCGGCCTGGCTGTGCACGGGACCGACCCGGGCGATGTTGGCGAAGGTCCGGGGCGTCTGCAGGAAGCTGATCCCGTGGCCGGTGGCCGGAGCGTCGACGATCACCAGGTCATACTTGCGACCGTGCTTCACCTTGCGATCGAGTTGGGCGAGCTCCCAGATCTTGCCGATCGTGACCAGCTCGTTCAGCCCCGGGGTGGCGGCGGCGAAATAGGTGAATATCCGGCTCCTGAACAGCAAATCCCGCATCGCCTTGACCTTGAGCTGGAGCAGCACGTACTCCTTCATCGCGTCCTCGGGATCGATCGAGATGGCCCAGAGATCGTTGGCCAGCTCGACTTCCTTGAAGCCGACCGCCGCCTGGTGAAAGATTCTGGAGGCGTTCTCGGACGAGGCGACCTCACAGACGATCGTCCGTCGCCCCTCGAGCGCGGCCCTGATTCCGAGGGCGATCGCGACGGTTGATTTGCCGACCCCACCCTTGCCGGTGACGAACAGCAACTTCTTTTCGAGGAAGTCGGGGATACCCCAATTCAACCGGAAATCGGGACGAGGCAGGAGAACGGCTGATACATGCGAATACCGGGCCAAATGCGAATCTTGAGCCGCAGGAAAGATGACAGCGCAATAAACGCCCCCGACCACGACACCGTGGACGCGGAATCTCGGGCACCGGGGACGACGGTCGAGCCATCCCCCGGTCCGCCGCCGGTCGCGGTCGCCCAGGCGGTGACCGAACACGACGCCACCCCGGTCGAACCTGCTGCCACGCCGAAAGCCATCAATGAGGCTTCTACGACCGAAACCGCCGAATCGGAGCCGGCCGCTCCGGTCGAGCCGGCCGCTCCGGTCGAAGATGACCTTGCCAAGGTGGAAGAGGAGGCTGCCTCCGAGCAGACTGAAATCCGCCTGAAGGCGGCCGACCTGCTCGGCCCGGACCGCCGCGACTACAACATCCCGGCGCCGGTGGAACCGGAAAAGCCGAAGGATCTGGCCGAGGTGATCAGCTTCGCCAACCAGAAGGGCGGTGTCGCCAAGACGACCTCGACCCTGAACCTCGCGGTCGCCCTCTCGGAGCTCGGCAACCGGGTCCTCTGCATCGATCTCGACCCCCAGGGAAACCTGACCATGAGCCAGGGGATCGATCCGGACAAGGTCGAGCGCAGCATGTACAACGTCCTGGTCGAGGACCTGCCAATCTCAGAGATCATCGCCCACCGGGAAATCGATATCGCGGTGGCCTCGCTCGACCTCGCCGGGGCCGAGATCGCGATGAGCACCAAGATCGGGCGCGAGCGCTCGCTCGAAAAGGCGCTCAAGGAGGTTCACCCGGACTACGACTACATCTGCATCGACACCCCGCCGAGCCTGGGGCTGCTGACGATCAACGCTCTGACCGCATCGAGCAAAGTGATCATCCCGGTCCAGTGTGAATACCTCTCGATGCGCGGCCTGGTCCAGTTGCAGAACACCCTGAAGATGATTCAGGAAAACCTCAATCCGGACGTCCGGATCGAGGGAATCCTCCCGACCATGTTCGACTCGCGCACCCTCCATGCGCGTGAAGCCGTTTCGATCCTCGAAGAGAACTTCGGCGACCTCGTGTTCAAGTCACGGATCCGCAAAGCGGTCAAGTTCGCCGAAGCGCCGGTGCGAGGCGCTAGTGTCCTGAAGTACGATCCCGAGAGTCGTGCAGCTTCGTACTATCGAAACCTGGCCGAGGAGGTTCTGAGTGATGGCTCGTCGTAAGCGAGCGAGTATGCGTGAAGGTCCGTTGGCGGACCTGTTTCGCTCAACCTCCGACGAGCCCTCAGAAGAGCCGCCCGAATTCAAGCCGCAGCCGAAGGACGACAGTTCCGGTCCCCAGGGTGACCCGGTAGAACCGGCCGCCGGGAGCCACGAAGTATTCGACGAGAAGACCAGCTCCGAAAGGCCGGGCTCCGGCGCTGCTTCGGCCCCCGACCCTTCGGCCGCGGGCCGGTATGGCCGCCAGGATCCGATCGAGGATCCCGGGCGCCGTGTCGCCCGGCCTTCGTCAGGAGCGGCAGAACGCGCGCCCGCTGGCGAAACCGGTGGGACGGAAGCATCCGAGGCGGGCCCGCTCTCGGCCCCCGATCCGTCATCCGATCCCGGTGAGGTACCGGATGCCCAGGATCGCCTGAAGCGGATCTTTTCCGAGACCCCGCCGACCCAGGGCGAAGACGGGCCCCGCTATGGCCGCGGCGAGCCTTCTTCGGCCCCCGGAGCGGCGGTCCCGCACAGCCCGGTCATCCGGGTCATCGGGGTCGGAGGTGCCGGGGTCAACGCGATCAACCGCATGATCGAGGCCCAGATTCCGGGAGTCGAGTTCATGGCGGTCAACACGGACCTTCAGTCGCTACAGCTCTGCGTGTCGGACCTGACCGTCCATATCGGCGGCGACGAGACCCGTGGTCTCGGCGCCGGTGCCGACCCGTCTCTGGGCTTCAGGGCCGCGTTCGAAGAGCAGGACCGGATCAAGCGGCTGCTCAAGGGATCGGACATGGTCTTCATCGCCGCCGGGGCCGGCGGGGGAACCGGTACCGGTGCCGCTCCGGTGATCGCCCGGCTGGCCAGGGATATCGGCGCGCTGACCGTCGGCATCATCACCAAGCCGTTTTCTTTCGAAGGAACCCGCCGGGCCAAGGCGGCTGATCAGGGGATCGAGGCGCTGGCCGGCGAGGTCGACACGCTGATCGTGATCCCGAACGACCGCCTGCTCAACGTGCTCGACCAGTCGACGCCGATGGTCGACGCCTTCCAGGTGGCCGATGACGTGCTGCGCCAGGGCGTACAGGGTATTTCCGATCTGGTCACTCTTCCTTCGGTGATCAATCTCGACTTCGCCGACGTGCGCTCGATCATGTCCGACGCCGGCAGGGCGCTGCTCGGAATCGGGATGGGCAGCGGACCCGACCGGGCGATGATCGCAGCCGAGAAGGCGATTTCATCACCGCTCCTGGAGACCCCGATGGACGGGGCGCGCTCGATCCTGCTTTCGGTAACCGGTGGAAACGACCTTTCGCTGATCGAGGTCTCGGAGGCGGCCAAGGCAGTGGGCGAAGCCGCTCACCCGGACGCCAACATCATCTTCGGCGCCAACGTCGACGAGGACCTCGACGACCAGATCTGGATCACCGTGGTCGCGACCCGTTTCGACAGCAAATCCGGTCCGGGGCGCCAGCAGTCTTCGCTGAAATCGTCGGAATCCGGGCGGGAACGAGCTCGCGGCCGG
Organism: uncultured Solirubrobacterales bacterium; assembly: GCA_963766115.1. Classification (GTDB taxonomy): domain Bacteria; phylum Actinomycetota; class Thermoleophilia; order Solirubrobacterales; family 70-9; genus 67-14. Next base: position 529,473 of record CAVXYR010000003.1, read on the forward strand.
CCCGGTGGGCGAAGCGAGAGCTCGCTGCCCTCGGTCGGCAGCAGTGACGTCCCCGAATTCCTTTCCTGAGCCGTGAGCCCGCGAGGGGTGGTTGCCGCCGGGCACCCCTTGACCGCCGAGGCCGGAGCCACCGTACTGCGCGAAGGCGGTAATGCGGTCGATGCCGCAGTAGCGGCCGTCGTCGCGTCATTTCCGGTCGAGAGCGCTCTGACCGGGCTGGGTGCCGGGGGGTTCATGATCGTGAAAGGACCCGATCGCGAGGCCGTCGTGATCGACTTCTTCGTCGCGGCTCCGGGGCAGGGTGGACATGAACTGGGCGACGAACTGGTCCCGGTCCCGGTCCACTTCGATGCCAATACGACTCAGGTCTTCAATGCGGGCGCCGCCTCCTGCGGCGTCCCCGGGACGGCCGCCGGGCTGGAGATGGCCCTGGAACGGTTCGGTTCGGTGCCCCTGGGCGAGCTGGTCGGCTCCGGCGTCAGGCTGGCCCGCGATGGCTCTCCGCTCAACAGCCAGCAGGCCTACGTCCTGCGGATCCTGGAGCCGATCTACACGGCGACCGCCGAGGCCCGGGCGATTTACGCTCCCGACGGCCACATCCTCCGGGAGGGAGAAACGCTGCGCGACCGGGATCTCGCCGAGGCGCTCGAGCGGTTCGGAGCCGAAGGCTCGCGGTCCGTCTACTCGGGTGAGGTCCCGGGCGCGGTTGAGGAATACGTCTGCTCGAGGGGAGGAATCCTCTCGGCGGCTGATATGGAGGCGTACCGGGCAATTCCGCGGGAGCCGGTCGGGGCCCGGTTTCTGGACCATCAAATCCTCAGTAATCCGCCGCCGTCGGCCGGCGGGATCCTGATCGCCTACTGCCTGGCGCTGCTGGAGCGCCTCGCCACCGACCCGGGCCCGGTGGAGCTTGCCGAGGTGATGGATGCCGCCAACCAGGCCCGAGGAGAGCAGTTCGCAGCGAACCTCGAGAGGGCCGGATTCGCCGGAGAATTCCTGGCCGAAGATTCCCTTCGGCGGGCCCTTGAGCGATCCGACCGGCTCGGCTCCACGACCCACCTCGCGGTGATGGACGAGGCCGGGCTCTGCGCCTCGGTCACCTGCTCGAACGGAACCGGCTCCGGGATGATCATCCCCGGCACCGGTATACACCTGAACAACATGCTCGGTGAAGAGGATCTCAACCCGCTCGGGTTTCACCGGGCCGCGCCGGGGACCCGGGTCAGCTCGATGATGTCACCCACCCTGGTCCTCAGCCACGGTGAAGTCGTCGCCGGCCTGGGCAGTGCCGGCTCCAACCGGATCCGGTCGGCGATCCTCCAGACGACCCTGAACCTGCTCGCCCGGAGGATGGAACCCCAGGAGGCGGTTGATGCGCCCCGGATCCACCTCGAAGGCGGGCTTCTCCAGTCCGAACCGGGAGTCGATCCGGCAGCCCTGGGACGGCTCGAGGGGTATGGCCAGGAGGTCTTTCGCTGGTCGGAAAGGAACCTTTTCTTCGGCGGGGTCCAGGTGGTCACCCGCGATCCCGCGAGCGGGCGTCTCGGCGGGGGCGGCGACCCGCGGCGCGGCGGGGCGGTGGCCTATGCCTGACCGGCCCGATTTCGAGGCCGAAGGCCTGCTCGACGGCCTTGAGGGAAGCGCCAGATCGGCCCGGCTGCGGCTGCTCGACCAGCTCTACAGCGAGGGGATCGGCCTCGAAACCCTTCGTTCCGAGGTGGAGGCCCAGCGACTGCCGTTGCTCCCGGCCGACATCGCGCTCGGGCGGGAGACCAGCCAGATGACCCTGCGCGAGATCGCGGCACAGTCATCTCTGGAAGTGCAGCAGCTGCAGGGGTTGATCACGGCGCTCGGGTTCCCCAAGCCCGACCCCGACCAGCGGACCTTCGGCCCCGAGGACCTCGAAGCGGCCCATCGCTTCCGCCTGTTCCTCGACGCCGGAATTCCGCCCGACCGGTTGCTTGCCGTCAGCCGGCGGATCGGCAGTGCTGCCGCCCAGATGGCCCAGGCCCATCGCGAACTGATCGCCGACGGCCTGATCGACCCCGAGGCGGACGAGTACGACGCCGCATTCAGCCTGCGCGAGGCGGCCACAAACCTGATGCCTCTGGGTGAAGATGCCGCGATCTACGCGCTCAGGGCCCACCTTCTCGATCAGCTGAGGGGCGACGTGATAGCCGCAACCGAGCCGGGCTGGTTCGGCACGAGCCGCTCCACCGAGATATCGATCTGTTTCGCCGATCTGGTCGGGTTCACCCGCCTCGGCGAGCGCTCCGAACTGGAACGGCTCGGGTCGGTCGCGAAACTGCTCGAGTCAGTGGCGATCGAGGTGATCAACCCCGAAGTGCGCCTGGTCAAGCTGATCGGCGACGCGGCGATGCTGGTCTCCACCGACGGCGCAGCCCTGATGGACGCGGCGGTCCGCTTCGTCGATGTCGGCCGGGATGCCGGGGAGGAGCTCCCGGCTCTGAGGGTGGGCGTTGCCCGTGGCCACGCCATGTCGCAGGGTGGGGACTGGTTCGGGCACCCGATAAACCTGGCCAGCCGGATCACCGAGGTGGCCCGGCCCGACAGCGTTCTGGCCGAGTCCTCGGCGGTGGAAGCGGCCGGCGACGCCTTCCGAGTCTCGAAGGTCGGGGAACACAGATTCAAGGGACTGAAGCAGCCGGTCAGGCTCTTCCGGGTCCGGCACCGCGAATAGTCCGGTCGGTGGGGTCGCCGAAGGGCCGGGGGTCAGCCAGGTTTCCTGGCCGAGAGCAGCAGGTTGTAGAACAGCTCGGCGGGCAGGCGGGGCTCGAGAGCCCTGGTGTCGATCTGCTGTACCGACAGGTAGCTCCGGAAGGCGAAGGTCCGCCACCCCTTGGGGACCGTCTCCGGTTCCGCCGTCGCCTCCATCGAACGGATCAACCAGCCCCAGATGTTTGCGACCAGTTCTTCTCCACGCACCCTGGTTGAAGTGAAACCGGCGCGGAGGGTCATCGCTCTCAGGTCGTCGGGCGAAAAAGAGTGTACGTCCACCTCGGGCTCCAGGCAGTATTCATCGTCGGCCTTCTCCTCTTCGCTGTGCTCGAGGGGCCGGGCCCGGAGCATGCTCCGCCAGGCCGGGGCGGCCAGTGAGCCGGCCCACTTCGGCAGTACCGCGAGGCGGTCGCCCTGCCGGGAAGGCTCCCCGCAGAAGAGGATCAGGCCACCGGGCCGGAGGACCCGGAAGAACTCGGCAAATGCCCGGTCAAGGTCCGGGATGTGGTGGAGCACGGCATGCCCGAGCACCACGTCGAAGCTGGCGTCGTCAAACGGAAGCGCCTCGGCTTCGGTGACCACGGTCCGGACCGGGACTCCGAGGTCGTCGGCCGTCTGCGAGAGCGAGGAGAGCATGCCGGGTGAGATGTCGGTGGCGGTCAGATTTCCGATCAGACCCCGGGCGGCCAGGTTCAGCGAGAAGTAGCCGGTCCCGGCTCCGATCTCGAGCGCGTCACCGAACGGGCGATCCGGCAGATCTCCGAGCGCCTTCTTGAATTTCGACTCGACCTGCTTCTGACCGGTCTCGCTGAAGTCGATCCCCCATTTCCGGTCGTAGCTGTGCGCGGCGGCATCGTGGTACCGGGTGTTGACGTCCTTTATGTGGTCCGGCGTGGCCGAGGGGGAAGCGGGCATGGCGGAGAAAGATAGGGAAGAATCGATGTCCTTGACCGACACGTATACCCAGTCAGACCAGCCCGACGGGGTTCCGCCGCTCGATCTGACCGGGGAGCGGACGCTCCCCGACGTGCCCGAAGAGAACTACTGGTACCGCCGCCACCTGGCCGTCTACGAGTGGATCGCCGAGCGGGTTTCCGGCCTCGCGGTGGCCGATCTCGCCTGCGGTGAAGGCTACGGCTCGGCGGTGCTCGCGACGCGTGCCTCCGAGGTGGTCGGGATCGATGCCAACCCCGAGGCGTTCGAGCATGCCAGGGCCCGCTACGGCTCGGACAACCTGGCCTTCCGGCGGGAGCTGGTCGAGAGCTTTGACCAGGAGCGGGATGCGATCGTTTTCCTGCAGACGATCGAGCACATCCAGGAACCCGGCTCGCTGGTAGAGGGTTTCGCGCGCATCGCCCCGGCGGCCTACATCTCGACTCCGAACCTGCTCACCCTGGCGCCCGAGGGGGCCGAGAAGTCGGACAACCCCTGGCACATCAGGGAATACCGGCTGGAGGAATACCGGGCCCTTCTGGAGCCGCACTACTCGACCGTCGAGATGCTCGGCCTGTCCCACGCCCGAAAGCTGAAATGGCACGAACTGGCGCTCTCGCTCGGCTGGGATCGCGTTCACAAGGGGCTCGGCATAAGCAAGCCCTTCTACGACCGGTTCACCCCTTCGATAGCCGCTTCCGACTTCCGGCTCAGCAACCACGATCTCGAAAGCGCCCTGGACTTCATCGCCGTCTGTCATGTCTGAGCGGAACCGCCGGACCGGCGCGGCCGGGCCGGTTGGCGATCTCGCGATCGTCCTCCATTCGCACATGCCGTACGTCGAGGGGTTCGGCACCTATCCGTTCGGCGAGGAATGGCTGTTCGACGCGGCGGTCAGGTCCTACCTTCCGGTGCTGGAAACGGCCCGGGACCTGACCGTCACCGTGACCCCGGTCCTGGCCGACCAGCTGGAGGCTCCGGGGGTGGCCGGTCGGCTGCGAGAGTTCCTGGTCGAACACCGGATCGGAGCGGCCGAGCGTGACCTGGAGTCGGTCGAGCCGGAGTTCCGTGCCGCGGCCGAGGCCGAGCTTCGGCGTTATACACGGGCGCTCGAGATCCTCGACCGGCACGGCGGCCGGCCGCTGGAGGCTTTTCACTCCGCGGCGGAGTCGGGCCGGGTCTGTCTGGCCACCTCGGCCGCAACCCACGCCCTGCTGCCGATGTTGGCCACCAGGGCCGGGACCGATCTCCAGATCGACGCCGGGATCAGATCGCACGCGCGGCGGTTCGGCTGGCGGGGCGGTTTCTGGCTGCCCGAATGCGCCTATGTACCCGGCCTGGAGTGGGACCTCGCCAATCACGGTGTCCGATGGTTTTGCGTCGACCAGAGTCGCCACCAGAGCGGTGACGAGGCGCTCGGGCCGGTCGCCACCGCCGCCGGTCCGGTCGCCTTCGGGATCGACTGGCCGTCGGTCTCGCGCCTCTGGGACATGGACGGGTATCCGTCCTGGCCCGGATATCAGGATTTCCACAGGCTCTCGATGAACGGTATGCATATCTTCGGGATAGACGGAAGGCCGTTCGACAGCGGCGCCGCCGCGAATCGGGCGTCCGGCCAGGCCGACGACTTCCTCGGGTTCGCGGCCGGGCGACTGGCCGGATACCGCGAACGGACCGGGGAACGGGGGACGATGGTCTTCGCAGTGGACTGCGAACTGCTCGGACACTGGTGGTCCGACGGGCCGCACTGGCTCGGGCACGTGCTCGACCGGGCGGCGGGCTGCGGAATCCGGCTGGTCACTCTCGATCAGGCAGCGGTGAACGGAGGATTCCGCGAGCAGGAGCTCCGGGCTTCGACCTGGGGCGAGCAGAAGGACTTCAGAACCTGGGATGCCCCGGAGGTCGACGATCTGACCTGGGCGGCCCGGCGGCTGGAGCTGCGGGTGGCCGAAGCGATCGCCGACGGCCTCGATCACGACCGCGCGGAACGGGCCGTCCGGGAGCTGATGCTCGTCCAGTCAAGCGACTGGGCCTTTCTCGACAGTCGGCGCGAGGCCGGCGACTATGCGTTCGACCGGGCCACGCAGCACGCCCGATGTGCCCTTGAAGCCCTACAATCGGCTCCTGACGTGACGCTCGATTCACGGATCCGATCGCTGGCGCCGGACTTGAGCCTGACCCCGATGCTAATTCCCTAGACAGAGAATTCAGTTCTCCAGGCAAGACCCCGGCCCCGAATGCCCCAGCCCCACGTCCTAATCCTCTCCTGGGAATATCCGCCTCTGATCGAAGGCGGACTCGCCCGTCACGTGCGAAAACTCTCCGAAGCCCTGGTCGAGCTCGGGGTCGAAGTCCATGTCCTGACCAGGGGCGGAGACCAGGCCACGGTCGAGGAGCAGATGGCCGGGGTTCAGATTCATCGCATAGTCGAGCCGGAGCGCCCGACGGATCTGGCCGAGTTCGTGACCTGGGTCGAGCGGATGAACTCCGACATGCTCGCCGCGGGGGTCGAGCTCGGCGACCGGCTCGACTTCGATCTGGTCCACGGTCACGACTGGCTGGTAGCCGGCGCCTGCGACCACCTCGCCCGGCGCTTCGGCACGCCGCTGGTGACCACGATCCACGCCACCGAGTACGGCCGCCACCAGGGCTGGGTCGAAAACCACCCCCAGTCTCATATTCACGGCGTGGAGCGTTGGATCTCGAATCGCTCAGATCGGGTGATCGCCTGCTCGCACTTCATGCGGGAGCAGATCGCCGACATCTTTGCGGTCGGTGAGGATCGGATAACGGTCATTCCCAACGGGATCGACCCCGACGACATGCCGGCCGAAGACAGTGACGAGCTGACCCGGCTGCGCTCGGAGTTCGCCACCCCCGATCAGAGCCTCGTGCTGCTGATCGGGCGGCTGGTCTATGAGAAGGGCTTTCAGCTGGCGCTCGAGGCGATGCCCCGGGTGATCGAGGCGGTTCCGGACACACGCTTTCTGGTCGCCGGCTCGGGTACCCACGAGGCCGAGCTCCACCGCCAGGCTGAAGAGCTCGGGCTGATGGATCACGGCACCTTCCTCGGCTGGATCGGCGACGACGTGCTCCACTCGCTCTACCGGATCGCAGAACTGACCGTGGTGCCTTCGATCTACGAGCCGTTCGGGCTGGTTGCCCTGGAGGCGATGGCCTCGGAATGTCCATGCATCGCGGCCGACACGGGGGGATTGCGTGAAGTCGTCCCGGTGGACGGAGCCGGCCTGCGGTTCAGGGCCAGCGACCCGGAACATCTCGCCGAGGCCGCGATCCAGGTCCTCAGCGACGAAGAGCTGAGCCGGCGAATGGTCGAGGAGGGACTCGACCACATCCAGCTTTTCGACTGGTCGGACGTCGCCCGCCAGACCCTCAGCCTGTACGGCGAGCTGGCCCCGCTCGCCGGCCGGACCTGAGCCGCCACTATTAGTCCACCGGTTTGCCGGTTCCCGGGATCTCCATGACTCCCGGGTCGCCCGGTCGCGGTTCGACCGGATCCGGCCAGGTCATGTCCTTCGGGGCATCCCGCATCCGGATGACCCGGGCCGGCACGCCCCCGACCACGGCGTTGGCCGGAACGTCTCTGGTGACCACCGAGTTCGTCCCGATGATCGCGTTGTCACCGACCCGGACCCCGCGCAGTACGCAGGCGCCGTAGCCGATCCAGACGTTCGAACCGATACGCACCTCCTCGGTGTAGATGCCCTGGTGGCGGATCGGCCGCTCGGTCTCGACCACCCCATGATCGAAGTCGATGAACATGGTGCGGTCGGCGACCACGCACTCGGCGCCGATCCTGACGCTCTTGTAGGCCGAGACGGTGCACTCCTGGCCGAATACCGTCTTCGGACCGATCTCGACCGTGCCCTCGTGGCAGCGGATCTTGGTGCCGTGACCGATCCAGACGAACCTGCCGAACCGGATCGAGGCTTCGCGGCCGGTCTGGAGGTGGAGGCCGGGCCCGAGGAAGAGCGGTCCGTCGGTCTCCCAGCGGCGGCCCGATCGGGTCAGGAGGCGCCGCCACAGGTAGCGCCAGAAAAGCAGCGCGTACTTGGGTCTGAGCATGCCGTTTCGGGCGAAGAATGAGATCGAGCGGATCAAGTCCGGTTGCACTTTATTGGGGTCGCGGCGATGCCGCCACAGGCGCCGTCTCCCCGGAACCGCTCCGCCGGGGCCGCCCCCCGGCCCAGGTTCTACACTGGCGGCAGCGATGAACGAGACCTCCGCCACCCTGTCGCCGCTGGCCGAACGCCTGATCGGCGGGGAGAAACGCGCCTTGGCGCGAGCGATAACCCTGATCGAATCTGACGATCCGGCCGGGTGGGATCTGGTTCGTGAGGTATATCCGAGGACCGGAAAGGCGCGGATCACCGGGTTCACCGGTCCCCCCGGAGTGGGCAAGAGCACGCTGATCGGCGCACTGACCGGGGAACTGCGCAAGCTCGACCGCGAGATCGCCGTGCTCTCGATAGATCCGTCCAGCCCGTTCACCCAGGGAGCGCTGCTCGGCGACCGGATCAGGCTGACCGAGCACTTCCTCGACAGCCGCGTCTTCATCCGGTCGATGGCTTCGCGCGGCGCACTGGGTGGTCTCTCGGAGGCGGCCCTGCAGGCGGCCCTGGTCATGGACGCCTCCGGCAAAGACGATGTGCTGATCGAGACGGTAGGAGTTGGCCAGGGAGAGATCGACATCGTCGATCACGCCGACACCATCGTGCTCGTCTTGATGCCCGGGTCGGGCGATTCCATCCAGGCCCTGAAGGCCGGGGTCATGGAGATCCCCGACATCATCGTGATCAACAAGGCCGACCACCCGATGACCGACACGATGATCCGCGAGGTCCGGGGCGCGCTCTCCCTGGCCGAACCCCCGGACGGATGGCGGGTGCCGATCCTGCGGACCGAAGCGGCGAGGGGAGAGGGCGTCGAGGAGCTCGCGGCAAACGTCGCCGAGCACCGGGAGTTCATCGAGGCTGAAGGCACGCTGGCAGAAAGAAGGGCGCGAAATCTGAGGAGCGAAGTACTGGGAATCGCCACCGCCCGCCTCCGGCGACGCCTGGAGGCGGTAATCGAGGATGATCCCGGTGTAGCCGAGCTGCTGGATCGCGTAGTCAGCCGGGAACTGGACCCGGCATCGGCCGCGGCCGAACTTCTGGAAGGAGAAATCGATGACTGAATCAGAAACGTCCGGGGAATCGGGCGCGCCAGGAAAAGCGGAGGTGCTCGGAGAGGGGGCGGCCGCGACCGGAGATGGATCTGTCCAGCCGTCGCTCGACGACGTCAATCAGTGGGTCGGCTACCGGGTCGATGAGATATCGGGCCAGGGTGTGGCCAAGGTCGAGGGCCTTCTGGTCGACCAGGAAACGGGCGAGCCGGCCTGGCTGCTGGCCAAGCTGGGCCGCTTCGGCAAGGTCGTACCGATTTCGATCCGGGAGTGCGCGGCTGCCGCCGGCAAGGTCTGGGTTCCCTACGACCGTGAAGTGATCCGCGATGCCCCGGCGATCGACCCGACCCTCCCTCTAAACCGGGAGCAGGAGCGCCAGGTACTCGATCACTACGGGATTCCCGAGACGGTAGGCCGGGGCGCGGAGATCGCCTCGCGCCCGGCGGGAGCAATCACATCACAGGCTCCCGCTGCTCCACCACCGCCCCCGCCGCCACCCGCCCAGCCGTAATCCCGAGCGCGGGTCCGGCCCGACCGGCCCGTGCCCGGGCCGGCAGCCGAGGGTGGGCTAACAGCCGAGGGCGCGGGCGATCACCATCTGCTGGACCTCGTCGGTGCCCTCGCCGATGGTCAGGATCTTGGCGTCGCGATAGAAGCGGCAGACCGGGTACTCCTCGATGAAGCCGTAGCCTCCATGGATCTGGACCGCCTCCTCGGTCGAGCGCACCGCGAGGCGCCCGGTGATCAGCTTCGCCTGCGCGGCGGTCAGCGTGAAGTTCTCACCGCGATCCTTCTCGATCGCTGCGCGGTAGGTCAACAGGCGGGCCGCCTCGAGCTGGGAGGAGATGTCGGCGATCTTGGCCTGGATCGCCTGGAACTTGGAGATCGATTTACCGAAGGCCTTGCGTTCCCTCGCGTATTTGATCGCCTCGTCGAGTGCCCCCTGGGCGACGCCGACCGACATCGCGGCGACGCCGATCCGGCCGCCGTCGAGGATCTGCAGGAACTGCCTGAATCCCTGACCCTCCGGGCCCAGCAGGTTCGACTCCGGGACCCGGGCGTCGTCGAAGGTCAAGGGGTGGGTGTCCGAGGCGTTCCAGCCCATCTTGCGGTAGGCCTCGCCGATCTCATAGCCCTCGGTTCCGTTGGGCACGATGATGTTCGAGATCTCGGGGCCGTCTTCGCCCCGGCCGGTCACCGCGGTGATCGTCACACACCCCGAAATGTCGGTGCCCGAGTTGGTGATGAACTGCTTGGCGCCGTTGATCACCCAGTCGCCGTCCTCTCGGACGGCTCGCGTCCTGGTGTTGCCGGCGTCGGAACCGGCTTCGGGTTCGGTCAGGCCGAAGGCCGCCAGCCGCTTGCCGGTGCAGAGTTCGGGCAGCCATTCAGCCTTCTGTTCGTCCGATCCCCAGTTGTAGATCGGTGTGGTGCCGAGCGAGATGTGGGCGGCCATCGTGATCGCCACCGAAGAGTCGATCCGGGCCAGTTCTTCGACCGCCAGCGCGTAGGAGAGGATGTCGGCGCCGCCGCCACCGTACTCCTCGGAGAACGGAATCCCCATCAGCCCGAGGTCGGCCATCTTGGCGACGATCTCATAGGGAAACGACTTGGTCCGGTCCAGTTCCTCGGCCACCGGCGCGACTTCGTTTCGCGCGAAATCCCGAACCGTGTCGCGGAGCAGGCGTTGTTCGTCAGTCAGATCGAAGTTCATGGTGGGGGACGTTACCCCGCGGCAGGCAGCCGCGTCCAGCCGCGGGGCCGGAGCGCCTCAGGGCAACAGTCGCGGTCTGCCCGCGACTGTGATTTGGACGAAGGGCAAGCACTCCTCCGGAACCACCGGAGAGGCAATTGTGCTGTTGGACGGCCGAGTCTGGCTGACCTGCCGCGTCCTGCTCAGGCGGGGCCGGGGATGGACTCGGCGTCGCGGACCTCCAGTTGCCGGCCGCATTTCTGGCAGATCCGCCGGTCGTCGACCTCTCCTCCGCACTCCTTGTGGACGATCAGGCGGGGGGGACCGGTCTCGGGCTCGCAGTACTTGTCGCCCCAGCCGAGGTAGGCCATCAGGATCGGCCAGAGGTCGAGGCCCTTCTCGGTCAGGAAGTACTCGTAGCGGTCCGGACTGGTCTGGTAGCGCCGGCGCTCAACTATGCCGGCTTCGATCAGGCTGTTCAGTCGCTTGGTCAACACGTTCCGGGCGATCCCGAGTGATTCCTGGATCTGATCGAATCGCCGCTTGCCGCGGAGGATGTCGCGGATGATCAGAAGAGACCAGCGCTCACCGACGACCTCCAGCGAAGCGGCGATCGAGCAGTGCTGGCCCGGGTAGTCGTGGTAAAGCATGGGTCGATTGTCGCAGGCCGGGTTGCGTGAAGCAACTGTGAGGTCGATCACAGTGGGTTGCATAAAGAAACCTATCCGGCTATGTTCGCCTCATTCGGTCGTTTCGTGAAGAAACTGACCGCTCAATCCGAAGAGAGCGAGACAGGATGAAGAAAGAGAACCGACAGCGCCCCGCGACCTGGACAAGGCCCCGCAGGATCGATCTGAGCCTTCAGGAGATCATCGCCGACCTGCGCTACCCCGAGGCAGCGCAGGGGAGTTCGAGCCGGCGGGAATCGAGTCGCCGGAGGGCCCTCTCCAACTGAACCGCCGGGGAAGGCCCCGGCCAGATCTGCCCGGTCGATACCGGAGGCGACCCGAGAAAGTGCCCCGCCCGGCAGGATCCGGTCGGGATCGCCGCTCGGGGGTCTCCGCGTATCCGGCCTGGCGGGTTCCTGGACATCCGTCCTGGCAGGGCCCGAAACCGGACCGGACAGCCGGAGCCGTCGGACCCACACCCGGGGTCGTAGTACCGGGCCGCGGGGCCGGGCTATCGGCTCAGCCGGCGGGCCAGGGCGACCAGCAGGTGGACTCCGAACCCGGTCGGTCCCTTGCCCCAGTACTCACGCCCCGTGTCCCAGGCGGTTCCGGCGATGTCGACGTGGGCCCACGGCTTGCCCTCGGTGAACTCTTCGAGGAACGAGCCGGCGTAGATCGTGCCGGCCTTGCGTTCGGCAGAAGCGTTGACCAGGTCCGTGATCGAGCCCCGGGTCAGCTCCTTGTACTCGTCGTGGAGCGGCAGGCGCCAGACCATCTCCCCGCTCGACTCGCCGGCCGCGGTCACCTCTTCCGCCAGTTGGTCGTCATTCGAGATCAGCGCTGCGTAGGTCGAGCCGAGGCCGATCACGACGGCGCCGGTGAGCGTGGCCAGATCGACCATCCGGTCGGCTCCCTCGCGGGCACAGTGGACCAGGGCGTCGGCGAGGATCAGGCGGCCCTCGGCGTCGGTGTTGGTCACCTCGACCGTCTTGCCGTTGAGCTGTGTGATGACGTCGCCCGGCTTGAGCGCCGAGCCGGACGGCATGTTCTCGGTCGCGGGCAGGACCGCGATCAGCTCGATCGGCAGACCGAGCTCGGCGATCGCGGCGACTGCCTCGAGCACCGCGGCGCCGCCCGACATGTCCATCTTCATCTCGTGCATGCCGGCCGACGGCTTGATCGAGATGCCGCCGGTATCGAAGGTCACCGACTTGCCGACCAGGCCGAGCGTTTCACCGGAGCCTCCACCGCTGTAGCGCAGGGTGATCAGACGCGGCTCGACTTCGTTCCCACCCTTGGCCACCGCTTCGAGTCCGCCCATGCCGGCGGCCACGATGCCTTCGCGGTCGAGGGTCTCGACGGTCACGGTCTCGTGGGCGGCGGCGATCTCTCCGGCCCGCTCGGCCAGGTAGTCCGGGGTGGCGACGTTGGCCGGAAGGCTCTGCAGGTAGCGGGCTCGGTTGCCGGCGTTGCCCACCGCCTCGCCGACCCCGACCGCTACGCCGATGTCGGCCGGGCTGTTGATCTCGATCGACTTCAGCTCGGGCGGCGCCGCCTTCCCGTCGGACCCGGTCTTGAACCGGTCGAACTCGAACGAGGCGAAAGTGGTCCCCTCGATCAGCGCGGCGGCGATCGCTCCGGGGTCCTCGACCTCGGGCAGCACCCAGGCCAGCGCCTCGCCCTTGACCGTCTTGAGCGCGGCCAGCGAGACGGCGCCGGCGACCCGGGCCCGCTCCGCGGTGAACCGTTCCCGGTCCCCGAGGCCGACGATCGACACCCGCTCCGGTTTGCCCGGATACACGGTGACCTGAGACTTGGGCTCTCCACTGGCGTCGCCGGCGCCGGCCGTGCCGCTCAGCGGCTCGCTCAGCGACTCGCCTTCGAACAGGCCGACCGCGACCAGATCGGCGTCGAGCTCGGACAGGGCAACATCGGTCAGGTAGGCCTTCATGGCGCCCAGTCTAGATATCCGATCCGGCCCGGCCGGCCCGGTCGGCCCGGTCCGGCCGGGTTGCGCACGGTTCGTGCCCGGGTGTCCGGCGTCGCGGCGCCCGACCCAGGCCGGGGACCGACAGGCAAGCGGGATCGTTCCGGACGGGGGCGGTCGGTATCGTCCCTGATCCAGTCACGCAGTCCAACTTCGCGATACACGAAAGGCGGCAGATGCCCCGCACAGTGATCATTTCCACCGCCCGCACCCCGTTCGGCAAGATGGGCGGCGGTCTCGCCCCGGTCGACGCCACCGATCTCGGCGGCACCGCGATCGCCGCGGCACTCGAGCGGGCCGACGTTGCCCCGGACCAGGTCGAGCAGGTCAGCTTCGGCCAGGTCATCCAGGCCGGCCAGGGGCAGATCCCGTCCCGCCAGGCCCAGATCAAGGGCGGCATCCCGAAGGAGGTCCCCTCGGAGACCGTGAACAAGGTCTGTGGCATCGGGAATGAAGGCGGTCGGGCTGATCGACCAGGCGATCCGCGCCGGCGACATCGAGGTAGGCGTGGCCGGCGGCATGGAGTCGATGAGCAATGCCCCGTACCTGCTGCCCGGCGCCCGTTTCGGCTTCCGGATGGGCGATGTCTCCTCGATCGACTCGATGACCCACGACGGTCTGACCAACCCGTTCACCGACCAGCAGATGATCAACGAGGCCAGTCAGGTTTCGAACGAGCTCGGGGTCGAACGCGAGAACATGGACCGGTTCGCGGCTCGCTCCCACCAGCTCGCCGACCGGGCGCAGTCCTCGGGAGTCTTCGAGGAGGAGATCGCGCCGGTCACGGTCAAGGGCCGCAAAGGCGACACCGTGGTCGACGCCGATGAGGCGATCCGGCCGGACACCACTTCCGAGAGCCTCTCCAAGCTCAGGGCGGTCGGCGGCGATGATGCCACCCACACCGCCGGAAACGCCCCGGGAGTGAACGATGGCGCCGGCGCCGTGGTCCTGGCCTCCGAAGACTGGGCGAAAGAGAACGGCAAAGAGATCCTCGGCACGATCGTCGGCTACGGGCAGATCGGCGAGGAATACGCCTACCTGGCCAAAACACCAGCTCTGGCGGCTCAGGCGGGCCTGGAGAAGATGGGCAAGACCGCCGACGAGGTCGATCTCTGGGAAGTCAACGAAGCATTCGCTTCGGTCGCACTGAACACGGTCGAGATGCTCGGCATAGATGAAGACAAGGTCAACGTCAACGGTGGTGCGATCGCGCTCGGACACCCGATCGGGGCCTCCGGAGCGCGGCTGGTCGGCACCCTGGTCCGCGAACTGAAGCGCCGCGGCGGCGGTCTCGGCTGCGCCGCGATCTGTTCCGGCGGCGGCCAGGGCGACGCGATCTTCATCGAGGTCTAGCCGGTACCCGGATCGGCAGCGTTTCTGGCGTGAGCGAACCACAACCGGACGGAGCGGGCGAGGCCGCTTTCTTCGACCTGGACAAGACCCTGATGGCGGGGTCGAGCGGGATGCAGTTCGCCCGGATCGCCCGTCGGCGGGGGATCGTCTCCCGTCGGCAGGTATTCAAGTGGGGCCGCGACCACCTGCGCTACCGGATCAAAGGCGCGACCGACGAGGAGACCGCCCAGGTGCTGCGGGTGGCCCGGGAATCGATCGCCGACGTCACCGCGACCGGGATCTCGCGGATGTGGCCCGAGGTGCTGGCCGGCATCCTCCCCCGGATCTACCCGGAAATGCTGGCCGAGGTCTACCGCCACCAGGATGCCGGTCGCAGGACCTTCATCGTCAGTGCGGCGGGGGCCGAGATGGTCGGGTCCCTGGCCCGGGTGCTCGGGATGGACGGTGGGGTCGGCACCAGGTACCTGGTCAACGGCGATGGGGTCTACACCGGTGAGATGGACGGGCCATTCGTCTACGGGCCGGGCAAGGTGACCGCGATCGAAGAGCTGGCCGAGCAGTTCGATCTCGACCTCGGGGGCTCCTGGGCCTACTCGGACTCGATCTCGGACCTGCCGATGCTGGCCGCGGTCGGCAACCCGGTGGCGGTCAACCCCGACCCGCCACTCCTGGCCGAGGCCAGGGAGCGCGGCTGGCAGGTGATGCGATTCGACCGGCTGGGTCGCAACCTCGCCGTGGCCGGCACGGTCGGCGGGGCGATCCTGCTGGGCGGACTCGGCAGCTACCTCTCCAGGCGGCACTGAACCGGGCTTCATGCCCTACTATCGGGCGCAGGTCATGGAGCCAAATTCAACAACGCCGGCCGCGTCCGACTCGGCCGAGCGGGCGGCGGAAACCGCCGACCGGGAATTCACCACGATGTCCGGGGTGCCGGTCCGGGCCCGCTACGGGCCGGACGATCTCCAAGGCGATGCCGAGGTGAAGATCGGCGAGCCGGGCAGCTACCCGTTCACCCGCGGACCGTACGAGTCGATGTACCGCGGCCGCAACTGGACCATGCGCCAGTTCGCCGGGTTCGGCACGGTCGAGGAGACCAACGAGCGTTTCCGCTACCTGCTCGAACACGGCCAGACCGGGCTCTCGACCGCGTTCGACATGCCGACCCTGATGGGCTACGACTCCGATCATGCCCGCTCGCTGGGCGAGGTCGGGCGGGAGGGAGTCGCGGTCGACACCCTCGACGACATGGAGGTGCTGTTCGACGGGATCCCGCTGGGCGAGGTCTCGACCTCGATGACGATCAACGCTCCGGCGGCGATCCTGCTGGCCTTCTACGTGCTGGTCGGCGAGCGCCAGGGCGTTCCCCCGCAGCAGCTCGCCGGCACGATCCAGACAGACATCCTCAAGGAGTACATCGCCCAGAAGGAGTGGTGCTTCCCGGTCGAACCGGCGATGCGCCTGGTCACCGACATGATCGAGTACTGCACCGACGAGATGCCGCGCTGGCACCCGATCTCGATCTCCGGCTACCACATCCGTGAAGCCGGGGCGACCGCCGCCCAGGAGCTCGCTTTCACCCTGAAAGACGGCTTCACCTACGTCGAACGGGCGGTCGAGCGGGGGATCGACGTGGACTCGTTCGCCCCGCGGCTCTCCTTCTTCTTCAATGCCCACATCGACTTCTTCGAGGAGATCGCCAAGTACCGGGCGGCCCGCCGGATCTGGGCCCGGGAGCTGAAGGAGACCTACGGTGCGAAGAAGCCCGAGTCGATGCGGCTGCGCTTCCACACCCAGACGGCCGGCGTCTCACTGACCGCACAGCAGCCGTTGAACAACATCGTGCGGACCGCGATCGAGGCGCTTGCCGGGGTGATGGGAGGAACCCAGTCGCTCCACACCAATTCATTCGATGAAGCGCTCGCCCTGCCGACCGAAGAGGCGGTCCGGGTGGCACTGAGGACCCAGCAGATAATCAGCCACGAGACCGGGGTGACCAGCACCGCCGACCCGCTCGGCGGCTCGTACTTCGTCGAGAGCCTGACCGACGAGCTAGAGGCCGAAGCCTACCGCTACTTCGAGCGGATCGACGAGCTCGGTGGCATGGTCGAGGCGGTGCGCCGCAACTACCCCCAGCGCGAGATCGCCGAATCGGCGTTCGAGTTCCAGCGCCAGCTCGACCAGGGCGAGTTCACGATCGTCGGGGTCAACCGGTACCGGAGCGAGGAGGAAGAGGTGCCGCTTCACCGGGTCGACCCGGCGCTCGAGCAGAAACAGGTCGACCGGCTGGCCGGAACTCGCGCCGGACGTGATTCGGCCGCGGTGGAGGCAACCCTGGCGGAGCTCAAGAAGGCCGCGGCGACCGACGACCGCAACCTGATGTATCCGATCCTCGAAGCGGCCCGGGCCCATGCGACCGAAGGCGAGATGATCACGGCACTCCAGGAAGTGTTCGGCACCTACACCGAAACCCCGGTCTTCTGATGAACGGCCCCCGCCTGAAACACCGGTCGGCCCGGTGAGCGCGGTGACCGGAACCGGGGCCGGGCGCAAAATCAGAGTGGTGGTCGCCAAGCCCGGCCTCGACGGCCACGACCGCGGCGCCAAAATCATCGCCCGGGCGCTGCGCGACGCCGGCATGGAGGTGATCTACACCGGACTCCACCAGACCCCGGAACAGATCGCCGAGACCGCGCTTCAGGAAGACGCTGATGCGATCGGCGTCTCGATCCTTTCCGGGGCCCACATGACCCTGGTCCCGAAGATCGTCGAGCTGCTCGGCGAGCAGGAGATCGATGACGTACTGCTGACCGTGGGCGGTACGATCCCGGCCGATGACATCGCCGAGCTGAAGGAACTCGGGGTGGAGGGCGTGTTCACCCCGGGAACCGGAGTCGAGGAGATCGTCGAGTTCATCCGGACCGGGGTCGAAAGCCGCCGCCGCGACGACGGCTGAGCCCCCGGGGAGGGAGTGGGACGCTCAGCGGCCCAGCCCGTCCCGGATGCCGCCCAGGGTCTCGAGCACCAGCGGGCCGATCGTCTCGAGGTCGTAGCCGCCCTCCTGGACGACCACGGTCGGCAGGCCGGCCCGGCCGACCAGTTCGCCGGCGCGGCGGTAGGCGGGCGCGGTGACCTCGAGCGGGCTCTCCGGGTCGGACGCCGAGGCATCGACTCCCAGAGCGAGCACCAGCGAGTGCGGCTTTGCTTCCAGGGTCCAGCTCACCAGGCTCTCCACCGCCGCGAGCCATTCGTCGTCACCGGTGCCCGGGGCCAGTGGCAGGTTGCGGTTGCCGCCGGCGCCTTCGCCGGTTCCATTCTCGGACGCGAATCCGACGAAGTGCGGGAACCAGCCGGCACCCGGATCGACGTGAACCGAACCGGTCATGACCGACGGATCCCCATAGTAGATCTCCTGGGTTCCGTTGCCGTGGTGGGCGTCGATGTCGACGATCGCCACCGGTTCCCCGGTCGATTCGCGCAGACCTGCCGCCGCGACTGCGGCGTTGTTGAGGTAACAGGAGCCGCCGAACACGGCACGGCCGGCGTGGTGGCCGGGCGGGCGGGTGCAGGCGTAGGCGACCGGCTCGCCTCCGGCGACCAGATCGGCGGCGGTCAGGGCGACGTCGACCGCGCTCCGGGCGGCCTCCCAGGTTCCGGGGCCGACCAGGGTCATCGTGTCGAAGCTGAAAAATCCGGCCCGGGCGGTCACCGCGGCCGGCTCGACCGGCTCGATCCCTCCCATCAGCCCCGGGTGGGGGAACAGGTACGGAACGACCCGGTCCTGGCCGGGGTCGAGCTCCAGCCCGGCCGCCTCCCAGTCGGGCCAGGCTCGCGCCAGGTAGTCGAGCAGGGCCGGGTCGTGGACCGCTTCCAGCAGGCGGTCGGGATGCGGCTCGGCCTCGACCACGCGGGCACCGGCTCCGGTCAGGGCCGCGCGGATCTTCACGGCTCGCTCGGCCAGTTCGGTCCCGGGCGTCCGGACGCCGACCCAGACCTCGCCACCCGGTACATGTTTCCGGTAGGCGTCGCTCCAGACAGCCGGGATTTCTTCGAGATCGCTTGACATATGGTCGGCCTGGGTCTAGCCTAACGATCGTTCATAAAGGTCGAGGGGAACGGGTTGAGGGCTACACGGTGATCGAGCGGCGGTTCGGATGTGATCGGGTGATCGAGCCCGCGCGATCGCTGCCGCAGCCGGCGGCGCGGCTCGAGCCTTCGGGCCCGGTCAGGTCCCACGAGTTCGAGATCGCGGTCGAGCGGCTCTGTCTCGATTCGACTTCATTCAGGAACATCCGCGAGCGGAGCGGCGAAGACCCGGACGCGATGGCCCACCGGATCCTCGAGATCGTCGGGTTCAGGGGAAAGATGCACAACCCCGAAACCGATTCCGGCGGGGTCGCCCTGGGAACGGTGACCGCGATCGGCGACGATTTCACCGATCCGCCCGAACTAGGCGATCGCATCGTCACCCTGGCCTCGCTCACCCTGACCCCGCTGAGGATCGACGAAGTGACGCACCTCGACCCGGACCTGGCCCAGGTCGAGGTCTCCGGGACGGCCTACGTCAACGTCAGCGCCCCGTGGGGGCCGCTGCCCGACGACCTGCCGCTGGTGACCGCGCTCGAGGTCTACGACGTCTACGGAGCCGGATCGCTCGTGCGCGACCTTGCCCCGGAAGAAGGGACGGTCTGCGTGCTGGGCGCCGGGCATGCCGGAAAGCTGGCGATGGCCGCCGCACGCGACGCGATGACCGGCGGGACCGTGGTCGGGGTCGACGTCGACGCGGCATCGATCGAGCGGCTGGCCGGGCTCGGGCTCTGCGACGTGGCGGTCACCACCGACCTGAGGGATCCGATCGGCGCGCTCGAAGACCTCCGCAAGGCCGGCGCCGGGCCGGCCGACCTGACCGTGGTGGTGGTCAACGCCACCGGCTGCGAGTCGGCGGCGATCGTGCTGACCCGCGACGGAGGCACGGTGCTCTTCTTCTCGATGGCGACCAACTTCTCGACCGCGGCGCTCACCGCCGATGGCCTGGGCACCGATATCCGGATGCTGATCGGCAGCGGCTACACCCCTGACATGGGGGCCTACTCGCTCGACCTGCTGCGGCGTACCCCGGCACTGCGCGAGGCCTTCGGGGTCGGAGCCGGGAGCCCGGCGTGAGCGCCGTCCTCAGCCATGAGGTCCAGCTCCGCTGGCGCGACTTCGACGGTCTCGGGCACGTAAACCACCCGGTCGTGCTGACCTATCTCGAGGAGGGCCGCGACGCTTTCCTCGAGAGCTGCGAGATCGGCCGGGTCGAGTACGTGGTCGGCAGGTGTTCAGTGACCTTCCGCAAGGAAATCAAGCTTGAATCGGACTCGGTCACGGTCGAGTGCGGGGTGCGGGAGCTCGGCAACTCGAGTTTCACCACGAGCGAGCGGATCATCGACAACCGGGGTGAGGTGGCGGTCGAAGCCGAGTTCGGGCTGGTCATGTGGGATCCGGCCAGGCCGGGCTCGAGGCCGATCACCGAGCGGGAACGGTCGGCCCTGATGCCGGCCGGTGACGGGGAGGTCGGACGTGAGTAGCTGGAACAGCGATCCCGTCGTCCTGACCGTGGCCGTAACCGGGGCCGACGTCTTTCGCGAGAACAACCCCAACATCCCGTACACCACCGCTGAGATCGCCGAGTCCAGCGTCGAGGCCGGCGAGGCCGGGGCAACCGTGGTCCACCTGCACGTGCGCGAGGACGACGGCACCCCGAGCGGCCGTCCCGAGCTGTTCGACGACGTGATCGGCCGGATCCGTGAGAACAGTGACCTTCTGACCATGGTCTCGACCGGCGGCAGCAACGAAATGACGATCGACGAGCGAACCACCGGCCTCGAAGCGCGGCCCGACATCTCCGGGGTCGAGTCGGGCTCGATGAACTTCGGCGAAGAGACGTTCATCACGCCGCCGCCGGCCGGCAAGGGGATCGTCGCCAAGGCGCTGGACTACGGGATCGCACTCGAGGTCGAGTGCTTCGACGTCGGCCACGTGGTCAGCGCAGTCCGCTGGATCGAGCAGGGAATCCTACCGGGCCCCCTGCGGATCAACCTGGTCTTCGGGGTCCCCGGTGGGGTCGACGCCTCGCCCGAGGCGCTCGACGCGATGCTGCGCCCGCTGCCGGGGGACACCTTCTGGACGGTTACCTGCATCGGCCGGCACCACCAGCGGATGATCGCCCTGGCTCTGCTCAAGGGTGCTCCCGGGATCAGGACCGGGCTGGAAGACGTCGCTTACATCAGCCGCGGGGTCCACGCGCCGTCGAACGCCGCGCTGGTCGAAATGGCGGTCGACCTTTCAGAGACGCTCGGCCGCGAAGTCGCGGACCCTGAGCAGACCCGGGGGCTGCTCGGCCTTGGCTGAGAAGAAGACAGCCGCACCGGACACGGCAGCGCCGGCACCGCCGGTCGACGGCCCCGTCCCCGAAGGTGACTCCGACTCCCGCCGCGGGCCCGAGACCAGGGAGGCGATCGACCTGGCCGCGATCGAGCTGTTCGCCAACCGCGGCTACCACGCGGCCTCGATGCGGGCGATCGCATCGGCGGCCGGGATTCAGCCGGCCGCGATCTACCACTGGTACGAGAGCAAGGAGGCGATCCTGATCGGCCTCCAGAACGACTTCATGGATGAGCTGACCGAGGCGGTCGAAGCCGCGGTAGGCCGGTTCGAGACCCCGGCGACGAAGCTGGCCGCCGCGGTCAGGGAGCACGTCGTCTTCCATGGCCTCCACGCCCGCGCCGCGTTCGTCACCGACAGCGAGATCCGTGCGCTGACCGACGGTCCGCGCCGGACCCTGATCGCCAGGCGCGATGGATACCAGGAAAGATTCCGCTCGTTGATCGCGGCCGGGGTCGAGGACGGAACGCTCCAGACCTCCGAGGACCGGGTCGCGACCTACGCGATCCTGCTCCAGTGCACCGGGGTCGCGCTCTGGTTCGACCCGCGCGGCCCGCTCAGCCTCGGCCGGGTCGCCGACCTGCACGTCGAGCTGGTTCTCGGCTCGCTCAGGGCCTCACCGGAGCTGATCGCCCGGGCGCTGGCCGAAGCAACCGGCGGCAAAGCGGACGAAAGGCACGCCGCGTGAGCCGGATCAAGCCGCCCGCCCTGCCTGAAGAGGCGACGATCGCCGTGGTCGCCCCGGCCAGCCCGCCGCAGACCCGGTCGGAGATCGAGCAGGCGACCGCCTACTTCGAGTCGCGCGGGCACCGGGTCATCTTCGGTCCCAACCACCGCAACGTCCACGGCTATCTGGCCGGCACCGACGCCGAGCGCGCGGCCGATCTCCAGTGGGCGCTCAGCGAGCCGGGGATCGACATGGTGCACGCGCTCGGCGGGGGATACGGGGCGGCCCGGCTCCACGATCTGATCGACTGGGATTCGCTCGGAGACCCCCGCATCGTCTGCGGGTTTAGCGACATCACCGGACTTCACCTGGCCCTGGCCGCCCATGTCGGCTGGGTCACCTTTTACGGGCCGAACTTCCTCCGCTTCACCCGGAAAAAGCATGAATTGACGGCGAGCACCGAGACCTGGTTCCACCGGGCCTTCCAGGCAGAACCGCTGGGCGAGGTCTTCGAGGACCCCGATGACCCGTACGTGCTGACCGTGGGGGAAGGGGCGGCCGAAGGAACGCTGACCGGCGGCTGCCTGACCCTGCTCTCGGCCAGCATCGGCACCCCGTACGAGGTCGAGACCGATGGCTGCGTGGTCATGGTCGAGGACCTCAACACCGACCCGTACCTGATCGACACGCTGCTCAACCACCTGATCCGGGCCGGCAAGCTCGACAACGCGGCCGGGTTCGTTTTCGGGACCGACGTCAACCTGCTTCCGCCCAAACCGCCCGAGGGCCCCGAATCGATGCTCTCGGTCGAGGAGTTGCTGGACGAACTGATCGCGCCGCTGGGCATCCCGGCGATCGCAAACGTGCCGGTCGGGCACGGCAAGAGCATGGCGACGATGCCGCTCGGCGCACAGGTGCGTATCGACGGCGACAAGAAGACTCTCGAAGTGACCGAGCCGGCGGTTGAGCCGGCCGGAAAAAAACCAGGAGGAGAACAGTGATGAAGTGGAAGAGTTTGGGGACGATGGCAGGGCTGGTGTTCGCTGCGCTGGCGTTGATGTTCGGCGCCACATCGATGGCGCAGGCGGCCGACGAGGGCGGGGGCGACGACATCCTCAAGATCGGCTGGGCCCAGGACCCTCAGACGCTGAACCCGTTCGTCGGGCTCGACGAGGAGGACTACACGATCTGGGCGATCAACTGGGATCTGCTGGTCAACTTCGATCCCGTGGACTTGTCGCCTTCCCCCGGGATAGCCGAGAGCTGGGAGGTCTCGGACGACAAGAAGACCATCACCTTCAAGCTGCCCGAGGGACGCAAGTGGTCGGACGGTGAGCCGGTCACCTCGGCGGACGTCAAGTGGACGATGGAGAACCTGGCGACCGAGGGAGAGCTGTTCACCAGCTACACCAACAACGTCACCTCGATCGAGACCCCCGATGACCAGACCGTGGTGATCAAGACGAGTAAGCCGGACGCCCGGATCGTCGGCGGGCTACTGATTTACATCCTGCCCGAGCACATCTGGGGCAAGGTCCCGAAGGACGAGCTGACCAGCACCTACCAGCCGAGCCTTCCGCTGGTCGGCACCGGCCCGTTCATCGTGACCAAATTCGACCGCGGCCGGATCATCGAGATGGACCCGAACCCCGAGTTCGCCGGCGAGAAGCCGAAGCTCGACCAGCTCCAGTTCATCAAGTACGGCAACCAGGACGCAGTCGAGCGGGCCCTTCAGCTGGGCGAGATCGATGTCGATCCGGAGGTTGCGGCGACGACCTACGAGAACCTGGCTGACGAGCCGAACATCGGCGTGGTCAAGAGCCCGTCACCGGCCTTCACCGAGCTGGCCTTCAACGTCTGCCCCGAGTCGGAATGCCCTGACGCCGAGTTCAATCCGGCGATCCAGGACAAGCCGGTACGACAGGCGATCGCCTACTCGATCGACCGCGAGAAGATCAACGAGATCGCCAACCGTGGCACCTCGTTCGTCGCCAACGGCCTGCTGCCCTCCTACTACAAGGACTTCTACCAGGATCCCGAGCAGACCTACCCGTTCGACCCGGAGATGGCCAACCAGATCCTCGACGACGCCGGCTACACCCGCGAGGGTGACGGCATCCGCTCGAAGGACGGGGACGAACTCTCGTTCAACCTCTATGTGCGGTCAGAGTCACAGTCGAACATCCAGGCGGCAAAACTGGTCGCCGAGATGGCCCGCGAGGTCGGGATCGAGTTCAAGGTCGAGGTGGTCAGCGTCGACAAGCTGACCGAGTTGACCATCCGCCAGGAGAACGGCAAGCCGGCGCCGGCCTTCGATAGCTTCATCTGGGGCTGGGGTGGCGACGCCTACGATCCGAGCTTCCTGCTCAGCCTGATGACCACCGGCGAGATCGGTGGATCGTCGGACGCCTTCTACTCGAACCCCGAGTACGACAAGCTGTTCAATGAGCAGGCGGGCTCGTTCGACACCGAACAGCGAAAAGAGATCATCGGCCAGATGATCGACCTGCTCCAGGAGGACGTGCCGTACGTGGTCCTCTCCGAGGACCCCAACCTGCAGGCCTACCGCACCGACCGGCTCGGTGACGTGAAAGTGTCCTGTCCCGAGGGCGATGGTGACCTGTTCTGCGAGCAGGCCGGTTACGAGCCGCTGCTCAGCCTGACCACCACCGGTGGCTCGGACGGTGGTTCGTCCGACGGCGGCGACGATGGCGGAGGCTCTGGCGTGCTCATCGCGATTGTCGCGGTGGTTGTGATCGCCGGCATCGCCTTCCTGGTGATCCGCTCCCGCAGGCGCGGGGGCGAAGCGCTGGAGGAGGACGAGTCGATGGAGACGGAAGAGCCGGCAGAAACCGAAGAGCCCCTCGAGACCGAGGAGCCCTCCGAGGACGAGAAGTAGGGGTCCTGCCGGGAACGGCGAGAACCCGAGCGGACACCAGGAAAGGCGAGTGAGGAGAAGCCCGTGAGCCAGTCGAAGAGGAGACGCAGATGAATGCGCGCTGGCTCACGGGGAAGGTGGCCGCGGCCGTGCTGACGCTCGTGTTCGTGATCATCTTCAACTTCTTTCTCTTCCGGGTCATGGGTGACCCGACCACCCAGCTCGCCCGTCTGCCCCAGTCGACCCCGGAGGAGATCGAGAAGCTGAAGGCCGATTACGGCCTCGACAAGCCGATCCTCGGACAGTTCGCGGACAACGTCAGCGACACCGCCCGCGGTGACCTCGGGATCAGCCAGAAGTCGCGGCGGCCGGTGGTCGACGAGATCTGGGACGCCGTTCCCTGGACGCTCCTGCTGGTCGGCACCGGAACCCTGATCGCCACTCTGCTCGGGAGCTGGATGGGGGTGATTGCCGCCACGCGGCGCGGACAAAAGACCGATGACGCGATGCTCGGCTTCAGCATGTTCACTTACGCCTCGCCCGAGTACTGGATCGGGATCATCCTGATCCTGGTCTTCGCTGTCTGGATACCGATATTACCCTCGGGCCTCCAGATGACCCCGGGGGTTGACTTCTCCAGCTGGTTTGCCGAGGCGGCGAACGTAGCCGAGCACCTGATCCTGCCGGCCACGGCGATGACCCTGATGCTCCTGGGGCAGTACTTCCTGATCATGCGCTCTTCGATGGTCGACGTACTGACCGAGGACTTCATCACGGTCAAGAGGGCGACCGGGCAGCGCTGGGACAGGGTTGTCCGCAAACACGCCGTCCCGAACGCGCTCCTGCCGCTGGTCACCCTCTCGGCAATCCAGTTCGGGGCGGTGGTCGGCGGGGCGATCACGATCGAGACGATCTTCTCCTGGCCCGGGCTCGGCGAGCTGACCTTCGAGGCGATCAACGACAAGGATTTCCCGGTGCTCCAGGGGACCTTCCTGATCTTCTCCTTCGGGGTGATCCTGGCCAACCTGCTGGCCGACATTCTCTACTTCTATCTCGACCCCAGGGTGCAGACAAAATGAGTGAGAGCGGACCACTCCGGCTGTTGACCGACACCTGGCGGGGACGCTTCGGCATGACGGTCATTCTGCTGGCCGTTTTCGTCTCGATCTTCGGCTCGCTGATCGCCCCGTACGCACCCGAGGCCTCCAGCCTCGACGTGCTTCAGCCGCCCAGCACCGACCACTGGCTCGGCACCACCGAGAGCGGGGCCGACGTCTTTTCCCAGCTCCTGGTCGGGACACGGGTCTCGGTTCTGGTCGGCTTCGCCGCGGCGATCATCTCGGCCGTGATCGGGTCAATGGTCGGGATCGCCAGCGGCTACTTCGGCGGCTGGACCGACCGCATCCTCGATGCGATGGAGAACTGGTTCCTGGTGATCCCGACCCTGCCGCTGATGATCGTCCTGGCCCGGCTGCTCGACCCGACGCTGACCGTGTTGATCGCGGTGATCGGTTTCACCTCCTGGGCCGGGACCGGGCGTATCGTCCGGGCCCAGGTGCTGACCCTGCGAGAGCGCTCCTTTGTCGAACGGGCCCGGGCCCTCGGTGCCGGCGACGGCTACATCATCCGGACCCACATCCTGCCGAACACCCTGCCGCTGATCTTCGCCAGCACGGTGCTGATCATCGCGGTCGCGATCCTCTCCGAGGCCGCACTCGCCTTCCTCGGTCTCGGCGACCCGACCCGGATCTCCTGGGGCACGATGCTTCAGAACGCCTTCGACTCAGGGGCGCCGAGCGCCGGCGCCTGGTGGTACCTGATCCCGCCCGGACTCTGCATCACCCTGCTGGTCCTGGCGGTCTCGTTGCTCGGCTTCCTCTACGAGGAATACATCAACCCCCGGCTGAGGCAGGAACAGTGAACGGCGTACGCGGAGAGAAATCATGAGCCTGCTCGAAGTTGAGAACTTGAAGGTGACCTACCGGGGCAGCCCGATCGTCGACGGGGTCGATTTCAAGCTGGAGAAGGGCGAGTCTCTCGCCCTGGCCGGCGAGTCCGGCTGTGGCAAGACGACCACCGCCCTGGCCCTGATGAAGATGCTGCCCGACGGCCTCAAGCAGAAGGGCGGGATCGTGCTGCGACCGCCCGGAGTCGAGGATCCGATCAACGTCCACCGCCGGACCGAGGCCGGCATGCAGGTGGTGCGTTGGCGCCACATCTCGCTGGTATTTCAGGGGGCGATGAACGCGCTCGACCCGGTCCAGCACATCGACGACCAGATCGAGGAGGTGATCCGCCTCCACGAGCGCAAAGTGACCGGCAAGCAGGTCAAGGCCCGGATCGATGACCTGCTGACCACGGTCGGTCTCACTTCGAAACTCGGCAAGCGCTACCCACACCAGCTTTCCGGCGGGCAGCGCCAGCGGGTGATGATCGCCCTCGCCCTGGCCTGCCGGCCGTCGCTGGTGATCGCCGACGAGCCGACCACCGCTCTCGATGTGGTCATGCAGGCCCAGGTCCTGCAGCTGCTCGAGCGTCTTCGAGAGGAGCTCGAGCTCTCGCTGATCCTGATCTCGCACGATCTCGGCGTCCTGGCTGAGACCTGCGACCGGATCGCCGTGATGTACGCCGGCCGGATCGTCGAGATCGGTTCGGTCGAGACCGTCTTTTCCGACCCCCAGCACCCCTACACCAAGCGCCTGCTCGACTCGCTGCCGGTGATCGGCGGCAAGCGCGGACTGGCCCCGCCGATCCCTGGAGGCCCACCCGACCCGGGCGATCCTCCCGGGGGCTGCGCCTTCCACCCCAGGTGCCCCTACTCGACCGACAAGTGCCTCGAGGATCCGCCCCAGCGGGAGGTCGCTCCCGGTCACCTGGCGGCCTGCCACTTCTCGCCCTGGAGCAGCTGGCCAGAGGTCGAGCCGCGGAAGGTGAGCGTGGACGCGTGAGCGACGGATTGAAGACGACCGCCGACCCGGCTGCCGAAGACGACCTGATGGCGGTCGAGGACCTCTCGGTCCACTTCAGGCAGCGCCGCAAGGTTGCCCGGGCGCTGGACGGGGTCTCGCTCGACTGGCGGCGTGGTGAGGTGCTCGGCGTGGTCGGTGAATCCGGCTGCGGCAAGTCGACCCTGGCCCGGGCGATGCTCGGCCTTCAGGAGACGGCCGGGGGAGAGGTCACCCTGCACGGCAACGAGGCAACCGGCAAGAAGGGGATGAGCGAACTCCGCCGCCGGATCCAGATGATCTTCCAGGACCCCTACCAGACGCTCAACCCCCGTCAGCGGGTCAGGGCGATCGTCACCGAGCCCCTGATCGTGCAGAAGGTGGCCAAGTCCGAGCACGACGAACGGGTCCGCCGGGCCCTCGGCGACGTCGGTATGGACCCGGACCGCTTTCTCGACCGCTACCCGCATCAGATGTCGGGCGGACAGCGACAGCGGGTTGCGATCGCCGCCGCGCTGGTGCTCGAGCCCGAGGGCTTGATCTGCGACGAGCCGGTCTCGATGCTGGACGCCTCGGTCCGCTCCCAGATCCTGGCGGTCCTGCTCGAGCTCCAGAACAAACGAAACCTCGCCCTGATCTTCATCACCCACGACCTCAGCCTCGCCTGGTCGCTCTGCGACCGGATCGCGGTGATGTACCTGGGGCGGATCGTCGAGCAGGGCACCGCGGTGGACGTGATCGAGACCCCGAAGCACCCCTACACCCAGGCCCTGGTCACCGCGGTCCCGGTCCCCACGGCACAGGGGCGAGAAGATCGCGAGTTGCTCAAGGGCGAGTTGCCCGATTCGACCAACGTGCCGACCGGCTGCCGCTTCAACCCGCGCTGCCCGCGGCGCTTCGAACCCTGCGACAAGATCGACCCCTCCCTGGCCGACGTCGGCACCTCCGGCCATCAGGCCGCCTGCCTGCTCTATGACCCGGCCGCCGCCGAAGCGAGCGCTCAGGCCTACGGTTCCGGCGAAACCGGCACCAGCGAGGTCTGAGTTGAGCAGCGAGCGCTGGAGGGAGATCGCGGGACCGGTCGGGCGGATCCCGACCGGTGCGCGTAACGCGATCACCGACGTTCCCGGAATCACGGTCGGCCACGCCCAGGCCGGCAGCGGCCAGCGCTCCGGGGTGACCGTCGTCGCCCCGCCGTCCCTGCCGGCACCGGCCGCGACCGCAACCGTAAACGGAGTCGGCGAGCTGACCGCCAAGCTCGAGATCGACGAGCGCGGGGTGATGGAGACGCCGGTCTACCTCTGCGGCTCCCATGCGATCGGAACCGTGCTCCAGGCGGCGATCACAGCCTCCGGGCGCGGACCCGGGCACATCGTGCTGCCGGTGGTGGGGGAGTGCGACGACGGCGAGATGGCCGACTCGCGCACGATCACCGCCGAGGACGTCGAGGCCGCCCGGGAGAACCTGGGCGAAGAGGTAGCCGAGGGCTCGGTCGGGGCCGGGACCGGGATGACCTGTTTCGATTTCCCCGGCGGCATCGGCACCGCCTCCAGGCAGGTCGGCAGCCACCACGTCGGCGTACTCCTCCTCTGCAACTTCGGCGACCGGGAGTACCTCGACCTGCCCGGCCTGAAGCTCGACCCGGCGGTCCGCAAGGCCGACTCCCAGGGCTCGTGCATCGCGGTCTGCGCGACCGACGCGCCGATGACCCCCCACCAACTGGACCGTCTGGCGCTCCGGCCCCTGCTCGGCTTGGTCAGGGCCGGGTCCTACGGCGGCGAAGGCTCGGGCGAGATCGGACTCGCCTTCTCGACTACCGCCCCTGACTCCTCCGCGGCGACGAGCGATCGGCCGGCGGCCGGGGGAGGCATCCCCTATCGCGAGATCAACCCATACCTTGTGGCCGCCTGGGAGGCCGGCCAGGAGGCGGTCTACAACTGCCTCGTCGCTGCTCGTCCCGCCCAACGCCTCGACGGATCGACCCAGGACCAGTTCCCGGTCGAGAGGGTACGGGCCACAGCCGCACGGGCCGCCGAGGCAAGGGCTGCCGACTCCGAATGAGCGAGTTCGACCTTGAATCAGAGGTCATTCGGCTGACCTCGCACCTGATCCGGATCGACACCTCGAACCCTCCGGGCAACGAGACCCCGGCTGCCAGGCTTGTCGCCGAATATCTCGGAGCAGCCGGAATCGAGACCGATCTGGTCGGGCCGGATCCGGATCGCCTCAACCTGATCGCCCGGATCGAGGGCACAGGCGACGGACCTTCGATCATGCTGATGGGCCACACCGACGTGGTCCCGGCGCCGACTGAGAACTGGACCGTTGACCCTTTCGAGGCGGTGATCCGCGAGGGCCACCTTGTCGGGCGCGGTGCGGTCGACATGAAGAACGAGCTGGCGGCACGTGTCGTGGCGATGGCCGCGTTCGCCCGCAGTGGTGTCCGGCCTCCGGGTGACATCGTGCTGGTCGCCGAGTCAGACGAGGAGCGAAACACCTCCGACGTCGGCATGTCCTGGCTGGTCC
The DNA here is from genome assembly GCA_963766115.1 of uncultured Solirubrobacterales bacterium. Taxonomy (GTDB): domain Bacteria; phylum Actinomycetota; class Thermoleophilia; order Solirubrobacterales; family 70-9; genus 67-14. The sequence continues at coordinate 559,470 of CAVXYR010000003.1, forward strand.
GCGAGCGACCCGACCTGAAGTGTGATTTCGCCCTGAACGAGGATGCAGGCACGTTGCTGGAGTTGGCAGACGGCCGCCGGGCGGTCACCATCTCGGTCGGGGAGAAGCTGGTCACCTCGCTGCGGATCCGGGTTCGCGGTCGGGCCGGTCACGCCTCCGTCCCGGACCGCGAGAAGAACACCCTGCGAACCGCCTCGACCGTGGTCGAGCGGCTGTTCGCTTTCGAGGTTCCGGTGACCGTTTCGGACACGGTCCGCCGCTCGCTCGACGCGCTGGACGCTCCGGGCACTACCGACGCCGAGCGGCTCGATTGGATGGGCCGTCAGCACCCACGCCTTTCCAACCTGGTCCCGGCGATGATCGCGACATCAATAACCCCGACCGGCTTGGAAGCCGGCGAGCCGGCCAACGTGATGCCGCCGTTCGCCGACGTGATCTGCGACTGCCGCGCGTTGCCGGGCAGCACCGAGGCCGACATCAAAGCTCAGATCGCCGGCGCAGTCGGCGATGAGATCGAGTACGAGGTCGAGTTTCTCGAGCCGCTGGCCGGCGGGTTCGAGTCATCGGTGGATACCGAGCTTTACGCGATCTGCGAGCGCTTCGTCGAGGATAGGCAGCCGGGAGCGTTACTTCTGCCCCTCGTAACCCCTGGCTTCACCGACTCCCACTGGGTCCGAAAGGCCTTCGGCACGGTCGCCTACGGATTCGCCCCGGTTTTCGCCACCGACCTGAACGTGTACCACGACACCCAGCACGGTGCCGACGAGCGGATCCGTACCGAAGACCTCGCCACCATGGCCGAGTTCCACCTTTTTGCCCTGGACTCCCTCGCCGGGACCTGAGCCGGCCGGGCAGTTGCCGCGACAGGAGCGGGCCGGGCAGGCCGGCCGAATAGCATTGGTCCAATGAACAGGCAAAACGCGCTCCGGGCAGTGGACAAAGCGATGGACTTCACTGTGGTGCCGGGCTTCAGCACTATCGGCTACGGCCTCCGCCGCCGCATGAACGACTGGCAGGCCCCACGGGTCGAGGGCCGCTCGGTGATAGTGACCGGTGCCAATGCCGGGCTCGGCAGGGCGACCTGCCTCGGTCTCGCCGCCGGGGGCGCCAAGGTCCACATGGTCTGCCGCAACCGGGAGAAGGGCGAAAAGGCACAGGCCGAGATCAAGGACGAGATCAGGACCGAAGTAGATGCCGGGACCGGGGCGGAGCCGCAACTCCACATCTGCGATCTCTCCGATCTCGACTCGGTCCGTAACTTCGCCACCGGATTCATCGACAGAGGCGAAGAGCTCGATGTGCTGATCAACAACGCCGGGGTAATGCCGCCCGAACGGGCGCACACCGACGAGGGCTTCGAGCTGACCTTCGCCACCAACGTACTCGGCCCGTTCCTCTTGACCGAGCTGCTGATGCCGGCGCTGAGGCGCAGCGACGGCGGTCGGGTGGTGATGATGTCTTCGGGCGGCATGTATTCGAGCGGCTTCAGCCTCGACGATCCCCAGCTCGAACGGAAGGAGTACAAGTCGACCGCCTTCTACGCGCATACCAAGCGGGCCGAGGTGATGCTGGCCGACGAGTGGAACTCAAGGGCCGGTAAGGACGACCCGGTGTTCTGTTCGATGCACCCCGGCTGGGCCGATACCCAGGGTGTGACTGACGCACTTCCTGCGTTCAACCAGGTTGTCGGGCCGATCCTCCGCACCGCAGGCCAGGGCGCAGACACCGCGATTTGGCTCGCCGGGGCCACAGAAGATGAGGCCCCGGGAGGCGAGTTTTACCAGGACCGCGAGCCACGGACCAAGCACCGGATCCCGAAGACCAGGGAGAGCGCCGGGGACCGCCGGAAGCTCTACGAAATCTGCGCAGAGCTGACCGGGATTCAGCCAGCGTCAGCTTAGGGGCGGTCCGGGCATTCCGCGGAAAGATGCGACAACCTTGTCCGCGTATTCACATCGAGGTCTTCCGGGAGGTTTCTACCGGACCCGAGGGAACCGGGTTCGGACGAAGATTGGCTACCGGCGAGAAGTCACGAAACTCGTATTGCGTCGTGAAACGCGGTGATAGGGTCAGAAAAGTAAATAGAGCAGATGCCCGTCGTGTCGGGAATTACTTCGTCCTGCCGCTCGGCGGTCCGGAAGGGGAGTCCCATGTTCACTGAAGGTGAAGCATTCAGATCGTCCCGGTGGTGGGGGAAGCCACTGGTCACGGTTCTCGTGGCCGGGTTGCTTTTCTCCGGCTGGGTGGTTGTGAGCGGCGCCCTGGCGGGCAAGAACGACCGATCGACGAAAAAACGCTCGCTGGTCGCCAATGCGGTGATTCAGCCCAGGGCCGGTTCACCCTATCTGGAGGACGAAGGCCTTATCTACTACGGCAGGCAGCCTGATGGTCGGAAGGGGATCATCGCGATCCTGATTGGGCTCAAGCCCGACCAGAAGTACCAGCTTGGACTGCGAAAGCGGGGGTGTGGCGACCGCGGGGGCGGGATCTTCAACAGGGCGTTGGGGGGACGGGGCGTCTTCACCGCAGAGGCGGATGGCACCGCGTATATGAAGATCCCGGATGTTCCAGGTGACCCCCGATTCCACAACGGGAGATGCGAAAGGTGAGGTCAGCCGTGCTGAGGACGCCGGATACCGGAAACAGGTTCCAGGGCTGCGGCACCATGCAGTTCAGCTTTGGAAACGAGCGCGAGTAGGAACTGGACCGTGGCAGATGGGGCTTCTCGCCAGGCGGTCCTTTGTTGCAGGTCGAGCTTCCGCGCGGGCAATCCCCTGCTCGCCGGTCAAGCCGCATCGCCCGCAATCATCAACGGTCGGTCCCACTCCGGAACTGGTAGGGAGGTCGGCGCCGGGCTCCCGATTGACTCGTCAGTCAATCTCTGGTTGAGGTCGGTAAGATTGCGGGTCGCATCCGTTTTTTGGCTCGCCAAGCAGCATGCGGCCGGGCCAATCCGATACAGCCCCTAAGGAGGCTCCAGTTGAAGATCTGCGTCCTGGTGAAAGAGGTGCCAGACGCCGCGGTACAAAAACGCATCGATACCGACACCATGCGGCTCGATCGTAGCGGCGAGAACAACCTCAATCCCTTTGATACCCACGCCATCGAGGCGGCCATGCAGCTCAAGGAAGGGGGCGAGCTTCAGGTTGACGAAGTGGTCGCCGTCACCATGGGCCCCGAGTCCGCCGCCCGCGCCCTGCAGAAGGCCGTCGCCCTCGGCGCCGACCGCTCGGTTCATCTCTCCGACGACTCGCTGCTCGGCTCCGACGTCTGTGCCACCGGCCTCGCCCTGGCAAAGGTGCTCGAGTCCGAGAGCCCGGACGTCGTCCTGCTGGGACAGCAGTCCGACGACGGCGAGTGCTACACGATCGGCGCGGTCGTGGCCGACCACCTGAAGATGCCCTCGCTCACGCAGGTCATCAAGATGGACGTCGAAGGCGACAAGCTGCGCTGCGAGCGTCAGGCCGAGTACGGATACGACACGGTCTCGCTGGCCCTGCCGGCCGTGATCTCGGTCGGTGACGCGATCAACGAGCCGCGCTACCCCAGCCTCAAGGCGATCATGGGTGCCAAGAAGAAGCCGCTGGACGGCAAGTCCGCCGGCGACGTCGGCATCGAGGCCTCCCAGGTCGGCGAGCAGGGTTCCCAGACCACGGTCATGGCCCTGAACCCACCACCGCAGAAGGAAGCCGGAGAGATCATCGAAGACGAAGACACCGCCGAGACGGTCGAAAAGATCGTTGCCTGGCTCGACGAAAGGAAGCTGATCTGATGGCCGGCATCCTGGTTTACGCCCTGCACGACGACGAGGGCAATTTCAACAAGAACTCGCTCGGAGCCCTCTCCGAGGCGGCCAAGCTGGCCGGCGAGCTCGGAACCGAGGCCGCGGCCGTGATCGTCGGGGAGATCTCCGACGAAGGCGCCCAGGGGCTCGGTAACTATGGAGTGACCAAGGTCTACCGGGCCAAGGGAGTCTCCGAGGGCCTCGCCCAGCCGATCGTCGACGTGATGGCCAAGGTCATCACCGAGAACGACTTTTCCTACGCGCTGTTCGGCGGAGGGCTGCTCGGCTTCGAGATCGGGGCCGGCCTCACCGCCCGCCTCGGCGCCGGGGTCACCATGGAGGTGACCAAGGTCAAGGTCGACGGAGGCAAGCTGGTCTCCGAGCGCCCGATCCTGCAGGACTCCCAGATCGCCGACGTCGGATACGTCTCCGAGCCCGGGATCATCATCGGGCGGCTGAACGCGTTCGACATCAACGAGACCGGCGGCAGCGCCGAGGTCGTCGACGTCGAGGTCGAGCTGTCGGAGTGGTCGACCAAGGCCGAAATGGTCACCCGCGGCGAGCAGCGTGGCGCCGACGTGGACATCGAGGCGGCCGACGTGCTGATCGGTGGCGGACGAGGCCTCGGCTCGGCCGAGGGTTTCGATGGCGCCGAGGAGCTGGCCGCCGCGTTCGGCGGCAACTCTGCGGTAGCCGCCACCCGCGCGGTGGTCGACGCCGGCTGGTACCCGTATGCCGCCCAGATCGGCCAGACCGGCAAGACGGTCGCGCCGAAGCTTTACCTGGCGGTCGGCGTGTCCGGTGCCATCCAGCACAAGGTCGGAATGCAGAACTCCGAGGCGATCGTCGCGATCAACAAGGACGCGAACGCGCCGATCTTCGAGTTCTCCGACCTCGGAATCGTCGGCGACCTGAACAAGATCATGCCCAAGCTGACCGAGGCCATCAAGGCCAGGAAGGGCTAGCCAGGGCGCCTGAAGCAACAAGGGATGAACCGGGCCCCGACCGTCACCCGTTGACGACCGGGGCCCGGCTTACCCTGTCTTTCCGCTTTACCTGCCGCGCTGCTTCACAAGCCTTCGAATCACCCAAGAACGAAGTCCCGAAAGGATCAACGCATGCCCCCCGTAGCGCCCAGCGAGTATCCGCCGCCGTTTGACTCCGAAGACGTGATCGCTGTCCCGACCGATCCCGAGGACGAGCGCATCGAAGTAGGCGCCGCGATCGTCGGCGCCGGCCCGGCCGGCCTGGCCAGCGCGATCAAGATGCTTCAGCTGCTGGAGGACCGCCCGGAGCTGGCCGAGAAGCTGGGCGAGGTCCCGGTCGCCGTGGTCGAGAAGGGCAAGGTCGCCGGCGCGCATGCGATGTCGGGGGCGAACATGCGGCCGTCGGCCATGGAAGAGCTGTTCCCCGACATGGACCGCTCCGAGTGGCCGGTCTACCGCGAGGTGACCAAGGACGCGGTCTACCTGTTGACCGAGAAGCAGGCGCTTCCGCTCAAGCCGATGCCGCCGAACTTCAAGAATCACGGCAACTACGTCACCTCGGTTTCCAAACTGAGCCGCTTCCTCGCCGAGAAGGCAGAGGAGATGGGTGCCTACATCCTGACCGAGACCGCGGCCGACAAGCTGCTGGTCGAGGACAGGATCGTCAAGGGCGTGAGGTCCGGCGACCGCGGCCGTGGCCGCGACGGCCAGGAGCTGGCCAATTTCGAGCCGGGCTCCGACCTGATCGCCAAGGCGACGGTGCTTGCCGAAGGCACTCTGGGGCACCTGACCTATGCCGCGCTCGACCACTTCGACATCAACGGCCTCGATCCACAGCGCTGGGAGCTCGGAGTCAAGGAGATCTGGGAGGTAGAGGAGCCGCTCGACCAGGTGATCCACACCATGGGCTGGCCGCTTCGCAAGGCGGCCAAGCACAAGGAGTTCGGCGGTTCGTTCATCTACCCGATGGAAGACAACAAGGTCTGCGTCGGCTTCGTGGTCGGCCTCGACTACACCGACGCCACTCTGTCGGTCCACGACATCCTTCAGCAGTTCAAGCTGCACCCGTTCGTCAAGAAGATCCTCAAGGGCGGCAAGCGGGTCGGCTGGGGCGCCAAGACGATCCCGGCCGGCGGTTACTGGTCGATGCCCAAGCGCCTGGCCGTGCCGGGCATGTGCATTGCCGGCGACAATGCCGGCATGGTCAACGTGGCCGAGCTCAAAGGCGTTCACTACGCGATGCATGCCGGCATGTACGCGGCCGAGGCGATCGTCGACGCGCTGGAGAAGGAGTCGGTCGATTTCTCGGCCTACGACGAAAAGGTCCACAACTCGCTGATCGAGAAGGACCTCTACAAGGTCCGAAACGCAAGCCAGCCGTTCACCAAGGGTTTCTTCCTCGGCGGGGCGATGGCCTCGATGATGACCGTGACCGGCGGCCACTTTCCCGGCGGCCACTGGGAAAACCACGACGACGCCACTTACAAGGTCGAGGTCGGCAAGGCGGCCGACGACTACCCGGAGCCGGACGGCGAGTACACCTTCGACAAGCTCTCGTCGGTCTTCCTCTCAGGCAACGCGACCCGCGACGACGCCCCGAATCACATCCGGATCCAGAAAGAGGTCCCGCGTGAGGTCGCCCAGACCTGGGTCTCGATGTGCCCGGCTCAGGTCTACGAGATTCCCGAGGACCAACTGGAGGCCGGAGCAGAAGTGGTCGACGTCCACGTCACCGCCTCCAACTGCGTCCAGTGCGGCGCGATAACGGCCAAGGGCGGCAGGCTGACCCTGCCCGAAGGCGGCGACGGCCCGCTTTACACCGAGACCTGATTCCCGGTCGGCAGAGAGGGCTGGGCCATACGGCCCGGCCGGCGACGGGGAGCCGATGGCGGCGGTCCCGCGGAGGCTCTCGTTCAGGCAGACGGGCGGACCCGCGAAGGCTTTTTTCAGGCGGCCCGGCGGTAGTCCGGGCGGATGCCCGGAGGAGTCGGCATTGGCCGGACGCTCAGCGACTCGGCATCGAACAGCTCGGTTGAGCTTGCCCGCCGCTTCCGGGGCGGGATAACCCACTCGTCGCAACCGGCGAAAGCGTCAGCGAACTGCTGGGCTTTGGTGCTGCGGGGGCGGGCTTGATCGAATAACTCTCTGGCCATGAGAAAAATCCTCTCCTCTGAGGGGTTATGGAAGTTTCTTCGCCCCGTCGGACGGAAAACCTGCCGCTATTTACGGGTTTCCGGCCTCGATACCCCCGCCGCAGGCGCCTGAGCGGTGAATCCGGGCAAACCGGGTCCGGTTTTTCCGTATATAGGCACTCTCCGGCCCCGGAAGCGGTGGGTCGAGCGGGGGCGGGCTTGACCGGTCCTCTAGACTTCATCACATGAAGGCAGACATCCATCCCGAATACACGATCGCCAACGTCCACTGTTCGTGCGGAAACCAGTTCTACACCCGCTCGACCAAGTCGGATCTGCACGTTGAGCTCTGTTCTGCCTGTCATCCCTTCTACACCGGCAAGCAGAAGCTGGTCGACACCGGTGGCCGGGTCGAGCGCTTCCAGCGTCGTGCCGCCAAGCGCGCCAAGGCCACTGCCGGCAACGGCTGACCAGGCCGGCGGGCCGGAGCGGCCCGCCGAACAGTTTGAAGTCGACGCCCGGGCGATGCCCGACGGCGCCCTGGTGGCAAAACGCGACGCTCCGGTCGGCGGGCAGGCGGTGCTCGAGGGAGTGATGATGCGCGGGGTCAGGAACTGGGCCGTGGCGGTCCGCAACCCCGAAGGCGCGATCGAGGTGTCCACCGAGTCGGTCGTTCCCTGGGCCGGCCGGGCCCGGGTATTGCGCTGGCCGGTGGTCCGGGGGGTGGTTGCGCTGGCCGAGTCGCTGAAGATCGGTTTCCGCGCGCTCGGGATCTCGGCCAACGCCCAGCTGGCCGAGGAGGATGAAGAAGAGGAGATCGGCGGCTTCGCCTGGGGCATGACGATCGTCTTCTCGCTCGCCCTGGCGATCCTGCTCTTCTTCGTGATCCCGGTCGGGCTGACCAGCCTGTTCAAGGATCAGCTCGGGTCGGCGGTCGTCTTCTGGCTGGTCGAGGGCATCATCAGGACGGTGATCTTCATCGGCTACATCGTCCTGATCAGCCGCCTGCGGGATCTGCGCCGGGTTTTCGAGTACCACGGGGCCGAGCACAAGACGATCTCCTGCTACGAGGCCGAGGACGAACTGGTCCCCGCGAGAGCAGGTCTCTACTCCCGGCTTCATCCGCGCTGCGGGACCAGCTTCCTGCTGATCGTGATGGTGCTGGCGATCTTCGTTTTCGCCCCGATCGGGCTGCCGGCCTGGTACTGGCTGCTGCTCTCCCGGATACTCGGGGTGCCGCTGATCGCCGGGCTGTCCTACGAAGTGATCAAGTGGGCCGGGCGCAACCGGGACAGGGGCTGGGTCCGAGGGCTGATGTGGCCGGGGCTGATGCTGCAGAACCTGACCACTCGCGAGCCGGACGAAGAGCAACTGGAAGTCGCGATCGCCGCCCTGGATGCGGTGCTGGAACTGGAGCGGCCGGAAGACAGTGCCGGGCTCGAGCCGATCGAGATCGTCGCCTGACCCACCCGGGCCGGCCCTCGGGCCGCCTCTGGACCGCGCTACCGTCAGACTGAAAGCGTGATCAGGAAGCTGGGTGAACAGATCGAGGCACGCTACGCCGAGCTCGAGCGCGAGATGAGCGATCCTGAGGTGATCGCCGATCGCGAGCGCTACGCCGCGGTCGGGCGCGAGTATCGGCAGCTCGCCCCTGCCCACCGGCTGGTGATCGAACACCGCACCCTGAGCGACGACCTGGAGGGCGCGCGCGAACTGCTGGAGGAAGTCGGCGAGGACGAGGAACTCGAGCGGGTGGTCGAGGACGCTCCGGCGAAGATCGCCGAGCTGGAAGAAGAGATCCGGCTGGCGATGGTCGAGCGCGACCCGAACGACGAGAAGAACGTGATCGTGGAGATCCGGGCGGGAACCGGGGGCGACGAAGCCGCCCTGTTTGCGGGCGATCTCTACAAGATGCTTACTCGCTACGCCGCCGAGCGGGGGTTTTCGACCGGGGTCCTTTCGCAGTCGGCCGCCGAGCACGGCGGGTTCAAGGAAGTGACCTTCGAGGTCAGGGGCGAGGGCGCCTACTCGATCTACAAATACGAAGGCGGGACCCACCGGGTACAGCGGGTGCCCGAGACCGAGTCCCAGGGAAGGATCCATACCTCGACCGCGACCGTCGCCGTGCTGCCCGAGGCCGAGGAGGTCGAGGTGCAGATCGACCAGAACGACCTGCAGATCGACGTCTACCGGTCGTCCGGCCCGGGCGGACAGTCGGTCAACACGACCGATTCGGCGGTACGGATCACCCACGAGCCGACCGGGATCGTGGTCTCGATGCAGGACGAGAAGTCCCAGCTCCAGAACCGGGAGAAGGCGATGCGGGTCCTTCGGGCCCGGATCTACGAGCGGCAACTGGCCGAGCAGCAGGCGGCGATCGCCTCCGAGCGAAAGGCCCAGGTCGGTACCGGGCAGCGGTCCGAGAAGATCAGGACCTACAACTACCCCCAGGGCCGGGTCACCGACCATCGGATCAAGCTCACCTCACACGACCTCGACCGTGTGCTCGAAGGGGGCCTCGGCGATTTCACCGACGCTCTGTCGGGCGAGGAGAAGCGCCGCCGGCTCGAAGCCCAGGCGGCCTGACCCCGGTGTCGGTCGGCGATGCGCTCGGCGCGGCGATCGACGCTCTTGACGCGGCCGGCATCGAAACTCCCAGGCTCGACGCCGAGGTGCTTCTTTCCGGGATCACCGGCCTCGACCGGGCCGCCCTGATCGCCGATTCCCGCGCGGACCTCCGACCTCCCGATTCGCGAGCCTTCTCGGAAGCGGTCCGCCGGCGGCTGAGGAGGGAACCGGTCGCCTACATCCTCGGTCGCAAGGGCTTTCGACGGATCGAGCTCGAGGTCGATTCCCGGGCGCTGATCCCGCGACCCGAGACCGAGCATCTGGTCGAGCTCGCCCTGGAGCGGAACCCGGCGACCCTGCTCGAGATCGGAGTCGGATCGGGGGCGGTCTCGCTGGCCGCGGCCGACGAGCTTCCCGATTGCCGGATCACCGCGACCGATACCTCCGGGGAGGCGCTCGAGCTGGCCGCGGCCAACGCTGCCCGCCTGGGCCTGTCCGACCGGGTCGAGCTGGTCGAAGGCACCCTGCCGGCCGGCGAGTTCGACCTGATTCTGGCCAACCTCCCGTATGTGGCCGACGATGAGCCTCTGGCGCCCGAAATAGCCCAGTGGGAGCCGCCGGCGGCCGTCTTTGCCGGCCCGACCGGCTACGAGGCGTTCGAGGCGGTCCTCGGACAGATCGCGGCTGCCCCGGTCAGGGCCGGGGCGATCGGCCTCGAGATCGGCCGGGGACAGGGAGATCGGGTAGCCGGGCTGGTGCGCGAGGCCGGGTTTCCGCGGACAGGGGTCAGGAGCGATCTGGCCGGGATCGGCCGGGTCGTGGTCGGGCTGGCGGACCGGGCTGCCGGTTCGCCCGACCCACCCGGCTGAGATGATCCACCGGTGAAGACGGTTGCCACGAACATCAGCGGCGGGGACGCTGCCCGCCAGGCCCTCGAGAAGCTGCATCAGCAAGGGCGGCGTTGCGCTGTTCCCGGCCGACGGGCTCTACGGGTTGGCCTGCGACCCGCTCAACGAGCGGGCGGTTGACCGGATCCACCAGTTGAAAGGGCGCGACGACGGAAAGCCCTCGGCGGTCATGTATTTCTCGCCGATGGCGATGCGGGAGCTGATCCGGGACCTCGGCCAGAAGGTCGGGGAAGCGGTCGGCCGCCTGCTGCCGGGCCCGGTCACGCTGGTCGTCCCCAATCCCAGGCACCGCTACCCGCTGGCCTGCCGCGAGGACCGCTCGCGGCTCGGCATCCGGGTGATCGAGGGGCCGCTGTCGGGGGCCAGATGCCCGATTTTCCAGACCAGCGCCAACCTGAGCGGCGAGCCGGCCCCGACAACCTTTGCCGGGGTCGTCCCGGAGATCCGCGAGGGAGTCGACCTGGCGATCGACGGCGGTCGCCTGACCGGGCTGCCTTCGACCGTGGTCGACCTGACCGAGCTCGATGAGACCGGCGCCTGGTCGGTCCTCCGGGAAGGCGGGATGTCAAGGGGCGACCTGATCGCCGCGCTCGGCCACTGAAGACCGGGTCAGGCCCGGGGGCAGCCGTTCTTCCGCTTCGGCCGCCAGGGAAGGCGGACGATCCGCTGGGACACGTTGTTCTCGCGATCGAGTTCGTGGAGCAGATTGACCGGATCCAGGCGGAGGACGTAGGCGAAGCATCCCCTAAGCCCGGTTACGTCGATCCACTGCTCGTCATAGGTCGACGGGTATATGTCCGACCACCCGACCGAGGTCCCCAGCGTGACCTTCCTCTCCCGGGGGTTCTGGTTGCAGGCCGGGTAGACCGGATCGACCGGCGAGAGCGGTCCGGGCCGGGTCCGTTCGAGGTCGCGGAAGCAGTAGAACTGCTTCGGCCCGATCCGGGCCAGCCCGGTCTTGCGGCGCGACCGGTCGACCCGCCAGAGTTCGAACCGCAGGGGGTTCCGTACCTTCCAGAAAGACCCTCCGTATGTGGCACCGACGTTGACGAATCGCAGTCTCGCCTGGATCGGGAACCGGGCCCAGCTCCCGTCCGTCCTGCGAATCGCCTGGGTCAGGTTCATCGAGCGCGCGCGGTCCCGGCGGCCGCGGAGTTCGATCGGGCCCTCCCCGCGGCTCTTGATGTTGTTTGTCGCCCGAAGCAGGACCCGGCCGGGTAGCGTCTTCCGGTCTTCGTAGATCCCGGACGGGCGGGCGATCCTCAGGTCCGGGCAGAGCAGCTCTTCGGCCCGGGCGGGATCCTCGCAGGGTCCGGTCGTTCCCGCCACCCGGGCTCCCGGGTCCACGTCCGAATCCCCGGCGAAGACCAATCCCGGCCGGACCGGGCCGGCGAAGGCAGCTATCGCGATCAGGAGCGTTGTGAGGATCGCTTTCCGCATGGAAAGAGGATAAATGAGTGGCCCCGCCGCACCGCGGTGTACGCTCGCGATGTGAGAATCGCGACCCGGCCCGGGGACACGACCTAGCATCACCGGGCGGCTCTACAGACTGGCGAAGCTGTGCATCCGGCACCGCAAGACGGTGGTGATTTCCTGGCTGGCGCTGGCGGTGGCGGTCGTCGTGTTCGGGACCACGGCCGGAACCCAGTTCGCCGACAACCTGACCCTCCCGGGCACCGGCAGTCAGTCGGCGACCGATCTGGTCGCCAAAGACTTCCCCAATCAGGCCAACGGGTCGAACCCGATCGTCTACAAGGCCCGCCAGGGCAAGATCACCGACAGTGAAAACCAGAGCCTGGTCGAACAGTCGATCAAGAAGCTCGGCAACACCGGCGGAGTGGCGTCGGTCAACGATCCGTTCAGCCCCGGTAACGAGGCCCAGATCGGCGAGGGCGAGACGATCGCCTACGCGTCGCTGATCCTCGACGACCCCCGGGGTAAGCTCAGCGACGAGGAGGCGAACCAGGTGATCGACACCGCCGGCTCGACCGCCGGCAACAAGCTCGACGTCGCCTCCGGCGGTTATCTCGGCCAGCAGGTCTCCAAGCCTTCGACCAGGCTGAGCGAGGTTGTCGGCCTGGCGGCCGCGGCAGTGGTGTTGCTTCTGACCTTCGGCAGCGTGGTGGCGATGGGCATGCCGCTGATCTCGGCGGTCGCCGGGCTGGTCATCAGCCTCAGCCTGATCGGCCTGCTCAGCCAGGTGACCACGATCTCGACCACGTCGCCGACCCTGGCGACGATGATCGGCCTCGGGGTCGGAATCGACTACGCGCTGTTCGTCGTGACCCGCCACCGGCAGGCGCTGCACGCCGGGCATGATCCACCCGAGGCAGCCGCGCGGGCCGCGGCGACTGCGGGAGGCGCGGTGGTGTTCGCGGGCAGCACGGTCGTGGTCGCGCTGCTTTCGCTGGGACTGGCCGGGATCCCGCTGGTCTGGACTCTCGGCTACACCGCGGCACTGGCAGTACTGGTGGCGATGCTGGCCGCGATCACCTTCCTGCCGGCCCTGCTCGCCCTGCTCGGCCCGCGGATCGAGCACCTGCGGGTCCCGCTTCCCCACGGAACGGCTCCGGACGAGCGGGCCCACGGCTGGGAGCGCTGGGCAGAAGGCGTGGCCCGGCGGCCTCTGCCGTCGGTGATCGTGACTTCGCTGATCCTGCTGCTGATCGCGATGCCGGCCAGGAACCTGCATCTCGGTCAGGAGGACTTCGGCGCACTTCCCAAGTCGACCGAGACCAAGCGCGCCTATGACCTGATCAGCGAGGGGTTCGGGGTCGGTGAGAACGGCCCGCTGCTGATCGCGATGAAGCTTAACGGCGATACCGTCTCATCGCAGGAGCTCGCCCAGGCGATCTCGGGCGCCGACGGGATCGCGGAGGTCAGTCCGCCACAACCGGACAAGTCCGGGAACGCGGCGATCTTCAACGCGATCCCGACCACCTCTCCGTCGTCTCGGACGACCGAGCACACGGTGGCCAGGCTGCGCGACAAGACGATCCCGAACACGCTCGGGGATTCAAAGTCGGTGGCTTACGTGGGAGGAAGCACGGCCGGGTACATCGACCTCGCCGACGAGATCGCACAACGGCTCCCGTATGTGATCGGGCTGGTCGTGCTGTTCTCGTTCGTCGTGCTCGTATTCGCGTTCCGCTCGCTAGTGGTTCCGCTTCAGGCGGCCCTGATGAACCTGCTCTCGATCGCCGCCGCCTACGGTCTGGTCACCCTTGTCTTTCAGGAGGGGTGGGGTGCCGGCCTGATCGGGCTGGACGGGCCGATCCCGATCGTCAGCTTTCTGCCACTGGTCATGTTCGCGATCCTGTTCGGGCTCTCGATGGACTACGAGGTCTTCCTACTGACTCAGATCCGGGAGGCCCACCACAGGAGCGGCGACAACCGGGAGTCGGTGATCAAGGGGCTCGCCTCTTCGGGCAGGGTGATCACCTCGGCTGCGCTGATCATGGTCGCCGTCTTCTTCAGCTTCGTGCTCAACGGAGATCCGGTGGTCAAGCAGTTCGGGGTCGGACTGGCCTTCGCTGTCGCAATCGACGCGACCATGGTCAGGTGCCTGCTGGTGCCCGCAACGCTGGTCCTGCTCGGGCGGCGTAACTGGGAACTGCCGGGCTGGCTGGACCGGACGCTGCCCCGGGTCGACATCGAAGGCGACGAATACTTCGAGAAGCTGGAACGGCCGGACTGAGCCGCCGGTCGGCGTTGGTAGTCTCAGCTTCATGACTGCAGTCACTGAACAGATGCTCGATGCGAGGCTCTCGGACCTCGATCCCGAGGTGGCGGCCGCGCTAGACGGCGAGCTGGCCCGTCAGCGGGACACGCTCGAGATGATCGCCTCGGAGAACTTCGTCCCGCGGGCGGTGCTCGAGGCGAGCGGTTCGGTTCTGACCAACAAGTACGCCGAGGGCTACCCCGGCCGTCGCTACTACGGGGGCTGCGAGCAGGTCGACATCGTCGAACAGCTGGCTATCGACCGGGCGATGGAACTGTTCGGGGCCGGCCACGCCAACGTGCAGCCCCATTCCGGCGCCCAGGCCAACAACGCTGCTTACATGGCGCTGATCGAACCGGGCGACACGATCATGGGCATGGCCCTCGATCACGGCGGTCATCTCAGCCACGGGATGAAGCTGAACGTCTCGGGCAAGCTCTACAATGTGGTGCCGTACCACGTATCCCGGGAGGACCTGCGGGTCGACATGGACGAGGTGGCCCGGCTCGCTGCCGAGAGCCGCCCGGAGCTGATCGTGGCCGGATGGTCCGCCTACTCGCGACAACTTGATTTCGAGGCCTTTCGCGAGATTGCCGACTCGGTCGATGCGCGGCTGCTGGTCGACATGGCCCACTTCGCCGGACTGGTCGCGGCCGGCGAGCACCCCAACCCGGTCCCGCACGCCGACGTGGTCACGACAACGATCCACAAGACGCTGGGCGGACCGCGGAGCGGCATGATCCTCTGCCGGGAAGAACTCAAGGCCGACATCAACCGGGCGGTCTTCCCCGGCCAGCAGGGTGGACCCCTTATGCACGTAATCGCGGCAAAGGCGGTCGCGCTCGGGATCGCTTCCAGTGACGAGTTCGCCGAACGCCAGCGGCGCACGATCGAGAACGCGCGGGTCCTGGCAGACGGTTTGATGGAAGGCGGGATCGACGTGCTGACCGGGGGGACCGACGTTCACCTGGTGCTGGTCGATTTGACTTCGACCGGGCTCGACGGTCAGACCGCCGAGGACCGGCTCGACCAGGTCGGGATAACCGTCAACCGCAACGCGATCCCGTTCGACGAGCGGCCGCCGATGAATCCTTCCGGCCTGCGGATCGGCACCCCGGCCCTCACCACTCGTGGCTTCGGCCCGGAAGAGATGACCGAGATCGCGGCGATCATCGCTATCGCGCTCTCGGACCGGTTCGAAGACGAGCGCGAATCGCTGGTCGGGCGAAGCCGGGCGCTGATGGAAGCGAAGCCGCTCTACCCCGGCCTCGACTGAACCGGCCCCGATGAGGGTCTGGTTCGACTGCACGGCCGCCGCTCACCCGCTGGTCCTTAGGCCGGTGATCGATCGCTTCCAGGATCGCGGTGACGAAGTGTTGGTCACCGCCCGTGAGTACGGCCAGACGGTCGGGATACTCGAGCTGCTGGAGATCCCGCACACCGTGGTAGGAGCCCACGGGGGCGGATCGACCCTAGGCAAGGCACGGGCGCTTATGGGACGATCGGCCCGCCTGGTCCGGCCGGTCTGGGACTTCCGGCCGGAACTCGCGATCGCCCACGGATCGGTCGACCTGGCCCTGGTTTCGACCCTGCTCCGGATCCGTTCGGTCCAGCTTCAGGACTACGAGTTCGCCGGCCTGCAGCGCCAGCTCTCCTTTCGCATCGCCAGGCGAGTACTGGTCCCGGACGCGATCCCGGTTGAGCGCATGGCAAGGGTGGGGGCGAAGGGAGAGAAGCTGGTCCGCTACCCGGGCCTCAAGGAGGACTACTATTTGGCCGGCTTCGAACCGGATCCGGCGGTGCTGGAGGAGCTCGGAGTCGGCGCTGGGTCGGGCCCCGATGAGGAGCGGGTGCTGGTAGTGGTCCGCCCACCACCGGAGACCTCCGAGTACCACGCCGACAACCCGCTTTACGAGCAGGTGATCGACCGGCTGGCCGAAGCTGAAGGGGTGACCGCCGTGATCATCCCCAGGACCGAGTCGCAGGCCGCAGCGGCCCGGGCAAGGGGGTCGGCCAACCTGGTCGTCCCCGACCACGCGATCGACGCCCAGAGCCTGATCGCGTACTCGGACCTGGTGGTCAGTGCCGGCGGCACGATGAACCGCGAGGCGGTCGCCCTGGGAACCCCGGTCTACACCACCTTCGCCGGCAGGATGGGCGGGGTGGACGAGGACCTGATCGAAAAGGGCCTGCTCAAAGTCCTGACCGACCCCGACGAGCTTGACCTGGCCAAACGCCGGGGCGAGCCGGGCGCCCGCGAACCCCGGGATCCCGAGATCCTGGTCGAGGGGATCCTCGGCGCCCTGGGCTGACGGGGCGTCGGGCCGGAACCGGGCCGGAGCCGACGGCGCCGGAGCCGACCCCCGAATCAGGCCGGTCCCGGATCGTCGAGCTCCGGGACCAGTCACCTCGCCCGATCAGACGGACCTTCCGGATGCTTTCGACCACCAGATAGAGGGTCAATCGTCTCCGGAACGCCTCTGAGCGCCTGCCGGAGGGCTCGAGGGTTCGGTCAGGGGGGCGGGGGCGGTGCGTCCGTCGGGCGGGAGTGAGAATCTTCCGGCATGGTCGATACGACAGACGCCGTACTCGCCTTCCTGGCGGCGGTGCTGATCAGCTGGGCTGCCGTGCCGCTGGCCGAACGTCTGGCGAGGCGGGTCGGCGCGATCGACGAGCCCGGTCCCCGCAGCCAGCACAGGGTCGCGACGCCGGCGATGTCGGGGGTGGCGATCCTCGCGGCAATCGAGATCGCGGGCTGGATCTGGCTGCCCTCCGACGACCAGACCACGGCGATACTGCTGGGCGCGGTGGCGATCGCGCTGGTCGGGGCGCTCGACGACGTGTTCGAGCTGCCGGCCCTGGTCAAACTGGGCGGTCAGATCGTCGCGGCCGCGATCCCGGTCTCGGCCGGGGTCCACCCAGACGCCCTGACCATCCCGTTCATCGGCGGTTTCGAGCTCGGCTGGACCGCCTGGCCGCTGACCGTCTTCGGCATCGTGGCGGTTATCAACATCGTCAACCTGATCGACGGGATCGACGGGCTGGCCGCCGGGGTGGTCGCGATCGCTGCCGCGGCGATGGCGGTGATCGCACTGTCGCTCGACCGGTTCGAGGCCGGGGTGCTGGCCGCGATCACCTCCGGCGCAGCGCTGGGCTTCCTCCGCCACGGTTTTCCTCCCGCATCGAGTTTCATGGGCGACACCGGCTCCAACCTGCTCGGCTACATGATCGCGGTGGTCTCGATCCAGGGCGCGCTGAAGACCAATGCGGTCGTCGCCCTGGCCTTCCCGCTGGTGATCCTGGCCCTGCCGATCTTCGACACCGCCTTCGTCGTGGCCAAGCGGATCAAGTACCACCAGCCGATCTATCAGGCTGACCGCTGGCACTTCCACCACCGCATGGCCAACATCGGCTTTTCCCAGCGCCGTACACTGGCCTACCTCTACGGCTGGACCCTGATCCTGGCCCTGCTGGCGCTTGCCCTCCGTCTGGTCCCTTACAGCGACGATCGCGGCAACTTCGACCCGATCTGGACCGCGGTCATGGCGGTCGTCATCCTGGCGGCGATCGGGGTAACCGTATACCTCGCCTACGTGCTCGAGATCATCAAGGGACCGCGGCCGAAGGACGTGCCGGAGGAAGTGCCCTGACCGCTTTCGGCGGACAGCCGTTTTTGGCTTCAGCAAGCACTCTAGTGTCACCTGTCACGTTGCTGGATCGCAACGCGCAAGGCGCGTGCTTCCGTATATAGTCGGCTCCTCTTGACGACGGTTGCCGCAAAGAGTTCACCCCGGGACGAAATGGGTCGAGGAAGCCTCAAAGTTGTTGCCAACCTTGACCTGATCGTACTCGCGATCGCGCTCGTGGTCTTCGTACTGGCGGGCCTGCCGCTCTCCGGCTATCTGGTTGCGGCCGGCCTCTGGGCGGTGGTCCGGACAAGCGAGGTGATCGCCGAGCGCAAAGCCAAAGAGAAGCTGATCGCCGGCGACCGCAAGACGGCGATGGGTACGGTCGCCGCGACCTCACTCGGACGGGCCTGGTTCATGGCGCTCGGGGTTCTGGTCGCAGGGCTGATTTCGCGTGACGCGGGCTTCTACGGCGCAATCGTCCTGGTCGTGGTTTTCACCGCCCACCTGGGCTCGAAAGGCCTGGTTTACCTGCTCACGCCTGAGCCGTCCCCCGAGGCTGACCGGAACGCATGAGCGAGACGGCCGACGTCGCGACCGACGACAAAAAGGGGGGGATGAGCACCAGGACGAAGGTGTTCATCGCGATCGGTGGCTGGCTGCTCCTGGCCCTGATCTTCGGGATCCTGTTCGGGAGCGACGGCAAGAACGAAGTCTTCAAGCCGCAGGAGGAGTTCAAACTGGACTCCTGGATCTACATCAACATCGGCGGGGTAGACCTCTCGGTGACCAAGGCGGTCATGTACCTCTGGCTGGCCTCCTTCCTGACCATCGGCATCATGGTCTGGATCGCCCGGAAGATGCCAGCAGAAGCCGAACCGGGTGCAGACCGCGATCGAGGTCGCCTACGGCGTGACCAAGACCGACATCACCGGCGGCAACATCGAGGATGACCGCCTCGCCCGCAAGTGGTTCCCTTTCCTGGCAGCCCTCTTCTTCTTCATCTTCTTCTCGAACATGATCGGCTATCTGCCGCTGCCGACCAACACGCACGAGACGATCAGCATCTTCGGGCTGGAGATCCCGGCGTTCGCGCTCTATGCGGCTACGGCCAACATCGCGGTGCCACTGTCGCTCACCCTGGTCATCTGGTTCTCGTACCACTACGAAGGCATCCGGGCCAAGGGGTTCTTCCCCTACTTCGCGAGCTGGTTGCCGCCCGGCCTCGAGGAGATGAACCCATTCGGCAAGGCGGCGATCTTCATGATCGAGGTGGTCTCGCACTTCGTGCGGCTGATTTCGCTCTCGGTACGACTTTTCGCCAACATCCTCGCCGGACACCTGCTGCTCCTGTTCATGGGCGGCGGGCTGGCCGTCCTGCTGGGCATCGCAGCTCTGGGGGTACTCACTTTCCCCATGGCTTTCGCCTTCTACGTATTCGAGGTCGGCATCGTGGCCACCCTGCAGGCTTTCATCTTCTCTATCCTGACCGCCATCTACATCGGCGGTGCAACCGCCGAAAGTCACTGAAAAGGAGTCCCATAAATGATTGAGCTGTTGCCACTAGCAGCTGTTGATTCAGGCGAAGTCGAGGCCGCCGGCAAGGCGATCGCTCTCGGCGTCGGTGCCGGACTGGGTTCGATCGGCGCCGGTATCGGCATCGGTTTCATCTTCGGCAAGGAAATCGAGTCGGTTGCCCGTCAGCCGGAGCTCAAGAGCGAACTCCAGTCGATCCGCTGGCTCGGCTTCGCCCTGACCGAGGCCGTCGCCTTCTACACCTTCATCTTCGCGCTGATCGCGTTCTTCCTCTAGGCCAGTGGAGCTGGTTCTCTCACATCTCCTGACCGGGATCCCCCTGGCCGCCGAGACGGCCTCTGAAGAGGGCGGAAGCTTCCTGGTGACGCCCGGTCTGGGTCTGATGATCTGGACGCTGGCCGTCTTCGGGTTCACGCTCTGGGTGCTCAGCAAGTTCGCCTTCCCGCTGATCGGAGAGGCGCTCGACAAGCGCGCCAAGCTGATCAGGGAAAGCATCGAGTCGGCCGAGCGCCAGCGTGACGAGGCCGACAAGCTGATGGCCGACTACCGTCAGCGCCTGACCGAGGCGCGGGAGCAGGCCGACGAGATCGTCGCCCGGGCCCGCAAGGCGGCAGAGACGACAAAGCTGGAGGCTGCCGCCGAAGGGCAGTCCAAACGCGAGGACCTGGTCGATGCCGCCCGTAAGGACATCGAAGCCGAGACCCGCCGGGCACTCGATGACATCCGCAAGGAGGTCGCAGACCTGACCATTCTCGCCACCGAGCAGGTGACTCGCCGCTCACTCGACGACCAGGCGCACAAGGAACTGGTCGAAGAGGCACTGCGTGAGGCCGACTTCTCCAGCCTGGCCGGCGATCGGAACGGTGGCTGATGGAAACACTGGCTCGGGTATATGCCGAGTCCCTCTTCGGGGTCGCCCGGGAGAAAGGGAACCTCGACACGGTTCGCGACGAGCTCGAGCAAATCTGCGACGCGTTCGAGCGGGACCGGGATCTCGAGGTCTTCTTCTTCAGCCCCTACTTCTCTTCCCAGGAGAAGATGGACGGGCTTCACAAGGCGGTCGAGGACGCCGACCCCGAATTCCTCAACTTCCTCGAGCTGCTGATCGAAAAGCACCGCATGGCGGCGATCTACCGGATCCACCGCGAGTACGAAGATCTATGGAAGCAGGAGAACCGCCGCCTCGACGTGACCCTGACCAGCGCCATCGAGCTCGACCCCTCGGTGATCGAGGAGGTCGGCGCCGCGGTCGAGAAGCAGACCGGCCGGGAGGTCGACCTGACCAGCCGGGTCGACGAGGGAATCATCGGCGGAATCGTGCTTCAGGTCGGGAACATGGTTCTCGACACCAGTATCCACAACAACTTGGAGAAACTCCGCCAGAGCGTGGCTCAGGCGGCCTAAGGAGGATCAGAACCGAGATGCAGATCAAGCCAGACGAGATTTCCAGCATCCTGAGGCAGCGCATCGAGGGCATCGACCCCGGTAGCGCCGACCTTTCCGAGGTGGGGACCGTACTCTCGGTCGCCGACGGTATCGCCCGCATCCACGGGCTCGACAACTGCATGGCGCTGGAGATGCTCGAGCTGCCTCACGGAGTGACCGGACTGGCTCTGAACCTCGAAGAGGACAACGTCGGCGCCGTGCTGTTCGGCGAATGGGACAAGGTGGTCGAGGGCGACACGGTCAAGCGGACCAACAAGCTGCTCGAGATCCCGGTCGGCGAGGAGTACCTCGGCCGCATGGTCGACCCGCTCGGCCGCCCGCTCGACGGCAAAGGCGACATCAACACCGGCAAGACCCGACCGGCCGAATTCAAGGCACCCGGCGTAGTCAGCCGCCAGCCGGTCCGCGATCCGCTCCAGACCGGAATCAAATCGATTGACGGCATGATCCCGATCGGTCGCGGCCAGCGCGAGCTGATCATCGGCGACCGCCAGACCGGCAAGACAACGGTCGGCATCGACACGATCATCAACAACCGCGATTCGGGCGTCGTATCGGTATACGTGGCGATCGGCCAGCGCATGGCGACCGTGGTCCAGGTGCGCGAAGTGCTTGAAGAGGCCGGTGCGATGGACAACACGATCATCGTGGCCGCCCCCGCAGACGAGGCAGCGCCGATCAAGTTCATCGCGCCCTACGCCGGGACGGCGATGGCCGAGTACTTCCTCTACGACGGCAAATCGGCGCTTTGCGTCTACGACGACCTGACCAAGCATGCCTACGCCTACCGCCAGATGTCGCTGCTGCTCAGGCGACCGCCGGGACGCGAGGCCTACCCCGGCGACGTCTTCTATCTGCACTCGCGCCTGCTCGAGCGGGCGGTCAAGCTGAATGACGAACTCGGGGGCGGTTCGCTCACCTCGCTGCCGATCATCGAGACCCAGGCGAACGACGTCTCGGCCTACATTCCGACCAACGTGATCTCGATCACCGACGGCCAGATCTTCCTCGAGTCGGACCTGTTCAACTCGGGCGTCCGACCGGCGATCAATGTCGGCATTTCGGTCTCCCGGGTCGGCGGCGACGCGCAGACCAAGGCGATGAAGAAGGTCGCTGGCAAGATGAAGGGCGAGCTCTCCCAGTACCGTGACCTGGAGGCATTCGCCCAGTTCGGTTCCGAGCTGGACGCCGACACCCAGAAGACCCTGGCCCGCGGCGAGCGTCTGGTCGAGTTGCTCAAGCAGAACGAGCGCGACGCGCTCTCCGTCGCCGACCAGGTTGCCTCGATCTACTCCGGCACCGGCGGCTTCCTCGACCGGATCAAGACCGAGCGGGTCAAGGAGTTCCTCGCCGACCTGCTGACCAGGCTCCACGCCGAACAGAAGGAACTCTGCGGGCGGATCAACGAAACCGGCCAGTTTCCCGAGGAGGACGAGAAGGCGCTCGCCGACGCGATCAGCGAATTCGTCGACGACTTCGGTCCAGATTTCGACGAGGACGGAGAGCCGCTCGAAGCCGGCGAATCGGCCCGGGTGAAGAGCGCCGCCTCCGATGGAACCGGAGAATCGGAAGGGGCCGGCTCAGATGATTCGGCAGACGATGCCGAGGAGGCGACCGCCGCCGTCTAGACCCACCGGCACCCGCCTCGCGGTGCCGCAACCGGGACACCGAAACACATGGCCAATCGCAAGGAAGTCAACAACCGCATCTCCAGCGTCAAGAACATCCGCCAGATCACCCGGGCGATGGAAATGGTCGCTGCGGCAAGGCTCCGGCGGGCCGAAAACCGGATCGCCCAACTCAGGCCTTACGCCAAGGCGATGCGCCGGATGACCCGCCGGGCCGCGGAGGAAGCCGGCACCGTACAGCACGTGCCGATCCTCGATGAGCGCGACGAAGTGAAGAAGCTCGGCATCCTTCTGGTCACCGGTGATCGCGGGCTGGCCGGCGCTTTCAACGCCAACATCCTGCGGGAGGGACTGAGACTTCGCGACCAGGCCCACGCCGACGGCCAGGAAGTCGTCTTTTTCGTGGTCGGTCGCCGAGGGGACGGAGCACTCACCTTTCGTAAGCAGACGATCAACGGATCCTGGACCGGGTTCACCGACCGACCGGCCTTCACCGATGCCCGCGAGATCGGAGATGCGCTTTCTGCCGCCTACATCGACGGGGACGTGGACCGGGTCGAAGTCGTCTATAACCGCTATGTCTCGCCGCTCACCCAGTATGTTCACCGGCTGACCATGCTGCCGGTCCAGGAGGCCGAAGTGGTTGGCGAAGGGGTGGAGGACCTGACCGGGTCCGACGGCGAGCTGGCCGATCTCGACGACGGTCTGGCCGAGGCCCATTCGCGATCTTACTGGGACTACGAGCCCGATGCGGAGGAGCTGCTGGCCAGTGTCATCCCGGACTACGTGGACATCTCCCTCTACCGGACCCTGCTCGAGTCAGCCGCGTCCGAGCTAGGCGCACGGATGACCGCGATGCGGAGTGCGGCCGAGAACGCCGAAACCATGATCGATGATCTCACCCTTGAAATGAACCGGGTCAGGCAGGCCGAGATCACGCAGGAAATACTGGAAGTTGTCGGCGGTGCGGAAGCGCTCGGCTAGACAGACGCCCCTCGACTGAAACTGGAAACTGGAGATATGTCAGAGAACAACGGTAAGAACACAGGAAAGATCGAAGAGATCACCGGCGTCGTGGTTGACGTGGTTTTCCCCGACCAGCTGCCCGAGATCTACTCGGCGGTTGAGATCGAGGTTGACCAGACCGATGCCCGCGAGGGGCGTAGCCTGGTCTGCGAAGTCCAGCAGCACCTCGGTGACGACCGGGTGCGTACCGTCGCCATGGATGCGACCGACGGCCTCCAGCGGGGCGACCGGGTGGTCGACACCGGCGGACCGATCACGGTCCCGGTGGGCGACAAGACGCTCGGCCGGATCTTCAACCTGCTCGGCGAGCCGATCGACGGTGGCGATGAACTGGGGGAGGTAGAGCGCTGGCCGATCCATCGTCCCTCGCCCGAAGCGACCGAACTCACCCCGACCCAGGAGATGCTCGAGACCGGGATCAAGGTGGTCGACCTGCTCGCGCCGTATGCAAAGGGCGGCAAGATCGGCCTGTTCGGCGGTGCCGGCGTCGGCAAGACCGTGCTGATCCAGGAGCTGATCCACAACATCGCCCAGGAACACGGCGGGCTGTCCGCGTTCTGCGGGGTCGGCGAGCGGACCCGTGAGGGCACCGACCTCTACATCGAGATGACCGAGTCGGGCGTCATCGACAAGACGATGATGGTCTTCGGCCAGATGAACGAGCCTCCGGGAGCCCGTCTTCGGGTGGCGCTGTCCGGCCTGACCATGGCCGAGTACTACCGCGAGGCCGGCGGCCAGGACGTGCTGCTGTTCATCGACAACATCTTCCGCTTCGTCCAGGCCGGCTCCGAGGTCTCGGCGCTGCTCGGACGGATGCCCTCCGCGGTCGGTTACCAGCCCACCCTGGAGACCGAGATGGGCACCCTCCAGGAGCGGATCACTTCGACCGCCCGGGGATCGGTCACCTCGATCCAGGCGATCTACGTGCCCGCAGACGACTTCACCGATCCGGCACCGGCTTCGGTGTTCGCCCACCTCAACGCGACCACCGCGCTTTCGCGGGCGATCTCGGAGAAGGGCATCTACCCGGCGGTCGATCCGCTCGATTCGAGCTCGACCATCCTCAAGCCGGACATCCTCGGCGACGACCACTACCGGACCGCCACCGACGTCCAGGAGATCCTGCAGCGATACTCCGAGCTGCAGCAGATCATCGCGATTCTCGGAATCGACGAACTTGCCGACGAAGACAAGGTCCTGGTCTACCGCGCCCGCAAGATCGAGCGTTATCTGTCACAGCCGTTCTTCGTGGCCGAGCAGTTCACCGGCACCGAGGGCCAGTACGTGCCGGTCGGTGAAACGGTCCGCGGATTCCGCATGATTCTCGACGGCGAGCTCGACGACTACCCGGAGAGTGCCTTCTACATGAAGGGCAGCATCGACCAGGTTACCGCCGAAGGCAAGAGCTCGGGCATCTAGAAATTGGCCGGCGAGACGAAATTCACGGTTGAGGTCCTCACCCCCGAGGGTGGCGTATTCAACGGCGAGGTGGTCCAGCTCTCGACCCGGACCGTGGTCGGAGAGATCGGCATCCTGGCCAATCACGTCCCGGTCATGGCAGCGCTCAAGCCCAACCTGCTCCGTCTGAAGATCTCCGACTCCGAGACCCGCGAATGGGCCCAGGCCCACGGCGTTCTCCAGGTCTTTGCCAGCCATGCCCAGCTGCTGGTCGAAGAGGTACATACCGTCGAGGAGCTCGATACCGAGCTGCTCGAGCAGCAGAAGGGCGATGCCGAGGCCAGGTTGGCCGATCCCGAGACCGGCGAGGCCTCCAGGAAGGCCGCCGAGCGCGACCTCGAACGGGTCGACCTTTTCCTCGATCTCGCCCGGGGAGCGTAAGCGGTCTCTGAGCTGCTCGCCCTCGCCCAGCGCCTGATCGCCTACGACACGTCGCAGGCGGACGGGGTCCACGAGGCGGCGGGATTCATCAAGGGCTGGCTCGAGTCGCGGGGAGTGACGGTGGCCCACGACGAATGCCGCGGCCTGCCGGTGCTGACCGCGAGCGTCGGTGACCCAGCCGATCCCGCGGTCATCTTCCACGGACACATGGACGTGGTTCCGGCCGAACCGGGCCAGTTCACTCCGCGAATAGAGGGAGACCGCCTGGTCGGGCGCGGCGCCTACGACATGAAGGCCGCCCTCGCCGCGATGATGCTCGCCCTGCCGTGGCCGGCCGAACCGATTCCGGGGCTTCGAGTCGTGCTGGCGATCGTCTCCGATGAAGAGTCAGAAGAAGACTGGGAGCGGGGCAGCAACTACCTGGTCGACTCGGGCCTGCGGGGCGAGTTCGCAGTGACCGGAGAGCCGACCGACATGCATGTGGGGGTCGCGGCCAAAGGCATTCTGGCGCTCCGGATCGGAATCGCCGGAAGGGCAGCGCATGGCTCGACGCCCTGGCTGGGTGACAACGCGATCATGCGGGCGGTCGAGTTTTTCCGGGGACTGGAATCATTACCCTTCGCCCGGGAAAGCTCTGAGCTTTTCGACCGCCCATCGATCAATCTCGGTCGTATCTGGGGCGGCGATGCTCTGAACAAGGTCCCCGACTTTTGCGCTATAGACGTCGACATCCGCTACCTGCCGCACCAGGATCCAGAGGTCGTCCTCGCCCAGATCCGCGAACTCGGACCGGCCCGGATCGAGACGATCTTTGCGATCCCGGCGATCGACAGCGGGATCGACTCGCCCTGGGTGACGGCCCTGATCGAGGCGGCCGAATCAAATCACGAGGGCCCCTCGGTATCGGTCGGCCGCGACGGCGCCTCGGATGCCGTCTCTTTCATCCGGGTCGGCATCCCGGCGGTCGAGTTCGGCCCTTCGGGGGCCGGGCATCACGGGCCCGACGAGTGGGTCTCGATCCGCTCGCTCGGGGCCTATCGCCAGGCGCTGGAGGAGTTCCTGGCTCGAAGTGCGACAATGGTGCGCTCGCGAGACGATGACTGACCGAGACGAACAAGACCCCCGGGAACCGGGCGAAGACCCACGCGCGCAGCCGACCGAGGAGTACCTTCTCGACGGTCTCGACGGACCCCTGGGCGAGACCCCCGATCGGCCGGCCGAATCCGAGACGCTGCGGCAAGAAGGACATCCCCACGGAACCGAGGGGACCACCGGTGGCGAGGAGTCCGCCGGCAATGAGAAGTACGCCGGAGGTGAGGAGTCCACCGGAGGCGAGGAGGCCACCGCGAGTGAGGAGGCCACCGCAAGTGAGGAGTCCACCGGATCCGGGGAAGCCGGACAGTCGGCTGATCCGGGCGAACCGGGCGAACCGGGCGAATCCCAGATCGAGCCCCCTACCGAAGAGGTCTTCGCCTTCGAGGCCGACCTCCTGAGCGGAGATGACGCACCGGAACTCGACCCGGTCTTCCGGGCGGCGCTGCTGGAAAGCCCCGAACGTGCGGCCCCGTCGGAAGGTACGAAGCCGACCGAGCCCCAAGCGGGGGCGACCCCGCCGGTCGAGACTCCGCCCACCGAGGCCCCGCCGGCCGAAGGGCAGCCGGTCGAGGCCGGGCCCGCTGAGTCGCCGCCAGCCGATGCCGGGGGCGGCGGCGAGGGTGGGGCGGGAGAGCCACCCGCGGCCGGAGCCGCGGCCGAAGAGCAGGGCCCGGCAGAAGGAATTACGGCCGAGCAGACCCTGATTCTCACAGCGGCCGCGCGAAGCGAAGCCCAGCAGGCGGTTGAGAACTCGCGACGGACGGGACAGGCGTGGGATCCTCCGCGGCCCCCCAGGAATGGTGACTTCGATCAGCCGGCAAAACGCAGGCACTACTGGTGGCGGTTTGCACTGGCCACCTTGATCATCATCTTTTCCTTCGCCGGCGCGACCTCGGCCTCAGTGCTCACCCTGGTCGACAACATCGGCGAGGGGATCAGCGAGCCCGGCCTCAAGCTGTCCGACAAGATCCTTCCCGAAAGCAACGGCGGTCCGCAGACGATCGCCATCCTCGGCTCCGATCAGCGAACCGGCGGTGGCGCGGCACAGGGTGACCCCGGTCGTTCCGACACGACGATGCTGCTGAGGCTCGACCCCGATTCGGGCCAGATCGCGATGCTTTCGATCCCGCGTGACCTCAAGGTCGAGATACCGGGGTATGGAACCGACAAGTTCAATGCCGCCTTCAGCTACGGCGGTCCCAAGCTGACCCTGAAGACGATCAAGCAGCTGACCGGCCTCGACATCAACCACGTGATCAATGTCGATTTCCAGGGCTTCGCCTCGGTGGTTGACGCGATCGGCTGTGTCTACATCGATGTCGACCGCGAGTACTACCACTCGAACGAGGGGCTGGCCGCCGCCGATCAATACGCCGAGATCGATATCGACGCCGGTTACCAGAAGCTGTGCGGCCCGGACGCTCTCGAATTCGCCCGATACCGCCATACCGACTCCGACCTCGCCCGGGCCGCGCGGCAGCAGGATCTGGTCGGCGAGGTCCGCAACCGCCTCTCGTTCGGCGAGATCCTGAAACGTAACGACGAGCTGATCAAGGCATTCACCAACAACACCTCGTCCGACATCAGGGGCGGCGACGAGATCCTCGAACTGCTCAAGCTGCTGTTCGACTCGAGAGGAGCGGACGTGGTCGAGGTCAAGTTCCCGGCCACCGACTCGATCGAGGCGGGGGCGGCATACCTGGTTTCCACGCCGGGAGAGATCAACGCCGCGGTCGACAAATTCCTCGGATTCGAGGACGCGGCCGGACCGATCGGAACGGTGAATGAAGGGGGCGACGCCGGCACCGACCGGGCCAAGAAGAAGGCGATTGCCAGAGCCCGGAAGAAGGCCCGCCAGCAAAGAAAGAAGGACAGGGCCTCGGCGACAACCGCCCCCGGCAAGGATGAAGACGGCCTGGTCGACGCTTCGCAGGGCGGGCTCGAGGCCGCGATGGGCCTTGACGCCGAAATCAAGCGTAAGGGCTTCCCGGTCTTCTACTCGAAACGGCTCCCGGCCGGCACGATCTACGCCGAGGGCAGCCGGACGTACCACGTGCGCGACCCCGACAAGAACGTATACGCGGCATACCGCACGGTGCTGGCGCTTGAACTCAACGGCCTCAACTACTTCGGGCTGCAGGGGATCAGGGGCTGGGATGATCCCCCGATCCTCGAGGCTCCTCATGAGGATATCTCGATGGACGGCCGGGATTTCCGCGTTTATCCCGAGGGAGACAGGGTCCGCCTGGTCGCCTGGTCTGACGGCGGCAACACCTACTGGATCACCAACTCGCTCCTTCTCACACTTACAAATGAACAGATGCTCGGCATGGCACGATCAACGAGAGCGTTTACCCCGGGTAACTGACCCGGCACGGAGGAAATGAAATGAGCAGCGAAGAAAAGGCGCCGATCGGCGTAGTCGGAGTCGGCTGGGTCGGCCTGGTTACGGCGGCCTGTTTCGCCGAGCTCGGACATCAGGTGATAGCCCGCGACGTGGTCGAAGAGAAGGTCGAGTCTCTCCGCCGGGGCGAGGTGACCATCCACGAGCCCGGGCTCTCCGACCTGCTCGTCAGGAACAGCGAACGCCTGCACTTCACGACCGACATGGACGAGTTGCTTGAACGGGCCCGGCTGCTGTTCGTCTGCGTTGATACACCGCCGACCTATTCCGGCGACGCCGACCTGTCCCGGGTCAGGTCGGTTGTCGCCGACCTCGAAGACGGCGCTGACCACGTGCTGGTGATGAAGAGCACGGTCCCGGCCGGGACCGGCGAGATCATCCGCCGGGACCTGCCCGGCCTGGCTTACGTTTCCTGTCCGGAGTTCCTCAAGGAAGGCTCGGCCGTAGAGGATTTCCTGCATCCGGACCGGGTCGTGATCGGCGCGTCGGATCGAGACGAGGCCGCCGCCGGCGAGGTGGCCGACCTCTACCGGCCTCTGGGGGGCGAGTTGGTGATGACCGACACCTCCAGCGCCGAAATGATCAAGCTGGCATCGAACGCCTACCTGTCGACGAGGATCTCGTTCATCAACGAAATCGCCAATGTCTGCGAGGAAGTCGGCGCCGACGTAACCGAAGTCGCGCGCGGCATGGGGCTGGACCAGAGGATCGGATCCCACTTCCTCCGTCCCGGGATCGGCTTCGGCGGGTCCTGCTTCCCCAAGGACGTGAACGCGCTGAAGCTTCTCGCCGGCAACTCCGGCTATCACTTCCAGCTGCTGAACGCGGTGATCGAGGTGAACGAACTACAGAAGCGGCGGGTGGTGAGCAAGCTGACCCGCCATCTCGGCTCTCTGGTCGGCAAGCGGGTGGCGCTGCTCGGGCTCGCCTTCAAGCCCGACACCGACGACATGCGCGAAGCCTCGAGCCTCGTCCTTTCGGCCCGTCTCCGCGGCGAAGGGGCGGAGGTCGTGGCGTATGACCCGGTGGCGCGGGAGAGCGCAAGGAGTCTGCTGCCGGGGGTTGAAGTAACGGTCACGGCAGAGCAGGCCCTGGAAGGAGCGGACGCGGCGGTACTTGTTACCGAGTGGCCCGAGTTCCGGGAACTTGACTGGGCCGGGGTGGCAGCAACGATGCGGCGCCCATTATTGATCGACGGACGAAACTTTCTTGATGCCGAAGTCATGCAGCGGGCCGGATTCACATATGAAGGGATAGGCCGCCCGGGCGTCGGCTCCGAAAAGGAGTAGAAATTGCAGGCACTGGTGCTGGTCGGCGGCAAGGGAACCCGCCTTCGGCCGCTTACAACCGAAATCCCGAAGCCGATCCTGACCCTGGTCGATCGGCCATTCCTCAGCTACATGATCGAGTGGCTCGGCTCGCACGGCGTCGATGAGGTCGTGCTCGCCTGCGGCTTCCTGCCCGACCAGCTGGAGGAGGTCCTCGGGGACGGCAGTCCCGGGGGCCCGGCGATCCGCTACCTGGTTGAACCCGAGCCCCTCGGGACCGGTGGCGCGATCAGGTTCGCCCTGCCGGAGCTCGAGGACCGGTTCTTCGCCCTCAACGGCGACGTGCTGACCGATCTCGACCTCTCGGCTCTCTGGCAGAGCCATCTGGACCGGGGAGCGCGGGCGAGCCTGGGTCTCTATCCGGTTGAGGATCCGACCGGCTACGGGCTGGTCGACCTGGCAGACGACGGCCGGGTTCTCGATTTTCACGAGAAGCCGGAGCCGGGCCATGCCGGCGCCGGTCTGATCAACGCCGGCACCTACGTCCTGGAGAAGTCCGCATTTGACGGCGTTCCGGAGGGTTGCGAGGTTTCGATCGAACGGGAGATCTTCCCGGGGCTGGTGGATAACGGCCTCTGCGGCCTCAGGCTGGACGGCTACTGGATGGACATCGGTACCCCTGACCGTTATCTGGATGCGAGCTGGGACATCATCGAAGGCCGGGTCAAGAGCGGGGTCGAGGCAGACCCGAACGGCGTACATGTCGGTCCCGGCGCCACGATCTCGAGTGAGGCGAGGGTCGGTCCACGGGCGGTAATCGCCCCGGGGTGCACGATCGGACGGGGAGCCGAGATCACCGGGTCGGTGCTTCTCGACGGCTGCGAGATCGGCGAGAGCGCGGTCATCTCCGGCTCGATCCTGTCGCCCGGTGTAAAAGTTGCAGCCGGCGCGAATGTGAGCGAGCGGGTCCTGGGGAGGAAAGAATGCGTGAATGCTTGAAGACGTCCTGGACATTCCCAGTCATATTCGTGATGCTCTTTGGCGGGTCGACTCGGCCCAGCTCAAGCCGAGCGACTCGGCCGGATTCGTGGTTTGCGGCATGGGAGGCTCGGCGATCGGCGGAGAGCTCGCCCGAGGCCTGCTGAGCGACCGCCTGACCGGCCCGCTCGTGGTGGTGCGCAGCTACCGCCTGCCGGAGTGGGTGAACTCCGACTGGGCAGTACTCGGTTCGAGCTACTCCGGTGAGACCGAGGAGACGCTGTCTTCATTCGGCGAAGCCGGCCGGGAGGGCGCCCATCGCTGGGCGGCCGGTACCGGCGGCCAGTTGGCCGAGGCGGCCCGGGATGCCGGGCTCGGCATGGTCGGACTGCCGGGAGATTTCCAGCCCAGGGCCACGGTCGCCTACATGACCGTCGTCGCAACCTGCTGCGCTCACCTCGCCGGGATCGCTCCCGACGTACGCGAAGAGCTCGAACGAGCGGCCGACTACCTGGAACAGTCCAGTGAAAGTCTCCAGGAGAAGGCGCTCGAGCTGGCGCAGAAGATCGGCGAGGTGCCGTTGGTTGTGCACGGCGCCGACATGACGGTCCCGGTCGCGAGGCGCTGGGCCAGCCAGTTCAACGAAAACGCCAAGCAGTTTGCATTTTCGGCCGAGATCCCGGAAGCTAACCACAACCTGATGGAAGCTTGGAAAGAAGGCAAAGGCGGGATCGGTGCGATCTTCCTGACCGACCAGGGACAGACTCCCCGCGAGCGCCGGCGCATGCAGCTGACCGCCGACGCGGTCGAGCGTACCGGCGTGCCGACCTTCACCGTCGAGACCGAGGGAGCCAGCAATTCCGATCGGCTGCTGTGGTCGGTGATGCTCGGCGACCTGGTATCGGTGGCGGTGGCCGACATCCGTGGCATAGATCCGCTTCCGGTCGACTCGATTCAGGATTTCAAGCGGCGGCTCGGCGAGCACTGATGGAGGCAATGGTTCTGGCGGCCGGTCTCGGCACCAGGCTCAGGCCGATCACCTACTCGATTCCCAAGCCGATGGTCCCGGTGCTCAATCGCCCGGTGATGGAGCACATCGTCCGGCTTCTGGAAGGCAATGGATTCAGACAGATCGTGGCCAACCTCCACTGGTTTCCCGAGACGATCGAAGGTCACTTCGGGGACGGTCGTGAATTCGGGGTGGAGCTGACCTACAGCCACGAGGAGGCGCTGCTCGGTACGGCCGGCGGAGTCCGCAACGCGTCCCCGTTCTTCGGCGAGAGTTTCCTGGTCATCTCCGGCGATGCGCTGACCGATATCGACCTTGCCGCGATGCGGGACTTCCATGAATCCCACGACGGGATCGCGACGCTGGCGACCCGAAAGGTGACCGAGACTTCGCAGTTCGGGGTCGTGATCGCCGATCAGGATGGCAGGATCCAGGGATTTCAGGAGAAGCCCGATCCGGCCGAGGCGCTTTCCGATCTGGCCAACTGCGGCATCTACATGTTCGACCGCGAGATATTCGAGTACTTCCCCGGGCCCGGCGACAGTGACCTCGCCTCGCCGGACGATCCGGACGGTTTCGCCGACTGGGCCTACGACATCTTTCCTGCGCTGATGGAGTCCGGGGCACCGTTCTACTCGCATGAGGTCGATGCCTACTGGAACGACGTCGGCACGGTCGGCGAGTTGCTCCAGGGCAGCTTCGACGGTCTGGCCGGGACAGTCGATCTCACCATGGACGAGCCCGAGATCAGCCCCGGAGTGAGGGTGGCAGAGGGAACCTCGCTGGACGGGGTCGAGCTGACCGGCCCGGTGCTGGTCGGCCCGGGCTGCCGGATCGGTCGAGGCGCAGAGCTGACCGGTCCGGTGGTGATCGGCGCCGACTGTGGGATCGGCGAGGGATCGAAGGTCAAAGAGGCGGTCCTGCTCGACGGTGCGGAGCTCACCCCGCGTTCGTACGTGGTCGACGGCGTTCTCGGCCGCCAGGCCGCCTGACCGGGTCGCGCGACCCGGCGTCACTGATCCCTTGCGGTTCTTTGAGGCGTTTGAGGGCTGCTTGAGCCGTTTGACTGGATCCTCAGGGGATGACCGCACTGCGCGCAGGCCGCCTGCTGGTGCCGCCGCTCTGCGTGGTTTGCCGGTCGGGCTGTGATCAGGCGATGCCGATCTGCCCGGAGTGCGTGGGCGAGCTGAACCGGGCCCCGGTCATCCGGGGGTCGCCGCCGCCCGGGATCGCCGAAGTCGTCAGCTGTGCTCCGCACGAGGGGGTGGCACGGGCGCTGCTGGCCGCGTTCAAGTTCAGGCGGCTGACCGGCCTGGCTCCGTTGATCGCCGGCTACATGGCCGACCAGACCGGCTCCGGTCGGCGCGTATCGCTGCTGGTCGCGGTGCCGCCGGCGGCGCGCAGGAGGCGTTGGCGCGGATTCGACCCGGCCGCGGAACTCGCCGGAGAAATCGCCCGGGTCAGCCCCGGCTGCCGGCTTGCCGAAGACCTGCTGGTACGGCGCGGTTCCGGGAGGCAGCGGGGACGAGGGCGCGAGGCGAGGCTGGCGGCGCCGCCGGTGATCGAACCGGCCAAGTCGAGCCTGCCGGCCGGGCCGGTCACCCTGGTCGACGACGTCCTGACCACCGGGTCGACGCTCTCCACCTGCGCCACGGCACTCGCCGGGGCCGGGGCCGGCCCCGTCTCAGCGGTCACCTTCACCCGCCGGCTCTGAGCCTCCCGCTCGGCTCGGGCTCTTGTGCTGCCCGGGACGGGTCCGCCTGCCGCCCGCGACGGGCCCGCAACATCCGGCCCGGAACAAAATTCTTCCGCCGGCGCTCTTGTCGCCGTCGGGCCGGCTGGTTAATATCGGTCAAAGGTTCAATAACCCCGCGAGGAGGTCTCATGCGAATTGAAGTTCGTGGACGCAACGTCGAAGTGACTGACGAGATGCGTGAGCAGGTGACCCAGAGGTTCAAGCGGATCGGGCAGCAGCTTTCACCGCTGGCCCGAGTCGAAGTCGTTCTGTCGGAAGAGCAGAACCCGGCCATCGCCGACAAGTGCGTGGCCGAGGCGACCCTTCACATGAAGGGGGGCACGCTTCACGCTCACGAAGCGACCCCCGAGATGACTCACACAATTCACGAACTTGCCGAGGACCTGGGCCGGCAGGTCAAGCGCCAGCGCGAAAAACAGCGCAAGCGCAGCCGGACCCGCCGCCTGGTCAACGAAATGCGGGGACGGCCCCCCGGAGGGGCGTCGGCGAGCCTGTAGTCAAACCCGGACCGCCCAGGGGCGGTCCCGACCACACGAGAGAGGTGATCACGGGGGCCCTGCGAGGGGCCCCCGTCCACGCCGGGGCCGGGGAGCGGGTCCGGCGGCGATGCCCGGCCCGCCTAACGGCTAACCTTGGCCCATGGCCATACAGCTGATCGATCGCGCCCTCAGGCTTGGCGAGGGGCGGAAATTCAAGGCGTACCAGAAGCGGGTCGAGTCGATCAACCGGATCGAGCCCGAGACCGAGGTCCTGGAAGACCACGAACTGCTCGAAGAAGCAGACTCCCTGCGGGAGCGGGCGAAAAACGGCGAGTCGCTCGAGGACCTGCTCCCGGAGAGCTTCGCCCTGACCCGCGAGGCGGCCAAGCGCACGCTCGGACAGAGGCATTACGACGTCCAGCTGATCGGCGGGATGGTGGTCCACGACGGTGCGATCGCCGAGATGAAGACCGGCGAGGGAAAGACCCTGACCAGCACCCTGGCAGTCGTCCTGAACACGCTCGCCGGCGGAGCCGTCCACGTGGTCACGGTCAACGACTATCTCTCCAAGCGGGACGCTCTCTGGATGAAGCCGATCTACGACATGCTCGGCTGTTCGGTCGCCTGGATCCAGGAAGACGACGAACCGGCCGACCGCCGGGCCAAGTACGCGGCCGACATCACCTACGGAACCAACTCCGAGTTTGGATTCGACTACCTGCGGGACAACATGGCCGCCACGCTCGAAGAGAAGGTCCAGCGCAGCCACGATTTCGCGATCGTCGACGAGGTCGACAACATCCTGATCGACGAGGCCCGGACCCCGCTGATCATCTCCGGAGCCCCCGAACAGGCGACCCAGACCTACTTCACCTTCGCCCGGCTGGCCAAGCAGCTGACCGGTGTCCCGGCAAAGACCAAGCTGAAGTCGCAGGGGGAGTCGAAGGACACCTCGGGCGCCGAATACGACTTCGAGTTCGACGAGAAGCACAAGACGGTCGCGCCGACCGAGCGCGGCGTCGAAAACTCCGAGAAGTTCCTCGGGGTGGAAAACCTCTACATGGCCGAGAACGGCAACCTGGTCAACCACCTGATCCAGTCGCTGAAGGCCGAGTCGCTGTACAAGGCCGACAAGGATTACGCGGTGGTTGACGGCGAGGTGATGATCATCGACGAGTTCACCGGCCGCATCCTCGAAGGGCGACGCTGGTCGGAGGGGCTCCACCAGGCGGTCGAGGCCAAGGAGGGGGTGGCGGTCCGCGAGGAGAACCAGACCCTGGCCACGATCACCCTTCAGAACTACTTCCGCCTGTACGAAAAGCTCTCCGGCATGACCGGCACCGCCCTGACCGAGGCGACCGAGTTCATGAAGATCTACAAGATCCCGGTGGTCGAGGTTCCGACCAACGAGCCGAACGTCCGCGACGACCAGAACGACCAGATTTTCAAGACCCGCGAGGGCAAGTGGAACGCCGTTATCCGGGAACTGGTCGAGCGTCACGCCACCGGACAGCCGATCCTTGTCGGAACGGTCTCGGTCGAGGTCTCGGAAATGATCTCCGAATCTCTTCGCCGCGAGGGGATCGAGCACGTGGTGCTCAACGCCAAGCCCGAGTATGCCGAGCGCGAGGGCGAGACGATCGCCCAGGCGGGGCGAAAGGGTGCGGTCACGATCGCCACCAACATGGCCGGCCGCGGAGTCGACATCAAGCTCGGAGGCGATCCGGAAGGCATGGCCCATCCGAGGGTCGCCAAAGAGGGGCTCAAGCCCGAGGACGAGGGCTACAACGAGGCGGTCGAGGAGATTGCGGCGGAGCTCAAACCACAGTGCGATGTCGAAGCCGACGAGGTCCGCGAGCTGGGAGGCCTGTTCATCTGCGGTACCGAGCGGCACGAATCCCGCCGGATCGACAATCAGCTGCGCGGCCGCTCGGGGCGCCAGGGAGACCCGGGGGCATCGCGCTTCTTCCTTTCGGCCGAAGACGATGTGATCAGGCTGTTCGCCGGCGACCGGATCTACAAGATCCTCGATCGGCTCGGGCCGACCGACGACGAGGGTGAAGAGATGCCACTCGAGGCCAAGATGCTCACCCGGACGGTCGAGAATGCCCAGAAGAAGGTCGAGGAGCAGAACTTCCTGATCCGCAAGCGGGTGCTCGAGTACGACGACGTGATGAACGAGCAGCGCCGGATCATCTACAAGTATCGCGGCGAGATCCTCGAGGGTCGCGACATGTCGGAGATTGCTCGTGACGAACTCGACAACGTGATCCGGCGGCTGGTCGACGAATTCACTCCAGGCGACCTGGTCGAGGAGTGGGACCTGCCGGCGCTCGACACGCAACTGCACCTGATCTGGCCCTGCGCGATCGATGTCGAAGGCCTGAAGCCGGAGATGGTCGAGCGGGAGTCGCTCAAGGACGAGCTGATCGATGACGCGCAGAAGGCCTACGAAGAACGCGAGGAGGAACTCGGCGAAGAGATCATGCGCTACCTCGAGCGGACCCTTCTGATGCAGGTGATCGACTCGCGCTGGCGCGAGCATCTTTACGACATGGACTACCTGCGCGAAGGCATCCATCTCCGCGGTTTCGCCCAGATCGATCCGCTGGTGGCCTACAAGAACGAGGGCTACTCGATGTTCTCGGACCTGATGAACGGGATCTGGGAGGAATTCAGCCGGCTGGTCTTCAACGTCGAGGTCGAGATCGAGCCCGATCAGATTGACCGGGCTCCGGTGGCAGGCGGCAACGGCGCCGAGAACCTCGACTACTCGGGCGGCACCCTGGAAGAACAGCCGTCGGCGCTGGAGGAAGTCGCCACCGGCGCCGCCGCGGGGGCCGGGCCCGGAGTGGCCGGCTTCCCGACCGGGAGCGGCGGGATGAGCGGCCCGGTCGGTGCCGTGGCCGAGCCCAAGGTCAAGAGCGAGCGCGAGAACATCGGCCGGAACGATCCCTGCTGGTGCGGTTCGGGCAAGAAGTTCAAGAAGTGCCACGGCGCCTGAGCCCGGAAGAGAGGGTCGTCCGGGAATTCGTCGATTCGTTCAACCGGGCGGATCTGGAGTTGTTCATGAAGACGCTCGATCCCGAGGTCGAGATACATTCGATGAGGGGTCTGCGAACCGGGCATGACGCGGCCCGCGCCTGGGCTACCCGTGCTCCGGGTGGGGTCCAGCAGACCGTGGAAATAGAGTCGGTGACGATCTCCGGAGACCTGGCTCTGGTCGAAATCCGCCGCCACTGGCACTGGGATGAGGATGGTACGCACGCAGCCACCGATGAGATGGCCTGGCTCTTCGGCCTTCACGAAGGAAAGGTCAGGTCCTGGCGGTCGTTCGCGGAACGTGACGAGGCCCGCACCGCCTTCGACGACGAGGCCTACCGTGCCGGAGACCCGCCGCCGGGCACTGCTCAGCCCGGGGCCGGCCGGCCGGGTGTCGGAAAAGCCCGGGATTCCAGCCACTGAGCGAAGGCAGGCCCCGGAGTGGCCGCGGCAGAATCTGTGAGAGCGCCGCCCCGCAGCGCGCGGCCGGTCTTGCCCGGAACGGGAACCCTGACCGGCAGGCAGCGACGGCCGGCGTTCACCTGCCAGACCCGGGCCAGCGTGCTCAGGTCCGAGATCTCGGGCCCGGCCACCGGTTCGGTCCGGTTCAGCGGACCGCCCTCGGCGATTTCGACCAGCCGTCGGACCATCGTGGCGGCAGCGATCGGCTGAAACGGCACAGGACCGCGGGGTGAGAGCCTGAATCTGGCCAGCCCGGCGAAGGCCGAGGCCAGCAGCTCATGGAACTGTGTCGCCTTGATCAGGCTCCAGCCGATCGAGGCCTCCCGGACGACCTGCTCCTGTGCGGTCTTGGCCCGGTAGTAGCCGAATCCGACCTCCTCACAGCCGATGATCGAGACTCCGATGTAATGGCCGACCCCGGCCTGACGGCACTTCTCGAGGAGCCCTGAGGTTCCTTCGATCAGTACCTCGACCGGAGATCTCAGCGCATTGACGGCGTCGACGACCAGGTCGGTCCCGGCCAGGGCCTCTTCCAGTCCGTCCCCGGTCCGCAGGTCGGCCATACGGTGTTCGACCCCGGGCTGAGGGGAGTCCGGCCGGTGGCGTGACAGCGCGATCGTCTCGTAGCCCGACGCCGCCAGCTGCCGGCAGGTTTCCTTTCCCAGCGAACCGGTCCCGCCCGCCACGACCGCCTTGCCCTTCGTCCTCATCGGCTCATCTTCTCAGTTCGGGGCCGGGTGCCCGGTCGCGAACATCATCTACCCTGCTGCCATGGCCGACGCTGTCAACCTGGAATCCGTCCCCGCGCGTCTGGTCGCCATCCGCGAGCACCTCGACCTGCTTTCGGACTACCTTGATCCGCCCGGTCTGGAGAATGAGATCGCACGGCTGGAAAGCGAGATGCAGAAGCCGGGGTTCTGGGATGACCAGGACTCCGCGGCGGCGGTCTCGGCCGAGCATTCGCGCACCCAGCGAAAGCTGGAGTCGTTCCGGGCGCTGTCGTCGGGGGCCGGCGATCTGGCCGAGATGGCCGAGATGGCCGAAACCGATGAGGAGATGGCGGCCGAGCTCGGTGAGCAGCTGGAATCAATCGAATCGCGGCTCGATGCGCTGGAGGAGGCCCGCCTGTTCAGCGGAACCTACGACGCGGGCGACGCGATCGTGACGGTGCACGCCGGGGCCGGTGGCACCGATTCCCAGGATTGGGCCGAGATCCTGCTGCGCATGTACCTGCGGTGGGCCGAGCGGCGGGGCTTCTCGGTCGAGATGAAAGAGGCCTCCGAGGGTGACGAGGCCGGCCTGAAATCGGCGACCTTCATGCTGAAGGGAGAGAACGCATACGGCCTGATCGCAGCCGAGCGGGGGGTGCATCGCCTGGTCCGGATCTCGCCGTTCGATTCGTCATCTCGCCGCCACACCAGCTTCGCCCAGGTGGACGTCGCTCCGACAGTCGACGAGAACGTCGATGTCGAAATCGACGACAGTGACCTGAGGATCGACACGTACAGGGCGTCCGGTGCCGGCGGCCAGCACGTCAACAAGACCGATTCGGCCGTGCGGATCACCCACGAGCCGACCGGCGTCGTCGTCCAGTGCCAGAACGAGCGCTCGCAGACCCAGAACAAGGCCGTTGCGATGCAGATGCTCCGCTCCAAGCTGATCGAGCTGGAAGAGCGAAAGCGGGCCGAGGTAGTAAGCCAGGAGAGGGGTGAGGTCAAAGATGTCGCGTGGGGGTCGCAGATCCGCAGCTACGTGCTCCATCCCTACACCATGGTCAAGGACCACCGGACCGATTTCGAAGTCGGCGACACCCAGCGGGTGCTTGACGGCGACATCGACGGCTTCATCCGCGAGTACCTGAACCGAACCGCCTGACCCGTTCGGCTTCGAGATCAAGCAGCGCCATTTTCAGCCGCCTACCCTCCTTTCCCCGGCCGTAGCCGCCCGGATGCCCATCGCCCCGGATCACCCGGTGACAGGGAACGACCAGCGCGATCGGGTTCCTCGAGAGCGCGGTCCCGGCGGCCCGGTGGGCCAGCGGGCTGCCGGCCTCGAGCGCGATCTCGCCGTAGCTCCTGGTCTTTCCGTACGGGATCTCCATGGTCGACTGGAGCACCCGGCGGGAGAACCCGCTCACCAGGGTCCAGTCCGGTGTCACATCGATCACGGCCGACTCCCCTTCGAGAAAGCTCCCGACTGCTTCGACCGCGGCCTCGATCGAGTCGCCGGCCGGGCCGTCGTCTTCGGCCGGGGCCGATCCGGTCGCCTGGACGAGGTCCGCGACCAGGTCGTCGGGGTCGGAGGCGGGCAGGTCCAGCCGGATGACGCCGCGGGCGGTCACGGCAATCGCCGCCGGGCCGAACCGGGTGTCGAAAACTGTATGGCTGAAGGTCTTCATCGGGCCTGCCGGCCCAATCGTTTCAGCCCGTGGCCGGCTCTGCCGGCCCGGGATGCTTAGGGTTGGGGCATGGGCAGACTCCCGAACGGAACCTCCGAGTTGATTCGGGCCGCGCTGGAAGAGGATCTCGGCGACGGTGACGTGACCGGCGAAGCTACGATCCCGGCTGGTCTAAAGGCCCGGGCCCACATCGTCCAGAAGGAGCCCGGGGTGATTTTCGGTCTCGACCTGGTCGAAGAGGTCTTCAGCCAGCTCGGGTCCGGCGAAGTCGACCGGACGGTGATCGAAGGCCACTGGCACGAGGAGGCGCCTCGGGATGTCGCCCTGGTCACCGGTTCCGCCAGGACCCTGCTCGCCGGGGAACGGGTCGCGCTCAACTTCCTCGGTCATCTTTCCGGCATCGCGACCCTGACCGCACGGTTCGTCGACGCGGTGGCCGGGACCGGTGCCCGGATCCTGGATACCCGCAAGACGACACCCGGCATGCGGGCGCTGGAAAAGCGGGCCGTTTCCTGGGGAGGCGGGCTGAACCACCGAATGGGCCTCTACGACGCGATCCTGATCAAGGAAAACCACATCGAGATCGCCGGTGGAGTTGCCGAAGCGGTCTGGGCTTGCAGCGAATTCAGCCCCGGCCTGATGGTCGAGGTCGAGGTCGAGAACCTGGAGCAGGTCCGGGAGGCCCTGGAAGTCGGGGTGGGCCGGATCCTGCTGGACAACATGTCCCCGCCCGAGCTGAGCGCGGCCGTGGCGGCCCGGGGCCTGTCAGGGGGCGGGGTCGAGCTCGAAGCGTCGGGCGGGATCAACCTGGGAAACGTCCGGGCCGTGGCCGAGACCGGGGTCGAATTCATCTCGATCGGCGCACTGACCCACTCGGCCCCCCAACTCGATCTCTCGATGCTGGTCGAACAGCTCGACTGAACCGGCTGCCGGCGGCCGGCGGAAGGCCGGGCCCCAAGGGTTTGAACCCGTAGAATCGTCCTATGGCGATTGAAGAACTCCCGGTGATTCAGCCGGGCCTGCCGGCCCCGCTCGATCCTGAGTTGATCGCGGAGCTGAGCGGCGAGATTCGCGAGCTCGCGGTCGAGCGGGACGCGGTGATCCTCGCCCACAACTACGAGGTCCCCGAGATCCAGGACGTCGCCGACTACACCGGCGATTCGCTCGGACTCTCGAGACAGGCCGAGGCGACCGACGCCTCGGTGGTCGCCTTCTGCGGCGTCCACTTCATGGCCGAGACGGCATCGATCCTCTCGCCGGAGAAGAAGGTCCTGATTCCCGACCTTGACGCCGGCTGCTCGCTGGCCGACTCGATAACGGCCGATCAGCTCCGGGAGTGGAAGAGCAGATTCCCCGGAGCAGTCGTGGTGATGTACGTGAACACTTCGGCCGAGGTCAAGGGCGAGACCGACTACTGCTGCACCTCCTCGAATGCGGTCAAGGTGGTCGAGCACATCTGGCAGGAGCACGGCCCGGACACCGAGATCCTGTTCGGGCCCGACATGTGGCTGGGGGCGTTCGTCGAGCGGGTGACCGGCCTGGTCGAAGACCCGGACCGGCGCGGCCGGTTCCACGTCTGGGACGGTGAATGCCACGTCCACGCCGGGATCCGTCCCGACGACATCAGGCGGACCCGGGAGGAACACCCCGAGGCGGAGTTCCTGATCCACCCCGAATGCGGCTGCGCGAGCCAGGCGATGGAGTACGTGGCTTCAGGCGAGATCGATCCGGAAGGGGTCCGGATGCTCTCGACCTCGGGCATGATCGAAAGGGTCAGAGAGAACCCCGAGGGCAGCTACGTGGTCGCGACCGAGAACGGCATGCTCTACCCGATGCAACAGGCGGCGCCGGAGGCGAACCTGATCGAGGCCAACCGGATGGCCTTCTGCAAGTACATGAAGATGATCACCCTGCCGAAGCTGCGCGACTCCCTGCGCGATTCGAAATACGAGGTCAAGGTCGACGAGCAGCTGGCCGAACGGGCCCGTCTGCCGATCGAGCGCATGGTTTCGATCGGCTGAACGGGGGCTCGGGCCGGGCCGGCCTATTGCTGTCCTTCTTCCCCCTGGTCATCGGTGCCGCTGTCGTTCGGACCGCCCGGGCGGTCGCTGATCGCCTTGTCGGGGGCATCGGGCACCTTGTCACCGGCGCTGGCCGGGGCGGTAGTCCCGGTCGGCGGATCAACCGTCCCGGACGGCTGCTCCGCCGCAGTGCCGGAGCCCCCCGATCCGGACGGGTCGTCCGAGTCGGAGCAACCGATGATCAGTGCGGCCGAGATGAGGCCGGCGACCGCGGCGACGGGGATCGCCAGGCGCGGGCTCACCTCGTTACCCAGACGGCGATCCGGGCGTTCGGCGGGGCGAACCAGCCGGGCAGGAAGCCGGAGAAGCTTATCCGCCCCCGGCGCAGCCCCGAGAAGTAGTCGGAACGCGTGCGCCCCAGTCGGCATCCCCTGGCCTTGAGCAGCGTGCGGGCCCGGGGGACGGTCAGGTTACGAAGCTGCGGAACCCGGCACCAATTCGGGGCCGGGGCGATGCTTCCGCCCCTGCCGATCACGTCTACGCCGGAGACCGCCATTGCGGTCGTGTGGATCCATCCCCTGATCGGCCCGTCGGCAATTCGCGTGTCGACCGAGGGAATGTAGGGACGGCAGTAGGGGTCGCCGTTGCTGGTCAGGCCGATCAGCCTGAACTCGCCACCGACCGCGGTGACCAGCGGGCCGCCGCTGTCCCCGAAGCAGGTCGAGGAATTCGCGCCGGGGCCACCGAGGCAGTTCATCGTGGCGCCATCGTAGAAGCGGCCGGTGGTCGAGCGGCAGATCCGGTTCGGAAGCATCACCTGTCTGGCCACCCGCAGCACGTTGCTCGATTTCCGTTTAAGCGGCCCGGTCACACCCCAGCCGGTGGTGAAGGTCGGCCTGCCCGGCTTCGCGGCTTGCGCTTCGTCCGGGCCGGCGATCTGGATCGTGGCTCCGGGCAGCGGTGTCTTCAACTGCAACAGGGCGAGGTCCCAGCTCGGCACGCCGTCCGCCGAGCGGTACCGTCGTTTGCCTTTCTTGTTGAGCGGGAAGATCGCCCGCTTCACAGCGGAGACCGCTCCGGCCGATTGGCGGTTCAGGCGCGTGCGCCCGGAAACGACCTGGATATTGCGAAACCCGCTTTTCTTGACGTTGGCTACGCAGTGTGCGGCGGTGAGCACCAGGTCCGGTGCGATCAGCGAGCCGCCACAGAAGAACCGGGCCAGCGGGGCGGCTTTCGCGCCGGGTCGCCTGCCACCGAGCAGGGCGACCTGCCAGGGCCATTTCTTGATCGAGGTTGCCCGGCCGTTGACCACGCTCGTCACAGCTTTGCCACCGCCGTCAGAGATGCCGTCCGCCGACCGTGGCGACTCGACGGAAAGCGCAGCCGGGGCAGCCATGGCGGGGGAGGTCGGGCCGCCGAAGAAGACGGCTAGCATGAGGACCAGGACTCCGCAGCCGAAGCTCACGGTCCGGACCCCTGCCTGTTGGGCGATTCCGACCATCCCGGAAGCCTACCCGGTTCAGATTCTTAGCAGATGCTAGTTTTCTGCTGACCAAATACTTGCGGAAAGGCGGACGGCCCGTCTCACCGGAAGGATTCGCCCCTGACGGCGTGAATAGGCGAAAGCAGATGGCATTCGGAAAAAGGAAAAAGAAGCGGGCGAGCGCCGAGCTCGAAGAAGCCCGTGAACGCAAGCAGGCCGAGCGGCCTCGCAGGGGGGGCGCTCCGATAATCGAGATGCGGGACGTCAGCAAGGTCTACCCGGGGGGTCATCTCGCGGTCGACCGGGTATCACTCGCCGTCGATCGCGGTGATTTTGTATTCCTGGTCGGTCCAACCGGTTGCGGCAAGTCAACCCTGATCAAGCTGCTGATCCGTGAGCTCGAGCCGACCGACGGGACCGTCTCGATCGCCGGCCGTGACATTGGCACACTCTCCGACAAGAGAATCCCCCATCTCCGGCGTAACG
Organism: uncultured Solirubrobacterales bacterium; assembly: GCA_963766115.1. Classification (GTDB taxonomy): domain Bacteria; phylum Actinomycetota; class Thermoleophilia; order Solirubrobacterales; family 70-9; genus 67-14. The sequence goes on from CAVXYR010000003.1 coordinate 603,551, forward strand.
TCGGCACGGTCTTCCAGGATTTCAAGCTTCTGCCCAGCCGGACCGTCTACGACAACGTCGCCTACGCCCTTCAGGTGATCGGTGCCCCCAGGGCCGAGATCCGGCGCAAGGTCCCGGAGACCCTGCGGCTGGTCGGCCTCTCGACCAAGCTCCACAACTACCCGGACGAGCTTTCGGGCGGCGAGCAGCAGCGGGTTTCGGTGGCGCGGGCGTTCGTCAATCACCCGCCGCTTCTGCTGGCCGACGAGCCGAGCGGGAACCTTGACCCGGTCACATCGGTCGGCATCATGCAGCTGCTTTACCGGATCAACCGCACCGGCACCACCGTCGTCGTGGTGACCCACGACCGGGAGATGGTGGACCGGATGCGACGGCGCGTGGTAGAGCTCTACGAGGGCCGGGTGATTCGCGACGAGATCGCGGGCGGCTACACAGAAGAGTCGACCACCGAGTTCGGCGTCCGCATGCGGGCCGAGATGGGCGTCGGGGTCGAAGGCCACTCGAACGGGGTTCACTGATGGGCAAGATCTGGTTCTTCACCGGCGAAGCGGTCCGGGCGATTCGCAGGAACGTCGCGCCGACCACTGCCGCCGTGGTTACCACGGTCCTGACGGCGATCCTGATCGGCGTCCTGATTCCGGTCTTCCAGACCACGCAGAGCAAGAGCGCCGACGTTCGTGACGAGCTTCAGATTCGGGTCTACCTCTATGACGACGCCACCCAGGGCGAGGTATCGACGTTGAGAAACGAGATCGAGGGCCTGCCGCACGTAGGCAGCCTGGCCTACCTGACCAAGCGTGATGCGCTGAACGAGTTCAAGCGGGACTTCGCCCAGGAGGACCGGGCCGTGCTGAAGGAGATCAACGGCAATCCCTTCCCGGCGAACTTCATCGTCAAGCCCGACGACGCAGCCAATCTTGACGCGATCAGGGCCTCACTCCAGCCGCCGAACAAGAGCGGCCAGCCGACCTTCATCTCACCGATCGTGCAGAAGGTGGACGACCGCCAGGCCGACGCCAACCGGATCGAAGAAGTGACCGGCGCGCTGAAGCTCGTTCTCACGGTGATAACCGCGCTGCTGATCGGCGCGTCGCTACTGCTGATCGGCAATACGATCCGGCTTTCGATCTACACCCGCCGCCGCGAGATCGAGGTCATGCGCCTTGTCGGTGCGACCCGCTGGTTCATTCGCTGGCCGTTCATGATCGAAGGGGTCGTCGTCGGCATGCTCGGTGGCGCTATTGCCATACTTGTGCTGTGGATCGGAAAGGTCACGGTGGTGGACCCTCTCTCGGAGAGCTTCGCCCTGATGCAGGCGCAGGACTCGATGTCATTCGTAGTCCTGATGGCCTGTCTCTTCGTGGCGGCGATCCTCGTTTCCGCGATCGGGTCGGGGCTCACCCTGCGGCGATTCCTCAAGGTCTGAGCCTTCGGCTGGAACGGTCTTGAGCAGGGCATTCCTCGCCCTCGGGGCGATTGCGCTCACGCTGCTGCTGGGTATCTGGATAGGGGGCCACCCGGACAACCTGCCGGGCCCGGCGCGTGACGTCCTGGTCGAAACCGAGCTCGGTCCGGCCGAGTCGGCGTCGGACCAGGCGGCTGACGTGATCGAACGCATGTACTTCCGCCCGACCGACTCGTCCGGGGTCACCGATTCCTCGATCCGTGGCATGGTCCAGCGACTTCGAAAGCAGTACGACGACCGCTTCTCCCACTACTTCGACCCGGAGCAGCTCAAGCAGTTCAACGAATCGATCGACGGCTCATTCAGCGGAGTCGGCATGACCGTGGGTGAGATCGGCAAGCAGGGGCTGAGGGTCGGGTTCGTATTCAAGGGCTCGCCGGCCGAGCAGGCGGGGCTCGAGGCGGGTGACGTCATCGTCAGCGCCGACGGTGAATCGATCAAGGGCGAGAGCTCTGCCCTCGCGGTGGCCAGGATCAAGGGGCCGGCCGGAACCGACGTTACCCTCGGTGTGAAGGTCCAGGGAGAGGGCCTGCCGAAGCGGGTCAGGCTCACCCGGGAAGAGATCCGGGTCCCGATCACCTCCAACCGGGTGGAGGGGGTCGACGGAATGAAGCTCGGGTACGTGCGGCTGACCACTTTCAGCAACGGGGCGAGCCGGTCATTGAGACACGCCGTCAACCAGGCCAGGAAGAAAGGGGCAGAGGGAATCGTGATCGATCTTCGCGGCAACGGCGGAGGGTTGTTGCCCGAAGCGGTGCTCACTGCCAGCATCTTCGTCCCGGAGAAAGAGGTGGTGGTCGAAACCAGCTCCCGAACGGAGGGCGACCGGGTCTACCGGGCGATCGGGGGAGACATCGGGGACTTCCCGCTGACCGTGCTCGTGAACCGGGACACGGCCTCGGCGGCCGAGATCCTTGCCGCCGCACTCCAGACAAACGTCGACGTACCGGTGGTAGGCACCCGGACCTTCGGCAAGGGCGTGTTCCAGCAGGTGATCGACCTCGACAACGGTGGCGCGCTCGACCTGACAGTGGGTGAATTCCTCACCGCGGACGGCGTGTCTCTGGCCGGGAAGGGACTGAAGCCCGATGTCCGGGCGCCCCAGCCGCCGAAGGCGACCCGCGACCTGCAGCTTGATCGAGCCTTCGAGGTGCTCGGCGACGAAGTGGCCGCCGGAGACGGGTCCGGGTGAGCCGCTCCAGGCGATCCGGCGGCCGTCCCCGCGGGACTCTGCACGTGGCGACTCTCGAGAAGCGGGGCCGGTTCACCGTTGCCAGGCCGCTTTTCGAGCCGGGTGAGCAGGCGACGCTGGATCGCAAGGCGAGATTCCGGGCCGGCCAGATCGTATGGGCCGAATTCGCCGGCGGCCGGGCGAGGATCGCCCGGGATCTCGGCCGGATCGACAACGCGACCGATGTATGCGAGGCCCTGACGCTGGAGCGGCTCCGGTACCGGGGATTCCGCAAGGCGGTCGAAGAGGAGGCCGCGGCGGCGGCCGGGACGCCGGTCGAAGTGCCGGGCGGCCGCCGGGATCTCACCACCCTGCCGACCTTCACGGTCGATCCTTCGACCGCCCGCGACTTCGATGACGCGGTTTCAGCCAGGCGCGAGGGAGACGGCGTGAGGATCTGGATCCATATCGCCGATGTCGCCGCCTACGTCCGGCCGGGATCCGGTCTCGAGGCGGAGGCCGGCCGGCGGGCCAACAGCACCTACGTGCCGACTTCGGTCGAGCCGATGCTTCCTCTGGCCCTGAGCGCGGGGGTCTGCTCGCTTTCGCCCGGGGAGGAGCGGCTTGCGGTGACCAGCGAGATTCTGCTTTCCGGAAGTGGCGAGGTGAGTTCGGTCGCCTGGTACCGGAGCCGAGTCCTTTCCGACGCCCGGCTGGACTACGACCAGCTCGACCGGATCTTCGCCGGGAAGGAGCGCCCGCCCGAGGTCGCCGCCGAGCCACTCGGGCTCGCCCGTTCGGTGTCGGCCCGACTTGCCGACGCCAGGTCCGGATCCACACTCGAAGTCAACTCGACCGAGCCGTCATTCACCTTCGACGGCGAAGGGCAGGTGACCGGCTCGAAGGCGGAATCGCAGACCGAGGCCCATCGCCTGATCGAGCAGCTGATGGTGCTGACCAACGAGCAGGTCGCGGACCTGCTCGAGACGAAGCGGACCCCGACGCTCTACCGCGTACACGAGCTGCCGGACCCGGAGCGGATCGTCCGCCTGGCCGACCAGCTCGCCTCGCTCGACCTTCCGGCACCGCCCGTCCCGGAGGGGATGGGCCCGGGCCAGGCCGGTCAGGTCGCGGTCGAGGCGTCGCGGTCGGTGGCCGGGGAGGCGGTGCGCCGCGGGCACGGGGCGGCCCCCTGGGGCTCACTCGTCCTGAGGTCGCTGAAGCCCGCCCGCTACTCGGAGAAGAATCTCGGCCACGCGGGACTGGGCAGCGACGCCTACTCGCATTTCACTTCACCGATCCGGCGCTACGCCGACCTGATCGTGCACCGGGGACTGCTCTCTGAGCTCGGTCAGGGCGAGGGGACCCCGGATCCCGGGGATGTCGCTGCCGCGGCGATCACCTGTTCCGAACGGGAGCGTGAAGCCACCCGGCTGGAACGCGACGCCGACGACATCTGCGCCGCCTTCCTGCTGGAGCGGGAGCTGTTCGAGCGTGGCTGGAAGCAGACTTTCGAGGGCGAGGTATCGGGGGTGATCGGGGCCGGAGCGTTCGTCACCTTCGGCGGCGAGCTGGGGGAAGGCTACGAGGGGCTGATTCCGGTCAGGAAGATGAGGGGCGACAGATTCGACCTCAATCCGGAGGAGACCGCCCTTATCGGAGGAAAGAGCGGCAAGGCGTTCCGCTTCGGCGACCTGGTCAAAGTTACGGTCGAGCGGGTCGACGGCCCGCGCGGGCGGGTCGATCTGGAGCCGGCCTGAACTGCGGCGGCAGCCGGAGCCGGAATCGGCCGGCGGCTAGATTGGACTCTGCATGGGCAAGAAGAACAAGAAGAAAAGAGCTCCGGCGTCCGGCGACGTAGCCACCAACCGGCGGGCCCGCCAGAAGTTCGAACTGGTCGAGAAGGTGGAGGCAGGGATCGTCTTGCTCGGCACAGAAGTCAAGGCGCTGCGGCAGGGGGAGGCCCAGATGGGCGACGCCTATGCCACGATCGAAGACGGCGAGGTCTGGCTGCGGAATCTGCCACATTCCGCACTACGCACCGGCCACCACCAACAACCACGAGCCCGAGCGTCCCCGTAAGTTGCTGCTGCACAAAGCCGAGATCGAGCGCCTTATCGGCAAGTCGCAGCAGAAGGGGCTGACCCTGATCCCGTCCCGCATCTACTTCAAGGGCCCGCGGGCCAAGGTCGAGCTGGCCTTGGCCCGCCACAAGGAGGGGCGGGACCGGCGCCGCGAGATTGCCGACCGTGACGTGCAGCGTGACGTCGAGCGGGAGTTCAAGGGCCGGTACCGCTCCTGAGCGGCCGACTCCGATCGCGCTCCAGGCCTGATCCCGGTGGCAAGATTGGCACCATGGCGGGGCTCCGGTTTGTCCCGGGCTGTCGGGCATGTAAGGATTGCTCCGGATGAGTACGCGATTCAGCCTTGTGATCTGCCTCGCTGCGCTGGCCCTGGCGGCTGCGCTGCCGGGAGTTGCCCAGGCCGCCGACGGCAACGGTACGGACCAGGCTCCGGTCACTCTCACCGACGACCAGATTTCGGCCCTGGAAGAAGCATCGGGCCAGGACAGCGGCGATCAGGGCGTATTCCAGGACGTTTCGGATTTCGTGACCGACAACGCCCCGTTCTTCATCATCGGAATCGTGGTCCTGGCGGCGATCATCGCCGGGATATTCATCATGCGCGGGCGGTCCCGGCCGGAGGGCGCCGCAGGATTCTCGTCGGGCGCCGGACAGCCGAGCGCGGCCGAGATGAAACGACGCAAGCGGGCCGCGATCCAGCGATCCAGGGAAGAAGAGCGGCTTCGCCGAAAGGGCGGGATCGACCCCCGCCGCCAGGCGGGTCAGGAGGCGCCGTCCGCCGCGACCGGAATGGCGGCCGGAGCCGGATTGGTGGCCGGAGCCGCGGCCGGAGCGGCGTCCGGAGCGGCGGTCGACCCGGTCAGCGCGGAGAAGCAGGGTGCCCGCGACCAGCGCATGGCCGCCGCCGCAGTCGCCCGTTCGGGCGGCGCGATCCCGGCACCGCCTTCGCCCAGTCAGACCGCGCCGTCCGCTGCGGTCACGGCCACCCCGCCGCCGGCCCCGCCCGCCGTCGGTCCCGAGCCTGACACCGTGGTAACCGGAGCACCGCAGGCCACCCCGCCGGCTGCTGCTCAGCCTTCGCCTGAGGAACCTCAGGCTCCGCTCGAAGCGCCGCAGGCCCCTTCGGGGGCGCCGCAGACAGCGACCGCGCTTGCCGCCGGAGCTGCCGCCGGGGTGGCCGGGGGAGCACTTGCCGGGAGGGCGACGAGTTCGGCCAGTCCTCCAGATGAGCAGGCCCCCGACCAGGCGGCCCACGACGCCGAGGCGCGCCTCCGTGCAAAGGTCGAGGAGATAAAGGCCGAGCAGGCCGGGGCCGCCGCCGCTCCGCTTGCTGAACAGCAGATTCACCGGGTCGAGCAGATGGAGCACGATCTCGAGCAATCCGATCCGGTGCCACCCCTCACTCCGGGACTTGCTTCGGTCGAGCGGCGGCTCAGCGCCGACAGCGAGGAGCGCGACCGGACCCTGCGTGAAGCCGAGGAACGCCTGCGGAGGATCGAGCGCCGGGCCGAGGACGCCGAGCGCCGAGCCGCGTTCGCAGAGCGCCTCGCCCAGCTGAAGATCGAGGAAGCCGACCGTGAGAGGCGGCTCAACGAGGTCGTCTCCGGGATAGACCGGGCCGAGGAGCGGGCGCGGGAAGCGGAAGCCCGGGCCGAGTCGGCCGAGAGGGCAGCTACCGCGGCGCTCGAAGAACGCAGCGTTCCCGGGCCGAGGTGCCGAAACCGGAAGGCGGCGGATCCGCGCACCCAGAGCCCGTCCCGCCCCGGCGAATTGAGGAGCAGCGGCCCGAGAGCCCTACCGAAAGCGGCACCGGGATGTTTGCCGGCCGGGGAGCCGGTCAGGCGGGGGATTCACCCCGCGGGAAACCGGCCCCGGTCACCCCGGCGGCCGGTGATCCCGACGCGATTGACCTCAACAGCGCGACTTTCGAGGATCTCCGCGACGCCGACCTTTCGGTGACTCAGGCGACCCGCATCCTGGCCTATCGCGAGCGCTTCGGCGGATACCGATCGGTAGATGACCTCGAGAAGGTCCCCGGCTTCCCAGACGACCTGATCGAGAGCCTCCGCGGCCGGATCACCATCTGATCCGGACCCAGCGCCGGACGGGTCCCGTCCCGGCTCAGTCGAGCTCGAAGAACCTGCCCTCGGGACCGAGGTTGCAGATCTCGGTCGAGCCGACCGTCGAGGTGCTGCCCCAGGCTTCGTGTATGTGCCCGCAAACCACGAGCTTCGGCGAGGTCCGCTCGATCGCGGCAAGGATCGAACTGCTGCCGAGGTGCATGCCGTCACCCGATTCGTCGCAGTGTCCTTTCGGCGGGGAATGCACCACCAGGACCGCTTCGTCGGGAAGTCCGGCCAGTGCCTGTCCGGCCTCGGTCTCATCGAGGTCGAAGCTCCAGTCCCACGGTGTGGTCGGCACTCCGGCTCCCAGTCCATAGAAGATCTCGCCTTCGATCTCGGTCGAGTCGCCGTGCAGAACGGTGGCCGCGGGCCAGGCCGTGGCCGCATCCTCGAGCGCGTCTAGCGTTTCGTTGTTGCCGGGCACCAGCACGGTCGGCTTGCTGATCGACGAGAGCGCCGCGATCGCCTCTTCGAGGCCTTCGTGCATCGAGGCGAAGTCACCGGCCCCGATCACCACATCGGCGTCGGCGGAGAGTTCGGCCAGCTTTGCGGCCTGGTCGAGATCACGGTGGAGGTCACTGAAGGCGAGCAGTCGCATGGCTTCACCCTAGAGCCTATCCCGACAGGCCGAGTTCGCCATGGCACCGACTAAGGGGGGGCGGCGGACCACCGGCGCGGAGCCGGGATCACTTGCCGGCCGCCTCCCAGGCCTCGACCAGTCGCAGCCAGATCTCGCTCCGGGTGGGGAAGGCGGGCACCACGTGGCGCAGGGTCGCCATCGGTACCTCGGCGACGATCGCAAGGGTTGCCGCGTAGACCCACTCTGCTGTCTCGAAGCCGACGAATGTGGCACCGACGAGCCGTCGGCGATCCCGGTCGATCACGATCCGGCAGGTTCCGTCAACCCCTTTGCCGGAGAACGAAGCGCCCGCGGTCGAATTGGTCGGTACGTCCACGGTCTGTACTTCGGTTCCTTCGTCGACCGCCTCCGATTCGGTTTTCCCCACCGCCGCGATCTGGGGATCGGTGAACGTGACCCGGGGAGATCCGAGAGCCTCCGAGGTCGCTTTCGCATCCCGGCCGAGGATCTGCTCGGCTGCCACCCAGGCCTGGTACTTGCCCATATGGGTCAAAAGCGCCCGCCCGTTGACGTCCCCAATCGCGAACAGCCAGTCGAACCCTTTTACCCTCAGCGAATCATCGGTTTCGAGGAAGCCGCCTCCCTCGAGACCGAGGGACTCGAGCCCGAGTTCACCGGTATGGGGACGGCGTCCGGTCGCGATCAGCAGCTCGGAGGCCGTGACCGTGCGGCCGTCACCCAGGGCAACGGTGATCCGGCCGTCATCTTCACCGGCCCGTTCGGCCCGGGCCCCCAGAGCGAGTTCGACACCGTGCCGGTCGCGCAGTGCGTCGGCAAGGATCTCGGCCGCGAAAGGTTCCTCCCGCGGGATCAGGCGGCTCTCGTACTCGATCAGAGTGACGCTGGTGCCGAGGCTCGCCCAAGCCTGGGCCAGCTCGACCCCGACCGGCCCGCCCCCGAGGACGATCATCGATTCCGGGACCGTCTTCGCGGTGGTTGCGTCGCGGTTGTTCCACGCGGACACCGTCTCGAGGCCTTCTACCGGCGGCATCGCCGCGCCGGTTCCGGTTGCGACGACGACTGCGCGCGTTGCGATCAGCACGTCGGTCCCCACCCGGACCTCGCGCTCGCCGCAGAGCACGCCGGTTCCCCGGAACAGCGTGATGCCCTTGTCCTCGAGCCAGGGGATCTGGCTCGAATCATCGAGGTCATGGATTACTTCGTCACGGCGCTCGAGGACGGCCTCCGGTGCGAGTTCTCCGGTTACCGCCTGCCGAACCCCGGGGACTCGTGACGCCTCTCCGAGGAGCTCCCCGGGCCTGAGCAGCGCCTTCGACGGCATGCAGGCGTAGTAGGAGCACTCGCCGGCGACGAGGTGCTGTTCGATGATCGCCACCTTCAGCCCGCCGTCCGCGAGGTGGCCGGCGAGGACCTCACCGGCCGGCCCGGCGCCGACCACGACCGCGTCAAATTCGTGAATGCTCATCGGTCACCTCCGCCCGCATCGTTGACCAGGTCTCTCCGACACCGTACACTTGACCGGCAGCATTTCCGGGGACGACAGGCTTCGACGCAGTCGGTCCGTGCGGAGAGTTGCAGGTCGAGGATGTCGATGGCCTCGTAAAAAATCGGCAAAAAACCAATACGTGCGGACCATGAGTTCGCCCTCGCCGCTTAGCTGATACCTAAGCGATGAGAGTCGGTCCTCCCTCGGCCCGTGGGGAGGGGCACCGGCTTCAGAAACGGGCTTACCCGCGAGGAGCGCCTCGGCCTCAAGGGGACAATTCAGGGGCTTGGCCTTCCGTAGTGCCCGCCGGCACGGCCCCCGGGAGGCGAGAACAAAGCGCCGGCTAAGCCTGTAGATGCTTTTCGTCACGCGGCTGCGGACGCGGGTTCAATTCCCGCCGTCTCCACTTTCAGCCCTCAGACAGGCCCCCGACCAGGGGGCCGCCACATCGGATCGGACGGCCCGCCCGGGCCGTGGATCCGGGTACGCCGCGTCCCGGAGGCGGTCCGGCCGGCATCGAGGCGGTCAGGTGGGATCCAGGGGGTCAGGCGAGGGTCCAGGCGGTCAGGGTGACCGAGGTCAGCACGACCAGGTTGACCGGCAGGCCGGCCCGGACGTAGTCGGAAAAGCGATAGCCACCGGGCCCGTAGACCATGGTGTTGGTCTGGTAGCCCATCGGGGTGAGAAACGAGGACGAGGCGACCACCGCGACCATCATCGCGACGATCCGGGGATCGAGGCCGGCTCCGATAGCGATCGCCGTCGCGATCGGGAAGACGACCACCACTGCGGCGTTGTTGGTGATCACTTCGGTCAGCAACGTGGTGGCCAGTGCCAGCCCGAAAATGATTCCGAGGTCGCCCAGCCCGCCGAACAGGTCGAGCAGGCCGGTGGCCACGTTCTCGGCCAGGCCGGTCGTCTGCATCGCCTCGCCGATCCCGAAGGCGGAGGCGATCAGCAGGATCACGCCGAAGTCGATCGCCTCCCCCGCCTCGGAGAAGCTGATCGTGCGGGTCGCGATCAGGAAGCCGGCAGCGATCAGAGCCGCCTGGAGGATCGACATCACCTCGAATGCGGCGAGCGTGATCACGAGAAGCGCGACCAGCCCGACCAGCGGGGCGCGGCGGGTGGCCGATGGCGGCGGCCCGCCCAGGCGGGTGACCAGGAGGAAGTCCCGCCCGCGGCGCGACCTCGCCCGGAAGTCGGGTCCGGCGAGCAGCAGAAGGGTGTCGCCGGCTTCGAGCTCGACCCGGCCGAGGCCGCGGTCGATCCTGGTGCCGGCCCGGTGCAGCGCGACGACGGCGGCCTGATAGCGACCCCGGAACTCGACCTCCTTCAGCGTTTGGCCGACCAGCCTGGAATCGGCCCCGACCACCGCTTCGAAGAAGGTGTGGCCGGGACTGTCGATCGCCAGCATGTGCTGGTCCTCGGCCGACCTCAGGCCGGCTGTCCGCTGGAAGCTGACGATCGAGTCAGAGTCGCCGGCGAAGGTGAGCCGGTCGCCGCCGCTCAGGCTGCGACTGGGTGAAACGGCAGGAAATATGGTTCCCTGACGCTCGATCTCGACCAGGAAGATGCCCTTCAGGTTGCGCAGGCCTGCCTCGGCGATCGTCGAGCCGTCCAGCGGCCCGTCTTCGATCACCTCCATCTGGACCGTGAACTCGCGCATCTCCTCGGTGAACTCCTCCACTGCGGCCCGCCGTTCGGGAAGCAGCCGGGGCACCAGCAGGAACACGACCAGCACGCCGGCCAGGGCCGAGATCCCGCTGATCTTGGTGATCTCGAACATGCCGATGGCCGGCTCCCCGGTTGCCTCGAGCAGGCCGGATGCGACCAGGTTGGTCGAGGTGCCGATCACGGTCAGCGTTCCGCCCAGGATCGCCGCGTAGGAGATCGGCAGCAAGAGCAGCGAGGGAGATACCCCGCGCTGCTTGCACCAGGTCGTCACCTGTCCGATCAGCATCGCGACCAGCGGGGTGTTGTTGATGAAGGCAGAGATCACGGCGGTCGGCATGGTGAGCCGGGCGAGCGAGTGGCGGTCGACCTCGCCCTTCTTGCCCAGCATTCGATTGACCAGGGGTCCGAGCAGACCGGTCTTGTCGGCCGCGTAGGCCAGCACGTAGAGGGCGGCGACGGTAAGTGGAGCCGGGTTGGAGAAGCCGGAAAGGGCCTGCTCCTCGTCGATCACGCCGAACACCAGCAGACTGACCGTCGCGGTGAGCACGGTCGCGGCCGGCGGCATCAGCTCGAGCGCCAGCACGACCAGCATCGAGGCGATCACCGCTGCGGCTATCCAGGCATCTAGGCTCATTCGGTAGCGGCCGGCCGGCAGGCCTTCCCGGGGTGGCGCCCGGCGCCTGGCATCAATCGCCGGGGCGGGGGATCCTCCCGCCGGGGTATCCGGTCTCCTGCTCCGCCCGTATCACGTGCATTACCGCGTTGATCAGGGCCAGATGGGTGAAGGCCTGGGGAAAGTTCCCGAGGTGCCGGCCCGACAGCGGGTCGATCTCCTCGGCGTAGAGCTGGAGGCTGCTGGCGAAACCGAGCAGCCTCTCGCAGAGCTGGCGGGCCCGGTGGAGTTCACCGATCTCGACCAGGGCGCTGACCAGCCAGAACGAGCAGATCGTAAAGCTCCCCTCGTCGCCGTCGAGACCGTCGTCGGTTTCCTCGGTGCGATAGCGCAGGACCAGCCCCTCCTCGGTGAGCTCCTCGGCGATAGCCAGGACGGTGTCGCGGATCCGGGGGTCGTCAGGCGGCAGAAAGCGGAGCAGCGGCATCAGCAGGCAGGAAGCATCGAGGGCGTCGGTGTCGTAATGCTGGGTGAACACGCCGCGGTCGTCGATCGCGTTTTCGCAGATGTCGGCATGGATCTCGTTCGCCGCCCGGCGCCACTCGGCGGCAAGCTCCTCGTCTTCGCGAATCAGGGCGAGCCGGGCGCCGCGGTCGACCGCCACCCAGCACATGAGCTTGGAGGAGGTGAAGTGCTTGGGGTCGCCCCGCACTTCCCAGATCCCGTGGTCGGTGCCGCGCCAGTTCTCCAGGGCGGCATCGACCTGGCGCTTCAGGATCGGCCAGATTTCCTCCGGCATCCCGTCCCGCGACTTGACGTGCAGGTAGAACGAGTCGAGCACGGCCCCCCAGACATCGTGCTGGCTCTGGTCGTAGGCCCCGTTCCCGATCCTGACCGGTGACGCACCCTCGTAGCCGTGCATGTGGTGGAGGACTTCCTCTTCTAGCTCCTTTTCGCCGGCGACGCCGTACATGATCTGGATATCCCCGGCCTCGCGGGCTATCTCGGCGATGAAGTAGAAGAAGTCATTGGCCTCCCAGTCGAAGCCGAGGGTGTAGAGGCCCCAGAGCGTGAAAGTCGAGTCGCGGATCCAGGAGTACCGGTAGTCCCAGTTCCGCTGACCGCCGGGCGTCTCGGGAAGCGAGGTCGTGGCGGCGGCGATCAGGGCGCCGGTCGGGGAGTAGGTCAATCCCTTCAGGGTCAGCGCGGAACGCTCCAGATAGCTCCGCCACGGGTGATCGGGAAAAGTTCCGCGGGCCAGCCAGTTCTGCCAGTGGTGAGCGGTCCAGACCAGCTTGCCGTGGGCCTCGTCGTAGTCCCTGGGTGGCTCGTGCTCGCTCCAGGAGAGAGCCACGAACCGTACGTCCCCCTCCTTGAGCAGGGTCCGGGCCGTGGTCCGGGGTCCTTCGAAACCGAGGTTGAGATCGCTGGTCAGCCGCAGCTCGAGATCCGAGCCGGGCGCGGTGGCGACTCCTTCGTGATAGGCCTCGCCTGTGTACTCCCAGCTAGCCTGCCGGCGGCCGTAGTCGAAGGCGGGCTTGCAGTCGAGGACCAGCTGGACCTCGCCGTGGACGCACCGGACCATCCGGAGCAGAACGTGATCGGCGTCGTAGTCGGTCGGTGCGCGGCGGTGCGTGTTGGAGCGGTCGCGCTTGTGGTGCCATGGGCCGATCAGCAGGACGTCGCGCACGATGATCCATCCGTCTCCGGTTCCCCAGCTGGTTTCGAGGACCATCGTGCCCGGTACGTAGCGCCGGTTCGTCGGGACGTTGATGTCGGCCGGTCCCAGGCGGAAGGTGCCGGCGCTGCGGTCGAGGATCGAACCGAAGACGCTTGGCGAGTCGAACCGCGGCAGGCAGAGCCACTCGACATTGCCGCTCGGCGCGACCAGGGCCGAGACCTCGCCGTCGGACAGGAAGCCGTAGTCGGCGATCGGCGGGTACGGGGAGACGCCGTGCACCGGTTCATGGGTCGGTATCTGGGTCTCCCAGGTAGAGCCGAACTGGGGCCCGGGCCCGGGCCCCGCTTCAAACGAGCCGTTGCTCAATGCGATCTCTTTTCAACGAAAGTCAAGGACGGGACAGAGATGCTGGCACACCGGTGTGCCCCGTGTCCATTCCGGGCGGGACCGTGCAGGACTGCCCGGCAAGGAGTCCGCCGGCCACGATCCCGAACGGCGCCCGGCGATCGACCGCCGGGTGCCGCCGGCCGGAGCAAGTTGGCAAACTGGCCGGTCTCTCGCATGGCGGTCGTAACGGCAACAAGCATCGGTATCCACCTCGGGGGTGACCCCCTGTTCAGCGAGGTCTCGTTCAAACTGACTCGGGGTACGAGGATGACCCTCTCGGGCCGGAACGGGGCCGGGAAATCGACCCTGCTGCGAATTCTCGCTGGGGAGATGAGCAACGACTCGGGCGCGCTCGGTTTCCAGAAGGGCACGCGGGTGGCGCTGCACGACCAGCGCCCGCCACGCGACTCCGGCCTCTCGCTCAAGGAGTACGTCTTCACCGGCCGCGCCGACGTGATCGAGACCGAGTCCGAGCTCGAACGGCTCGAAGAAGAGATGTCGGCCGGCAGCCATGACGAGGAGACGATGAGGGCGTATTCGGCCGCCCAGCAGCGGCTGGAAATCGCCGGCGGCTACCGCTGGCGGGACGAGGTCATGGCCGTCCTGCGCGGGCTCGGCTTCGGCGAAGAGGAATTCGACCGCTCCCTGGCAACCTTTTCCGGCGGCGAGCTGACCCGGGCTTCGCTGGCCAGGGCACTGGCGACGAGGGCCGACTTGCTGCTGCTGGACGAGCCGACGAACCATCTCGATATTCCCACCCTGGAATGGCTCGAGGAGTACCTCAAGGCGCTCGATGCGGCAGTGGTCCTGGTCGCTCACGACCGCTGGTTTCTCGAATCCGTCGGAACCTCGGTCCTCGAGCTCGAGGCGGGCCGGGCGCGGTACTTCTCCGGCCCCTGGCATGCCTGGCGCAAGGAACAGGCCGCGAGGCAGGTCGCGCTGGGCAAAGCGATCGAGAGACAGCAGGCCGAGATCGCCCGGATGGAGCGCTTCGTCGAGCGCTTCCGCTACAAGGCGACCAAGGCCCGCCAGGCCCAGTCCAGGCTCAAGCAGATCGACCGGGTCAGGCAGGATGCGGCCACGCGCGACCCGGAGGACGGTCGCCGCCTGGCCTTCACGTTCGCCGAGCCGCAGAGGGCGAGCCGGGTGGTCCTCAAGATGGTCAACGGCAGGATCGAGGTTCCGGGACGGGTTCTGCTGGAGAAGGCCGACCTTCTGATCGAGCGGGACGAACACGTCGTACTGATCGGTCCCAACGGGGCCGGCAAGACGACTCTGATCGAGACTCTGGCCGGCGAGCGAAGGCCCGCCTCGGGCAGCGTCAGGGTCGGACACAACGCCGTGGTCGGCTATCTCTCGCAGCATGCCGAGACTGCGGCCGGCGAAGGCACGGTGATCGACGCCGCCGCCCGCGAGACCGGGCTGACCGGGCAGAAGGTCCGCGATCTGCTCGGCGCCTTTCTCTTCTCCGGCGAAGACGTCAACAAGTCGCTGGCCGATATCTCGGGTGGCGAGCAGCGCCGTCTCTCCCTGGCGATCCTGGTCGCTTCGGGGGCCAATGTCCTGCTTCTGGACGAGCCGACGAACCACCTGGACATAGAGAGCCGTGAGGCCCTGGAGGATGCGCTGTCGGCCTTTCCGGGCGCAGTCGTCCTTATCTCGCACGACAGGGCGCTGCTGGAGGCGGTCGGCAGCCGGACCCTGGTTTGTGAAAACGGCGAGCTGGAAAACCACATGACCGGCTGGGCCGAGTACCAGAGGGCAGAGGACGAGTCGGCCGAGGCCGAACGTCTGGAGGTGGCGCGGCTTGCGGCCGGATCGAAGAAGCGGTCGCCGAGCGGTAACGCCAGGCGCGGCGGGTCGCCCGGCAAGGAGTCGGCCCGGGCCCGGCGCATGGTCGGCAGCCTGGAGAAGAAGATCGAAAGGGCCGAAGCCGAGCTGGCGACGGTTGAAGACGATCTGGCCGACCCGGCCGCCTGGTCGTCGCCGGAGAAGACCGACAGGGCGACCCGGCGCCACGACAAGGCGAGGGAAAAGGTCGCCCGCCTCTACGAGGAGTGGGAGCAGGCCGAACGGGCGCTTCCCCCGGAACAGCCAAGGTGAGCCGAAAATCGAGCGGACGCTGCCTGAAAGCGGGCTCGCAGGGCTGCGTGGTCGAGGTCTAACCCCGAAAACCGCTGATAGATTCAGTTCACATGTCCCCAACACCCTCTGGTCCGGCAGCGAAGGGAACTCCGGACGCCACGGCCGACCTTCCGATCCCGGCTGACGCCTGGGATGAGGCGAACGCCGGCAGCTTCCGCGGGGTCTGGCTCGGTTTCGCCACCCACGCACCCGCGCTGGGAGGCGGTCTGGCCCTGTTCTGCGCCGGCTCCGTCGCCCTCGGCTGGCTGACCGGGTCGACGGTTCTTCAGGGCGCCTACTTCGAGTTTCCACCGGTTACAGGCTGGACGGCCGTCCTGCTCGGCCTGTTCGGGACGGCGGTCCTGCTTTCGCGGCCCGGTGCGGACGGACGGGCCCGCCACCGACGGGCCGGCAAGTTCGTGGCGGTGGCCGCCATCGCCGGGTCCGCGATACTCATCACCAACGAGATCTGCGGCTGTCTGCTGTTCGACTGGGCGGCGGAAGGAGCCTGGCAGCAACCGATCTCCGGCCCGGTCGTGATGATCCTCCTTCTCTCCCTCGGCGTCCTGATGATCGATGCGGGCCCCACGCGGTACCGCTGGAACGACTTCCTGAATCCGCTGATTGCGGGAGCACTGATGGTCGGGCTCCTGGCCTTCGGCTACCAGCTGGACCTCGGTTTCGGCCGGATGGACCCCGCCTTCAGTCCGACGATTCTGCTGGTGGCAGCAGTCGCATACCTCGCCTACTTCTTCCTGCGCCCCGACCGCGGCATCGCAGGATTCATGCTCTCGCCCGGGCCGGGTCCGGCGATGGCCCGCTTCCTGGTCCCGACCGTGTTGCTGCTACCGGTACTGATTTCGGCATCGACGCTCTGCGAGCCCTTGATCGGTGTCCGGGAGTCCGACGGCCTGGGTGACGTCCTGCTGCTGCTGGTTCTGCTCGTGGTTATCGCCGTCACGTCTCGGAGGCTCCAGCGGTTCTACCGGGCCTGGCAGGTCGCAGAGGCCAGCCGCGCCGAGCGGGCGGCGGTCCTGAGCTCGATGAGCGAGGGCGTCGCGATGGTCAGGGAGGAGGACCGGAAGATCGTCCTGACCAACCCCCAGTTCGACCGGATCTACGGCTACGGGGCCGGGGAGCTGGTCGGGCGTCCCTTTGCCTGCCTGATGCCGGATGACCTCAGCCCGGATGAGCAGGCGGAGGAGGAGTCGTTGGAGCGCGAACTGCTGAGGAGCGGGGAGATTACCCGCGAGGGCCGCTCGGTCCACCGGGACGGCTCGACCATCTGGGCCCGGAGGAACGTCTCCACGGCAGACCATCCCGAGCACGGCCCGGTCCGGATAGTCGTGGCGGCTGACATCACCGCGGAGCGCCTGGCCAAGGAGGCCGGGGCCCGGGCGCTCGACCGCTTCCGCCAGGTCTTCGAGCAGAGCCCGATCGGAATCTGCCTGGTCAGGCCCGACGGAACCTTTGAGCGGGTCAACTCCGCCTACGAGAGGATCACCGGGTACACGGCCGGAGAGCTCGAGGGTGTTCCGTTTACCGAGATCACCCATGCCGACGATCTCGAAGAGGACCGGCGGTTGGCCAAGTCGCTTTTCGCGGGCGAAATCGACCGCTACGGCCTGGAAAAGCGCAACATCAGAAAGGACGGCGATGTCGTCTGGGTGGATCTCACGGTGGCGCGACTCAGCGAGGTTGCCGGAGACGATCCCCGGGCCCTCTACATGGTCGAAGACATAACCGAGCGCCATCAGTTCCATCAGCGCCTCCAGCACATGGTCGATCACGACGCCCTGAGCGGTCTGTTCGGCCGACGCCGGTTCAGGGAGGAACTGGCTGCGGCCCTGGACGGCCCACCGCACTCCCCGGTCGCCCTGCTGAGCCTCGATCTGGACAACCTGAAGTTCGTCAACGACAGCTTCGGGCACACGGTCGGCGATCAGCTGATCGTGCGCGCCGCCGAAGTGCTCAGGGCCCATCTCGACGGAGCCGGGATCCTGGCCCGACCGGGTGGGGACGAATTCGCGGTACTGCTCCCGGGGCTGGACGGAGAGGCGGCGCGGCTGCTGGCCGAAGGTCTCGCCGAGGCCATCTCAGGCCAAGTCAGGGTCGGCGTGGCCGACCGTACGGTCCAGCTGACGGTGAGCATCGGGGTCGCCACCGCCGAGACCGGCGAAGACGCCTCGACCGAGCAGATCCTCATGGAAGCCGACATTGCGATGTACGACGCCAAGGCTTCGGGCCGGAACTGCGTGCGCCTTTACGACCGCACCGGCGATCCCGATATGGCCGAGTCGATCGATTGGCACAGTCGCATCGGACGGGCGCTCGAATCAGGGGGCTTCCGACTCTACGCCCAGCCGATCGTCAACCTTGACGGGACCGGCCCGGCATTCTTTGAACTGCTGATCAGGATGCGCGACGACGATGAGTCAATCGTCCAGCCCGGCACCTTTCTGCCGATCGCCGAGCGGCACGACCTGATCCAGGACATCGACCAGTGGGTGATCAGCAGCGCGATCAAGGCCCTGGCCGGTTTCGACCTGAGCAGCGAGACGCTCAGATTCAGCGTGAACCTCTCCGGCCGGTCGGTCGGCGATCCGCGACTTCCGGACTTCATCGCCACCGAACTCGACCGGTACCGGGTGGATCCGGGGAGCCTGGTGTTCGAGATCACCGAGACCGGCGCGATCAGTGACATGACCGGCGCCCGGAAACTGGCCGAGGAGCTCGGGCTGCTCGGCTGCAGCATGGCGCTGGACGACTTCGGTACCGGTTTCGCTTCGTTCTACAACCTCAAGCACATCGACTGCGACTACCTGAAGATCGACGGGGAGTTCGTCCACGACCTGTCCACCGAACGGGACAACAGGCTGCTGGTCAGGTCGCTGGTCTATGCCGCTCGCGCGATGGGCAAGCTGACGGTTGCCGAAGGGGTCGAGGACGGCGATTCGCTGGAACTGCTCAAGCAGTTCGGCGTCGACTACGCCCAGGGCTACTACCTCGGGGCGCCCAAGCCGCTGGCCATGATCGTTCTCGACCCCCGGCTCGGCGTCGGCCCGGCCGAGGTCTGACCGCCCCCGAGCCGAGTTCGCCCGACCTCGTTCAGGCTCCGGTCGAGGGGGCTACGAGTCCGGTCCGTCCCCGTCGCCGTCGAGCCGCCGCCGGATCGGCCTGAAGACGGCTTCGCCGAGGATCAGCGCGATGATCGCCCCGATCATCGAGGCAAGGATCACCACTATCACCTGCTTCGCACCATCCTCGAATGCGACCCCGACCGTGGCCAGCGCCGGGCACTTCTCGCCGGCGGGGCAGTTCCAGAGCCAGCTCTCGTTGCGGTATCCGTCCGGGGCCGGTATCGACTCGACCGTATCGACCTGCATGTAGTCGGCCATTTCCAGCTCTACCCGGACAGGCCCGTCGGCCCCGGCGACCGTGGGCAGGGGGATGTAACAGGAGAGCAGCCCCCGGTTCGAACTCGGGTCTTCCAGCTCCAGCTCGCCGACCCCGTTGCTGTCGAGCTCGATTTCGCGGGTGCCGCTCTGGTCGGAATACAGCTCCGCCCGCCGGGTCGACCGGGCCTCCGGACCGGAACCACGCGGGGGATCGACCCGCAGTTCGACATCGGCCGACGACCAGCAGTTCTCTACACTGAGCTGGACGGTCACCCGCCCGGCCGCCCCCTCGATCCGGATCGAGGGGGTCGTGTCGGTCTGGGGCCGGTAGGTGTTCAGGGTCAGGAACGCGATCAGGATCGCGACCGCGGCCAGGCCGACTCCCGCCGCAACCGCGGCCCGTCCCAGCAGGTACCGCCAGAGGTGCTTCATCCTGGCCGGCCGCGGCAGGTTCCGGTGCTTTCGCCAGCGCAGTGTGAGCAGCCCGATCGAGGCCAGGATCAGGAAGGTGAAGACGGTGATCGCCAGGCCGAACTCGATTGCCTCTCTGATGCTGTCCACCGTGCTGGCACCCTACCGGCGTCTCCAGACATGGAACTCGCGGTTTGCGTAGGCTTCTGCCGTACTCTCGTCACCTACTGGAGGAGTGAAAGTGTCCCGGTACCGCCTCGTCTTGCTGCTGATTTCCGTGTTCGCCCTTGCCCTGATCGCCGGATGCAGTAGCGACGACTCGTCCAGCGACGAAACGACCGCGGAGGCGACCAAGTGTGATTTCGCCGATCTGCAGGTCTACAAGGACGGCTACCTCACCATCGCCACCGACAGCCCCGCCTACCCGCCGTACTTCGAGGACGACGACCCGACCAACGGCAAGGGCTTCGAGGGCGCGCGTCGCCTACGCGATCGCCGACCAGCTCGGGTTCGACCGAGTCCGAGGTCGAGTGGACCACGGTGCCGTTCAACGCCTCCTACGCACCGGGTCCGAAGAAGTTCGACTTCGACGTCAACCAGATCTCGATCACCCCGGCCCGCGAGAAGGTCGTCGATTTCTCGATCGCCGTACTACACGGCCAGCCAGGGAGTGCTGGTCGGCCAAGGGCTCCGACCTCGAGGGGATCACCAGCCTCGACCAGCTCAAGGACGCGACGATCGGCGTCCAGATCGGTACGACCAGCCTGGACGCGGTCAACGACGAGATCGAGCCGACCACCGATCCGAAGGTGTTCGACAACTCGAACGACGTGGTCAGCGCGCTCAAGCAGGGTCAGGTCGACGCGATCGTGGTCGACCTGCCCCAGGCGATCTACCTGCGCGACGCGATCGTCTCCGGCTCCATCCGTCGTCGGCCAGTTCGATGCACCCGGCGGCGACCAGTGGGGCGCCCTGCTGGCCAAGGACTCCGACCTGACCCACTGCGTCGACCTCGCGCTCGAAGAGCTGAGACGACGGCACGCTCGAAGAGATCACCAACCAGTGGATGAGCGACGCCGCGAACGCCCCTGAACTCAACTGACGATAGCCCGATCGCAGCGTCTCGGCCGGACCGCGGTAGCGATAGCGGCGAGCGCCGGGCCGCCGCGAGAGGGCCAAGCAGGCCAAGTCGCGGCGCGGCCAGGCGATCGCCGCGCTTTCGTCGGTCGTAGTCATCGGCGGCCTGGCCGCTGCTGATCTTCACCAGCAGCGGGCTGGCCGGACGTCAAGGAGACCTTCTTCTCGGCCCGAGGCTTTCCGCACCTCGTTCCCCGACATCCTCAGTGCATTCTGGCTCGACGTGAAGATGTTTCTCGCGGTCGAGGTGGTCGTGCTGATCTTCGGACTGGTGATCGCCCTGGTCCGGACCAGCCGCGTGCCGGCGCTGTTCCCGATCCGCGATGCTGGCGGCGGTCTACTGCGACCTGTTCCGCGGCGTGCCGGTGATCCTGCTGGTCTACCTGTTCGGCTTCGGCATCCCGGCCCTGCGGCGGCACGGGCGTGCTCGACCGATCCGATCTTCCTCGCCTGCGTCGCCCTTTCGCTGGCTTACAGCGCCTACGTGGCCGAGGTCTACCGGGCCGGCATCGCCTCGGTCCACCAGCACTCAGACCGACGCCGCCCTGGCGGTCGGGTCTGACCAACTTCCAGGCGCTTCGCTTCGTCGTCCTGCCGCAGGCGATCAGGCGGGTCCGGCCGCCGCTGCTCAACGACTTCATCTCGCTGCAGAAGGACGTGGCCCTGGTTTCGGTGCTCGGGATCCAGGAGGCCTTCCGGATCGCCCAGATCGACGCCGCGTCGACTTTCAACTACACGCCGCTGATCGCCGCGGCGTTGCTCTACCTGGCGGTGACGATCCCGATGGCCCGCATCCTCGACCACATAACGAGCCGCGGGGAGATCGACTCGTGAGCGCACCGGTACTCGAGATCACCGGCGTGACCAAGTCGTTCGGCGACCGGCTGGTGCTCGACGGGATCGACCTCGGCGATCGCCGAGCATCGAGGCGGTCGCCCTGATCGGCGCCTCGGGCTCGGGCAAGTCGACCCTGCTGCGCTGCATCGACCTGCTGGTGGAGATCGACGACGGCGACATCTTCCTCGACGGCGATGTGATCACCGATCCCTCGGTCGATCCAGTCGCGGTCCGTCGTCGGCTCGGCTTCGTTTTCCAGGCCTTCAACCTGTTTCCCGCATATGTCCGTGCTCGACAACGTCACCCTGGGCGCGGTCCGGGCCCAGCGGGTCGATGCCGAGGCCGAGGCCGACGAGCGCGGCCGGGACCTGCTCGAGCGCTTCGGCTCGCCGGGCGCGAGGACGACCGGCCCGACCAGCTGTCCGGCGGCCAGCAGCAGCGGGTGGCGCTGGTCCGGGCGTTCGCAGGCCGGCCCCGGGCCCTGCTGCTTGACGAGGTGACCAGCGCCCTCGACCCGGAGCTGGTCGGGGACGTGCTCGAGGTGGTGCGGGACCTGAAGCAGGAAGGCATGACCATGATCATCGCCACCCACGAGATGAGCTTCGCCCGCGAGGTCGCCGATACGGTCGCCTTCCTCCACGAGGGCCGGATCGTCGAGTCGGGACACCCGGCAAAGGTCCTCGACGACCCGCAGCAGCCCGAGACCCGCCGCTTCCTGCGTCGCCTGCTGGCCGCCGGCCGAATCTGATCCGCCCGGGGCTTACCTTCTTACCGGACTTCCTGGCCTTCCCGATGACTTCTTCTTCTGCTTCCGGTCCGTTTGAGGGCCTTGTGGTTGCCGCGATGGCGTTTCCGCTTCTTCTGGTAGGTCTTCCTGCACTTCCTGACCTTCTGCTTGACCGACTTCTGGAACTCGGCACCTTCACCGGTCAGCGATGACCAGTTATCCGCCGCATCGCGGGACCGGAACGCCACGTAGAGCTTCCGCTTCCGGCCACTTTGAGCCGGATCGACTGCTGGTTCCGGTTCGGCGCGGCCGGCTTCGGCGCCCTGACCCTCGTGGCCTTGTTCAGCTTGGTCAGGCTTGATCGGCTTCTTCGAGTGATAGATCTGGTACCGGACGGCCTCCGTTGCTGACCCCGTTGTCGCCCGGCGCGCGCCAGTTCAGCATAGCGGTCCGCTTCGACCGCTTGACGTCGACCTTGAGACTGGCCGGGGGACGGGTGTCGTTGCCGTAGCGGCCGGAGTTGTGCTCGTCGTGTCGGAAGCTCCACCACTCGGTGTTCCGGTTCGGCTTGCCGCCGACGTTCCACACGAACAGGTAACCCTCGCGGCTGCCGTAGGCGAGCTGCTGGCGACCGTTCTGCCTCGGGTCGCCGACCACGCCACCGAACGATGTCCACTGGCCGGTCCACTTCGGGAAGCCGGGTGCCTCGCTACCGTCGGCCCGGCGGGCATGGATCCAGTACGAGTCGTTCGAGGAGATCATCGCCTGGCCGCCCGTCGTTGCTGAGGCTCGAGACGGTCGGCGAGGTGAAGAACGGGAAGCCGTCCTGGTCGGTCGGGAAGTCCTGCAGCATCTTGCCGGTGGCGACATCCCAGGCCGCGTCGAAGACGTGGATCAGTCCGGCCTGGCCCTCAGTCCCCAGCGCGACCTGGAGGCTGATGCCTCCGGCCATCGGCTGCATGTAGTTCGGCTTTCCGTCGCCGTCGAGATCGCCGATCGCTCCCTGGCCGGTAACCCCGGCAAGTACCGCTTCGGTCGGGTAGTACGGCGGGCGCGCAGCGCAGCTTGTGCCCAGGCAGAAGTTCGACAGGTCCCGGTAGGTCGAACCGTCCGGGTTCAGGATCGACCGGGACGCCGGAGACCGGGGTGATCGCCACCTGGAGCTGGCCCGAGTCGTCGAAGTCGGCGATCGACGGCGAGTTGGCCCCGCCCTGGACGAAGTCGATCGACTGCGAGTAGCAACCGCCGGCCGCGTTCATCCGGACCGGCCAGCCGTCCATGAACGGACCGCCGGGGTGGTCTTCACCGTCGGGATGGATCCCGTAGGCGAAGACGGAGTTGCTGCCTCCGTTGGCTTCGAGGCAGTCGTAGCCGGGCACGAAGACCTGGTCGCGGCCGGTGCCGAGCAGGTCGCCTACCGCCGGAGACATCATCAGCTTCGGGTCGCGGATGAACTTGCCGGTCGGCAGATCGAGTCGTGGATCGACAGCCGGCAGCTCGACCTTGACCGGCCAGCCCGGAACCGGCCTGCGCGTTCGGCTGCCAGGCGTAGAGGTGGCCGTCGTAGGAAGACATCAGGATGCTGAGCCTGCCGTCGCCGGTCAGGTTGCCGAGCACCGGAGCCGACCAGTTGCCCCGGGTCGGCGAGCGGTGGCCGTTCGAACCGGTTCGATCGGGGTCGGGACCGGCTTGGTGTCGA
The DNA here is from genome assembly GCA_963766115.1 of uncultured Solirubrobacterales bacterium. Taxonomy (GTDB): domain Bacteria; phylum Actinomycetota; class Thermoleophilia; order Solirubrobacterales; family 70-9; genus 67-14. The sequence continues at coordinate 627,172 of CAVXYR010000003.1, forward strand.
ACTCGGGCTTCGGCTTGACCGGGAAGCCCTTGCGCAACCTGCCGTTCGAACGTCCCAGACGTAGACCCAGCCGCTGGCGGTGGTCGCGACGATCGACTGCGAGCCGTTTCCGTACAGGTCGCCGACCGCGATGCCGCTGACCGGGTCCCGCGCTTCGCGCAGCGCGCGAACGGATTCGTATGACTCAGAGGCGAAGTTCTGTGCGTTCAGCGGATCGATCTTGCGCAGCTGCCAGGTCCGGACCGGGAAGCCCCTGATCTGCTTGCCGCTGGGATCGAGCGCGTTGACCACGCCGTCGTAGGTGCCGAAGACCAGTTCCTGCTGCCGGCCGCCGTTCAGATCGACGAAGGTCGGAGCGGCGCTGATCTCGGTGCCGATCGGCTTCGGGTAGCCGGGGGCCAGTCTGCGGGATCGCTCCGGGCGCCGATCGAACGGCGGTCCTCACCCTTGAGGCCGTTACCGTCGCGGGCCCGGAGCCGGATCGTCACCGTGTACTGCTCGGGGCCGTTCGGGGGCAGGGTCAGGCCGGGTTGCCCGGCGGCGAAGCTCCTCGGGATCTGCCTCGTGTCGAGCGTCCCGAGCACTCCGGACTTGGCCGCCTTGCCGGTCGAGATCGTCTTGAAGTCCGCGTCCTTCGGATCCGCGCCGAGCGCCCACTCGAGGGTCCAGTCCAGGCCTTCGGAACCCCAGGCAGAAGGCCTGACCGAGCCCTTGATCTGGCACGCTCTTCTGGCGGGACGGGTCGACGTAGCGGTACCAGTCGGGCGATTCGATCAGCGCGGTCGGCGGCACCCGACCGTCCATGATCAGCTTGGTCGCCTTGCCGATGTTGACCCGGCCGTAGCCGTACTGGGTCGACCAGTTGGTGTGAGTCGCGTCGGTAATCGAGTCGGGGTTGCCGGGCCACTGCCGGTCACGGTCGGATGGTCGCGCTGGGGGATAACCTCGCTGGCCGTGTTCATCAGCACCTGACGGACCTCGTTCGGGGTCAGAGTGCGCGGGTAGAGTTTCCGCATCGACCGCGTTCATCGCCGCCGACTGGACCATGCCCAGGAAGGCGGCCTGGAACGGGGTCGCACCGGAGGTCGTGACTTCGCCGCCGGAGAACACCGAATGGGTGCCGTAGCTGGTCACGTTCGAGCGGGCCCGGAAGCTTTGGATGTTCGTGCGCCTCTGACGTCCTGGATCACCGAGTTGCCGGGGAAGACCTGCGTCGTAGAGGTGGCCGTCGGTGTGGTCCATCGCGTCGAAGTCGTTCGAGTCGAATGAGAGCAGCACGTTCCTGTCGATCGCGTGAGCGACGGCCTCGTCGGGCGGCGCTCGAGTAGGTGTAAGAGACGACCACCGAGGAGATCGCCCTGGCTCCGGCGTCGACCGCGAAGTTCAGCGCCGGGGTCCAGTTGTCGGTCTTGCCGACCGATTCGGCTCCGGACTTGACCGGGATGCACGCGGCATTCGCGGCAGACGCCGACCCCTTCGAAGCTGTTGTTCGCCTCGCCGCCGATCAGGCTGATCAGGCTCGAGAGCGTGGCCGTAGCCCGGGTCCTCGGTCTGTGGGTCGTTGGTGTTGTTGTACGCGTTCCAGCCGCTGACGTCGTTCGGGTAGCCGTTGCCGTCATTGTCGAAGCGACCGTCCTCCGGGCAGGCGGCGATCCGGTTGTCCTCGATCCGGCAGTGGCCGAAGACGACGATCAGGTCCTGAGGCGACAGGTAAGCGGCGCTTCGGCCCACCGATGTTGACCTCGTTCAGGTACTCGTGCTCGCCTTCGTCGGCGCAGCCTCGGACCGTGCCCTCTTCTTCCATCGTGAACTGAGGAGTGGCGGGCGGGCAGGTCGGGTTGACCCGCGGATCCTTGGCGAAGTCGCGGATGTCGAAGCGGCCGTTGCCGTCGAAGTCGTAGCGTCCGAGGTCCTGGCCGTCCCAGCCCTGCGGGATAGGGCAGCTCGCCGGGATTGATGTAGACGGCGTTCAGGCCGTCCTTGATCCCGTTGGCCTTGTAGTTGACCCCGCCCTCGATGTAGGCGATCAGCATCTCGTCACGGCCGACGTTGCCCTGGGCCCAGGCGCCGGTCATGTTGATGCCGGATGAGCTCTCGGGGTCGGTCGCGTTGCGGGCCCAGCAGGGCAGGCCGCCATCGGGCCGCGGCTGGTCGAAGACGGCGCCTCCCGGCGCTCTGGCACAGGCCGTCCATCGGGCCGTAGAGGTTCCACTGTTCGCGGTCGGTGCAGCCGGAGACCGGATCGTCGAACTCGCAGTCTGGCGAACTCGGGGTCGTTCGGCCAGTCGGCCTGCTGGAGGATCGGCCCGGCCGGCAGCACCGGAGCCGGTGCGGCCCCGGCGGTAGTGGCGAGCCCGAGCCCGGCGAGGGTCATCGCGAACAGCGGGACGGTACGCCCAGAGAGACGCTTGAAGCTCAAGATGATTCCTCCCGACTCATCTGCCGTCGTGCCACGCTCCCGCGGTTTCCGGATGCGGCGTGACCCGCGCGAGGCCAGAGTACGGGTTGTTCCTGAGGCTTGTCGGGGTTCGACCGGTTCGTGGATGAAGTAGACGACCGTGTCCGCCCATGCGGTCGTGGAAGCCGCGGCGGTCGATTCGGATCAGGACCCGATGAAGCCCAGGCCGAACGGGATCGCGGCGCTCAGCCAGAACCCGACCAGTCGACGGAAAGCGGCTCTGAGGCCGATGCGGTGGTCCCCGTCGTGTTCGATCCGGATATCGAGAAAGCGCATGCCGATCGTCTGGCCCGAGGCGACCAGAAGACGAAGAGGTAGATCGAGGCTGAAGATGAACCAGAGGAGTGCCCCGACTCGCGAACAGCGAGGTGGTCGATGTTGCCGCTCCAGAGACCCAGCGCATCGCCGAGCGCGCTGACCAGCGCTCCGGCGCGCGACCAGGCTGAAATTGACGATGACTGCGTCGATCCCGAGCGCCAGGACCCGAGTGAAGAAGCCGGCCCGGCTGGTCGGCGTCGCCCGTTTGGACCGCAGCAGGACACCCCTCGACGACCCGCTCGCCGATGAAGTCGAGCACCCGGGTCACCCTGGAGATCTGGTGGCCGAGGTCGCCGATCAGGCCGATGCCCTGGGTGGCGATCGCCGCCCTCACCTCGGGCGCTTCGGCGATCCGCTCGATCAGTCGCTGAGCGTGGGGACCGTCGAGCACGTGGTCCCAGACCTGGGTGGCGGTCTGGCTGTCGAGCACCTCGATGATCGCTGCTTCGACCTCTCGGGCTCTGAGGCGCCTCGGATACGGCCTGCTCGATCAGCGGGCCGTTGAGGACCCGGGCGATCGCGCGTTCGGTCGCTTCGCTCTCGAGCGCGCCGACGATCGCTTCTTCGACCGCCGTCTCGATCGCCTGGTCGAGCCCGGCCGCGTCGACGACGCGCTGCGCGTTGCGGGCCCCGCGCGACATCAGCCGCTCGGCGATCGACTTCGAGCCTCATCCGCTGCGCAGGGCTGCCGGCGGCGCCCTCGGATTCCGGAAGGTCGCGTTTCGGCCGGTTTCCGGATCGGGGTCGGTCCGCACGGTCCAAGCCGACCGCGGCAGGGTCGACCGCTTCGGGGATCAGGCCGTGCCGTCCGCCGGGTCTTCCCGGTCAGTCCGGCGAGCGGAAATCGGCAGCGGCGACCTAACACCGAAGTCGAGCGTCGCCCGGCTCGAGGGCGACCGGTTCTGACCGCGGCGCGGCGCTTGAGCCGGCCAGAGGATCGCTTCTCGACGACTTCGAGATCGGCGCCGGCAGTTCCTCGTCGACCGCTCCGACCGTCTCCGGATTCCAGTCGAGCTCGAGCGCCCCGTAGACCGGGTCGAGGACCGTCGATCCGGTCGCGTCCGGACCGCGATCACGAAACCGACGTGGGCGGCACCCCTGATCATCCGCTGGCCGATGCCGACCAGCTTGCGTCTCGCCTTCGGCGTTGACGCTGAAGGCCCCGGGGCAGTATTCGCCTTCGACTTCGCCGATCCGGGCGTCGACCCCGAGGTCGCGAGCGCCGTCCCGGGCGAGCTCGGCCGCGTACTCGAACGCTCGCCGGTCCGCCGGCCGGGTTCGGGGTCGGGGACGGTGATCGTCAGGCTGAGCGTGCCCTCGGTGTAGGCCGCGGCCCGGCCGCCGGCCATTCGTTCCATCGCCTCGAACCCGCCGTACCTGGCGGCGGCGACCGCCTCCGCATAGCCGCGGCTCCTGCTGTCGCGTCGGCCGAAGGCGACCACCCGGCCCGGACGGCTGAGCCTGACGGTCGGCGCCCTTCGCCCGCCGCGACCTGGTCCAGCAGGACCCGCGAAAGCGCCGGCCCCATCTCGGGCCGTTCCGGCAAACGCTCTCGAAGCAGTTCGAACTCGGACTGCATGGGGTTTGTTTGTGTGATATTAGTATTTGCTAATAGATGACTCAAACAGTGAACATAAGCGGACGCGCCGTCGCCGGCGCGGTTCTGGGCCTGATCATCCTCACCATTATCGCCGGGAACCTCCTGATCTCACCTTCGACCGGTGCCCCGGCCGGTGAACCACGCTCCGGCGAAGCCGATTCCCCGGGTCTCAACGACCAGAGGCGCGCTCCAGGGCCGGGCCTCCGATCTCCGGCCGGAGCCCGTGGCCCTCGACCCGGAGGGACACCGCGCCGCCACCGGGCCCGGTCGCCCAAGCCCGGCAAGCGCCTTGCCGAAAAGAAGAGGCAGGCGGCGAGATTCAGCGATCTGCCGGGCGGCGTTTCGCTCGCCACCCTGAACGCGATCGCCAGCTGCGAGTCCGGCGGGGATCCCCGGGCGGTCTCCTCGAGCGGTCTCTACCTCGGCAAGTATCAGTTCCATACCGGTACCTGGGCGGCGGTCGGCGGGCAGGGCAACCCGTCCGAGGCCTCGGAGGTCGAGCAGGATTACCGGGCGGCACTGCTATACGCGCAGTCCGGCCCCGGCCAGTGGCCGGTCTGCGGGCAGAGATCGAGGATTACCCCGATTTGCTTCTGGGGGCCATCGAGATATCGCTCAACTCCACGCGGGTCAGCGCGTCCGACGTGGGTTCCGGGACGTCTTCGCGGCTTCTGGCCCGCGAGCATGCCATAGCCGGCCGCCAGGAAAACCTCGATCGTCTGACCTCGTTGCTGATGGCCGAGGTCGAGACCCTGCGGGAACTGGGAGTGGAGAAGATCGAAGTCATCGCGTCCCCGGAGCTCAGGGGTACCAGGCTTCTGCGGCTGCTCGACCGCGTCTCAACCGCGGTCGGAACCGGCAGCATCAGGATCCCCTCCCGATGGGAGATCGCCGGCGCCGCCTTCCTCGGCGCCACCATCGCAGGCGGGGCGGACGACGATCGAAAGATCACGGTGGCCAGGGTCGGCGAGACCGGGGTGGAGGTCGCATCCGGCACCGCCGGACGGGTACCGGTCTGGGTCGGGTCGAGGCCGGTCGGGACGACGTCGATCGCCCGAAAGGCCAGGTTCTCGAACCCGCCACGGCAAAACCAGGTCGAGGCCGCATTCAGGGGCGCCGCCCGTGCGCTTGCCTCGCTTCTGTGCCGGCGGGGGAGCGGGTCATCGCGCAGTCTCCTCGCAGGCCGGCCAGGTCACGACTCTGTGTGGCCCGCTGGTCGACCCGGAAGAGGCCCGCCGGGGACTGGAGTCGATCCGGGAGCTTCGCACGGAAGAAGTCGCCGACCGTCTGGGGATCGGCCGGGCCGGAGCCCGGCGGCTGATACCGGCCATCGTCGTTCACGGGGCGCTCGCAGAAGCATTCGGGAGGAAGGTCGAGCCGGTCGCCGAAGATCCGGTCGCCGGCCGCGCCTGGCTGGCCGAGGCCGAGCGTCCGCTCGCCGGGCGAAGGCCGGGATGAGCCCGGAACGCGAAGTCCCCGAGGCGGAGGGACCGGGACAGGCGGGTCGCGCTCGATCACCTCGGTTTCGGTCAAGGCCCCAACCCGGGGCAATCGCAAACTGGAGGACTTTCTCGAGGCGATCAACCGGGATGATCAGGTCCGGGCATGGTGGTACATGGCCCAGGTCCACGCCGAGCGGCTGGGCATGTCAGACCATTCCTGGGTCCACATGCAGATCGTGCTCAATATCGCCCTGCGCCTGACCCGGCTGCTCATCAAGGGAGAGGTCCAGCCGGCGATGGTCACCGACCACGGGATGTCGAGCGTGATGCGGAGGTCGTTGTCGCCGGAGGGGCGCTGCTCCACGATGTCGGGATGTCGATCCACCGGGCCGACCACGAGGCCTACAGCCTGTTCCTGGCTCGCGAGGCCCTGGGCCGGTTGCTCGAGGACATCTACCCGGAGCCGGAGCGCTCGATCGTGATCTCCGAGATGCTCCACGCGATCATCGGCCACCGCCGGCGCGGCCAGCCCTACACGGTCGAAGCCGGGATCGTCCGGGTCGCCGATGCGCTCGACATGGCCGAGGGCCGTACCCGAATCCCGCTCGAGGCCGGCCAGGAGGGCATCCACTCGATCTCAGCCGCGGCGATCGACAACGTCCGGATCTCGGCCGGGGAAGAGCGCCCGGTCCGGATCGAGATCGAACTGAACAACTCGGCCGGGATCTTCCAGGTTGACGACCTGCTTGCGACCAAGATCCGCGACACGCCCGCTGGCCGGAAACGTCGAGGTCGTGGCCGAGGTCAGGGGCGAGAGCGAAAAGCGGCTGCTTTCCGGCTTTCGCCTGCCGGACTGATGTCGGAGGGCCGCAAGACCGGGCTCGTCCTCCTGCCGGAACAGGCCCTGCACGACACCGGTGACCACCCCGAGAACGGCCGGCGGATCGAGGCCGTGGTCGACCATCTCCGCCAGTCGCCCGAATGGTCCGGGCTCTTGCTACGAGTCCCGCAGGGCTGACCCCGACGACATCCTCCGGGTGCACACCCGGGATCACCTCGAGTTGATCGAGAGCCGGGCCGCCGCCGGCCCGTCATGGATCGATGGAGACACGCCGGTCAGCACCGGCAGCTGCGAGGTGGCGTTGAAAGCGGCCGGCGGGGCGCTGGCCGGAGTCGACTCGCTGTTGAGCCCCTCCGCTTCCCGACCGGACAGCCTTTTCGCCCTGATCCGCCCGCCGGGGCATCACGCGACACCGGACCAGGCGATGGGTTTCTGCCTGTTCAACAACGCGGCGATCGCCGCCCGCTACGCGCAGGAACGGCACGGGGTGGAGCGGGTGGCGATCCTCGACTGGGACGTGCACCACGGCAACGGCACCCAGGACGCGTTCTGGGATGACCCGTCGGTTCTGGTGATCTCTCTCCACCAGTGGCCGCTCTACCCCGGAACCGGCTGGCTGGCCGAGACCGGGACCGGCGACGGAGAGGGCGCGACGGTCAACCTGCCGATGCCGCCGGGCTGCGGCGATCGCGAGTACCTGGAGGCGATGGGGGTGGTGGTAGAGCCGACCCTGGAGGCGTTCGACCCCGGGCTGCTGATCGTCTCCGCCGGCCAGGACGGGCACTTCGCCGACCCGCTTTCGAGTGAGGCGATCACCGCGGCCGGGTACAACCGCCTGGCGGGACGGTCGGCGTCGATCGCCCGGCGCCTGGGCATCGGGCTGCTCGCGGTCCATGAAGGGGGATACAACCTGGCCACCCTGCCCGGGCTCGACCGGGCGATCCTCGCCGGCTTCGGCGGCTACCCCGCCGACCTCGACGAGGAAGGTGCAGGACCCGGAGGGACGGGCGGGTTCGATCCCGGCTGGGACGAGCGGCTGCGGGAGATCTTGGCGGCCCAGCGGCCGTACCGGGCGCTCGGTTGAGTCAGGAGTTGAAGCGGTCCAGATCGTGCCGGCGCTGTTCCTTCTTCGCCTCGAGCCGTCCCTGAATCAGTGAGAGCACGGTTACCAGCACGGCAAAGAAGGCGATCACCGCGAAACAGAAGTAGGTGATGTAGACGTCGTCGACCCGTCCGGCTGTGCCTTCCCCGTCAGCGCCGAATGCAACCGGGGAGAAGACCATTGCCGAAACCGTGGCCAGAAGCACTGCGAGCGGGGCGTAGATCCGACGTTCGAAATTCACAATCGGAAATCTAGCGCACCGGGCCGGGGGACGGTTTTCACCTGCAAGACGGTCGTTCGGCGGTCTGTTTGAGGCAAGGGCGGAGTCCGGGCCCTGTGAACGCGATGTGAAATTTCGGCCCTCCGGCAGGACAGCCGCATGAATTGTCCCTACACTTCCGGTAGATGAACCAGGAAAGGGCAGCTCTCCGGGTCGCCGTTATCGACAACGACTCGGGCTTCGTGCAGGTTCTGGTCAACCGGATGGACTCTGCCGGCTGGAAGCACCGGGTCCTGGCATCGGCCGTTCCGCCCGAGGAACTCGTGGCGATGAAGGTCAACGCGGTGCTGGTCGACCTGAAAGTGATGGCCGGCGAGGGCTGGGCATATCTGGAACGGATTTGCGGCTTCCTGCCCGATCTCGGCGTGGTCGTCTGCACCGAGGGCGCGACTGTCTCACAACGGGTCCGGGGCCTGAGGGTCGGAGCGGACGACTGGATCGCCAAACCGTGCCATCCGGAAGAGGCGATCGCCCGCATCGAGGCAGTGGCCCGCCGTCGCCGTCGCCACAGCGGCGCGCAGGAGGGCGGCCCGCTCATGATCGGAGAGATCGAGATCCGCTCGGACCAGTTCCAGGCGTTCGTCTCCGGCCAGAGCCTGGATCTGACCCGGCGTGAATTCGAACTACTGCAACTGCTGGCTGAAAGCGAAGGGAAGGTGCTCGAGCGGGAGGCGATCTACCAGAGGGTCTGGGGGTACTCCATGGCCCACGGTGATCGCTCGGTCGACGTCTTCATACGCAAGCTTCGCAACAAGCTGGAACGCCGCTCGCCCGCGTTCAGCTATATCCACACCCACTTCGGCGTCGGCTACAGATTCGCGGCCGAGACGTCGATTCCGGAGCCTCAGGCCCCGGACAAGGGCGGCCCAGACCGGGCCAAGAAAACGAGCACTGAAGTGCTCCCCGCATCGGTCTAGAGCCGTTACCTGAATGTGCGAGCGCCGCCGACGGCGTTCTCACCTCCTGATTCGTTCACAGTTTTTTCACAAGCTGGCTACAGGCCGGTAACAACGCTGCTCGAGCGCACTGCCACGCTACCCCCGACAAATCAAGAGGTGGATCGCCGGAGGGGTGATCCTCACCGCGGATTCGGAACGGATCCGAACCAGAACTCAACAAAGGAGTCTTTGTGTCCAGTACCAAGTCGAAATTCTTTGCCGTGCTCGCGACGGCCGGCGCGCTGGCAGTCGGTGTGGCCGCCTGCGGCAGCGACGACAGCAGCAGTAGCAGCGATTCTTCGTCCTCGGGTGGCAGCAGCGATCTCTCCGGAAACATCCGGATTGACGGCTCGAGCACGGTAGGCCCGCTGACCGAGGCGATGGCCGAGGGCTTCCAGGCGGAGAACCCGAACGTCAAGGTCACGGTTGGAACCTCCGGCACCGGCGGCGGCTTCGAGAAGTTCTGCGTTGGTGAGACCGACGCCAATGACGCCTCCGACGCGATCGACGCCGAGCAGAAGAAGATGTGTGAAGAAAACGGCGTCAGCTGGGAAGAGATCCAGGTCGCCAACGACGCGCTCTCGGTCGTGGTCAACCCGGGAAATCCGGTCAAGTGCCTGACCGTCGATCAGCTGAACCAGGTCTGGGGCGGCGGATCGAAGCTCGACAACTGGAGTCAGATCAAGGGCACCGACCCGTCATACGATCAGGAACTGACGCTGTTCGGGCCCGGCACCGACTCCGGCACTTTCGCCTACTTCACCGAAGTGGTGAATGGCGAAGAGGGCAACCAGCGCACCGACTACAACAACGTCGGTGAAGACGACAACCAGACGGTCACCGGCGTCGCCGGCGCTCCGGGAGGCATGGGCTACTTCGGCTTCTCCTTCCTCCAGGAGAACTCGGACACGATCACCGGCCTGGAGATCGACAGCGGCAACGGCTGCGTGGCTCCGTCGGCGGACACGGTCCAGGACGGCACCTACACGCCGCTGGCCCGTCCACTGTTCGTGTACCCGTCGGCCGATGCGCTGAAGAAGCCCGAGTTCGACGCGTTCATGGAGTACTACCTGGAAAACATCAACAGCGTTGCCGAGAACATCGGCTTCATCGGGCTCACCGATGACCAGCTGACAGAGAACCAGGACAAGCTGAACAAGCTGGTCGACTCAGCCGGTGGAACCCCCTCCACCAGCTGATCGCCGACTGAGCAGATTCGGCTGTAGCGTTAGAAGCAATGGAAGCACGGGACATGATCGGGGCCTTCGGGCAGAGGGGGCCGGCACGGCCGCTCCCCTCCCTGGAGGCCCCGTCTCCCCGTTACGGGGAGAAACTGATCAAGGGCCTGCTCGGGGCCTGTGCGCTGCTGTCCGTGGTGACGACTACGGCGATAGTCGTCTCGCTGCTCATTCCGACATTCGATTTCTTCACCCAGGACAACATCGGTCTCGGTGAATTCCTGTTCGGGACCAGCTGGGCCCCGACCTTCCAGCCGGCCTCGTTCGGCGTGCTGCCGATCCTGGTCGGCACACTCAGCACCAGCCTCTGGGGCATGCTGTTCGCCGTACCGATCGGCCTGGCCGCGGCGGTCTGGCTGAGCGAGTACGCCTCGCCCAGGGCCCGCAAGACGGTCAAGCCGGTACTCGAGGTCCTGGCCGGCATCCCTACGGTCGCCATCGGCATCTTCGGGCTCGTATTCCTCAGCCCGCTGATCGAGAAGATCTTCCCGTTCATGGTCAACGTGCCGCCGTTCAGCGCCGGAATCGCCGGACTCGCGATCGGCCTGATGATCGTACCGATCATCGCCTCGATCTCCGATGATGCGATGCGGTCGGTACCGTCTGGCCTCAGGGAGGCCGCGTACGGGCTCGGCGCCACCAGGATGAAGGTGGCGACCCGGGTGATCTTCCCGGCCGCGATCTCGGGGATAATCGCTTCGCTGGTCCTGGCCGGTTCACGCGCGATCGGCGAGACGATGGTCGTCCTGCTGGTCGCCGGCGCGTCGCCCAACCTGACTTTTGACCCCGGCTCGTCGGTTCTGACCATGACCGCGTTCATCGGGCAGACCGCGACCGGTGACATCTCGACCGGCTCGATCACCTATGACACGATCTTCGCGGTCGGCTCCCTGCTGTTCATCATCACCCTCGTCCTGAACCTGTTCGCGATTCGCATGGTCCGCAAGTACCGCGAGGTCTACGAGTAATGGCCACCCACCCCGGGACCCCCGGAACCGAGCGGGCCCGGCTGGCGACCGCCGGCGCGAGGGCGGTCACGCTCGACGCGCTCAGCAACCAGCCCAGGGCAGACGTCTGGAAGGGCAACATCTTCCTCGCCCTGCTGTTGCTCGCCCTTGCGCTGGCGCTCGCGGGACTGGCGGCGATCATCATTCAGGCGGCGGTCGAGGGCGCCCCCGCCTTCAGCACCAAGCTGCTCACCAACGGCCCCTCCACGGTGAACCCTGAAGAGGCCGGCTTCCGCCCGGCACTGATCGGAACCGTCTACCTGATCCTCGGGGTCATATTGCTGGTCGTCCCGCTGGGGGTTGCGGCGGCGGTCTACCTGGAGGAATACGCCGACGGCGAGAAGTGGTGGAACCGGACGATCGAGCTGAACGTCCAGAACCTGGCCGGCGTTCCCTCGATCATCTACGGCATCCTCGGCCTGGCGTTCATCGTGCGCGGCCCGCTCGACCTGGGCTTCATCCTCGCCGCGGGCTCGCTCACCCTGGCCCTGCTGGTTCTGCCGACGGTCATTCTCGCCTCCCGGGAGGCGATCCGGGCGGTGCCGCCCTCGATCCGCGAAGGTTCGCTCGCGCTCGGCGCGACCCAGTGGCAGACGATCCGCCGGCAGGTTCTGCCGGCCGCGATCCCTGGCGTCGTCACCGGCGTGATCCTGGCAATCTCCAGGGCGATCGGCGAAACCGCTCCGCTGCTGCTGGTCGGCGCGGCGACTTTCGTGACCTTCAACCCGACCTTCCTCGGCGACAACGGTTACACGGCACTGCCGGTGCTGATCTTTAACTACGCGTCGAGGCCGCAGGACGAGTTCCGCGTGCTCGCCGCGGCCGGCGTGATCGTGATGCTGATCGTCCTGCTGGCGATGAACTCGTTCGCGGTCTGGCTGCGAAACCGATATGAGCAACAATGGTAGGAGACGCCAGATTGAGTAATGATCCGACAGAGCAACCTGGAGTTGCCGGGCTACCGAACAGGGAAGGGCAAGTGCAAACCGACGGTCCGAAGGACGAGAGAGGCTTGACCCATCAGATCGCGGTGGCAGGTGAGCCCGAGCGCGCAGGAGAGGACATCTGGGCGAAAGACAAGGTCTTCGAGGTCAAGGACGTGACCGTCTCGTACGGCGACAAGGCCGCGGTCAAGGACGTGACCATGGACATCTTCAAGAATGAGGTGACGGCGCTGATCGGTCCTTCGGGCTGCGGCAAGAGCACGCTACTGCGATGCCTGAACCGGATGAACGATCTGATCTCGAGTGCCTCGGTCGATGGTGAGATCCTCTACCACGGCCAGGACCTGTACGGCCCCAAGGTTGATCCGGTGCAGGTCCGCAAGATGATCGGGATGGTCTTTCAGAAGCCGAACCCGTTCCCGAAGTCGGTCTACGACAACATCGCGTTCGGGCCCAAGGTCCTCGGCATGGACGACATCGACGACCGGGTCGAAAAGGCGCTTCGTGGCGCCGCGCTCTGGGACGAGGTCAAGGACAGGCTCGACGACAACGCTTACGGGATGTCCGGCGGCCAGCAGCAGAGGCTCTGCATCGCACGCACCATGGCGGTGGAACCGGAGGTCATCCTGATGGACGAGCCCTGCTCCGCACTCGACCCGATCTCGACCGGCAAGATCGAAGACCTGATGGCGGAGCTCAAGGAGGAATTCTCGATCGTGATCGTCACCCACAACATGCAGCAGGCCGCGAGGGTCTCGGACAAAACCGCCTTCCTGATTGTCGAGCTGGATGCCACCGAAGACAATCGCTGGGGGCAACTGATCGAGTACGACGAGACCGGCAGGATCTTCACCAACCCGAAGGACACCAGGACAGAGGACTACGTGACCGGAAAGGTCGGCTGAACTTGCCCCAGATACACGACAGCCACAAGATCCGGGTCGAATACCAGCATGACCTCACCTTGCTCGAGGAGCAGGCTCTCGAGGGATTCGACATGGTCACGCTCGCGCTCGACCGTACGCTCGAGGCCGTGGAAAACCAGGACGTCGAGCTGGCCCAGATCGTTATGGACAGTGACGACCAGCTCGATGGCCGGTATCTCGAGGTACATCAGGGCCTGATCACCCTGCTGGCCACCCAGTCTCCGGTAGCCACCGACCTCAGGTTGATCGCGGCCCTGCTCCATGTGATCAAGAACGTCGAGCGGATGGGCGACCAGTGCGTCAACATCGCCAAGCTGATTCCGCTGACCGGCCACGAGCCCCCGGTCGACGACCGCATGATCCAGCGCATCATCGGCATGGGCAAGCAAGTCAGGATCGAGGTCGGTCAGGCCAAGCGCGCCTTCATCGATCGCGACGTCGAGATGGCCCGCAACCTGGTAGTCCTCGACGACGACGTCGACCAGCGCAACCGCGACTGTTTCGCGCTGGCGATCGAGATCGGCGATGAGGCTGATCGCCGGGAGTGGGCGATGACCATGCTGCTCGCCGCCCGCGCCCTGGAACGCATCGGTGACAACGCAGTGGACGTCGGCGAGCAGGTTGCGTTCATCGTCACCGGGCTGTTCCGTGAATTTGAAGACGCATCGCACCCCGAGTAGCGGCGTCGGCCGCATCCGGTCGGCCTGCGAAGATCGTCGTGGGATTGAGATGCGTTGCGCGGCAATAGACATCGGATCGAATACGACGCGGATACTCGTAGCCGAGCCGCAGGAAGGCCAGCTCAAGAAAGTGATGGAGCAGCGCGCCTACACCCGGATCGGCAAGGCGAAGGACTCCAAGGACAGGATCTCCAAAGAGAAGATCGACGAGGTTGCCGAGGTGGTCGAAACCCAGGTCAAGCTCGCCCGGGAGGTCGGAGCGGAGGCTTTTCGCGCGGTGGCGACGGCCGCGATCCGGGACGCTCGAAACGGTGAACGCGCGGTCAAGGAAATCGGTGCCAGGGCGGGAATCCCGATCGAGATCGTGAGCGAACGGGAGGAGGGGCGCCTCGCTTTTCTCGGGGCGACGAAGGCGCTCGGCCATCCGATGGAAGGAACGGTCGCGGTGGTTGACGTCGGCGGAGGCTCGACCGAGATAACGACCGGCTCGGTCAGCAGCGGGATCGATGAGGTCCGTTCATGGCCGATCGGCTCCGGAATGCTGGCCGAGGAATTGATCAGCGGCGATCCGCCTTCGGCCTCCGAGATCCGCCGGACCCGGGATCGGGTCGATGACGCTTTCGAAGGGGTCGAGATCGAGCAGCCAGACCAGGTGGTTGCGGTCGGTGGCAGCGCCACCTCGCTGCGCCGGCTGGTCGGCGTGGTGCTCGAATACGAGACGCTGGAGCGTGGCATCCGCGTGCTCTGCAGTCGAGCCGAGCACCGACGTCGCCCGCCAGTTCGAACTGGACCCGGTCCGGGTCCGGATGTTGCCGACCGGGGTACTGATCCTGGAGAAGCTCTCGGAGATCCTCGGCCGCCCGCTTCAGATCGGCAAAGGCGGCATCCGCGAAGGCATAGTTCTCGATCTGCTCAACGGCAGCGTCGATCTGACGACTGCCGTCGCCGCCGGATGACGCCGCCCCTGCGCGATGAACTCGGCTGCGGGTAGGCTTCCGGGCGATGACACCGTCCCAGATCGAGGCCTCAGACAAGGAATCCGAAACAGCGGGAATGGAGCAGTTCCGGCTCGCTGCCGGCCAGATGCTCGAACTTCGCGTCAACCACGTCGTCGAGCTGAGTCGGGGCGTGCTCGACGTAACCGATCCCGGCCCGGTCGAGCAGATGGGCCTCGGGCTTCGGCGGCTCAGGACGGCTCTGGAGGTCTTCCGGCCCAGCCTCAGCAAGGCTCAGTACCGATCCGGCCGTGAGGAAGTGAAATCGCTGCTGCGGCCGGTCGGCGCGCGGAGGGAAGTCGACGGCGTGATTACCGTCATGGAGGGAATTGAAGCCGAAATGGGGCACACCGAGGGTGCCGGAGTCCGGAGCGCGATCGACGATCTCCGGCGGGATCAGGCGGAAGCCAACCGCACACTGGCTCAGGCGATCCACGGTCGCCGGCTGCAGGCCTTCAGTTTTCGCTTCGAGGAGCTGGTGCAGGCCGTCGCGGGGCCGGACCAGGAGGTCGTTGCTTCCGAGTACCGGCCGCTCGAATACCTGCCGCCCGGGACGATCAAGTTGGTCGTGAAGAGGCTGGAAAGGCTGCGGGAGGTCGCCCCCGGGGCGCTGGAGCCCGGTGCGCTGACGGACCAGCGTCGCATGAGGGTTGCTGCGGAGCGCCTCCGCTACACCCTCGAACTGACCGGTGACTCGCTTGGAACCCAGGCCCACACCGCAAGGAGGGCGGCGCGCGCGCTTCAGGAAATCCTGACCGCGATGCGGGCCTGTAATCTCGCGATACCAGTGGCCCGCGACCAGATCAGGCAACTCGAAGAGGAGGACATCACGACGATTCTCGAACGCGCCCGTGGCAGCCGCGAGCTCGACCCGGTGCTGGTCCAGGCCACCCCCAACCGGGCTTCCTACCGCGGGCTCCAGCTCGCCCTGGTTCATCTCGGCGCGGGCCGCCGGATGCTGTTCGACCGGGTCAAGCGGCTCTGGACCGAGCAGTCGAGGCAGGGAGTCTGGGTCGCCCTGGAGACTTCACTGAGGACTTCGCCGAAATGAAGATCCCGGAAATGGGCGACCCGTCGCTCTACTTCAACCGCGAGCTTTCCTGGCTGGATTTCAACCAGCGGGTCCTCGAGCTGGCCGAGGACCCGTCAGTGCCGCTCCTCGAACGGGTCAAGTTCTGTGCGATATATGCCTCGAACCTGGATGAGTTCTTCATGGTCCGGGTCGCCGGCCTCTGGGACCAGGTAGACGCCGGGATCGACGCCCGTGGCCCCGACGGGCTCTCACCGCGCGAGCAGATCCAGGCGATCCGCAGCCGCGCTCTCGAACTCGACCGCCGGCTGCACGACTGCTTTGAAGGAGTCCTGCGGCAGGAGCTGCGAGCCGAGAACATCAACATCGCGTCGGTCGAAACGCTCGGAAAGAAGCAGCGGGCAGAAGTGAACCGCCGTTTCGAGGAGCAGGTCTTCCCGGCGCTGACACCGTTGGTGATCGGTCTCGGCAGGCCGTTTCCCTACATATCCAACCTCTCGCTCAGCCTGGCCGCGCTGCTGCGCGACCCCGAGACATCGACCCGGGTCCTCGCCCGGGTCAAGGTGCCGAAGGAGCTGCTGGGCAGGTTCATCGAGATCGGCAAGGATGACGAGATCACCCTGGTTCCCCTGGAAGAGGCGATCGCGGCGAACCTCGGCATGCTGTTCCCGGGGATAGAGGTGGTCGAACACGGGTTCTTCCGGGTCACCCGCGATGCCGACTTCACGATCAGCGACGAGGCGGACGACCTGCTCGAAGCGGTCCAGGAGGAGATCCGTCGCCGGAGGTTCGGCGAGGTGGTCAGGCTCGAAGTATCAGAACGCATGGACCCGGAGCTGAAGGACCAGCTGGTCGAGGTGCTCCACCTGCAGGAGAACGAGGTGATGGACATCGGCGGCCTTCTGGACCTGGCCGATCTCTGGGGCGTGGTCAAGATCCCCGGGCACTCCGATCTCCGGGAGGCGCCCTGGACACCGGTCACCCAGCCGAGGCTTCAGGGCGAGGAGGACGAGCCGGTCGATTTCTTCGCGACGATCCGCCAAAGCGACGTGCTGGTGCACCTCCCGTACGACTCGTTCACCTCTTCGGTCGAGCGCTTCATCAACCAGGCGGCGCGGGACCCCGAAGTTCTCGCGATCAAGCTCACGGTCTACCGGACAAACGAGGATTCGCCGCTGATTTCGGCTCTGATCAGAGCTTCGGAGCTGGGCAAGCAGGTGGTCTGCATGTTCGAGCTCAAGGCCCGCTTCGACGAGCAGGCGAACATCGACTGGTCGAAGCGGCTGGAGGAGGTCGGCGTTCACGTCACCTACGGGATCCCCGGGCTGAAAACCCACACCAAGGCACTGCTGGTGGCCCGGCGCGAGGGCGATCACGTGCGCAACTACGCACACATCGGAACCGGCAACTACCACTCGACCACGGCCCGGCTCTACACCGATTTCGGCCTGTTCACCGCGGACCAGGAGATCGCCTCGGACGTGGCCGAGATGTTCAACGTGCTGACCGGCTATTCGCGGCAGTCGCGCTACCGACGCGTGCTGGTATCCCCGCATGGGATGCGGCCTCAGATCCTGGAGCAGATCGAGGCCACGGTAGAGGCGCACCGCGAGGACCGCGAGGCGAAAATCTGGTTGAAGATGAACTCGCTGGTCGACCAGGAGTGCATCGACGCGCTGTACCGGGCGTCTCAGGCCGGAGTCGAGATCGAGTTGAACGTGCGGGGGATCTGTTGCCTGAGGCCGGGAGTCGCCGGCCTCTCCGACAACATCCGGGTGGTTTCGGTGGTCGGTGGCTTCCTCGAACATTCGCGTGCGTATGCCTTCCGCCGGGGAACCGAATGGTCGATCTTCGCGGGCTCGGCCGACCTGATGCCGCGCAATCTCGACAGCCGGGTCGAACTGGTAACTCCGATCGACGACGAAACGGTGCGTGGTCAGATCCTGGACGTGCTCGAGCGCTGCTTTGCCGACAATACGAATTCCTGGGTGCTGGACAGTTCCGGCAACTGGTCGCGGCTCAGCCCGGAGGGCTCCGATCTGCGCAACGTCCAGAACGAGCTTCGTGAGCAGCACCAGGCCTTGGCCGAAACGTCCAAGCCGCAAGTCGTCAGCTGAGCCCGCCTGCGATGCGTTTCTCCCTTTTGCCAGAAGATCGCAGCTTTTTCGACCTCTTCAATGAGGCCGGGGGGAACTCCCTCCGAGCGGCCCGCATGCTGGACGAGATGATGGACACCTGGCCGGAGGACACCGGACTCAACCGGGAGATCCTTATTGCCGAGCAGGAAGGCGACCGGATCACCCACAACATCGTCAAGCGTCTCAACTCGACCTTCGTGACCCCGATCGACCGCGACGACATCTTCAATCTCGCCGGCCGGCTCGACGATGTCGTCGACTACATCGAGGAGGCCGCAGATTTCCTGGTTCTGTACAAGATCGAGGCGCCGATGTTGCAGGCTCAGGAGCTGACCGCGATCCTGGTCGGCTGTTGCGAGCAGCTTGCGGCCGGGCTGGAAAACCTACCTTCATTCCGCGACCTGGAGGGGTACTGGATCGAGATCCACCGCCTCGAGAATGAAGGCGACCGGGTCTCCCGCGACGCCGTCGCCTCGCTCTTTTCCAACGGGATCGACCCGATGGTCGTGATCAGGTGGAAGGACATCTTTGCGGTGCTCGAGAGGGCGATCGATGCGACGGAAACCGCGGCGCACATCCTCGAGGGCATCGTCATGAAGAACAGCTGAGGATTCGTGGACGGCAACCTGACCCTGGTCATCGTCGTCGCGGCAGCGCTCGCCTTCAGTTTCTCGAACGGCTTTCAGGACGCCGGAAACCTGATCGCCACAGCGGTCTCAACCGGCGCCGCGTCACCCAGAATCGCGATCCTGTTCGCCGCTGTGCTGAACTTTCTCGGCGCGTTCATCTCGATCCAGGTTGCGACCACGGTTGCCACCGAGCTGGTCGACCCGGCCGCGCTCGCGGGGTCTGCACCGCTGAATATCGTTTTTTCCGCCCTGGCGGGAGCCATCGCCTGGAGTCTGGTCGGCTGGCATCTCGCGTTGCCGTCTTCGAGCTCTCACGCACTGATCGGCGGGATCGTCGGGGCAACCGTCGCGGCGGTCGGGACCGGCGCGCTCGACGGCGCCGGGCTGGTCGGCAAGTTTCTGATTCCGGCCGTTGTCGCGCCGATTCTCGCCTTCGCAGTCGCGGCCCTGGTCGTCGCCCTCCTCTATCGGATCGTCCACCGGATGCGACCCGGTCCGGTCACCAAGGGGTTCCGGTCAGCCCAGATCCTTTCCGGGGGCATGCTGGCCCTGGCTCACGGGACGAATGACGCCCAGAAGACGATGGGCGTGATCACCCTGGCGCTGATCGCCGACGGTACCCTCGGAGCGGGAGCCGATCCACCCTTCTGGGTGATCCTGGCGGCCGCGACGGCGATAGCGCTCGGCACGTACGGCAGTGGCCACCGGACCACGAAGACCGGCCACACCAGGATCGTCAAGATGGATGCCGCACAGGGTTTTTCGGCGCAGGGAGCCGGGGCCACGGTGATCCTGGTGGCCTCGTTACTCGGCTATCCCCTCTCCACGACCCAGGCGATCAGCGGTGGCAACATGGGCTCCGGCATCGCCAACCGGCTGTCCGCGGTGAGGTGGGGAGTGGCCGGCAACATTGTGACCGCCTGGATCGTGACCCTGCCTGCGGCCGCCGGTATCGCTGCGGTGACTTTCGGGATAACCGAGTTGGCGGGAGGCGGGGCGGTCGGGCCGGTGCTGATATCCGCGGTCGCCCTGGCCCTGTTCGTGACTGGTCTCGCCCGCAGGGCCCGGCCGGGCGAACCGGTGACCGGGGGATAGCATGGGATCGATGGCCGCTGCCCGGAATATCGCGATCATCGCCGTCCTGGCCCTGGGGGTCGCCTTCCTGCCGCGCGGAGGCGACGTCGCCGAAGCCGTGCTCACCGCGATCACGATGGCCTTCCTCGCGGTCCTTACCCTCGCCGTATTCAGGATCGCCCGGTCGAACAGCCTGACCCTCGACTCGTTGCCGGTGTCGCGCCGGGCGATCCTCTATTCGTCGGCCGGGCTGGTCGTGCTCCTGGTCGCGGGGTCTTCGAAGATGTTCGAGTCGGGCCTCGGAACGCTCGCCTGGATTCTCCTGCTCGGCTCGGCCGGGGTCGGGATCTGGCTGGTGATCTCGGAGGCCAAGAGCTACTGAACTGGCGCCTTCTCTCCTGGAACCTGTTTCATGGCCGCGACAATCCTCCCGAACCCGACCGCGGAGGTTTCGGTTGGAGGGTACTCGGCAGGCCGGTGCCGGGAGACCGGTACGTGCTCCTGAACCGGGATCTGTCGATTGAGTTCCGGGCACGACTCGCGGCGGCCGAATGGGATCTGGCCCTGCTCCAGGAAGTACCCCCCCGATGGACCGGGCCGCTGGCCGATGCGACCGGAGCCGACCACCGGGCCACGCTCACTTCGCGCAACTGGATGCGGCCTTTGACCTGGCCGTTGGCCCGATACCGGCCACACCTCGCCGGAAGCTGGGAGGGCGGGTCAAACCTGATCCTGGTCCGAAAGGGACGGCCGGGCTCGGCGATGGTCGAGCATCGCAGCGCGGTGCTGAGCCGCCTCCCGGAACGGAGGATGGTCTCGATGGCGCGGCTCGAATGCGGGCTCTGTGTCGCCAATTTCCACGCCGGCACCGGAGGACGGGCCGGCGGGGACGTGCTCAGGGCGGCCGGGCTGGTCGACGGATGGGCAGGAGACAACCCACTGGTCCTGGGTGGAGATTTCAACACGCGACCGGGTAGCGGTGAACTCTTTGCGGAGCTGTCGGAGCGGTACGGGCTGGGCGGTGCCACCGGAAATCGTGAAATCGATCACCTGCTTGTCCGCGGAGCGGAGCGGATCGAGGCGGCGACCGACTGGCCGGACGGCCGGCGGGACGTTCCCGACACCGAAAGCGATCTTCTGGTCAGGCTCTCCGACCACGCGCCGGTGGTTTCGCGGATCTCCGTCTAGGCGGTCATCCTTTCGTTGCACTCCGGCAGCCACCTTTGAGCGCCTGCCGGTCACGGTTGGGCCATGCCTACCCGAATCCCGGCCGGAGGCCCGGCCGTCCGCAGATATACCGTCAGTCGACACCTGGGTGATCAGGGCGGGTCCGCCTCGATCGAACTGATCGGAGCGGTCCCGGTCCTGTTGCTTGCGATTCTTGTGGCCGCCCAGATCGCGGTTGCCGGGCATGCCTTCTGGTCGGCCGGCCTGGCCGCGCGGGCCGGAGCGCGGGCCGTCCTTACCGGCAACCCTCCGAGGGGTGCGGCCGAAAACGCCCTGCCGGGCCCGCTCAGACACGATCTCAAGGTCACGCGGGAAGACGGGGTTCGGGTCGGGGTCAGGATCCCGCGGTTGATCCCCGGCCTGCCGGCCGCCCATGTTTACGGCTCGAGTTCGCTGGGGGAAAGCTGAGCCGGCGGCCGACATACCGGACCGGGTCTTCATCGGCCTCCGGGCAGGCGTCGGTTGAGGCGGTGGCCGGAGCGGCCGCCCTGCTGCTGGCCGGCCTTGCCTGTTTTCAGCTGCTCGCGACCGGCTATGCGGCCAGCGTGGTCGACGGAGCCGCAACCGCCGGGGCGGTCGCCCTGGTCCGGGGCGAACCGGTCGACCCGGCGGTCCGTGAGGCGCTCCCGGGGTGGGCCCGATCGAGGATCTCGGTCGGGACTACCGGCAACTCGGTCCGGGTGAGACTGGCGCCGCCTTCACTGTTCGGCCCGATCTCGGAACGGCTCGCAATCACCTCGACCGCGAGCGCGGGGCGAAGATGAGAGGTGGCGGCGAACGACCGACCCGCCTGCTGGTTGCCGGGCCCGCAGGAGTCGGGGGGGTGCTCGAAACGGCCGCAGAGGCAGCCAACCGGGCGGTCACCGACGGCGGGACCGTGATCCTGTTCCAGGCCGGCTGCGGCCGGTCCAGGCCGGCGACGATTTTCTCGACCGGTCAGGCCAAGGCGGCAGAGTCGGCGCTCAACGCCGGGTGCCCGGAGCTTTGCGCCCGCGCCCGCGGCCGGATTGTCATGGCCACGCTGCCCGAGGATTCTCTGGCCGCAGATTCGCTGGTCGGCGGCATCGATCTTCTCCCACCGGCGACCGGGTGGGTTGTGGCCTGCGCGCCCGAGCACTACCGGGGGCTGATCGAAATCGAGCACCACCGTTTCGAGTCGGTGGCGATACGGGTTGACGGCGCCGGCAATCCGGCCGGAGACCCGCTGCTTTCGCTGGTTATCGCCGAGGCCCACGGCTTGGTCGATCGAGTCGAACTGGTGCCCCGGGCTCCGGGACGATTCGCCGCCCGGCGGGCTCTGGCCGGGGCCGCCCGGCAGCCACACGGCGGCGGCCGGGTACTGTCCGATGGCGACCGGACGGCATCCGAAGGCGACCGGACGCCATTCGAGGCAGGCCCGCCTCCCGGTCCGGGACCGGTCGCGCAGCCCCGTCCCGGCACGGGGTTCGGAGCATGGATTCGCAGGAGGCTGGCCGGGGACCGTGGTCAGGCCACCCCGCTCGTCCTCGGCGGGGTGTTCGCACTGGTCGTCGGCGCGGTGGTGCTGGTCGCGATCGCCGGGGCGATCACCGGCAAGGCCCGGGCCCAGACCGCGGTCGATCTGGCCGCGATGTCGGCCGCAGGCTCGATGAAGGAAGACCTGCCCCGGCTGTTGGCGCCGGCGACCCTGCCCGGCGGTCTGCCGAATCCGGCCCACATGAGCAAGGCGACCTACCTGACCCGGGCAAGGCTGGCGGCCATCCGCATTGCCGTTGCCAATGGGGCCTCGCCGCTGACGGTCTCGGTCGGCTTCCCGGACCGGTTCTCATTTGCGCCGGTTCGCGCCAGGGTTGCGGTCCGGACCACGGTCGAAGCAGGGGGCCGAAGACGCCCTGCTCCCGGGAGTTGGGCCGAGGCCAGAGTCGGGGCGCCGATCACCATGGGCGCGGTCCCGGCGACGGCCGGCGGAGGTGGGTACGGCGGGCCGCTCGCCGAGCGGCAGGGCAAGGGCATGCGGCCGGACGTCGCGGCGGCGTTCGACCGGATGGCCGCCGCGGCCGCGGCGGCCGGCGTGCCTCTGGCGATCAACTCGGCCTTTCGCTCCGACGCCGAGCAGGCGGCCCTGTTTGCGGCGAACCCCGATCCGACCTGGGTCGCCCGGCCCGGCACTTCGCTGCACCGCTGCGCGACCGAACTCGACCTCGGCCCACCGTCGGCGTATGCCTGGCTGGGCGAGAACGCGTCCCGCTTCGGCTTCGTGCAGCGCTACAGCTGGGAGCCCTGGCACTTCGGGCTCGCCGCCGGCCCGCCGCCGTGTTCCGAGGCGGGGGACCGCGTCGCCGGCTCCGGCGCGGACCGGTCCCGGATTTCTCCGGGCACACTGCCCGGCTTCGTACCCCGCCGCTACCGCCGGCCGATCCTGGCCGCGGCGGTCAGGTGGGACGTCTCGGCCGCCCTGATCGCGGCGCAGATCCTGGCCGAGTCGAACTTCGACCCGCGGGCCGTCTCCCCGGCCGGCGCCCAGGGGATCGCACAGTTCATGCCGGGCACTGCCGGTGCCTACGACCTACGGGATCCGTTTGACCCGGACGCCGCGATCGACGCACAGGCGCACCTGATGTCGGACCTGCTGAAACAGTTCGGCTCGCCCGCCCTGGCGCTCGCCGCCTACAACGCCGGGCCGGGCGCCGTCGCTCCCTGCGGTTGCGTTCCCGACTACCCCGAGACCCAGGCCTACGTCGCCCGGATACTCGCTCAGCTGGGCGGGGTCGGCGCGATCGCCCCGATGGCGATGGAGATCGCGCTGGTCAGGTGACCGGGGCGCAAGCGGGCCACGCGGTCACCCGGAACCGTCGCGGCTGCCCTCGGCCGGACCGAAGATGACGACCAGGACGAGATCCTCGCTGACCTGTTCGAAGTGGTGCTGTTCGCCGGCCGCCACGAAGACGACCGAGCCCTCCGACACCTCGATACGCGAGTCGGGACCGGCCAGCACGCCCCGCCCGGATGTCACCAAGTAGATCTCGTCCTCGGCGTGTGGATCCTGCGGATCGGCCACGCCGGCCGGGACGAGATAAGTGCCGATGCTGAGGTCGGGCGTCCGGAAGTGCTCGACCCACGAAACCTCCCCGTCGGTCCGGTCGGGGCTCCGGCCTGCCCGGCTCAGCTCACGCACGGCCGATCCGCTCCAGCTCGCCGCCGGCGTCTGGCCGCCGAATGTTCATCCGCCTGCCGGATCCGGTTGATCTCTGAGTCCCGTCAGCACGGTGCAGTTGTACACCGTCGCCTGTCCGCGCGCCACCGGAACCACCGAATCCCGACCGTCGCGGTCCCGGGTCAGTCAATAGGGTTGGGCCCATGGAAAGACTGACGATTGACGGACTCGATTCGGTTCCCGGGCTGATCGGCAAGGAGGTCGGGCCTACCGACTGGCGCGAGGTAAGCCAGGAGATGATCAACAGGTTCGCCGAACTCTCCGGCGACCACCAATGGATTCACGTCGACATCGAGCGGGCGAAGACGGAGAGCCCGTTCGGCACGACGATCGCTCACGGCAACCTCACCCTCTCGATGATCGACGGATTTCGCGAGCAGCTGTTCGAGGTGGTCGGTGGATTCAAGCTGGGGGTGAACTACGGCTGGGACAAGGTCCGCTTCCCGAGCCCCGTTCCGGCGGGCTCGAAGGTCCGGGCAAGGGCGGAGCTGGTCGGCTCGGAGGTACTCGAAAGTGGGTGGGTCCACAACGTCACCCGCTTCACGCTCGAGGTCGAGGGCGCGGACAAGCCCTGCTGCGTAGCCGACAGCGTCGGCCGCCTGCTGCCCGACTGACCGGCCGGCCCTTCGAAGCCGGCGGTCGTCAGCAAAGCGGCGACGGCCTGCCCGGCAGTCGCGGCTAGGTCCCTGTGAACTCCGCCTCGCCGCCGGAAAGGAAGGCGTTGACCGCGTTGTGGAGGTCCTCGGTAGCCATCGCCTGGGCGATCGCGTCGCGCTCGATGTCGAGGTGCTCCATCATCTCGTGATCGAGACTGCCGCTGACCAACTGCTTGGCCATCCGTACGTAGTAGGGAGACTTGGCCGCGAGCTTTTCGGCCTTCTCCCGGGCGCGGTCGAGCAGTTCGTCCCCGGCGACGACCTCCGAGACCAGCTTTTCCTCGAGCGCCGACTCGGGGCTGAAGTTCGGATCGTTCAGCAGTATCTCGATCGCCCGGCTGGGTCCGACGACCCGCGGCAGGAAGTAAGTCATGCCGCCGTCGGGTGAGGCGCCGATCCTGCCGTAGGCGCAGGCAAGGAAGGCGTCCTCGGAACAGATCCTGGTGTCGCAGGCCAGCGCCAGCGAAAGGCCGGCGCCGGCGGCAGGCCCGTTGATCGCTGCGATCACCGGATAGGGAATGCTGCGTAGCGCGGCGATGCCCTCGTGGAGCTTGTCGGCTCCCGCCTTGACCGAAGAGATGATGTCCACGTCGGGATCCTCTATCCCGCGCTTGAACCAGTTCAGGTCGCCACCCGAGCAGAAGGCCACTCCCGAGCCGGTGATGATCAGTGCCCGGAGGGGCTGGCCGGCCAGCCACTGGCATGCGACGCTCAGCTCGTCGATCAGCTCGGGACTCATTGCGTTGAGCGAGTCGGGGCGGTTCAGGGTCAGGGTCCCGATCCTGCCGTCCGTCTCGATCTCGAGAGTGTTCAGTGCGGGCTTCTCTGCGACGCCTTCAGTCATGTCTGTCCCTTGGCCGGAGTGGTTGAATCGATTCCGAATACCGGGCCAGCGTACCCAATGCCTACCCTTTGGGGCATGGGCCGCCCCGCCGACACCCCCGACGATTCCGGTCGCCGCATCGTGGCCGAGCGCAGGGCCCTGCCCGACGCACCCGGGGTCTACATCTTCCGCGACCGCGACGACGAGGTGATTTACGTCGGCAAAGCGGTGTCGATCCGCAAGCGGGTGGCCTCCCATTTCTCCGGAGGAAACGCCGAGATGACTTCGCTCATCGACCGGTTCGAGTTCCTGGTGACCGAGTCCGAGTCGGAGGCGCTGATCGCCGAACAGAACTTCGTCAAACGGTACCGACCCCGGTTCAACATCAAGTTGCGTGACGACAAGTCGTATCCGTACATCGCGGTCAGCCTCGACGAGGACTACCCGCGGGTCTATTTCACCCGGGAGCGACACCGTCCGGGGCGGGCCTACTTCGGCCCGTTCTCTTCGGCCCGGAGGGTTCGCGACACTCTCGATCTGCTGGGAAAGCTGTTCCAGTACAGAACCTGCGAAGGGGCCGAACCGGGCCGTCGTTCCGGCAGCCCCTGTCTCGACTACTACATCAAGCGCTGCGGGGCTCCCTGCGTCGGCTATATCGACCGCGAGGCCTACCGGACCAGCATCGACGCCGTGGTCGACTTCCTCTCCGGCCGGTACGACCGCATCGAATCCGATCTCGAGCGCCAGATGGAGGCCGCCGCGGCCGGGCAGGACTTCGAAACAGCGGCGCTTTTCCGTGACCGTCTGGCCTCGGTCCGGTCGCTGTTCGAGAGGCAACGGATCTCCGGCTCCAAGGTCGGCACGGCCGACCTGATCGGCGTCGCGGCTGAAGGCACGGACGCCAACGCCCAGGTCTTCCAGGTCAGGGACGGCATCCTCGCCGAGCGCCAGAGCTTTTATCTCGAAAACCCGGCCGAACGCGGGCTGGAAGAGGTCGCGGCCGAGTTCATCGAGCAGTTCTACGCGGCCTCGCCGGCGATCCCGAAGCTGATAGTGGTCGGGCCCTACATGGCCGGACGGGTCGATACGCTCCAGGACTTTCTCAGCCAAAGGCGGTCACCGTCAAGAGTCGAAGTCCGGATAGCCGAAAGGGGGGACAGCCGCCGGCTGCGGGAGCTGGCCGAGCGAAACGCGCGCCTGGCCCTGGATCAGGACCGGCTGCGCACCGAGCATCGCCAGCGGAGGCGGGTCGAGTCGCTCTCCTCGCTGGCCGACGCGTTGGGTATGTCAGAGCTTCCGATCCGGATCGAGGGATTCGACATATCCAACCTGGGCGGAGAGCACACGGTCGCCTCGATGGTCGTCTTCGAAGGTGGCAGGCCGAAGAAGTCCGATTATCGCCGTTTCCGGATCAGGGAGGAAACCGGTCACTCCGGACCGGACGACTTCGCCTCGATGGAGGAGATCCTCGGCCGGCGAATCGCCCGTTACCGCGAGCAGGCGGACCTCTCGCCCCACGACTCCGATCGTGATGGCAGCTTCGCGGCGCTGCCGTCGCTGATCCTGATCGACGGCGGCAAGGGCCAGCTGGCCGCCGGGATCCGGGCACTCGGGGAGTTCATCGAGCTCGGAGTTACCGTTATTGGCCTGGCCAAGCGCCTCGAGCAGGTCTACCTTCCGGGCAGTGCCGAGCCGCTCGAGCTGCCGGCCGACTCGGAGGCGTCACTGCTGCTTCAGCGGGTCCGCGACGAGGCACACCGTTTCGCGATCGGGCATCACCGCGGCCGCCGCGGCCGGGCGATGACCGAGTCGGCGCTGGACGGCCTGCGCGGGGTCGGCCCGGCCAGGAAGCGTCTGCTGCTGAAGCATTTCGGCTCTCCCGACCGGATGCTCGGGGCCACCCGCGAAGAGATCGAGGCGGTGCCCGGCCTTCCCGGTAAAGTGGCCCGGGAAATCCACGAACAACTGAACAGAATCGGATAGGGAAGTTGGCGGAACAGTCCGGGGAGGACCGGAACGGTCAGGGCAAGGCGGTGAATCTGGTGGTCATCACCGGCCACTCGGGCGCAGGCAAGTCAGAGGCGATTGCGGCCTTCGAGGACAACGGCTATTTCTGCGTCGACAACCTCCCGCCGCAGATGATCGGCGCGCTCGGTGAGCTTTTCCGGCTTCCCGGCAGCGGCGTCGAGCGGGCTGCGGTCGTTTCCGACGTCAGGAGCGGCGAGTACTTCGACCAGTTGCTCGCGGTGCTCGACGACCTCGAGTCGGACGGCCTCAGGCCAGAGGTGCTGTTCCTCGAAGCGAACGAGGAGGTCCTGACCGACCGTTACAAGGAAACCCGCCGCCGGCATCCGCTCGCTCCCGAGGGACGGATCCTGGAGGGGATCAGGGCCGAGCGGGAGATGCTGGCACCGCTCCGGCTCAGGGCCGACATGGTCATGGACACCTCGACCGAGACTGCGGCCGCCCTGCGCCGGCGCATAACCGAAGAGATGGTCGCGGTCGAAGACGAGGGCCGCATGGCGGTCACCCTGCTCACTTTCGGCTTCAAGAACGGCCCACCCCGTGACGCCGACCTCACACTCGACGTGCGCTTCCTGCCGAACCCTCACTACGACGCCCGTTTGAGGCCGATGACCGGACTGGACGCCGAGGTCCGGGAGTTCGTCGAAGCCGGCACCCAGGCCGGCGAGTTCTACGGCCGGCTGCTGCCGCTGCTGGAGTTCCTGGTGCCGGCCTACGTGGCCGAGGGCAAGAGCCACCTGACGATCGCGATCGGGTGCACCGGGGGACGCCATCGCTCGGTAACCGTCGCCGAGCGGGTCTGGCGCGATCTCTCGCCCCGCGACGACGTCGTCGTCCGCATCACCCACCGTGACCTGACCTGATTGCCGGCCGACCGGTCCGCGCTGCCGGCTCCAGTCCCGGGCCGATCCTCGATCCGTAGGATCCCTGCGTGCCCGAACCGGTCATCAGGACAAAGGGACTGCGCAAGTCCTACGGCGACCTGGAAGCCGTCCGGGGGCTGGACCTCGAAGTCGAGGCCGGTGAGGTCTTCGCCATCCTCGGTCCCAACGGCGCCGGAAAGACGACGACCGTGGAGATCCTGGAGGGCTTCCGGGAGCGGACCGGGGGAGAGGTGGAGGTACTGGGGGTCGATCCGTCCCGGCCGACGTCCGCCTGGCAGGAGCGGGTCGGGATCGTGCTGCAGGAGACCGCCCTGGAGCCGTTTCTCACCGTTCACGAATCACTGTCGCTCTATGCCGGCTATTACCGGTCACCGCGCAGGGTGGACGAGGTGATCAGCCTGGTCGGCCTCGAAGGGGAGGCCTCCTCACGGGCGGGACGGCTGTCCGGCGGCCAGCAGCGGCGGCTGGACGTCGGAATCGCCCTGATCGGCGATCCGGACCTGCTCTTCCTGGACGAGCCGACCACCGGGTTCGACCCATCGGCCCGGCGCCAGGCCTGGGCGATGATCACCGGCCTGCGCGACCTCGGCAAGACCGTCCTCCTGACCACCCACTACATGGACGAGGCTCAGCACCTGGCCGACCGGGTGGCGATTATCGCCGAGGGCATAGTCCGGGCCGAGGACTCCCCGGAGAACCTCAGGGGCTCCCAGGCCGGGCCCGCTCGGATCACTTTCCGGCTGGCCGAAGGCGTACGCCCGACCGAGGTGCCCGGTGTCGGCTCGATCGAGTGGACCAGTGAGGAAGCCGGCTCCGGACCGCTCGGCCTGATCGAGACCTCCGATCCGGTCCAGGACGCAAACCGGGTGACCGGGTGGGCCCTCGAAAAGGGACTCGACCTGGTCGACTTCGAGGTCCGCCGACCGACCCTGGAGGACATCTACCTCGAGGTGACCCGCTCGTGAACTCCCTCAGGCTGGCCCTGCACGAATTCCGCTACGACCAGAAGGTCTTCTGGAGGAACCCCGCCTCGGTCTTCTTCACGGCGCTCCTGCCGGTGATCTTCCTGGTGATCCTCGCCACGATCTTCGGCAACGACAGGATCAAGTCGCTGGGCGACATCCCGACGACCACGTACTACATCCCGGCCATCATCACGCTCGCCCTGGTCTCGGCGACCTTCGTCAGCCTGGCGATAAACCTGACCGTCGCCCGCGAGGCCGGTCTGCTCAAGCGGGGACGTGGAACCCCGCTCCCGGAATGGGTGTTCATCGGCGGCCGGGTCGGCAATGCATTGGTGATCTCGGTCGTGATGCTGGTGGTGATTACGGTGATCGGCAAGCTCCTGTACGGCGTACCGATCCCGTGGGGTCACCTGCCGACCATCCTTATCACCCTGATGGTCGGTGCTGCCGCATTCTGCTGCCTTGGGATCGCCCTGACCTCGGTCATTCCTTCCCGTGACGCCGCTTCGCCGATCACCAACGTGATCGTGCTGCCGCTCTACTTCCTTTCGGGGATATTCATCCCGGAGAACGAAATCCCCGACGAGGTGCTCACCGTCGCCGGCTTCTTCCCGATCCGGCCGCTGTTCGAGGCGTTCTTCAGCTCCTACGACCCGGCCTCGACCGGGGGCGGTTTCGAGTGGTCGAATCTGCTGGTCGTCAGCGCCTGGGGCCTGGGGGGCCTGATTCTGGCCGTCCGGTACTTCCGCTGGACTCCGAAGAACTGACTTCCCCGCGTGGAAGGGGGCACGGCAGGCCCCTGTTTCAATAGCCTGAGGTGTGTGCTCCACCACATCGTCCTCGAAGTCTCTGATCTCGGCCGCTCATTGAGGTTCTATGACGCATTGCTATCCCCGCTGGGCTGGCGCCGGCACACGAATTCCGACAATGCGGTCGGTTATGGCATCTCCCGCCCGGTGCTTTTCGTTACCGAGCGGACCGGCGCCCGGGCAGAGGGCACCCTGGTCAGCCTGCAGGCACCGGGAATCGCCGCGGTAAAGGCCGCGTGGGAGGGCGGATGTGACGCGGGGGGGAGCAACGTCGCCCAGCCGGGCGAGACCGGCGCCCACGGCTCCGGCTCCTACTCGGCATTCATAAGGGACCCGGACGGGCATGATCTCGAGATTACGGTCGGAGGCGACTGATGCCGGACAGGACCGGCCCGGGAGCCGGGAAGCGAGCAACATCCAGTCAATACCAAGGAGGCAATCGAGCATGAGTGTCAAGGTTGGAATCAACGGTTTCGGACGGATCGGGCGCAACGTGTTTCGCGCGGCGGTCGAGGCGGATGCCGACATCGAGTTCATCGCGATCAACGACCTGGCCGACAACGAGACGCTCGCCCACCTGCTCAAGTACGACTCGAACTACGGCCGTTTCGACGGCACGGTCGAGTCGGGCGACGGTGTGATCACCGTAGACGGAAGCGAGATCAAGGTGCTCTCCGAGCGTGATCCGGCGAAACTGCCCTGGGGCGACCTCGGAGTCGACGTGGTGCTCGAGTCGACCGGATTCTTCACCGCCCGGGCCGATGCCGCCAAGCACATCGAGGCGGGTGCGAAGAAGGTGATCATCTCGGCCCCGGCCAAGGAGCCTGACGTCACCGTCGCGCTCGGGGTCAACTTCGACGAGTACGACGCCGGCTCGCATCAGATCATCTCCAACGCTTCCTGTACCACCAACTGCCTTGCACCGTTCGCCAAGGCGATCAATGATGCGGTCGGCATCCAAGCCGGCCTGATGACCACGATCCACGCCTACACCTCGGACCAGAGCCTGCAGGACATGCCGCACAAGGACCCGAGGAGGGCCCGGGCCGCAGCGCTCAGCCTGATCCCGACCAC
Organism: uncultured Solirubrobacterales bacterium; assembly: GCA_963766115.1. Classification (GTDB taxonomy): domain Bacteria; phylum Actinomycetota; class Thermoleophilia; order Solirubrobacterales; family 70-9; genus 67-14. Next base: position 658,468 of record CAVXYR010000003.1, read on the forward strand.
CACGGGTGCCGCCAAGGCGGTCGGGCTGGTTTTGCCGGAACTGGCCGGCAAACTGAACGGTTTCGCGGTCAGGGCACCGGTCGCCACCGGCTCGATGGTCGACCTGACCTTCCTGCCGGGCGAGGCCACTTCGGTCGAAGAGGTCAACGCGGTGGTCAAGGCCGCAGCCGAGGGCCCGATGGCGGGGATCCTCTCCTACACCGAGGACCCGATCGTCTCGGCCGACATCGTCGGTGATCCCCATTCCTCGATCTTCGACTCAGGGTTGACCCAGGCGATCGACGACGGCAGGCTGATCAAGGCGGTCTCGTGGTACGACAACGAGTGGGGCTACGCGAACCGCTGTGTCGAGCTGATCGGCAAGGTCCTCTAGGGCGCTCCGGCGAAGCGGGGGCTGCGATGGCTTTCGACCGGGCAAGTGTGCGGGACGTCGAAGTTGAAGGGCGTACTGTCCTGGTCCGGGCCGATCTGAACGTCCCGCTGGAGAACGGGACGGTCGGTGACGACACCCGGATCCGGGCAGCACTGCCGACGATCCAGGAGCTGATCTCCCGGGATGCCCGGGTAGTGGTCTGCTCCCACCTCGGGCGGCCCGGGGGCTTCCCGGCCGAAGAGTTCTCGCTGCGACCGGTTGCCGACCATCTCTCGCAACTGCTCGGGATCGAGGTCGGTCTCGCCCCGGAGGTGGTTGGCGACCGGGCCCGCTCGATGGCCGCCGACCTGAATACCGGCGAAGTGATGCTGCTCGAGAACACACGGTTCGAGCCGGGGGAGACCAAAAACGACCCCGGGCTCTCCCGGGAGCTGGCGGCGATCGCCGACCTGTTCGTGAATGACGCGTTCGGCACCGCCCACCGGGCCCACGCCAGCACCGCCGGGGTCGCGGCGCACATCCCGGCATATGCCGGGCTGCTGCTCGAGCGGGAGGTGGGCAACCTCTCCGCGGTGGCCGACGACCCCGAACGGCCACTGGTCGTGGTCCTCGGCGGGGCCAAGGTTTCCGACAAAATCGGCGTGATCGACCGCTTCATCGAGCTCGCCGACCAGATCGTGATCGGCGGAGCCATGTGCTTCCCGTTCTTCCGGGCGCAGGGGCTCGCCACCGGGGACTCGCTGGTCGAAGAGGACGGCGTCCCGCTGGCCGCAGAGGCGCTGGAAAAGGCCCGCAGCTCCGGGTGCGAGCTCTGCCTCCCGGTCGATCTCGCGCTCGGCCGCGAGTTCGACCCCGGGACCGAGCGGCGCGACCTCGACGGCGTCGAGGTTCCCGACGGCTGGATGGGCCTCGATATCGGACCCCGCACGGCCGCTGACTACGCCGCCCGGGTCGCCGCCGCCGGCACCGTGCTGTGGAACGGGCCGATGGGCGCATTCGAGCTGGACCAGTTCGCCGACGGCACCAGAACGGTCGCCGAGGCGGTCGCCGCCGCCCCCGGCTTCACCGTGGTCGGTGGGGGCGATTCGGTCGCTGCCCTGACCAGGTTCGGTCTGACCGACCGGGTCGACTGGGTCTCGACCGGGGGCGGGGCCTCGCTCGAGCTGCTGGAAGGGCGGCCGCTACCGGGCGTCGAGGCACTGGAAGCGGCATGATGTCCGGCATGAGCCGACGCCCCTGTATCGCCGCGAACTGGAAGATGAACAAGTCGATCAGCGAGGCCGACGACTTCCTTGACGAATTTCTGCCGACCCAGTCCCCGGACGGCCCCGAGGTAGTCATCTGCCCGACATATCTCGCCCTGGCCCGGGTCGCCGAACGGTGTGCCGGAACCGCGGTCGGCTCGGCCGCCCAGAACATGTACTTCGAGGACTCGGGCGCCTTCACCGGCGAGGTCTCTGCGCCGATGCTGCTCGAACTCGGCGTGGACGGAGTCATCCTCGGCCACTCCGAGCGTCGCCAGTATTTCGGTGAGACCGACCCGTCGCTCGCCCGCAAGGTACGCCGGGCCCTGTCGGCCGGTCTGATGCCGATCCTCTGCGTCGGCGAGAGCCTGGAGCAGCGCGAGTGCGGAGACATGGAGTCGGTGCTCTCCGGCCAGGTGCTGGCCGACCTGGCCGAAGTACACACCGATGATCTCGAGCGGGTGGTGATCGCATACGAGCCGATCTGGGCGATCGGGACCGGCGTGACCGCGACGACGGAGCAGGCCCAGGAAGCGATTCATTTCATCCGTAACCTGCTGCGCTCGCGCGACCCGGAAATGGCCGAGCGGGTCCGCATCCTCTACGGCGGTTCGGTCAAGCCCGACAACGCGGCCGAGCTGATGTCCCAACCCGACATCGACGGTGCCCTGGTCGGTGGCGCGGCGCTCGATCCCGCCGGCTTCGGCGCAATCGTCGACGCATCCCGGGGGAGAGCCTCTTGAGCGGGGAAGGGTTCAAGGCGCCGGACGGACTCCCGGTGCCGTCGATGGCCCTGATCATCCTCGACGGCTGGGGCCTGGCGCCGCCAGGCCCGGGCAACGCGATATCGCTGGCCGACACTCCGGTGTTCGACCGGCTCTGGTCCGAGTTCCCGACCACCCAGCTCAGCGCCCAGGGGCCGGACGTCGGCCTTCCGGTCGGCCAGATGGGCAACTCCGAGGTCGGTCACCTGAACCTCGGGGCCGGGTCGATCGTCAAACAGGATCTGGCCCGGATCGACAGCGCCGTTGCCGACGGCTCGTTCTTCGAGAACGAGGTCCTTGTTTCGGCCTGCCGGCGGGCGGCGGAAAGCCCGCGTGGCCGGCTCCACCTGATCGGGCTGGTCTCCGATGGAGGCGTCCACTCCGGATGGGAACATCTCGAGGCCGCGGTCGAACTGGCGACGCAGGAAGGCGTTCCCGACCTGGTGTTTCACGCGATCACCGACGGTCGCGACACGCTACCCAACGGCGGAGCGAAATACGTCGAAGATCTGGAGCGCTGGCTGCGCTCGGCCGGCCGGGTCGGCACGGTGAGCGGGCGCTTCTACACGATGGATCGGGATACCCGCTGGGAGCGGATCAAGCTCGCCTACGACGCGATAGTTCATGCCGAGGGCCCGCGAGCCTCGACCAGCGCCGAAGCGATCGCCGACTCCTACGAAACCGGCAAGTCCGACGAGTTCATCATGCCGACCGTGATCGGCGACTACGACGGCATGGCTGAAGGCGATGTCGCGATCTTCATCAATTTCCGGCCGGACCGTGTCCGTGAGATGACCAGGGCACTCGCGGAACCCGACTTTGACGAGTTTCCCCGATCGGGCGGGCCGTTGATCGATCTGAGCACAATGACCAGCTACCGCGAAGGCTGGCCCTACCCGGTCGCCTTTCCCGAGCAGCGACCGGAGGTCACGCTGGCACAGGTGATCTCGGAGGACGGTGGCCACCAGGTCCATGTCGCCGAAACCGAGAAGTACCCCCATGTGACCTACTTCTTCAACGGTGGCCGGGAAGAGGAGTGGGCCGGCGAAGAGCGTCGCATGGTCGAATCGCCGCGGGACGTGCCGACTTACGACTTCAAGCCGGAGATGAGTGCGGATGCGGCGGCCGACGCGTTCGTCGCCGGCTGGCAGAGCCAGCCGACCAGGTTCGGCATCATCAACTTCGCCAACGCCGACATGGTCGGCCACACCGGAGTGATACCGGCGGCGGTCGAGGCGATCGAAGAGGTCGATGGCTGTCTGGGCCGGGTGGTCGAGACCGTGCTCGAGACGGGCGGAGCATGCCTGATCACGGCCGACCACGGCAACGCCGACAACATGCTCGAGCCGGACGGCTCGCCGAACACCGCCCACTCGCTCAATCCGGTGCCGCTGATCCTGACCGTCTCCGGTTCCGGCCTGGACGACGGAGGGATACTCGCCGACGTAACCCCGACGATCCTCGAGGCGCTGGGCATCCCCCAACCGAAAGCGATGACCGGGCGGTCGCTCATCACCTGAGCGGCCGGGTAGCCTGCGTTGTCGTGCGCCAGGACCCGAAAAGGCTCAGCTTCGAGATTCAGGCCCGCGACGGCCTCGCCCGTCGCGGGCGGCTGCTCACTCCGCACGGCCCGGTCGAGACGCCCGCGTTCATCCCGCTGGCGACCAAGGGAAGCGTGCGCGGAATGTCGTCGCGCGAGGTGGCCGGGATCGGCTACGAGCTGGTCCTGGGCAACACCTACCATCTGCTGGTCGCGCCGGGTCCCGACCGTATCGGGGCGGCCGGAGGCCTGCACGAGTTCATGGCCTGGAAAGGAGCGATCGTCACCGACTCGGGCGGCTTCCAGGTCTTCTCGCTGGCCCACGGCAGCATCTCCGAAGAGATCAAGGGCACCGGGAAAAAGCGCGAAGGGCTTGCCGCGACCCTCGGGATCGGGGAGGAGGGGGTCCGATTCCGGTCATATCGCGACGGTTCGGAACTGATGCTCTCGCCCGAGTCCTCTATGTCGGTGCAGGCGGCGCTGGGCTCGGACATCGCTCTCGCGTTCGACGAGTGCACTCCGTTCCACGCCGATCGCGACTACACCGCGCGCTCGACCGAGCGCACCCATCGCTGGCTGGACCGCTGCCTCGCCTGGCACGGCGAGCACGGACCGGTGCGGCAGGCAGTGTTCGGGATCGTCCAGGGCGGGACCCACCGGGACCTGCGCCGTGAGTCCTGCGAGGCGGTGGCCGGGGCCGGGGTGGACGGGATCGCGATCGGCGGAACTCTAGGCCGGGACAAGGACGAAATGGCCGAAGTGCTCGGGTTCACGGTTCCCGAACTCCCGGTCGAGGCTCCCAAGCACCTGCTCGGCATCGGTGAGGTGGACGACCTGATGCATGGGATCGGGCTGGGTCTTGACGTCTTCGACTGTGCGGTTCCCACCCGGCTGGCCCGGCACGGCATGGCGCTCGCCCCTGAGCCGGAGAGCCGGTTCCGGCTAGACGTCCGCAAGAGCCGCTCGGCCGGCGACCATTGCCCCCTGGTCGCCGACTGTCCCTGCACGGCCTGTTCCGACTACGACCGCGACTACATCAACTACATCTCCCGCTCGGAGGAGCTCACGGCCGTCAGGCTGCTGGTCGAGCACAACCTGACCTACATGGAACGGCTGATGGCCGGGGCGCGGGAGGCGATCTCGGCAGGGGCCTTCGGCGATTATCGCCGGGAAATCCTCTCCGGGGCGGCTCCTACTGGGTGTTATCCCTCAGCGTCTGCTTGAGCTCGTTGGAGAGATCGTCGACCGACTGCCCGGCCCATTCCCTGACTTTCACCGAAGCGGCCCGGTCGGTCAGGGCGATCACTGCGCCGGCGACTACCGCGGCGATCATGACCATCACGATCAGGCCGATCAGGAAGCGGCCGACCTTGCCCATGAACGAGCGCTTCTTCACGACCGGCCGGGGTGGCGGCGTGTAGCGGGCCGGGGCCGGGGCGGGGCGGTGGGCGGTCCGGGCGGTGCGCTCCAGCGGCCTGGTTGCGGTCTCGGCCATCGGGAACGTCGCCGGATCCCGTGACTCTTCATCGTCCAGGGTCAGGGTGACGTCCTCGCCCCGCAGGCCCCGCTCGAGGCCGTCGGAAAACGCCCCGGCGGTCTGGAAGCGGATCTCGTTGTTGCCTTCGAGAGCCCGCATCACCGAGGCACTGACCGTTTCGGGAACGTCCGAGTTGTAGGTGATCGGGGGTAGCGGCTTCTCGTTCTGCTGTCTGACCGCGAGTTCGGCCAGCGAGGATCCCTCGTAGGGCAAACGGCCGGTCAGGAACTGGTAGAGCACCACCCCGAGCGCGTAGACGTCGGTGGCCGGCGTAGCTTCCTCGCCCCGGACCTGTTCCGGAGCCAGGTAGGCCGCCGTACCGACCACCGAGCCGACCTGGGTTATCCGGGTCTGCTCGGCGAGGCGGGCGATCCCGAAGTCGGTCAGTTTGCAGGTCATCCCGCCGGGACGGTCGCCGCCGATGATCATCAGGTTGCCCGGCTTGACGTCGCGGTGGATGATCCCGTGGCGATGGGCATATTCGAGTCCGGCGCAGGCCTGAACCCCGATCTCGACTGTCGTTTCGGGGTCGAGGACGCCGTCGCTCTTCAGGATCTGGGCCCCTGACCTTCCTTCGACGAGTTCCATCACGATGAAATGCCGGCCGCTGTCGACGCCGGTGTCGTACACCTGGACGATGTTGGGGTGAATCAGCTTGGCGACCGCCAGGGCCTCCCGGCGGAAGCGGGCTACAAAGCGGTCGTCGTCCGACAGGTGTTCGGCCAGGACCTTTACCGCGACGCTCCGCTCGAGAATCCGGTCGGTCGCACGGTAGACGTTCGACATCCCGCCCGAGCCGAGCTTTTCGTGGAGCTCGTAACGCTCCCCCAGAACCGTGTTGCTCATGCGGGATCAGCCCCCGGCCGACGGACCCACGCCGCCCGACCCGTTGTCGGGTTGCGAGGGGGGCTGGGGGTTGGGTTCGGGATTGGTCGGATTTGGGGGCTCCGGAGTCGGCTGCGGATCGGGTTCCGGAGCCGGGTTGCCCCCATTATCACCACCTCCCGATTTTCCGCCGCCGCTCCCCTTGTCCCCGGTCGTTCCGTTGCCGGAGTCGGTCGTTCCGGAGGGGATGTTGGCGTCGGTCGTTGCGGCCGGCTCGTCGGGTGTCACCGTTGTGGGAGTGCTGTCGACTTCCTGACATCGGTTCTTGACCGTCACCTGGAGCTGGGTGACGCCGTCGAGCAGGCTCTTCTTCAGTCCGGCGTCGACTTCGGGGCCCAGTCCTTCGACCCGGGTCCTGGCCCGTTCGGCGGCGATGTCGGCGGAGAAGCATTCGCCCTGGCTGACCAGATCCTGAACTTCGTCGATCTCGGTCGTGATCTCGGCCACGGTGTCCGCGGGCAGCAGGTTGCTGCGGTCCTCGCCGCAACCTGCGAACCCGGCGGCGAGCACCACGAGCAGGAAAATCGCTGGAATTCGGACTAGTTCGGGCATCTGAATCGAGTCTAGAGAAAGGGCTTCGCGGGTTGGTCCGGTCGGCAGGTCATCAATGGCCCTGGTAGAGGCGATCGGCGAGGTGTTCGGGCAGCCCGGCCTTGCGGATCGCTTCGGCGGCAGCGTCTACCGGATATTCCAGCCGGTGGTACCGCGCCTTCATCGACCCGGTATCCAGATCCATCCAGGCGGCCCGGGGGTCGCCGTCACGAGGCTGGCCGACGCTGCCGGGATTGGCCAGCCATCTCCCCGCGCCCATCTTCAGCTCGGTGCCGCCGGGAGCAGGCATCGAACTCACCCGGGCCAGTTCGTCGACCTGGGTGAAATAGAGGGCGATATGGGAATGCCCGACCAGAGCAACCCGCTGTTCCTGGACCCCGAGGCACTCCTCGGCCTGCTCGGTTTCGATTACGTACTCCCAGACCGGGTCCCGGGGGGAGCCGTGGTAGAGCCCGATGCCCTCACGTTCGTCGGTGGCGCCGCCGACGAGGCTCTCGAGCCGGGTCAGCCCGTCATCGCCCAGGTTGCCCCGAGTCCAGGCGACGGCCGTGGCCGCGCTGGAACTGAAGGCGGAGATCTCGATCTCGCCCAGGGCAGCGAGGTCGTGATTGCCGGCCAGGCAGACGTCGCAGTGCTCAGCCAGCAGGTCGAGGCAGGGCCCGGGATCGGCTCCGTAACCGACCGCGTCGCCGAGACACCAGATCTGGTCGGCCCCGGCTTCGTCGATCGCGGCGAGAACCGCTTCGAGAGCAGGCAGATTCGCATGGATGTCTGAGATTACGGCTACTTTCATCAGGCAGGGACGATTACCGGATCGTCCGGTATGGGTCGTTTCGCCGGGTGTCTATGGTAGAGCCTGATGAGTGTCCACCCGGAGCCTTAAGTGAGTCTGAACCGCCACGCCCCGCTATGGGTCGGTCTCGCGGCCGTGGTCGTCGCCTACGCGCTCGCCTGGGGGCTTTCCCCGGGCGAGGGCCCGGGGCCCGGTACCCGGGTTTCGGCGGTTTCGGCCTCCCCCGGCGTGGAGGCCCGGATCGGGCCGGATGTCGTGGAGCGGGCCGAGCAATACCGGTCCAGGGGCCGTCGTCTGGGCCTGGCCGGTCTGGTCCTGCAGTTCTCCGTCCTCGCGCTGTTCGCCTTCTATCGGGGGCCGCCGGTCAGGCGGGCTCTCGACTGGGCCGGCCGGAGGCCGCTGCTCGGCTCGGCGGCGGTCGGCTTCGGGCTCGCCCTGTTGCTGACCGTGGTCCAGCTCCCGCTCAGGCTGGCCGGTTTCGATCTCGGGCGTGAGATCGGCCTGATCACCCAGGCGCGAAACGACTGGCTGGTCGATGTCGCCATTTCGACCGCGATTACGGCCTCGCTCGCGGCAATCGCGGCGCTGGTGGCTGTATTCCTCTGGCGCCGGTTGGGAAGGCGGTTCTGGCTGGCCGGTTCGGCCCTGGTGGCGGTATGGGCGGTAGTCGTGGTCTGGGCATGGCCGGTGGTCGTGTCGCCGGTCTTCAGCAAGTTCGAGCCACTGCCCCAGGGACCGACCCGCAATGAGGTCGAGAGGCTTGCCGCCCGTGCCGGCGTCGAGGTCGGAAAGATCCGGGAAGTCGACTCCAGCCGGAGGTCTTCGGCGGTCAATGCGTACGTCAACGGCATCGGGAACTCGAAACAGGTCGTGATCTACGACAACGCGATCAGGAAGCTGTCATCGGCCGAGCTTTCGGCGCTGATCGCCCACGAGCTGGCACACGTCAAGCAGCACGACCTGTACCGGGGGCTTGCCTTCGCGATCCTGGTGATCCCGCTCGGGGTGCTGTTCGTCCAGCTCGGCACAGCCGCGGCGGTTCGTCGCAGCGGTGACGACCCGGGCGGCCCCGGAATCGTACCCGCGCTGGCCCTGATGACGGCGCTGGCCGCCCTGTTCCTGTCGTTCCCGGGCAACCTGCTCTCCCGCTCGGTGGAAGCCCGGGCCGATCGCCAAGCGCTCGAGCTGACCGACGACCCGGACGGGCTGATCGCGCTTCAGGTGCGACTTTCGTGGGCGAACATCTCCGACCCGGACCCACCGGGTCTCTATCAGTTCCTTCTCGGGTCACACCCGACAACTGCCGACCGGATCGAGATGGCAGAGTCCTGGCCGCGAACCGGGACCCCCGATCCGGGTGCAGTCGGCGGCCCGGTCCTGGTCCCCGGCTGGAGCGGAGAGGGCTGATGAAGATCACCGTGATGGCGGTCGGACGGATCCGGGCGCCGTTCGCCGACGGGCAGAGCCACTACCTGAAGATGCTCAGGGGCCGGCAGTCGGTCGAGGCAGTCGAGGTGAAGGACGACGAGGCGCTGGTCAGGCGGGTCGATCGTGACTGCCATCTGGTCGCCCTCGAAGCCGGAGGTGAGGAAATGAACTCCGAGCAATGGGCATCCTGGCTGGAACGCCGCCGCCGGGACGGGCGCAAAGTGACGATTCTGGTCGGCGGCCCGGCCGGCCTGCCGGCCGACCTCGCCGGCCGTGCTGCGGAGCGGCTCTCGCTGGGTCGGCAGACGATGGCCCACCAGCTCGCCCGGGTCGTGCTGCTCGAGCAGATCTACCGGGCGGCCAAGATCCTGGCCGGGGAGAAGTACCACCTCTGATCGGCGCCCGCCCGCCCGATCGATCGATTGCGCGGCCCACCGTCTCACCGACCGGTGGCTCTCCCAAATAGGATGGCCCGGATGAGCGAGCAGGATCCGAGCAGGCAGGACTCCTCCGCGCAGGACCCGGTTTCCGGGCTGCGCGACACGGTCACCGAGACCGCGCGTGCGTTCGCCGGCAACGATTCGCTCGAACCCAGCCTCGACAGCTCGCCCAAGCCGGAAATGGGCGACTACAGCTCGAACGCGGCGATGGTCATGTCAAAAGCCCTCGGCCGGCCGCCTCGCGAGGTCGCGGCCGAGCTCGCCGACGCGATCGCCGGCCGGCTCGGCGAAATGCTGGAGCGGACCGAGATCGCCGGGCCGGGATTCATCAATCTGTTCCTGGCCGACGACTGGTACCGCGGGGCGGTGGCCGGCCTGGCCGGTCCGGGCGGCGGCGCCGTGCGCCCGGTCGCCCACCCCGAGCGCGCGCTGGTCGAGTCTGTCTCGGCCAACCCGACCGGTCCGCTGACCGCCGCTTCGGGGCGGCATGCGGCCTACGGCGATGCCGTCACGAGGCTGCTCAGGGCGGCCGGCCACGAAGTCTCGACCGAGTACTACGTAAACGACGGCGGTACCCAGATCGAAAACTTCGCCGCGTCGATCTCGGCCCGGATGACCGGAGACGAGCCGCCTGAAGACGGCTACCGGGGCGGGTACGTCGCCGACCTCGCCGAACGGGCCCGGTCCGAAGGGATCGATCCGGGTGACCTGGAAACTCTGGCCCGGTCCGGCGTCGGCTGGATGGTCGACTCGATAAGGGCCTCACTGCTCGATTTCGGGGTTGAGATGGACGGGTTCTTCTCCGAGCGGTCGCTCTACGACGAAGGCCTGGTCGAGCGCGGCATCGAGCGGCTCAGGGAGGCCGGGCACACATTCGAGCAGGACGGGGCGCTCTGGCTGAGGACGACCGACTTCGACGACGACAAGGACCGGGTGCTGGTCCGTTCCGGCGGCGAGCCGACCTACTTCGGCGCCGATGTCGCCTACCACGCCGACAAGGTTGAGCGGGGCTTCACCCGGCTGGTCGACGTGCTCGGGGCCGACCACCACGGCTACATCGGCCGGATGGACGCGGCGATCCGGGCGATGGAGCGGCCGGAGGTCGAATTCGAGGTCCAGATCATGCAGATGATCCACCTGGTCGAGGGCGGAAAGCGGACCAAGATGTCAAAGCGGGCCGGCGACATCGTCACCCTCGACGACCTGCTCGCCGACATCGGCAACGATGCGGCCCGGTTCTTCCTGCTCCAGCGGAGCGCCGATCGGACCATGGACCTCGACCTCGACCTGGCCCGCTCCCAGTCCTCCGAAAACCCGGTCTACTACGTCCAGTACGCCCACGCCCGGATCCAGAGCATCCTGCGCAAGGCCAACGATGAAGGCCGGAGGCACGACCCGGGCATCCGGACCGAGGTTCCGGTCGACCCCTCGGAGAAGGCCTTGATCGAGCGCCTTCTGGACTTCCCGGGAGAGGTCCATGAGGCGGCGACCCGTCGCGCTCCGCATCGGATCTGTGCTTACGCCACCGAAGTCGCCGCTGCCTACCACGCCTTCTACCGCGACTGCCTGGTGATCGGCGCCGAGGGCGAAGGCCTCGAAGCCTCCCGGCTGACCCTCTGCGAAGTCACCGGACAGACGATCGAGCGCTCGCTGGGTCTGCTGGGGATCTCCGCCCCCGACCGGATGTAGCCGGCGTTCGGGCCGAATCTGACTTCATGGACCGGACCCCGGAAGTCGGGGCTCAGAGGTCGAACCGGGCCATGTCGCGCTCGAGGCGGGCGTCGTCTTCCCCGCCGGGCTGCCGCCGGCTCCGTGCCGTCGTCACCCGGTCGCATCCCTGTTGCGCCGCCAGCTGACCACGCTGAGGATCACTGCGGCCAGCGCCGTGGCGAAGACCAGCAACGGCAGTACGTAGGCCCAGAAATTGATGCCGTCCTCGTCCGGCAGGGCCAGGGCGCCGGGGCCGTACTCGGCGACCAGGGCGTCCTTGATCTCGTCTTCGGACCTGCCCTCGGCGATCAGCTTGCGGATGAACGCCCTTTCCCGCTCTGCGGCAGGCGCGCGGGACAGCTCGAGCAGGGTGCCGCAGGTCGGGCACATGACCTCGCCCTCGAGCTGGGGCAGGCTGGCCCTGGGAGCCGGCGAACCGGCCTCTCCGGATGTCCCGCCCCCGGCCTCCGCGGATGTCCCGCCTCCGGCGTCTGCGGATGTCCCGCCTCCGGCGTCTGCGGATGTCTGGCTCCCTCCCGAGCCCGCGGCGGTTGCCGGGCCGGTCAGGGCGGCCGGCAGCGAAAAAACGACGGCGACAAAGAGAACGGCTGCGATGTTTCCGGAGCGGTGCCTCATTGCGACGCCCCGGATCCGTCCGGAAGTGCCGGGGCCGCAAACGTCTCGATGTCTTCCAGGCTGCGGAACGGACCCTTGCGCTGGGCGGCGAGATTGCCGTCGGGATCGATCAGAAACGACTCGGGCACGCCGGTGGTCTTCAGTTCGTCGGCGTAGCGGCCGTCGGCGTCGCGCAACTGGTCGTAGCCGATTCCGTATTTGCCCAGAAACCTGAGCGCGTCGTTGGTCAGGTCCCTGGTGTCCACACCCACGACGGCGATCTCCCCGCGGTTGGCCGTTTCGAACTCCTCCAGGGCCGGCGACTCGTCGCGGCAGGGACCGCACCAGGAGGCCCAGACGTTCAGCAGGACCCACTCGCCGCGGTAGTTCTCGAGCGACTTTTCCTCGCCGGCGGGCAGGGTCGGCAGCATTGCGACAGGGACCGGTTCGCCCTCGGCGATCCCGCCTTCACCCTCCTTGAAGAGACCCCAGGCGAGAAAGCCGAGCAGCGCGACGACGCCGACGACCACCAATGAGCTTCGTAAATTCAAGACAACGGGATTATGAAGGACGGCAGGTCCCGCGTTGACCGATGAGTACCGGGCCACCTGCGGCCCGGCCCGGGCCGGTAGGCTCCGGCGCCAGACCGCATTCCGGTCGCGTCGCCCTTTTCGCGGACGTAGCTCAGTTGGTAGAGCGCGAGCTTCCCAAGCTCGAGGTCGCGGGTTCGATCCCCGTCGTCCGCTTTTGGAACCGTCCCTTTCGGTGGTCATCGTCGCGCACAACTCGGCCGGGGACCTGGCCCGGACCCTCCCTGCGCTGGCCGATGAGCTGGAGCCCGGCGATCAGCTGATCGTGGTCGACAATGCCTCCGATGACGACCTCGGGCCGGTCGTGTCCAGGTCGTTTCCGGAGGCCCGGCCGGGATCGGGGCCGGAGGCCTGGTCGCGATCAGGGCCGCGGGCCCGGATCATCGAGATGGGGTGCAACGCCGGGTTCGCCGGCGGCGCGAATCGCGGCGCCGCGGAAGCGGATGGCGATCTGCTCCTGATCCTCAACCCGGACGCCCGGCCGGAGCCCGGATTCGGGCCGGCGATCCGGGAGCCGGCGGACGCCCACCCCGAGTGGTCGGCCTGGATGGGCCTGGTCACCTACCGCCGTTCCGGCCGGGCGCTGATCAACTCCGGCGGCAACCCGGTCCACTTCACCGGGATCGTGCCGGCCGGCGGCCACGGCCGGCCGGTCGCCGCGGCGGGTGATGCCGGCCCGGTCCCGACTGCGTCCGGGGCCTGCCTGGCCGTGCGTCGCGAGGCATGGCGGCGGCTGGGCGGCTTTTCCGGGCCGTTCTTCCTCTACCACGAGGACGTCGACTTCTCGCTGCGCCTGCGATCCGAAGGAGGGGAGATAGGCATCGAACCCCGGGCCGAGGTCGATCACGACTACGAGTTCGAAGGGGGCACGGCGAAGTGGCATTGGCTGGAGCGAAACCGCTGGGCGACGATCGTCCGGACCTACCCGGCGTCCCTACTCTTTCTTCTGGCTCCGGCCCTGGTGGTGACCGAGTTCGCGATCGGCCTGGCCGCGGTCCGGGACGGCTGGTTCCGGGAGAAGGCCCGGGCCTGGCGGGACTTGTTCCGCTGGCTACCCAGGCTGCGCGCCGAACGCCGCTCGATCCAGGCCCGGCGGCAGATCACCGCCGGCGAATTCGCCCGGATCCTCACCCCGGACCTCGATTCACCGTTCCTGCCCGCCGCGGTCCGCAGCGGTCCGGTCCGGCTCGCCCTCAGGACCTACTGGAGCCTGGTCCTGCTTCTGCTCGGTCGCTGAGGTTCGCGGTGATCCAGATTTGCCCCCCTCACCGGGGTAAAATCTGGACCACCGGCGTGGGTCAAGGGGCCTGAGGGTCTCCAGTTCAAGGGGCCTGAGGTCTCCAGTTCAAGGGGCCTGAGGGTCTCCAGGTCAAGGGGCCTGAGGGTCTCCGGGTCAGAGGGACTGGCGGATCGGACGGATCAGCATTTCGTTGAGGTCGACCGAGTCCGGCTGGTCGAGCGCGTACTCGACCGCCCGGGCAATGTCGTCGTCGGCCAGCGCATACTCGCCCGGCCGCTGGTCGAAGAAATCGGTGTCGACCATGCCCGGCTCGATCAGGGTCACCCGGATCCGGTTCTCGTCATGAATCTCGCGCAGCTCCAGCCTCAGCGCCTCGCCGATCGCGGTGGTGGCGAACTTGGTCGCCGAGTAGAGCGACCCCGGCAGCACCCGGCGTCCGGCGATCGAGCTGGTCACCAGATAGTGGCCGGTGCCGCGCTCGAGCAGGTGGGGGAGGGTGGCCCTCACGGTCAGGGCGGTGCCCAGCACGTTGGTCAGGACCATCGACCGCCAGTGCTCGGGAGACTCTTCGAGAAAGCCCCGGGAGGCGCCGAATCCGGCGTTGGCAAAGACGGCGTCGATCGAGCCGAACCGGTCGAGGGCGGTGGCGGCCAGGTTTTCCACCTGGTCCCACTCCGCCACGTCGCAGGGCACCGCGACCGCCCGGCTTTCGCCTCCGAGCTCGGCCGCCAGCTCTTCCAGCGGTTCGGGCCGGCGGCCGGACAGCACGAGCCGGTAGCGGGAGGCCAGCCTGCGGGCCGTGGCGGCCCCGATTCCGCTGCTTGCACCGGTGATGATCAGAACTGCGTCGTTATCGCTCATTCGCTGATTGTGGCACGAGCATGTGGCCCGAGGGCGAGGCTTGCGATAATGGCGGTGTATGGACGTCCAGCGCAAGCGGCAGATACGGCTGTTCGTGGCACTCGGGCTCGCAGTGGTCCTGGCGGCCGGCCTCGTTTACACCTCATTCAACGTCTCGAGCGAGGCCCGCGAGCCTTCCGAGTTGGCTGAGGCCGTGCCCGGCAAGAGCTACGAATTGACCGGCAAGGTAACACCGGGCTCGATCGAGGAGTCCGGGACCGGAATCAATTTCAAGGTGAGCGATCGTGACGGAGGGGGTTCACTTCCGGTGAGCTATGAGGGCGTTGTCCCCGATCCTTTTCGTGACGGGCGCGAAATCGTGCTCAAAGGAAGCGTCGAGAACGGGGTCTTCGTCGGCGAGCGTGACACGCTCGTGACCAAGTGCCCATCGAAGTTCTCGGAGAAGCAGCATCAGTAGCCTCGGCGGTGCCGCGCTCTGGCTGAGCCTGGCGACCGCCGCCTTCGGCGTCGCCGCCGCCCTGCTCGGCACAAGGGGAGACCGCAGGTGGGTCGATTCGTCCCGGCGTGCCGCGTACGCGCTGGCGGCGTTGATGCTGATCTGCGTGGTTGCGATCGAGGTCTCTTTCCTGCGCGACGACTTCAGCCTGAGCGTGGTGGCCAACCACTCCTCGATCGATACCCCGGTCTTCTACAAGCTGACCGCGATGTGGTCGAGCCAGGAGGGCTCGCTCCTGCTCTGGGCCTTCCTGCTTTCGGTCGTCGCCTCGATCTCCCTGTTCGCTACCCGGAACCGGCTCCGGGACCTGGTTCCGTGGGCCACCGCGATCATGCTCGGGATCGCGGTCTTCTTCGCATCGCTGATGCTGTTCGGTGGCGGGGTCAACCCGTTCGCGACGCTCTCACAGGTCCCCGCCGACGGGACCGGGCTGAATCCGCTGCTGCAGCACCCCTCGATGATCATCCACCCGCCGATGCTCTACACCGGGTACGTCTCGCTGACCGTGCCGTTCGCGTTCGCAATCGGCGCTCTGATAAGCCGCCGGGTCGATGCCGCCTGGATCAAGTCGACCCGCGGATTCGCCTTGATCGCCTGGACCTTCCTCTCGATCGGGATCATCCTCGGCGCCCGCTGGTCATATACCGAGCTCGGCTGGGGTGGCTACTGGGCCTGGGATCCGGTCGAAAACGCATCGGTCATGCCGTGGCTGATCACCACCGCCTACATCCACTCGATCATGGTCCAGGAGAAGCGGAACATGCTGAAGGTCTGGAACGTGAGCCTTATCGTGGCCAGCTTCAGCCTGGCCCTGCTCGGCACCTTCCTGGTCCGCTCCGGGGTGCTCGAGTCGATCCACGCCTTCGGCGACTCGACGGTCGGCCCGTACTTCCTCACCCTGATCGGCGTGGTCATCGTCGGCTCGACCGCGCTGATCATCTCCCGGCTGGACCTGTTGCGGGCGCCGAAAAAGATCGATTCGATGGCCTCGCGCGAGGCCGTCTTCCTGATCAACAACCTGCTGCTGGTGGCGCTCTGCCTGGTCGTCTTCTGGGGGACCTTCTTCCCGTTGATCTCCGAGTTCTTCACCGGTACCCAGTCGACCCTGGCGGCGCCCTGGTTCGACCGTTACACGACGCCGCTGGCGATCGGGCTGGTCCTTTTCACCGGGATCGGGCCACTTCTGGCCTGGCGGCGGATCTCCTGGGCCGGGGCGCGCAAGGTGTTCACGGTTCCGCTGGTGGTCGCGGTCGCCACCCTGGTCGTCCTGCTGGTGTTCACCGAGGCCGATCGCAGCTACTGGGCGCTGGCCGTGTTCTCGCTGGCCGCGTTTACCGTAACCGCGCTGTTTCAGGAAACCTGGCGGGCCGCGGCGGCCGCAAGGTCGAGTTCCGGAGGGTCGATCCCGTCTTCGATCCGGAACGTGATGACCAGGAACCGGCGGCGCTACGGCGGCTACATCGTCCACCTCGGCCTGGTCATCCTGCTGGTCGGCGTCGCCGCCTCCTCCAGCTTCGAGACGAAGCGCGACGTCGAGCTGATGCCCGGCGAGTCGGTCACGATCGACGGCTACAAGACGACATACGTCCAGCCGACCGTCTCCCGCGACCGGCAGGCGCTCGTGTTCGGGGCGGATCTCCAGGTCGAGAGGGACGGACGGCAGTTCGCCAGCCTTCACCCGACCAGGCGCTACTACCAGGCCGCCGACGGCACCCGTACCATCTTCGGCTACTTCCGCGGCGAGGCGACCAGCGAGGTCGGCCTCGAGGCCGGCCTCCGTCGTGACTACTGGGTCTCGCTCGAGCCCGAGACCGCCGACATCCAGCGCCGGGCGAAGACCGCCGACCGCCGATTCGGACAGTTCATGCGCGCCCGGGTTCTGCCCGCGATAAGCGAGGACCCGACTCGACGGGGCGAGCTTGCCGCCAAGATGGTCAAGGTCCAGGACATCGCCACCGACCAGATCATCACTTCGTACGTCGACCCCGGCCTGGCCGAGCCGGTGACCTTCCGGGTGATAATCAGCCCGATGGTCACCTGGATCTGGGTCGGCGCGCTGGTCGCCATCTTCGGGGCACTGTTCGCCGCCTGGCCGGCCCGTGGGCCCCGTCGCCGGGAGGTGGCCTGATGGAATTCGTCTGGCTGGTACTGCTCGGCATGGCGGTCGCCACTTTCGTCTCCCGGCCCTTCTGGGCGGGGACCGATCCGAGCCAGACCGTAGACCCCGAGGTCGCGGCGCTCGAGGCGGCCCGCGAAGCCAAGTACCGCGAGATCAGGGACGCCCGTGCGGACCGCGATTCGGGCAAGCTGCCGGACCAGGACTTCGAGGCCCTGAATGCCGAACTCCGACGGGAGGCGATCGCGATCCTGGATCAACTGGAGCGGGCCCGGGCCGGGGCCGACCCGGCCCCGGAGGTCGAGCACCGGGCGGAGAAGCCGTCGTCCGGCTAGACTGCGCCTTCGCATGTACACCTTCCTGGCACTCATACAAGTCGGACTGGCGGTTCTGCTGGTCTTCCTTATTCTGCTCCACTCGGGCAAGGACGCCGGGCTTTCCGGCGCCTTCGGCATCGGCGGTGGAGGCAGCTCGATCGGCGGCGGTTCGATGGTCGAGCGCAACCTCGACCGGGCGACGGTGGTAACCGCGATCATCTTCTTTGTCAACACGATCGTCCTGCTCAAGATCTGAACCGGCGACTCCGGGCGGCGATCGGACCAGGGATGATCGTCTAGGGTCCCGGCGATGAGCTCCAATTCGAAGCAGGTCCTGGCGATAACGCTCGGCTCGATCGGCCTGGTGATCGGCATAGTGGCCGCGATCACGGCCTACAACGCCAAGCAGACCTCCGACGACAACGGCAACGTCGCCGCCCGGGTGGACCAGCAGTTTGCCGAGGCGCAGGCCAAACAGGACGCGCGTGACAAGCGCCAGGTCTCGGACGCCGAGAAATTCGTCGCCAGACTGGACAGCGGCGAAAAGTCGCTGATAAAGAAGATCAACAGACAGTCCGGTCAGATAAGCAAGCTGCAGCGGGCAGGTCCGCAATCTCAACAACAAGGTCAACACCCTTTCCAGCCGAGCGGGAGCAGAGCAATGAGATCAGCAAGCTGGAGAGCCAACGGAGAAGTCCGACGTAAACTCGTTGAACCAGCGGATCGACGATCCAACCAGCGGATCGACGAGACCGAGACAGAAGGTCAAGTCATCTCGCGGGCTGAACGTCGACGACCAGCGGATGCGAATTCTTTTCGTATGCTTCGGCAACATCTGCCGGTCCCCCACAGCCGAGGGCGTGTTTCGCAGCCTGGTCGATCGGGAAGGGTCTGGCCGACCGGATCGAGGTCGATTCCGCTGGTACCGGCGACTGGCAGGTCGGCAAGAGCCCTGATCCAGGGCGGTCGAAACCGCATCGTAGACGCGGTACGAGCTGAGCGGCCCGCCCGCCAGGTGACCGTCGCCGACCGGGACGCGTTCGATTTGGTCGTCGCGATGGACCGGCAGAATCGGGCCGATCTGGTCCGTCTGTTCGGGGACGGAGCGATGGTCAAGCTTCTCCGTGATTTCAGTCGCGACGACGAACCCGACGTGCCCGACCCCTATATGGGCGACGATGAAGGCT
Organism: uncultured Solirubrobacterales bacterium; assembly: GCA_963766115.1. Lineage (GTDB taxonomy): Bacteria > Actinomycetota > Thermoleophilia > Solirubrobacterales > 70-9 > 67-14. The sequence goes on from CAVXYR010000003.1 coordinate 677,156, forward strand.
TCGTCGAAGCCCTGGAGATCATCGATCGTGCCTGCGGGTGTCTACTGGAAGAAGTGAGGCCGGCGATCGGCGGCTGACCCGGCCGGTCCGACCTCGAAGCGGGAAGCGTCAAGACCGTCTGGACCTTTCAGGCCAGGCCGTGAGAGTCAGGCCAGACCATAAGGGGGGACGGGTAGGCCGGAGGTCGCAGCGGCGACCAGTTCTTCGAGGTCGTCCACCACCTTGAACAGCTCCATGTCGGACGCTGAGATTCGGCCGGGGGCCAGCAGTTCCCGTTCTATCCAATCGACCAGGCCGGACCAGTAGTCACTGCCGACCAGAACCACCGGAAGGGGGCGCGACTTGTCGGTCTGGATCAGGGTCAGGACCTCGAACATCTCGTCCAGCGTGCCGAGACCACCGGGAAACATCACGAACGACCACGAGTAGCGCATGAACATCAGCTTTCGGGCAAAGAAGTAGTGAAACTCCCGGCCGACGTCGACGTAGTCGTTCAACGCCTGTTCGTGAGGCAGTTCGATGTTGAGCCCGACCGAGACCGCCCCGGCGTCCCGGGCTCCGCGGTTTGCCGCCTCCATCGTTCCGGGCCCGCCGCCGGTGATCACCGCGAACCCGGCGGCACCGATCGCCGCCGCGCTCTCGCGGGCCAGCCCGTACTCGGGATCTGTCTCGTCCGTCCGGGCTGATCCGAATACGCAGACTGCGGGACCCAGGTTGCCGAGCAGTTTGAACCCCTGCTCGAATTCCTCGCTGATCCGCTTGAGCCGCTCCGGATCGGAGAGCTCGGTGACGATCTCCGGTTCACCGCTCCTGATGATCTCCTGGTCGAAGGAGCTGGGGATACGCGGGCCGTCACGCATGTTCATCCTGCGGCGGCCCGGTATCGCTCGATCGCGAAGCGCCGCTCCTCGGCGTGATCGACGACCGGTTCGGGGTAGTCGGTTCCAATCAGGCATCCTGCTTCCCGCTGCTCATCCGTCGACATCAGCCATGGCCGTACGAGGCGATCGCTGCCGACTCCGGAAAGCTGGGGAACCCACCGGCGCACGTACTCACCGTCGGGATCGAAACGTTCCTGCTGGGTCATCGGGTTGAACATCCGCTGGAAGTATGGAGCGGGGTCCGTGCCGACCGAGCTGACCCACTGCCAGCCGCCGTTGTTTGAGGCGACGTCGCCGTCGATCAGCCTCTCCATGAACCACCGTTCGCCCTCGCGCCAGTCGAGATGGAGGTCTTTGGTCAAGAACGAGGCGACCACCATGCGTACCCGGTTGTGCATCCAGCCTTCGGCCAGCAACTGCCTCATCCCGGCGTCAACCAGTGGATATCCGGTCTCTCCTCTTCGCCAGGCTTCCAGCAGCTGATCGTCCTGCTGCCAGTCGAGCGTGCCACGGTATCTGGGCTGGAATTCATGTCCGGTCACCTCGGGATAGTTCGCAAGTACCGCGGCGTAGAATTCGCGCCAGGCAAGCTCCCTGAGGAACACGCTCGGCCCTTCGCCCCCGGCAGTTCCCAGCATCTGTTCGAGTTCGAGCGGTGAGAGGCAGCCCCAGCGGATATACGGGGAGAGCCTTGACGAGCCTCCTGCCGGCAGATTGCGGCGATCGGCGTAATCTGCCAGTCCTCCCTCGACGAACGCCCGCGCGGCGAGCAGCGCGGCTCGCTCGCCCGGTTCGAACAGACGCCCGGGCGGCGCCGGGTCCAGTCCGAGCTGCTCGACCGACGGGATCACGCCGGAGTCGTGCCCGGACACCGGAGCAAGCTTAGAGGGAACCGGTACCGGTTCCCGGCGCTCGATCCTGTCCCAGGCCTTTGCGAACGGGGAGAACACCGTATAGGGGCGACCCTGTCCTGAACGGATGGCGCCGGGCTCGTCGACAATGTACGAACCGGCGTGAAGGCGGTGGGCGATCCCCGCCGATTCGAGAGCTTGCATGACGGCCCGGTCGCGCCGTAAGGCCCACGGAGAGACATCACTGGTCCAGTGGACGGTTTTCGCCCCGCTTTCCGCGGCGAGACCGGGCAGGACCTCCTCCGGCCGACCGCGCCTGACGATCAGGTCGGCTCCGAGCTCCCGCAGCATGCGCCGGAGTTCTTCCAGGCAGCCGAGCATGAAGTCGACGCGGGCCGGCGAGACGAATCTGCCGTTCGTCAGCAACCTGTCATCGAATACGAAGCAGGGGAGCACCGGCCCGGCCGCCGCCTCGGCCAGGGCCGGGAGGTCGTGGACCCGGAGATCCCGGCGAAACCACATGATCGCCGTGCCGCCGGCCGTCTTCTGACTCTCTTGACCCTCCACGGTCACCAATCCTGAACCATCTCTCCGGGGCCGGCGGTCCGGGGCGGGCTGCGGGGCCGCGCTCCGGGCTTTCAGCGGTAGTCGGGGTTGACGTAGCCGGAGTGGCAGCCGGCGTCCCATTCGCTGCGCTGGTTGCCGCCGACGGGAAAGCCGCCCGCCGATTTCAGCAGCCCGGCTAGGTGCACCAGGTTCCAGGTCATGAAGGCGGTGTTGCGGTTGGTGAAGTCGTTGTCGAGCCCGATGCCCTCGTCGCCGTAGCTCGGTCCGGTTCCGGCTTTACCGATCCGGCCGGCGTCGGCCGGGGGCGGCATCGAGTAGCCGAGGTGCTGGAGGCTGTGGAGCACATTCATGGCGCAGTGTTTGACTCCGTCTTCGTTGCCGGTGATCAGGCAGCCGCCGAACCTGCCGTAGTAGGCACCGGCCGGGCCTTCCGGTCAGATCCAGTTCAGGACCGGCCCGAATACGACCAGCGATGCGGCGACGATCGCGGCCATCACACCGACCACGCGCAACCGGCTGCGGTCGTCGGGCCGGTCATACACACAGGCCGCGACAAGGAAGAACCAGAGGTAACCGAAGACGACGATGGGGAACACGAACGGCGTATTCCACCACCAGTACTCCCAGTGGAAGTAGCCGGTTTCGTGGAGCAGCAGCTCGACCAGGACTGCGAAGATCGAAAATGCGAGAGCGATGGTCAGCCGGTTGGGCAGACCGAGAAGTTTCTGCCTCCTGTCCGCGGGCAGCGACTTGGCGAAAACGACCCCGGAGATAGCGAACATCAGCGAGATCTCGAGAGTCAGGCCGATCAGGATCAGGTAGGCCGTATCGCCGGTGGCAGTCCAGAGCGCGGCCCGGTCGGTGAAATGGAGGACCAGCGAATTGATGATCTCGTTGATCCAGTCGGCAAGCCAGAACGCGGCGCCCGCCAGCACGATGTCCCAGCGCCGGCGCTCGACCTCGACCGAGTACACGTACATGACCAGCACCAGCAGCGTGACCGCGTACCACTTGAACTGGGTCGGGTCCCGCAGCAGGTCCTGGGCCTCGGTTGTGAATTGCGTCACCAGCAGCACTTTGCGGGTTCCCCCTTAGCGGACGTTTACGGGTGAAGATGCGGCTGAGAGGAGTCGAACCTCCACGTCCCAAGGGACACAAGCCCCTCAAGCTTGCGCGTCTACCAATTCCGCCACAGCCGCATGAAGGTCGCCCGATTCTAGGGAAAGCCAGGCCGCTTGCGCGGCGCCGCTTTCGGGCGCGAACTTTCGCCGGGCTCCCCGGTCGAACATACGTCCGCAGGCACGGGTAGGGTACGAACATAAGTTCGCTGTGGGTGAGGTGAGCGGAGTGTCCAAGTTCCAGAAACGGCCGAACCGGCCCGATAAGGAGAACCGTGGTTGATCTGACCAAACGGCAACGCGAGATCTTTGACTACATCGGCAAGTACGCCGAGAAGACGGGCTATCCGCCGACCGTCCGGGAGATCGGCAAAGCGGTCGGCCTGCATTCGTCGTCGACCGTGCATGTACACCTGGCCAACCTCGAAAAGGCCGGAGTCCTGCGACGGGATCCGAGCAAGCCGAGGGCGATCGAAATGCTGGTCGAAAAGGCGAAGAGCGCCAGGGAAGCGGTCGACAGCGCGGTGGCCACGGCAACCGGGCAGGCCGGCCTGCCGCTGGTCGGCCGGGTCTCGGCCGGTCCCGGAATCCTGGCCGAAGAAAACATCGAGGACCACGTCGACGTGCCCGCCATGATCGGCGGCAGGGACGGGGACTACGTGCTCGAGGTGCGCGGCGAAAGCATGAAGAACGCGGGCATCATCGACGGCGACTACGTGGTCGTCCGGCCGGCTCCCGAGGCCGACAACGGACAGATCGTGGTCGCGCTGCTCGACGACGAAGAGGCGACCGTGAAGCGCATCTACCGCGAGGACGATCATCTGCGCCTCCAGCCCGAGAACGAGGCCATGGATCCGATCCTGACCAAAGATGCCGAGGTCATGGGCAAGGTGATCGGGGTCTTTCGCAAGGTCTGACCGGTCTGCCGCCGCGGTCGACGCCTGCCCGGTCGATCGTGCTCAGTTGTTCGGTTTTCGACCCGCCTGCCGGCCGGCCCGTACAATGCAGGTGTGGGTCGGACGGCCGCGGGGAGAGAAATCCCTTCGAGGAAAGTCCGGACACCACAGGGCAAGACGGTGGGCAACTCCCACTCGGGGAAACCCGCAGGAAAGTGCCACAGAAACATACGGCCGATGGCGCGACCACACGTGAGTCGCGTACAGGCAAAGGTGAAAGGGTGCGGTAAGAGCGCACCGGCGTCGCGGTGACGCGGCGGCCAGGCAAACCCCGTCCGGTGCAAGACCAAACAGGATCGTCGACCCGGCCCGGCGAGATCCAGGTAGGTCGCAGGTGCGCCCGGCTTTCGAGCCGGGCCCCCGCCGGCGTGATCAGCCGGTGAGACAGATGGTCGTTCACGACAGGATCCGGCTTACAGACCCGCTAACGAAAGGGCCCCGCAAGGGGCCCTTTCCATTGCCCGCAGGCCGCGCCCGGCGAACGGCCGATAGCAGGGAAAACGTCTACAGAATGGGGTAAATCGCCCGGTGTGGGGCGGTCCACATGGTTTCGTGAGTATTTGCTAACCTTCCGGCGAACCTTCTGCTGAATCTCCGCCTCAAGATCGCGGAGAGCGGGGGACCCAATGAGGACCTGGTCCCGGGGGCGAATCACTGGCATCTGCCAGGTAGCGCTGCTCTTTCAGCGCGAGCCCGACAGCTAACCCCGCAAGCACTGGAAAGAGGACTGAGAAGGCATGAACCGCTCTCTGCGGCACGGAAAACTGAGCTTTGGGGTAATTGGCGCCGCAGTCGTGCGCGATTGCGCTCTGCGCCTGGCTCTCATTCGGCGGCAGCCAGTCGGCTTCGGCCGAGGTCGTGGCCGGCGGCCTGAACCAGACCGCGGCAAGCAATACGGCCGGCTACGCCACACGGTTCGGCACCCGCACGCTGCGAGAGGGGATGACCGGCCCCGACGTGAGGGTGCTCAAGGGCATCGTCCGTTCGAAGTCTTTACTGGTCGGGTCGCCGGTAAGCCGCGAGTTCGACCGTCCGACGACCTCCGCGGTCAAGCGGTTCCAGAAGAAGACCCGTCTCAGGACCAACGGCGTGGTCAGCAGGGGCACCGCCAAGACCCTGGTCCGCTCACTCCGCAGATCCGGGGCGTCCTGGTACGGGCCCGGCTTCTACGGAAACAGGACGGCCTGCGGTCAGACCCTCCGGTCTGGCACGGTCGGTGTCGCCCACAAGAAGCTTCCCTGCGGATCGAAGGTCCTGATCGGCTACCGCGGCCGGTATCTGATGACCACGGTGATCGACCGTGGTCCCTACATCGCGGGGCGGTCCTGGGACCTGACCAACGGGGCGCGAAAGGCGCTGAAGTTCGACGGCGTGGGTGATGTGCGCAGCGCCGTGGTCAAGAAGCGTTAGGGCCTGCCCCGACCAGCCGAACCGGCTGTACGGTCCGACTCGAGCCGACGGCGATCCGGTCGGTGGAATGGGTCGGTGAATGTTTTCAGGGGAACAGCGAACCTTCCCGGCCGCGCTGTGGTTTATACGGTGTCCCGTCGTAACGGGTGAGCAACGGCCGCCGGCACGGCGTCCGTAGAACGCTTTCAAAGGAGCCAGTAGAAGATGTCAAACAGAGAATCCAGCAGTCTTCCCGCGGTCGGCGTCACGGCAGCCTTCGGTCTTGTCGTGGTGGCGCTGGTCGCGGTACTCGTCCTCGCGACCGGGGGTAGCTCCAGCGCGGGTGCAGCGGATTCTGACAAGCAGACCGTGACCCTCGGAGCGGTCGGCTCGATGCCGGCCGGTCAGTGTCCCAAGAGCTGCGAAGCCTTGGCGGTGGTTTCCGGCATCCAGTCCAGGATCGACGGAGTAGGCACGCCGTTCAAGGTCCCGTTCTCCGGCAAGATCACCAAATGGCAGCTGGGGCTCGGCAAGCCGAACAAGTCCCAGCGGCAGTTCTTCGAACAGAACTTCGGCAAGAAGCCGAAGGCCGGCATCTCAGTCCTGAAGAAGATCAAGGTCGACGGCAAGACCAAGTACAAGCTGCGCAAGCGCAGCCCGATCCAGGGCCTGAACAAGGACATGGGCACGGTCGCCACCTACAAGCTGGACAAGCCGCTACCGGTCAACAAGGGCAACTACATCGCCCTCACGGTGCCGACCTGGGCTCCGGCCCTGGCATCGGTCGGGCTCAGCGACGCCGACTACAGCTGGAGGGCGAGCCGCAACCCCAAGACCTGCAGCAAGCCGATCAACCGCCAGACCTCGAGTCCGCAGACCAAGAAGAACAGCCAGCGGCGCTACGGATGCAGCTTCAGCGGAGCCCAGATGCTCTACCGGGCGACCGAGCTGACCGGCTGACCGTCGGCGGTCGGCGGTAGCGGAGACCGGGCGGCCGCGGCTCGCGCACCGGATTGCGACCGCGCACCTCACTGCAACAGAAAGGGCGGCCTTGCGGCCGCCCTTTTCTGCAGGGGAGAGGTGGATCAGGCGGCTTCGGGCAGAACCCTCGGCGTTGCCTGATCCTTCGGGAGGGCCGCCGCAGCGGCCATCACGCTTTGGAATTCCCCGAGGGCGACGTGGGCCAGGGCTTCGAGTATCTGCTCGTCGTCCCATCCTGCCTCTCGCGCTTCCTCGTGGAGATAGATCGGGGGATCCCCTTCGGCTTCGAGTGCCGCCTTCAGGTAGGTCAGGAGAGCGGCCTCCCGGGGGTCGGCCGAACTGAAGCTGCGGGCCCGCGATACCTCGTCCAGCCCGAGGCCCGCGTTCCTTGCGGTCTTGGCGTACTGGACGACGCTGTAGGTGTCACCGCGGTGCTCGGCGACCGCCAGGGCGATCCGGTGACGGGTCGCCTGGGGCAGCTCACCCTGCTGGAGCTCGGCTCGCATCCGCGTGTAGGCCCGCAGTACGGCCGGCGACCCGGCCAGCACGCCGACCAGCTTGTTCACCGAGCGGCCACCGACCTGGATGCTCTTCAGGATCGGTGCACTTTCGTCCGGGGCGGTCAGTTCGTCGTGGATGTGAAACCGGCTGACTTCGGTTTTTACTGTCACCTTGCTCACGTTCCCATTCGGTCGGAATTGAACCCTCTGAGGTCTCTTTAGGAGGCTTTTAGGGGGCCGTTACTTTACTTTTAGCTAGTTACTTACCGCAAGTAAGTTATACCCCTTATCGCGGCGTCATGCAAGCCCGGTCCCGTATCGTTTCCGGCACGACGTCACCGTCCGGATCAAAAACCAGTTTTCAAGGAGCCTGATGGCAGATCACCCCAAGACCCCTACCGACGTGCTTGAGCTGGTTGAACAGCACGGCGTGCGGTTCGTGCACCTATGGTTCACCGACGTTCTTGGGCACCTGAAGAGCTTCTCGATCAATGCAAGCGAGCTCGAGGGAGCGTTCGAGCGGGGGATCGGGTTCGACGGAGCCTCGATGACCGGGTTCAACCCGGTCGAGGAGTCGGACATGTTCGCCCGCCCGGTCCCGGAGACCTTCTCGCTGATTCCGTGGCGACCGGAGGGTGTCAACTCGGTGGCCAGGATGTACTGCTCGATCGAATTCTCCGGTGGGAGGCCGTACGAAGGCGATCCCCGCTGGATCCTGGAGAGCGCCCTGGAGCGGGCCGCCGGGATGGGATTTGACGGATTCCGGGTCAGCCCGGAGATCGAGTTTTACTATTTCGCTTCCTCCCGCCCGGCGGACGGCCTGCCCGAGGTTCTCGACGAGGGCGGTTACTTCGACCTGACCACTCTCGACGCCGGGTCGGAGGTGCGCCGCGAGACCGTACTGGCGCTGGAGAGGATGGGCGTTCATGTCGCCTCGTCGCATCATGAGGCCGGGCCGTCGCAGCATGAGCTCGACATCAAATCGAGCGGCGCCATGGCCGCCGCCGACAACATCATGACCACGAAAATCGTGGTCAAGGAGTACGCGGTCCAGGAGGGATGGCACGCCACGTTCATGCCGAAGCCGCTCGGCGACTCGAACGGATCCGGAATGCACATCCACCAGATCCTCACCCGCGACGGGGCGGATGCCTTCAGCGACCCGGACCGGCCGGATGGCCTCTCATCCACGGCCGGTTCGTTCATCGCCGGCCAGCTCCGCCATGCCCGCGAGATCTCACCGCTGTATGCCCAGTGGGTCAACTCGTACAAACGCCTCGTCCCGGGCTTCGAAGCGCCCGTCTACCCGTCCTGGTCGCGGCGAAACCGCTCCTCGCTGATCCGGGTACCCCAGCGGCAGCATTCCCCGGGTGCCGACAACGCGGTCGAACTGCGCTGCCCGGATCCTTCATGCAATCCGTATCTGTGTATGGCCGGCATGCTCCAGGCGGGCCTCGAAGGAATCGAGAAAGGCTATGAGCTGCCGGATCCGATGGAAGAAAACCTCTATCACCTCGACCCCGACGAAATGGCCAGGCGGGGCATCGAGCGGCTTCCTGCCACCCTCGGAGAGGCCCTCGAGGTTGCGGCCGATTCCGAACTGGTACTCCGCACCCTCGGCGAGCACACCTTCCGCCGGTTCATCGACCTCAAACGGCAGGAGTGGGACTCCTACCGGATCCAGGTCACCCCGTTCGAGATCGAGCGATTTCTCCCGGTGCTCTGATTCCCGGGGCCGGACCGGTCGGCGACCGTCCCGGCCAGACCGGTTCAGTCGTTCACGAGCGAAGTTCCCTGGCCTTGGCCAAGGCCGAGGTCTTGAGGTTGAAGGCTCCCAGCATCGCCTTTTCCGCGACCGATCCGGTCGGCGGCATCGCTCCCAGCTGACGGGCGAGGTCGGCGCCGTTCAGGACTGCGGTGATCTCACCGATCAGCCCCTCCTCGAACCTCAGCACGTCGATGCCCTCGATCGCCACTGAGGCCCCGTTCGGCTTCAGTCCCTCGAACTGACCCGTCCCCGAAAAGGTGCCGGTGGCCGACCAGTGGACCGAAGCGCGGTCGTCTTCGGCGATGATCGATTCGACCTTCATCTCGAAATCGGGAAATGCCCTGTACAGAGCCCCGAACCACTCTTTGATCCCGTGCGGCGCGGTGAGATCGGCGACCCCGACGATCCGGCCCCGTCCACCCGGTTTCCACAAACCCGCCTGGCCCTCGGGATCCCTGCGTCCTACGGTGGCGAAGTACTCGGCGGCCAGTTCAGTCGTGGTCGGCATCCAGCTCCTCTTTCAGTTGGTGTGGGTCGGTGACGGGTGCGCGGCAGGAAAAACCTTCGCAGACGTAGGCGGTCGCCTTGCCCTCGACAGTCCCACGTTCGAGCAGGAGCGGGGGCACCGAGGTCCCCTCGGGACCGGCCGCCATGACCAGCCGGGGCCGGTAGCGGGAGTGGACCACGTTCAGCATCGGCGCCATGGCCCCCGGATCGACCTCGCGTCCGGGGGTGACGACGGCCAGCTCGCGCGGAGCGGAGAGCTGGAGATCGAGCGCCTGAAGCAGGTGGCCGAACGCGTCCGGCTGGCGCGCCGTGGCCGGGGCGAGCAGCTTCAGGACTCCCTCGGCTTCGCGGGCGTAGCTGTGCTCGCCGGTCAGGTTCGCCAGGCGGAGCAGCCCGAGCGCCGCCGACGAGCTGCCGGACGGTATCGGGTGGTCACCGATGTCCTTGCGCCGTGCGATCAGCGGCTCGTGGTCGTGCGAGGTCGAGAAGAAGCCGCCGCGGTCCCGGTCGGCGAAGCGGTCGATCATCGATTCGGCCAGTCCCCGGGCACGACGGAACACGTCTTCGTCGAAGCTGGCCTGATAGAGGCCGAGCAGCGCCTCCAGCAGGAAAGCGTGATCCTCGAGGTAGGCGTTGAGCCGGGCATCGCCGTTTCGCCAGGTCCGCAGCAGCGAGCCCTGGGAGTCACGCATCCCGGACCAGATGAAGTCGGCGCACTCCCGGGCCGCTCCGACCCAGTCGCTCCGGTTGAGCACGGCTCCGGCTTCGGCCAGGGCAGAGATCATCAGCGCGTTCCATGAACAGAGGACCTTGTCGTCGAGGGCGGGCCGGACCCTTTCCGATCTGACCCTGAGAAGCTCGGCACGGACCTCCTCGACCTGGGGATCGGGTTCATCCGGCGGTGTGCCCGAGGGGAGGTGAAGCACGTTGCGTCCCTCGAAGTTTCCCGAGGCGGTCACTCCGAAGGTCGACATCGCCAGTTCGGCGTGGCCTCCCAGTGCCTCGTGAAGCTCGTCTGCCGTCCAGGTGTAGAAAAGGCCTTCGGCGCCGTCCGAGTCGGCGTCCAGCGAGGCAGAAAAGCCCCCGGCCGGATCGCGCATCTCGGTCATCGCCCAGTCGAGGGTCCGCTCGGTGACCCGGCGGTAGCGTTCATGTCCGGTCTCCTGCCAGGCGTGCAGGTAGGTCCGGGCCAGGAGCGCGTTGTCGTAGAGCATCTTCTCGAAGTGGGGGACCTGCCAGGCGGCGTCGACCGAGTAGCGGGCGAACCCGCCACCGATCTGGTCGAAGATCCCTCCCGCCGCCATCCGGTCGAGCGCCAGCTCGACCGTCGCGGTCTCACCCCGGCCGAGCAGGAAGTCGAGGGTCGAGGCCGGCGGGAATTTCGGCGCCGACCCGAAGCCGCCGTGCTCGGTGTCGGCCAGTTCGACCAGGGCCGCCGCCGCCGGGCTGGCAACTCCGGGTCCAGGTCCCCTTCGCGGGCCGAGATCAGCGAGACCGCGCCCAATCGGGTCCTGACATCTCCCGACTGCGCCCTGATCTCGTCGCGGCGCTCGTCGAAGGCCTTGACCACCGCCTCCATGACCGTCATGAAGCTCGGCATGCCGCGCCTGTCGTCCGGCGGGAAGTAGGTGCCGCCGTGGAACGGGACCCCTTCAGGATCGAGGAACACGGTCAGCGGCCAGCCACCCTGGCCGGCGATCGACTGAACCGCCTCCATGTAGATCGCGTCGATATCGGGGCGTTCCTCCCGGTCGACCTTTATCGGGACGAAGTGGCGGTTCATGTATTCGGCGGTCCCGTCGTCCTCGAAGGATTCCCGTTCCATCACGTGGCACCAGTGGCAGGCCGCGTAGCCGACAGAAAGCAGGATCGGCAGGTCCTTCTCCCGGGCCAGATCCAGAGCCTGTTCGCCCCAGGGATGCCAGTCGACCGGGTTGTCTTTGTGCTGGAGCAGGTAGGGGCTGGTCTCGTCGGCGAGCTGATTGGCCATCGCTCCTATCTTGGCACCACTGAAGCCGGCCGGTGGTTCGACCACTTCGGGGACATCGCGCAGGAAGCCCGGGAGATGCGGGGCCGCCGTGTCTACCCGGGTGGCACTATCCTTGCGCGGTGCTCCTCGCCTCCGTGTTTACGCAGTTCTGGAACGACCAGCTGGTTGAGAACAACCAGCAGGCGCTCTTTCTCGTCCTGGTCGGCTTCCTCGGCTCTTTCCTGTTCATCCGGATGAGTGCCCGTTTGATGAGGAGTCCGAAGGTTCCCTGGTGGCCGGGCAGCGTGGTCAGCGAGAGCGGCGTACACCTGCACCACCTCGTTTTCGGGATCGTGACGATGATGGCCGCCGGCACGGCCGGATTCGCGTTTTACTACGACACCCCGGCGCTGGAGATCTGCGCCGTGGCCTTCGGCATCGGCGCCGGTCTGACAATCGACGAATTCGCCCTATGGGTTCATCTTGACGACGTCTATTGGGCCGAGGAGGGTCGGCGGTCGATTGATGCCGCGGTGATCGGCGTAGTGCTGATCGCCCTGTTGATGTTCGGCGGCCGCCCGTTCGAGATCGGGACTTCGAGTGCAAGCGCCCTGATCGCAAGCCTGCTGGTCATGGTGTTCATCATCACGATCGTGGGGATCTGCATCCTCAAGGACCGGCTCCTTCACGCCGCGATCGGCTTCTTCTTCTGGCCGGTCGCGATCTACGGAGCGATACGGATCGGCAAGCCCAATTCGATCTGGGGCCGCCGCCGCTATCGCGATCGAAACGCCCGCAAGATGGCCAAGTCCGAGATGCGGTTCGCTCCCGACCGGCGCACCGAGCGCTTCAAGGAGTGGTTCCGGGACAAGGTCGGCGGCGGCATCAGCCAGCACTGACCGGGCACCGGCGACGCACCACGGCGCCTCGGCGATTCGCGGGGCCTTTCAGTCGACGGTGGTGACGTCCCGGGCGAACGCCTCGAACGCATCGAGGTAGTTCTGCAGGTCCTGGTCCGAGTGAGCGATCGAGAGGGTCCACTCTTCTTCGACCCCGGGAGTCATGAAGATGCCGTGGTTCATGTGGTAGAGCCAGGCCAGGGTCGAGAGCTCCTCGTTCACCTTGGTCAGGTAGTCGCGGTACTCGTAGAGCCGGTCGGGCGAGAAGACGACGCAGCCCTTGGCACCCATGCCTTCGGTATAGGCCGGCAGGCCGTAGCGGTCAATGATCTCCTGGCAGCCGTCGAGCAGCTTTCGGTTCTTGGCCTCGAGCTCTTCGTAGGCGTCGTCGGTCAGCACGTCGAGCAGGGTCGCCTCGGCGGCGGCCATGACCAGGGGGTTGCCGTTGAAGGTGCCGTACTGCTTGACTTCGTCGGCCTCGATCAGGTCGGCCAGTTCCTGGCTCATCCCGATCGCGCCGCCGGGGTATCCGCCGCAGGTCGCCTTGGCCAGGGTGATCATGTCGGGGGTCACCCCGAAACGGGCGGTCGCGCCGCCGGCCGAGATCGTCGCACCGGTCTTGACCTCGTCGAAGATCAACTTGATCCCGTACTGCTCGGTCAGCTCCCGCACCCGCTCGAGGTAGCCCTCCTTCGGCGGGATGATGTTGATGTTCATCATCGACGGCTCCATGATCAGGCCGGCGACCTGGTCGCCGATCTTCTCGAACACGCTGGCCAGCGCTTCGGGGTCGTTGAACGGAACCGCGCGGGTGAGCTCGTTCAGGGCGTCGGGCGTGCCTTTGCCTTCGGGGACGCTGACCGGGTCGTCCCGATCGCCGAGCGCCTCGAGCGGGGGGTAGACCGAGACCATCACCGAGTCGTGGTGGCCGTGGTAGGAGCCTTCGATCTTCAGCAGGATGTCGCGTCCGGTCGCCCCCCGGGCCAGATGTACCGCATCCATGGTCGACTCGGTGCCGGAGTTGGTGAACCGCCACTGTGGCAGCCCGAAGCGCCGGGCCAGTTCGGTGGCGACCGCGATCGACCCTTCGGTCGGGGCGGCGAAGTGGGTGCCGTTGTCGATCTGCTTCTTGACCGCCTCACCTACCACCGGGTTGGCGTGGCCGATCGCCATGACGCCGAAGCCGTTGTGGAAGTCGGTGTACTCGTTGCCGTCCACGTCCCAGACCTGCGAGCCCTCGCCCCGCGCCAGATATACCGGCCAGGGATCGTTCACCTGGAAGGAGGAGGGGACCCCGCCCGGCATTACCTCTTCGGCCCGCTGGTGGGTCTCGGCCGACTTGCCGGTCCGGTTGCGGAAGATCTCCTGCTGCTGCTCGGTGAGCGCCGCGACCCGCTTCGGGTCGAACGGGATGGTCTCTTCAGTCATCGTTCCTCCGTCTGGTGGTCAGGACCGGGCCAGCCTACTACCCCTCACGCGCCCGGAGTTCGGCCCTCTTGATTTTGCCGCTCGACGTCTTCGGCAGTTCGGCCACGAACTCAATGAGCCGCGGGTACTTGTATGGAGCGGTGGCCTCCCGGCAGTGTTGCTGGAGCTCGGCGACCAGGGCGTCGCCGTCCGGCGGGTCCAACCCCTGACCGGCCGGATACTCGTCGTGAGCACGCAGGACGATCACGGCCTTGACCACCGATCCCCGCTCGGGATCGGGGGCCGCGATCACCGCGGCCTCGGCGACCGCCGGGTGGGTCAGCAGGACTGATTCGACCTCGACCGGGCCGATCCGGTATCCGGAAGAAGAGATCAGGTCGTCGTTTCTTCCCTGGTGGAAGAGGAACCCGTCCTCGTCGGCCACGACCAGATCGCCGGTCGGCCACCACTCCTCGTCGAACGAGGTTCCGTCCAGGTATTCCGAGAAGAACGTCGGCGAGGTCTCGACCCTCACCTGGAGTTCCTCGTCCAGGATCCGGGTCTCGATCCCCGGCAGCGGCCGGCCCATCGAGCCCTCTCTTCCATCCAGCCGGTCTCCCGGACGGACCCCGGTCACCGCACCGGTCTCGGTCTGTCCATACCCGTCGGCTATCTCGAGGCCGGTCGACCTGCGGAAAGCATCGATCACCTCTGGATTCAGCGACTCACCGGCCGAGACCATCCGTCTCACCGATGGCACCGGTCCGAGTTCGGTACGGCGGGCCAGGATCCGGAATTCGGTCGGTGCCTGGCAGAGCACGTTGACCCCCTGCTCACGCAAGACGTCGAGCCGGGTGGCCGGGTCGAAGCGGTCGTCGACCAACAGTGATTTCGCCCCCATGAGCCAGGGGGCGATGAACGAGTTCCGGGATGACTTGGACCACCCCGGCGCGGCGGTGCACCAGACCAGCTCGCCCGGACGGGCTCCGAGCCAGTGTTCGGCCTGGGTCGCCTGGCCGAACAGGTAGCGCTGGGAGTGCACGACCCCTTTCGGGTCGCCGGTCGATCCCGAAGTGAAGACGATCAGCGCGGGGTCATCCGCCTCCAGCTTCGCGCTGGTCGCGGGGGTGGCCTGGGCCAGGTCTTCGTCGAAGATCCGTTCGAGGTCGCTCATGTCGAGATACGGCACGCCGTCCGGTAGCCCGGCCAGATAGCGGTCTTCCCCGATCGCCAGTACCGGGTCGGTCGCCGCCACCCGCTTGGCAAGATCTGCCGTGGTCAGCTGGGTGTTGCAGGGCAGGGCGACCGCTCCCATCCGGAAGCATGCCAGCATCGCGATTACCCATTCGATCCGGCTGCCGACCAGCAGCATCACCACGTCGCCGCGCCGCACTCCCTGCTCCAGCATCGCCCCGGAAAGCCCGAGACTCCGGGTGAACAGGTGGCTGAAGCAGTGAACCTCCCGCCGGCCATCCTGATCGACGGTGATGACCGCCTCCTGCGAGAAGGGAAAGCCCTGGATAACGTCCTCGATGAAGTTCATCCGGGCCGGCGGTCCCTGGCCGGCTACTGCTCGTAGAGCTTGATGATCCTGACTGAACCGGCCGGTGCGGCCTCGACGCAGAGGTCGCAGAGAACGCACTCGTCGAGCGCCGCCTCCTGGATCTCGGTGCCGGCCTCGGTCGCCTTGAAGATGCTCACCGGGCAGACCTCTTCCAGCTCTCTGGCCAGCTTGATATCCGACTTCGCGGGCTCGTCGACCTCAACGTCGATGAAAACCCTGTTCAGCGTCTTCGGGCTCATTTACCGATCTTCTCCTTGACAGCGTCGGGAATCTCGTCGATCCGTTCGACCACGGTGATGCCGGCCGCCTGGAGGCGGGCGATCTTCTCGGTGGCCGAATCTTCCTTGCCTTCGACGATCGTGCCGGCGTGGCCGAAGCTCATGCCCTGCATCTCGTCTTCGTCCATGAACTTGCCGGCCATGAACGCGACGATCGGCAGTCGGGAGTCGTTCTCCTGGACCCATTCGGAAAGCTGGGCCTCCATGCGGCCGCCGGGCTCGGTGTAGATCACGATCGCCTCGGTCTGCTCGTCGGCCTCGAAGTAGGGCATCAGCTCGGCGTAGGTCGAGCCGATGATCGCGTCGCCGCCGATCGAGATCGCGGTCGAGACACCGAGGCCGGCCGCGGTCAGCGACGAGGAAATCTCGGTGGTCATGCCCCCGGAGCGAGACATCACGCCGACGACGCCGGGCTCGTACGATTTGGCGGCGTCTTTGGCCGGGCCACCGATGCCGCCCATCTTGCAGACCTCGGGGACGATCAGGCCCAGGCAGTTGGGGCCGATGATCCGGGCGCCCCGCAGCTCGGCCAGCTCGACCATCTGGGCGACGTCGCCTCGCGGGATGCGCTCGGTGACGATCACGATCAGCTTGATCCCGTTCTCGATCGCCTCGAGCACGGCGTCCTTGGTGAAGCCGGGGGGTACGGTGACCACCGAACCGTCAATCGGCCCGCCGTGGTTCTCGACCGCCTGGGCGACCGAGTCGAAAACGGGGACCCCGTGGACCTCGCGGCCCTTTCGCCCGGGGGTGACCCCGCCGACGATCTTCGAGCCGTAATCGAGGCATTCGCGGGTCAGGTTGATCGCCTCGCGCCCGGTGATCCCCTGGACGATGAAGGTCGTGTCCTTGTCAAGAAGTACGCTCATGCCGCCTCTCCCTGGATCTTGGCAACCGCCCGGCCCGCGGCATCCCAGAGGGAGACCGACCGGTCGCAGTACTCGACCCCGTAGAGGTCGAGGATCTTGAAGCCTTCGTCTTCCCAGGCGCCCGGGATGCGGAATATCGCGATCGTCTCGGCCGGATCGAGGTCGAGTTCGAGGCAGGCCTTGATCACGCCCCGGGCGACGATGTCGACCCGGGTGTTGGAGACGATCGACATCATCACCGCGATCTTCTCGACTCCGTCCTTCTGCAGGACTTCCTTGGCCAGTCCACAGGCCTTGGCCACTGACGGGTTGCCGCCGATCTCGGAGTAGTTGGCCGGACTGCCGCCCTGGTTGCGGACCGCGTCGGTCAGGGTGAGCGAGCCTCCGCCGGCCCCGATCACCAGGCCGAGGTCGCCCTTGAAGCCGTGGTCCTTGCCCTGGATCACGCCGCGGTGGTCGGCTGCGTCGATCGCCTTGACGTTGCGCTCGAAGGCGCTCGGCACGTAGTTGTCGCGGGTGTCGTCTTCAGCGATCTTCAGTTCCTCGCGAAGCAGCTTCTTCTGCCGGCCGATCGCCTCTTCTTCCATGTCCATGTGGGCATCCAGGGCGACGAACGAGCCGTCGTTCAGCTCGGCCAGCGGGTTGATCTCGGCCAGGGTCATGTCGTACTCGAGAAACAGCCGGGCCAGGCGGGCCAGTATCGGGGCCGCCCGGTTGAGCTGGCTTCCGGTGACGCCGGTGCCGGCGATCACCTGCTTTGCCTCGAAATCGAATACCGGGAGCAGGTTCGAGATGTGCGCCCGGCGGACGTAGTCAGGGTGCTCGTCGGCGACTTCTTCGATGTCGACCCCGCCCATGTAGCTGAACAGCATCAGTGGCTTCTTGGCGGTGCCGTCCCAGACCACCGAGACGAAGTACTCCCGCTTGACCTCGGCCTTGGGATCGACGAGAACGCCGCGTGGCATCAGGCCGTTGATCTCGAGGTCGAGGATCGTGGCGGCGTGGTCCGCGGCCTCGTCCGGGGTATCGGCGAACTGGACCCCGCCGGCCTTCATCCGGCCACCGCTCAGTACCTGGGATTTGATCACGACCGGACCGCCGATATCTTCGGCGACCTCGCGTGCCTCGTCAGCTGTCTGGCAGAAGCCGTATTTAGTGACCGGGATTCCGGCCAACTCGACGATCCTTCTGGCCTCGTATTCGTAGAAGCGCATAAGCGGCCGGAAATCTATTCGACCGCGGCGGCGGCTGTTATTCCGATCCGATCGGTAGGAATCAGTGAGCCCGTGCGCATGTAGGGTCCGGCCGGTGCCGGCTTTCCTGAAACAGCCACTCCTGGCCACCCTCATCGTGCCGGCGGCGCTGGTCGCCGGATGTGCCGGAACGGTGATCGATTCACAAAAGGCCGAGGATGCGATCGCCGACAACGTGGAGACCGCCACCCGGGTGCAGGTCGAGACGGTCAGTTGTCCCGATGACGTCGAGGTCGAGGCGGGAGCACGGTTTGACTGTGAAGTCACCACTTCCGATGGGCGCCGGGCGGTGGCCGAACTGAAGATCCTCAACCAGGATGCCGACGTCCGGGTGACGAGGTTGAGGGGGCAGTAGCCGGGCGACGCGCCGGGAACGGGGCGCGCCTGATCCAGCCGATGTGCGACCGGTGATCGCACAGCACGAGGGTAAGTATTTGCGCAACAATCAGGGAAGGGGCCTGATTAGGGTTCCCTCAACAGTCCCGACCGCCCCTTCGTCCGGGGTCGCAATAAAGGAGTTAGAGCGCTCGTGAGTGAGACCACCGAGGTAACCGCGCCGACCAACAACGCCAGGCTTCTCGCCTGGGTGGATGAGGTCGCCGAGCTGACCCAGCCCGACTCGATCCACTGGTGCGACGGTTCAGCCGAGGAGTACAACCGGCTCGCCGCGGAAATGGTCGAAGCCGGGACCTTCGAGCGGCTCGACCAGGCCAAGCGCCCGAACTCATACCTCGCTTCGTCCGACCCCGCGGACGTCGCACGGGTCGAAGACCGCACCTTCATCTGCTCCGAGCGGGAAGAAGACGCGGGGCCGACCAACAACTGGAAAGACCCGGCCGAGATGCGGGCGATCCTCAACCCGCTGTTCAAGGGGTCGATGAAGGGCCGCACGATGTACGTGGTCCCGTTCTCGATGGGCCCGCTGGGCTCGCCGATCGCCCATATCGGGGTTCAGCTGACCGACTCGCCTTACGTCACGGTATCTATGCGGATCATGACCCGCATGGGTGCCGGCGCCCTGGACGTGCTCGGCGACGAGGGCTTCTTCGTGCCCTGTGTCCACTCGGTCGGCATGCCGCTCGAAGAGGGTCAGGACGACGTTCCCTGGCCCAACAACGCCGACAACAAGTACATCGTCCACTACCCCGAGACCCGCGAGATCTGGTCATTCGGCTCGGGGTATGGCGGCAACGCCCTGCTGGGCAAGAAGTGCTTCGCGCTGAGGATCGCCTCGGTCATGGCTCGTGACGAGGGCTGGATGGCCGAGCACATGCTGATCATCAAGGTGACCAACCCGGAGGGCGAAGTCAAGTACGTAACCGGCGCCTTCCCCTCGATGTGCGGGAAGACCAACCTGGCGATGCTCGTCCCGAGCATTCCGGGGTGGACGGTCGAGACGGTCGGCGACGACATCGCCTGGATGAAGTTCGACGACGACGGCCGTCTGCGCGCGGTCAATCCCGAGGCAGGGTTCTTCGGAGTCGCCCCCGGAACGGGAGAAGAGACCAACCACAATGCGATCGCGACGATCGGGTCGAACACGATCTTCACCAACGTCGCAAAGACCGACGACGGCGACGTCTGGTGGGAGGGCAAGACGAGAAAGGTGCCTGAGCACCTGATCGACTGGCAGGGCCACGACTGGACCGCCGATTCGGACTCGCCCTCTTCGCACCCGAACGCCCGCTTCACCGCTCCGGCGGGACAGAGCCCCAGCATCGCTTCCGAGTGGGAGGATCCGGCCGGAGTGCCGATCGACGCCTTCCTGTTCGGCGGCCGGCGCGCCACCGTCGTCCCGCTGGTGACCGAGGCCTTCGACTGGAACCACGGCGTATTCCTCGGCGCGACCATGTCGTCGGAGACGACCGCGGCCGCGACCGGCGCGGTTGGCGAGCTGCGGTTCGACCCGATGGCGATGCTGCCCTTCTGCGGCTACAACATGGCCGACTACTTCGGTCACTGGCTGAAGATCGGCGAGCGCGAAGGAGCCGTTCTGCCGAAGATTTTCTACGTCAACTGGTTCCGAAAGGATCCCACCGGGAACTTCATCTGGCCGGGATTCAACGAGAACAGCCGCGTGCTCGAGTGGGTTTTCAACCGCTGCGACGACCGGGGCGAGACATTCGAGACTCCGCTCGGCCTGCTGCCTTCGATCGGCGATCTGAACCTCGACGGGATCGACATCTCGGCCGAGGCGCTCGACGAGATCCTGACCGTCGACGACGACGCGGTCAGGAAACAGCTGCCGCAGGTCGAGGAGCATCTGGCCAAGTTCGGCGATTCTCTGCCCGAGGGGATAACCGAGCAGCTGGAGGCTCTGAAAGAGCGCCTGGCCTGAGCGCCGGGCGAATCCGATGCTGGCGGTAATCGGCGGCAGCGGTCTCTACTCCCTGGATGGGCTGGAGGTCGAGGATCGCCGATTCGTCCTGACCCGCTTCGGAGAGACCTCGGGCCCGCTCGTAAGGGGAAGCCTCGGGGGGCGGGAGATCGTATTCCTGGCCCGCCACGGCGAAGATCATTCGGTGGCCCCGCATCAGATCAACTACCGGGCCAACGTCGACGCCCTGCGGGAGGCCGGTGCCGACCGGATCCTCTCGGTCGCCACGGTCGGTGGGATCGCTCCCGGCTGCGTGCCGGGGGCGCTGGTCGTGCCCGACCAGATCATCGACTACACCTGGGGCAGGCAGCAGACTTTTGCCGAGGTCGGAGATCCGGTGGTGCACGCCGACTTCACCTATCCCTATTCACCGGAGTGGCGGTCGGAGACGCTGGCATCGCTCACCGCGCTGGCCATTGACCACGTCATGGACGGCACCTACGCGGCGACTCAGGGGCCCAGGTTCGAGTCCGCGGCCGAGGTAACCCGGCTTCAGCGCGACGGATGTTCGGTCGTCGGAATGACCGGCATGCCGGAGGCGATCCTCGCCCGGGAGGCCGGGCTGGACTATGCCGCGGTCTGTCTGGTGGGGAACCTGGCCGCAGGGATCGGCGGGGCGCCGCTGAGGGCGGACGAAGTGATCGCGGCGATCGAGCCGGCCATGGAAGCCGTCGCCCGGCTTATCTCGGATCTGCTCGACCGCCCCGCAACCGATTCGCGTTAGCATCGACCCTGTCGGCAAACGACCGTGCCGGTCAGGACAAGAACCGAGTGTGAGGAGAGCGATGAGCCAGGAACAGACCAAGTACATCCTGCCGGAGTCTTCGATTCCGACGAGTTGGGTGAACATCCTGCCCGACCTCCCTGGTGAGCCCCTGCCTCCACTCAGCCCGGCTACCGGTGAGCCGGCCGGGCCGGACGACCTTTCGGCGATCTTCCCGATGGACCTGATCGCGCAGGAGATGTCGGCGGACCCCGAGATCGAGATACCGGAAGAAGTCCGCGAGATCTACAAGCTCTGGAGGCCTACTCCCCTGATCAGGGCTCGCCGGCTGGAAAAGGCACTTGACACGCCGGCCCACATCTACTTCAAGTACGAAGGTACCTCGCCCGCCGGTTCGCACAAGCCGAACTCGGCTGTCGCCCAGGCCTACTACAACCGCGAGGCCGGCATCGAGAAACTGGTCACCGAAACGGGCGCCGGCCAGTGGGGGTCTGCGCTTTCGATGGCCTGTCAGATGTTCGGCCTCGAGTGCGAGGTTTTCATGGTCGGCGTTTCCTACGACCAGAAGCCCTATCGCAGGTCGATGATCGAGACCTGGGGCGGCACGGTCCACCGGAGCCCCTCGGACCTGACCGAGGCCGGCCGCTCTCAGGCTTCGCATCCCAGCGGCAGCCTCGGCATCGCGATTTCCGAAGCGGTCGAGGTGGCGGCCGGCTCGGGCAATGCCAACTACGCGCTCGGCTCGGTGTTGAACCATGTCTGCCTGCATCAGACGGTGATCGGCCAGGAGGCGATTGAGGCGATGGAGATGGCCGGCGAGTACCCCGACGTCGTCATCGGCTGTGTCGGCGGGGGGTCGAACTTCGCAGGGCTGATCTACCCGTTCGTCCGTGAGAACCTCAGGAACGGCAGGAACACGCGTTTTATCGGAGCCGAGCCGGCGGCCTGCCCGACCCTGACCAAGGGCGTCTACGCCTATGACTATGGCGACACCGTGGGCATGACCCCGCTGATGCCGATGTACACGCTGGGCCACGATTTCGTGCCGCCACCGGTCCACTCGGGAGGGCTGCGCTACCACGGCGACGCGCCCAGCCTCTGCGCTTTCGTGAAATCGGGCATGGTCGAAGCGACGGCGGTACCGCAGGGCGCCGCATTTGACGCGGCAGTACGTTTCGCCCGGGCGGAAGGGATAATCCCGGCCCCGGAGCCGGCCCATGCCCTCAGGGCCGCTTTCGACGAAGCCGAAGCGGCGCGTCAGGCCGAAGAGGAGCGGGTAATTCTGGTCGGCATCTGCGGCCACGGTCACCTCGACCTGGCGGCCTACGACGCTTTCCTGGCCGGCGATCTCGAGGATCTCGAATTCCCCCAAGGCGAGCTTGAAGCCGCGATCGCCGGTCTTCCCGAGGCTCCCTCGATCGCCTGATCGCGCGGCACCCCGCAACCTTGCGGTTAGCGGGGGTTTTCGGGTTCGTGGAGCCGCGGCAGATATTCGCTCAACCGGGAAGCGGCGGAGCCCGCCGGGCGGCCTGGCATCATCCGGCCGCCAGGATCGCGACCGGACTGCTCGCTGTGGCGTTCGGGCTTCTGGTCCTCTGCCGGCCGACTGCTCAGGCCGCCGAGCAGTATGTGACGCAGAGTGACATCAGCTACGACCTCGGTTCGCCCCCCGCGGATCCGGCCCTGAACTCCCTCGACATCTATCTTCCGTCGCAGCCGGCGTCTGACCCGCTGCCGATCGTCCTTCACATCCATGGAGGAGGCTGGAGGAGGGGTGACAAGGCGACCGCCTCGATTCCCGACAAGGCTGCCCTTTTCACCGGTCTCGGCTACGGCTTCGTCAGCATCAACTACCGGTTGTCCCCGATTACCGGGGACCCTGAGAATCCGGATCCGGGCCGGATCATGTTCCCGGACCATCCCGATGATGTCGGTGAGGCGATCGGCTGGCTCGATCGCAATGCCCTCAGTCACGGACTCGATCCGGACAGAATCATCCTGATGGGCCATTCGGCAGGAGCCCATCTCGCTTCGCTGGTCAGCACCGACCCGCGTTACATCGCTCGCCACGGGGTGGACCGACGACAGATTCTCGGCGCGATACCGCTCGACACGGCCGCCTTCGATATTGAACAGTCAGTCCTCGGCAGTGACGCGGACGAACCCTCAGCCCTGTTTTCGAACGCCTTCGGCTCCCCGGCCGAGAACGCCACCACGGGCCTGTGGGCGCAGGCCTCCCCACTCACCTGGGCCGACACTTCCGATCCTCGACACCTGTTCGTGGTCGCAGTCGATTCCTTACCGCATCAGCCGGCAGTTGACCATGGCCACCAAACTCGGCCAGGAGGAGTCTTCGGTGGTTTCGGTGCCGCTGAACCACAACGGTGTCAATCGGGCGATCGGCTCACCCACAGACACGACCGCCGCCACCCCGTCCGTCACCGAGTTCGTCGCCGAAAGGCTTTCGTCCTACCGCGAACCCCGGGTCAAGATATTCAAGCGGCCCTCGAAGCGGGTCCGCCTGGCGCGGAAGGCGCGCAAAGGCAAGCCGAAGAGAAAGGCGATCCGATTCGCCTGGAAGGGGAAGGGGAACTTTTCCGGCTTCCAGTGCCGAATCGACAAGGCCAAATTCCAAGCCTGCTCGTCGCCGCGGCGATTCAAGGTCGGCAGCGGCCGGCACAGCTTCCGGGTCAGGCCGCTCTACCCCAGCGGAAGGCCTGGAGAGGCCAAGCTGGTCAAGTTCAAGGCCAAGCCGAAGCCGCGAACGAAGTCAGGGAATCGCCACTGAGTCGCCCCGCTTTGCGGGCTTCTCGATCACATCCCGTACTGCTCGGCCAACTCCGGATCTTTCGCGGCCAGCATCTCGGCCAGTTCGACCATCACCTTGCACCGCTTCCAGGTGGCGTCGTCCTGCATCTTTCCGTCGATCATGTGGACGCCGCGGCCGTCGGGAATCGCCTCGATCACTTTTTTGGCGAACAGGACCTCGTCGGCAGGCGGCGAGAAGACCTTCTTGGCTATCTCGATCTGGACCGGGTGGAGCGACCAGGCGCCGACGCAGCCGAGCAGAAATGCCGCCCGGAACTGGGTCTCACAGCCTTCGACGTCCTTGATGTCGCCGAACGGGCCGTAGAAAGGCAGGATGTCGTTCGAGGTGCAAGCGTCGACCATGCGGGCGATCGAGTAGTGCCAGGGATCCTGCTGTGCGGTCACCCGCGAAGCCTCGGGGTCATCGACGTCAGGGTCTTCCATCGAGCGGTAGCCGGGATGGCCGCCGCCCACCCGGGTCGTCTTCATCCGCCGGGATGCGGCCAGGTCGGCCGGGCCGAAGCTCATGCCCTGCATGCGGGGGCTTGCAGCGGCGATGTCTTCCAGGTTGGTCACGCCCTGGGCGGTCTCGAGGATCGCGTGGATCAGGATCGGCCGCTCGACCGACGCCTTGGCTTCAAGCTGGGCCAGCAGCTGGTCGACGTAGTGGATGTCCCATGGACCTTCGACCTTGGGCACCATGATCACGTCGATCTTGTCCCCGACCTCGGTGACCAGGGTGGTCAGGTCGTCGAGCACCCAGGGGCTCTCCAGCGAGTTGATCCGCGTCCAGAGCGGGGTTTCGCCGAGGTCGGCCTCCCTGGCGACCTTGACCAGGCCGGCGCGGGCGGCCAGCTTGTTGTCCACTGGAACGGCGTCTTCGAGGTTGCCGAGCAGGATGTCGGCCTGCTTGGCCATGTCGGGCACCTTCGCCGCCATCTTCTCGTTCGAAGCGTCGAAAAAGTGGATCATCCGGGACGGTCCGAACGGGATCTCGGTAACCGGGTCGGGGGCACCGATGGCCATGGGCTTGAAAAAGTTCCTGGGGTTGCGCAAACTGCTCCTTCGATTCGTGTTTTCGGGCCGCGTTGCGTGGGGGCACACCGCGATGACCGGCGGCGACACCTATTTATATGGGTTCGGGCCAGTTCGATGATCGGAGCGGCCGCTAGGGTGAACCCATGGAGTGCACCGTCCGAGAAGCCGATGCCGGTGAGGAGGAGGCGATCGCACCGCTTTATGAGTGGCTCTTTGCCGCTCCGGGAGTTCGTCCGGACGACTGGGACCCCGATCGGGCGGCCCGGACGCTGAGAACCGCGATCGAAGGACCGGAGAGCGTTGTTCTGGTGGCTCAGGACGGGGGAGAGGGGGACATTCTCGGCCTCTGCACTGCTTACATGGACCTGCCCTCGGTCCGATACGGGAGCAGATGCTGGGTCGAGGACCTGACCGTCGACCCGGATTTCAGATCCGCGGGGATCGGTGGCCGCCTGCTCGACGCGGCCGAGTCGTGGGCCGCCGGTATGGGGGCGACCCACCTAGAACTCGACACTGGAGTCGCCAGGACCGACTCCCAGCTCTTCTACGAGGCGCGAGGCCCGGTCGCAACCAGTATCTGTTACCGGTGGAGGCTGGATTCCCCGGCTCCCTGACCCCGGTATTCTTCAGTTTCTTGCGCGCTCGCCCGCCCGCATGACCGCATTTGAGCGAGCCCCCGTTTCCCCCAGACCCTTCAAGAAGGAGCCATGTCCCAAGCGAGCTATCAGGAGATGACCGAGGACCAGAAGGCGATCATCGAGATGGTCCGTCAGTTCGTCGACGAGCAGATCATTCCGAACGCCGAGGAGTACGACCACGAGGACAAGTTCCCGGAGCCGATCGTCGAGCAGATGAAGGAGCTCGGCCTTTTCGGGGTGACCGTGCCCGAGCAGTACGGCGGCATGGGTCTGGACCTGACCACTTACGCGATGATCGTCGAGGAGCTCTCTCGGGGCTGGATTTCGATCTCCGGTGTGGTCAACACCCACTTCATCGGCTCCTACCTGCTGATGAAGTTCGGCACAGACGAGCAGAAGGAGACTTTCCTGCCGAAAATGGCGACCGGTGAGATGCGGGCCGCATTCTCGCTTTCGGAGCCGGAAACGGGATCCGACGTTCAGGCGATCAAGGCGAGCGCCGTAAAGGATGACGACGGAAACTGGGAGATCAATGGCCAGAAGATGTGGGTCACCAACGGACTCGGATCGAGCCTGGTCTTCGTCCTCGCCAAGAACGACAGCAAGGCAGACCCGCCGTACAAGGGCATGACCTGCTTCATCACCGAGAAGGAACCGTGGGTCGAGACCAACACCGGCGACTTCGCCGGCCTGACCGTGCCGCCGAAGATCAAGAAGATGGGTTACAAGGGCGTCGAGTCGACCGAACTGGTCTACGACGGCTACCGCTGCCCGCCGGACCGCATCCTCGGCGGCGAAGAGGACGGCCTGGGCAAGGGATTCGGTCAGATGATGGACGCGCTCGAGGTCGGCCGGGTCAACGTCGCCGCCCGCGGCGTCGGGATCGCCCAGCGTGCCCTCGAGCTCGCTCTCCGCTACAGCCAGGAGCGCAAGACCTTCGGCAAGCCGATCGCCCAGCACCAGGCGATCCAGTTCAAGCTGGCCGACATGGCGACCAAGATCGAGGCCGCCCGTCTGGTCACCCGGAAGGCCTGCCGGATGAAGGATGCCGGCGAGCGCTCCGACCTCGAGGCCGGAATGGCCAAGCTGATCGCCTCGGAGACCGGCAAGGAGTGCGTCGAGGACTGTTTCCGGATCCACGGCGGATACGGCTACTCGAAGGAATACGAGATCGAGCGCCTGTACCGCGATGCGCCGCTGCTCCTGATCGGCGAAGGGACTTCGGAGATCCAGCGCATGGTGATCGGCAAGAAACTGCTCCAGCGCCACAAGATCTGAGCCCCGGTTAGGCGGATCCAGCAGAGGTCAGGCCCGGAAAAAGTGGTCCAGAGCAAGGCCGAGACCCCGGAGGAGTACCTCGGAGGCCTGCCCGACGACCGTCGCGAAGCGATCGCCGCGGTCCGGGAGACGATTCTCGAGAACCTGCCGGAAGGCTACGAAGAGGCGATGCAGTACGGGATGCTGAGCTACGTAATCCCGTTGGAGCGCTACCCCGAGACCTACAACGGCCAACCGCTCGGCTATGTCTCGCTGGCTTCGCAGAAGAACTACATGTCGCTCTATCTGATGGGGATATACGGCGAAGTGGACGGTCGCAACTGGTTCGAGGCCGAAGCCGACCGGCGTGGCGCCAGGCTCGACATCGGCAAGGCCTGTGTCCGTTTCAGAAGGATCGAGGACCTGCCGCTCGATCTGGTCGGCGAGGCCGTGGCGAAGATCGGGGTCGAGGATTTCATCGAGAAGTACGAGCAGAGCAGGGCGGGCGGCTGAGCCGGAACCGCCCGGTCCCTGATAGACAGTCAATATGGCATCTACTGCGCAGCTGATCGAGAAGGCCGTCACTCACCTCCAGGAGGAGGTCCCGGCCCTCAAGAAGCTGAAGCTGGTCTTCGGGCTCGATCTCAGGGCCAAAGGAGACACGCAGACCTACCGGGTTGAGGTTCCCGGCCCAAAAGTGAGCAAGGGACGGGGAGAGGATGAGCGGTGCCGAGTCGAGATCGACCGGGCCCAGTTCAACCAGCTGGCCGACGACAAGAGCACCGTCGGCTCGTACCGGCGGGCTGCCGAGACGGGCCACATCCGTTTCGACGGCGACCCCAACGTCGCCAAGCTGATCATCAGGGTCTTCGAGACCCATGAGCAGCGGGCCAAGCTGAAGAAAGTCCACTGAGAACCAACCAGGGCCGCCGAAGCGGTCCTTCAACAAGGAAAGTCACCAGACGATGAGTGAAGAATCAACCAGCCAGTTCACGACCGACCAGGCCGAGCGCGAAGCGTCCGGCGCCCATTCGTACGGGCGCTACCTCGAAGAGTTCGAGGTAGGGGCGACTTACAAGCACTGGCCCGCCAAGACGGTCACCGAGAGTGACGACCACCTCTTCTGCCTGATCACGATGAACCACCACCCGCTCCACCTGAACGACGTCTACGCGGCCGAGTCGCAGCAGAAGCGGAACGTCGTGGTCGGCCCGCTGGTCTACTCGCTGGCGCTGGGGATGTCTGTCTCCGACGTGTCCGGAAAGGCGATCGCCAACCTCGCGACCGAGGAGCTGAGTCATCCGGCACCGGTGTTCCACGGCGACACCCTTTTCTGCGAGTCCGAGGTTCTCGAGGTCCGTCCCTCCAAGTCGAAGCCGGACCGCGGAATCGTCAAGGTCCACACCCGGGTGCTGAATCAGGACGGCGTTCTGGTCGCCGAGTTCAAGCGCACGGTCCTGATCCCCCGCAAGGAGCACGGCAGCTCCCACTCCGAGGGCAACGTCGAGTAGTCCTCGCCGCCCCTGGGCCTGCCGAGGTCGATCCGGGCCACCGGACCGGTTCCGGCCGACCCGGGGGCGTCTCAGTGGGCGCTGTCTGAGGCGTGGGCCGGGGGGCGGGACTCCTCGGCCAGCGAAGTGATCTCGAGCGCACCGCAGGCGGCCTCCTCGAGGACCTCGCTCGCCTCCTCGGGTGAGCGCGCGTACAGCTCGACCAGCAGGTGGACGGCGATCTGGTCGTCGTGATGCTTGTGGAAGCGCACATGCGTGAAGAACTCACGGATGCCGGGGTCTCCGAGGGCGCCGTAGGTGAGCAGTTCGGTCGCCTCGGGGCCCGAGCAGGCTTCGATCTGGTCGGCGCTCACCGTGATCGTGCAGGAGGCTATCCAGGGCGTGCCCGCCACCATTCGCTCCCAGCGGTCCTCGATCGGCACCACCCGCTCGCCGTCGAAGGTCAGGTGGGGCTGATCGTGCATACAGTCGAGGCACTGGACCACCGATTCCTGGATCTCGTCGACTCCCTCGGCCGGAGCGCCCGATTCGGGATCGACCTTGCGGATCGCGTCGTAGTGGTACTGGACCTCGAGGTTCCGGGACCAGCAGCGATAGCAGCGAAGCCACGATGAGATTTCACCGTTCATGGCTTCCATTGTTACGCCCGGGAAGGTCCGGCGCTACTGGGCCTGGTTGATCGCCTTGATCAGCTCGTCGGCCGAGTTGGCCGGAACGACCTCGAGGTTGCCCTTGCTGTCGCGAATCGCGAACGAAGGAGTGCCGCTCAGGCCGAGGCCGCTGGCCTCGTCGTCGGTCGCCAGCAGCTGGTCGTCCCATTTCGGGTCGTTGCGGTCCTCTTCCCACTTGCCGATGTCTGGGACGCCGGCTTTTTCGGCGATCCCTTTGAGAAAATCGTCGGTGACGTAACCGGAGTTCTCGAAGCCCTGGTCGGCGTAGAAGTTCTCGACGAACTGCCAGTACCTTCCCTGGAGCGAGGCCGCGAACGAGGCCTTGGCCGCGGTGACCGAGTCCTCGCCGAGGATCGCCCAGTTCTGGAAATCGAAGTTGGCGGTGCCGTCCTTGACCGGGCCGGAAATGACGTCGGGCACGATCGTCTCCGAGGCCTGCTTGCACGACGGGCACTGCAGGTCTCCATATTCGACCAGGGTGACCTTGGCGCCGGGCTCACCGAGCAGGGTCCCTTCCTGGGGGATGCCCTCGAGCAGCGAGTTGACCTCACTGCTGCTCTTGGCCGGCTCGTCGGATCCCGAGCTCGAAACCACGATCGCGACCACTATCGCGATAACCGCGACGAAGACGGCCGCTCCGATGATCTTGACCATGTTCTGGCGGCGATCGCTGCCCTTGGCGGATGCTTCCGCCGCCAGGCGCTTTTCGCGGAGTTCTTTTCTCTTCTGCTGCGGTCCAGTAGCCATAGACCGGTGATGCTACCTAACCGCCGGCTCCGGGCACCGGGTCTGCTTCGTCCTGATCGGGAGGTTGCCGGTCGAGTCCGAAGTAGCCCAGCGCGCGGGCCGTGTTGACTGCGAACAGCAGGGTCATCACGACGGCGCTGGCGATGCACCATTGGCAGATCGCCTGGATCACCGAGAGCTCGAGGTAAGTCAGGTACATGCTGAAACCGAAGCCGAACAGCGAGAGCACGAATGCGATGATCCGCCCGGGGTCCCCCCGCCAGAGCGTGGCCCCGAGAATCGAGGCGTAACCGAGAATCCCGAAAACCGAGACATGGACCCCGACGATCTCCGAGTACTTGCTTTTTTCCACCGTGGCGCACCCGGTACTGCCGCCGACGCACTGTGGGATTCCACCCCCGGAGACGGTTATCGCCACATAAACGGCGACGCCGAGACCGAGCAGGCAGAGCACGGCAGCGGCGATTCTGAGGTTGCGTTCGGAGGGCATCCCGGTTTCCGTCGGTTCCGCCGTCAGGCGGAGGCCCCGGCCGGCTCGTGGCGCCGGGCGACCAGCTCGACCATCTCTCCCATGATCTCGTTCATGTCGAAGTCTTTCGGCGTGTAGACCCCGGCTACTCCCTGCCCCAGCAGGCTCTCGGCGTCCTCTGGGGGGATGATTCCGCCGGCGACGACCGGAATCTCGAGTCCCTCGGCGCCGAGCAGTCTGACCACCTCGGGCACCAGTTCCAGGTGGGAGCCGGAAAGGATCGAGAGGCCGACCAGGTCGACGTCCTCCTGGAGGGCCGACTCGACTATCTGTTCCGGGGTCAGCCTTATCCCCTGATATACGACCTCCATGCCGACATCGCGGGCCCGTAGAGCGATCTGCTCGGAACCGTTCGAGTGGCCGTCCAGACCCGGCTTTCCGACCAGAATCCTGATCCGGTGGCCGATCTTCTCGGAGACCTGGTCGACCCGGGACCTGACCTCGGCGAGCACTTCACGGTCACCGGCCGGGGCGGCTCCGCCGACGCCGGTCGGGCCACGGTATGCGCCGAAGACTTCACGCAGGGTTGCGGCCCATTCGCCGGTGGTCGCCCCGGCCTTCGCAGCCGCGATCGTCGCCGGCATGATGTTCTCGTTCTCGGCCCCGGCCACCCGCGCGACTTCGGCCAGCGCGGCATCAACGGCGTCCTGGTCGCGACCGGACCGCCAGGCCTCGAGTGCCTCGGTCCGCTCGCGCTCAACCTCGGGGTCCGGCTTCATGATGCCGCCGTCGAGACCCTCGGTCAGCGGTGAGTCTTCGGTCTCGACGTAGCTGTTGACGCCGATCACCTTCTGTTTGCCGTTCTCGATCCGGGCGAAGCGTTCGCGGTGGGACTCGACCAGGCTGGCCTTCATGTAGGGCACCGCGGCGACGGCGCCACCCTTGTCGGCCACGATGTCCATCTCCTTACGCGCGCCTTCAGTGAACTCGGCAACCAGGCCCTCCATCACCTCGGAGCCCTCGAAGATGTCGGGGTATTCGAGCATGTCGGTCTCGTAGGCCAGCACCTGCTGGATCCTCAGGCTCCACTGCTGGTCCCAGGGGCGGGGGAGGCCCATCGCCTCGTTCCAGGCCGGCAGCTGCGCAGCGCCCTGGCACGGGCGTCCCGGGCCAGGGTCACGGCCAGCGCCTCGATCACGATCCGCTGGATGTTGTTTTCAGGCTGGGCCTCGGTCAGGCCGAGCGAGTTGACCTGGACCCCGTAGCGGAACCGCAGCAACTTCTCGTCAGTCACCCCGTAGCGCTCGCGGCCGATCTCCGTCCAGATCCGGCCCATGGTCTTCAGCTTGGCGATCTCCTCGATGAACCGGATCCCGGCGTTGACGAAGAAGGAGATGCGGCCGAACACCCTGGGGAAATCCTCGTCTGCTACCTGGCCGCGGGCCTTGACCTCGTCGAGCACGGCGACCGCGGTCGAGATCGCGTAGGCGATCTCCTGGATCGGAGTCGCGCCGGCCTCCTGCAGGTGGTAGCTGCAGATGTTGACCGGGTTCCAGTCCGGGACCTCGTTCACGGTGAAGGCGACCGTGTCGGCGATCAGCCGCATGGACGGTTCGGGTGGAAACGCATAGGTGCCACGGGAGAGGTATTCCTTGATGATGTCGTTCTGGGTGGTGCCCTTGAGCTCGGCCCGGTCCACGCCAGACTCTTCGGCCGCGGCCACGTAGAGCCCGAGCATCCAGGCGGCGACCGCGTTGATGGTCATCGAGGTGTTCATCGCGCCCATCGGAATCTGGTCCATCAGGGTTTCCATATCGCCGAGATGGGCGACCGATACCCCGACCTTGCCGACCTCGCCGCGGGCGAGGATGTGGTCCGGGTCGTAGCCGGTCTGGGTCGGCAGGTCGAAAGCCACCGAGAGGCCGGTCTGGCCCTTGGCCAGGTTGTTGCGGTAGAGCTCGTTCGACCGGCGGGCATCGGAATGGCCCGCATAGGTGCGCATCACCCAGGGGCGGTCGGGCTCTGGCAGGCGGTGTTCGCTCATGACACAAAAGATACTGTGAACGCGTAGGGCTTCACCCCCGATGGGGGTCTTCGAACGCCCGGGACCACGCCTCCGACGTCTAGTCGGAGGCGTCGACGCTGCCGTCCTGGTTGTAGTCGCCGGCGATAAGGCGTCCGCAGGCCTGAAAGCGCTTTCCGGTCGCCCTTGACAGCAGCACGACCGAATTCGATCGTCGAAGGACCTTCGGCTTCAACCGATACCTCCGTTTGACCACGGCTTCGCCGGCGGGGGACGCCGTGAACCTGGCGGCGCTGCCGATCAGCCCGCCGCCGCCTTGGCCGCAGCGCTTCGTGCTGAACGTGAGCGCGTAGTTCTGGCCGGCTTTCAGCCCGATCAGGATTGCGATGATGCCCATCGGCCGGGTCCCTTTTCTGGAGGCCGGCCCGGTTTGGGAGGCCTGGAACAGGCCTTCCGCCTGAAACTGACCCCCGGAGAGTCCGCCCGGCCTGTGGTCGAGGTAGGCGGCAGCGAACAAGTTGCGCTTGCCGGACTGCTTCTGGGCGCCGGTCGACTGTGGCGCTGCCACGGCCAGGATGACGCTTGCAGCCAGGGCCGACGCGACCAGTGCCGTTGCCCGGGACTTGAACCCGACGTCCGACGAGCGTCTGCCGGAGCTGCCGGCGATATCGTCAAGCATTGGGGATCCCGTCGCCGTTGACGTCGCCGGCGGCAACTCGGATCCTCCCGCAGACCACGAGGGGCCTGTCGGGGTCGCCTTCCAGCAGGAGAACCGACTTCGCCCGACGGTTGGCCTTGCGGGTCCACAGGGAGTCCTGCTCGACGTACGCGGTGCCATCTGACGCACTTGTGAACTTGATGCCGCGACCGATCAGCGTACGTTTCAAACTGGCCCTGTCGACCAGGTAGTTGAAAATACCGCCCCCCTGCCCGGAACCGCAGCGGGCGGTGGAGAAGCGGAGGGCGTAGTCCTGATCTGCTTTCAGCCCGATCAGGATCGCGATTATGCCCAGGGGCCTGGCGCCGCGTCTCGACATCCGACCGTTCTGCTCGCCCTTGAGCAGGAATCCGGCCGTGGCCTGACCCGTGGCTCCTCCACCAGGCTTGTGGCTGGACCAGACGAACACGCTGCGTTTGCTCGGGCGCTTTGAGGCGCTGTCGGCGACCGGACCCCCTCCGACCAGCATGCAGCTCAGGACGAGCGCGCCGGCGAGTAGAGCGGTCACTGCCCGGCGAATGATCGGAGCATTCGTCGAACGATGGGTGGATTTCATTTCTGCCCCCTTTCCGCCTCTCGGCGGTCCCGCCCGGGTTTTCGCGACTTTCGGGATACCGCAGGCGGGCTCTTCGGTTCCCGTTGTGACGAAAGTAACACAGACACCCTGATCCGACAGGTTTTGTTTCGGCGACCGGGGCCGCACCCTTTCCGGACCCGCTGTGTTTAGGCTTTTCGTATGCATTCACTCAACTTCCGCTCGATGTCCGGACCGGCGCGAATCGCCATTGCCGCTGCGCTCGCGGCTACGCTGATGGCCTTTTCCGCTCTGGCACTGGCACCGACCGCCAATTCGGCCAGCGCCGTGACGATCTACAAGAACGACCTCCGCACTTCCGATGGTCGAGGCGAGATCCGCCAGTACGGCAGCAAGGCGAACTGCAATCGCGGCGGCTCGAGTTCGGCCTTCCGGGTCAAGGTCGGAAAGAAGACCAGGGACTGCTACTACTGGATTCCGGTGGTCGGGCGGGACATCCAGGTGGCGGCGACGGCACGGATCTTCAAATCCACCCCCAAGGAAGTCAGACCGAAGGTCTACGCGGCGGTCAACCTCAGGCAGGGCAAGAACGGCAGCCGCTACCAGCTGTCGGTCTACCCGAGTGGCAGCCGCTACCGGGTGACGAAGGTGTCCGGCAACGGCAACAAGCGCGTTCTGGCCGGCGGCAAGGCCGGCAAGGTCGTGAACGGCTTCGGCGAGGCCAACCGTCTGACCCTCAGGGCGTTCAATGACGTAAAGGGTGAGCCGGCCGGCTCCGCCCGGCTGCTGGCGATCGTCAACGGCAAGCGGCTGGCGGTGATCGACGATCGCGAGGGCGGCAAGCTCGAAAGCCGGGACTCGACTTTCTCGATCGGCGCCGACCGGAACGCGACCGGCGCCGCCGGCAGTTTCGTCAACCTGAAGCTGGGCCTACCCGACCCGTTCTAGCCGGCGGCATGCTCCGGCGTCTCATCCGGAGACGATCGGGGTGTTCCAGACCGGCAGCAGCGGCTTGTCGTAGAGATCGATTATCTCGCTCCCGGTAGTCGCAGAGCTCGTCCGAGTACCAGTAGTTCTCGAAGTCGGCTCTTCTCCTTCCAGACGTGACCTGCCGGAAGAGCAGCGGGTCTTCGTTCGACCGATAGATCTGCCAGCTCTCGGCCCCGTACTCGGCCGCCTTGGCGGCGGCCGGGCCCCAGAGGTCGAGCCACCGCTGCGTCCGGAACGGCGTCACGTGCCATGAGATCTCGGAAATGTGTGCCATCGAGGCTGCTCTCCTTTCCGTTGAGTCAGGCGCCGACTTCGGCCCGGATCGCGCCGGGACCTTCGGTCTCGCGCCCGTCGTCTTCGTTCTCCGCTCCGACCAGGATCGCGATCTTGCCCTGGTGCTGGTTCTCGTGCATCATCTGGTGTGCACCGGGCACGCCGTCGAACTCCATCGTCTTCCAGAGCACCGGCCGGACTTTGCCTTCGGCCATCAACTCGTTCGCTTTCATGCACTCGTAGGCATTGGCGAAGTGGGAGCCGATGATCTGCTTCTGGCGCATCCAGAGGTAGCGCACGTCGAAGTCCAGGTTGTAGCCCGAAGTGGCGCCGCAGATCACGACCTTGCCGAATGGCTTGACCATGAACACGGAGGTGGGGAAGGTGGCCTTGCCTACGTGCTCGAAGATCACGTCCGGCTTGTCGCCGAGGATCTCCTGCGCCCGCTTGGCGAAGGCGCGGGATACCTTGAACCGCTCCTTCTCTTCCTCGGGTGTCTCACTACCGGTTCGCATCATGCCCGCGAACTCGTTGCGGTTTATGTAGCCGACCGCGCCGAGCTGCTTGACCAGCTCGCCCTTTTCATCCGAGGAGACGACGCCGATCGCGTTCGCGCCCGCCGCCTTGCAGAGCTGGACCGCGAATACGCCGAGCCCGCCGGCAGCACCCCAGATCAGCACATTGTGGCCGGGCTGGATCTTCGCCTGGTCGATCAGCATGCGGTAGGCGGTGAAGTAGGTCAGTCCGTAGGAAGAGGCCTCGGCCCACGAGAGGTTCTGCGGCCGGGGGAGGAGCTGCTGGGCCTGGACTTTGGTGAACTGTGCGAACGATCCCCAGGTGGTCTCGTAGCCCCATATTCTCTGGCTCGGAGCCGCCATCGGATCGAGTCCGTGAACCTCGACGTCCTCGTATGAGGCCTGGTTGCAGTGGACCACGACTTCGTCACCGGGTTTCCACCGGGTGACGCCGTCCCCGACCTTCCAGACGACGCCAGATGCGTCGGATCCGCCGATGTGGTGCCCGTACTCGGGATGGTCGCCGTAGCCGAATACCGAAACCGGCTTGCCGAGGGCTGCCCAGACGTTGTTGAAATTGACTCCTGCGGCCATGACCCTGACGATGACTTCGAATGCGCCCGGCTCGGGGGTCTCGATCTCCTCGAGCTTGAACGCCTCATTCGGTTCGCCCATGGTTTCGGGGCGGATTACCCACGCGGCCATCTTTTCCGGGAGGTTCCCGGGCTCAACTTCGAGGCTGCTCACTTCGGCGAGGTCTACGGGCACTTATTTCCTCTCGGGTCAGGTCGTGGTGGAAGGTGCGGTCATCCTACATTCGTCGACCGGAAAACGACTGCTGCGCCGCCGCCGGGAGCCGCCGCGGACCGCCCTGAGGGATCGCGGCTACCCTGAGGGATCGCGGCTAGGGGGTGAGCAGGTCGCCGGAAGAGGAGACCCGGCTGCGGTCCGACCACCAGGCGGGCCGTACCGGCGCTCACGTTCGAGCTGAGCCGGTAGATCCCGGAGGGGAGGCCGGCGATGAAAGAGCCCGATCCATTGGCGACGATCGGCTGGACCCTGTCGGACGGCGCCCTCCAGCAGTAGCCGGCCCGGAACCGAGGTCTCGTTTGATAGCGCGAACCTGACGTCCAGCGGCACACCTCTTTCAGCCTGGTTCTGTGGGGCCGTCCGGTTCTGGCTGATGTTCGGCTGGCGCTCGAACGGGAGCCCGACCGCACTGGGCCCGACCTCGATCTTCCTGACGCTGATAGCGACCGTGACAACGGTCGGAATCGGCGGCCTGGGTTCGTTCTCATGACTCTTGGCCGAGCAACCGGCTACCAGCGCGGCGGCCGCGAGCAGTGCCGACGAGACAGGACCAGATTCCCCTCACGACCTAGAATCTATCCAACTCGGGGGCGTCAACCCATCCAGACCGACTTGCGCTGGCCGATCATCTGGTCGAGCTGGATCTGGATGCCTGCCCGGATCTTTTCGGAGATCTCCTGGATCTCGGCCGGGTCGGAAGCCGTTTCGGGTGGATATTCGCTCAGGTCGATCGGTTCCAGGAAGCGGATTCTGAACTTGGCCGGCATGTAAAGCATCGCCGCCGCGAGCCCGAACAGCGGGAAGGTCGGGGTGACCGGGAAGTAGATCAGGCCGGACAGCTTCTGCAAGAGCCTCAGGTGGGCGAAGATCGGCATCGCCTCTTCGACCTCCGACCAGTGCGATCGGCACGATCGGGACCTGGGCCCGGATCGCGGTCCGGACAAACCCGCCGCGGCCGAACCGCCGCAGCCGGTAACGCTGCCAGTAGAGCTTGCGGGTTCCCTTCTGGCCCTCGGGAAAGACGATTGCCAGACGCCCTTCGTCGTGGAGCAGGCGCTGGGCGTTTTCACGGTGGGCCGGCACCAGCCCCATCTTGTTGACCATCATCGCCACCCCGGGATAGCCCTTGAACCAGTGCTCACCGAGCATGTAGAGGGGGCGCGGCGAGGGGTGCTCGTTGCGGATCGCCTGCATGATCATCGGCGCGTCGGGCGGCAGCGCGCCGGAGTGGTTCGAGACCAGCAGCGCCCCGCCGCCGGTGGGGATGTTCTCGATGCCTTCGGTCTCCACCCGGAACCAGTAGCGGTAATAGAAATTGAGCAGGGGATCCATCAGCGAGACGACTGCCTCCGACCGCCCCCAGTCGTCGAGTGAACGGCCGTCTTCGGCAGCGGGAAGCAGGTCACGAAGATCCTGCAGCTGGGCTTCGGCTGCGGCCAGTTCCTGCTGTGACGGCTCCGGGTCGACTTCGGCAACGTAGGGATCGGACCTCGGATCCCAGGGCGGGACCACACCGGGCGGGACGGGGTCCGGGCCGCCACCGGCCTCCTTCGGTTTCGCCGCGCCTCCGAACAGAGGGCTGTCGGGGCCGAGCGGCGTCCCGCCCAGGCCCTGGTGGCGGGAGCTCATACCGAGGCTCCCGGGAAGAACGGGAGCTCGGACACCTCGGCCGGAACCTCTCCGGCGGCCGTCTCGACGGTGACCGTGTCGCCGGGCTCGGCCTCTTTTCGCAGGATCGCCAGGCCGATCCGCCCGAACGCCGGTGAAACGACCGCGGTGCCTACCGATCCCAATTCGCGCTCGGAGCTGCTAATCGCGTCTCCCCGCCCCACAGGACCGGAAAAGCGCAACCCGCGGAGGTGCCGGTTCGGCCGACCCCGGTAGTGAAGGCGGGCGACCGGTTCCTGGCCGATGTAACAGCCCTTGTTGAAATCGACCGCGCGGCCGACGATGTCCGCCTCGGCCGGCATGGATGCCCCGGTCATCTCCGCTCCGTACCGGGGGCGGCCCGACTCGACCCGGACGATCTCGGCCGCTTCGGCGGTCACCGGCGTGGCGCCCCGCGAGACCAGCTCGGACACAACGGAATCGCGATCGCCGGGATCGCAGATCACGTCCTGTCCGAGGTCGGTTACCGCGGCCAGGCAGTCCCTGCCGGCCAGGGTCAGGTCGCCGAAATCGTGCTCCGCGCCGGGGGCGAGGCCGGTCACATCGGCCGTTCCCGGACCGATCAGTGAGATGACCGAGCTTTCGGCCGCGGCGACCTCGACCTCGCGGCCGATCCTGTAGGTGGTCATGTGCTTCACCGTCAGCGGAGCCGTTTCTGCCGGGGTGTCCAGCAGGAAGCGGTCGTCGGCGGTCCGGAGCAGGCGGAGATCGGTCTGGATGTGACCCTTCCGGTCGAGCAGCGCGGCGTACCGGCCGCTGCCGGTTTCCAGATCCTCGGTCTCGTTGGTGATCTGCCCCTGGAGGAATTCGGCGGCCTCGGGGCCGCTCACCGTGAAAACGGCCCGGTCCGCCCGAACCAGCAGGCCGCAGGCCTCGCGCATCTCGCGGTACTCGGCGTCGAGGTCCGGGCCGGCCGACTTCGATTCGCCCTGCCCCTCATCGGTCCTTGTCTTCGGGCTCATGGAACGATTCTAGAAGAGGAGGAACGGTAGGCTTGCCCCATGCCGCTCACCGACGACTTTCAGGCAGTGCTCGACTCACTCCCGGACGACTGGACCGACCTCGAACTCGATCTGCGGATCGAAGACGAGTCGCGCTACATAGATGCTGCTGTGGAGCTGAGCCTGATCAACGCCCAGCCGTACTCCAGGGCGGAATGGCACTGGCGAATCCCGGTCGCCCACCATTTCGGAAAGGCCGCGGCTCCCCAGACGGTGCTCGGCGTCATGGGCAAGCTGGACGCCGGGGGCTATGCGGGCGAGATCCAGCTGCGCGAGGTGCGGGAGGGACGCTCCAGAGGTGGTCCAGATGTGGGGCCGCCCGGAGAGCGTCCGCGAAGAGTTCCGCAAGCGTCGCTCGATCTGAGCCCGGTGGCCCGCATCCTCGCCTGCGTTGCCGATCTGATGCTGGCCAGCCGGGTCAGCGAGTCGCTCGGATCGGCCGGCCATCAGGTCGAAGTCGCCGCGGCCGCACCGCCCGCGACCGACGCCGACCTGGTCGTCTGCGACCTCGAAGCCTGCGACCCGGCGGCGATCGCCGGACTGGGGCCACCCTCGATCGGTTTCTATTCGCATCTCGACACCGGGACACGGGAGCGGGCCCTGGAGGCCGGCATCGATCTGGTGATTCCGCGCTCGCGAATGGCCCGCGAACTGGTGGCCCTGGTCGACCGTTCACTGGCCGAAAGCTGAGCGCTTCCCGGGTACCCGGCCGGTAGACTCGCGGCCGCCCGGAAACCCGGACGTGTCAGGATCACACGGGAAGGCTAGACTTCTCCGGCCTGGCCTATTGCCGGCAGGTACTAATCGACAAGCCACGGAGGTTGGATTTCATGCAAGATCGCGGTCTCGCCGCATACATCGCCGAATTGGTCGGGACGCTGCTCCTGGTCTTCTTCATCACCGCGGTAGGGGTTCTCTTTGTCTCGGTCGGCGACAACGCGCAGTTCGGATCCGACTTCGCGGTGGTCGGCCTGACCTATGGCTTCATCATGATGGTCCTGATAATCGGGATCGGCATTGCCAGCGGTGGTCACTTCAACCCTGCGATCACTCTCGGCGCGGCGTTGATGAAGAAGATCGCCTGGGTCGATGCGGCCATCTACATGCTGGCCCAGCTCTCCGGTGGCGTCCTTGGCGCGCTTCTCACCAAGGCGTTGCTCGAAGACGAAGGCCGTGCCTCCGACTGGGCTCTTCCGGTGGTCAGTCCGCTGCTCGGAGGAGCCTCCCAGGGAGCCATAGTCGAAGCTCTCGGCTCCTTTCTGCTCGTCCTGACCGTGCTGGTCGTGGCGCTCGGGATCAAGGCAAAGAAGGAATGGGCTCCCCTGGCCATCGGCCTTGCCCTGGCCGTGATCGCGATGGTCTTCGGACCGCTCACCGGCCCCGGGGTCAACCCGGCCCGGTGGTTCGGATCGGCCCTGGTCGCCACCGACTTCACCGATGCCTGGGTCTACGTGATCGGACCGATCGTCGGCTCGGTACTGGCATTCCTGTTCTACAAGTTCGTTCTCGAGAAGAGCGACGCAGAAGAAGAGACCACGGTCGCGCCCGGGACACAGAAATAGTTCAACGGCCGTCGGTCGTCCCGGCGGCAGTACCAGCAGACGAAGGGCCCCGACCGGGGCCCTTTGTCGTTCGGGGGGAAGCCGGTCGGTGCCGCTACTTGACCGTGAGCGTCCCTTCCATGCCGGCTTCGCGATGGCCCGGGACCGAGCAGTAGAAGGTGTAGTCGCCCGCTTTTGCGTTGAAGCTCACGACCTCACTCGAGCCGGTGATGATCGAACTCCTCGCCACCTCCTGGCCACCCTGCTCGATGACCACGTCGTGACCGATCGGGGAGTCGTTGGTGAAGTCGATCTGGATCTCCCCCGGCTTCTCGGCGGTCAGCGAGCTCTCTTCATAGGCCAGCGCGCCACTCGGGTCGGCCTGCAGCTCGAGCACGTCGCCGTTTGCGGCTGTCTGGTCTCCGGTCGCGCCGCCGGAAGATTGTGCGGGCTGCGTGGTGCCGGTCGAGGTGTCCGTGCCCGACGAATCAGACGAGTTGTCGTCACCTCCACAGCCGGCCATCAGGACAAGCGCGGTAAGCGGGAGGGCTAGCAGGGCTGTGGTCTTCTTCATGAGGGTCTCCTTCAGGGTGGCTTTCTCGGCCTTGCGGCTACAGAATCACACTACCCCAGTGGCAACCCGGACCGGCGGGGCCGGCGGGTGCTGCGATAGTTTGGCTGAGCGATGCGCAGGATCACCTTTTCCCGCAACTACACGATCTCCCTGTCGCGGTCCTGCCAGTGCTACTGCAAGTACTGCGCTTTCGCGACGCACCAGGCCCACGTGCACCCACCGGATGAGGTGGAAGAACGTCTCGACGAGGCCGCGCGGCGCAACGCCAAGGAACTGCTTTTCCTGACCGGCGAGAAGCCCGAGGTAAATCCCCTGGTTGCCGAAAAGCTGCGGTCGTGGGGACACGAGGACTTCACCTCCTACGTGGTCTGGGCCTGCGAGAGGGCGCTCGAACGTGGCATCCTGCCCCACACCAACATCGGCGCGATCGGGGCCGACGACCTCTCCCGCCTCCGGGAGGTGACCGCGTCTCAGGGTCTGATGCTGGAGTCATCCTCGGAACGTCTGATGGAAACCGTTCACGCGGGGTCGCCGACCAAGCACCCCGACCATCGCCTGGCGACGATCGAAGCTGCAGGCCGCCTGAAGATCCCCTTCACCACCGGCATCCTGGTCGGTATCGGCGAGACCCCGGAGGAGCGGGTCGACTCGCTCGAGGCCCTGGCTGAACTCCAATCGCGCTTCGGTCACATCCAGGAAGTGATCATCCAGAACTTCGTCCCGCATCCGAACTACTACGGGCGGGAACCGGCCGAGATCGCCGATCTGGCCTCGGCCGAACGCTGGACCGGCAAAGGCAGGTGGTCTGCCGAGAGCGGCGTCTGGGAGTCCGGCGACGGCGGCCCGGCGCCGGCGGGGCCCGGGGAAGAGTCCGGGGCAGGGCCGGCGGTGCCGATGCCGAAGTGGGCCTGTCCGGTCACGATCGAGGACCTGAAATTCCTGGTCGGTGAGGCGGCGCGGCTGATGCCAGGAGTCGGGATCCAGGTGCCCCCGAACCTTTCCGACTGGTGGGTCGGGCTGGCCGAAGCCGGGGCGACCGACTTCGGCGGGCTCTCGGCCAACGGGGACCACATCTCGCCTGAACACCCCTTTCCGAGCCCCCACCAGATTCGCAAGAAACTGACGCCGCGCGGCTTCGCCCTGACCGAGCGGCTGTGCGTCTATCCCCAGTTCATGAACCCGGAATGGATGGAGCAGGGCGTGCTCGACGTGATCAAGCTCAAGTACTGGAGCTTCATTCCCCGGCTCGGTTCGGGGCGGAGGAGCGACGAGCGGATCGACCCCGGACTCGCCCGCGAGGCGATCACCAAGGGTCGCGAGGGTGCCCGGTTGAGCGAAGACGAGTTGACCGCGCTGTTCGCCGAGACCCGTCCGGAAGTGGTCGAGGAGATCAGGGTCGCCGCGGACGGCCTCAGGTACGAACTGGCCGGAGATACCGCCACCTTCGTGGTCAACCGCAACATCAACTTCACCAACATCTGTGTCGTCGGATGCGCCTTCTGTGGTTTTGGCCAGGGGAAGCGGTCTCCCGACGCCTACGAATCGAGCAGGGAGGAATTCATCGGCCGGGTCGAAGAGGCGGTTGAATTCGGGGCGACCGAACTCTGCATGCAGGGCGGGATCCATCCCGAACTCGATCTCGAGGCCTATGGCGGCTGGCTCAGGCTGGCCAGGCAGGTCGCCCCCGACATCCACCTCCATGCCTACTCGCCGATGGAGATCAACCACATGTGCGAGCAGTCCGGGCTGCCGCCGTCCGAGGTGTTCGCCTACCTGATCGAATGCGGCCTCGGCTCTACTCCCGGCACCGCGGCCGAGGTCCTTGACGACGGGGTCCGGCAGCGGATCTCGCCGAACAAGCTGCCGGCGGCCCGCTGGGTGGAAATCATCGAAGCCGCCCACGGTGCCGGGCTCAACTCGACCTCGACCGTGATGTTCGGCCACATAGAAGAGCCCCGTGAGCTGGCCCGTCACATGGAGGTCATCCGCTCGCTGCAGGAGAGGACCGGAGGCATAACCGAGTTCGTCCCGCTCAGCTTCATTCCGTTCAATACACTGCTCGGCCGGACCCACGGTGTCGCCGAGATCTCGATCGAGGAGAACCTCAAGCACACCGCCGTCTTCCGTCTGGCCCTCGGCCGGTCGATCACCAACCTCCAGGCGAGCTGGGTCAAGATGGGCCTCGACGGAGCGACCGAGGCCCTGCGCTGGGGGGTCAACGACCTCGGCGGCACCCTGATGGAAGAGAGCATTTCGAGAATGGCCGGATCCCAGCACGGGGTTCGCCTCGAAGTCGAAGAGCTGGTCGCGGCCGCCCGCCAGGCCGGCCGTTCGGCCGCCCAGCGCAGCACCGGCTACGAAATCCTCGAGACCTACCCCGAAGCGGACCCGGAGCCGGCCGCAGCCTGAGATGAGGGCGATGCTGCTCGATGCCCAGCCCGGCGAACTCCACCCGGCCGAGCTCCCAGAGCCGGAACCGGGACCGGGGCAGATCGGGCTCGAAGTGACAGTTTGCGGGGTCTGCCGTACTGATCTGCATCTGATCGACGGCGAACTGGAAGGCGCCCGCCTGCCGCTGGTCCCGGGCCACCAGATCGTGGCCCGGGTGGCGTCGCTCGGGGCCGGAAGCGAGCGCTTCACGGTCGGCGACCGGGTCGGGGTCCCCTGGCTGGCCTGGGCCTGCGGCGAGTGCCGCTACTGCGAGAGCGGGCGGGAGAACCTCTGCCCCCGGGCGCTTTTCACCGGCTTCACAGTGGACGGTGGCTACGCCGAGCGGGCGGTTGCCGACGAGCGCTTCTGCTTTCCCCTGCCCGACCGGCTCGGCGACGTCGAGGTGGCTCCGCTGCTCTGCGCCGGAATGATCGGGCACCGTGCGCTCAGGATCGCCGGCGACGGCGAGCGACTCGGCCTCTACGGATTCGGCTCTTCCGCTCACATCCTCTGCCAGATTGCGGTCGGGCAGGGGAGGAGGGTGTTCGCTTTCACCCGACCCGGGGACAGCGAAGGCCAGGAGTTCGCCCGGGAGCTTGGTGCCGAATGGGCCGGCGAATCCGGTCAGTCACCGCCGGAGCCGCTCGACGCGGCGATCATCTTCGCCCCGGTCGGTGAGCTGATGGTCGCCGCCCTCCGGGTGAGCTCTCCCGGGGCCAGGGTTGTCAGCGCCGGGATCCATATGAGCGACATCCCGGCGTTTCCGTACGAGCTGCTCTGGGAAGAGCGCAGCCTGCACTCGGTCGCCAACCTGACCCGGGCCGACGGTGACGCGCTACTGGCCCAGGCCGCCGAGTACGGGGTCACGACCAGGGTGGCCACGAGACCGCTCGAGGAGGCCGGAGAGGCACTGGAAGAACTCCGCAGCGGACAGGTCCAGGGCTCCATCGCCCTCGACCTCGGTCTCTGACCGGGCGGGGCGCCCGCCGGTTTCGGACCGCGGCGCCGAGCGTGAGCGGGCCGTTGTGCCGGCCTAGCGGAACAGGTCTTCCCCGGCGGGACGGAGCTGGCCGGCGCAGCCGGGGCCGTCCTCGTCCTGGACGTATCGGCCGAGGCCGAGGACCAGTGACGCCGGGGTGCCGCTGGTCTTGTCACGGACCAGATCGGCGGCGGCGGCGATCTCGTCGGCGATTGCGATCGAGGTCGCCTCGAGGACGGCTCCGGCACGGTCGGTCCTGCCGCGCCAGTCGTCAAGAGGCGTGATCCCGGCCATGCCGATCGCGACCTCGGACTGCCCGAGGCGCCAGGCGCGGCCGAAGCTGTCGGAGATGATCACCGCCGG
The DNA here is from genome assembly GCA_963766115.1 of uncultured Solirubrobacterales bacterium. Classification (GTDB taxonomy): domain Bacteria; phylum Actinomycetota; class Thermoleophilia; order Solirubrobacterales; family 70-9; genus 67-14. The sequence continues at coordinate 721,573 of CAVXYR010000003.1, forward strand.
CCTTACTCCGGCCACGGCCGAAATCTCGTCCCTGATCCGCCGGGCCGACCGGTCGGGGTCCTCCGGCAGCAACGACACCGTTCCCGGCCGGGCCATGTTGGAAGCGTCGATCCCGGCATTGGCGCAGATGAATCCCTGATTGGTCTCGGTTATCAGGATTCCCCGCTCCTCATCGGTCCGGATGATGCCCCGGCTCTCACCGAGGATCAACTCGATCAAACGGGGGTCGCGATCGATCCCGGCTGCCATCCGCAGGGCCTCCGGGCCCGGCTCTACTGCCGAGAGTGACACCACCCGGTCCTCCGCCTTGGAGACAGCCTTCTGGGAAATGATCACGACGTCGTCGCCGGTAAGGTCGGCCGCTGCGCCAAGGGCTGCGCCGAGATTGAACCCGGGTGCGATTTCGGGCAGCCCGGTGATCGCGGTGACGGAGATGTCCGGGCCGGGCTCCATCGGTCGAGTTCCCCTGTGCCCGGTCCCGCCCACTCAGATTCCGAGTACGGCGGCGGTCCGACGTGCACCGCCGGGCCCTGCGGCGAGCCTGGTGGTCAGGGCGACTATGTCTGCCGGAGTGTCGAGGTCAAGCGCCAGGCCCGGAACCTCTTCGATCACGCCGGGCACGCCGGCTTCTCGTGCCAGGTCGAGATGGCGCCGGCAGCTTCCCTCGCCGAACGACGGCTCGATCGCGACCGGAGGGGAGAGGACCAGAGAATTTGTCCCGGTCCCGTGCCGGTCCGGGACGACGGTCACGAAGGGGGAGGGGATGCCGGTCAGGAGATGGTCGAGCTCGCGGGATTTGAGCAGCGGACAGTCCCCCGGGAGGAGGATCACGACTTCCGCCCCCAGCTCCTGCGCCCGGCCCACCCCGAGCAGGGCCGCAGCCGAGTGTCCGATGCCTCCGGGATCGGTTATTACCTCGGCTCCGAATGACTCCGCGAGCGCGGCCGCCGCGGGTTCAGCGGTCACGACCAGCGCGGTCTCGACCATCCGGGCCTCCGACACCGCGTCGAGCACATCGCCCAGCATCGCCTCGACCAGATCCCGGCGGAGCTCCGGGCCGACCGACTCCGCCATCCGCTGCTTGGCCTCGCTGAACTGCTTGGCAGTGACGACTGCGACCGCTTTCATGACATGTCCCCACTCACCGTTCGCCCGCCCTCATGATTCGGCCAGTTGGCGGCCGACCTTCAGCACCCCGCGGGCGACGGTGCGGCGGCTCTCGGTGCTGTGCATCAGGGTGGAGGTCGAAAAGGCCCGGACCCCGGCGGGCGGAGGGTCGGGGTCGTCGGCGTCACAGATCATCGCGTCGATGATCCCTTCGTAGAGTGATGCCACCCCGGCCGCCGTGGTCGGCCGTCCGATCGCTTTCATGAACAGGTCGGTCGGTCCCTTGACCACCTTTCCCGCGACATAGGGGCTGACCGCCACCACCGGCGCGGCAGAATCGATGATCGCCTCCCGGATGCCGGGCACCGCGAGGATCGGACCGATGCTGATCACCGGGTTTGACGGTCCGATCACGATCAGCCCGGCTTCGGCGATCGCGGTCAGGACTTCCGGGGTCGGTTCGGCCTCGGCGATGCCTTCGAGTTCCACGCCCTCGACCTCGGTGGTACCGCCTTCGAGGATCAGGTACTCCTGGAGTCCCCGCCAGCTGCCGCTGCTCATGATCCGGGTCCGCACCGGCTGATCGGACATCGGCAGGACCCGGGCGCTGATCCCCATTCCCCTGCCGATCTGGGCCTGGGCGTCGGTAAGGCGGCCGCCCTCGGCCATGAAGTCCCTGCGGTAGAGGCAGGCGGCGAGATCGAGGTCAGAGAGGGAAAACCAGTCGGGCGCCCCGAAGGCGGCCATGCGCTCGAAGACCTTGAAACTGTCGTCCTTGATCCCCCAGCCCCGGTGCTGGTCGACCTCGCCGGCCAGCCAATAGGTGACCAGGTCGGGGTCGGGCGAGACGTGCACGCCGAGCGCCTCGATGTCGTCGCCGGTGTTGACGATCACGTCGAGCCGGCCGTCGACGGCGTCCTGCATCCCGGCGGCGAGCTTCGCTCCTCCGGTGCCGCCGGCGAGCAGTGCGACGTTCACGACCGGCGGTCCAACCTGCGGCATGAAATCACGAGAAAGGATCGCCCTCGGGCAGGCCAGTGAACTGGATTCCGGCGTGGGTCCTGTAGCGGACGTTGATCGAAATCAGGAGCGCCGTCAGCTGTTCGACGATACGCGACATCTCGAGGCTGCCGGCGTTCACCGGGCGCAGGCCCTCGATCATGCCGATCAGCCGGGCCACCTTGCCTTGTCGGCCTTGCGGTCACCGCAGATCGGCACGTCTTCGTCTAGTTCGGCCGAGAGATCGCTCAGGCCGGGGCCGCTGACCGTGTGGAGCGCCGAGACCACGGTGACTCCGTCCGGGGCCATCTCCTGCGCCTGCTGGGCGGCCGAACCCTGCCAGATTCCGATCGTGCGGGTCGCCTTGCCGCTGATCGCCGCGGCCAGCGGGACCGAGCAGTCGACCAGGATCTGTCCTTCGGTGAGGACCTCCCCGAGATTGGTCATGTACTCGGACTGGTTGCGGAACGGGATCGTCAGGAAGACGATCTCGGCCTGCCGGGCAGCGTCCTGGTTGGTCATGCCGGTGACTTCGCCGCCGCTTTCTGCGGTGGCCTTCTCGGCGGCTTCGGCGGCCCGGCCGGCGTCCCGGGAGCCGATGATCACGGCGGCGCCGCTCCTCGCCCACCGTCGGGCCAGGCCGGAGCCAAGGGCTCCGGTCCCGCCGAGTACAGGAATGACTGGTCTGCTCTGGTTATCGCTCACGGCGCCGGAGTCTATTCTTCGGCCCATGCCAATATTTGACGAGGTGGGAAGCGAACGCGAAGAGCCCTTCACCGTGGACGGATGGCTGGTCACCGATGTCGGCGGAACGATCGGCGCCCACGTGCTCTCGACGCCGGGAATGATCGGCATGATGGAGCACAACGCGACCCTGCTCGCCGCACCTCACCTCGGGGACGGAAAAGCGACGGTCGGCTTCGAGGTCTCGATCAAGCACGTGGCCGGGGCCTTCAAAGGGGCCGAGTGCACCGCCTGGGCCAGGCTGGATGAAGTGATCGACGATCGCAAGCTGCGGTTCGCGGTCGAGGTGCGCGAGGGCGACCGGACCATCGGGGTCGGTGTACACGAGCGCCGGGTGATCGAGGTCCCTGGTGCCGGGTCCGGCGATTGAGCCCGCAAAACGAAAACAGACTTCCGGAGGAGGTCCGGATCCGCGAGGTCGGTCCCCGCGACGGTTTCCAGAACGAGCCCGAGGTGATCGGGACGGCCGACAAGGTCAGGCTGATCGATCTGCTCTCTTCGACCGGGCTGACCCGTATCGAGGTGACCTCGTTCGTCCGCCCCGACGTGATCCCCCAACTTGCCGACGGCGAAGAGGTGCTTCGCGGCATCCAGCGTCGCGAGGGCGTCCGGTTCGCGGTACTGATCCCCAACCGGCGGGGCCTGGAGCGGGCACTTGAGCTGCGCGACCGGTTTGATGACGCCAGCTTTTTCCTCTCGGCCTCCGAGACCCACAACCGGAAGAACGTGAACAGCTCGATCGAGGAGTCGCTGGAAGGGCTCGAACAGTCGATCCCGGCGGCCAAGCAGGCCGGTATCGGCTGCACCAGCGTGATCGCCACATCATTCGGTTGTCCGTACGAGGGCAGGGTCGACCGGGACCGGGTCTTCTCGATCGCCGAGCGGCTGATCGCTGCCGGAAGCGATGAGATCGGATTCGGCGACACGACCGGGATGGCGAACCCGGTCCAGGTCGGGGCCTTTTTCCGGGAAGCCCGGGACCGACTTGCCGGGGTCGAACTGACCGCCCACTTCCACGACACCCGCGGTCAGGGCCTGGCCAACGTGCTGGCCGCCCTCCAGCAGGGGATCGACTCGTTCGAGACGAGCTTCGGTGAGCTGGGTGGTCGCCCGGTCCCCCCGGGGGCAACCGGCAACGTCGCAACCGAAGACGTGGTCTCGATGATCGCCGAGATGGGGATCGAGACCGGGGTCGAGCTTCCACTCCTTATCGAGGCATCGGCCGCGGCCCAGGAGGTGCTTGGCCGCCGTCTCGGCTCGCACGTGCTCAAGGCCGGGCCGGTCGAATGGCGCTGACCCCTGCGGGCAGGCCGTCGCAGCGATAGGCTGGATCCATGAAAAGCGATGCGTTCAGAGCGGCGGCCGAATCCAAAGATTTCAGTGCGATCGAGGAGATCTTCTCCCCGGAGGTCGTTTTCAACAGTCCTTTCGTATTCAGGCCCTACCAGGGGCTCGAACCTCTCAAGGTCCTGCTCGGCAACGTGATCGATGTCCTCGAGGATTTCCGCTACATAGCCCATACCGAGACCGGCGATACCGCGGTGCTGGTCTTCGAGGCCGCGGTCGGCGACCGCCTGCTCAACGGGGTCGATGTGCTCAGGTTCGGCGACGACGGAAAAGTCGCCGAGATGTCGGTGATGATCCGGCCGATGAGCGGCCTCCAGGCGGTCGGTGAGGAGATGAGCAGGCGCATGGAGGCGGCCGGCGTCGAACCTGCCTGAGGAGAACGCGGGCCCGGCGACCCTCGAGCCCGCGGTTCGGGCCCGAGTCGGTCCCTGAATCCCGTTAGGCTGCCAAGCCTGTCGTCCGGCCGACCGGGCCGAGAACCTTTCCACCAGGAGGACTGTCCGTATGGAGATCAAGAAGGTAGGCGTAGCCGGTTGTGGCCTGATGGGTCACGGAATCACCCAGGTAAGCGCCGAGGCCGGATACGAAGTGGTCGTAACCGAGCTCGACCAGGATCGGCTCGACGCCGGGATCGGCAAGATCTCCAAGCAGCTCAGCCGGGCGGTCGAAAAGGGCAAGCTCGAGCAGTCGGACGCCGATGCCATTCTCGGCAGGATCAATCCGACCCTTGACCAGGGCGAGTTCGCCGACTGCGACCTGGTACTCGAGGCGATCACAGAGGACCTCGATCTCAAGCTCGAGCTGTGGAAGCAGCTGACCGGGATCGTCAAGGAGGGCGCGCTTTTTGCGACCAACACCTCGTCGCTTCCGGTCATAACCCAGGCGGCGGTCACCGACCGCCCCGAGAGCTTCATCGGACTCCACTTCTTCAATCCGGTCCAGAGGATGCCGCTGCTCGAGGTGATCCAGTCGGTCACTTCATCGCCCGAGGCGATGGCCGCCGGCCTCGCATACGGAGAAAAGCTGAAGAAGACGACGGTCGAGACCAAGGACAAGGCCGGTTTCATCGTCAACCGGTTGCTGGTCCCGTACCTGCTCGATGGAATCCGTGGGCTCGAGGAGGGCATCGGCTCGATCGAGGAAATCGACCTGGCGATGAAGGCCGGGGCCGGACACCCGATGGGCCCGCTCACCCTGGCCGACTTCGTCGGTCTCGACACCCTGAATTCGATCACCGCGGTGATGTTCGACGAGTTCCGCGAGCGCCGCTTTGCCGCGCCGCCGACCCTGCGCAAGATGGTCGCGGCCGGTTTCTACGGCGTGAAATCGGGCCGCGGCTTCTACGACTATTCCGGCGAGAAGCCGGTAGCCGTCAACCCGGGCCTGTAGGCCCGACTCAAATGGAAGGGCGGCCGTGAGCAAGGTGGATCTCGACCCCGCTCTCCGGGCCGCGCTCGGTGGCGGTCCCGCGCGCCATCACGAAAAGACGGCCGAGCAGGGCAAGCTCCCGGTCCGGGAGCGGGCCTCGCTGCTGCTCGACGATGGCAGTTTCGTCGAAGAGGCGTTGCTGGCCAACTGGGACCGGGAGGGCCTCGGCGCAGACGGCGTGGTCACCGGCACCGGGCTGATCGAGGGTCGGCCGGTGGCACTGATGGCCAACGACCCTACGGTCAAGGCCGGCTCGTGGGGACCGAAGACGGTCGAGAAGATCCTGCGCATCCAGGAGAAGGCAATCAACCTCGAAGTCCCGATGGTCTACATGGTCGACTCGGCCGGAGCCCGGATAACCGAGCAGGTCCGAATGTTTCCCGGCCGGCGCGGGGCCGGGCGGATCTTCTACAACGAAGTGAGGATGTCGGGCCGGGTTCCGCAGGTCTGCCTGCTCTTCGGCCCGAGCGCGGCCGGTGGCGCCTACATCCCGGCCTTCTGCGACGTGGTGATCATGCGCGCCGGCAACGCCTCGATGTACCTGGGATCGCCGCGGATGGCCGAGATGGTGATCGGCGAATCTGTCTCTCTTGAGGAGATGGGCGGAGCGAAGATGCACACCTCGAAGTCGGGCTGCGGCCACTTCCTGGTCGAGAACGACGAGGAGGCGATCGAGACCGGCCGCCGCTACCTCGGGTACATGCCGACCAGCTGGCGCTTGAAGCCACCGGCAGCTGAAGTAGCGGCGCCGGCGTCGACCGCCGACATCGACCGGATCGTGCCGTCTGACGAGAACGTTCCGTTCGACATGGTCGAGTTGCTCGACGCCCTGCTCGACGCCGGCTCTTTCATCCAGGTGCATGAGCGCTGGGCGAAGGAGCTGATCGTCGGCTACGGCCGGCTCGGTGGCGAGGTAGTCGGAGTCGTCGCCAACCAGCCGAAGCAGAAGGGCGGGGTGCTGTTCGTCGACTCGGCGGACAAGGCGGCCCGTTTCATCAGCACCTGCAACGCGTTCAACGTACCGCTGCTCTTCCTGGCTGACGTCCCCGGCTTCATGATCGGGACCGCGGTCGAGAAACAGGGCATCATCCGCCACGGGGCGAAGATGATCTCGGCCGTGTCCGAGGCGACGGTGCCGAAGATCTCTGTCGTCGTGCGCAAGGCCTACGGCGCCGGCCTCTACGCCATGGCCGGGCCGGCTTTCGAGCCCGACTGCTGCATCGCCCTGCCCAGCGCCTCGATCGCGGTGATGGGCCCGCAGGCCGCGGTCAATGCCGTCTTCTTCAACCAGATCCAGGCGATCGAGGACGAAGCCGAACGCGAGGAGTTCATCGCCGAAAAGCGCGAACAGTACGCCGAAGGTGTGGATCTGCTCCACCTGGCTTCGGAGATGGTGGTCGACGCCGTGATCGAGTCGCGAGATCTCCGGGAAGAGCTGATCAGCCGCTTCAAGCTGGCCGAGGGCCGGGACCGCTCGTTCACCGAGCGCCGTAACCCGATCACCCCCGCCTGAGAGCGTTGCCCGGTCGGACTGACGGAACCGCCGAGCTGCTGAGGGGCCGGGGTTGACGGCCGAATAGGTTTCAGAGGTGAGTCCGCTGACCAGACGACTGCTGCTCGGAGCGTTGCTCTGCGCGGCCGGCGTGGCGATGCTTGCGCTTTTCTTCTACGGATCCGACCGCTTCAACCACTACGACAGCACCCTGACAGCCCACCTGCTGGCTCCGGGCGGCTCGGGTCGTGAGCGGCTGGCCGAGGCGGCCTCGGATTCGGCCAACCCGTTGCCGCTGCTGATCGTCCTCGCCTGCATTTCAGCGCTGGCGGTCTTATGGGGCCGGCCCTGGCACCTGCTCGCCGCGGGAGGGGTCGTCGTCTTCGCGAACCTCAGCACGCAGATCATGAAGGCGGCGATGGCCCACCCGCGGCTCCAGGGAGCGCTCGGGGCCAGCTACCCGATTGAAGTGGGCTACCCGAGCGGCCACTCCACGGCCGCTTTTTCGGCCGGCTTCGCACTCTGGCTGACCGCCCCACCCCGCTGGCGGGGTTGGGCGGCGGTCGCCGGCCTCGCCTACGGCTGCCTGGTCGGGATCGGTGTCGTGGTCGCCGGCTGGCACTTCATCAGTGACGTGTTCGGCGCGATCCTGGTGGTCGGCTTCTGGGGCCTGCTGGCCCTGGCCGCACTGGTGGCTGCTCGACTCGAATCCGCCCGGGACTGGCAGCCCCGCGAACCCGTGCACAGTGCCGGCGGGTGACTGCGTCCCGCCCACGAACTGGGCGGCTAACCAGGTCGGAATCGGCCATCCGGGTGGCGACCGGCCAACCGGGTTCAGGACGGGGTCGGCTACTCGAGCTGCCGGGCGTAGTCGGCGAAGAAGTCGAGGCTTTCGGGGTTGGCCAGAGAGTCGCGGCTGGCCGCTTTCTCCGGCGGCGTCCCGGTGAGGATGCGCTTGACCGGCACCTCGAGGATCTTCCCGCTCAGCGTGCGGGGGATCGACCCGATCTCGACCATCTCGTCGGGCACGTGGCGGGGCGAGCACCTGGTGCGGACCTCCCGGGCGACCCGCTGCCTGAGCCCGTCGTCCAGCTCGCAGCCCTCGGCCAGGACCACGAACAGCGGCATCCACCCCTCGGTTCCGGCTTTCGGGATGTCGACCACCAGGGCATCGGTGATTTCCGGGAGGGCCAGTACCGCCCGGTAGATCTCGGCCGTGCCCATCCGTATCCCGCCGCGGTTGATGGTCGAATCCGATCGACCGTGGATCACCGCGGTGCCGCGCGGGGTGATCTCGATCCAGTCCCCGTGTCGCCAGATTCTCGGGTAGTGGTCGAAATAGCTCTCGCGGTACTTCGACCCGTCCTCGTCGCCCCATAGGTAGATCGGCATCGAAGGCATCGGCTCGGTGATCACCAGTTCGCCGACCTCTCCGGTCAGGGGCTCTCCCGCTTCGTCCCAGGCCTCGACCGCCGCCCCGAGCGCACGCCCTTGGAGCTCGCCCCGGTATACGGGAAGGGTCGGCACCCCGCCGACGAACGCCGTGCAGAGGTCGGTCCCTCCGCTGGTCGAGAAGAGCCAGGTATCGCTGCCGATCTGCTCGTAGATCCAGTCGAAGCCTTCGGGGGCCAGGGGCGAGCCGGTTGAGCCGACCGCACGCAGCTGCGAGAGATTCCGGCCCCGGGCCGGCTCAGTGCCGGCCTTCATGCAGGCCGAGATATACGAGGCCGAGGTGCCGAAGCAGGTGACCTCCGCGTCGGCGGCGAGCTGCCAGAGGGTGTCCATGTCGGGGTGACCGGGGTTGCCGTCGTAGAGCACGATCGCGGCCTCGGTCAAGAGGCAGGAGACCAGGAAGTTCCACATCATCCAGCCGGTCGTGGTGAACCAGAAGACGCGGTCGTCCGGCTTGGCGTCGAGATGGAGGTTCATCTTCTTCAGATGCTCGAGCAGGATGCCGCCCTGGCTCTGCACGATCGCCTTGGGCAGGCCGGTCGTGCCGGACGAGTACAAGACCCAGAGCGGGTGGGCGAACGGCACCCGGGTAAAGGTGAGCCCGGCCTCCGGATCGGTCGCCATCAGATCGGCCCAGGTCGAGCAGTCCTCGATTCCGCTCAGGTCGGGGGAAGGGTCGAGGTAGGGAAGTACCACCACCCGTTCCAGCGAAGGCATCGAACGGGCCAGCTCGCGAACGATCTCGCGGCGATCGAATCCCTTGCCCCCGTAGGTATAGCCGTCCACGGCCAGCAGGACCTTCGGCTCGATCTGCGCGAAGCGGTCGGCGACCGCGCCGGCCCCGAAGTCCGGCGAGCAACTCGACCAGACACCTCCCAGGCTGGCAGTGGCAAGAAAGGCGATGATGGTCTCCGGAGTGTTCGGCAGATAGCCGGCGACGCGGTCGCCCGGACCGACCCCGAGCGCCTTCAGACCGGCCGCGGCGGCCGATACCTCTGTCCGCAGCTCACCCCAGCTGATAGCGGCCAGCCGGCGTGTTTCCGAGGCAGAGAAGATCGCCGGAGCGGAGTCGTCGCGGCCCCGGAATATATGTTCGGCGTAATTCAGCTCAGAGCCCTCGAACCAGGTCGCTCCGGGCATGTCCCGACTGTCGAGGACCCGCTCGTAGCTTCCCGACGAGATCACCTCGAAGTAATCCCAGATCGTCTGCCAGAACTGTTCAGGCTCCGAAGTCGACCACCGCCAGAGCTGGTCGTAGTCCTCGAAGTCGAGATTCCTTTCGCTTCGCAGCCAGTCGGAGTACGCCGTCAGCCCGGAACCTGCCACCGCCTCGGCTGTCGGTTGCCAGAGGGGTCTGTCTGACGCCGCGCCTCCGGACCCGTCAGTCGCGGGTGACATTTCTTTTTCTCGGCGGCTTGTCACTTTCACCGGCGACGGAATCCTTTTCAGAGGGTGCGGCTGCTGTCGGCTCCTCTCCGGTCCGGATCTGCTCGTCCTCCCCGTGGTCAAGGCGCCCGTCGTCGACGTCTTCGCCCGGATGGGCCGAGGCATCCGGCCTTACGGTCGCGGCCTCCAGTCCGACGTCGGCCAGGTCGAGACCCGTATCGACCGCCTCATCGCTGCGACCGATTACCGTGATCGCCTTGATGCCCCTGCGCCGTGCCGCGAACGCGCCGGTGGTGCTCCTGAGTATTGCCGGCTCTGGATCCAGCCGGCACTCGGCAGCGAGCTCGGAGTTCATCCTGAGGGTCGCCAGGTCGCCCTCCCTGGCCGTTATCTGAACCCGATCGGCCGACTCGTCCCCGGCAATGAAGTTGATCACCAGTGCGTTGTTGGCACCCATCTCGAGCGGGACGCGCTTGAAGAAGTCGGCTCCGCCTGCGCCGGCGGCTGATTCGGCGCCGAAGAAGCAGACCGCTATCCCTGCTTCCCCTTCATCCGAATCAAGCAGCTCGTCGAGTACCTCGAGGAGGATCCCGGGGGCCGCGGGATCGTCCTCTCCGGCGATCGGCCGGCCGGCCATCCGGCGATCGATCTGGGCAACGATCATCGAGAGAAGAACTGCCGACCCGAGCAACTGGATAATGCCCGTCCCGGATCCGTCAATCTCCGCCAGGCGCAGCATGTTCGCCGCGAACAAGGGGATCATGCCTCCCCAGAGCACGATCCGGTCGGAGGTCAGCCACCCCGAGAATCTCCGGGAGAGCCACTCACCCGTCGGGTAGGCGTCCGGGATGTCGTACCCGGCGGTCAGCACGATCCCGATGCCGCCGCTCCAAACCGGTCCCGTAGGAGGGGAGACGACGTTCTGGGAGCTTCGCTTAGGGATCAGGCGCCCCAGCAGGTTCAGTCCGAGTGCACGCTCGGAGTAGAAAGAGAAGGCTACGGCCAGGCAGACGGCTGCCCCGAGCAGCGGCCAGTTCATCCCCAGCAGTCCTCCGCCGACCGACAGGGCGGCGTGGACCAGGATCGACCCGGCCTCGGAGGGCCGGATCGCGATCGGCTCGATCTCCGTCCTGAGTCCTCTCCGCTGGAGCTCGGCCGCCAGCCGGTTGGCGGCCTGGCGTTCACCCTCGCTGGCGGGTATGCCGGTGGTGGGCCTGTCGTTGTCTGAAGAGATTACGCGGGTGCCTTCCGGGAATTCGATGCGGCGGGTGGGAATCGAACCCACATGCCCTTGCGGGCAATGGATTTTGAATCCATCGCGTATACCAGTTCCGCCACCGCCGCAGGACCGCGCAGTCTATGCAGAAGCGGCGGTGCGGGCGATCCGGCGAACCGGCTCCTGTCCGGGGTGCGCCCGGCCCGAGATAGAGCCGTCGGACACTCCACTAGGCGGAGGTAGCCGCGGCCGAGTCCGGCCCCGGGGATGAGGTCGGCGTCGTCACATCGCCTCCGGAGCCGATCGGCCGTTCAACCTCGACGTGCCATTCCTGATTGATCCCGATCGAGCAGGCGATGACCAGCACGATCTGAACCAGAGCGAAGATGATCACGAACACCCCCAGCAGCTCGCTGGGCAGCGCCCCCTCGTCGAATCCGGCCTTGTTCCTGGCAAACCAGGACTGGAAGCCCACGGTGGCGAAAATGAGCATCAGGACGGCGACGGCGGTGGTGAGCGAAAGCGCTCCGCGGCTCCATTTCAGGATCAGGTAGGCGTTCAACAGATAACCCGCCGCCAGGAATATCGCGATGATCCCGTACCTCGATCCACCGTTCAGGACCGGCCAGCCTCCAAATGCGACAAGCAGCATCAGGGCGGCGGAAACAACCATCAGCAAGACAATCACGAATCGCGTTGTCTGGCTGCTCGCCTTCTCTCGATTGGGTCGCCAGAGCTCGTAGCCCGGCCTCGCCTCTCCAATGGCCATGAAGCGATCATAGAAACATTCGCGGACGGCCGTCGCCGTCCCCGCCCGATCGGTGCGAACATGTCGCCGGCGAGGGTGCCCCGCATTCCCGCCGATGCGGACGTGGCGGAACTGGTAGACGCGTCAGGTTTAGGTCCTGGTACCCGAGAGGGTGTGGAGGTTCGAGTCCTCTCGTCCGCATGAACCGGGCAACTATGATGTGCCGATCGACCGCCGGATCGAACACCGCACTTCTTCCTGGTCCGGGCTCGAGCTGCTCGAGGCAACGCCGGACGGACCGGCGGAAGGAACGCCGGTCCTTTTCGTCCACGGCGCCGGTCACGGCGCGTGGTGCTGGCAGAACTGGCTCGTTGCGGCCGCGGACGCGGGCCACCCCGCCTATGCGCTCTCGCTGTCCGGGCACGGGGAAAGCGGTGGCTCACTGCTCAAGTCGCACCTCCGAACCTACGCCGACGAGGTGATCCGGACCGCCGCTTCCCTTCCCCGGCAGCCGGTCATCGTCGGCCACAGTCTCGGTGGCCTGGTGGTTCAGAGGGCGATCGCCCGCTATCCGGCTCGTGCCGCCGTCCTGGTGGCCCCGATCGCGGCCCGTCCGGGGGTGCTCACCCTGGCGGCGATCGCCCGGCAGCATCCGGGCGATGCGGTGAAGATCCTGGCCGGCGGCTCGCTTCCGATGCGCGAGCACTACCTGTTCGAGGAACTCGAGCCTGAGGTCGCCTCGGAATACTCCGCCCAGTGCGGCAAGGAGTCCCCCTGGGCCCAGTTCCAGGTCCTGCTCCACCTGCCGGGCCCGCCGCCGAAGGGTGGTGCCCCGGTCCTGGTCCTCGGCACCCCCGACGACAGCCTGGTCTCGATCAGAGACGTGCGCGACACCGCCCGGCGCTACGACGCCGAGTTGATCGAGTTCCCGGGCATCGGACACGACCTGATGCTCGACCGCCGGTGGGCCGAGCCGGCCGAGGCGATGCTCGGCTGGATCGACTCGATCGAGTCGACCGCCGAAACGGCCTGATTCGGCGAATGTACCTGAGCGGGTCGAGCGCCCGGCGCTTCAACCGGGCAGCCCTGTCCCTCAGGATTTCGGACCGACGAAGGAATCGAGCAGGGCGACGCTCTTCCGGTGCGAGATCGAGATGTTGCGCCAGTTCGACCGGCTCCACCTGACCCCGATCAGATCGCACGCATGGCAGAAGATCTCCCGGATATCGGCCGAGTAGTTGGTGAAGAAGTATCGGGGGTACGAGTACTCCTTCGGCCCGTCCTTCAACTCAACCGTGAATGAGTTCAGGCATCGCGACCCGTCGGAGTGGATCAGTCCTCTGATGAACGTCTCGGGATGCCGTTCGACGATCTCCTTCTGCCATTCCTCCAGCTTGACAACCCTTTCGTGTTTCTTGCCGGGGCCATGCTGGGGGAAAACGTCCGGCCAGAACCGGCTGTACGAGGTCAGTTGCAGGCATTCCGAATCCTTTCTGGGGTACCGGCCGATCTTCGTGCCCAGCACGGCTGACATCGCGGCAGCACATTCTTCGATCACATTTGGATACGCCGTATCGAGATAAATGTGGAGTCCGAAATGGTGCCCCGCACGGCCCCCATGACGAGTGATCGTGCCGTCGCCCAGATACATGCCGAACAGGTACGAATAGCCGGCCGGATCGGGCGGTCGCCAGTCAGCCGGCAGCCGCCTCGGCGCAGTGTTCATCCAAGGAATTCCCCGGCGCCGCCACCGCTGGACGGTGGCCCTCCCGACGCCGGTTCGCCGCGAGATCTCATAGTCGGACAGCCCCGTACCCAGCAGATCACTGACCGCCTGACGGGACTCTCTCGGCAAGATCTTTGGCACGAACACATGTTCGCACAGCTATCGGACGCCACGCCCGCCATGCGTCAACGCCTCCGGCCGAAACGCCGCTAGGATGGCCGTCCGGGGCAATGATGTCAACGGTAGCATGATGGTCTCCAAAACCATTCGTCCAGGTTCGAATCCTGGTTGCCCCGCTCGATCTGGACGGCCTACCGGGCCTCGGCTTCAGGAGGATTTCAAATTGACCGTCGAAGAGTTCCTTTCCTATAATCGGAACCGATTCAAATCCGCGGGTGAGGTGTAGCGGTTGCACAGGAGCCTTCCAAGCTCCTAGGGCGGGTTCGACTCCCGTCACCCGCTTCTTGGGGTCTTGCCGGCCGACTGAACCGGTAATGGCACCTCGTGGCCGGAACCGCCCCTAGCCCGCCCGCACCCTTCGGGCGCCGCCCCGATAAAGTCCCGGCTCACGCACGGGGCGTGGCGCAGTTTGGTAGCGCATTCGACTGGGGGTCGAAAGGTCGCTGGTTCAAATCCAGTCGCCCCGATTTGCCGAGAGGCCGCTTGGGGAGCGGGTCTGAACGTTTCCCGACCTATCGGGAAAAGCGATGCTGGCAATACGGCGGTACCAGCCGTGGTACCGGGACTGAAGTCGGTTAGATCCGGGCCCCGGCCTTTGGTCAACCCGAAGCAAGCCGCGCCCGAAACAGAATCGCTGTCCATGCCTGGTCACCGCTTTCCTGTGCATGTTCGTGGACCGGGGTGGATACGACCTCCGCTCGCTCAATCTCGAAGCCGTCGAAGGCCGAAGTCAGTTCGTCGACCGTGAGGAAATCGAAACCGGCGAAGTGCGAATAGCGGCTCATCGATGGGTCGAATTCCTTGATCGCCACGACTCCACCTGGCGCAAGCGCGCCCCGGATCATGTTCAGCACCGCGCTGCGCTCATCGCCCTCCGGCATCGCGAAGCTGCTGGTGACCAGGTCGTACTTCTCCGGGGGTTGCCAGACGGTGGCATCCGCAGCGAGAAGCGTAGCTTCGAGTCCGCGTTCACCCAGAACCTTCTGGGCAGCGGTTATCGCCCGCTCGGCGATGTCGATGCCGGTCACCCGCCATCCGAGCTCTGCCATCGTGACGACGAGGCCACCGGCCCCGCAGCCGACATCAAGCGCCCGGGCGGGCGGCAGTCCTGTGACGATCTCGAGCAGGTCCGGGTCGGCAGCCTCGAAATCGGCAGCCTCGCCGGTGTAGATCTCGTTCCATTCGGTCGGTGGAACCGGTTGGTCGCCCGCGGTGTCGTCTGTTTCCATCGATTCAGGTTATGAAGAATCCCAGGTTGCCGCAGAATCAACTACGGAACGAGGTTAAGCAGCGAGATCAGGGTGACCGGCTTGTACTGCGGAATCCTGAGGCCACTTTTCTACGCGTCCCTGGGCAAGATCGCGGCTGGGATTACCCGGATCACTCTGAACCGTTCACCCGGGTAGGGGTCGAAAGGTCGCCGGTTCAAATCCAGTCGCCCCGATTCGCGGAGCCCTTGACAGAAGCGACTTCGAGGCGGTCAGTCCTCAGTCTGAAACGAGACGCCGAATGCCGCGGGCTTTCCGCCAAGTTCGCCCGCCCACTTGCAGACGCTGAGGTTCCCGGCACCCTCGATCGCTTCGTGAAGGTAAATGGGCTCGCCGGTCTCGAGCGTCTCAACGTCGTGGTGCCGCATCATCGCCGTTGCCTTCGGCGGCGCCAGATCCGCATCGGTCTTGCCGGCGACGTCTTAGCCTGCGAACTCCGTCATCGCCTTGTTGCCCCAGATGTAGGTCCCTTCCTCGTTCTTGACCCAGAGGTAGAAGGGGACGTTCTCGAATGGTTCAAGATCACTCAGCCTCATCGCATTCTCCTTGGTCAACTTTCCGGACAATTCTTGTTCGCCACCGTCGGCGAAAGCGGTGATGCGTGTCGGTCGAGGCCCACCGAGCCAGATCATCGCTCTCGGGGATGCCCGCCGAAAAGAACATATTCCTGAACTCCATTTCCGAGGTTTCGGTAGGCTCGTCGTCCCAGTCCGGGCAACTACATAATGGTAAACATCAGTTTTCGCGAAGCCATTCCATCGGGAAGTCGTCTCTTCAGCCTCGGCCTCCTGGTCTCTGCCCTGTTCCTATACGCAATGGCTTCATCCGCACCGGTGGATGCCAAGACTCGGGTCATCACCAAGAAGACGTCTCCGATCACGGTCGGTCCGTATCAGGTGGCTCTTCAGAACCCGGACGTTCCGCCCCCCGTCGCGCCGAACCTCGAGGGGTACATCACGAAGATGTCGGTCGACGTGGTTGACGTCAAGACGGGCAAGCGGGTTCCGATCAAGCGGATCATGCTCCACCACATCGTCTTCGTGAACTTTGGCGCTCCGGGCGCGTCTCGGGTCGATCCGTTCTACGGCGACGGTGAGGAACGCGCGAAGATGATCCTGCCGAAGGGATACGGATACCCGATCCACCCGAACGAGCAGTGGGGGTGGGTCTGGATGCTGATGAACCACCAGTCGAAATCTGACCGGGTGAGAATCCGGTACAGGATGACCGTCGTCACCGGGAAGAAGCTGAAGCCGGTAATACCTCTCACCTTCGATACTTCCAAGGGCCGGCAGGGTCTCGTATTCGACGTGCCCGGCGGGGGCAAGCCGGGATCGTTGAACGTTCGAAAGATGAGTCGCACCGCTCCCGTCTCCGGAAGTCTGGTGGCCGGACTCGGGCACGTGCACGGAGGAGCCAGGAGCCTCATTCTTTCCCAGCCGGAATGCGACAACCGGACCCTGTACCGCTCGAAGCCGACCTGGGGCGCCAAGGATCACCCCTTCTACAAGGTGCGCCCCGTGCTTCATGAACCGGGGCCGATCAACATGAGCCAGTTCACATCTGCACGCGGAATCCCAATCGCAGAGGGCGAAAAGCTGACCCTCACTTCGCGCTACGACAACCAGTATCCGCACACCCGGGCGATGGGTCTGATGGTCGCCTACCTCGCGCCCGATCCAAAGGTGACCAGGACGAGCTGCGCGCCCCTGCCCCGGGACTACAAAGTGCTGAAGACTAAGAAAAAGGGCAGGAAGAAGGTCCCACCACGGCAGATCAACATCTACGACTGGAGCAGGCAGGGCAAGGCGATCAAGGTGCCCGGGCCACGCGGTCCGATGCAGTACGCAAGTGGTGACACCACGGTCGTGGCCGACAACTTCGAGTACGAAGCCGGCAACCTGAACCTGCCGCGGGGCTCCACGATCACCTGGTCATTCCCCGGAGACGTTCTCCACAACGTCACTCTGGCCAAGGGGCCGGAGGGCTTCTCGTCCGACCGCCTGTGGAAGGGCGGCACGTTCAGCAAGAAGCTCACCAAGCCTGGCAACTACACCTTCTTCTGCGAACTCCACCCGGTCGGGATGATCGAGCGGGTCGTGGTCCGGAAGTAGGTCAGCGCTTCGGGGAAATCCGCGTCACGATCGTGAACTCGAAGTCGGCTATCTTCGTTGGCGTGAAAGGATCTCGCCCGTGAAGGGGATCGAACGTGGACTCATGCTGCTACTGGCAGCCCTGGTCTTTGTGGCCCTGCCGGCAGCAGCGTCGGCGGAAACTCGGACGGCTACCGTTTCCGGTCCTCGGGACGCCACGTCCTGCGACGCGAGTCCGAGCGTCAGGACGACCGCGGACGGCGTCGAGTTCGTGCGGACGCCGGATTCGTGCTTCGACGGTCTCCCCGGCTGGCCTTACAGGAGCCGGCACGTCGTGATCGACGGACTGCGCCAGGCGTACGTCGACGAGGGACGCCCCGACGGCGATGTCGTGCTCCTGTTGCACGGGCAGCCGTCCTGGTCGTACCTGTACCGCAAGATGATCCCCGTGCTCGTCGACGCCGGCTACCGCGTCATCGCCATGGACCATCTCGGCTTCGGCCGCTCCGACAAGCCGATCGACATCGAGTCCTACAGCTACCTCGGTCACTTCCATCGCCTCAAGCGCTTCATCGACAAGCTCGGGCTCACCGGCATCAACCTGTTCGTTCAGGACTGGGGCAGCCTCATCGGCCTGCGGGTCGCGGGGCTTCACCCCGGCCGCTTCGCCAACATCGCCGTCGGCAATGGTGCCCTGCCGGTGATCCCCGCCGGGATCCAGCCCTTCCCGCCGGTCGAGAACCCGGACGAGCTCACCGACCTGCCCGCCCCCTACGCGGCGATTCCACCCCAGCAATTCCCGTTCTACGACGGATGCACCCCGATCGTGGCTCCGACGAGCGGCTACTTCGCCGACTGGATGGCCCACGCGATGACCTCGAGGTCCTTCCGAGCCTCCCAAACCGTCGAGGCGCTGACCTGGTTCGACCTTCCCGCGCGCCAACAGGCCGCCTATGACGCGCCCTTCCCGGGCCGACCGTACATGGCCGGAGCGCGGGTGTTCCCGTCGCTGGTCAACGAGGTTCCCGGCACCACCGCCGAGGCGTGGGCCGGACTGACCGCCTTCCACAAGCCGTTCCTGACCATCTGGGCGAGTAATGATCCGGGCCAGCTCGGCTCCTGCCAGGCCCAGCAGGTCTTCATCGACAACGTCCCCGGCGCGGCCGGCCAGCCGCACGCCCGTCTGCCCGAGGCCAGCCACTTCCTCCAGGACGACCAGGGAGAACAGATCGCCCGGCGACTTATCCGGTGGTACGTCAACGGCACCGCGACCGCGAAGAGGACCCAGAGGCAGAAGGGGAAGAGGATCCTCGTCAGGGTCAAGGTCAAGGCCAGGGAGGATCTCGAGGCCAAAGTCTCCGGAAAGATCAGGGTGAACGCCACCTACAAGCTCAAGACGCGGACCAAGAACGTCGCCAAGGGCACCAGGATGACCCTGAAGCTGAAGCCCGGGAAGAAACGGCAGGCGAGGAGGATCGCCAGGGCGTTGAAGAAGGGGAAGAAGGCGAAAGCGACGCTGACCGTGGAGTTGACCGACGAGGCCGGCAACGAGAAGACCGAGAAGCTCGGCGTGAAGCTGAAGGGGTAGGCGGCCCGGATGCGCCCTGCCGCAGGTCTGGTCTCACCTCCACTTACGGCACTTCGGGACCGGATGCGGGAGGCTGATGGAGACCGGGCCGACGTTCTTTCAGACCGGACAAGGGCAGAATCGCCCGAAGAAGACCCTCGTCTGAAGGGTCCCAACGAAGCCTTCAACGGTGCCGATCCCGCAGCCAGGGCGAGCGACTACGAAACCGAAGGCCACAGGTTCGAATTCTGTCGGGCGCGCTCTCCAAAGGCGGTGGACTCCGCTCAACGCCGCGGAATCGCTCGACACAGTCGAGACTCGCCGAAGTCGCCCCAAAAACGGCCTCTCGGCTCTCAAGCCGAATGGGACAATCGCTCAAACAAGCCCATGGGCTTTTTCGGAACACGAGGTGGTCGACTGACCGGCTGGGAGCGTTCACGTATCCGAAGAGTCGTAGGTTCGAATCGGGCCAGGTATCGATTCTCGCTATGACATCTTTACAGGCCGCGCTGTACCGTAGATTCCACGGATGAGGACCGAGTCGGCTGGTGGTACAGCAGCTCGGAGCGTCATCTTTGCGGAGCGTTTTATCTCTACGGATGGAGGAATTCTCATGATTGGCAGGCGAAGCGACGTTCCCAAGCCCCGGCGGTCTTATCGGCTCGGCCTCGTTGTCACACTTGCGCTTGCGACTTTGATGCTCGCGCCAGCGGCCCTCGCGTCGCCTTCCTCGTCTGCTGCACGCGCCGCGACCGTCAAAGTCACCACGAAAGCGGATGTCGTCAACGGACGCACCGGCTCGATCAAGGGACTGCGTTCGAAGCCGGGCCGCGACGGCACCTCGCTCCGCGAAGCGCTCCTGGCGACAAACGCGACTCCTAAGAGGCGGGGCAGGATCTCCATTTCGTTCGGGCGCAGGCTTGCTGGCAAGACGATCAAACTCGCCAAGGGCCTGCCGCCGATCGCAAGGGCTCGCGTGACGCTCTCCGGACGTAACGGGGCGCGGACCATCACCCTCAGGGGCGCAGGGCCGAAGTACCTGACGTATGCCACGCTCTGGGTGAAGGCTTCGCACGTCACCGTGCGGGCACTTCGCTTTACTCACGTCTCGCCACGTAGCTGCAAACGCAGGGGCTCAGCACCATCAACGACGAGAGGGCGTGGGGTCCGACGTTTGTCAAGTGCCGACGCTCCTGTCGGGTTCGTGAGCCGCCGCCGATGCACAGGGTCCGAGGCTGCGGTGGCGGTCATTGCCGGGCGGTCCAAGGACTTCTTCAGAGCACCACCACGGCTCACGGATATTCGAATCGAGGACAACCAATTCGACAATCGGGGGGTAGAGGCTCCGGTTCAGATGCCCGGGGTCGACCGGGGGCTCGGCGGCGGGATCGATCTGGGGGTGAACCCAGGCACTCCTCGCGGCGCGCGACTCACGAACCTCATCATCGCTGGAAACACATTTGTTCACAACGGAGATGCCATCAGGGTGGGGGTAGGAGGCAAGAAGGCCCTGGTTCAGGACCTAACCATCCGCGAGAACGCATTCTCGGATTCAGACTATCCAGTGGAAATGGTTATGGGTGTGGATGCTACGAAGAACAGACTCCTCGGCACGCGGATCGTCGCAAACACCTTCACAGACAATTGGCTCCAGCCGATCACCCTTCTCTGCGCCGGCTGGGACGGTAAGACCTCGAGTGGCAACTTCATCGCGGACACGCTCATTTCCAAAAACCTGATTTCGCCTTCGCAAAATCGCAGCGTCGGGATATTCATCAGCGGCGGCAACGCGAGTCAAGGCGACGCCACCGGAAACGTCATCCGAAACACGGAGATCGTCAACAACGTCATCGACGAACGCTTTGGCTGGAGCGGCGTCGAGGTCATCGGCGGGGACTATGGCGCGGTCGACAATCGGGTGGACGGAGTCCGGATCGTCAACGACACCATTGTCACCAAGGACTCGCCCGGCTTCGACATCATCACCAATGCGAGCGGCGCAGGGCGCAACAGCGTTGAAGGGGTTGTCGCCCTGAACACGATCTTCGAGGGCTCTAGTGGCTACCCCGGAGGTGGCTACCCCGGAGTCAAGCCCAGTCAGGTGCGCTTCTCGATCGTGACGACGCCGGGCTTTTCCGGAGTGAACGGGAACATCGCCGCCAATCCCAGGTTCGTTGATCCAGCCGAGGGAGACTTTCGCCTGCAGGCCGGAAGCCCCGCAATCGACGCCGGCACGGGCGACGGCGCCCCCGCGACCGATCTCCTCCATCGCGCCCGCTTCGACGATCCCGCGACGCCGAACACGGGAGCGGGTGCGCCACCGTATGTCGACATCGGCGCCTACGAGTACGGTCCGTGACCGCGGCTCCCCTTCGCGTCGGCAACCAGGCTCCTCGCCGCGGTCGGAGCCAAGGCAATCGCCGAAATCCCTGACCGAGGGTTCCGGGATCGCCGGCGCCATCGCCCAGAGGCCGGAGAGGACGACGATGGGTAAGACCGTGAAGAAGAAGATCAAGGTCAAGAAGTAGGTTAAGGGGAGGGCGCGGGTTGACTTCTCGACCTTGATGGGGGGCTGGCTTGCGAGCGGCGGCTCATTTACGCCACGCAGGTATCGGCCCCCGCTGGTAAAGACCCCCGCCGGTGGGCGCCCTCTTGCGCCCTGCCTCCGGTCCTGGCGGGAATGCAGGCGCGGCATGCACTTGCTAGAGTTAGGTATTCCTAATTAGGTAACCCGAACAGTTCTTGGTCCCAGCAGACCGGGGGTGAGGCAGGGAAGCCGTCCAATAACTCGACACGACTCGAGGGGGAACCTCAGTGATCAAAGGAACGTTGGATGCCAGGGTCGCGGCGCTATCGATCTCGGCTTCCGGCTGCCCCGGCCGCGCTCGGCGGGCAAGGCCGTCGATTTCGCTCGCTGCTTTGGCAGCGGCTCTGGTGCTGGCTTTCGCCCTGAGCTTCCCAACTCTCGCCCTAGCGGCTCCGGCTAACGACGACTTCGCGAACGCGGAGGTCCTGACCGGAACCACGGATTCGGCCAGCGGCACCAACGTCGATGCCACCAAGGAAACGGGCGAGCCTGATCACGACGGCAACACCGGCGGTGCCTCGGTCTGGTATCCAGTGGCAGGCGCCCAGCAACGGCAAGGTCGTAGTTGACACGTGCGCCAGCTGATTTCGACACGCTGCTCGCCGTCTACACGGGCTCGACAGTGGACGGTCTGAGCGAGGTGGCGTCAGCGATGACGACGGCTGCGGCTCAGGTACCGCCTCGGTCTCTTCGACGCCACCGCGGGGATCACCTATCGAATCGCGGTCGACGGCTACGGGGGAGATACCGGCACGGTCGAGCTGCAACTCGACCTGACTGTGCCCCCGCCACCACCACCCAACGACGACTTCGCGAACGCCGAGGTCGTGACCGGAACCACCGACTCGGCTAGCGGTACCAACGAATCGGCCACAAAGGAGACCGGAGAGCCCGATCACGCCGGCGTCACCGGTGGCTCTTCGGTCTGGTACCGCTGGCAGGCGCCCAGCGACCGGGAAAGGTCATCGTTGATACGTGCGGCAGCAACTTCGACACGGTACTCGCGGTCTACACCGGTACGTCGCTGGGCGCCCTCAGCGAGGTCGGCAGCGACAACGACTATTGCGCAACCCAGAGCAGCGTCACATTCGATGCGACCGGTGGGACGACCTACCAGATCGCCGTCGACGGGATCGGCCTACCGGGCGGCGTAGAGTCACGGGCTCGATCGAGCTCCAGTTCAGCGCCGAGCCGATCTCGTTCCCGGAGAAAGACACCTACATCACCGACGGAAGCGTCGACGCGATCGCCCCCGGGGACGGTGTCACCTACATTGGCGGCGACTTCAGCGCTGTCGGTGCCCGGACCGGGCCCGGCGTGGCGATCAATGCCGGGAGCGCCCAGACCGCGCCTTTCCCGAGGTGACCGGCGGCTTCGTCTCGGCAAGCGTTCCCGACGGTGCCGGCGGCTTCTACATCGGTGGTGCTTTCGGGGAGGTCGGCGGTCAGCCCCGCAAGAACATCGCCCACATCCTGGCTGACGGAAGTGTCGATCCTGCCTTCGACCCCGGGGCCGACGACACGGTACTCGCCCTCGCCGTATCCGGCTCGACCGTCTACGCCGGCGGCTGGTTCACCCAGATCGGCGGCCAGCCCCGAAGCCGGATCGCGGCGCTGGACGCCACGACCGGCAACGCGACTTCCTGGCAGTCCAACGTACGTGACTACTCGCTGTCGCGGATCACGGCCATTGCCGTCATCCGGGGACGGATCCACCGTTTACGCGGGCGGCAATTTTGACTCGCATAAAGGGTGAGTTTCGCTCAGACCTCGCCGCCCTCGATCGGCGCGACCGGTGACCTGACCTCCTGGAACCCCTACGTCTACGACGATTCGATCTGTGCGGCGGGACATGTCTGCTGAGCATCGTAAGAGACCTCAAACTCTCCGACGATGGCTCCACCGTGTACATTGCGGGTGACTTCTGGGGAGGAATCAAGTCAGGCGCACGTCAACGGATTCCTTCCCGGAGGCATCTCGCCGCGATCTCGACGGAGACGGAAACTGGCTTCGTGCGGTCTTGGTACCCACTGCTCGCCGGCACGAATCCCACCGTCGAGACCCTCGCACTCTCCGGGGACAGCGTCTACGTCGGTGGTCAGTTAACCGGCATAACGGGACTCGACGGAGGTAACCTCGTCACCAGACCGCGCGAGAACATCGGTGAAATTCCGCAGTACACGCCGGGCAATTCACGCCCGATGGCGACCGACTGGAACCCCGGTGCGAACGGCTTCGTCGAGGAACTGAACCTCTCCGGCTCGACCGTCTATGCGGGCGGCGAATTCAATCAGGTCGGCGGTCAGGACAGGAACTACCTGGCCGCGATCGATGCCACGAGTGGCGTTACAACCTCTTGGGCTCCGGGGCTCCTCGGTGACGACTCCGCAAACGAACAGCGTTTTTTCCATCACGGTCTCCGGATCGAACGTCTACGTCGGTGGTCGGTTCAACGGGGTCGGTGTCCGCGCGAAACAACGTGGCCGCGATCGACAATGCGACGGGTGAAGCCACCGCCTGGAACCCGAACTCCGACGGTTCTGTTTTCGATCTCGCCGTCTCCGGATCGACCGTCTACGCCGGAGGGAATTTCTCCCAGGTCGGCGGCCAGTCCCGCAACAACATCGCGGCGCTCAATACTACGACAGGTGATGCGCACGGCCTGGAACCCGGACGCCGACGGCTGGGTTCGCACGCTCGATGTATCTGATGGCACCGTCTACGCCGGTGGCGAGTTTGGGCAGATAGGCGGCCAGTCCCGGAGCAAGATCGCGGCGCTGAGCGCCTCAACCGGTGACGCCACGGTCCTGGAACCCGGGTGCCGACTCGAGTGTGCGTGACCTCGCGCTCTCCGGTTCGACCGTGTACACCGGAGGCGACTTCTCCCAAATCGGTGGTCAGTCCCGCAGCAACATCGCAGCACTCGACGCTCATAGCCGGCGAATGCCACCTCATGGAACCCGAGCGCCGACTCAAGCGTCTTCGCCCTAGCCTTCTCCGGTTCGACCGTCTACGCCGGCGGTGACTTCACCCTGATCGGCGGCCAGGCTCGAAACAACATCGCAGCGCTCGAAGCCTCTACCGGCAACGCAACCTCCTGGGATCCGAACGCCAGGAGCGACTCCAAGGGCTCCGGGGATCCGGGGGGCTCAACTGCCTGGGTCACTGATCTTGCCGTCTCCGGTTCGACCGTCTACGCCGGCGGCACCTTCAGGCAGATCGGAGGCAAGCAGCGTGTACACCTCGCCGCACTCGATGTCGCCACCGGCCAAGCCACGTTCTGGGACCCGAACCCGAATCTGTTCGGGTACGTCTACGGCCTGGCCGCATCTGGTTCGAGGGTGTACGTAGGCGGGCTCTTCAACCAGATCGGCGGAGAAGATCGCCGGGTGGGGTTCGCGGCCTTCTCCTCGGCGCCTACGCTGACGGTTTCGAAGGACGGCACCGGAAACGGCACGGTGACCAGCTCGCCGGCCGGGATCGACTGCGGGTCGACCTGCTCCGCCGAATTCGACTCCGGCACGCCGGTGACGCTGACCGCGACCCCGGAGTCCGGCTCGAACTTCGCCGGCTGGTCGGGCGCCGGCTGTTCGGGGACCGGTACTTGCCAGATTACGGTAGCGGGGGCAGAAGGCGTCACGGCCACCTTCGCCGACGCCACGCCACCCGACACCACGATCACATCGGGGCCGACCGGGCCGACCAATGACTCTTCCCCGAGCTTCGGTTTCTCCTCCAGCGATGCCGGCTCGAGCTTCGAGTGTCGTCTTGACTCCGCGGCCTGGTCGGCCTGCACCTCGCCGAAGGCGTACGCCGGACTTGCCGACGGTCCCCATGAATTTCAGGTCAGGGCAACCGATCCGGACGGAAACATCGAAACCGTTCCGGCCTCGCGGAATTTCACCGTGGATACCACTCCCCCTCAGACCACGATCACCTCCGGACCCTCAAACCAGACCAACGATGCCACTCCGACCTTCGAATTCGCTTCGAGTGAGCAGGGTTCGAGCTTCGAGTGCGAGATCGACGGGGGCGGCTTCAGCGCCTGCGCCACGCCAGCGACTCTCACCGCATTGGCCGAGGGAAACCATACCTTCAATGTGAGAGCGACTGACGCAGTGGGGAACGTCGATCTCAGTCCGGCAAGCCGGACCTTCGAGGTTGATACAACCGCGCCTCAGAGCACCATCGACTCGGGTCCCACGGGCACGGTCTCCAATAGCTCGCCCGCATTCACCTTCTTTGCCAACGAGGGGTCCTCGAGCTTCGAGTGCCGTCTCGACTCGGGCGGCTGGGGCGGCTGTTCGTCGCCGAAGAATTACTCAAGCCTGTCTGACGGTCCCCACGCCTTTGAGGTCAGGGCGACCGATCCGGCCGGCAACACGGACCCCAGTCCGGCAATGCGCAGCTTCACGATCGACACCGGACCGCCGGACACCCAGATCACCTCCGGGCCCAGCGGGCTGACCAACGACTCGTCACCGAGCTTCGGTTTCACCTCGGACGACCCGTCCTCGAGTTTCGAATGCCGCCTTGACTCGGGGGTCTGGGGCGACTGCTCCTCGCCCAAGGCCTACTCGAATCTGGCAGAGGGCGCCCACAGCTTCGAGGCCCGGGCTACCGATGGGCAGGGTAACACCGAGACAGACCCGGCCTCCAGGACCTTCACGGTCGACACCGCTCCACCCTCAACATCGATCACATCCGGCCCCTCCGACACCACCAGCGACGCCTCCCCGAGCTTCGCCTTCTCCTCCTCGGAGCCAGGCTCGACCTTCGAATGCGAGCTCGACGACGGCGGCTTCAGCCCATGCAACTCACCGAAGGCGTATGCGGACCTGGCCGATGGAGCTCACAACTTCAAGGTGCGAGCCACCGATGGGGCCACCAATACCGACCCCTCACCGGCCAGCCGCGACTTCACCGTTGACACCACCGTCTACAAGGCCAGGATCAGCATGGTGAAGGTCGTCGGCCCCGCCAAGGTCAAGAAGAGCAAGAAGGCCATCTACAAGATCAAGATCACAAACTCCGGCAACGCGACCGCCACCGGGGTAAGGCTGAAGGTGAAAGGCAGGGGCGTCAGCTTCAGCACGTCGGTCGGCAAGATCGGCGCGAAGAAAACCAGAACGGTCAAGGTCAAGCTCAAGGCGAAGAAGACGGGCAAAGTCAAGGTCTCCTTCAAGGTGACCTCCAGTAACGCCGGCGGCAAGACGGTGAACAAGAAAATCAAGGTCAGGAAGTAGGTGCAGTTAATGAGGATCATCAAGGTGGTACAACGTCTTATTCCGGGAGCGGCCATCGTGTTGGTGGTAGCAGGGCTACTGTCAACACCAGCCATGGCGCAGGTTCCCGGTGCGACCTACACCGGGGCTTTCACCTCGCAGACCGGTATTCAGCACTTCTACGGAGGGATTGACTTGGCGTGGGGCAGCAAGACGGCTCTCGCGCCTGATGCCCCGATCAGCTTTACCGTGTCTCCGGACGGGACGAGGGTCACCAGCGTGACCATCCCCAGTCCGATTCGCGGCGCCTATGCCGGGTATGGCCCCGGCTCCTCGGCGTATTGCGAGTTCTATTTCAGCGAACCCGTGTCTTTGAACCTCCCGATCACTGATCACTCCTTCTCGGGAAGTGCGAGGGGAGAAGCGCCAAATCAGTGGATCTCGTTCAGGGGCTCCTTCACGGGCACCCGCGATGCCCAGGGCACCAGTCCAGAGAACGTGGCCGGCGGTGAACATGGAGCCGGTTTGCGAGTAGCAACCAGTTCGTTCCCCAATTCCTACGACGTGCCCATTCAAGATGACTGCACCACCGGGTATATCCCATGGACCGCGAGCACTACCGCACCGACCGAACCGCCCCCGGGCGCCAAGGCCAAGAAGGCCAGGATCAGCAAAGTGAAGGTCAGCGGCCCCGCCAAGGTCAGGCGTGGCAGCAAAGCCACCTACAGGGTCAAGATCACCAACTCCGGCAACGACGATGCCAGGGTAGTCCGGATCAGGGTCAACGGTCGGGGAGTCGTCTCCAATGGGCTCACCGTCCCCTGGATCGCCCAGAGACGGACCAACACGTTCAAGCTCAAGCTCAGGTTCAAGAAGCCCGGCAAGGTGAGGACATCATTCAAGGTGACCTCCAGAAACGCCGGCGGCAAGACCGTGAAGAAGAAGATCAAGGTCAGAAAGTAGGCGGAGTCCCCCTGAGAAACGAAGCGGGTCCCGCTATGCCCTCGGGACGACACCAGGACACCCTCTCGCCAGGTGGTCTTTCTGTTGGATGACTTGCGACGACCTCCGGGATCGTCGCCGGGATCTTGACCCGGTCCTCGGTCTTGTCGTAGGCAATCTGGAGGTCGAGGGCTTCGGAGAGACCTGTCACCGCGTTCGAAGGCCGGGTCGAAGACCGGCTCGTGGGGCAGTGGGTTCGGGGGAGGTAAAAGAATGGACCGGATTTCGGCGTCTCAAGTCCGTCCTGGCCGATCGCTAGTGTCACCGCCTCGGCATGGAAGCCGCCGCAGGTCGATCCACCCGAGAATCAATGAGAAAGCACTATTTCCTAACCCCGTTGATCGCCGTCCTGGCAGTCGCCGTCGCCGGCACGATCTCCCAGCCGAAGCCGGCGTCCGCGAAAGCTCCAGCCTGTCCGGGTGCCAACAAGGGCCCGCGGAAGATCTCCACCAAGGCAGCCGCCAGGGCGGTCGCCTGCCTGGTCAACGAGAGGCGCAAGAGGCACGGCAAGAGAAGGCTGCGGTTCGAGGGCAAGCTCATTCGGGCGGCGCGTGGTCACTCCAGGCGCATGCAGAAGACCAATTGCTTCAACCACGTCTGTCCGGGCGAGGCGGCCCTGATCGGTCGCCTCGAGCGCGCCGACTACCTGCCCTGCGGCTGCCGCTGGGGGGCTGCCGAGAACATCGCCTGGGGACCGGGCCGTAAGGCGACGCCCCGCCGGATAGTCAAGAAGTGGATGAAAAGCCCGGGCCATCGCGCGAGAATCCTCGGCTCCTTCGAGCACATCGGGGTCGGGGTGCGTTGGGGATCACCCAGACGCCACCGCGCCAAGGCCGCGATCTACACGCTCGATTTCGGCTACAAGCGCTGAGACGGGGCCCGGAGGAACCACACCGTCGCCGGTGGTTCGGGGTGGGACCGGACGCGGGGCGATGAATTGTCGGCCGCTCATGCCAGGCGGAACTCGTCGCGAACCTCCTCGAAGTCCAGCTCGGAATGTTGCTACCCCTCCGCGACCGCGCTCTGAATTCCCCATACGGGCCCGAAGAAGCGCTCGGTTCGAAGCGGAGGTGACGTCTCCCAGCGCTGTCGCGCGCCGTGCTCGGACCACATCCGGTCCACGCTTCCGCGTGGCGCACCCGGGACAGGGTGCCGCTCCCGGGGCAGCGGAATACTCCTCCGCGGTCCCATTGTTCCCGTCGTCCCGGGGACGGCGAGGGACGCGCACCTAGGCAAGGCTGCGGGGTGGAGGCTGGTGGCGGAGGATGGACACGCGCCTTTTCCCGATCCGCGGCGATTCCAGTTGTACCCGAATATTCGGAGAGGCGGGAAGAGGCTCGGAGATGCCCTCCGTGGACAGGAACACACCTGCCCACCTTCGCCGAACTCGGATCCCACGACCGCAGATGGCTTCAGTAGCATCTACCGATGAAATCCCGAATCAGGGTCCTAACGTAAGAAGAGCGCATCGGTGATCGAGCGCGGTCGCCCGCAGGGGCATTCGAGGGTCGCGACAGACACCGCTCCAGCGAACGCACTAAGCCAGGAGGCTTACGAGTGAATCAGGATCGAATGAATCGACAGGGGCAGGCAGCAGCGGCAAGAAGGCCACGACATCTTGCCTTGGCCACCTTCGCCGTCATGGCCTTCGCACTGGCGGCAGCGCTGCCTGCAACCGGCGACGATACCGGCCCTGAGGCGGATCCGGCCAGAGCGGCGACCGAGCAGGAGCCGGTTACCGGCAAGCTGAGCAAGCCCGGCTACACGGTCATCGCGCTCGCGGCCGGCGGCGAGGCCGTCACCGACGTGGCCGGCCCCGACGGCAGGTTCAGCCTCACACCGCCGGCCGGGACCTCGACTCTGCACCTGCGCGCCCCAGGCGGCACCTACGCCGGCCCGATCACCCTCACAGAGAGTGAAGCCGCGATCGCCGAGCGCCAGAACGAAGTAGCTCAAGCCAAACGGCGTGTCAAGAGGGCCAAGAAGCAGGTCAAGAAGGCCAAGAAGCAGGTCAAGAAGGCCAAGAAGCAGGTCAAGAAGGCTAAGAACAGCGGTGGCAAACAGGCGCAGGAGAAGGCGAAGAAGCGGCTCAGGACGGCGAAGAAGAAGCTCAGTCGCGCGACGAAGCGCGTGAAGAGGCAGACAAAGAAACTGCGGGTGCTCCGACAGCTGCTCAGGGAGGCCCAGGAGCGGCAGGCGGGCAGCCTCGCGATCGTAGGCACAAAGGCAGGAGCGAAGCTTGGGAGTGTCTCTGTCTTTCCGGACGCGGGCTACGCGAAGGCCGTAGCGTCTACTGTGGCGCAGTGGGGTGCCCGGGCCGATGCGAACTACGAGGCACGGGCCAAGGCAGGGGTGCCGATCGGCGCCGGCAACTTCGGACTGGTGTACTCGAAGAACACGAGCGGTGGTGCCCCCGGTGATCTCGACGGCGACGGGGTGGCCAACCAGCTGGATGTCGATGTCGACGGCGACGGGCTCCTAGACGACACCGAGCGCTCTTTCGGCGGCGGTCAGGCATCCGATGTCGGCGCTGTGTTTCCCGACGGCAGCCATATCGATGTCCGTACGAACCTGAGCGAGTACGACAAAGCGGCCAACGCCAATGGCGGCTCGTCGAACGAGCGTATTGCCGAAGCGCAGGCACGCTGGGGTGGCTTCGGCGTCTATTGGATCGGGATCGATCCAGATTCAGGTGAGCTCGACTGCGGCGGCCTGACCTACTGCTCGCCGGGAGGCACCGGCAAGCTCAAGGACCCGAGTATCAACGACCCCGAGCCCTCCGCCCATCCTCCGTTCCCCGACTGCTGTGATCTTGATGACGACGGTTTCGGCTCCCTGGTCACAGCCGACGCGCCTACCTGCGAGGGCGGGTGCTCAATGAACCTGTTCCACGGTGCTACGGTCGATGAGATCGGCACGGGCGACGTGCCGGTCCTGAGATCAACGGTAGACGGCGTCGAGACCCAGTCCGCCACGACCTTGGGGTTCGCCTTCTCGACCCCACCCGTGTATGCGGGATACGACGACGGTCAAGGGAACTCGACGGACTTCTCCTACGAGACCGAGCCTTGCGCTGCGTCGCCCTGCACGGTGCCGGTCAGTTCCCGTACTGACGGCGACGTGATCGTGGATTTGTCGGTCTGGCGCCCACAGCGCAGCCGTCTCGAGACCGACCCGGGTCAGGGAGAATGGATCGACATAGGCAAGCTCACTTACCTTCTCCAACTGGGGCGGCTCAGGGACGATTCGTTTGACTACGGAGGCTGTCCACAGGACAGCCTGTCGGAGAGTGACCCATACCTGGCGTCACCGACTCCGGCGGCCCCTCTGTGGCCGGGGAACGATGATCACTACGAGGGTTGGGGCGGGTTCCTGGATACCTCGGCCGACCAGCCGCAGGATCCCGCCAACAAGTTCACCTTCACCGTGAACCTTTCGCAGTGCATGGCTTCGAGGGGCCTCAACCTCGAACCGGGCGACGTCGCGGGGGTCGGCATCCAGGCGTGGGCCGTCGGCAGCATCAGTGACTATGCGACAGCAGAAAGCGGAGTGGCTTTCGAAGTGCAGCCTTAGCCTGACTGTGGCGCCCGGTCTCGGGGAGCTGCGGTCACGCATCTGGCGGCACGGCTGTTGGCGCCGACGGGGGTCCAGAGATAGGACCGTGGCAAGGAAGTACGCGGTCAGGAGGCAGGCTTTCCTCGGCTCGGGCTGCCACTTGTTTCGCAGTCAGACGGCCACTCGCTCCAATATCCGGGCGTCCCCCTGAGAAACGAAGCGGGCCCCCGATACAAACCTGCGACCCACCGCGGTGCCGGCGTGGTACCGACCGATGTGTCCCACGTGTCCCATGCGTCCACAGACAGGAACAGAAGGGACGCATGGGACGCCACTGAACGGATCGACGGTGGCTCCGTGCCGGCTGGGGGTCGAAAGGCCGCTGGTTAAAATCCAGTCGCCCCGATTGGTGGTAGGTCATAGGCGGAAGCCCAGCCTCGGCCAACCCCCTCATTCGAGCAGGACAAGCGTCAGCGATCATGCCGCTGGCGCGTACAGGGGTCGCAACTTGGGGACCGGTGTCAGTCCGAGCGAATAGAGTCAGGATTACTGTGCCGGCTGCGGAGAACGATGTGAAGTTCACGGCGGTGGAGTTCCAGTCACAAGGCGCGACACTGAGGGGACGCCTCTATCGGCCTTCGGCGGTCGGGCCCGTCCCGGCAGTGGTGATGGCCCACGGCACGACCGGAACGATCACGATGACGACGGACCGCTACGCCGAAGTATTCCGGGCGGCCGGCCTCGCCGTACTGCTTTTCGACCACCGCAACTTCGGCACAAGCGGGGGCGAGCCCCGTCAGGAGATAAATCCATGGATTCAGGCGCGAGGCTATCGCGACGCGATTACCTACGTCAGTTCCGTTTCCGGAATTGACCGGAACGCGATTGCTCTCTGGGGCGACAGCTACAGCGCCCCAGGGGCGATCGTGGTCGCTGCTGTCGATACCCGGACGGCGGCCGTCGTTGCGCAGGTTCCCGCAATCGGCCGGGAGCTGCCTCCGCCGGATCCGGGCGGCTCGCTCTTCGCCAGGCTCGCCGACACGCTCCGCGACGGTTCCGTTGAAGGGACTCCCGAAGATACGACGGGACCGCTGCCCGTCGTGTCGGCTGATCAACTCGGCACTCCCTCGTTGTTGAAACCGATTCAGGCATACCGCTGGTTCATCGAGTACGGCGGGCGTCACGGAACGGGTTGGGAGAACCTGGTCACCCGGGTGATACCTCGGACCGAGGCTCCATTCCACGCCGGGATCGCCGCGCCGCACCTCGACCGACCCCTCTTGATGGTGATCGCCCCGGAGGACGAAATGCCTGGCTCCAACCCGGACGTATCCCGGGCGGTCTTCGATTCCGTACCGGGGCCGAAAGAGCTGGTTGAGATAGACGGTGGCCACTTCGGGCTGCTCCATTACCCGAGTGACCTTTTCGAAGAGGCGAGTCGAATCCAGGCCGAATTCCTGACGCAGTCGCTTTCGTAGCCGCCACGGGTCACATCGGCCCGTTCGCGGATTCTTCGCGAAGCCTTTCATCGAAGATTGAGCACCTGAACGATTCTGTCCTGGCCTGCCACAACCGGGACCCGGGATAGGCTCACTCGTCTCCCGTATATCGATTCGGCTTGCTCGAGCCGGAGGAGACGCTTCGGGGTTTCTGCGCCGCTTCGCAGCAAGAAAAACCCATTTCCCTGGCCGCCGTGTCGCCGGCGACGACGGACCGCCGGCTGGTCAGCTCGCGAGGGTTCAGGAATGGATCGGAGTGCCTGACCTCGGCGGTAGGCGGAAGACCTTCAGCAGCGAGTCGAGGCCCTGTTCGTCGCCGTCGATGTGCGCTCCGGACTGAGCCGGGGTAGAGGAGCCGGTGGCGATCTCGAAGAAATCCTCCTTCCCGACCGCAACGCGGACCTCTGGATCCACCGGAGGATCTCCGTCTTGCAGAAACGACTGATCGCCGGAAACCTTGAGCCAGAAGTGCTCGTCACCGACCTCGAACGCATAGATTCCGTCGGGCGGATACTCGCCACCCCGATCCATTCGGGCGCGCATCGTCATTGCGGCCCAGGCGGCGCGACTGCGCAGTGTCGATCGTTCTCTCTCGTCGAGAAAATCGAATCCCCACAGAGCCAGGTCCTCGAGGATGGGGCGCAGGGTTTCGCCGCGGCTGCCGAGGGCGTAGGCCGAGACGCCGGCGGGGGCAGGGAGGGTGATCTGCTCGACCACCCGAGCCTCTTCCAGGCTCTTGAGCCTCGCCGAAAGCAGGTTCGTGCCGATTCCATCGAGACCGTCAAGCAGGTCCTTGAAACGCTTTGGCCCCCGGTCCAGCTCGCGGACGATCAGGAGGGTCCACCGCTCGCCGAGCAGGTCGAGCGAACGAGCAAGTCCGCACAGCTGCCCGTAGGATCTGGGGGTGCCGGCCATCAGGTCACCTCCGGGGCGACGTCGGTCAGTTCTCCGGCAAGCTCTTCGGCCGCGGGTTGTGGGTGGGCGGGCAGGATGGCGAAGCAGAACAGGGCTCCCACCGCGCAGACCGCCGACGCGACCAGGCATCCCGCCTGCATGCCGTCGAAGAAGCCGCCGGAGGCCACCCGGTTGAGGGTATCGGCGGCGCCGAATGCGCCGCTGTCGCTGAGCCGCTGGGCGGCGATCAGCGCGCCGCCGATCGAGTCTTCGGCGGGGCCGAGGGCGGCTGCCGGGACGTTGCCGGTGGAGCTGCCACTGAACGCCTCGTGGTAGAGCGAGGCGAAAACGCTGCCGATAACGGCGACGCCGAGGGTCGCCCCGAGCTCCCTGGTCGCATCGTTCACGGCCGAACCGATCCCGGCCTTGGCATTGCTCACTGCCCCCATGATCGATTCGGTCGCGGGAGCGCTGGTCAAACCCATGCCGGAACCGAGGACCACCATCTGGGCGGCGATCTCCAGGTAGCTCGTCCCGACGCTTGAGGTCGAGACCCAGGCGTAGGCGATCGAAAGCAGCACCAG
This sequence comes from uncultured Solirubrobacterales bacterium, assembly GCA_963766115.1. Taxonomy (GTDB): domain Bacteria; phylum Actinomycetota; class Thermoleophilia; order Solirubrobacterales; family 70-9; genus 67-14. The sequence continues at coordinate 755,671 of CAVXYR010000003.1, forward strand.
GCCGCCACCGACCACGTACTTGGTCCCGAATCGCACCGCGAGCTGAGTGCCGATGATCGAAGAGACGGCCACGAATGTGGCGACCGGAAGCAGCCTCAGGCCGGTCTCGAGCGGTTCGTAGCCCTTGAGGAACTGGAAGTACTGGGTGATCAGGAAGATGAATCCGGCCAGCGCGAAGAACGAGATCGCCACCGAGACCGAAGCGGCCGAGAATCGAAGGTTGCGGAAAATGCGTACGTCCAGCATGGGGGAGGGGGTGTGCCTCTCCCAGGCCACGAACACGGCGAACGTCGTTGCCGAGAGCGCAAGCAGGCCGAGGGTCTGAGCCGACGCCCAGCCGGCTTCCGGTGCTTCGATGAGGGCGAAGACGAGCAGCCCGACTCCGGCGGTCGAAAGAACCAGGCCCGGAATGTCGATACGCGGGGCCTCTGGATCGCGGGAGTCGGGCACCACCCAGGCGACCAGGCCGAAGGCGAGCAGCGCAACCGGCACCTTGGCGAGGAACGTGGCGGGCCATGAGAAGCTTTCCAGCAGGGCACCGCCGACGATCGGGCCGAGCGCGATCGCGATGCCGGTGCTCGCCCCCCAAAGCCCGATCGCACGGGCGCGCTCGGCCCGTTCGGTGAAGACGTTGGTGATTATCGAAAGGGTGGTGGGGAAGATGATCGCGGCGCCGATGCCCATCACGGCACGAGTCGCGATCAGTGCTTCCGTCCCCGTGGCGAGCGAGGCGGCTGCGTTGCCCATTCCGTAGACGACGAGTCCGATCAACAGGGTGCGGCGACGGCCGAAGCGGTCGCCCAGGCTGCCCGCCGGCAGGACCAGGGCCGCGAAAGTCAGCGTGTAGGCATCGACGATCCACTGGAGATCCCGCGTTCCTGCGCCAAGCTCCACGACCAGGGTGGGGAGCGTGACGTTGACCAGGGTCACGTCGAGGTTCACCGCGAAGGCGCAGAGGCAGAGGGTTGCGAGGATCACCGGCCTGTGCTTCATACAATGAAAAAATATAGCAAAAACAATATGAAACTAAAGTCTCGTCGTTCAGACACCTGCATTCGAAACGGCATTTCAGGTGGTCGGGGTACTTGGTACCTACCGGCAGCGCGGCTAGGCTGGACCCACCGACCCCTGGCGATTGCCGTTGGAACTCAAGCCGAAACAGACAGACAGCAGGAAGAAGGAGCACGAGCGAAAACTCGAGTCCCATCTGAACGGCCTGCTCGAGCCGGGGGAGGCCCTTCAGGGTTTCTGCGCCGCTTCGCAGCAGAAGAATCCCTTTTCCCAGGCAGTCGTGTCGCTGGCGACCACGGACCGCCGGCTGATCATTCAGACGCTCGACCGCAAGGGAATGGCCAAGATCGGGGAATTCACCTCGATCCTGCCGGAGGAGCTTTCGTCGGTGGGCACCGGTGGACTGAGCCCGTTCGACGCCGCCAGCGCCGTGATGTCCGGCTCCACGATCAAGCTCAAGCTCAAGACCACGGGTGGGGAGAAGTACAGGTTCATGCTCCTGGACGGGAGCGGGATCTTCGGGTCCTTCGGCAGCAGCGAGATGCAGCGTCAGGGAGTAGAGGAACTGATGGAATTCCTGGGCAAGTCGGAACCTTCGGTCTGAGGTCGGTCCCCGATCCGGCCGGCTGCGCCCGGCCGGGATCTTCTCAGGCGATCTGACCAGTGAAGAAATCCTCCTGGGCCGGATAGTAGTCCTCGAAGTCGGGCAGATCCTCGCCCTCACGCGAGGCGGCCAGCATGTCGAGGTAGTACTCCCAGCCCGGGCCGACCTGGCCTACCGCAGCCGTGTCTTCGAGGTGGTGGATCAGGGTCAATTCCGTGCTGTCGCCGACGGTCCCTACCAGGGCCTCGAGTCGCCAGTCACCGTGGTCGGCCACGACTACCACCTCGAGGCGATTGGGCGGCTCACAGGCCTCGATCCGCACCTCGCTCCAGGCATCGCCCTCTTCGAACCCCATCTGCAGCCGGATGGTGTTCCCGGGGGCGCCCTCGCCCTCCCAGGTGCCGAACCACCGGGCGGTCCGTTCGGGCTCGGTGATACTGGCCCAGACGTCCTCTTCGGTGGCCTTGAAGCTCCGCTTGAGGACCAGGTCGTATCGGCCCTCGCCGACTGCGGTCAGACTGCCGGTGGGTTTCGGGGTCATGCGGCCTCCTCGTCTCGTTTCTTTCGGCGCCGGTCGCGGACCGACCGGTGAACTTCGGTGTCAAGTGCGTCCAGCCGTTGCCCCCAGGCTGAGGGTCGTGAGATCAGGTCGATCCAGTCGCTGAGTTCCCTCAGCGGCCCGGGGTCGAGTTCGTACTGGCGAGTCCTGCCGGAGTGCTCGCTGCGGACCAGTCCGCTTTCGCGAAGCACTCTCAGATGGCGGCTTACGGCAGGGCGGCTCACCTCGAACTGGGCGGCAATTGATCCGGCCGGTCGCGGGCCATCGCGCAACAGGCCCAGAATACTCCGCCGAATCGGATCGGCGATTGCGTGCGCCACGGAATTCATGTCGCATAGGTAACCAAACCGTTACATATATGTCAAGTCGAGCCTGGCCGAACCAGCGGGTCCGACGTGGCCGCTGGTCAGGCGCTGGCCCGCGAGAGCTTCGCGGTGAGCTTTCGCTGAATCCGGCCGGTCAGACCGGCCCTGGCGCCGTTGCTTTCGGTCCGTCGCCGGCAGAGCTTCAGCGCGTGGGCGTAGCGCCAGAAGTCGACCTGCATGGTGTGGCGGGCCGAGCGCACGTATCGTCGCGACATCGCCGCCTGATCGGTGGCGATCCAATCGGCGATCTCGGGCTCGGAAGGCAGCACGCAAGCCCCGGTGATCAGGTCGCCGATCCACTCGGACTGCATCTCGGTCAGCGGGATGTTGGAGCCGACCGTCTGCACGAAGCCGATGAAGAAGAGGCCGGGCAGGTCGGGTGTAAGGACGCGCTGGTAGAGCGGCATCCTGTTGTCCGCCGGGTCATAGAGACCGGCATCGAAGAACGGCAGGGTTACCTGGTAACCGGTCGCGTAGACGAGCAGGTCGGCGTCGACCGAGCTGCCGTCCGCGAACTTCACCGTCGTGCCGTCGAGCAGCTCGATGTCAGGCTTGATCGCGATGTCGCCGTGTCCGACCCGGTCGCAGAATTCCGACGATACGGTCGGGTGGGCCGAGAGCAGCCGGTGGTCGGGCTCGGGCAGGCCGCGATCCTGGGGCCGGCCGGAGCTGAGCCGTTGGATCACTTCGTAGATCCTCCGCTCGAGCGAAAAAGGAAGGTAGGCGTTCAGTGGGGAGCCGAACTGGTCGATCGGTTTTCCGAACGCGTACTTCGGCAGCACGTGGACACCGTGCCGGGTGACGACCGTGACGCTGTTCGCCAGTTTGGTCGCGTCACAGGCGATATCCATGCCGGAGTTGCCAACCCCGATCACCAGCACGTCTTTGTCCTCGAATACTTCCGGCTCGAGATAGTCGTGGGCGTGGAACGACTCACCGGTGAAGTCGCCAGGAAAATCGGGAATGCGTGGTTCGCTGTGGTGGCCGTTGGCGACGACCACCTGGCGGTATTTACCGGTGCCTTTCGGGGTCGTGACTGACCAGCCGCTGTCCCCGGGCCTGCCGGGCCCGGGCAGTGGCTCGACCTTTTCCACGGACGTGTTGAAAGTGACCCGATCGGTAAGCCCGAAGTGGTCGGCGAAATCCTGGAAGTACCTGGCCATCAACTCGTGGGAGGGGTAGTCCGACCAGTGGTCCGGCATCGGGTAGGAGGGGTACTGGGTCAGCGGCCGGGAGCTGTTGAGGTGGAGGGTTTCGTACGCCGCCGCGCCACCGTTGTCGTTGTCAATTCTCCAAAGCCCCCCGACCATCGAGCCCTTCTCGAACCAGTCGAAGCTGATTTCGCGGTCGGTCAGCGCCTTGGCTGCGGCCAGGCCGGCCGGCCCGGCCCCGATCACGCAGGCATCGGCGTCGAAGGTCGTCGCTTCATCTGAATATGTGTCGCTCACCGCTTCCCCCCGTGTAGTGGACTTCGCAATTCAACAGCAATGCGGAGACGCAGGTCGACAAGGACCTTTGGAAGGGCAGATGGATCGAGGGCGCTTCGGCTCAGGCGTCGAAGCGCCAAGTGTGAGACCGCCTTCGCATGGGTGGCCTCAACGGTCAACGGCTCCTTGTGCGGTCGTTCGGCTGCCTCAGTAGGCGGAATCGCGTTCGATCGGGCAGGTCATGCATCGTGGGCCGCCGCGACCGCGACCGAGCTCGAAGCCTTCGATCTCGATCACCTCGATCCCTTCCGTGCGCAGGCGGGCGTTGGTGTTCACGTTGCGCTCGTAGGCGATCACTACGCCGGGCTCGACGCAGACCACATTGTTGCCGTCATCCCACTGTTCGCGCAGGGTGCCGGCCGGATCGCCGCCGGTCGGGATCACCCGGATCGAATCGATCTCGAGCGCCGCCTCGATCGCCCCCACAACCCCGCCGTCGAATTCCTCGGCAACAGGCATCTCGGGGTCGTCGCCAGGCCTCAGGGTCCAGACCCGGGCCTGCTCGACCACGTCGGGAAACAGGGTTACGGCGTCGCGGTCGAGCATCGTGAATACGGTGTCGAGGTGCATGAATGACCTGGTCTGGGGCAGCATCACCGCGATCACCTGTGACGCCGAACCGGCTTGGAAGAGCCGCCGGGCGATCAACGCGACGGCCTGCGGAGTAGTGCGTTCGCTCATGCCGAACATCACCACCCCCTTGCCGAGCGGCATCACGTCGCCGCCTTCAACCGTGGCCGGTCCCCAGTCGGTTTCGACTCCGCCGTACCAGAGGTTGAACTCCTCGCCGGTGAAGACGGGATGGTGGCGGTAGATCGCCTCCATCAGCACCGTTTCCGGTCGCCGGGCCCGCCGGGCCATCGGATTCAGGGTGACCCCGTCGAAGATCCAGGAGGAGGGATCCCGCTGGAACATGAAATTGGTCAGTGGGGGGACCAGCAGTTCACCGCTGATGCTGGCGTCGTAGTTCAGGCCCGAGCCCCCTTCGAGGTCTTCCTTGGTCATGCCACCGACCAGGAAGTCGGCCACCTCGTCGGGCGCGGCCGTCCTTGCCCAGTCGTGACGGTTGCGGGCGAGGTGGACGCCGACATGCCGTTCGCTCAATGCCTGGTCGACGATCCAGTCGCGGGCCTCCGGTATCACCAGCACCCCGGCAAGCAGCTCTTCGGCGTAGTGGACCTCGACCCCGCGTCCGCGCAGGGCATCGACGAACGCCTGATGTTCGGCCTCGGCCCGCTTGACCCAGATCACGTCTTCGAACAACAACTCGGCCGCGTTTTCCGGGGTCAGCCGGGTGTGTTCGAGGCCGGGCCGGTGAACGATCACCCGGCGAAGCTTTCCTACTTCTGATGCTGCGTTGAGTGTCATCTCCTCATCTGCCTTTCGTCGGACCAGGGCCACCGGCTTTGCCAGAGTCCGGTACCACCTGGGTGCCGGCCGTTCCCTCGAGCAGTCCCGGGAGCTGTTCGAGCGAGCCGATCGCCGCCCTTACGCCGCCGGATTCCACTACCCGGCAGACCGCCTCTACCTTGGGTCCCATCGAGCCGGTCGGGAAGTCGTGGGCACGCAACTCCGAAGGCGTGGTCCGGCCGATCGCCTTTTGATCGGCGCTGCCCCAATCGAGATAGACCGCATCCACATCGGTCGCCAGGACGAGAAGCTCGGCGTCGAGGTCGATCGCCAGCCGGGCCGAGCAGAGGTCCTTGTCGATCACCGCCTCGATGCCGCGGTGACCGGAGCCCTCTTCGACCACCGGGATGCCGCCCCCGCCGGCGCAGACGACAAGGAAGCCCGACTCCGAAAGCCGCCGGATCGCCGGCAGCTGCGCGATGCTCTGCGGCTCGGGCGAAGGCACGACTCGCCGGAAACCGTCGCCATCCCGCCCGATCGTCCAGCCCCGCCGGCGCTCGATCACTCGGGCCGCTTCTTCGTCGTAGACCGGGCCGATGAACTTGGTCGGGTCGCCGAATGCCGGATCGTCCTCGCGGACCACCACCCGGGTGATCAGGGCGACCGTGTCGCGGTCGTCGATCGCGTTGTCGAGTTCGAGCTCGATCACGTATCCGATCTGGCCGGCGCTCTCGGCGTCGAGAACGTCGAGCGGATAGGGGTCGACCGCCTCGTATGCCTCGCCCATCAGGGCCAGCAGTCCGACCTGGGGTCCGTTGCCGTGGGTGACCACCAGCCGCCGGTTCTCGGCCGCCGGCGCGAGCATTTGAGCCGCGCGCCTCGCGGCGTGCAGCTGAGAGGCGGCCTCGGGCGCCTCGCCACGCGGCAGCAGGGCGTTACCGCCGAGGGCGATCACCGCGGTGCCACCCGGTCGGAGATGCCGGTCAGGCACCGGCCGGCAGAGTCCGCGGGCGCTCCGGCCGGGCTTTCCGGGCGGGGTTCCCGGCCAGCCCGACCCTGGCGTCGAGGAAGTCGCTTTCGACGCCGCGAATGGTCTGCCCGGCCCAGGCTCGGGACATCGCCGCCGGCACGGCCCTCGCGATCACCTGCAGCCGCCCGCTCGGACCCGGCCAGGGTGAGTGCCCGGTCTCCAGAGCGCAGCCCCGGTAATGGAGGTCGGTGAACAGGAGCATCAACACCGCTGCGGCCCGTACCGGAGCGGTACCACCGAGATGAAGGCCCTCGTAGAGGCGCCGGTACGCCGGAGCGCGGTCGAGGGCCATCGCCAGGTACTCCTCGCGGACGGCCCGGATCATCGCCCGGGTCTCCGGATCGCTTCCAGAGCTCCCGAGGTAGGGCTTAAGGGCCGGGTGATACGAGATGCTCCGCTCGAGATCGCGCTCGATGTCCCGCGAGACGTTGGCCAGCTGGATCATCTCGCTGACCAGAAAAGCGTCTTCGCGGGCGGTCGCACCGAGTTCCCCGTCGGCAACCTGGCTCAGCGTGAACAGCGCCGGGTATCCGATCACGTTCCTGCAGTAACGCGACAGCTGCTGCTCGTCGACCAGCACCCCGCCCTGCCGGGTGAACGCCTCCGTGGACCAGATCATGCCGTCGGCCATTGAGCGGACCAGGTCCGTGATTTGCCGCCGGACTCCGGGTGCCAGCGAATCGAAGACCGCGTCAACCATTTCGCACCGGGAGATCAGGAGAAGGTAGACCCGGTCGCGCGCGTCCCTGGCCGTCGATTCAGGGATCGCAGTGGGGGGGCCGGGAGCCCTGGATTCAAATCGCCCCGCGAATCGGCTCAGCTCGATCGCACACTCGGCCGGGTCGGCGATCAGGTCCTCGTAGGTGTCAAGGATTCGGCAATACAGGTAGGCGACCGCTGCCGCCCTTGCCTGGTCGCTGGGCAGGACCGCGATGCTCGCGGCGAAGCTGCGTGCCGCGTGGGGGAGGACTTTCCAGACAAAGCGCTCGGGATCCTTCTCGCGGGCGAGGGACTCCAGGTCCGGTCGACTGCGGTCGACCGTCAGGCCGCGCAGGATAAGCGCAGGTCCGATGGTGCGATGGCCTCTCCTCACTGCTCAAACCTAGCAGCGGATGGCGCTGACCCGGCGAAGCAGTGCCAATTCGGAATAATGCGGGTCGATGAGTGAGCGACCTTCGACAGAGGCAGTTTGACTCTCGCCAGCGAGATCATGGGCCGGCGGCTGGGCCTCCCGGTTCCGGAGACCCGAGACGTGGTCGTGGACCGCGATGTCGGGATCCCGATGGATGACGGGACCGTCCTGCTGGCCAACCGGTATGCGCCCCGGGATGGAAGTCCCCGGCCGACCATCCTGGTCCGCTCGCCTTACGGGCGGGGGGCGCTGTTCGGCCTCATCTATGGCCGGCTCTTCGCCGAGCGGGGCTTTCAGAGCGTGGTCCAGAGCGTGCGCGGGACCTTTGGCTCAGGCGGAGACTTCGAGCCATTCAATGAAACCGCGGATGGAATGGCGACGATCGCCTGGATTGAGCAACAACCGTGGTTCGACGGGAAGCTGGCTATGGCCGGGGCGAGCTATCTGGGGATCACCCAGTGGGCCGTGGCCCACGAGGCCGGAGAGCGATTGAGTGCCCTGGCTTTGACGACGACCGCTTCACAGGTACAGGGTCAGGCCCTTGGCGGAGGACCGCTTTCCCTGGAGACCACGCTCGCCTGGACGATGATCCTCGACGCCCAGGAAGGGCGGTTGGGCCCGGTCGGGACATTCCGGCGCCTGCGCAGACTACCCGGAGTCGTGGACGAGCTGCCGCTGTCAAGCCTCGACGAGGTGGCGACCGGCAAGGAACTTCCCTTCTTCGCCGAGTGGATGGCCCACACCCGCCCCGACGATCCCTACTGGGCCGAGCGGGACTTCTCGGCCGGGGTCGCGGAGGCCAAGGCGCCGGCCCAGTTCATCGCCGGCCGCTACGACATCTTCCTGCCCTGGATGCTGGATGACTTCATCGCCCTCCAGGACGCCGGCCGCAAGCCTCAACTCGTGATCGGCCCGTGGGCCCACATGTCGCCCGGACTGCTCAAATCGGGCATACAGGAGTCTCTCGCCTGGCTTCGCCGGCATCTGCTCGATGACCCAAGGCTGCTCGACGAGGCGCCGGTCAGGGTTCATGTGGGCGGCTCGAAACAGTGGCGCGAGTTCGAGGCCTGGCCGCCGGAATCGGAACCACTCCACCTCCACCTCCAGCCCGAACGGCGACTGGCCGAAGAGGCTCCGTCGGAGCTCTCAGACGACCGCTACACCTACGACCCGGCCCTGCCGACGCCGTCGGTCGGAGGCCCCGGCCTGCTGGCCAACGCCCCGGTCGTCGACAACCGGGGGCTCGAGGCCAGGGCCGACGTCCTGGTCTACACGACCGAACCGCTGGAAGAGGACCTCGAGGCGATCGGCCCGGTCACGGTCGAGATCTGGGTCGAATCGAGCTGCGACCACTTCGATCTGTTTGCCCGGATCTGCGACGTGCTTCCGGACGGGACTTCGCTCAACGTCTGTGACGGGATCGAGCGGATTTCCCCCGATACGGGGGGGAGCAGCGCCGGCGAAATAATCAAGGCCGGCTTCAGGCTATGGCCGATCGCTCACCGCTTCGTCAGCGGCCATCGCCTGAGGCTTCAGGTCTCGAGCGGCGCCCATCCGCGGTTCTCACGCAACACCGGCAGCGGCGAGGAAGACGCTACTGCGACCCGCTTGGTCACTTCGCAGCAGCGGATTCTCCATGGTCCCGACCATCGTTCGGCCCTGGTTCTGCCGCTGGTCGAGCAGACCGCTTCCAGGTAGCCGGTCCGGCCCACGCCGGCGAGCCGGGTCGGGCCCTGCGGCGCGCCCAAAGCTCAGACCAGGTCGGGCTCGGTGTCCAGCTCCCTGTCCAACTCGGCTTCGCCGCGGGGCCCGACGTGGACCAGGATCGCTCCTTCACCGGTGACGTAGGCCTCTTCACCGTGCTGTATCACGTCCATGCCGATCGCTTCCTCATGTTCTGTGGCGCGGAGTGGCGCCACCGCCCCGATCAGGCGGAGGATCACGTACGTCGCCGCGAACGCATACGCCGGGGCGACCAGCACGGCCAGCGCCTGGTCCCAGAACTGGGCGGCGTTGCCGTACACCAGGCCGTCGGCGACTCCGTTCCACCCGACCTGGGCGAAAAGACCGATGAACAGGATCCCGACGATGCCGGCGGTTCCGTGTGCCGCCAGCACGTCGAGGGTCTCGTCGACCCGGGTCCGCGGCCGCCAGACGATGATCAGGTAGCTGGGGACGGCCGCGATCAGACCCAGGGCCATCGCCCACATCGGGCTGATGAAGCCGGCCGCCGGGGTGATCGCGACACAGCCGACGATGATCGCGGTGGCGGCCCCCACGGCGGTCACCTTGCCGCCGCGGATCAGGTCCAGGACGAACCAGGCGACCAGGGTGCAGGCCGGGGTCAGCAGGGTGTTGGTGAAGGCGAGCACGCTTGCCTCATTGGCGCCGATGCCGCTGCCTCCGTTGAATCCGAACCAGCCGAACCAGAGCAGCCCGGCTCCGAGCAGTACGAACACCGAGTTGTGTGGCAGGAGCGCCTGGCGGCCGTAGTCCTTGCGGGCCCCGATCAGCAGCGCCGCGGCCAGGGCAGAGAAGCCGGACGCCATCTCGACCGAGACGCCGCCGGCGAAGTCGAGTGTGCCGGCCTCGGCCAGGAACCCGCCGCCGAAAACCCAGTGGGCCATCACCGGATAGACCAGGGTCGACCAGATCAGCACGAAAAACAGGTAGGGGCCGAACCGGATGCGTTCGACCACCGCACCGGAGACGAGGGCCACCGTGAGAATGCAGAAGCTGCCCTGGAACGCCATGAACAGAAGGTGGGGGATGGCCGTGCCCTCGGCCGGTTCGAAGCCGACGCCCTTGAGGAAGAGGAAGTCCAGGTTGCCGATGAATCCGCCATCACCGCCGAACGCCAGCGAATAGCCGACGACGGCCCAGGCGATCGTCGCCACGCCGAGCGCCGCGATGCTCATCATGAACGTGTTCAGCGTGTTCTTGGAACGGACCAGGCCGGCGTAGAAAAGACCGAGTGCCGGCGTCATCACCAGCACCAGCGCGGTCGCCGCCATCATCCAGGCGGTATCTCCAGTGTCGATCAATTGCCCATCCGGTTCACGAGCCGACCGGTGTCACGGCCGAATCGTCGGTTTCCCCGGTTCGCACACGGACGACCGAATCGAGCGGCAGAACGAAGATCTTGCCGTCCCCGACCTCTCCGGTGCGACCGCCTTCGCTCAGTGCCTTGACCGTCGTTTCAACGAATTCGTCGGAGACCGCGATCTCGAACCTCGCCTTCTCGGAAAGGCCCATCTGTACAGTCGTGCCGCGGTAGGTCTCGACCCGCTCCAGCTCGCCGCCGTGGCCCTGGACCCTGCTCATCGAGACGCCCCGGATCTTGGCCCGGAACAGCGCCTCCAGCACATCATTGGCCTTTTCCGGCCTGACGATGCCGACCACGAGCTTCATCTGCTGATTCCTCGGACTCTGAGTAGGAACCCGAACGCTTCTGCCCCCGGGTCCGGCGGGACTCCGCCGAAGTAGAAAGCCTAGGGCCGTGGTCGGCGGATGGAGCGCGCCATTCGCGTCCGGCCTGAAAGAGGCCCGTAAGAAGAACATGACCGACCCGGGTGGCGGCGATCTGTATTTTGGCGGTCCATGGCCCTGACCGAAGACAGAGAGGCTGAGCCTGTCCGGTCCGGAGCCCCCGACAGGCCACGGGACCGGGGTGCGGCTGCGATCCGGGCCAAGGGGCTGGTCAGGTGCTTCGGCGACGTCCGGGCGATCGACGGCGTCGATCTCGAGGTCGAGACCGGGACCGTGCTGGGGCTGCTGGGTCCGAACGGGGCCGGCAAGACGACCGCGGTCAAGGTGTTGACCACGCTGCTCAAGCCCGATGCGGGCACTGCTTCGGTGGCCGGGTTCGACGTGCTGACCGAGAGTGCGGCAGTACGCGAGCGGATCGGCCTGGCCGGCCAGTATGCCGCGGTGGACGAGAACCTGTCCGGGCTGGAAAACCTGACCATGGTCGGGCGGCTCTATGGGATGAGCCGCTCCGAAGCCCGGGGGCGGGCAGGGGACCTGCTCGAACGGTTTGAACTGAGCGAGGCGGCGAGAAGGCCGGCGCGGACCTATTCAGGCGGTATGCGGAGACGCCTGGATCTCGCGGCGGCCCTGGTCGCCGACCCGCCGATGCTCTTTCTCGACGAGCCGACCACCGGGCTCGACCCACGCAGTCGTATCGCCCTCTGGGAGACGATCGAGTCACTGGTCGCCGAAGGCACCACTGTGCTGTTGACCACCCAGTACCTCGACGAGGCCGACCGGCTCGCCGACCGGATAGCGGTGATCGACCACGGCAAAGTGATCGCCGACGGGACCCCGGATGAACTCAAGGACCGGGTCGGCGGCGAGCGGCTGGAGGTGCGGCTCTCGGAAGAGGGCGACGCCGAACGGGCGATCGAGCTGCTGGTTTCGATGGCTGAGGAGCGACCCGTCCTTGAGGACGGGTCGGTCAAACTGACGGTCCGCCGGCGAAAGGGCGCGATCGTCGAGGCGGTCCAGCGTCTGAACGAGGCCGGGATAGGGATAGACGACCTCGGCCTGCGACGCCCGACCATGGATGATGTCTTCCTGACCCTGACCGGCCACGCGGCCGAGGCCGACAAAGAGGTCGAGGAGGAGTCTTGAAGCGCCTTTTTTCTGACACGATGGTCATTGCCGAGCGAAACCTGATCCGCTTGCCGCGGTCGCCCGACCTCCTGCTCTCTTTCACCGTTCAGCCGATCATGTTCGTGCTGCTGTTCGCCTATGTTTTCGGCGGGGCGATCAGCACTCCCGGATACAGCTACATCGACTTCCTCATACCCGGGATCATCGTGCAGAACATCGCCTTTGGTGGTTTCTTGACCGCAGTGGGCCTGAACGAGGATCTGACGAAGGGACTGGTCGATCGATTCCGCTCCCTGCCGATGGCCCGCCCTGCGGTTCTGGCCGGGCGGACCACCGCCGACATCGTGACCAACCTGCTCTCGGCCCTGGTACTTCTCGCCACCGGGCTGATCATCGGCTTCCGGTTTGACGCGGGTGCGCTCGACATCGCCGCCGGGATGGCGCTGCTGCTCTTTTTCGGCCACGCCTTCTCCTGGGTGTTCGCCGTGTTCGGGTTGGTCGTCTCCTCTCCCGAGTCGGCAAGCAGCGTCGGCTTCATCGTCGTCTTCCCGCTGACCTTCATCTCCTCGGCGTTCGTGCCGGTCGAATCGATGCCGGCGGGCCTTCAATGGTTCGCCGAGATCAACCCGTTCACCTACATGGTCGACGCGATGCGCGCCCTCTGGCTGGGGGCCCCGGCCGGCGACGCCGTAGCGGGGGCGTTTCTCTGGACCGTCGCGATCCTCGCCGTCTTCGTTCCCTACGCGGTGTACCGGTACCGGCGCGCCGCCATCAGCTGAGGCCGCCGGCCGTCGCACGCCACACGCAGCCGGGTCCGGGCCTGCCGGGTCCGGGCCCGGCTGACCCGGCCACGGATTATGCTCCGGGCATGGAGACTTCAGTCAGTTCCTCTGCCGGCGAGGCCCGGCCGATCGCACCAGGTACTCCCGGCGACGGCCTGATCCTCGACCCCGCCAACTATTCGGCACCCCACCTCGACGTTCCCGACGAGGAGCGCCTCAGGGCAATGATCGAGTGGTTCGAGCAAAGGGGAAAGAAGACCCTGAAAGACCAAGACCGCGAGCACCGCTGGTACTCGGACTATCTCGAGATGCAGGCCGAGCAGGGGATCTTCGCCAACTTCCTGACCCCGGCCCGGGACGGCGGGGGTGAACCCGGCAAGCGGTGGGACACCCAGAGGATCTGTGCGTTCAACGAGCTGTCGGCCTTCTACGGGCTGGCCTACTGGTACACGTGGCAGGTCTCGATTCTCGGCCTGGGGCCGATCTTCCAGTCGGACAACGAGTCGGCGCGGCGGCGGGCGGCCGACCTGCTCGCCGATGGCTCGATCTTCGCCTTCGGGCTTTCCGAGCGCGAGCACGGCGCCGACATCTATTCGACCGACATGGTCCTGACGCCGCAGGACGGCGCCGACGGTTATTCGGCCTCTGGTGGCAAGTACTACATCGGCAACGGCAACGAGGCCGGAATGGTCTCGGTGTTCGGCCGGGTGGCGGGGATCGAGGGGCCGGACGGCTACGCCTTCTTCGCCGCCGACTCGCAGCACCCGGACTACGAGCTGATCCGCAACGTGGTCAACTCGCAGAGCTACGTCTCGCAATTCCAGCTGAACGGGTACCCGGTCGAGCCGGTAGACATGCTCCACACCGGGCCGGGCGCTTTCGATGCGGCGCTGAACACGGTCAACATCGGCAAGTTCAACCTGGGCTTCGCTTCGATCGGGATCTGCGAGCACGCCTTCTGGGAGGCGATCACCCACGCCGACTCGAGGATCCTTTACGGGATGAAGGTGACCGACTTCCCGCACGTCCGGCAGGCGTTCACCGACGCTTTCGCCCGCCTCGCGGGGATGAAGCTGTTCGCCAATCGTTCGATCGACTACATGCGGACGGCCTCGCTCGAAGACCGGCGGTACCTGCTGTTCAACCCGCTGACCAAGATGAAGGTGACCACCGAAGGCGAGCGGGTGATTGACCTGCTCTGGGACGTGATCGCGGCCAAGGGCTTCGAGCGCGACATGTGGTTCGAGATGGCCGCTCGTGACATCCGCGCCCTACCCAAGCTCGAGGGAACGGTCCACGTGAACATGGCCCTGGTGTTGAAGTTCATGGGCTCGTACCTGTTCAACGCCGACCCCGATCTGGACCCGCCTCCGCGGACCCTCGAGCCGGGCGACGACGAGTTCCTCTTCCGCCAGGGCCCTGCCCGTGGCCTGGGAAAGATCCGGTTCAGCCCGTGGCGGGATGCCTTCGAGCCATTCTCCGGCGTGCCCAACGTCGCCCGCTTCGTCGAGCTGGCCGAGTCGATCAAGCAACTGCTGATCGACGCCGCGCCGGACGAGGCGCAGCAGAAAGACCTCGACTACCTGCTGACCCTGGGGGAGCTGTTCACGCTGATCCCCTACGGCCAGCTGATCTGTGAGCAGGCCGCTCACATCGGATTGCCGACTGACACGCTCGACCAGATCTTCGACGTCCTGATCCGGGATTTCTCGGCCTACGCCGCCGAGCTCCACGGCAAGACTTCGGCGACCGAGGCCCAGCAGGCCTGGGCCCGCTCGGCCCTGACCAAGCCGGTGGTCGATGGAGAGCGCTTCGACTCGGTATGGCAGAAGACCAGGGCCCTGGCCGGCGGCTACGAGATGAGGCCCTAGCGCCTACTGAATTGTCTGCCGGGCGCGGCGGGCGAGGTCGACTGTCGCTGCCCGCAGCCCGTTGGGCTGGTCGATCTTCTCGGTGAAGTTGACCCTGGTCGCCTGTCTGCCGCCCGGCGTTTCGAGGTCCAGATCGAGGCCGTACCGGTCCGCGCCGGTACACCGGGCCGAGGTCGCGTCGCTGTGGTCGCTGAACGCCTGGGCCATCAGCAGGAGCGCGTCGGGGTGGTCGGCGTTCAGGTGGGCGATCGCGTCGGGCACCTGGGGCTGGACCGGATCCGGCTCGGCCGCGCAATAGTCCGTGGCCGAAGCTGAATCCATGCGCCCGTACCCGCCGACCCAGCGGACCCTTTCGATCTCGAGAATCCAGAAGGTGAAGTCGTTGAAGTCGGCGTACATCGACGCGCTTGGCACCGCTTCCAGATGGGCGTCTCGGGCCGACTTCTCGTTCGGGCTCTCATCCGAGCGGACCACCCGGCCGGCCAGGGTGACCCGCCCGCCGGCCAGGGCATCGCCGGAGTGAGTCGGGTCGGCGACCATCAGCGAGGCCTGCCGGTTCTTTTCCAGGTTGCGGGCGTGCTCGGCCAGGTGGGAGAGGCAGAGAACGGGAGATCCGTCGTCCAGGGTTCCGAAGGTGACCAGTGAGGCCCAGGGGGTCCCGTCGTCGCTCAGGGTCGCCAGAGATCCGGAGGTGGTTCCGGCGACGATCGTGCGGGCCTCTTCGGCGGCGGTCCGGCGCTCACCGTTGCGGGCCATCGGGGGCACCTTCGGCAGCGGCACGCCCTCAGGGACGTCGTGGGCGCCCACTACTGAGGCGGCGTCGGGCTGGTTCTCGGTCTGGCTGGGCAAGGGTCTCGCTTTCGGCGTTCGGCGCGGGTGGACCTGGTTCGGTCGGGCGGGGAATTAGGTTACCCTATCCCGACCAAAACAGGTGGGATTCGCGCCCGCGGATCCCACGGTCCACGTTTCGGCCTCCCGGTATCGTTTCGGGTCCGCCGCAGGTCCGATTCAGGTTGGGACGTGTTCCATCCCCAGACCCTGAAGATCCCCTCAAGATTTCGCCCGCAAGGAGTTCCCCCGAAAATGCAGTCTGCGTTCACGCCCAACCGAATCGCCCGCCCCGATACCCCTGCCCGGCTGGGAAGAACGGCGCTGTTCGCGATGGGCCTGCTGGCGGTTTCTTCGCTGCTGCTTCTTGTTCCGCCCCCGCCGGCCCATGCCAAGACCAAGCGGATTGTCGCCCTGACTCCTTTTGCCGCGAACACGATGGCCCTGCTCGGTGTCCAGCCGAAAGCGGTCGGACAGACCCTCGGCGGCGACCGCCGGCTGCTCCCGGTCCTGTCCACCACCAAGGTGCTCCCGCTTTCACATCCCAACGGTCCCAATCTGGAGCAGCTCGCCCAGATCCAGCCGAAGATCGTCTTCTCCTCGCCCCGCTGGTCGAAGGGGAGCGAAGGGATGAGGCAGTTGGGGATCAAGGTGATCCAGTCCGACCCGAAATCGCTCGGTGCGGTTTACAGGCAGACGAAGATGATCAGCCGGGTCGTCGGCCGCAAGAAGAAGGGCGAGAAACTGATCAAGCGGATGCGCCGGCAGATTCGCAAGAAGACCCAGGCAATACGCAAGCGCCCCAGGGTGATGCTGATCCTCGGCGTCGGGCGTACCCCTTACACCTTTCTCGGCAACAGCTGGGGCGGCCAGTTGGTCAAGCGGGCCGGAGGCCGGCTGCTGACCGGCGGAGCCACGGCCAGCGGCGGTTTCGCCCGGATCTCGGACGAGACTGTTATCGCCGAGGATCCGGACGTGATCATCGGAGTTCCCCACGCCAACACCGAGGACATCTCGGAGTTGGTCGACTACATCAAGAACAACCCGGCCTGGAGCTCGACCAAGGCCGCGACCAACGACCGGGTCTTCGTCTCCACCGACAACTCGTTCCTCCAGGCAGGCACCGATGTCGCCAAGGTAATCGGCAAGATCCGCAAGAACTTCCTGAAGAACCGTTAGAAGGCAGCAGTGGGGGCGGTGACAGCGGTAGGCCTTCGCCGGAGCGCCGTCACGATATTCCTGTTGGTCGCCCTGGTGGCGGCAGTCGCCGCGTCACTGACCCTGGGCGCGGTCGACATCCCGCTGCATGTCGTAGTCGACATCCTCACCGGCAAGGATGCGCCGGGGCCGGCGACCAAGATCGTCGAGGTCCTTCGCCTGCCGCGCACGGTGGAGGCAATCCTGGTCGGGGCCGCACTCGGGGTGGCGGGAGCGATCCTCCAGGGCGCCCTCGCAAACCCGCTCGCCTCCCCGGACGTGATCGGAGTCACGGGTGGCGCCGGCTTCGGCGCGATGCTGATCATCCTGCTGCGTCCGGAAGACATCGAACTGCTGCCGATCAGCGCTCTTGTTTTCGGCCTGCTGGCCGCGGCAATGGTTTTCTCGATCGGTTTCTCGGGCACGTCCGGGGGAGGGGTGGGCCGGGTGATCCTGGCCGGGATCGCGATCGCCTCGATGTTCGCCGCCGGGACGGCGGCCCTGATCGCCGCATACCCGGACCGGGTTCCGTCCGGGATCTTCTTCCTGGTCGGGGGTCTGACCTCGGACGGCTGGAGTGACCTCAAGGTCATCTGGCCCTACTTTGCCGTCGGGTTCGTCCTCACCGGTTTCCTGGTGCGTCCGCTCGACCGGCTGATGCTGGGCGACGACGTCGCGGCGTCGCTCGGCTCCCGTCCCCGCGCGATCCGGCTCACCGCCGCCGTGGCTGCCGCGATCCTGGCCTCCGCGGCGGCGGCGATCGCAGGGCTGGTCGCTTTCATCGGCCTGGTCATCCCGCACATAGTCCGGCTTGCCGGCGGTACCAACAACCACACCTTCGTGATCCCGGTTTCGGCCCTGGGCGGGGCGACCCTCCTCGTGGCGGCCGACACCCTGGCCAGGACGATCCGGGCCCCGATCGAGATGCCCGTCGGGCCGTTCATGGTGCTGCTCGGCGTCCCGGTTTTCCTCTGGCTGCTGAGGAAGGTCGTCTGATGGCGGCGCCACTCCTGGAAGCGGAAGCGGTTCGGGTCACGATTGGCGGGACCGAGATCCTGCGGCATGCCGACCTGACGCTCGAAGCCGGCGAGCTGGTCGCCATCGTCGGCCCGAACGGGGCCGGCAAGTCGACCTTCGCCCGGGCGTTCTGCGGGCTCCACAAGGCGACCGGCGGCACGATCCGCTGGTCCGGGGAAGACGTCTCGGCGATCCGGGGACGCCGCCTGGCCCGCTTGCGGGCCTTCGTGCCCCAGAGGGCACAGGTCCCCAACGGCGTATCCGTCAAGGACGCGATCTCGATCGGGCGCTCGGCCCACCTCAAGCCCCTCCAGTCCTTCTCGGCCGCCGACCGTAAGGCTATCGCCGACGCGAGCTCCCGGGCCCGGCTCGACGGCATGGAGGACCGCCAGCTCAACACGCTTTCCGGAGGCGAGCTGCAGCGGGTCCAGATCGCCGTCGGCATGGCCCAGGGCGCGCCGGTCCTGGTCGCCGACGAGCCGACCGCCCAGCTCGACCTGGGAGCCACCGCGGCGGTCTCGGAACTGCTCAGGGACCTGGTGCACGACGGCTACGGAATAGTGCTCATCGTGCACGACCTCGCCCTGGCCGCGGCTGTGGCCGACCGGGTCGTCGTGATGTCTGAAGGAGAGACCATCGCAACTGGACCCCCGGTTGAGGTGTTATCGAAGGAGATGATCGGTGAAGTCTGGAACGTCGAGGCCGAACTGATCAGCCATGAAGGGCGCTCCGGTCTCCACGTCGAGTGGCTGGGCCGGGCCTGACGCCGGGGGAAACCGGCTCCGGGCGTCCCCGCGGGCCAATTCCAATAACATCAGTCCGAATTCGATAGGTACACCTAACAGGCAGGCGGTCGCGTTGACCGGCCACCACCAAGATCAAGGAGATTCCCAGAGCATGAGCCCCACTTTGTCCCTCTTCCGAACGCCGTCGCGCCTGTCCCTGACGGGGGCGTTCGCAATGCTGGTGGCTCTTTTCCTGGTCGGTTCTTCACTTACGGACTCGGCCGGAGCGGTTGAGACTTCGGGATCGTCGGTGGTGACCCTGGGAACCGGCAAGGCCGGCAAGAAGCTGACCCGTCAGGGCGTCAGGTTCAAGGCGATCTCTCCGGCCACGGTCAAGCGCCTGGAGAAGGGCAAGGCCCGGATTTCGGCCGACGCGAAATCGGCCACGGTTTCCGATTCTGCCCGGATCGAACTGCGGGGCGGCCTCGTGCTGAAGCGCGGCAAACGCCAGTTCAAGCTTCGCGACCTGGCCGTCAAGTCCGGTCGGTCGGGAACCTTCCTCAGGGCAGACCTTGCCGGAAAGGAGTCAAACGTCGCCAAGGTCGGCGGAAAGGCAGATATCGATCCGGTCGCGGGAACGGTGGGCCTGGGCAACGGAAAGTTCTCGCTGACCGGCAAAGCGGTCAAGAAGGTGAAGAAGAAGCTCAAGCTGAAGAAATCGCCCAAAGGCGTGATCGGAAAGATGAACCTCGACGTCCAGGCCGCTTTCGAAGATCCGTACCTGGCCGAGTGTGGACTGGCGGCCGACACCAGGACCGCCGGGACGCTTCCGGCGGCGGCAGCACTGCCGTCACTGAGCGGAGCGGCCAGCACGACCGGCAACCCGGTCAACTGGGGCGTCAAGCTGAGCCTGCGTGGCTACATCGCGGGGATCGGCAAGATCGTCGGCCTCGACGGGGCGGTGGTGAACGAGTTCCCGTTCCCCGGTCCTCCGCCGATCGACTTCACCTGGCCCGATGAAGCCGAGTACGCCGCAAACGGGCCGGGAGCCGGTGACGACCAGGCAGTCCTGAACGGTTCCGGTTCGATCCTGTTCTGCAATGAGCCGCATGGCTTCCGGATAGTGCTTTCGGATCCGACCGTGGTCATCGACGGGGCCGACTCCCGGTTGATTGCCGACGTGGATACGAACACGACCGATCTCGGCACCGGGATCAGCGACTGGATCCCGGCCCAGCGGATCGATTTCGTCCGGCTCGATACCAGTGGAATCGCCGCCGACGAGGGCACGCCGGGCAAGCTCACCTGGGCTGACGTCCCGACAAGGCTGACCGCCGCCGGCGCCGAATCGCTCCGGCTCTGCGAGGGCAACCCGGGACCCTGTACTTACGTTGAAGGCGCCGAATTCGACCCGATCACGGTGACGGTCAAGACGGCTGGATGATCCGCCCGTATCCGACCGATCCGAGGGTGCGCCCGGCCGCATGGCTTGCGGGAATGCTGGCCGGTGTGTTGATCGCGGGCGGCATGTTCGCCTCGGCGCCACCGGCCACGGCAGCCGCGGCGCTGATTCCCTGCGACCCGGTAAATGGTGGCAAGGTTCTGATCGACGGCGAGGCGACGATCGTGCCGCAGGCGAAGTTCCGAAAGAACCTCAGACGGCTCGGTCTGCGCCTGAGCACGGTGACCCCCGGCAACAACTTCACCGGCCGGCCGACCTTTCCGGTGGCCAACCTGAGCTTTGACCAGGAAGACAGCTCCCTGTCGCGGGTCAAACTGGCGGGCGGGATCAAGTTTTCCGACGGGGCCGGCGGCCGGGTGCGGCTGACCAACCTCAGGGCGGTCCTGAAGAAGGGTGGCAAGTCCTATGCGACCGCGAAGAAGGGGTCGAACAAGATCAGGGTGTTCAACCTGCGCGGGGGGCGCCTGAAACCAAAGCAGGACGAAGGGGAATTGAAGCTGAACGGGGCGAGGACCCTGCTGACCGGGGCCGGAGCCAGGTTCCTGCGCGACCGCCTCGGAGTTCAGGCTGATCCCCGTGGAAAGCCTCCGGCACCCTTGCGCAAGGGTGCCCGCTACGGGAAGATGACGATCTTCGCCGCCCGCCAGCTGGCCGCGAATACCAACCCGGAGGGCGAGGCCCCGGATCCCCCGCCGGAGATCTTCCGGCCCGAGAGCGCGAAATCCCTGGTCTCGGCCGAGATCAAGTGGCGGGTGCGCGAGTCGTTCATCCAGTACGTCGCCAGCGGGGACGGAACCAGGACTGAGGACGGCGCCTACGGGGATCCGTCCGAGGAGATCAACGGCGGGCCACCGCTGACCTATGCGTTCAACTTCCCGTTCACCAACGGTTGGAGCGATGACTCCAGCGACACGGCCGCCGTTTACGGCAGTGGTCTGGTCGGCTTCCGCTACTGCCAGAATACGATCAACTTCACCGTGAGCGACCCCGAAATAGAACTGAACGGCGACTCCTCGCAGTTGATCTTCCGGGTCAACGGCATCGACGGCACTCCCTATCCCGACAGCCGGGCCGTCGTGGTCGGGCTCCGGCTGAACCAGGCGGCCTCCGTGGACAAGGTGGGCGATACCACCACCTACAACGCGATTCCAGGCTTCATCCCCGAGGGATCGACCGGAGTATTCGCTGACATCTACCCGGCCGGAGACGACTTCGGCTCGCTCGATCTCAAGCTGACCGAGGGGCCGTGACGGCCGGTTTCGCAAGCCCGGCGGGAGCCTCCCGTCCCGGACGACGGTCCGCGGCCGCATTCTTACCGATTCTTCTCCTCGCTCTGTCGGGTATCGCCTGGCTTGCCGCCCCTCATGCCGTAGCCAAGGGCGGCGAGGTAACGGTGAGGGCGGCCGGGGACAGCCCCGCTTCGGTCAACATCACCCTGAGCGCCCTCGGAGCCCCGGACGTCGAGAACCGGAACTACAAGCTCGGTCCGGGAACCCGGACGATCACCGGATATTCGATCGCGAGGGTGCTGGAGCAGGCGGCATCTGAATCGGACGAAATAGATCTCGACCGGATCCCCTACGTCGAAGTGGATCGGATCGGGGCCGGTGCGCCGATCAGGCTTTCTTCCCGGCAGATCAACGACCCCGGGGCCTTCGCCGACGGCCCGCCGGTCTTTTTCGAAGAAGACGATGGAACCGTGTTCGTCAAGCCGGGCAGTGGCGGCGGTGCCGGGTCGACCGTTCGTTTCACCAACGCGGCGATCGGGGTCACGGTCGGCGTCGATGACGACCTCTCGGTCGCGTTGACGGCTTCGCCGAAAAAGATCGGGAAGAGCGACCCGGTCACGCTGCGGGCGACGGTCGACAACGCCCCCGCAGGTCAGGCGCTCGAGTACCGCTGGAGTTTTGGCGACGGGCGCTCAAAGGTCACCTCCAGGGCCTCGGTCACCCACGCCTATCGCAAGGCCGGCAGCTATTCGGTGATCGTCACGGTCACCGGCGGCGGCGCCAGCGGACAGGGGGCGGGGACCCTGAAAGTCGGCCAACCCGAACCGAAGAAGCAGCCCGAGAAGAACTCCGGCGGCGACGGGACCGGGGAAGGCGGCTCCGGCGGCCTGGGAACCGTCGGCGGCGATCCTTATGGCGGCTCGTACGGCGGCAGCGGCCTCGGGACCGACTACGGAGTACCGGGCGACTACGGCTATGACTACGGATCCTCCCAGCCCGGAGGCTCACTGCCGCCTGCGATCTCGCCGGCAGCCCCGAACCCGGCGCCACAGGCTGATCCCGGGCCGCCCGCAGACGACGGACTGGTCCCGGTGGCGGGCGAACTGGTCTCGGGAACGGCTCCCGCACCGGTGGCCACGATCCCGGCTCCCGGTGGAGCCGACACGACCCTCGAGCCGGCCACACCCGCGCCGGATCCGGCCGGTATTCCTGCAGGGGTCTGGATGATCGGTGGCGCCCTGGTCCTCCTCGGACTGGGCGGGCTCTCCGAGATCCGCGGTTTTTCCCGGTACGGCGGTTGAGCCGGCAGAAACCGGGCGAAGACGGCCTTCGGGGCTAGCCCCGGCTGAGTATCTGGGAGCCGCCGGTGATCGCGTCTGATCCGTCCGGAAAGCGGATCCAGGCCTTGTTCGTCCCGTCGTAGTCGGGCGCCCAGAGGATCAGGGTCGCTTCGCCGCGACCGTTGACTTCGCAGCTCTGCTCGCCTTCGGTGTCTAGTCCCCGCCAGATCCGGACGAACGGGTTGTTCTCCCACTCGGCGCCGATCGTGCTCGGCTCCCGGTGGCCGGGATGGATCCGGGTCTCCGGCGGAAGCGTCATCAGGCGTTCCATGATCGAGGCCTTCAGATCCTCGAACCCGGTGGCGCCGGGCGCCATCGTACCTCCCACCGTCCCTTTGAAAATGACGTCGGCGGTGATCACGTCGGTCCCGTTGATCAGGAAGGCATGGTGTCCGGCGGCGTGCCCAGGGGTGAAGATCGCCTCTATCTCGAGGTCGCCGGTCCGGACGACCTCGCCGTCGTCCAGCAGCTGGTCGACCGGGAAGTCGACCCGTTCGGCGGTGATCTGATGGGCAAGGATCGGCAGGTCCCGTTCGGCGGCCAGCTCTCCCAGGCCGACCACATGGTCCAGGTGGTCGTGGGTCAGCAGGATGTGGGTCAGCTCCGTGCCCTCCCTGTCTGCCCGCTCGAGCAGCGGCTCGATTACGCCGTTGCCATCGATCAGCACACCCCTGCCGCCCGGTTCGTCGACCACCAGGTAAGCGTTTGAAAGCCAGTCGGCCTGCTCAACTCGCTGCAGAATCATGTTTCCCTTTCAATCGAACTTGATTACGCTGCGGATTCCGTCCTGGGCCTCCATCAGCTCGAAGCCGCGATTCACCTCGTCGAGGCTCAGCTGGTGGGACAGGAACGGGTCGACGTTGATCTCGCCGGCCAGATAGCGGTCGATCAGCTCCGGAACCTGGTCCCGTCCCTTGACGCCCCCGAACGATGAGCCCGCCACCCGGCGGCCGGTTATCAGCAGTCGCGGGACTATGTCCAGGGTCTCGCCCTTGCCGGCGACTCCGGCGATGGTGCACAGTCCCAGCCCATCCGCGCGGATGCCACCGCCTGCTCCATAACCCGGACCAGGCCGGTCGCCTCGAATGTGTAGTCGGCACCGAAGCCGCCGGTCATCTCGAGGATTCGTTCGACCGTGTTCTCGTCCGCCTGAATCAGGTCTGTCGCCCCCTGCTCGCGGGCCATCTCCAGGCGCTGCTCCGAAAGGTCGACGCAGATGATGCGCTCGGCCCCCTGGAGCCGGCAGCCCGCGACCGCGCCGAGGCCGACCATGCCGGCCCCGAATACCGCGCAGGTTGATCCGGGGGCGACCCGGGCGGTGAACATCGCCGCCCCCAGGCCGGTGGAAAGGCCGCAGGCGAAGAGGCAGGCCCGGTCGGCCGGAGCCTCAGGGTTGACTCTGGCCAGCGCGATTTCCGGCATGACCGTGTACTCGGCGAAGGTCGAAGTGCCCATGAAGTGCCGGATCGCCTCGCCGTCCCGGGAGAGACGGGTACTTCCGTCGGGCAGGTGCCCCTGGTTCTGCTCCTCACGGATCGCCAGACAGAGATTTGTCCGCGGATCCAGGCAGTGCTCACATTCCCGGCACTGCGGCGAAAACAGCGTGACCACGTGATCGCCGGGCGCGAGCGAGGTCACACCCCGGCCGACCGACTCGACCACTCCGGCACCTTCGTGTCCGAGGACCGTCGGGGCGTAGCCTGAAGGGTCCGCGCCGGAGGCCGTGTAGAGATCGGTGTGGCAGACTCCGCAGGCTTCGAGCCGGACCAGGACCTCGCCATCCTCCGGTTCGGCGAGGTCCACCTCCTGCACTTTCAGGGGCTGCCCGAACTCCTCAAGAACCGCCGCACGCATCTTCATGCGTTGATCCTAGATCAACCGAGCCGGTTGACCGAGCAAGTGGTGGCCGGGCGTCGACGCAGCCAGCCGCGCGCAGCTGCTTTCCGGGGCCGCTTGCCCTACTTGATGAACAGCATCTCCGAATACTTGGGCAACGGCCAGAGGTCGTCGGCGACGATCTTCTCCAGCTTGTCGGCCACGACGCGGACCTCGTGCATCGCGGTCAGCTGCTCATCCCGTGCGTAGTTCGCGAGATCCAGTCCGTCGTCCTCGATGCCGTCCGGATAGAGGTTGGCCGATTCGAGCGCCTTGGTCCTGTCGATCAGATCGTCAAGCAGCTCCCGGCTCTCGGAGGCGAGAATTCCGGATCCGCCGGCATCGACGAGGGCCAGATGACGGAGCGTGGCCGGGATGATCATCGTGCGGGCCATCGATGCCGCAGTCTCGGCCTCGATATTCGCGTTGATCGCGTACTGCTCGATCCAGACGTCGTACCGCGCTTCGAGCTCCCGCTCCGACAGAACGCGGTACTCGTCGAACGCCTCGACCGTGGACGGAGCGATCACCTCGGGAAGCGCGTCCGGCGTCGTCCGGAGGTTCTTCAGCCCGCGTCGCTCCGCCTCCTTCTCCCACTCGTCGGAGTAGTTGTCGCCGCTGAAGCAGATCTGCCGGTTGGCCAGATAGGACTCCCTGACAACGGCCGCCACTGCCGCCGGCAGGTCGTCGGTTCCGGCTGCCTCGAGCTTGCCGGTCAGGTCGTCGATGGCCTGGGCGACGATCGTGTTCAGGACCGTGTTGGTGAAGGCCAGCGACATGCTCGATCCGAGCGCCCGGAACTCGAACTTGTTGCCGGTGAAAGCGAACGGCGAGGTCCGGTTGCGGTCGCCGCCGTGTAGGGCCAGCGGTGGCAGGACCTCCGCGCCGAGATCGAGAACCGCTTCGGGGATGGCCGCCTCGCCGGTGCCACGGGCTATCGTCTCGAAGATCTCTTCGAGTTGGCTGCCGAGGTAGATCGAGATGATCGCGGGCGGGGCCTCGTTGGCACCGAGCCGATGGTCCTGCCCGATGTTGGCGACGGTCGCCCTCAGCAGGCCCTGATGCTGGTTGACCGCCTGCATCACCGCGGCACAGAAGAACAGGAAGCTGTAGTTGTCCGCCGGGGTGTCACCAGGTTCGAGCAGGTTGTGGCCGGTGTCGGTGCCCATCGACCAGTTGTTGTGCTTGCCGGATCCGTTGACGCCGGCGAACGGCTTTTCGTGGAGCAGGCAGACCAGGCCGTACTTGCGGGCGACGTTCTGCATAACCTGCATCAGCAGCTGCTGGTGGTCGGAGCCGACGTTCGAGTTCTCGAACATCGGGGCTATCTCGTACTGAGCCGGTGCCACTTCGTTGTGTCGGGTCTTGATCGGCACGCCGAGCTTGGCCAGTTCCATCTCGGTCTCCATCATGCAGGCCAGAACCCGTTCGGGGATGGCCCCGAAGTAGTGGTCGTCGAGCTCATGTCCCTTGGCAGGCTGGGCACCGAACAGCGTTCTGCCGGTTGTCACCAGGTCGGGACGGGCGAAGAAGTACTGCTCGTCGATCAGGAAGTACTCCTGCTCCGGGCCGACGGTGGTGGTCACTCGCCGGGACTGTTCATCGCCGAGCAGCCGCAGCGCCTTGACCGCGGTCTTCGAGAGCGCGTCCATCGAGCGCAGCAGCGGGATCTTGGCGTCGAGCGCCTCGCCGGTCCACGAAGCGAACGCGGTCGGGATGCAGAGCAGCGAACCGTTCGGGTTGTCGAGCAGGAAGGCGGGGCTGGTCGGGTCCCAGGCGGTGTAGCCACGGGCTTCGAATGTGGCGCGGATGCCGCCGGTCGGGAACGACGAGGCGTCGGGCTCACCCTGGATCAGTTCGCTCCCCCTGAACTTGGCGATCGAGCCGCCTTCCGGGGTGGGGTCGAAGAACGAGTCGTGCTTCTCGGCGGTCAGACCGGTGAGTGGCTGAAAGACGTGTGTGAAATGCGTAGCGCCCTTTTCGAGCGCCCAATCCTTCATCGCTTCGGCCACGGCATCGGCCAGTTCCATGTCGAGGGCCTCGCCGCGTTCGAGAGTGGCCTGCAGGCGCGTGAACACGACTTCGGGGAGCCGCTCGCGCTGGGTCGCGACTGAAAAGACGTTGCTGCCGAAGACGACGTTTTCGTCGCGGGTAAGGTCGGACGGTTCGACCCCGCCATTCGGTGCCCACTGGGCGGCCGTTACGTTCTTCTGGCGAATAGGTGTCATCTGCTGCGGAGCCTCCTGGTGGCGAGGTTGGTCGGATATGAAATTGCGGGTACCTAGGCTAGGCCCGAGCTCCCCGCCGAGCCTTGTACCGGAGGCTAAGGTTAGTTGAGGCCCGTCCTCCTGTGGGATATGCCGCCGGAGGTCCCGCTGCCGGGCGGTCACGGATCGGGCCTCGCCGGTCGGCCGAGCCGGCAGGTCTGCACGATTGTGTGCAGCAACTCACGAAACAATCGCCTAGAACTCATGTTATGGTTCCGGAGACAAGCGATGCCTAATTCCCGGAGAGCCGATCTCCGGGAAGTGGGGGACCCAATGGGACCGCAGGTCCCGGGGGCGAATCGGATGACATTCCGTAGCGCAACTCTTTCAGCGCGAGCCCGTCAGCTAACCCCACCGGCTTTCGAAAGAGAGGCGATTCGATGTTCAACGCGATTTTCCGATTGAGGCCATATGCCGGCTTTGCGCTGCCGGCCCTGATCCTGGCGGCCCTCCTGGCGGCCCTGTCGGTGGTGCCCGGCCACGCCGCGGCCTCCGGCGGACAGTCCTCCGGGGGCGGCCTGGTCATACCGGGCGACCCCAGGATCGACGACGTCGTCTGCGTCAGCCAGTGTGTTTCCGCAAGGCGGGCCACGCCCGGCGCCACTGTCCGGATCAAGGGCGGCAACCTCAACCGGGTCAGACGGGTCGTGTTCCCGGGCAAGCCGAAACGGATCAAGGTCCGCTACAAGACCCGGACCCGGGCGCGAATCGATGCGGTCGTGCCGAAGAAGGCCGATGATGGCCGTCCGTTCGTAATCGATTCACTGGGCTCGACCTCCAACCGGGCCCCGCGGGAACTCGCGGTGCTCCCGGTCGGCCGGATCCCGGTCGAGGTCTTCCCGGTTCGCGGCCGCTACAACTACGGCAGCTCCGGGGCGAAGTTCGGCGCCGGACGTACCGGCTACTCACACCAGGGACAGGACATCATGGCCGCCTGCGGGACCAGGCTAGTTTCGGTGAAGCGGTCCCGGGTCGTCTTCAACGAGTACCACGGTGCGGCCGGCAACTACGTGGTCCTGAAGAATCTCGGGACCAACACGTATTTCGCCTACATGCACCTGAAGAAGCGATCCCGTCTCAAGGTCGGGCAGAAGATCGGGGCCGGCACCGCGGTGGGCCGGGTCGGCGAGACCGGACGGGCCTACGGCTGCCACCTCCACTTCGAATACTGGATCGGCCCCTGGCAGACGGGCGGCCGCCCGATCAACCCGCTCCCTTATCTGAAGTCCCTCTGAGCCGGAGCCCCGCACCTTCGACCCGGACGAGGGGTTGTTAGTTTGACTTGAACCGGCCTGACCGGGGGCGTCGGCCGTCCCTGCCGGCCGGCCGGGTCAGGGTTTCGCCGACAGAGCAGGTCCTCGAACTTGAACCGATATCTGAAATCAGTTTCGATTCTCGCTCCGCTGATTCTGGCCTGTCTCGTTTCCGGGATCCCTGGTGGCGGTTCGGCCGGGCCGGCTCAGGCATCGGCCAAGAAGTCGGGCGGATCGGGCCCGCGGGTGAAGATCCTGGACCTCGGTCAGAAGATGATGGTCAAGAAGCGGGTGATCCGGGTCAGGGTCACGAGCCGGCACCGCGGCCGGATAAAGGTGCGCGGCTACTCGTCCACGTTTGACACATTCGGCAAGTTCAAACCGCTCACAAGGAAGGCCCGTCCGAAATTCAAGCGGACTCGCCGGAGCCGGGTGATCAAGCTGAAGCTCGGGCGATCGGGGCTGAGTTCGGTCAGGAGTTGCGAGGGCCGGGAGATCCAGGTCAGGGCCGGCCGCAGCCGGACCGTGAGCAAGACGATGATCCGTCAGACCGGAGAGTGCGAACCGAAGGCTATCGACGTCGGACGAGCCGAATTCTGCAGTTTCATCGCCGCCCCCGGACAGGGCAACTGCATGAATCCGTTTCCGGACAACTACTACACGGTCGGCGACGAGACCACCGCAACCGGCAGGCGGATCAACTTCAGCAGAGAGGGGATGCCCGAGAACGGGAACGGCGTGCCGATCGACCCGGCGCCATACAACAAAGGTGACGGCTTCAGTCCCGGCCAGACGGTCGTGGTCCGGGTCCCGGGCCTGGACACCCCGGCGGCGCTCGCCGCCACCGACCCGTCGGGGCTGGCCGACCCCGGGACCTACCTAGATCCGGAGGCCCCGGTGTTGGTCCAGGACGCCAAGACCGGCGAGCGTCATCCGGTCTGGGCGGAACTGGATTCGAGAGCCGGCACCCCGGGGGAGACCAATCTCCTGATCCACCCGTTAATCAACTTCTCTCCCGGGACCCGCTACATCGTCGTACTGAGAAACCTGAAGTCGGCCGACGGAAAGACTATCCCGGCCCCGGCCGGTTTCCGCTACTACCGCGACTCGCTGCCGAGCGGTGAGACCGCGATCAACATGCGGCGCTCCCGCTACGAGGACATCTTCCGCCGGCTCCGCAATCGAGGCATCGATCGCCGGGATCTCTACCTCGCCTGGGACTTCAAGGTGGCCAGTGTCGCCGGCACCACGGGCCGGGCCCTCTCGATGAGGAACCGGGCGTTCGCCGGGCTGGGGGACCGCGATCTTTCGGACCGGACGATCCCGATCGGTTCGGTGGCGCCGGACTTCGTGGTCGACGATGCCGGCTCGCCGCCGTCGGGATCGACGCCACGTCTGGTCAGGGGGCGCTTCGAAGTGCCCTGCTTCATGACCGGCGCCGGCCCTGGCGGTCTCTGTGCAACCGGAGCCCGGCTCGAACTCGACGCCGGTGGCGAGCCGGTCCCCACCGGAACCTACGAAGCGAACTTCGAATGCATCGTGCCGGAGTCGGTCGGCGTCGTCCCGGCCGCTCCCGCCGGGCGGGCGCTGCTCTATGGCCACGACCTGATGAGTACGGCCGGACAGGAGATCGACTCCGGGCCGCTACGCGACCTGGCCAATGAGCACGACTTCGTGATCTGCGGGACCGACCAGATCGGGATGTCGGCCGGCGACGCGGTTACCCTCTCACAGTCGTTCAGGGAACTGTCCAGGTTCCCCCGGGTCGCCGACCGACTCCAGCAGGGACTGTTGAATCAGCTCATGCTCGCCCGCCTGATGATTCACCCGGCCGGACTGGTCGGCGACCCCGCCTTCCGGGTGGGCGGAGTCCCCTCGGGCAGGCCGGTCATCGATACGGGCGCCGGCCGGGCCTACTACCGCGGCGTCGGCCAGGGCGCGATCACCGGCGGCGCCCTGACCGCGCTCGCGCCCGACTTCGACCGGGCGGCTCTCGGTGCCGGTGCGACCGGTTTCTCCTCGTCGATCGACCGCTCTACCGCCTGGGAGGGTGTCTCGTCGACCCTCGACTCGAGCTACCCCCGCCGGGTAGGCCGGCCGCTGATCCTCGGGATCGTCCAGATGCTCTGGGACCGGGGCGAAGCCGGTGGCTACGCCGGCAGGATGACCGTCGATCGGCTCGCAGACACGCCTCCACACGAGGTCCTGGTCGATGTCGCATTCGGTGACCATCAGGTGAGCAACTGGCAGTCCAACGTCCTGGCCCGCACCGCCGGTGCACGAGCGGTCACCCCGCTGCTCGACCCCGGCCGCTGGCCCCAGGTGGATGGCGACTGGGGCCTCGACCCCGTTCCCGCCTACCCGTTCGCCGGTTCCGCGATCGTCTACTTCGACAGCGGCCAGCTCAGGTTCGACCCTGAAAACCCTGGTGAGCTGATCGGGACCTATCCGTCACCGGCGTTGAATCTTCCGCCCGACTCCGGCATCGATCCCCACGGTGACCCGGCCCGCTCGGCCGACGACCAGACGATGGTTTCGGCTTTCCTCCGGCCCAACGGGCGGGTGGTCGACGCCTGCGGTGCCGACCCCTGCTACGCAGGCGGCTTCGGGTCGCCCTGATTGATCCTCGCCAGGATCAGGGACCGCAACGGATTCCGCTGCCTGCTCAGGTAGCATCTTGAATCAGGAAGGAGGCTCCAACGGTGGGGAGAACTACCGGGTAGCTCAGATTGACGTCAGCCAATCCAGCAAAACCTAGCCGCGCGAGGCGCGGCGGAAGTTCGACTGTGCTCAGAGCGGCTGTTCTGGGCGCGCTTATTTGTGTGGTGGTCCTGCTCGGTTTTCTGATCTTCGGCGGCGACGGCGGCCACAAATACAAGCTCGAATTCCAGACCGCCGGGCAGATCGTTCCGGGCAACCAGGTCCTGGTCGGCGGCCATCCTGTCGGTTCGATCGACTCAGTCGAGCTGAACGAGCGCAACCTTGCCGAGATGGAAGTCACGCTGGACCAGCCGATCCACGAGGGCACGACAGCGATCATCCGCAAGAGTTCTCTTTCGAGCGTCCACAATCACTACGTGTCGCTGAACCCGGGGGCCGACAACCTTCCCCTGATCCCGGAGGGATCCACCCTCGGCGGAGACCGGACCACGACCGCGGTCGAGCTGGGCCAGATATTCGACATCTTTGACGAAAAGACCAGGAAGGGATGGTCGAACTGGATTCAGGGAACCGCAGCGATCTATGCTGGAGACGCGGCCGAGGGGGCGAACAAGACGTTCAAATACAGCGGGCCCGCCTTTTCGAGCACCCAGAGACTGATGGCCGAGCTCTCCGACCAGGACGCCGGTCTCGGGCAGTTCGTCAAGAACACCTCGGGCCTGGTCACGACCCTGGCCAGCGAATCGGACTCGCTGACCGAACTGGTCAGCAACGCCAACACGGCGCTCGGTGCGATCGCCAGCGAGAACGAGTCGCTCTCCCTCGCCCTGCAGGAGTTGCCGCCGACCCTGCGCCAAGGCAACACCACCCTGGTCAACCTTCGGGCGGCGATCGACGACCTCGAGCCCCTGATCGCGGCGTCGGGACGGGGAGCCGACGCCGGACTTGCGAAGTTCCTCAAGGATGAGCTGAGGCCCGTTCTCGTCCGCGCCAAACCGGTCTTCTCCGACCTCGCCACCGCCAATTCAAGGCCCGGGCCGAACAACGATCTCTCTGACCTGCTGACCACTCTGAAGCCGCTCAACCGCGTCGCCGAGCCGGCGGTAGACGCGCTGGTCGGGGCCCTCGATGCTTCGCAGGAGGACATCAGCGAGCTTCGGGCATATTCACCGGACGTGCTCAACGCGCTGGCCAAGCTCGGGGCGATAACCGCTCCCTACGACGCAAACGGACACTTCGCCCGGAGCCGTCCGACCGCCAGCCCGCTTTATCAGATCAACGGGGGCGCGATCGAGCCGAGGACCGATTCCGTCTACGGCGGGCTCGACTTCCTCGGTTCCAGCACTCGCTGCCCGGGTGGTTCGACCCAGCCGATCGCCGGCTCCAACCCCTTCCTGGACGAAGGCAACCTCGTCGGCAAGTGTGATCCCGGGGCGGTGCCACCTCCATGATCAGAAAAGTAATCATTGTGGCGCTGGTGATCCTGGCCGTGGTTGCCATCGTTCTCCTGATCAGCAGTTGTCGAAGCAGTGAGAACGACTACGAGGTCCGGGCAGTATTCGACAATGGCTCGTTCGTGGTCACCGGAGAAGACGTGCGCGTGGCCGGGGCCAATGTCGGCAGCATCGAAGCGGTCGACGTATCGCAGCCGGGCGAGCAGGTGTCCTACGAACCCGGCCGGGAGGATCGTCCGGGCAAGGCGATCATCGTCATGAACATCACCGACAGTGGGTTTCAGGATTTCCTTGAAGACGCATCCTGCATCATCCGTCCGCAGTCCCTGATCGGCGAGAAATTTGTCGACTGCACCGTCACCCAGCCCCGTCCCGAAGGTACGCCGCCGCCGCCCGAGCTCGAACAGATCCCCGACGGGGAACCGGGCGCCGGCCAGTACCTGCTGCCACTGGAGAACAACGGCCGGACGGTCGACCAGGACCTGGTGAACAACATCCAGAGGCTGCCCTACACCCAGCGTTTCCGGATCATCCTGAATGAACTCGGCGTCGGGCTGGCGACCAGGGGGCCCGAGCTGAACGAGACGATCACGCGGGCAAACCCCACCCTGATGCAGGTCAACCGGGTCCTGAAGATCCTCGCCGACCAGAACAAGAAGCTGGCCCAGTTGTCCGTGGACGGCGATACCAACCTCACCCCGCTGGCCGAGAAGCGCCGGAACATCATCGGCTTCATGGAGAGCGCCGCCTACACGGCCGCCGCTACCAACGAGCGCAGCGAGGACCAACGCAACAACCTCAGGGAACTTCCGGCCACGCTCCGCGATCTGCGCTCGACCTTCAACGCCCTGGGTACCTTCGCCGACGCGACTACACCGGTTTTCGACAGCCTCGGACCCAACGCCAAGGAGATAAGCGAGTCCACCACCAAGCTCGGCCCGTTTGCCGATGCGGCCAACATCTCCATTACCAGCCTCGGCAAGGCGACCAGGTCTGCCGGGGCCGATCTGGTCGCCTCTCAGCCAATCATCAAGAAGCTCGGCACGCTGGCCAACAAGTCGACGGAGCCGGCCACCGATCTGAACTTCCTCCTTCAGAGCACGCGGCAGGCAGATGGCTTCGCGAATCTGATGAGGCTGTTCTACAACACTGCCAGTTCGCTCAACGGCTTCGATCAGCTCGGCCACTACCAGCGGACCACGTTCCTGGTTTCGGGCTGTGTCGAATACGTCACCGTGAACTTTTCCGGCTGTCAGACCCAGTGGGCGTTCTCGAACGAGGTCGAAAGCGCGGTCAGCTCGGCGCTTCCCGATTTGAATGAGCCAAAGCCGAGCGGAGGTGTGGCACCGGAAGACCTTCTCGATCCCGGCGCGACCGGCGACACCGGAGCGACCGGCGACACCGGAGCGACCGGCGACACCGGCGTGACCGGCGACACCGGCGTGACCGGCGACACCGGAGCGACCGGCGACACCGGCGACACCGGCGACACCGGCGTGACCGGTCCGGGCGGCGTTCTTCGACCGGAAGGCGCCGACGACGGCGCGCTCAACGGGGCCGTCGGCCTCGCCGGGCCCGATCGCGCCGGAGGCAAGCGGGAGCCGACCGACATGAGCAGGGCGACCGCCGAAGCGGCCAGACTCGACAACCGCATGTCAATCCTCGACTACCTGCTGGGGCAGTAATGGAGACCCGGCACGAGTCAAGAATTTCCTCCAACCCGGCTCTGATCGGCGCGGTGACGATCGTGATCCTGGTGGTCGGCATCTTCTATTCCTACAACGCCAACAACGGCCTGCCCTACGTGCCGACTTACGAGGTCAAGGCCGAGTTGCCAAACGGCGCTTCGATCGTCCAGGGCAATGAGGTCAGAATCGCCGGAGTCCGGGTCGGGGTGGTCGGAGACGTCAACGCCGGTCAGCTCGACAGCGGGGAAACCTTCGCAGACCTGACCCTCAACCTTGACAAGAGTTATGAGCCGATCCCCGACAACTCGACGATCACAGTCAGGCAGCGATCGGCCCTGGGACTCAAGTACCTGCTGCTGACTCCGGGCGACTCTGACCAGGGCCTCGAACCGGGCGGCGTAATTCCGGCAAGCCAGTTCACGCCGCAGGTCGTCGACCAGGACGATGTGTGGAACATGTTTCAGCCCCCGGTCCGCAGGGCGATCCAGAAAGACCTGCTCGAGTACGGCGGAATGTTCGCCGCAAGGGGAAGCGCTATCAATCGGATACTCGGCCAGTTGCCGCCGCTACTGAAGCTGGCCCGTCCGGTCACGCGGAACCTGGCCTCCGGCAGGACCGATCTGGACGGGTTCATCAACGGTCTGGCCCAGGCCGCGGCTGAAGTCGCGCCGGTCGCGCAGGAACAGGCCGACCAGTATGTCGCCCTGGAAACAACCTTCTCGGCCCTGGCGGCGGTGGCCCGGCCCTACATCCAGGATTCGATCACCGAGGGCTACCGGGCACAGCTGGTGACCCAGGAGGAAGGCCCCCGCATCCGGCCCTATCTATACGCCTCCGCTCGTTTCATGCGGGCTCTGCTCCCGGGGGCGAGAGCATTGGGTGAAAGCGCTCCGGTAGTCAACCGCTCGTTCGACGTCGGCATTCCGGTGCTCCGCTCGAGCCCCAAATTGTATGACCAGCTGGCACCCACGGCCAGGTCGCTGCGGCGGTTCGGCGAAAGCACGTCGGTCAACGCAGGAATCGATTCGCTGGTCGACACACAGGAGATTCTCCAGCCTCTGCTCTCACACCTGGCGCCTGCCCAGAACGTATGCAACTATCTCGCCCTGCTGCTCAGAAACGCTCAGGAGTTCGCATCGGTCGGCAACTCGAACGGACGCTGGGTCAGGGCGGTCACAGTGCTTCAGCCGCTCGGTACCAACAGCGCCGGCAGCCCGGCATCCGGTCCGGGCAATGGCCCCGGGGCCAACTACCTGCGCTACAACCCTTATCCCAATACCGCGTCGCCGGGGCAGATCCGGGAGTGTGAGTCGGGGAACGAGCCGACCGTGCTGCCCGCCGGCTCGATCATCGGCAACTATCCGGGCAACCAGGGCATCGTGACCAATCTTCAGTCACAAGAACAGCTGGACTGGGGCAAGTGATGCAGGGCCTGCGAAAGACCTCCCGCTACAACCAGCAGTTCTTCAGGGACTGGGGTGGACCGGGCCCGCTGTTCTTCGGGCTGATTGCCGTCGTGCTGGTGCTGGTCGGCCTCTGGCTCGCCTTCACCAAGACGATTCCATTCAGTAACCCGGGATACCAGGTGAAGGCGACCTTCTCCAACGCGATCAATATCGCGCTCAAGTCGCCGGTCCGCATTTCCGGAATCAATGTCGGTGAGGTGACCGACGTGGAAGGCAGCGGCAACAACACGGTCGTCACCTTCACGGTCAACGGTGAGGGGCGCCCGGTGCGTGAGGATGCGGCCGCCAAGATCAGGCCCCGACTCTTTCTGGAAGGCAACTGGTTCATCGACCTCGACCCGGGTACCCCGGAAGCGGCGGAGATGCCGGACAAGGGCATGATCCCGATATCCAAGACTTCGACCAGCGTGCAGATAGACCAGATCGTGACTACCCTGCAGACGCCCCAGCGGGCGGAGATTCAGCAGTTGCTGACCGGTCTGGGCACCGGTCTGAACAGCGAGCCGACCAGGGCGCAGGATCTGACTTTCGAGCCTTTCGTCAAAGGCCTGACCGCCGGCGAGGCGCTCAATCTGGCCTACCGCAAGGGTGAAACCGCGTCGCGTGGGACGGCCGTGGTCAACGCCGCGCTGCTCGGCAAGGAGCCAAACGATCTCGGCAACCTTCTGAGGGGCCTGAGCCGGGTCTCGGGGACTGTCAACGAGCGCGAGGATGACCTCCGGGGACTGATCAACAATCTCCGGATCTTCACTGGCGCGCTTGCCACCGAGCAGACCAACCTTCGAACGACGATCCGACTGCTCGGACCGACCCTGCAGACGGCCCGTCGTTCCTTCACCAGCCTGAACAACACTTTGCCGGCCCTCCGCGGATTCGCGGTCGCGATCACGCCCGGATTGAACGAAGTGCCTCGTACGATCCGGGTGGTGACGCCGCTTGCGAAGCAACTCAAACCCCTTCTGACCGACCGCGAACTAGGCGGCCTGGCCAAGATAATCAAACGGTCCACGCCGGACTCGGCGGCCTCGTTCGCGACGACCCTGGAGCTTCTGCCGGAACTCCAGGACTACGGACTGTGCGTCAGCGGAAACCTCGTGCCGACCGGCAGCCAGATAATCGAGGATGGCGCCAACGGCTCAGGCCAGACCGCCTTCCGCGAGTCGCTCTATGCTGCGGTCGACGTCGCCGGAGAATCCCAGAACTTCGACGGAAACGGGCCTTTCCTGAGGGCCCTGGCCGGCGGCGGAACCTTGGATGTGAAGGCTGATGACCCTGGGACCAACATCCCGAACGACGAAACCCTCTACGGCCGCGCAGAGGTGCCGCCTCAGGGAACTTCGCCGCTGGAAACCGGGATGCCGCCGATCAATGGCAATCAGGCCTGCTACACCCAGGACGTCCCGGACCTGAACGGGCCCGCAGCCGGGCCAGGTTCCCCCGATCCGCAGGTGTACACACCGTGAAACGCGCCGTAAAAGCCCACTTCGGCGACTTTCTCGCGATCCTCGCCGTCATCGTGGTCGCGGTCGCGGTCCTGGCCGCGATTCTCGCCAACCAGAGGGCGGCACTGCCTTCATGGCTGCCCGGCTTCGGCCAGGAGTTCTACTCGATCAACGCCGAGTTCCCGACCGCCCAGGCGATCACCCCGGGCCAGGGTCAGGCGGCGGTTATCGCTGGAATCAACGTGGGCAAAGTCGGCGCGGCCAGCCTTGACGACGGCACGGCGAAGATCCGGCTCGATATAGAGCCGGAGTACAAGGACCTGATCCACCAGGACGCTGAATTCCTGATCCGGCCCAAGACCGGCCTGAGCGACATGGTGGTGCAGATCGATCCCGGTACCGAGGGCCCACCGCCGGAGGAAGGTTCGACCCTGCCGCTTTCGCAGGGGCTGTCCAACGCCCAACTCGAAAACCTGTGGGCATCCCTCGACGTCGATACCCAGGACTATCTGGTTCTGCTGCTAAACGGGGCCGGCGAGGGCCTGAACAAGAAGGGCCCCGAGCTCTCTCAGGCTCTTCGCCGGTTCGGTCCTTTCGCTACGTACACGGCGAAACTGAACGGTGAGTTGGAGAAGCGCCGGGAAAACATCAAGCAGGGCATCCATGCTTTCAGCCAGATCGCGACCGAACTCGGCAACAACGACCAGGTGGTAGCCGATTTCGTCACCCAGTCGAACCGCTCGCTCGGCGACTGGGCGGCCGAGGAGGCTTCACTTCGTGAGGCACTGCAGGAGCTCCCGTCGACCCTTCGGGCGGCCCAGAGCGGCCTTTCAAAATCAGACCGGCTTTCCAACGTGATGCGCCCCGCCCTGCTCGGTCTGATCCCGGGGGCGAAGAACCTCAAGAGCTCGCTACGTTCGGTCCAGAAACTAGCCGTCGATACGACCGCCCCGGTGCGAGACGACATCCGTCCGTTCTCGCGCAACGTGCAACCGGTGTTCCAGTCGCTGGCCAAGACCAGCAAGGCGAGCGTCGTTTCCGGCGAGCAGACCACCGGAATCTTCAAGCAGCTGAACCAGCTGGTAGACCTGCTGGCCTACAACCCGCCCGGAGACACTCAGGAAGGATTTCTATTCTGGGCCCCCTGGATGAACCACAACCT
The DNA here is from genome assembly GCA_963766115.1 of uncultured Solirubrobacterales bacterium. Taxonomy (GTDB): domain Bacteria; phylum Actinomycetota; class Thermoleophilia; order Solirubrobacterales; family 70-9; genus 67-14. Next base: position 793,542 of record CAVXYR010000003.1, read on the forward strand.
GAATGCCACGATCAACTCCCAGGACTCGGAAGGGCCGGTTCGAAGGGCCCAGGGTCAGGTTTCCTGCAACACCGCAAAACAGGCATTCGCGATATCCGCCGGAATCCCCGCGCTTCTGCCCGCCTACCGCCTGGCCCAGCTCCCGTCCGTGGCCGCAGTCTGCTGAACGACGACAATGAATAAACAGGCACCCTCAATCGGACAACTCATCACGATCGCGGCTTTTGCCCTGTCCTGCTTCGGGCTGCTCCTGTTCGTGTGGGTCGCGTTTGGCGGGCCGACGCCGCTGTCATCGTCTGGCTACGAACTGAAGCTGCCCCTCGCGCAGACCGGCCAGTTGGCCAGCCAGTCAGAGGTCAAGATCTCCGGAGTCACAGTCGGCAAGGTGACCACCGTCGATCTGGGTGAAGGTGACCAGGCAGACCGGGCGATCGTGACCATGAACATCGAGCCCGAGTATGCGCCGGTCCCGACCGATACCCGGGCGATCCTCAGGGCCAAGTCACTGCTCGGCGAAGCGTATATAGAGCTGACGCCGGGAGACAAGGCAGGAGGCAGCCTGGAGGAGGGCTCCGAGTTGCCGGAAGCCCAGGTCGCGCAATCGGTCCAGCTGGACGAGATATTCCGGACCTTCGATCCGAAGACGAGGGAAGCTTTCAAGCAGGGAGCAATCGACAATGCGACGGCAACCGATGGCCGTGGTGCCGAGCTGAATCAGACCCTGGGGATCCTGCCGGGGACATTCAACCAGCTGACCGACGTGCTCCGGGTGCTGAACCAACAGGAAACAGACCTGAGCAAGCTGGTCCGCAACACCGGGGTCGTTTTTGACTCGATCAGCCGGCGGCAGGGCGAGTTGAGCGGACTGATCCGGAATACCAACACGGTCTTTTCCACCACTGCCGCGCGGGAGCAGGATCTTCAGGACCTGTTCCGCGTGCTTCCGACGTTCCTGCGTGAATCGCAGGCCACCCAGAAACGACTCGGCGATTTCTCCGAATTCGCGACTCCGATCACGAACAGCCTGGTCCCGGTTGCGAAGCAGCTCTCACCGACGCTCAAGGCGTCTGCCGAACTCGCTCCGGTCAGCGTCGATTTCTACCAGAGCCTGAAGCCGGTCATCCGCAAAGCCCCGACTGCGTTTCCCTCTCTTCGCGGCTTCCTGGACCAGGACGCACCCAAGCTGCTGGGCCGGCTCCCCGACTTCCTGGCCGAGTTCAATCCGTTTCTCGACGCGGCCAAGTACTATCGGGCGGAGCTTGCCGCATTTCTCGCGAACACGGCCGCGGCAACCAACGCCGGCGGTTTCTACGGCGGCGAGAAGGTGCGATACCTTCGGCTCGGAGTGGCTCAGGGACCTGAAGCATTCGGTGCGATACCGTCCCGCCTGACCACGAACCGCTCAAACCCCTACATCGCGGCAGGGGGCGGCACCGGGGTCGGCAACGCCGGTCTCGACTCGTTTCAGACCTATAACTGCGGCGGTGGATTCAATGCCTCGATCCAGCCCTGGGCTTCATTGACTCCCGTGCAGCAGGCCGAGTACCAGGCGGCTTCGGCCTATCTGGACGCGGCCGAAAGCGAAGAACTCTGGGGGCAGATCATCGAGTTGGCGATGGACGGTGTCAACCAGACCGACAATCTCCCAGCGCCGGCGTGCAACCAGCAGGCGCCGTTCCAGCCGATCGGTGATACGTCGAAGCCGGACAGTCAGTACCAGCACGTTTTCCGCAATCCCTGACCCGGTCGTCCGCCGGTCGGACAGGGACAACAGGGCGGGGATTCGCCGGACGGTCGCGAAACCGCAACTTGAGCGGGCCGGTTGGGTTTGATGTTGTAGGCTCCAAGCCGTTAGCTTGGATTTGGCGGCGGGAGTCGTCAGCCGTTACAGAGGGCAGATTTCTGCCGACCAGAAATATCCATAGGAGAGATGATGAAAAAGTTGTCCGCAGTAATCGCAGGCCTGGTGGCGGCATTGTCGCTTTCGGTGGTTTCGACCGCCGGCGCCGTGCCGAGCTTCGAGGGGATGCTGAACCCCAAAGCGCAGGGAAATCTCTACAAGGAAGTCGTGAAGCCGGTTTCTTTCGACCTCGAGGTCAAGACCACACCGGGACCGGGTGACGCGACGCTCCTGCCCCAGATCACGACCTTCACCCAGTTTCCGGACGAGATGAACTTCTACCCCGACCCGAAGATGCCGGTCTGCAAGGCCGAGGATCCCGCCGATCCCTCGACCATCGGCGCTCAGGGCTATCTCGCCGAAAGCGAGCCGCCTGACGTGGCAAGGGCAAGGTGCCCGGATTCGATCATCGGCAATGGTAGTTCCACCCTCTACCTGGCCCAGATCGTCTCACCGGCTACCTTCATCACCGATCCGATCATGACCATATTCAACAACGGCACCGACAACAACGGGAACGGCAAGATCATTATCTCGGCCTACTCGTTTACGACCGGCGCCGGGATCCTGATCGGCGGCTCGATCGACTCGAACGGCGTTCTGGCGGTCGACGTCCCGCGGCTGACCGCCGACTCGTCGGTCCCGTCGTACGTCCTGAGCATTCCGGGTGACATCGGTCAGGACCCCAACTACGTCCGTTCGACCTGCAAGACCGGGACCTGGATTGACAAGGAGAGGATCCTGCTCGGCAAGCGCAGCGACACCGGTGTGGTCTCCGACGAGCTGGAGCTGTTCGGCTCCGAGAACACGACGCCCTGCACCGGCCTGGCCGGCAAGGGCAAGCTCAAGGTGACCAAGGTCAAGGCCAAGGGCAAGGTCAAGGCGAACAAGAAGGGCAAGTTCAAGGTGACCGTCAAGAACAACGGCACCGCGACTGCCAAGAAGGTCAAGCTGACCGGCAAGGGTGCCGCCAAGGGCTCGTCCGGCGTCGGCAATCTCGCCCCGGGCAAGTCCAAGACCTACACCAAGAAGTTCAAGGTCAAGGGCAAGAAGGGCAAGAAGGTCACGGTCAAGATCCAGGCCAAGGGGAGTAACACCAACTCGTCCGTCGGCAAGACCAAGGTCAAGCTCAAGTAGTCGCGAGCGAAACCCGGATCTTCAGATCCAAAGCATGAAAGGGCGGCCCTTCGGGGCCGCCCTTTCTTATGGCCTCGAGTCGCTCCGCGCACCACTTCGTTGCGACCGGGGAGACCGGCCCGGCGGGCGACGCCGAGCCCGCTTGATCCGCTGTTTAGGCCGGTCCGGTTGAATGTCATGCAGACCAACACAACTGGAGGAGAAGAACTCAGGAATGAAGAAACTAGTCGTCAGCGCTCTCGTCCTGGCCATGACCGGGTCACTGGCCATGGCCGGCGCCGCGAGTGCGACCCCCACCGCCGTCTCGTCACTCGACCTTCAGCCAACTGGAGCGCTCTACAAGGATGCGCTGAAGCCGGTCAAGTTCAGTCTCAAGGCCACGGTCACGCCCGAGCCGGGCGCCAGCACGATGAAGCCGATGATCGAACTCGGCCTGAACGTGCCGGGCAATTTCGCCCTCGTCGCGAACGACAAGAAGACCCCGGTCTGCACCGGGATCACGGCGACCGACACTAACTATCCGACCAGCGAGGCGATCTCCCGTTGCCCCGACTCGGTCGTCGGTGACGGCACCGCCGATCTCTACCTGGCACAGCAGGTCAGCTCCCTGGTCACCGATTCGGTGCTGGTCGCCTTCAATGGCGGCAAGGACAATCAGGGCAACCCGCTGGTGATCGTCCACGGATTCTCGGCATCGCTCAACACCGGCATCTTCATCGAGGCCACTTTGAAGAACGGTGAGCTCACCATGTCGATTCCGCGGCTGACGGCTGATTCGTCGGTCCCGGCCTTCCAGTTGGACATTCCCGGCAGTATGGGCAAGGACCCGAATTACGCCCAGGCATCGTGCCCGTCCTCGCCGTGGGAGTCGAACGCGCTCATCACCCTGGCCAACCGCGACGCGGGTGGAGGCGTAAGCAACAGGGAAGAGATCAGCACACCCCCGTACACCCAGGCCTGCACCGGGCTGGCCGGCAAGGGCAAACTCAAGGTGACCAAGGTCAAGGCCAAGGGCAAGGTCAAGGCGAACAAGAAGGGCAAGTTCAAGGTGACCGTCAAGAACAACGGCACCGCGACTGCCAAGAAGGTCAAGCTGACCGGCAAGGGTGCCGCCAAGGGCTCGTCCGGCGTCGGCAATCTCGCCCCGGGCAAGTCCAAGACCTACACCAAGAAGTTCAAGGTCAAGGGCAAGAAGGGCAAGAAGGTCACGGTCAAGATCCAGGCCAAGGGGAGTAACACCAACTCGTCCGTCGGCAAGACCAAGGTCAAGCTCAAGTAGTCGCGAGCGAAACCCGGATCTTCAGATCCAAAGCATGAAAGGGCGGCCCTTCGGGGCCGCCCTTTTCTGTTGATGCCGTCGGTGTCGTCGTCCGGCTTGCCTTCTCTGTCGGGTCATTGCTCGAATGGCCATGCCGAAGTAGCCCTTGCTGGAACTCTTGACCGCGGCAGGGTATGTTTCATTCAGAAGCGGCAGGCGGCACCCATTCCTGACAAGTCGGCCGCGGGAGTCGTCAGTCAGCTACAGAGGGCAGATTTCTGCCGACCAGATATATCCATAGGAGAGATGATGAAAAAGTTGTCCGCAGTAATCGCAGGCCTGGTGGCGGCATTGGCGCTTTCTGTGGTTTCGACCGCCGGCGCGGTGCCGAGCTTCGAGGGGATGCTGAACCCCAAAGCGCAGGGAAATCTCTACAAGGAAGTCGTGAAGCCGGTAACTCTCGACCTCGAGGTCAAGACCACGCCCGCACCGGGTGACGCGACGCTCCTGCCTCAGATTCAGACCCGGACCCAGTTTCCGGACGAGATGAACTTCTACCCCGACCCGAAGATGCCGGTCTGCAAGGCCGAGGATGCCGCCGATCCATCGACCATCGGCGCTCAGGGCTATCTCGCCGAAAGCGAGCCGCCCGCTGTGGCAAGGGCAAGGTGCCCGGATTCGATCATCGGCAATGGTAGTTCCACCCTCTACCTGGCCCAGATCGTCTCACCGGCTACCTTCGTCACCGATCCGATCATGACCGTGTTCAACAACGGCACCGACAGCAACGGCAACGGCAAGATCATTATCTCGGCCTACTCGGACACGACCGGCGCCGGGATCCTGATCGGCGGCTCGATCGACTCGAACGGCGTGCTCAGCGTCGACGTCCCGCGGCTGACCGCCGACTCGTCGGTCCCGTCGTACGTCCTGAGCATTCCGGGTGACATCGGCCAGGACCCCAACTACGTCCGTTCGACCTGCAAGACCGGGAGCTGGACTGACAAGGAGAGCATCCTGCTGGGTAGGCGCAGTGATACCGGCGTGGTCTCTGACGAGCTGGAGCTGTTCGGCGCCGAGAACACGACGCCCTGCACCGGGCTGGCCGGCAAGGGCAAGCTCAAGGTGACCAAGGTCAAGGCCAAGGGCAAGGTCAAGGCGAACAAGAAGGGCAAGTTCAAGGTGACCGTCAAGAACAACGGCACCGCGACTGCCAAGAAGGTCAAGCTGACCGGCAAGGGTGCCGCCAAGGGCTCGTCCGGCGTCGGCAATCTCGCCCCGGGCAAGTCCAAGACCTACACCAAGAAGTTCAAGGTCAAGGGCAAGAAGGGCAAGAAGGTAACGGTCAAGATCCAGGCCAAGGGGAGTAACACCAACTCGTCCGTCGGCAAGACCAAGGTCAAGCTCAAGTAGTCGCGAGCGAAACCCGGATCTTCAGATCCAAAGCATGAAAGGGCGGCCCTTCGGGGCCGCCCTTTCTTCTACGCAAAGCTGGATGCCGGGCGTATCCATCGCACCGGGAGCGGTACTTCTGTCGGCCGGCGGCGTTAAGGTGGCATCGGCCCCTACCGCCGGAGTCTGAAGCAGCTGGTCGGGCAGGAGGGCGTTCCTGAAATCGGACGAAAGAACGGAGTTGCGGTGAAGACCTGGATCTGCGTGTCGGCGGCAATCGCATCCGTCCTGCTCGCCTGCTCCCTCGCTTCGGGCCCCGCCGTCGCAGCCACCGCCACTGCTACGTTGAATCTGAAGCCCGACGGCGGGCTCTACCGGGAGGTCGCCACGTCAGGCAGCCTCGTTCTCAAGGTCAAGGTCACACCCGATCCCGGGGCGAGCACCCTGAAACCGATCGTCTCGCTCGATCTCGGCTACCCCGACTTCATGACCTACGATCCCCATGACGACGTGACTCCGGTTTGCCGGGCGATCACCGAGAACGATGCCAACTATCCGAGTGAAGTAGCGCTCGCGCGCTGTCCCGGGTCTGTCGTCGGGAACGGCACGTCGGATCTATTCCTGGCCCAGCAGGTCGGCGCCCTGGTCACCGATTCGGTGACGATCAACTTCAACGCCGGAAGGGATGGCAAGGGACGTCCGGTGCAGATAGTCCATGGCTACTCGGCGCAGACCAACCACGGCATCTTCATCAGGGCGGTCCAGAAGGACAACGCCCTGGTCATGGACATCCCTCGCCTGACCGCCGACTCGGCCGTCCCCGCGTTCGAATCACGCATTCCCGGCGACCTGGGGCAGGACCCGGACTACCTGAAGATCGCCTGCCCCGACGGCGCGTGGGTGTCCAGCGCGGTCGCCACGATCGCGAATCGCGCCGTGGATGGCACGATCAGCGCCCGCGAGGACTTGAGAACTCCGCCGTACACCCAGCCCTGCACCGGCAACGCCGGCAAGGCCAGGTTCGGCAAGGTGAAGGTCAGGGCCAAGGGCAAGGTCAGGGCCAACGGTAAGGGCAAATTCAGGGTGGCGGTCGACAACAGGAACGGCACCGCGACCGCCAGGGGCATCAAGCTGACGGCCAAGGGCGCCGGCAAGGGCTCGGCCAGGGTCAGGAACGTCGCTGCCGGCAAGAAGAAGCACTTCACGCTGAAGGCCAGGGTCGAGGGCAGGAAGGGCAGGAAGGCCACTGTGAAGGTCAAGGTAACGGCGAACAACGGCAATGCCAGGACCGGCAAGGTCAAGGTCAAGCTCGAGTAAGCCCAAAGTCCAGGATCGCGTGATCAGCAGTCTGAAGAAGGCGGGCCCGCAGGGCCGGCCTCTTGAAGGCATCGGCCGTCAGCCGCGCCTCTCGTCTCGTAGCTCACCCGGGGAGCGCCACGAAGTTGATCTTCCATTTACACGGCACCAGTAGCGTTGTTTTTGCAGGATGGGCGTAGGCGATCACACCGTTTGTGCCTTCGCAAAAACGACCAAGAGGAGCCGCGTAACAGCATGAGAAAATCAATTTCCATAGCTATGGCGATCGCATTGGCCGGGTCACTTGCATTGGCCGCCTCGGCGAGCGCCGTTCCCAGTTTTGTGGGATCGCTGAATCCGCAACCGCAGGGCAAACTCTACAAAGAGGTGGCGAAACCGGTGAATCTGAACATCGACGTCAAGATAACGCCGGCGCCAGGAGACGCGACCCTCTTGCCCCAGATCCAGACCCAGATCCAGTTTCCGGACGGAATGGACTTCTACCCCGACCCGAAGATGCCGGTTTGTGAACGCGAGGATTCTTCAACCGGAAAAGTAGGCCCGGGCTACCTCCCGGAAAGCCTGCCCCCGGCGGCTGCGATCGGGCTTTGTCCGGATTCGGTCGTCGGTGAGGGCCGCGCAGATCTGTATCTGTCCCAAATCGTCTCACCGGCTACCTTCATCACCGATCCGATCATGACGGTGTTCAACAACGGCACCGACAAGAACGGAAAGGGCAGGATTCTGGTCTCTGCGTACTCGGCCTCGACCAGCGCCGGCATCCTGATCGGTGGTTCAATCGACGCGAAGGGTCTGCTGAAGATCGACATCCCGCGACTGACCGCGGACTCGTCGGTCCCCGCCTACCAGTTGGCGATCCCCGGCACCACCGGACAGGATTCGAAATTCGTCCGCTCGATCTGCAAGACCGGAACCTGGACCGACCAGGAAGGCGTCCTGCTGGGCAAACGGGACACCCAGGGCACGATCACCGACGAGCTACAGCTCAACGGTGCCGTGAACGCGACGGGCTGCACGGGATTGAGGGGCAAGGCCAAGCTTGCCAACGTCAAGATCAAGGGCCCGAACAAGGTCAAGGCGAACAGGAAGGCCAAGTTCAAGGTCACGGTCAAGAACAGGGGCACCGCTTCAGCCAGGAATGTCAAGCTGGTCGCCAAAGGCGCCGGAAAGGGCAAGAAGAAGGTTGGCAAGCTGATTCCCGGAGCCAGGAAGACGGTCAAGATCAAAGTCAAGGTCAAAGGAAAGAAGGGCGCGAAAGTAGCCTTGAAGATCAAGGCGACGGGGAAGAAGACCAACGTCGCAGTGGGCAAGAAGAAAGTCAAACTCAAGTAGGTTCGTACCTGGGTTCTGCCCGGTCCGATGTCCGAATTAGGGCGGCCCTCCGGAGCCGCCCTTCTTCTTGCGTAGACGCCGGACCCGGGCGTTCGGTCGGTCGGCGCCAGGAATGCCCCTCCGCCTTGGATGAACCGCGTTGCCGCGGCGGGCTTTGAGGGGGTGCGGCGATGCGGCTGAGAGGAGTCGAACCTCCACGTCCCAAAGGACACAGGCACCTGAAGCCTGCGCGTCTACCAGTTCCGCCACAGCCGCGCGGGAGGCGCAACTCTAACGACTGTCGATGGCACCCGCTGCGCCGAGGGGACGGTCAGCTCCGGGGTCACCGGAATGTTAGAATGGCCGCCGCTTGCCGCTATCGTCCAGGGGTCTAGGACGCCGGATTCTCAGTCCGGAAACCGGGGTTCGAATCCCCGTAGCGGTACTCGGCGAGTTGGTCCGTCCCAGTCGCGGCCGGGTGGCCGTATTGGTTACGCTTCCGAAACTTTCAGCGGGGTAACATACGTTTCATGGCGACCCCGACCGCGCCCAGCCCCCAGAGGATGCCCGAGAAGGCGCGACGGGACCAGTTGCTGGATGTTACCGCGGCGATCGTTCGCGAAGAGGGGTTTCCGGCCGTTTCGATCCAGTCGGTCGCCCGTGCGGCCGGTATCTCCCGCCCGATTGTCTACGGGCATTTCGGCGACCTCCAGGGCCTGTTGGAGGCCCTGGTTAAACGTGAGGTGGGCCGGGCACTCGTCCAGATCGAGGAGACCACCCTCGAGGACCTTTCCGAGGGCGATCCGACCGAGCTGATGGTGGCCAGCCTGGGCGCGTACCTGGGTGCCGTCGAAAAGATGCCGGACACCTGGTCACTTGTGCTCACCCCGCCCGAGGGAGCGCCGGAGCTGCTGCGTGAGAGCATCCGTAGGGGCAAGGCCGAGATCCTTGAACAGCTGACGCGGGCGGTTCGCCCGGGACTCAGAAGGGGAGAGCCCGCCTCCGACCCCGAGCTCACGGCGAGGATCCTTTCGGCGATAGCCGACGAGTACGCCCGCCTGGTACTGCTCGACCCGGGCCGGTTCACGCCCGACCGGCTGACCACCCAGTGCACGCTGGTTCCTCGGGCAACTCGAGCCCTGAGCCAGGGGACCCGGAACCGGGGTTGCCGGCGGGACGCTCGGTGTGACCTGATCCCGGGTCGCGAGGCCGGGGCGGTCAGCCACGGATCCGGGTGGGTCGGCTTCGGTTCAGGACTCGCCGTCGCCCGATGCCTGGGCGGCCGGGCTTTCTGCCTGGGCGGGGTCTTCCGGGCCCTCCGGGTGGACCGGGTGGCCTTCCTCGTCGATCGGGTTCTCGAACGGCGGTGGGTGCTCCTCGCCGTATTCGGCGGTCGCCCGGCGGGCCATCCTGGCCTGCTTTAGAAGCTCGAGCCCGATCGGGATCACCGAGAGGAATACCACGCCGAGCAGGATGTACTCGATGTTGTTCTTGACAAAGACGATCTGACCGAGGAAGTAGCCCAGGGTGGTGACCCCTACGCCCCAGAGGATTCCGCCGATGATGTCGTAGATCAGGAAGCTGCGGTAGTGCATGTGGGAGGTGCCGGCCATCACCGGGACGAAGGCCCTGACGATCGGGACGAAGCGGGCGAGGACGATCGCCCGGGCGCCGTGCTTCTCGAAAAAGGCGGCAGTCTGGTCGACGTATTCGCGCTTGAAGAAGCGGCTGTCCGGCCGGTCAAACAGCGGCGGGCCGAACCGGCGGCCGATCCAGTAGCCGGTTTGGTCACCGGCAATCGCGGCGATCGGGATCGTCACCAGCAGGACCCAGAGGTCGGGCAGGACGCCACCGGATGAGAGCAGGCCGGCGGTGAACAGCAGCGAATCGCCGGGCAGGAAGAATCCGACCATCATTCCGGACTCCATGAACACGATCGCCAGAACCCCGATCATTCCGAAGGTCTTGATCAGCGAATCGGGCTCGAGCCAGCTCGGCCCGAGGGCCAGCGGCAGGTGTTCGGTCAATCTGGCGAAGAAGTCCATCCGGCGAAGGTACAGGGGAGCCGGGATTTCTGCCCCGCCGCCCCGGCCCGGTTTGGTCTAAGCTGCGTTCCGAAGTCGGTCGCACCCCCGAAATGCGGGGTCAGGGAATCCGGTCAGATTCCGGAACTGGCGCGCAGCGGTAGGGACGTACCGAGGGGCACACATACCACTGAGCATCTGCTTGGGAAGGTTGCCTTTACATCACGTCTTAGTCCGAAGACCTGCCGACTTCGCGCCTCACGGTGCATCTGACAAATGCGGCTTCGCGAACCGGCCGCCGGATCCAAGGAAACAGATGAACAATCGAATCGCTTCTCCCGCCCGCGTCCTGGGCCTGGGACTCTTGCTTGCCTCCGTGGCGTGGGCCGGCCCGACCGTTGCTGCCGGGAAGGTGCCGGCGACCGTGCGGGTCGTGACCTGGCAGGGCAAGGTGCTGTACGACAAGAAGCTGAAGACTGGGACCACGACCGTGGAGACCAGCAGGGAGGCGGACTGCCTCGGCGGTTCGCCCGGCAACGGCAGACAGAAAGTGCCCGGTGCCACTGCGCTCGGGATCCTGCATCAGGCGTCGCAAAAGGCGAAGCAACTCAGGCCGCTACTGCTTTCCAACGCGTTTGACTTCGGGCTCGGACTCTGCGGGATCGGCGGGTCCGTGGCGACCGGCGAGCAGTGGTGGGCGTTGAAGCACAACCACGCCTCGCCGACCACCGGCGGCGAAGGCACCACGCTCGAGAAGAACGACGTGGTCCTCTGGTACCTGTCCGAGAGCTACAACCTGGAGACTCCCGGCGAGCTCTACCTCAAGGCACCGGCGAAGGTGAAGAGGAACAGATCGGCCAGGGTCAGGGTTTTCGCCTATGACGACGCCGGCAGGCGCCGGCCGGTCAAGGGTGCGAAGGTCGGGGGAGCCGACGCCGCTTTGACCAACGGGAACGGCTACACCAGGATCAGGCTGAAGAAGAAGGCCCGCCTGATTGCCCGGGCTTCCGGTCTGATCCCGTCGAACCGGGTCACGGTCAAGGTAAAGGTCAAGTAGTAATCGCCGCCCGGGTTTCAGTCCGATCCGCGGTCCTGGCGCTGGCGCTCCTGGCCGCGGCCGGGCTGTCCGGCTGCGGGCTCGGGCCGGGCGGGGACCGCGGCTCGGGAGAACTGTTGATCACGCGCGACTATGGGCGGGAGGTCCTGCTCGACGATCCGGTCGAGGGCCTTACCGAATCGAGCACCGTCCTGAGGGTTCTCGATGACGCGGCCGATATCGAGACCCGCTACGGTGGCGGCTTCATCCAGTCGGTTGACGGCCTTTCGGGAGGGACCGAGGGTGGCCGCAGGTCGGACTGGTTTTATTCGGTGAACGGGATCGTTGCCGGGCAGGGCGCGGCCGAGTTCCCGGTCGACGACGGGGACCGGGTCTGGTGGGATCACCGCGACTGGACCGACGCGATGGAAATCGGGGCGGTCGTCGGCGCCTTCCCCGCTCCGATGGCCGGTGGCTACGACGGTTCGACCTGGCCGGTCAGGGTGGACTGCTTCGGTGCGGTGGATGCCTGTCGGACGGTGGAATCGAAGCTGAAGGAGGCCGGTGCCGCGCTCGCCCCGGATCCCGCCTCGTCCGATTCGAACCTCAGGTCGGACGTCGAGAGCGGGGAGGCGTACGGTCAGGAGGATCCGTCGGTGATCCGCTTCCTGGTCGGCCGCTGGGGGAGGGTCGGCGACACGCCCGAGGGCCGGAGGATGAACCGGGGGCCGGGTAGAAGCGGCGTTTTCGCCCGGTTCGAGCCCACCGGCTTGCGGGCACCGGTCGGTGGCGGCGAGGGTCGGGCGCCGGCCGACCCGGCTTCGGCCGATCACCTTATCGGCATGGACGAGCGGGCCGAGGCGGTTCAGGACTACGGATCCGAGGCCGGTCTTGTTGCCGCAATGCCGTCGGCGGTCAAAGGGGACGGACCGGTGGTCTGGCTGGTGACCGGTGGCTCGGATGCCGCGGTCGGTCGGGCCGCCGGGCACCTGGACGAATCCAGCCTCAAGGGCCGCTATGCCGCCGTGGCGGCTGAAGGCCAGACCATATCCCTGCCGCTGCCCTGATCGACGGTCGCGATGAAGAAGACCTCACCCCTCGCTTATGTTCCCCGCCGCGGCACCCTGCAGACCGCCTCGCTGGCGCCGGTGGCCCTCTATCTGGGCGCCTATCTCACCGTCTGTTTCCTTTCCTCCGACCCGATCGTCCTGAGCGCCGCGACAGCCGGCGCGGCCTTGGCCGGATATGGCTGCCAGGCCGATCGGGCCGTGCGCTTTTCAATTCGGCTGGGGCTCTTCCTGGCACTTACGATGATCGTGATCAACGGCGTGGTGACCAGTCGAGGGGCCACGGTCGTCGCCAGGCTGGGCGAGTGGCCGGTGCTGGGCCGGGTCGATCTCACCGGCGAGGCCTTTGCCGCCGGCGCAGTCATCGGGCTGAGGGCGCTGGGCACGATGGTCGTGATCGGCGTCTATTCGGCCTGTGTCGACCCAGACCGGGTACTGCGCGCGGTCCATCGGGTCGCCAGGCGCTCGGCCCTTACCGCGTCGCTGATCTCGCGGCTCGTACCGCTCGCTTCGGCCGACCAGGCGAGGCTGAGCGAGGCGGCCGGCCTGAGGGGCCCCGGGGCGACGCCGGTCGGCCGGATGGCCCTGGCCCAGCGCCTGCTCGGCGGATCGCTGGACCGGGCGGTCGACGTGGCGGCGACCCTGGAGTTGCGTGGCTACAGCCGCAGCGGCCCTGGCGGCGGTGCTCCGAGGGTCCGCGCCCGGTACGACCGCCGCTTCTGGATTGCCGGAGGCCTGCTTGTCGGCGCGGCGCTGCTGTCGCTTGTGGCCGGCGCCGGTTTTTCCGCCTACCCGCGAATCGAGTATGCCCCGGAGCCGCTCTCGATTGCTCTTGCTGCGATGTTCCTGGCCGGAGGAATGGTCGCCTGGCGACCGGGGGGAGGGTCCGTGGCGCCGGTAATTGAGCGGCAGACGGAAGCACCCGCCCTGGCGATCGAACGGCTCTCGTATACGTACGCCGGGGCGGCGGCCCCCAGCCTGCGCGAGGTCTCGCTGGAGATCGGGGCCGGCGAGTTCGTCGTTTTGGCGGGACGCTCCGGTTCCGGCAAGACATCGCTGATGAGGGCCGGCTGTGGCCTGGTACCGCACTTCCACGGCGGCGAAATCGAGGGAATGGTCCGGGTGGGCGGGCGCGACACCCGTGAATCCGGACCGGGAGAACTGGCCGACCTGGTCGGCTACGTCGCCCAGGATCCCGAGAGCCAGATCATTTCAACCACGGTCGCTTCCGAGCTCGACCTGCCGCTGCAGTTCCGGGGCGATCGGCCGGCCGGGCGGGCGCGGGCGATCGAAGAGGTCGCGCTCGCGCTCAACATCCCCCATCTGCTGGGCCGGAGCGTAGCCACCCTTTCGGGCGGAGAGCAGCAGCGGGTCGCGCTCGCGGTCGCGCTGGTCACCCGGCCGCCACTGATCCTCCTGGATGAACCGACGTCGCAGCTCGATCCGGTGGCCGGCGACGAGTTGATCTGGCTGCTCCGGCGGCTGAACGAGGAGTGGGGGGTTGCCATGGTTCTGGCCGAACACCGGCTCGAACGCTGCCTGGCGGCGGCCGACCGGGTCGTGGTGATGAATCGGGGCCAGGTCGGATTCGATGGCACTCCGCAGGGTTTTCTCGAATACGCGGTCGATTCCGAGCCCGCCCTCGCCTCTCCGGCGGCGAGGATGTTCTCCCTGGCCGGGATCGAACCGCTGCCGGTGGGGGTTCGCGATGCGCGGGCGACCCTGCGGCGTCAACGGCGATCGCCGAAGGGAACTCCGGTGCCGGCTCCCGGAAAGAGCGATCGGGGCCCCGCGCGTGCGACGGTGCTCTCCTCCAGGGGCCTCTGGGTCGAACTGGACCAGGGGCAGGGCCCGGTCGAGGTCCTGCGCGGGGTCGACCTCGAAATCCGGGCCGGGGAGAAGGTCGCCCTGATGGGTCGAAACGGAGCCGGAAAGTCGACCCTTCTGCGGGCCGCCGCCGGGTTGGTCGAGCCGGCCAAGGGGAAGGTCAGGGTGGAGGGCGGGATCGGTCTGCTGACCCAGAACCCGGGTGACTATCTGGTCCGCGAGCGGGTCGGTGACGAGCTTTCCGGACCGGTCGGAGAGGCGGCCCTTGCGGCGGTCGGTCTTTCTGTGCCCCCCGACTCCGATCCCCGGGACCTCTCCGGCGGAGAGCGGCAGCGGCTGGCACTCGCGATCGCCCTGGCCGGACGGATGGATGCCGGCCGGCTACCCGGTCTGATCGCCCTGGACGAGCCGACCCGGGGTATGGATCGGACCCTGAAGGACGGACTCAGCGAGCTGGCCTCACTGCTCGCGGGCCGGGGAGCGGCGGTGGTCATCGCGACCCACGACGTCGAGTTCGCGGCCCGCTTTGCCGACCGGATCGTTCTTCTGGGGGATGGGGATCTGATCGCCGACGATGCAGCCCCGGCCGTCCTGTCCGGCGGCTGGTATTTCGCCTCGGAAGTGGCCCGGGTTCTCGACCTTCCGGGTGTGATCGAGGTGGAGGCCGGCGCCCACCTGCTGCGCGATCAGGTCGCGGAGGAATCACCGGGATGAGCTGGCAACTCGGGACACTGGCGATGATCATGCTGGTGCTCGGAGCGGGCATGCTGTGGTACGAACGCTCGCGCCCTCCGTCGCAGATCGTCGCTCTGGTGGCGGTGCTGGCCGCGCTGGCCGTGGCAGGCCGGATCCTGCTTGCGCCGATCCCGAACGTGGTCGCCACTACCGACATCGTGTTCTTCGCTGGATATGCGCTGGGGCCGGCACCCGGGTTTGCGGTGGGCGCGCTCGGTGGTCTGGTCTCCAACTTCTGGCTTGGTCAGGGTGTCTGGACGCCGTGGCAGATGGTGGGCTGGGGTATGACCGGAGTCGCCGGCGGAGTGTTCTGGCACCTGACCCGCGGCCGGACCAACAGGTTTGCCCTCGCCCTGGCCTGCGGATTGGCCGGACTGGCTTTCGGCGCCTGGATGAATTTTCAGAGCATGGTCAGTTTCGGGGGGGAAATCACGCTGGACCGGTACCTTGCACTTGAGGCGAGAGCGATTCCATTCGATGCGGCCCACATATTCGGCAACGTGGTATTTGCCCTGGCGGCCGGCCCGGCGATCATCGCCGCCCTGCGACGTTTCCGGGAACGGTTCGAGTGGGGCCGGGTGACTCCGGTGGCGGGAATTCTCCTTGTGGTCGCTTCGCTCGGCACGGTTCTGCTGGCTCCGCCGGCGGAGGCGGCAGTCCCTACCTCGGCGCAGGAGGGACGCAAGTGGCTGGTCTCGCAGCAGAACGGCGACGGAGGCTTTCCGGTCTCGCCCGACGGCGAGTCCTCACTCCGGATCACAAGCCGGGCGATGATCGGGCTGGCGGCGACCGGGAAGAACCCTCTCGACGTCATCGGCGGTGACGGCAGCACGCCGCTCGACTTCATGGCCGCCTCCAAAGGCGAGCTGACCGATGCCAGCCAGATCGCCCTGGCGGTGCTCGCCCTGAAGACGGTTGGTGTCGACCCCCGCGATTTCGAGGGGAGGAACCTGGTCCAGGCACTGAAAAAGCGCAGCGGTTCAAATTACTCGTTCGGCAACGACGTCAATGTCTCGGCCTGGTCGGTGCTGGCCTTCCGCTCGGCGGGCGCCGGCGATCCGGCGTCGAAGACGGCCGACTGGCTGAGAAGCGCCCAGAACTCGGCAGGCGACGGCGGCTGGGGGATCGCCAAAGGAGCGGTCAGTGACGCAGATTCGACCGGGGCCGCGCTTATGGCGATAGGCGGAACGAACGCCGTCCAGATGGCGATCGAGTACCTGAACAGGGCTCAGAAGTCGTCGGGTGGTTTCGTATCCGGGTCGACCGTGAATTCACAGTCGACAGGACTGGTACTTCAGGGCCTTTCCGCGGCAGGCAAAGGCCCCCGTTTCCTGACCAGCAACGGGAACTCGCCGGTCGATTACCTCGAGGCCCGCCAGCAGGAGGACGGCAGCATCTGGTACTCGAAGACCAGCGATCAGACCAGGGTCTGGGTCACCGCCGACGCGATCACCGGCCTTTCCGGCCGGGCCCTGCCGATCGGCGAGCCGTCGCGGGACAGTGAGAGCGGGTCCGGTTCGAGCGGGACCGGCGGGGTCAGTCCCGGCGGCTCCGGTGGAGAGTCCGGTTCGAGCGGAAGCGGCTCCGGATCGAGCGGAGGAAGCTCGGGCGCCGCCGTAGACTCTGGTTCGGTTTCAACCGAGCCCGCTACCGGCAGCGGCCCCGGCAGTCCGGGCACCGGCACGGGAAGTGGCTCGGGCAACGCGGCCACCCCTGGCGGTAGTGGGGGATCCTCCGGGCAGGGTTCCGGCTCGGGCGGCGTGCCGGAGATCGGGGTTCCGCTGGTACCGGTGGCGCCCAGTACGGCCCTGCTCGCCGCGTCGCGGCCGGGCCCCCAGCCGTCACCTGTGCTGGCGCTTCTGATTGGCCTGGTGATTGCCGGTGGGCTTGCCGGGGGGACTGTCCTTCTGGTCCGAAAACAGGGTTGGTGAGTCGCTGATGCTCTCACGGGGCGAAGCGATGGAGGCGATCGCCGGCCAGAGCTTCGAGGTCGTGGTGATCGGCGGCGGGATCACCGGGGCCGGCGTGGCGCTCGACGCGGCTTCGCGCGGATACACGGTGGCTCTGCTGGAGGGCCGCGATTACGCGATCGGTACTTCGTCGCGCTCCTCGAAAATGGTCCACGGAGGGTTGCGGTACCTCGAGAACTTCGACCTCGGCCTGGTCCGCGAGGCACTTCAGGAGCGCCAGTTGATGGTCGAGCTGGCACCGCACCTGGTCTACCCGACGCCGTTTCTGGTGCCGAGCTTCGGTGACCAGAAACCGGACCGGATGGTCGGCGTGGGGCTCAACGCATACGACGTCCTGGCCGGCTTCGGCGGTGCTCGCGGTCGACGCGAGTCGCGCCGCCGACGGCGGCCGGGGGAGGCCGAAGGCGGCTGGTCCCCCGACCGGCATCGCACGATCGGGCGCGACGAGGTGCTCGACCTGGTGCCTTCTCTGGCAGACCGCGATCCCGAGTCGGCCTATCTCTTCTACGACTGCCAGACCGACGATGTGCGGCTGGTGCTGACCATCCTCGGCGAGGCCGAGCGGTTCGGAGCGGTCTGCCTGAACCAGGCGACGGTCACCGGGGTGACCGTGAACCGGGGCAGGGCGAACGGAGTCGAGTTCACCGAGAGAGAGTCGGGCGAGACGATTCGGGTCGAGGCCGAGAACGTGGTCAACGCGACCGGTGTATGGGCCGACCGGATTCGTCCCGGAGAGATCGAGCGGGAGGAAGACGTGCCGAAGATCAAACCGAGTCGCGGCACCCACCTGCTGCTGTCCAGCGACGATCTCGACCTCGGCCGGGCCGCCTGCGTGGTCCCGGCCGGCGAAGGCCGGAGGATATTCGCCCTGCCCTGGTACGGGCGAACCCTGGTCGGCACGACCGACGTCGACTATTCGGGCGGGATCGAGGAGGTCCCGCCGGATGAAGGGGATCTCGGGTATTTGCTGGAAGCGGTTAACGATTTCTCCGGAAAGCGGCTGACCGAGTCGGACATCGTCGGTGCCTACGCCGGGGTGCGGCCTTTGATCAGCGCCGGTGATCCGCGCAAGTCGGTCGACATCTCACGGCAGGCGGAGCTGTACGAGACTTCGTCGGGAATGCTCACCATCACCGGCGGCAAGCTGACCACCTGGCGGCGGATGGCCAAGCAGACGGTCGACCGGATCGTCGAGCGGTCAGGGCGGGTCGCGCGCTGCCAGACGGCCGAGATCCCGCTCGGCATGGAGATCGACCCGGCCGCGCTGAACGCTCCCCCGGGAGTCGGTGACGGAGCCCTGACCCAGCTTGCCTTCCGCTACGGCCACGCGGCCCGGGCCGTGCTGGATCTCGCGAGAGCCGATCCGGCCCTGGCCGAGCCGATCCTGCCGGGCCGGCACGACCTGATGGCCGAGGTCGTCGTCGCGGTCAACCTGGAGCAGGCTCGCTCTCTGGCGGACGTTCTGCTCCGGCGGACCCGCCTGGGCCTGACCGCGGCATCCAGCCTCGATTCGGTCGAGGCTGTCGGCGGGTTGGCCGAGGTCATGGGCGGGCTGCTCGACTGGTCGGCGGCCGAGGTCGTCCGGCAGACCGGCTCCTGGCTCGAGACGATCAAGGCCGAGGGGCTGAATCCCGCTTCACCCGGCTGATTCGCGTCTCGATGGGATTCCGGCCGGGTATCGTCGTCTGCCCATGTTGCAATAACCTTGCCCGATGAATCTTGAATCGAAGTCCCTGGCCGAACTACACGAGCTTGCGAGTGAGGCCGACATTCGGGGTTACCGCGGGTTGCGTCGCGAAGACCTGATCAAGGAGCTCGGTGCTGCGGGCGATGAGTCCGGCGAAAAGCCTGCCGACGGCGGCGAAGGGCAGGGGCAGGGCCAGTCCCGTCCGCGGAGGCGAAGGGGCCGCGGACGCGACCGTTCGCGTCGCGGGGGCTCCGGGCAGGAGCGCGGCGATCGGGGCGAGCCGGGGGAACGCCGGCAGGGCGGCGGTGACAACGGCCGCGGCGATTCCGAGCCGGAGTTGGAAGAGGCGACCGGCATTCTCGAAGTGCTGCCGCGGGGTAGCGGCTTGGTCAAGGGCGAAGGCCTGCCCGAGGCCGGCATACACGTGTCTCCGGCTCAGATCAAACGTTGCCAGCTCCGTGCCGGCGACGAGGTCCGGGGACCGGTCCGGCCGGCCCGACGGGGCGAGCGACGCCCGTCGCTGGTCCGGATCGAGATGGTCAACGGGGCGCCGCCCGAAGACGACCGGGCACCGGCCTTCGAGAAGCTGACGCCGATCGCGCCGCACCGTCACATCCCGCTCAAGGCCGAACCGGATGATCTGCTTGCCCGTTCCGTAGACCTGCTCACCCCGCTCGCTTTCGGCCAAAGGGTTCTGGTCGAGGCGGAGCCGCGCTCCGGAAGGACGAGTTTCCTGCGATCACTTGCGAAGGCGATCGCCGGCGGATCCGAGCCCGGGCCCGAGGTCACCGTGCTTCTGGTCGACGAGCGCCCCGAGGAAGTTACCGCCTGGAGCCGCGAGGTCACAGAAGTCGCGATCGCCGCGGCGCCCGCCGACCTCGGCGCCCATGAACAGGTCAAGGTCGCAGAGCGGGCCCTGGCCAAGGTGAAGCGGCAGGCCGAGTCCGGAGACGACGTGGTCATCATGGTCGACTCTCTGACCCGCCTTGCCAGTGCGTATGGCGATGCCGGATCAGTCAAGCCGTTCTTCGGCTCCGGCCGGGAACTCGAGGAGGAGGGCGCCGGATCGGTCACGGTGATCGCCACCGCTCTCCGGGGCGCGCCTGGCGACCAGGAGGTGATCGATGCGATCCATACCACCGAGAACGCGACCATCCGCCTCGACGCCGGGCTGGCAGCGGCGGGAATAACGCCCTCACTCGACGTCGCCGCCTGCGCCATGTCCGGCCAGGAGGCGGTGCTCAACGAAAACGAGATCGATGCGGTCAGGAGGTTGCGGGCAGAGCTCAAGGACATGGAGTCGGTACCGGCCGCAGCCCGCCTGGCCGAGCTGATCAAGGAGTCCGAGACCAACGAGGAGCTTCTCGGGAAGCTCTAGGAGAGAGTCTGGCTCAGCTGCGGTAGGCGACGCGGCGCCAGGAGGGCTCGCGGGCGAGCTCGATCATCTCGGGTCCGCGTTCGGGCTGGATGTAGCCGAACGACTGCCGCTGCTCGTCGAAGACGATGTCCAGCTCACCCTCCTTGACCCGCTGGTCGAGCCAGGCTCCGCGGAAGACCAGACGGCGCAGCCAGTGGACGAACCCCTGGTTGGAAGCACCGGAGAGATCCTCCCAGTGATTCATGATGTGGATCCCCATCTCGGATGACGGCTCTTCGATCTCGCCGCTCACCGCCAGGTGGAGCAGGTCGCTGAGCTCGGAAGCGGACAGCCCCGGCGCGGCAAAACCCAGCCTTACGGCAGCCTGTTCGATCCGCTGACTGAAGTCGCGTTCGTTGAAGGCGAATCTCAGTTCGCCGTACTCGAGCACATAGTCGGTGCCCGACTCGTAATTCCCTCTGCGGGTTGTCTTTCGTTCCAATGTCGAAGCCTTGCGGGGCGCGGGCGTCTGACCCGGTCCCAAGCGGCATCATGCCTCCCGGAAGGCACTTGCGGCATCGCCCGGGAGGGCCTGAACGAGGGGTTGCACCCCGGATGCTTTGTTGCAGGTTCGCAGCGTTCGGGCGGGGGGCGAAAAGGGGTGCTCCGGATCCTCGGAAGACCATGTACCGGCCGGCACGGTTCAACGGTCTCGAGCTCTGGCAGCGGCATGGAGTCGAGGTCCCGATCGCCACCACTTTCAGATCGAGGCTGATCGGCCTCGCCTGGCTGGATCGGGAGCGGGCGGGAGCCGGTCTGCTGCTTCCGGGATGTCGCTCAATCCACACCTTCGGCATGCGATTCGAACTGGACCTGCTCTTCCTCGATTCCGGAGGTGAACCGATCTGCATGGTCCGCCGCCTGCCGCCGGGGCGGATCATCGGCCGCCGACGGGCCGAGGCGGTGCTCGAAATCGTCCCCGGTCAACGGCCGGTGGTCCGTTGAAGGGGGAGAGATTTACGGCCCGGGGACTATCGGAACCATGCTCCCGGAACGAAACGAGATCGCCCAGGTCGTGGTCTGTGAGGACGACAAGGCCACACTCGAGCTGCTCTGCGATCACCTGGTGGCCGACCGGTACGGCGTGATGGCCGCCCCGAGTGCGGCCGACGCCCTGCGGCTCTGCCAGTACGGGACCCCCGACCTCCTGCTGCTCGATCTGAGCCTGCCGGACGCCTCGGGGCTGGACGTGCTCAGGGAGCTGAGGGAGCCCGACCGCTCCGTGAGCCGGTTCGATCCGCGGCTCGGCGTGATCATTCTCAGCGGCCGCGGGACCGAGCGCGATCGGGTCCGCGGCCTCGAGCAGGGCGCCGACGACTACGTGGTCAAGCCGTATCACTACTCGGAGCTGCTGGCCAGGATCGGCGCGGTGCTGAGACGGCGGCGTGGCGCCGGGCATTCGCCGATCCTCGCCGGTGAAATCGAGATCAACCGGGAACAGAGGTCGGTGTCTGTCGGGGACCGTGGCGTGAGCCTGTCGAACAAGGAGTTCTCCCTGTTGGCGATGCTGGCCGGGGAACCGACCAGGGTATTCACCAAGGAAGAGCTGCTGCGGGAGGTATGGGGGTACCGCTCGCTCGGCCACACCCGGACCCTCGAAGCGCATGCCAGCCGCCTGCGCCGAAAACTAGACCCTGAAGGCGGCCGCTACGTGGTCAACTGCTGGGGGGTCGGCTACCGCTTGATCGGGCTGTGATGACCGCGTCGTTGACGATCCCCGTATTCGTCGCCCTTCTGGTCGTTTTTGAAGTGATCCGCGGAGTGCGGGTGGCCCAGCGCCGGAACGCGGTCAATCGGGCCCTCCACGAAATAAGGCGGCCACTCCAGGCTCTGGCCCTGGCCGCGCCCGGCGTCACGCAGGCGGCCGGCTTCCCGGGGAGGGCGGGCTACCGGGACACGGCGACGCTTCCGGTCTGGCAGGCGATCAGGGCGCTGGGGGACCTCGATCGCGAACTGAACGGGCTGCCGACTCGGGGCGGCCGGGACGAACTGATAGCAGGCCGCCTGATGGCCGACTCCTGCGTGCGGCGCTGGCAATCCAGGGCCCGTCTGGCGGGCGCCAGGATCGAGTTGCGGTGGCTGGGGCCCGACGTGCTGATCCGGGGAGACGGGGCGGCTCTGGCCGGAGCGCTGGAGAACCTGATCGTGAACGCGATCGAGCACGGCGGCCCGGCGATCACGGTCAACGCCCTGACCGTGGGGCGCAAACTGCGGGTCGAAGTCCTCGACAGTGGCCGCGCGGGCAAGCGGCACGGCGGCCGCCGGTCCCCGTCGGAGTTGATGACTCGCCTGCGCGGGGCGGATCACCACGGTCACGGCCTCGACGTGGTCAAGCGCACGGTCCGCGATCACGCGGGCAAGTTCGAGATCGAGCTCGGCGACGGAGGCTCGAAAGCGGTGATCGTGGTTCCGGTGACCGCCCCGGCCGCGACCGGTCGGAGCGGGATTCGGGTGAATTGGTGAACAGGCGGCGGAGGGCATTTGCCCTGATCGGCATGTCCGCCCTGGCCGCGATCGTTGCGATGGTGATGGTCGGCCGCTACTCATCGTCGGTGAATCGCAGCTACGGAGATCTGAAGCCGGTGATCGTCCTGACCGAAGCGGTGCGGGCCGGTCACCGGATCTCCCCGGCGCTGATCGCGCGCAGGCTTACCCTACGACGTGTTCCGGCGCGGTTCGTCCCGGCCGGCGCGATAGCCCTCCCCGAGCGGGCGATCGGCCTCGAGACGGTGGTCCCGATGCCGGCCGGCAGCTATCTGACCGCCAACTCACTGAGATCGCCGAAAGAGAAGAAGCCGGATGTGGCGGTCCCTGGTCGGGGCCGTCACGCGGTTGAGATTGCGGTGTCCGGGGCGGGCGCGCTGGGGCGCGCGCCGGGGCCGGTCGACGTACTGGTCACCACCGAACCCGGCCCGGGCGGTCGTGGCCGGACCAGCGTGGCCGCATCCGCGGTGCCCCTGCTCTCGGTCGTGCCGACCGGGGCCGGTGAGTCCGACCCGGGCCCGGGCCTGACCCGGGTCACGCTCGGCCTGACCCGGCCCCAGGCGATCCGGTTGATCGGTGCCGAGAGTTACGCTCGCCGGATCACCCTGCTTCCCGGCGAAGGAGGTGGCCGGTGAACGGGCTTTCCGGCGATGCCGGCCCGGCCGGTGACGATCTCGACCGGCTTGCTGCTTCGATCCACGCCTCTCTGGTCGAGCGCCGTCGCGCCCGGGCCGGGGAAGGGGGACCGGCCGAGGGCGTGGAAGAGGCGATCCGCGCGGCGGTGGGGGAAAGGGCCGCACTCCTGTCGGGCGAAAGCAGGGACGCGCTCGTTGAACGAATCGTCCGGGAGGCATCCGGCCTCGGCCCGCTCGAGATCCTGCTCGAAGACGAAAAGATCGAGGAAGTGATGGTCAACGGTTCCGGCCGGGTGTACGTCGAACGAAACGGGCGGATCGAGAGGACTCCGGTCTGCTTCGAGAACGAGGAACAGCTGCGGAACACGATCGAGCGGATACTTGCGCCGCTCGGCCGGAGAGTGGACGAACTCAGTCCGATGGCCGACGCCCGGCTGCCCGACGGGTCGAGGGTGAACGTGGTGATCCCGCCGCTCGCGGTAGACGGTTCCGCCGTGTCGATCCGGCGCTTTCCGGCAAAAAGACCCGGGCCCGATGATCTGGTCGAACTCGGCACGATCACCGGGCCGGAACTCGACCGGCTCTCGGCGGCGATCTCCTCCCGGAGAAGCATTCTGATCAGCGGTGGCACCGGCTCGGGCAAGACGACCCTGCTGAACGCACTTTCGGCTCTGCTCGATCCGACGGAGCGGATCGTCACGATCGAAGACGCCGCCGAGTTGAGCCTGGCCCAGCCGCACGTCGTGCGACTGGAGTCCCGTCCGCCCAGCATCGAGGGCCGGGGCGAGGTGACGATCAGGGATCTGCTCAGGAACGCCCTGAGGATGAGGCCGGACCGGATCGTAATCGGTGAAGTCAGAGGCGCCGAGGCGCTGGACCTGCTGACCGCGTTGAACACCGGCCACGACGGGGTCCTGTCCACGGTTCACGCCAGCTCGGCCGATGACGCCCTCGGACGACTGGAGGTGCTGGCCCTGATGGCCGGGATCGGCCTGCCCCAGACCGTGATCGCCGCTCAGCTAAGGCGGGGGATCGATCTCGTCGTGCAGATTGCGCGCGAACCGGACGGCCGCCGCCGGGTGACCGGTATCGAGCCGGTGGAATCGTGAGGCAGCCATGAACGTCGGTCCGGTTCCGCTGCTGCTGGGCGCAGTCGCCGGCATCGCGGCCGTGCTCGCGGTGGGCGTGGTCATCGCCGGGGCCTCCGGGCGGAGTTCCTGGATCGGTTCGACGCTGGGACCGCTCCGTCGAGCCCGGGCCGAGGGCCGGCTGCCTTCCCCCGACGAGCGTTTTCGCCTGGCAGCGCTCGCGGGCATCGGCGCAGTTGCCGCCGGCTGGTGGTTCGGAGGCCCGACCCTCGCCCTGCCCCTGGCCATCGTCGGCCCGCTCGCCGCGGGTGTGGCCGTCCGCCGCGGCCGACGCCGCTATCGGCGATCGATCGAGCGTTCACTGCCCGAGATCGCCAGAGCGATTGCGGATTGCCTGAGCGCCGGTGAATCGCCCCGGGGGGCGCTGACCGCCGCGACCGGCTCGCTGGAAGGACCGGCCCGGTTCGAACTCGACCTGGTCCGGTATGAACTCGAGATCGGCCGGCCGACCGGCGTGGCACTTCGCTCGCTGGCCGGCGAATTCAGCTCGCCCCGGGTCGATGCGTTCGTGACCGCGATGGTCAGCCAGCAGGTCGCCGGCGGTGATCTTGCGTCACTTCTACGGCGTTTCGCGGAGGGGGCCGCGGAACGGGACCGGACCGCCGAGGACGCCAGGTCGGCGACCGCCCAGGCCCGGTTCACGGGGTACCTGGTGGCCGCGATGCCGGCCGGGGCGGCGTTGTTCACCGAGATGCTCCGTCCCGGCTTTCTCGGATCACTTGCCGCCTCGAAGCCGGCGCTGGTGGTCGTCGGGCTCTCGGCGACCCTCCAGGCCGTCGGCTTTCTCGTGATCTCGAGGCTCGCGAGGGTGGGGGAACCCTGACCGCCGGGCCGACTCTGGTCATGTTGCTCGCCCTCGTTCTGGCGCTCGCCGGAGTGGCCGAGCTCGTGCAGGGCCGAAAACCGGCGGTTCCGCGGGATCGGCACGCTCTGCGACAAGACCCGGGTCCGGTCCGCGCCGATGCGGTTCCGGCCGCGGCGATCGCCTTCGGCCTGCCTGACCGGATTCGACGGGCGGGCCAGGCAGGTGCTCTCTCACCGCGTCTGGTTCTCGTGGCCAAGGGTGGTTCCGCGGCCTTCGGCCTGACATTCGGGCTGACGCTCGCGCCACTGCTTTCGGGCCGCTTCGCGCCGCTGGCGCTGGCCGCCCTGGCGGCGGGCGGGTTTCTCTTGCCGGACTTCCTGCTCGAACGTGCGGCCGGCCGGCGCCACCGGCGGATGGTCAGCTCCCTGCCCGACGTACTGGATCTGCTGGCGGTCTCGGTCGCCACCGGAAGGAGTTTCGGCGGGAGCCTGTCCGACCTGGCCGAGACCGGGCGGGGGCCGCTGGTCGAGGAGCTGGGCGAAGTCAGCCGGGACCTCGCCTGGGGCAAGGGGCAGGCTGCGGCGCTGGCCTCCCTGCGCGCCAGAGTGGGCGGCGCCGAAATCGCAGCGCTCTGCTCGACCCTGGAGCGCTCCCGCAGGCTCGGTTCGCCACTGGCCGATCAGCTCAGGCGACAATCGAGCGAGCTGCGCCGGAACCAGGGCAGGGATATCGAAGAAGAGGCGGCCCGGGCTGCGCCGAAGATCCAGCTGGTCGTTGCCCTGCTGCTGGTACCGTCGGTCCTGCTGCTCATCGTGGCCGCGCTGGTGGCCAACGGTGACGCCCTGCTCGGACCCGCCGTCTGAACTTCAGGACGGCGTCAGGAGGTCGTGGCCGCTTCTTCGCGGAGCCGGCGGCGACTTCGCAGCCGGCGCATTCTGACCTCGTCCAGACCTTCGGCGCTGTCGCGGTGCTTCGGCACGAAGGCACAGAGGTGTGCCGTTGACCAACTCGAAGGCGAACTTCTCCGGGGCCTCGGTGAGCCAGACGATGAAAGTGGGCGAGAACAGCCGTCTGACCCAGATCGGGTCCTGTTCCTTGCCGACGAAGATCTCGTAGCGGTCACGCATTTCCTCGCTCTCCAGGGTGACCCGCTCGTGCTTGCCACGGAATTTGTCCTCGAACTTCTCCAGGGCCTTGAGCCCCGACTGGCGCTGAACCAGGAGCTCGGGCAGATGAGCCCTGCTCTCGGGGACATCGGTCAGGATGAGGGTGAACGGGTAGTCGGTCTCGGTCCTGTCGCCATCGCCGTCCGTGCTCTCGACCGTGTAGACGAACAGGGCCAGGGTACCTTCGATGCCCTCGGCGAGCGGCCCGGCGAAGATCTCGTCGCAGCGCTGTTTGTCCCCCTTGCGGAGTAGCGGGGTGAGGCCGCCGATCTGGCCTTTGCCTTGCCGGGTCAGGCCGCGGGACTCGGCGTAGGCGTCGTAGAAGGCCTCTTCCGCCCGGTGGTCGGCGATCCAGAAGGTAATCCCGATACCGATAAGCAGAAAGAGGATCAGGCCCAGCAGCGCCGCCAGCGGGCCGATGAACAGGCCGCCCGCGGCTCCGGCGACGCCGAGCAGGACAATCAGGATCCAGGTCTTCGGCCTCTCAAGCAACTGCGCGAACAGAGGGCCGCGCAGATGGTTGGCGTCTTTGATCTCGGGCATGTGGGCAATCTAGCGGTGAATGAAAGCGAAATTGCGCGAATTCTTTTTGGTGGCGAGCGTATGTTCGTGTCTGTGAGCGGATTTGCGCATGGTTGCGTAGGTAACGGTCGCTCCGCGCAAACACGCTTTTCAGCCGGCGGGGGCCTTAGACACAGCAAAGTGGGGGAGCGTGTTGCAAAGTGGGGCGTTGTGGGGTATGTTGCCGTCGAGTTGAAGCCAAGGACCGGGGTGATGAGGTTCCTCCCACTTCATCACCTCGGTCCAAATCTTTCCGGTCAACCCTTACGGCAAAACTCAGAAAGGACCAGGAGCGGTGGCATTCAGAGGCCAACACGAGCACAGCCTCGATTCGAAGGACCGCCTCACCGTCCCGGCCAAGTACCGGGACGCGCTCTCCGACGGTGTCGTTCTGGCCAAGGGGCCGGACACCTGCCTCTGGTTGACCACGGCAAAGGACTTCGATGCGATCTCTGACACCTATATCGAACCCCACAGCCCGTTCAGCAGCAACGCCCGCAAGATGCGCCGCCTGTTCAATTCCGGCGCATTTGAAAGCGAACTCGACTCGGCCGGCCGGGTCCGCATTCCGCCATACCTGATCGAAGGGGCCGGGCTTGACGGGCCCTGCACAGTGGTCGGCGCCGGTGCTTACCTGGAAATCTGGAGCACCGCCGCCTGGGAACAGGAAAACGAAAAGCTGCAGTCTGAATTCGGTGAAATCGCCGAAGGAATGGCCGGGGGGCCCGAGTGAACGCCGCGGCGCGCAATCATCAGGTCCGGGACGACCGCATGACTTCATCCGGTGGCCACGTCCCGGTGCTCGCGACCGAGCTTGTAGATCTGATCGGCCCCGGCCCCGGGGAGACGGTGATCGACTGCACTTTCGGGGCCGGTGGCCACGCACGCATGGTCGCCGATCGGATCGGTTCCGAGGGAACGCTGATCGCGATCGACCGCGATCCGGTGGCCCGGGCCAGGTTCCAGGAATTCGAATCGGGCGTCGACTGCCGGACCAGGTTCGTCGCGTCCGAGTTCAGCGACGCGCTCAATGCCCTGCAAATTGAAGGAATCCGGGCCGACGCGCTGTATATGGATCTTGGCATGTCATCTCTCCAGGTGGACGCGGCCGAGCGCGGATTCTCCTACTCCCACGATGCACCGTTGGATATGCGAATGGACCCCCGGCAGGAGCTGACCGCGGGCGAGATCCTCAACCAGTGGCCCGAGAGCCGCATCAACCAGATACTCCGCACCCTCGGCGAGGAGCGCTACGCCGGGGGGATCGCCCGCGAGATCGTACGACGCCGTCCGATGGAGACGACGGCAGATCTGGTCGAGGCGATCAAGGCCGGCATGCCGACCGCGGCCCGCTTCGGGTCCGGCCACCCTGCGAGGCGGAGCTTCCAGGCCCTGCGGATTGCGGTAAACGGCGAGCTCGAGGCGATTGATGCCGGTCTCCCGATCGCCTGGGACACCCTGAAGATCGGTGGCCGGATGGCCGCGATCTCGTTTCACTCGCTGGAAGACCGCCGGGTCAAGAAATTCTTCGCCGGTCTGGCCACCGGCTGCACCTGCCCGCCGGAGCTCCCGGTCTGCGTCTGCGGCCACGAGCCCGAGGCCGACCTGCTCACCCGTCGCTCGATCACCGCCGACGATTCCGAACTCGAAGTGAACCCCCGGGCCCGCTCCGCGCGCCTGCGGGGCGCCCTCAAACTGGCCGAGAGGAACGGGAACTGATGGCGGTCGCCGCCAGACAGCCGGCGACTTCCAGGATTCGTGGTTCGGTTCTCCCGGCCCAGATCCCTTCGCGCCGGAGGCTCCGGCCGGCTCCGGCCCGCCGCCCGGCGGGTCCGAATCGCCGCCGCCGGGGGGCCGGCCGCAATCGGACTCTGATCGGCAGGACCGCCCATGCCGTGACCAACCTTCCCGAGTCGGGTGCGGTGATCGGGATCTCGCGGAGCAGGCTCTGGATAGCGGTCATCGGCGTGATCCTGATCGGAATCGTCGGGATCAACCTGGTCACGGTCAGCTATGGCTCGATGGCCAGCCGGTTCGAGACGCAGATCCAGGAACTTGAGCAGAGGAATTCGATCCTGAGATCTTCCGAGGCGGCAGCGACCTCGATGCCGAGGGTCAGAGAGGCGGCTCTGTCGGCCGGCATGGCGGTGCCGGCCACGGACGAAATCAGGTACCGGTCCTTCGCGCCGGGGGACTTTGCGGCGGCGGCCCAGCGGCTGGCGGCCGACGGGGGCTGAGGGTGGCGATTCGTCCCGAACGTCGGGTCGGTCTGCTGTTTGCCTGCTGTCTCCTCCTCCTCGTCGGCATCCTCGGCCGGGCCTTCTACCTGCAGGTGGTCAGAGGATCCTCGCTCGCATCCCAGGCGACCAGTCAGCAGGTCGACACGATCGCCGTTCCCGGTCTCCGCGGCCCGATCCTCGATCGCAACGGGGAGGAACTGGTCAGCAGTGAGCCCGGGGTCAGCGTCTTTGCGACCCCGTACCAGATCAAGAACCCCGATTCGGAGTCGGCGGCCGTGGCCGAAGCGCTCGATGCTGATCCGGGCGAGGTCCGTGACGCGATGACCCAGCCGGGCGGCTTCTCCTACATCGAACGGAAGGTCGATCTCGCCCACGCCCGGAAGGTGGAAAGGCTCGGACTCGAGGGAATCGGCGATCACCCCGACTCGCTCCGGGTGCGGCCACAGGGCGATCTCGCGTCGCAGGTCGTCGGGGCGGTCGGCGAGGACGGCAAGGGGCTGACCGGGCTCGAAGCATCCCGCGACGGGGCGTTGCGGGGCGCCGACGGTGAGCAGCGGATGGTCAAGGACGCTCTCGGTGACCCGATCAGCTTCGAGACCACGCGCAGCGCCGAAGATGGCAAGCCGATCCAGTTGACCCTGGACGCGGCGATCCAGGCCGAGGCCGAGAGGGCCCTGGCCGGAGTCGCGGAAACCCATTCCCCGGTGAACGCGTCGGCGATCGTGATGGACGCCCAGACCTCCGACGTGCTGGCAATGGCCAACTGGCCGCCCGCCGACCTCGACCATCTCGATCAGACGTCGAGCGATTCACTGCTCAACATCGGCACGTCGTACACCTATGAACCCGGATCGACCTTCAAGGCGATCACGGTGGCCTCGGCGCTGGAGTCGGGCACGGTCACCCCACAGAGCAGCTACACCCTGGCTCCCTCTATCCAGATCTACGACCGGACGATCGAAGAGGGCCACGAGAGGGGCACGGTGACGCTGGACGTGGGCCAGATCCTGGCCCAGTCCTCGAATGTCGGCGCGGTCACGATCGGGCTCCAGATGGGCGGGCTCAAGTTCAGCAAGTGGATCGACCGATTCGGATTCGGCCAGAAGACCGGTATCGACTTCCCCGGAGAGGAGCAGGGAATCGTCCACCCCTACGCCGAGTACTCCGGCTCGACCATGGGAAACCTGCCGATCGGGCAGGGCCTTACCGTGACGCCGATTCAGATGGTCGCCTTCTACGGTGCCCTGGCCAACGGCGGAATCCTCAAGAGCCCGCGTCTGGTCGAGTCGGTAGACGGAAAGCGGGTGCCGGGCGATCAGGGAGAGAGGATCATCTCGACCGGGGTCGCCGACGAGGTCCGCGGCATGCTCGAGGGGGTGCTGGCGCCCGGCGGCACCGCCCCGGAAGTGTCCGTGCCGGGGTACACGCTGGCGGGCAAGACCGGTACGGCCCAGATTGCGACGGCACAGGGCTATTCGGATACCCGCTATGTCGCCTCGTTCATTGGTGTCGCTCCGGCTGATGACCCGGAAATCGTCGTTTCCGTGATGGTCAATGAACCGCAGAACGGACATACCGGGGCCGAGGCCGCAGCTCCGGCATTCGGTGAGATCGCGTCGTTCTCCCTGCCCTACCTCGGCGTTCCCACCGAGTAGCCACCTAGAATCGTGGGCATGCGGCTTGACCACATCGCCCTGGAGGTCGAAGGAGCCCGGCTCTACGGTGACCCGGAAACCGAGGTGACGGCCCTGCGCTACGACAATCGAAAAGTCGGTCCCGGCGACGCCTTCTTCTGCGTTGCCGGTCTCGAGGCGGACGGCCACGATTTCGCCCCGGCGGCGATCGAGGCCGGGGCAGTGGCCCTGGTCAGCGAGCGGAGGCTGGACGCCGGCGTGGCCGAACTCGTGGTCCCCGACTCAAGGGCCGCGATGGCCCCGGCGGCGGCTGCTTTCAACGGCGATCCGACCGCCGACCTCAGGGTCGCGGGCATCACCGGGACCAACGGCAAGACGACCACGGCCTTCCTGCTGCGCGACATCCTCGAGTACGCCGGCCTGCCGACCGGTCTGATGGGAACGGTCAAGCAGATGGTCGGAGGGGCCGAAGAAGAGGTCGTGCGTACGACTCCCGAGGCGGTCGATCTCCAGCAGACTTTCAGGAGGATGGTCGAGGCCGGCGACGAAGCCTGCGTGATCGAGGTCTCCTCGCACGCGATGATCATGCACCGATGCGACGCGATCGAGTTCGACCTGGCGGTGTTCACCAACCTGACTCAGGACCACCTCGATTTTCATGAGGACATGGAGGACTACTTCGCGGCAAAGCGGCTTCTGTTCGAGGCCGGACCGGGAGCGTCGGTGGTGAACATCGACGACCGCTACGGCCAGCGGCTTGCCGCCGAGTTCGAGGTCTTCACTTTTTCCGCGGAAGGCTCCGCCGCGGATTACAGTGCGACCGAAGTCAGATTCGATCCGTCGGGAGCCGATTTCCTGGTCGAGTCCGAACACGGCGACCTGGTCGTCCACACGGGGCTTCCGGGCAGGTTCAACGTGGCCAACGCGATCGCCGCGCTTGCCGGTGCGATCGCGCTCGGGGTCGACCCGGACGAGGCGGTGGCGGCGCTGGCCGATGCCGGCCGGGTTCCGGGCCGGTTCGAGCCGATCGATGAGGGACAGGACTTCACCGTTCTGGTCGACTACGCTCATACCCCGGATTCGGTCGAGAACGCCCTGAGGGCGGCCCGCGACCTTACCGAGGGCCGGCTGATCGCCATCGTCGGCGCCGGTGGCGACCGCGACCGGGCCAAGCGGCCCCTGATGGGGCGGGCCGGCGCGCAACTCGCCGACCTGACGATCGTCACCTCCGACAATCCCCGGTCGGAGGATCCGGCCGAGATCATCCAGGAAGTACTCGAGGGCATCACCGACCGCAAAGGAGTAGAGGTCGAGCCCGACCGGTCGGCGGCGATCGCCCGGGCGGTGGAGGTGGCCGCCCCCGGCGACACGGTGGTGATCGCCGGAAAGGGCCACGAGCAGGGTCAGGAATTCGAGAACGGTCGCAAGATCCCGTTCGACGACCGCAAGGTGGCCCGCACTCACCTGCGCCAAATGGCCGGCGGACCAGATTGACCGGTCTGGATCCGGAGCAGATCGCCCGGGCGATGGGCGCGACGATCACCCGTCGGGGAGGCGACGGTGTACCGGGCCGGGCCGAGATCGATTCGCGCGAGGTGACCGGCGGCGAGCTGTTCTTCGGGCTGGCCGGCGAACGCGACGACGGCGGGGCGTTCGCCGGGGATGCGGTCGAGTCGGGAGCCTGGGGGGTAGTGGTCAAGCCGGAGTGGGCTGAGCGCCTGGGCTCCGAGGACCGCCCTGCCTGGGTATTCGCCGCCCCCGATCCGCTCGAAGCTCTCCAGGCGCTGGCCAGGGTCTGGCGCCGTCGGCTCGACGCAACTGTGATCGGCATAACCGGCTCGGTCGGCAAGACATCGGTCAAGGACATGACCCGGGCGCTCCTGCCAGGCCGGGTTCACGCTTCGGAAGAGAACCTCAATACCGAGATCGGACTGCCTCTCACGGTTCTGGCCGCGCCGGCCGACACCGAGTACCTCGTACTCGAGATGGCCATGAGAGGCCCGGGCCAGATCGCCGAGCTTGCCACGATCGCCGAACCGGACGTAGGGGTGATCACCAACGTCGGTCCGGTCCATGTGGAGCTGCTCGGTTCGGTCGCGGAGGTCGCGGCTGCCAAGGCCGAGCTGATCGAGGGAATGGCGGCGGACGGCACCCTGATCGCGCCGGCAGAGGCCGGGCCTCTCGAACCCCACCTGGCGTCGGCCCCGAGGGTGGTTCGCTTCGGGGACGGCGGAGAGGTCAGTGTCACCGAAAGCGAAACCGGAGAGGGCGGGATCACCGCGACCGTGCTCACACCCGGAGGCAGACAGGTCTTCAGCTTCCCGTTCCTCGAGGACCACAACCTCGCCAACGCCCTGGCCGCGATCGCCGCGGGGCTGGCCGCCGGCGCGACGCTCCCACAGCTCGCCGCCGGGGCAGGCGGCATTACCTTCTCCAGCCTGCGTGGGGAACGGATAGATCTCGGAGACCGGGGCCTTGTGATCAACGACTGCTACAACGCAAACCCGGTTTCAATGCGGGCCGCGCTCGAACATCTGGCCGGCCTCGAGGGCCGACGGATCGCGGTCCTGGGGGTCATGGCCGAGCTCGGTGCCGGGGAGGACCGCTACCACGCGGAAATCGGTGAGCTGGCGCGCGAACTCGGGATCGAAACCGTGGTCGGGGTGGGCCCGGTGGCGCGCGGGTACCAACCGGACTATTGGGCTGAGGGGACGGCCGAAGCGGCGCAGACGGTAGGGCGGTTGCTGGGTCCGGACGCGAAGGTCCTGGTCAAGGGATCGCGATCGGCCGGCCTGGAAGATGTGAGCAATCGGCTGGCCGGCCACGAGCGGGGCGCATCTGTGAGTTCCGACCGGGATACGGTGGTCTGATGGGAGAGATCGTAATCGGTGCCCTCGCCTCGATGTTGATCTGCCTCTTTCTCTCGCCGCGGTTCATCGAGTTCCTCAGAAACCGCGAGTTCGGCCAGCACATACGTGAGGAGGGCCCCGAGGGGCATCAGACCAAGGCGGGCACGCCCACGATGGGCGGGCTGATCATCTTCACCGCGATCGTGGTCCCCTTTCTGGTGCTTTCCGACCACGGAATCGCCTCGATGACGGTTTTCTTCGTCGCCCTCGGCTGTGCCGCGCTCGGTTTCGCCGACGACTTCATCAAGATCGTCAAGCGCCGCTCGCTCGGCCTGGCGGCCCGGTACAAACTGGTGGTCCAGGTCTTCCTTGCGCTGGTTCTCTGGTGGGTGGCCAGGCACGAAGTCGGCCTCGAGCCGGTCCTCCTGTTCCGGGCCTTCGACATCAGCATCGACATCGGCCCGGTGCTCTACTTCGTCCTGGTCTTCCTGGTGATCGCCGGTTCCACCAACGGGGTCAACCTGACCGACGGGCTCGACGGGCTCGCCGCCGGTTCGAGTGCGATCGTCCTGCTGACCTACACCGCAATCACTTTCGTCACGGCCGGACAGCAGGACCTCGCGCTGCTCGCGATCTGCCTGGTCGGCGGCTGCATCGGGTTTCTCTGGTTCAACGCCTTCCCGGCGACGATTTTCATGGGCGACACCGGGTCGCTCGGGCTGGGCGGCGCAATAGGCGCTCTGGCGGTGATGACCCAGACCGAGGTCCTGCTGATCGTGATCGGAGGAATATTCGTGATCGAGGCGCTCTCGGTACTGATTCAGGTGTTCAGTTTCAAGACGTTCGGCCGGCGGGTCCTGCTGATGGCGCCGCTCCACCACCACTTCGAGATGATGGCCTGGTCGGAGACCAAGATCATGCTCCGCTTCTGGATCATCGCCGCCGTCTGCAGCGGGGTCGGTTTCGCGATCTACCAGCAGTCGATCGGGAGCTGACGACTCCAGCGGAAAAACGGCTTTCCCTTACAGGGACTCGGGCCTGAAGGTAGAAGGATGAATGGTGGAATACGTCCACTCATCCAAGGCCCGCCCGCCGCTGCCCCCGGGCCCCTACCTCGTGGTCGGCCTGGCCCGTTCCGGGGTTGCGGCCGCGCTGGCTCTGGCGGCCCGCGGCGAGTCGGTTTTCGGAGTCGATTCCGGCAGTCCGGGCCACCTGGATGAACTGGTCAGCGCAGGGGTCGGCTTCGAGACCGGCACGCAGGGGTTGGCCCACCTCGAAGGTGCCGCGACCGTAGTCAAGAGCCCCGGAGTTCCGTCCGGGGCGGAGGTCATTCTCGAGGCACGCCGGCGCGACCTGAATGTGGTCGGCGAGCTCGAACTGGGGTGGCGCCTGGTTGACGCTCCGATGATTGCGATTACCGGTACCAACGGCAAGACGACAACGACCGAACTGGCGGCCCACCTCTACCGCGAGGCCGGGAGGCCGGTTGCCGCGGCCGGCAACGTCGGTGCCCCGCTCTGCGACCTCGCCATCGGCGAGCGCCCCGGTGAGTTGACCGTGATCTGCGAATGCTCGAGCTTTCAGCTGGAGGACGCCGAGCGGTTCTCGCCCGAGTGCGCGGTATTCCTCAACCTGAGCCCTGATCACCTCGACCGCCACGGTGACCTGGACCACTACGAGGCCGCCAAGCTCAACATCTTCCGCAACCAGGACGATGGTGACGTAGCCGTCCTGAACGCAGGCGACCCCCGGCTGCGGGAGCTGGAGCCTCCGGGCGGTGCCGCCGTGGTCAGGTTCCTGCCGGTCCCCGATCGGGCCGGGGCGGAGTCGGTCGAGCTGACTCTCGAGGACGGTGAGATCCGTCTGGACGACGCCCCGGTCGTCGCCGTTGCCGACCTGCGCATCATCGGACCGCATAACATCGCCAACGCGATGGCCGCGGCAGCTGCTGCCATCAGCATGGGTCTCTCCAGGCAAGCGGTCGCCGAAGGACTTAAGAGCTTCGGCGGACTTGCTCACCGGCTCGAACCGGTGGCCGAGGTCGGTGGGGTCGCCTTCGTCAACGATTCCAAGGCGACAAATGTCGAAGCCACGGCCACCGCCCTCAGCTCCTTTGAAGAAGGGGTGCACCTGATTCTGGGGGGCAGCCTCAAAGGTGAGCCCTTTGACGGCCTGGTCCCCGCCGTGAGCGGGCACTGCCGGGCCGTATACCTGATCGGCGAAACCGCGGATGAGCTGTCCCGGGTGCTGGCGCGGGTGGACGGAGTCGACCTGCGCCGGTCGGGAGACCTCGAAACGGCCTTTGCCGAAGCCACCGCTTCGGCCGGGCCGGGGGAGACCGTGCTGCTCTCGCCGGCCTGCGCCAGCTTCGACCAGTTCAGCGATTACGAAGCACGGGGAAACCGGTTCAGGGAGCTGGTCGAGGTTCACCGTGGCCGGTAAGGGCCGAGCGAAGTCGCGCCGGGCCGCCGGGAAGCGGCAGGAACAGACTTCGGTCGAATACAACCTGCTGCTGACCGCGACCCTGATCCTGCTGGCGATCGGCGCGGTGATGGTCTTTTCGGCCAGTTCGACCGCCCGGATTCTCAGCAACGGTGGTCTCTCCGACAGCGCCCACTACCTCCAGATGACCCTGGCGGTGAGCCTGGTCGGACTGCTCCTCATGCGTTTCATGATCAAGCGGAACCTGAGCGTGGTCAGGAACGCCACCCCCCTGATCATGTTCCTGGCCCTCGCCGGCCTGGCCGCGGTCCTGGTCGCAGGCACCGCGATCAACGGCACCCGGGGCTGGTTCGCGGCCGGTCCGATACAGGTCCAGCCGGCGGAGTTTCTGAAGCTCGCCCTGGTTCTGTACGGCGCACATCTGTTCGCCGACCGGCCCGATCGCCTGCATTCGGTACGCGATATGGCTCCGTACCTGCTGATGACTGCCGTCGCCTGCGGCCTGGTGATGCTGCAGCCGGACATGGGCACGGCGATGGTCGCCGTGTTCGCGGTCGGCATCACCCTGTTCGCGGCCGGCGCCAGGATTCGGGATCTCGCCCTGCTGGGCGGGGGCATGGCGGCCCTGGCGATGGTCATGGCCCTGGTGGCGCCTTACCGGCGCGACCGGTTGCTCACCTTCCTGAATCCGGAACACGATGTCGCCGGCAACGGATTCCAGGTGATCCAGGCGAAGATCGCGATCGGCTCGGGTGGTCTTGACGGGGTCGGTATCGGCAACGGCGTACAGAAGGCTTTCTACCTGCCGGAGGCTCACACCGACATGATTTCGGCAGTGCTGGGTGAGGAGTTCGGGTTCCTCGGGATGGTGGTCCTGCTCGCCGTATACGGCCTGCTCGGCTACGCCGGTTTCCGGATCGCCCGTTCCGCCAAAGACGACTACGGCCGCATCCTGGCCTCGGGCCTGACCGGGTTGCTCCTGATCCAGGCCAGCCTCAACCTCTACGCGGTCATGGGCATGGCTCCGCTCACCGGGGTTCCCCTGCCGCTGATCTCCTACGGCAACAACAGCCTGATCGTGAGCCTGGTGGCGATCGGCCTGATCCTCAACGTCGCCCGCGGGGGCAGGGCGGCCACCCTGGGGATCCCGCGGACCTCGCCCGGACGTGGCAGGACTGCGAAACTGCGCCTGGTCGAAGGCCAGAAGGACAAGACACGACATCGAAAGACAGGAACCGGTGCCCAGAGTCGTTATAGCGGCGGGCGGAACGGCGGGGCACGTAGTACCGGCCGTAGCCGTAGCCGACGAGCTTCGAGATAGAGGGGCCGAGGTCTCATTCCTGGGTGCGAGGGGCCGGCTGGAAGCCGATCTGGTCCCTGAAGCCGGCTTTGAGATCGACCTGCTCGAGCTGTCCGGGATCGACCGCCACAATCCGCTGAAGGCGGCCCTGGCTGCCGCCAAGGCGGCGGCAGCCGTGCCCAGGGCCAGGAGGAGGCTGTCCGAGCGCCGCGCCGACGTGGTCGTCGGGGGAGGCGGTTTCGTCGCCGGGCCGGCCGGACTGGCCGCCCGCACGATGCGGATCCCGCTGGTCCTCACCGAGGCCGACCGGCACCTCGGACTGGCCAACCGCCTGCTCGCCCGGGGCGCCGACCGGGTCTGCCTCGCCTTCGAGATGGAGGGCGTCGAGGGGGACCAGTACCTGGTCACCGGCAGGCCGGTCAACCGCGGCGTGCTGGAGGCCGATCGCGACCGGGCGCGGGACCGCTTCGGGATCGGAGCGGGACGACCCTGCCTGCTGGTCATGGGCGGCAGCCTCGGTGCGAGGACGATCAACCGGGCTGCGATCGAGGCGTTCGCGGAACGGCCCGGACGGGATTTCGAGGTGGTCCACGTGGCCGGCAGTCGCGACTATCCCGAGCTGAGGCAACGGCTGCACGCAGCCGGCCACGGCGACGGCTACACCCTTTTGGAATACGAGCCGGACATGGGCGACGGCCTCGCCGCCTGCGACCTGGTGCTGGCCCGCTCCGGCGGCTCGGTCTTCGAGCTGACCGCCCGCGGCCGGCCCTCACTGCTGGTTCCCTACCCTCATGCGACCGGTGACCACCAGGCGGCGAACGCCGAATGGCTGGCCGAGGCGGGGGCGGCCGAAGTGGTCGCCGATGCCGACCTGACGGCCGACCTGGCGATGGAGCGGGTGAGCGCCCTGCTGGGCGACGGTCGCCGTCTGGCCGCGATGTCGGAGGCGGCCACTTCGCTCGCCCGGCCTGACGCTGCTGCGGTCGTAGCCGATGAGGTGCTTGCCGCGGCCAAGGAGAAGCGGTGACCGGCGCCGGATGGGCCGACCGGCGGCTCCACTTCATCGGTATCGGCGGAGCCGGGATGAGCGGTCTGGCAGCGGTATGCCACCAGCTCGGGGCGACGGTCACCGGAAGCGACCGATCGGCCTCGAGTTACCTCGATCGCCTCGTCCGGACCGGGGTCCGGCCGGCGATCGGTCACGATGAAAGGAACCTGCCTGACCGGTGCGAAGTCGTGGTCTCGACCGCGATAGACGAGGGCAACCCCGAGCTGGCACTGGCGCGGCGGCGAGGGAACAGGGTCCTGCACCGATCCGCCCTGCTGGCCGAACTCTGCGCGTCAAAGCGCACGATCGCGGTCGCCGGCACCCACGGCAAGACCACCACCACCGGGATGCTGATCTGGGCGATGCGGGAGCTGGGGCGGGATCCGGCCTTTTTCGTAGGTGGGGAAATGCCCGGGGTCGGAGTCGACGGTGAACCGGCGAACAGCGGCTGGGGTGAAGGCGAGTGGGCGATCGTCGAGGCCGACGAGTCCGACGGCAGCTTCCTCGCACTCGAACCCGAGATCGCGATCGTGACCAACATCGAGATGGACCATCACTCTCGCTGGGCCGGGTTGGCCGAGCTCCGGGCCGCCTTTGCCGAATTTGCATCAAAGGCTTCGGCGGTGGTCTATCCCGACGCCGACAGTGAGCTGGAGGCGGAGCTGGCGGGACCAGCGCTGACCGGGTACGACAGCTCGAAGCCCGGCCCGGAAGTGCTGTCGCTACTGGTCCCCGGCGATCACAACCTGCTCGATGCCCGGGCAGCTCTCGCCGCGATGCTCCTTGCCGGCGAGGCGGAAGGGCCGGCGGCCCGCTCGCTCGAACGGTTTCCCGGGGTCAAGCGCCGGCTCGAGTTCAAGGGCGAGCGAAACGGAACGCGGATCTACGATGACTACGCACATCACCCGACCGAAGTCAGGGCGGCACTCTCGGCCCTGCGCGACCTCGACCCGGAGCGCCTGGTCGTCGTATTCCAGCCTCACCTCTACTCGCGGACCAAGGTCTTCAGCGAGGCGTTCGGGGATGCTCTCGCGATCGCCGACGAGATAGTGGTCCTCGATGTCTATCCGGCTCGGGAAAAGCCGGTCGGGCCGCTTGAGGGGGTGAGCGGCCTGGACGTCCTTCGGGCGGCGGCCGACCGTTCCGATGGCCAGACGGTCTGGTGGGCGCCCGACGCGGGGGCTGCCGAGGGGATCGCCCTCGGCCGGCTCGGTCCGGGCCGGATCCTGGTCACGGTGGGGGCCGGGGACATCACCCGGCTCTCCGACCGGCTGGTTGACGGAGGGGAGCCGGGAGGTGGCTAGCAAGACCTCGCTGAAACAGACGGCCGAGCTGGCCAGGGTCCGCGCCAAAAAGCGCCGGCGGGTCTGGTTCACGATTTCAGCGGTGCTGGCGCTCGGGCTGGTCCTGGCGGCCGGCTACCAGTTCTGGCTGCGGGACCTCTCACTGTTCGAGATCCGCGATCTACAGGTCCAGGGGGTTTCGGCCGGCACCCGGGAGGGGGACGAGATCACCGCCGCCGTCGAGCGGGCGGCCGAGCAGATGACCACACTTCACCTCGACCCTGAACTGCTCGAACAGGAACTGGCCGGCTTTCCCAGAGTCGAGTCCTCGACGATAGACGCCGATTTCCCCAACGGGGCGACGGCCACGGTCCGCCTGAGGTCGGAGGGCTCGGTCCTCGGCGCCGGGCCGGATGCTCAGTTGATCGCCACCGACGGAACGGTGCTCGGGGAGGCGGGGGAGGCGGGGGGTGATCTTCCATTGATCGCCGATGGAGAGCAGCCGGACGGAGAGAGACTCGAGGGCCCGGCGCTCTCCCAGGCGCTGGTTCTGGGAGCGGCTCCGGGCGAGATCAGGTCGTTCATCGATCGCAGCGAGTTCGGTGGCAACGGAGTCAGAGTGACCCTCTCGAACGGTCTGGTTCTGGTCTTCGGAGACGCTACGGCGATAGATCAGAAGTGGCGCGCGGCCGCCTCCGTGATCTCCGATCCGGAGCTCAGTGAGGCGAGTTATGTAGATCTGAGCGTTCCGCGGCGACCGGCTGTGGGAACCGGCAAGACGGTAGGCGGAGGGTAGAGGCCGGCCGGCGGAAGGCGCCGGCAGGGACTCGGAAGGTGGTCCGGCCGGTCGGTGCAAACCGCTTCGGCTCGGTAAATCCGCTTGCTCCACCCGGGGGAGCCGAAAGTTCGCTGCTAACCGTAATGCACAGCTTGAGGGTTATCGAACAGTAAAGTCAGAGTCCAGGGTTTGCTCCTGCAGGATGCCGTTCGGCCCGTTGACAGATCGGCGTTTATGCCCTACCTTGAGCGCAATTTCCGAGAACCGGGCAGCTTCGTTAACCCTGAAGCGTCGCTGCAGGCTCACTCGAGAGGCTTCAACTCAAACTCTAGAGATGCGTTCCGGTTTCAACCAAGGCTTCAAATCAGGAAACCAGACTCAACTCAAACGAAGATTTCGGATCGGGAGTATGGAAACCACATACCTGGCAGTAATCAAGGTCGTCGGATGCGGTGGCGGCGGAACAAATGCAGTCAGCCGAATGGTCGACGCCGGCGTACGCGGGGTCGAGTTCATTGCGGTCAACACCGACGCCCAGGCGCTACAGGCCTGCGATGCCGACATGAAGATCTCCATCGGCCAGGAGCTGACCCGCGGGCTCGGTGCCGGCGGACGCCCCGAGGTCGGGGCCGGCGCAGCGGCGGAGACGAGGGACGAGATCAAGGAGGCGCTCAAGGGCGCCGACATGGTTTTCGTGACCGCCGGCGAAGGCGGCGGTACGGGCACCGGTTCGGCCCCGGTGATCGCCGAGATCGCCAAGGAAGAGATCGGTGCGCTCACGGTGGGGGCGGTGACCAAGCCGTTCGAGTTCGAGGGCAAGAAGCGGATGCAGCAGGCGATGGAAGGCATCGAGAAGCTGCGCAACCACGTCGACACCCTGATCATCGTGCCCAACGAGAAGCTGCTCCACGCGGTCGAGCGCCGGACCAGCGTGCTCGACGCGTTCAAGATGGCCGACGACATCCTTCGCCAGGGAGTTCAGGGGATCACCGACCTGATCACGATCCCGGGGCTGATCAACCTCGACTTCGCCGACGTGCGCACGATTATGCGCGACGCCGGCTCCGCACTGATGGGAGTCGGGGCCGGACAGGGCGAGAACCGGGCTCTTGACGCAGCCAAGGCGGCGATCACCTCGCCGCTGATCGAGGAATCGATCAAGGGCGCTACCGGGATGCTGCTCAACATAACCGGGCCCGAAGAGCTCGGGCTGTTCGAGGTCAACGAGGCGGCCCAGCTGGTTCAGGAAGAGGCTGATCCCAACGCGAACATCATCTTCGGCTCGGTCGTGGACCAGTCGCTGGTCGACGAGGTACGGGTGACCGTGATCGCCACCGGGTTTGAAGGCTTCGAGCTGTTGGCCCGCTCACCTCAGCGGGTCCGTCGGCGTTACGAGAGCCGCAAGAGGGTTTCGGCCGATGACACGGATCTGACCAATTTGAGGGTGGGTGATGGCGATATCGAGGTTCCACCCTTCCTGCGCGACTGAACGCGGTCGGGCAGGACATGCTCCTCCCGTCCGGAAGGACGGGAAGTAGGGAGGGGGCCCCGGCGAGTGATCGCCGGGGCCCTAGTTTTTGACCCGGGCCGATGACCGGGTTGTCCAGCGCGGGCGGCCTGGACGGGGATGAGCCCGTTCGGCTCTTGCCTTAGGCTGGTCCGGTGCCGACCGACCCCGACGAACCGCGCCTCAGCCCGCTGAACGAGTCCCATCTGGCGTCCGGGGCGAAGATGGTCCCGTTCTCCGGCTGGCAGATGCCCGTTTCGTTCGACGGGATCAAGGAGGAGCACATCGCCGTTCGGACCCATGCCGGGCTGTTCGACGTCTCCCACATGGGGCAGATAGAGGTCGAGGGGCCGGGTGCTCTCGCGTTCCTCCAGCGGCTGCTGAGCAACGACATCTCCCGCATAGATATCGGCGGGGCTCAGTATTCCTGCATGTTGAACGAAGAGGCCGGGGTCATCGACGACCTGTTCACCTACCGTCTGGGAAGCGACCGCTTCCTGGTGGTGAGCAACGCCGGCAACCACGATGCCGACCTGATCCAGTTCGGCACGGTCGCCCGCGACTTCGATGTCTACGTGCGCGACGCCAGTCCCTCCTACGCGATGCTGGCCGTACAGGGCCCCAACGCCCGCCGGATCGTGGCCGGGCAGCTCCGGATCGAGCTGCCACCCCGCATGGGAGTGATCCCGCAGCAGATCGGGCGACGGCCGGCCCTGGTCTGCGGGACCGGCTATACGGGCGAGGACGGGGTCGAGATCCTGCTCGACCCTGGCATCGCACCGGCAATCTGGGCCGAACTGGTCGACGCCGGAGTGGTCCCGTGCGGGCTCGGGGCCCGAGACACCCTCAGGCTGGAAGTCTGCTTCCCGCTCCACGGCAATGACCTGAGTGAATCGATCGATCCGGTCACGGCGGGTCTCGGCTGGGCATGCAGCGAGGCGACCGGATTCATCGGATCGGACAAGGTCGCCGTTTTCCGTGCAAACGGGACCGACGAACGGCTGGTTCCGTTCATGATCGAGGGCGACGGCATACCCCGGGAGGGCAACCCGGTCGTTGCCGGCGACGAGACCGTCGGCGAGGTGACCAGCGGGACCTGGTCGCCTTCGCTCGAGAAGGGCATCGGGTTTGCCCTGATCCGGTCCGATCTGGCCGAACCGGGGACCCCGATCGAGATCGATGTGCGCGGAAAGCGTCGTCCGGCGAGCGTAAGCTCCAAACCCCTTTATTCGAAGAAGAGGTGATCGTGTCTGAGCCGAGCTACCCCGAAGACCTGAAGTACCACCCCGAGCACGACTGGGCCCGGATCGAGGGTGACGAGGCCACCCTCGGGATCACCTGGTACGCCCAGGACTCGCTCGGCGAAGTGGTGTTCTACGAGGGACCGGAGCTCGGGTCCTCGGTGGTCAAGGACGAGCCCTATGCCGAGGTCGAGTCGGTCAAAGCGGTTTCCGACGTGGTCGCCCCGCTGTCCGGCGAGGTCATCGAGGTGAACCCGGATCTCTCCGACGCCCCCGAAGCGGTCAACACCGACCCTTACGGCACCGGCTGGCTTGTCAGGATCCGCCTGAGCGACCCGGCCGAGGCCGACGCACTCATGGACTCGGCCGCCTACTCGGCTTCGCTGGAGTAGGGCCGTTGGCCGGTTACACCCCGACTACTCCGGCCGACCGGGCCGAGATGCTCGAGGCGATCGGCGTCGCCTCGGTCGACGAGCTGTTCGAGCAGATACCGGAGGAGGTCAGGCTGGGACGCGATCTCGAACTGGCCGACGGCCTCAGCGAGCCCGAGGTGTACGGGCGGCTGGCCGCGCTGGCCGAGGGCAACCGGCATGCCGAAAGCGTCCCGAGCTTTCTCGGGGCCGGTATGTACGACCACTACGTTCCGGCGATCGTCGATGCGATCACCTCTCGCTCTGAATTCCTGACGCCGTACACGCCGTACCAGCCGGAGGTGTCCCAGGGGGGGCTCCAGGTGATGTTCGAGTTCCAGACCGCGATGTCGGAGCTGACCGGGCTGCCGGTTTCCAACGCCGGCCTGTACGAGGGCCCCTCGGCCGCCGCGTCGGCCGCCTACCTGGCGATGGCCGCGACCGGACGGACCGGCCTGGTGGCCTCCCGGGGGATTCACCCACACAGCCGCGAAACTCTGGCCACCCACGCCGGGGGGTTCGGCGCCCGCCTGACCGAGGTCGGGCTCGA
This sequence comes from uncultured Solirubrobacterales bacterium, assembly GCA_963766115.1. Taxonomy (GTDB): domain Bacteria; phylum Actinomycetota; class Thermoleophilia; order Solirubrobacterales; family 70-9; genus 67-14. The sequence continues at coordinate 837,701 of CAVXYR010000003.1, forward strand.
GGACGGCCTGACCGATCCGGGTCAACTCGAAGCCGCGATCGACGGAGAGACGGCGGCCGTGTTCCTGCAGAACCCCAATTTCCTGGGTTCGGTGGAAGACATCACCGCGCTCGGTGAGTACGCCTCGGCCAGCGGGGCACTGCTGGTGGTCGCGGTCGATCCGATGACCCTCGGAGTGCTCAAGCCACCCGGGGAGTGCGGCGCCGACATCGCTTTCGGCGAGGGCCAGCCGCTCGGAAACCGGCTCGACTTCGGGGGGCCGTCATTCGGCTTCTTCTGTGCGCGTGAGGAGAACATCCGCCGGATGCCGGGCCGGATCGCCGGTGAGACCACCGACCTCGACGGCCGCCGTGGCTTCGTCCTGACCCTGCAGACGCGTGAACAGCACATCCGGCGGGAAAAGGCGACCAGCAACATCTGTACGGCGCAGGCCCTGAATGCCCTGGCGGCGCTGGTCCATCTCTCCTGGCTGGGCCGGGACGGTTTCGTCGAGCTGGGCGAGCTGCCTGGCCCGCCGGACGGCATTCGCCCGTGAGCGGCTGGGCTCGATCGATGGTCTGGAGCCGCTCCACGAAGCGCCGGTGGTGCGGGAGTTCGCGATTCGCTCGGCCGATCTCCCGGTCAAAGAACTCCTGACCCCTCCGAACGGCGGGGGACCTTCTCTGCCGGTCTACCCGCTCGGCAGGGATTATCCCGAGTTCGAAGACTCCTTCCTGGTCGCGATCACCGAGCAGCGATCGCCCGACGACATCGAGTGGCTTGCCACCAGGCTCGAGGAGGCGGCGGAGTGAACCCCCTGACGGATACATCCGTGGACGGTGGGATCGAGACGGCCGAAACCCCTCAGCAGGCCGACCGTGCGGTCACGATATTCGAGAAATCGGTCCCCGGCCGCCGGGCCTGCCAGTTGCCGGCCGCAGGAGTCGAGGAGGTTCCGCTCGATGCGCTGATCCCGCCCGGCCTGCTTCGTGATCAGCCGGCCGGCCTGCCGGAGGTCTCCGAACCCGAGATCATCCGCCACTACAACCGGCTTTCCAGGCGGAATTTCGACCTCGACACCGGCTTCTACCCGCTCGGCTCGTGCACCATGAAATACAACCCCCGCCTGAACGAAAGGGTCGCCGCGCTGCCCGGGCACGCCCGGCTGCACCCGGCAACCGAAGTCGCCGATGCCCAGGGCGCGCTCGAGTTGATGTACCTGCTCCAGGAATCGCTCGGCGAAATCTGCGGCCTGCCGCACGTGAGCCTCCAGCCCTCGGCCGGATCCCAGGGTGAGCTGGCCGGACTGCTCCTGACCCGGGCCTATCACTCCGATCGCGGGCGCAACCCAGGCAAGGTCCTGACCCCCGACACCTCCCATGGAACCAACCCCGCCTCGGTCTCGATGGCCGGGTACGAAGTGGTCAAGGTGGCGACCGACGGGCAGGGCGGGGTCGACATCGAGGACCTTCGCGCCAAGGTCGACGAGGACGTCGCCTGTCTGATGCTGACCAACCCGAACACGCTCGGCGTGTTCGACCGGAACATCGCCGAAATCGCTTCGCTGGTCCATGAGGCCGGTGGGCTGCTCTACTACGACGGCGCCAACCTGAACGCGATCATGGGCCAGTGCCGTCCGGGCGACATGGGCTTCGACATCGTCCACGTCAACCTTCACAAGTCTTTCTCGCAGCCCCATGGCGGGGGCGGGCCGGGGGCGGGCCCGATCGCGGTGTCGGACCGGGTGGAGCCGTTCATCCCTCGTCCCCAGGTGATCAAGGTCGGCGACCGTGAACCGATCGCCGGCGAGCGACCGGAGGACGGCCGCAAACCGCGTTACGACCTCGACTTCGACCGTCCCGGGTCAATCGGCAGGCTGCGCGGCTTTCAGGGGAACTTCGGCGTATTCGTTCGGTCCTATGCCTACATCCTCAGCCTCGGAGCCGACGGGCTTGCGGAGGCCTCGCGGACCGCGGTGCTGAATGCGAACTACCTGATGAGCCGGCTGGCCGAAGGCCGGGCCGGCCGCTATCTGCCGGTGGCTTTCGACCGCCACTGCATGCACGAGTTCGTCCTGTCCGGAGCACCGATGAAGAAGGATCTGGGGATCAAGACCCTCGACCTGGCCAAGCGGCTGCTCGACTTCGGTTTCCATCCCCCGACCGTCTACTTCCCCCTGCTGGTCGACGAGGCTCTGATGATCGAGCCGGTCGAGACCGAGGCGAAAGAACACCTCGACGATTTCGCCGATGCGATCGAGTCGATCCTTCAAGAGGCGGAGGAAGACCCTTCGATCGCGGCCGGCGCGCCCTACACCACACCGGTCAGGCGACTCGACGAAGTCGGCGCGACCCGCCGGCCGGTGATCCGCCAGCCGTCCTGAGGTCCGGCCTGCCCGAACCCGACGCCGGGGCGGTCGCCAGGGCTTCGAACACCGCGCCCCGAACACTTCCCCGATAGATTCTCCGGCGAACTTTCAATCAGGGGCGGGCCTTCAGGGGCTTCGCGCGCAAATTCGAGAAACGGGTGTGAAGATGGCAGTTGAGACGGCTCCCCAATACGCACTGAACCAGGAACAGCTCGATTTCCTCGAGGTGATCCGGCAGATGGTGGTCGAGAAGGTGACCCCCCGGGCTGCCGAGATCGATGAGACCGGCGAGTACCCCCAGGACATCCGCAAGCTTTTCGCCGACCATGACCTGTTCGGGCTGCCTTTCGACGAGGAGTACGGCGGCACCGGCACCGGCGACCTGATGCTGTGTGCCGCGATCGAGGAGATCGCCAAGGGTTGTGCTTCCTCGTCGCTGATGGTGAGCGGCCAGGACCTGTCCGCTCTGCCGATCAAACTGTTCGGCTCGGAGGAACTCAAGAACAGGATCCTGCCGAAGATGGCCAGCGGCGAATGGATCGGCGCTTTCGCCCTCTCCGAGCCCGAGGCCGGTTCGGATCCCGGCTCGATGCGGACCCGGGCGGTCAAGGCCGACGGGGGATGGGTGCTGAACGGGGCCAAGAACTGGATCACCAATTCCGGCGTAGCCGACTTGTACGTGACCTTCGCCGTGTCCGATCCAGAGGTCAAGTACTCGCGAGGCATAACCGCGTTCGCCGTCATGGCGGACTCGGACGGCTTCCGGATTGACGCGCTCGAGAAGAAGATGGGCATGAAGGGCTCGCCGACCGGCCAGCCGGTCTACGAGGACGTCTTCGTGCCGGACGAGAACGTGATCGGCGAGGTCGGGAAGGGCTTCGGAGTTGCGATGCAGACGCTTGACCGCTCCCGGCTCGGAATCGCGGCCCAGGCTCTCGGGATAGCCCAGGGTGCCACCGATTACGCGGTCGAATACGCCAAGGAACGGATCGCGTTCGGCAAGCCGATCAACCAGCTCCAGGGGATCCAGTTCAAGCTGGCCGACATGGAGACCAAGACGGCCGCCGCCCGCGAGCTGCTCTACCGGGCCGCCTCGAAGGTGCAGGCCGGGGACCCGGACCTCGGCAAGTACTCGGCGATGGCCAAGCTGTTTGCGTCCGACGTCGCCATGGAGGTGACGACCGAGGCCGTCCAGGTCCTCGGCGGCTACGGCTACGTCAAGGAGTATCCGGTCGAGCGCATGATGCGCGACGCCAAGCTGACCCAGATCTACGAAGGGACCAACGAGATCCAGCGGGTCGTGATCGCCCGTTCGCTGGCCTGATCACAACGTCGCTGCAACTCGGAGGACCCCGGTAAGGGCGCCCGGGGAGCCCTACCGCATTACTGACCCTCCAGAACCCGTCGGCCCGTGCCGTATCGTGGAGCTCCGCCGGGCGCCCTCACCGGTGCCCTCCGGCCATCGCGCCCCTGAATCAGCGGGAGGTCTGGCGACCACGCCCGCGGGATCGAATGGTGAGGGAAGGTCCTGTTGCCGGAATTCGACCGAGAGGTCGCGGTCGAGGGGATAGCGAATAGGGTGCGATTCCGATGAGAATCTTTTCCGGCATCCAGCCGACCGGGCGCAAGCATCTCGGCAACTACATCGGGGCGATCCGCCAGTACGTGGAAGGTCAGGAGAGGGGCGACCCGGCCCTGTTCTGCATCGTCGATCTGCACGCGATTACGGTCGCCTACGACCCGGAGGAACTCCGGCAGCGGCTCTACGACACCGCCGCGATCTTGCTCGCGGCCGGGCTCGACCCAGCCCGGTGTGTCCTCTTCCGGCAGTCCGACGTCCATGAGCACACCGAGCTTTCCTGGCTCCTGGGCAGCGTATGCGCCCACGGTGACCTGAACCGGATGCACCAGTTCAAGGAGAAGTCGGCGGGCCAGCGCGAGCTGGTCTCGGCCGGGCTCTTCTTCTACCCGGTGCTCCAGGCGGCCGACGTCCTGGCCTACCGGGCCGACGAGGTGCCGGTCGGCGAAGACCAGCGCCAGCACATCGAGCTGATGCGGGAGATCGCCCGGCGATTCAACGAACGCTTCGGCAAGACCCTGGTCGTTCCCGAGCACCGGATCCCCGAGGTGGGGGCGAAGGTCATGGATCTGCAGGAGCCGGACCGCAAGATGTCGACCACGGTCGGTTCGGACAGCGGGCGGGTCTACGTACTCGACGAAGAGAAGGCGATCCGCAAAAAGTTCGGCAGCGCGGTGACCGATTCCGGCCGCGAGATCAGGCGGGGCGAAGGCAAGGAGGGCATCGCCAACCTGATCGGCATCCTCTCGGTCGCCCGCGGGGTCTCCGAGGAGTCGATAGAGGCCGAATTCGACGGAGCCGGCTACGGCGACTTCAAGAAGGCGGTGGCCGACGGAGTGGTCGACTTCCTGAGGCCGGTCCGCGAGGCCTATCCCGCGATCAGGTCCGATGAGCAGGGCCTGGAGGCCGTCCTCTCTTCCGGGGCGGCGCGGGCGAGGCAGCTCGCTACCGAGACCCTGTCCGACGTGAGGTCGGCGATGGGCGTCGGTCCCGCCTGAAACGAAGCTCGTTCGCAAATTGCGGGATTGAGCAGGGGTCACGACCGACCGCCTCTCTACCCTGTTGACGTGGCATCCAGACTGGATTTGGACCTCGATCTCGACCTCGATGTCTTCGTCGGGCCGTTTGACCTCCTGCTGACCATCGTTCTGCGGGAAGAGGTCAGCCTGCTCGAAGTCGAGCTGGGCGAGGTGGTCAACAGCTACGTCAGGCGTCTGGAAGAGCGGGGCGAGATGGAACTTGAGGTCGCGACCGAATTCCTGGTGCTGGTCGCATCCCTGCTGGAACTGAAATCGAGGCTCATGCTACCCGGAGCCGAGGAGGATCTGGGGGAGATGGAGCCGGCCGAGGCGGTCGAGGAACTGGTCGCCCGGATGCTCGAGTACCGGCGTTATCGCGACGCGGGCAGACTGCTCGCCGATCACTTCGAGAGTCAGCGGGGCTACATGTATCGATCGGCGCCGCTGCCTCCCGATCTCCGCCGGGTCGCGGTCGAGACCGCTGAGCAGGTCTATGAACCGGATCAACTGGCCGCGGCGATCGGCGATCTCCTGGAAGCCCCGTCCGGCCCGGACCTCTCCCAGATGCGGACAACGGTTTCGCTGAGGCGCCGCCTCTCGATCGTGCGGGCCGTGCTGACCGGGTCAGCGAGCTTCGACTTCGACCGGCACTTCGGGGACGAGGATCGCCTGACGCAGGCGGTGACCATTCTCGCGCTGCTGGAGCTCTACAAGCGGGGCGAGGCAGAATGGGAGCAGTCCGAGCAATGCGGCCCGATAACCGTGCGCCGAATCGGGGTCACCGACGGTCTGGCGCAGGCGGGATAGGGCGATGGCCGAGCAGGAACCAGACGGGGAGCTGATCCGGACGATCGAGGCGCTGCTCTTCCTGTCCACCCAGCCGGTCTCCGAGATCGCCCTGGCCGAAGCCTGCCAGGCGGAACTCGGGCAGGTACAGGAGGCGGTCGAGTTGCTGGATGAAGAACTCGCCTCCGGTCGTCGTGGAATCGTGCTCCGGCGGGTGGGGGAGGGTCTGACCCTGGCCAGCGATCCGACGACCGAGTCGGCGGCGCGCCGGCTGTTGTCCAAGCCGCGGACCCCTCCACTGACCCAGGCGCAGGCAGAGACACTCGCGATCGTGGCCTACCTGCAGCCGGTCTCGCGCCCCGAGATCGCCCGGATACGGGGAGTTTCCTCCGAGTCGGCGGTCACCAGCCTCAGCGAACGGGGTTTGATCGAGGAGTCCGGGCGCTCGCGCTTCGGAGCGGTCATCTACCGGACCTCGGACCTGTTCGAAAAGGTCTTCGGCCTCGAAGGCCTGGAAGCACTTCCCGATCCGTCGAGGTTCGACCCGAGCCCGGAAGACGAGCGAGAAATGCGCGAGCGATTGCTGGCCGCGGGCGAGCAGCGCGCCGAGCCCTAGCACCGGGACCGCCCCGTCCACCGGGCGGCAGGCGACGCGATCGACGGCCGGCGTGGCAGGCGGGGCGATCGCCGTTTGGCGTAGGTTCAGATGATGCGACTTGCCAAGTACCTGGCCCATGCAGGAGTTGCCTCGCGGCGCAAGGCCGAGGTGATCATCTCCGAGGGCAGGGTCAGGGTCGACGGCAGGGTGGTGACCGATCCGGCGACACCGGTTGAGAGCGGAGACGACGTCCGGGTGGACGGCCACGCCGCAGTCCCCGAGGGACGGGAGGTCTGGATGGTCAACAAACCGGTCGACGTGATTTCGACCGCCGACGAACCGGGCAAGCGGACCGCCGTGGTCGAACTGGTCGACAGCGCCGCCCGCCTATATCCGGTGGGCCGGCTCGATGCCGAATCGAGCGGTCTGATGCTGCTGAGCAATGACGGTGAGCTGGCCAACCGGCTGACCCATCCCAGGTACGAGGTGGAGAAGACCTACCGGGTGGCGACCAGGCACCCGGTTTCCGACCGCGACCTCACCCGGCTCGCCGAAGGGGTCCGCCTGGACGACGGGCCGACCGCCCCCGCAAAGGTCCGTCGGACCGGCGAGCGGTCGTTCGAGATGACCATTCACGAGGGTCGCAACCGCCAGATCCGGCGCATGGCCGAGGCGATCAGGAACGAGGTGGTGGAGCTGCAGCGGATCTCGATCGGCCCGCTGCGACTGGGCAGGCTCGGGCTCGGCAGGTCACGCCTGCTCGACGATCACGAGGTGGGACGGCTCTGGGAAGATGCAGGGCATGAGTGAACAGACAAAGGTCGTGGCGGTGCGAGGCGCTGTTCAGGCGGACGGCAACTCGGCCGAGGCCATCCTCTCTGCCACCGAGCAACTGATGCGCGAGGTGATCAGCCGGAACGACCTCGAGGCCGCCGACATGATCAGCGCGATCTTCACTACGACCGAGGACCTCGACGCCGAGTTCCCGGCGGTGGCAGCCCGCAGGATGGGCCTGGACGGGGTGCCGCTGATGTGCGCCCGCGAGATCCCCGTAGCCGGTTCGATGAGCAGGGTGATCAGACTGATGCTGCACTACAACGCGCCGGTGGATCGCCAGCCCGTCCACGTCTACCTGGGCGAGGCAGGCGAGCTCCGAGCCGATCTCGACGCCGCCCAGTAGCCGCACATGACCGTCCGGTTCAACAAGAAGCTGAGCGCGATCCCCGGCTACACCCCCGGCGTGCCGAAGGGCCATTCGGCCGAGGACGTGGCCGGCTCCGAGATCGCCCAGCTTGCATCGAACGAGTCGCCGTTTCCGCCGCTCGAAGAAGTGGTCGAGGCGATTGCCTCGGCTGCCGCTTCGATGAACCGCTACCCCGACCCCGACGCAACCCAGCTCCGCCGCACGCTGGCCGACCGCCACGAGACCGAACCGGCCCGGATCGCCGTCGCCAACGGCTCGTGCGAGATCCTGCTGGCGGCCGGGGAGGCCCTGCTCGAACCCGGCGCCGAGATCGTCTATGCCTGGCCGGCCTTCTCGATGTACCCGCAACTGGCGGCGATGAGCGGGGCTCGTGAGATCCGGGTCCCGCTTGGCCCCGGTCAGAAGCACGATCTCGAGGCGATGCTCGACGAGATCACGGCCGCCACCCAGCTGGTACTGGTCTGCAACCCGAACAATCCGACCGGGACCTACCTGCCGGTCGCCGAGATCGCCGGATTTCTCGAGCGGGTGCCGGACCACGTCACCGTGATCCTCGACGAGGCCTACATAGAGTTCCAGCAGTACGACGACCCTGAGGACTCGGTCGACCTCCTCAGACAGCACCCGAACCTGGTGCTCCTGAGGACGTTCAGCAAGGCGTATTCGCTGGCCGGTCTCCGGGTCGGGTATGCGCTCTGCTCGCCCGCGTTCAAGGCCGCGGTCGACGCGGTGCGCCAGCCGTTCAGTGTCAACGCCCTGGCCCAGGCCGCCGCCACCGAGGCACTCCGTCACGGCGACAGGATTCAGGAACGGGTCGAGAGCCTGATAATCGAGCGGGTCCGGGTGGAGAACGGAATTGCCGGGATCGGCCTCGAAACGGCCGAGACACAGGCCAATTTCTCCTGGATCTCACTGGGCGAGAACGCGGCCGAAATCGAGCAGCAGGTCGTCGCCGATCTCGCCGCGTCCGGGGTCGTGACCCGCCCCGGGCGGCTGTTGGGGGGACCCGGCTGGCTGCGGGTTTCCTACGGCACCAGCGAGGAGGACGATCGCTTTCTCGAGGCCCTGGCTCTGGCGGCCGGGGACCACACCTGATACAAAGCAGGCAGTGAAGCAGCACGGACACAGCCCGATCGCATCCGCGAACGCCGGTGGCGGAACCGCCCCGAACTGTGCTCCTGCCGGTTTCTATTCCTATTGGCGATTTACCTAGGCGTCCGGTCACGCGGCACCTGCCGCGTCGTCTCCAGAGAAGCCACCGGGCGCCTGCACCGCGACCCCCTTGCCGGATGAGCATCTGAACGACTCGTCGCGGCCCGGGTGTCAGCCGCGCGATCTCCGGAATCGCGCGGAAAGTAGAGTCTCCGGGAAGTTCAAGAAAGGTTTGAAAACGAGATGATGATCGTGATGAAAGAAGGGGCGACCGAGGAAGAGGTCGCCCGGGTCGTGGAACGGGTCGAGGAGATCGGCTGTTCGGCCCACGTTTCCAAAGGCGAGATCCTTACCCTGATCGGGGCGATAGGCAACCGCGAGAAGGTGGCCGACCTCGGCCTGGAGGGCGCTCCGGGGGTCGATCACCTGGTGCCGATCGCCAAGCCCTACAAACTGGCCTCGCGCGAGTTCCGGAAGGGCGAGGACTCGGTACTCAATATCGGTGGTCGAGAGGTCGGCGGGACCAAGTTCGCCCTGATGGCCGGCCCGTGCACGGTCGAGAACCGCGACCAGATGCTCGCATCGGCCGAGGCGGTGGCCACCGCGGGGGCGACGATGCTGCGCGGCGGCGCCTACAAGCCCCGGACCTCGCCCTACAGCTTCCAGGGCCTGGGCCGGGAAGGTCTCCGTCTGCTGGCCGAATCCAAGCGGCAGACCGGCCTGCCGATCGTGACCGAACTGCTGGATCTGCGTGATCTGGACGACGTGCTCGAGGTCGCCGACGTGATCCAGGTCGGCGCCCGCAACATGCAGAACTACTCGCTGCTGGCCGAGGTCGGAAAGTCCGGCCGGCCGGTGCTGCTGAAGCGGGGGCTCTCGGCCACGGTCGAGGAACTGCTGATGGCGTCCGAGTACATCCTCAAGGAGGGCAATGAGGACGTGATGCTCTGCGAGCGCGGCATCCGCACCTACGAAACCGCCTACCGGTTCACACTCGACCTGATGGCAGTGCCGGCGCTGAAGGAGCAGACGCACCTGCCGGTGATCGTCGATCCCAGCCACGCGCCGGGCCGGCGCGACTGGGTCGAGTCGATGTCGCTGGCCTCGGTCGCCGCCGGGGCCGACGGAATCATCATCGAGGTCCACAACGAGCCGGAAAAGGCGATCTGTGACGCGGCCCAGCAGGTACCGACCTCGGAATTCGGCGAGCTGACCGCCAAGATCGAGGCGATCGCCGGGATCGTCGGCAAGACGATCTCCCGGGGCTGACCATGCGCCTCGCCGTCCTCGGCGTGGGACTGATCGGAGGCTCGATCGGACTGGCCGCGCGTGAGCGCGGAATCGGCGAGGTGACCGGCTTCGTACGCAACCCGGATCGCGCCGGGCAATGCCTCGAGCTGGGGGCGGTCGACCGGATCGAGCAGACGATCGAGTCGGCCGTCGACGGGGCAAATGTCGTGTTCTGTTGCGCTTCGGTCGGTTCGATGGCCGGGATGGTCGCAGATGCCCTGACCGCCGCGGGACCGGATTGCGTGGTCACCGATGTCGGCTCAACCAAGGGAGAACTGATGTCGGCAGTCGCCGGCGACGAGCGTTTCATCGGGGGACACCCGCTGGCGGGGGCCGAATCGGCCGGCGTGGCCAACGCCCGTTCCGATCTCTACGAAGGCGCCCGCTGGTACCTGACCCCGAACGAGGACTCCTCGGGCATGCTTTACGACCGCCTTCAGCGGGTGATCAAGGATCTGGGAGCCCGGCCGGTGGCGATCGATGCCGAAGAGCACGACCGGGCGATGGCCGTGGTCAGCCACCTGCCGCACGTCCTGGCCAACCAGCTCGCGACCCAGGGCCGACCCGGCACCGAGCGGCTCGGCGCGGTGGCCCCGAGCCTTCGCGATGCGACCAGGGTGGCCGGCTCGAATCCGGCGATATGGGGCGAGATATTCAGTACCAACCATGCCGCGGTATCGGCCGCGATCAGGGAATCGATCGCCGGCCTGGAGCGGGCCGTCGAGGTGATCGAGTCGGCTGACCCGGGGCAGATCGCCGCCTGGCAGGCTGCTGCCGCGGCCGAGCGGGCCGCCCTCTCGGAAGTCGAGACCGAGGGCGAAGCAACCCAGGAGATCCGCGTCCTGGTCCCGAACCGTCCGGGGATCCTGGCCGAACTCGCACTGGCCCTCGGCCGGGCCGGGGTCAACATCACCGACATGTCGCTCGAGCCGGCGCCGGACATGAGCTCCGGTGCAATCTCGCTCTGGGTTGCCGGAGAGGGCGAAGCGGAAAAGGCGCTCGACTGCATTTCCGGTCTGGGCCACACGGTCACCGCCACCGGTGAGGCGGGATGAGCGGGGCCGGCCGCAACGGCTCGACCGACGGCCGGAGCGGGCAGGGACCCGGGTCAAGAGAGCGATCTCGGACCACCGAGTTCTTCGCGCCGGCCGGGCCACTCGGCGGCCGGCTTACCCCGCCGGCCGACAAGTCGATCTCCCACCGGGCGGCGATCATCGGCGCGATCGCCGACGGCCCCACCAAAGTGGCGAACTTCCTCGATTCGGATGACACCCGGTCGACCCTGAGCGCGGTGGCCGGTCTCGGGGCGATGGTCAGCCCCGAGCCCTGGAAGGTGATGCCTCCGCAGTTCGTGATCGAGGGAGTCGGGCCGGGTGGCCCGCGCAGCCTCGGCCGGATCGATGTCGGCAACGCCGGGACCCTTATGCGTCTGCTGCCTGGCTGGCTGGCCGGATACGAGGGCGGGCTGTGGCGTTTGAACGGGGACGATTCGATCCGCCGCCGGCCGGTCGACCGCATCGCCGAGCCGCTGGGCCTGATGGGTGCTGCGATCGAAGTAACCGATGGCGGCTTTCCGCCGATCCGGATCGACGGCCGGCAGCTGACCGGGATCGTGTACGAACTGCCGGTTGCGAGCGCCCAGGTCAAGTCCTGCCTGCTGCTGGCCGGACTGAGGGCCGACGGCCCGACCACGGTAATCGAGCCGTTGCCGACCCGCGATCACACCGAGGTCATGCTGGGGGCCGCCGGAGCGCGGATCGAACGCGAGCCGGGATCGGTCACGATCCGTCCCGGCGGCGAGCTCCGGCTGGAAGAGGTCGAGGTCCCGGCCGATATTTCCTCGGCCGCCTTCTTCATGGTTGCGGCGGCAATGGTGCCCGAGTCACACGTCGTGCTGGAACGGATCGGGGTCAATCCGACCCGAACCGGGATCCTGTCCATCCTCGAACGGATGGGTGCCGCGGTCGAAGTCACGCCGCAGGCCGGTGACGCCGAAGCGATCGCCCGGATCACCGTGAGTGGGTCGAACCTGACCGGGACCCGGGTCGAGGGCGCCGAGGTGCCGCTGGCGATCGACGAACTGCCGCTGGTCGCGCTGGCAGCCTGCTTTGCGGAGGGCGAGACCGTGATCGCCGACGCGGGTGAGCTGAAGCGGAAGGAATCGGACCGGATCGCGGTCGTGGTCGAAGCCCTGGCCGGCCTCGGGGCTGAGATCGAGGCCACCGCAGACGGCATGAAGGTCGAAGGTACCGGAGGCCTGAGGGGTGGAGTGGTCGACTCGCATGGTGATCACCGGATCGCGATGCTGGGCGCGATCGCCGGGATCGCTTCCCGCGAGGGGGTGGAGGTGGCCGGAATGGACGCGGCCGCGGTCAGCTACCCCGGTTTCAGCCACGACCTGGCCCGACTGGTCACCTCCTGACTCGACCGGGGATGTCCTGAACGCACCTGGGGGTGCCGCGCACTACGAGACGCTTTCTCCTTCGCTTCGCCAGGGCATCATGCTCGAGTGCTCGTCGCTCGACCAGGGCGCCAGCAGGAGCAGGAACCGCGAGTCTTTCCGGGCCAGCACCGAGTGGCGCTCGGTCGGCTCGAAGACGACCATGGTTCCGGCGCCGCCTTCCACGGTCCGGTCGTCGGCGGTCGAGATCTCGAGATCGCCGCTGAGCACGATCACGGTCGCCCGCTCCCGGACCTGATGCTCGTTCATGGAATCCCCAGCCGGCAGGTTGATCAGGATGGCCCGTCCTTCCTCGGCTGCGCCGATCACCCGGGGCTTTCTCGGCTCGACATCTTCCTCGACCAGATTCCAGACCTTCACGCGCCGCCTCCTCGCTCTCTTTGCCCCAGCCTATACCCGTAGCATGCGGTTTCCGATGAGTGGAACGAGACCTTGGTAATCGCGATTGACGGACCGGCCGGCGCCGGCAAGTCATCGGTCGCCCGGGCTCTTTCCGAGGAGCTCGGCTTCACCTATCTCGACTCGGGGGCGATGTACCGATGCGTCGCCGCCGCGGTCCTCCGGCGCGGTCTGGATCCCGGTGATGCGGAGGGCGCGACTACGGTAGCCGAGTCGGTCGAGATCGGCTTTGACGGAGGCCGGGTATGCCTCGACGGCGACGAGGCCGAAGAGCTCATCCGGACGCCGGAGGTGACCGAAGCGGCCTCGCGCGTCTCGGTCCACCCCGGCGTCAGGGCCGCGCTCGTGACCGAACAGCGCCGGCTGATCTCACGGGGTCGCTACGTCGCGGAGGGAAGGGACATCGGCACCGTGGTGAGCCCGGAATCACCACTCAAGGTATTCCTTACCGCTTCCCCGGAAGAGCGTGCCCGGCGCCGGGCGGTTCAGACCGGGGGTGAAACCGATCAGATCCTTGCCGCACAGAACGACCGCGACCGGCGCGACACCGAGCGCGAAGTCGGTGCCCTCAGGGCGGCTGATGACGCGGTCAAGGTCGATACGACCGAACGTTCGCTGGACGAAGTCGTCGCAGCGATCGCCGGGCTGGCCCGGGAGCGGGGGCTGGCCTGAAATGGCAGGCGTACCGACGGTTGCGGTGGTCGGCTTTCCCAACGTCGGCAAGTCGACCCTGATCAACCGGCTGGCCGGGGGGAGGGAGGCGGTGACCCATTCGGAGGCCGGCGTAACCAGAGACCGAAAGCGGGTCCGCTGCGAGTGGAACGGGCGCGAGTTCGACCTGCTCGACACCGGAGGCATCGACCTCGAGGACCAGAGCGAGATGGCGGCAGACATCCAGCGCCAGGCCAGGCTGGGTATGGAGGAGGCCGACGCGATCATCATGGTGACCGACGGCAGGGCCGGCCTGCGCAGCGGCGACACCGAGCTGGCCCGGCAACTGCGCGCTTCACCGGTACCGGTGATCGCGACGGTGAACAAGTCCGACCGGCCGGAAGACGAATTCCAGGCGGCCGAGTTCCATGCCCTCGGGTTGGGTGAACCGGTCGCGGTGTCGGCGACCCACGGCATCGGCACCGGAGACCTGCTCGACCGCGTCGTCGACTCGCTCGCAGACCGGCCGGCGCGACGCGACGATGCCGGGGCAGTCAGGGTCGCGGTCATCGGCCGCCCTAACGTCGGCAAGTCCTCGCTGGTCAACCGGATGCTGGGCGACGAGCGGGTGATCGTCTCGGGTGCGGCCGGAACCACGAGGGACGCGATCGACACCGAGGTCGAGGTCGACGGACGGGCGATCACCCTGGTCGATACGGCCGGATTGAGGCGGCGGTCAAAAGTGGCCGGGACGGTCGACCACTACGCCCAGCTCCGAACCGAGCGGGCGATCGAGCGGGCCGACGTGGCGATCGTCGTCTGCGACGCCGGCGAAGGGGTCCGCTCGGAGGATTTCAAGGCGGCCGAGCTGGCGATGAAGGCCGGCTGTGCGACCCTGATCGTGATGAACAAGTGGGACATCACGGAAAGTGATATCGACGACACCCGGGCACGCGTGGAGCGAAAAATGCGACTACGCCCGGACGTGGTCACCTGCTCCGCGAAGACCGGCAGGAACGTGGCCGGCCTGCTTTCCAGGTCAACCGAGCTGGCCGACCGTGCCGCCCAGCGGATCCCTACCCCCGGGCTCAACCGGTTCATCTCCGAAGTAGCCACCACCACGCCGCCGCCCTCGAAGCGGGGCAGGCGACTCAAGCTTCTCTACGCCGCTCAGACCGAGGTCTCGCCGCCCAGGTTCAAAATTCAGGTGAACGACCGCCGGCTGATTTCCCGTGACTGGGCCTACCACGTCGAGAACCGCCTCCGCGAGAGCTACGACCTCAACGGAGTGCCCCTGGTGATCGACTATGTGCCGCGAAAGCGTTCCGGGGAATAGGTGACTAGGGTTTCTTCCGACGGTGGCGGCCAATGCTCCGACACCGGAAAGATTCCGAACCGTTAGTCAAGGAGATTTCGCCTAAATGACCCAGTCGCTGAAGCTTGCCGAAGGCGAGCACCTGTTCACCTCGGAATCGGTAACCGAGGGACACCCCGACAAGATTGCCGACCAGATCTCCGACGCCGTACTCGACGCCTGCCTCGAGCAGGACCCGAACTCGAGGGTCGCCTGCGAAACCCTGGTGAACACCGGAATGGCCGTGATCTCGGGGGAGCTGACCGCCGACGCCAATATCGATATCCCGGCGCTGGTCAGGAAAACGATCTGCGATATCGGCTATGACAAGGGCGAATACGGCTACGACGGCAATCACATCGCGGTCATGGTCGCGCTCGACGAGCAGTCCCCCGACATCGCCCAGGGCGTCGACACCGGGATCGAGACCCGGACCGGCGGTTCACACGACGAGTTCGATCTCGACGGCGCGGGTGACCAGGGAATGATGTTCGGATACGCCACCGAAGAGACCGAGGCGCTGATGCCGATGCCGGTACAGATCGCCCACCGGCTTTCCGAGCGGCTTTCGCTGGTCCGAAAGAACGGCACTCTCGACTACCTGCGGCCGGACGGCAAGACCCAGGTCACGGTGCGCTACGCGGACGGTGCCCCGGTCGGAATCGAACAGGTCCTGATCTCGACCCAGCACGCCGAGGGCATCGACAGCGATCACCAGATCCGGCCGGACCTCTGGGAGAACGTGATCCTCCCGGTCCTGAGCGAGGAGTACGGCCACCTGCTCGATGAAAACGCGCTCTACGAGAGCCTCCTGGTCAACCCGACCGGGGTCTTCGTGATCGGCGGACCGGTCGGCGACGCCGGCCTCACCGGCCGCAAGATCATCGTCGACACCTATGGCGGCGCCGCCCGCCACGGCGGCGGAGCGTTTTCCGGCAAGGACCCTTCCAAAGTCGACCGCTCGGCCGCCTATGCGGCCCGCTATGCCGCCAAGAACGTGGTCGCTTCTGGACTGGCGAGCCGTTGCGAGATCCAGCTCGCCTACGCAATCGGGGTCGCCCACCCGGTTTCGATCATGGCCGAGACCTTCGGAACCGGCAAGAAGTCGGACTGGGAGATCTCCCAGATCGTCGCCGATCAGTTTGACCTCCGCCCGGGGGCCTTCCGCCAGTACCTGGATCTGCACCGCCCGATCTACGGCGAGACGGCCGCCTACGGTCACTTCGGCCGCAGCAACGAGAACTTCACCTGGGAGCGGACCGACCGGGCCGAGACGATCCGCGAAGCCGCCGGCATCTAAATCCCTGAACCTCAAGTCGAGGGTTTGATCATACCGATCTAACCCTCGATCAGAAGCTTAGACTTGCGCCTTTCCGGCCCCTCAATACCGAAGCCGTTTCGCGGGTCCTGAGCTCCGGCCAAAGCCCCCTCGGAGGAGGCCCTACCGTCATGTTGACCCGCCTCTCCGCCGGGGTCGGATCGAAGTAATCGGAAGCCTCTCCGAGGAGCCTCCGGCCGGAGCTCAGGACGGTCCGGACCGAACGCTTTCGGGCCCGGAACAGGTCCGGGGAGAGTGCCCTGAGGAGGCTTCCCGATTACTTCGACCCCTGTCTCGGAAGACCCGCAAACCAGCGCGACGGTAGGGCCTCCTCAGGGCACTCTCCCCGGAGGTTTCTGCGGAAGCCCGGGGGGCGATCTTTCGGGGGCGCTGACCCGCAGGTCAGACCGAAACTCCGCTTCCGACGCCCGGAATCCCGCTTGAGCCGCCATCGAGTGTTCCAAAATGGCTTCATGAAGCCGAATGGGAGACGTCTTCCAAGCCTCGATTCTGATTGACAGGGACCTGCTCTGCCCTATAATTCTGTTCCGAAGCGAATCCCGACCGAGCAGGGTCGAATCGCTCGACAAAGAGCAGGACTATGGAGGCAATCCGACAACGCAACAGGCTTCTCGATTATCGGGACGCCATAAGGAACAGCGACCCGGTATCCCGGTCGGCCGGTTTGGCCCTGGATTTCGTCACCCGGATGGTCTCGGCTCCGCTGGCCATGTTCCTTGTCAACAGCAATCCGCCCGAGTCCCGGCTGACGGTGCTCAAGGCCGACCCGATCCTCGGAGCCGATTCCGAGCGGCTGGGTGAGGAGTACCTGGAAACTCTGGACGATCAGGATCCGGTCCTGGCGGCCGCGAGCAACGGCGGGCGGGTGTCGCTGGTAGGCACCGAGGCACTGGCCGAGAAGCCGGTTTTCACCGAGAGCACGTTCCTGAATTCCTTCCTCTCGGACAACGGCCTCGGTCCGATCGTGATCCTCTACCTGAGAGACGGAGAATCGGCTCCCAGCTGCGTACTGGTCCTGATTCGCTCGAACGACGAACTCGAGTTCAACGAGCGTGAACGGGGCTTCCTGCGACATGCCGCACCGGTGCTGGCCCAGTCCTACCACTCGGCGGTGAACATGACGACTGATGTCCCGGGGCGCAACGGCGTGGCGGGCCTGCTCACCACGCGCGAATTCGAAGTCGCCACAATGGCCGCCCGGGGCGCCCGTAACGAAGAGATCGCCGAAGCGCTTCACATCTCGGCCGGCACGGTCAAGACCCACCTCAGGAACATCTACTCCAAGCTGGGAGTCGACTCCCGGATCCACCTGTCGCTCCGCCTGAGCGGGCACTGAGCCACCGCCGCCCGAGCGCGGTTTCCTCCCCAAACTGCGGTTTCTACCCCGAACGGGGTACGCCGTAGCGCGTATATCCGTCCCCGGCTCTACGCCGCTGGGCTGAACTTGCTTGCTTCAGCCGTCACGACCCTGTCTCCTTCCTGCCGCAGCAAGCGTGAACCCGAAAGGCAGCACCACCGCCATCGGGACACCAAAGGGAAGGGCGCAAGAGAGGCGCCGAACGCATCACCTGACGAGCACAGGAGACACAGCATGAGCAACGGATCGCATCACCATCGGATCAGCCCCGACTCGACCCCGGGAGTAACCGGGTCGGTCAACTCGACGCCTGATTCGGATGCGACCCCGGCGGATGCCGCTCCTGCTTCAAAGGGAGTGGTGCGCCGTTTTGCAGGTTCGACCCCGCGCATGATCCGCAACTTCGTCCTGGTGCTCGGTCTGCTGTTCGCGCTCGGCGCCGGAGCGGCCGCCTCGGCCTCGGCCGACGGCACGATCGTCGCGATGAAGGGCGGCGACCGGAACCTGAACGACGACACGGTCGAGGGCGCCACCAACTACACGCTGCCGCTTTCGGGGGTCACCTTCGAGTACACCACCGACAACACGCTGCCGCAGGACGGATGGACCGACTTCGACAACCAGAGCGCCGGCAACGGCCAGGCGACGACCTCGGTCGCGGCCGGCACCTACTACGTCCGGGAAAAGACGGTCGGCGCCAACTTCACCAACTTCGGCCCCGTACAGAGCCTCTTTTTCGATCCGAACGACGGTAGCCCGAACAGCGCGGAGCCCTACGTGGCCAGAGTCACCGTCTCAGACAACTTGACCACCTACGCCTACCCTCACACCAACAACAGCGGCACCCCGTCCAACTGGACCCCGACTCCGGACCGCCAGCCTAACGAACAACGGCTCACCGTTCATCAACGTCAGAAACAACGAGCCGACCCTCGAGGTCTGCGGGATCAACATCCTTTTGGTACTCGACCGCTCCGGCTCGATCAGCAACTACCGAACCTCCTACCGGGACGCGGCCAAGTCGTTCGTAAACCAGCTGAACGGCACCCCGACCCAGATCGCGATAACCAGCTTCAACTCCTCGGTCAACTCTTACAGCCCGGCGATCGGGAACTCCGACTACTACAACGCGCCGCTCGATCTCAGCGTGGCCGGCAACGCGGCCACCCTGAACGGCAAGATCGACAACATCTACGCCGGCCCGAACGGCAGCACCAACTGGGACGGGGCCCTTCAGGCCGCCTCCCAGGCCAAGAGCTTCGCCGCCAACGGGGGGACCGGCCAGACGACTAACCCGGACGTGGTCGTCTTCATCACCGACGGCAACCCGACCATCAACGAGACCGACGAGGACGGCAACGGCTCCACCGTCTCGCTATTCAACCTGACCGCCGGCATGGCCTCGGCCAACCTGGTCAAAAACCAGGACGGGCGCGGCCGGCAAGAAGCTCAAGATGCTGGCGATCGGCGTCGACAACGAGGCCGGCTCGGCCCCGACCGTGGACAACCTGAAGGCGGTCTCGGGCCCGACCGAGGGCGTCGACGGCGACTACGCCGCCCCGACCGTCACCCAGCTCCAGTCTTTCCTGGCCGAGTACGCGGCGGCCCAGTGCGGCGCCCGGGTCTACATCCGCAAGTTCCTCCAAAACGACCAGACCAACCAGAGCGACTGGGGCTACAGCGCCAGCGATCCCCCCAACTCGCCCGCTCCGACCTTCCAGGACGACGACCCCAGGACCCACGGAAACCCAGCCGAGACCGGCGCCTTCTACAACCAGCTGCCGTCCACCTCGACCGAGATAACCATCGGCGAGGACGCCAACGGCCAGCCGATCAACCCGTTCGAGCTGACCGGCGTGGTCTGCAAGTACGACTCCTACGACGGCCAGACGGCGGTCCAGGGCAGCCTCGACGGACTCAACTACACGTTTGACGTAGACCGCGGCGATGACATCTACTGCACGTTCACCAACGAGCCGAAGACCACGCTGACGGTCGACAAGACCCCGAACGACCAGACCATCAACGCCGGCGATGACGCCGAGTTCACGATCGCCGTTCAAAACACCGGCAACAACACCGCCACTAGTGCGACCCTTTCCGACCAGTTGCCGGCCCCGGGCGCCACCTCCTGGACGGTCAGCCAGCAGCCGTCCAGCGGCAGCTGTTCGGTCGACGGCTCAAACGTCCTTACCTGCGCCTTCGGAAACATCCCGGCCGGTGAGACCAGGACGCTCAAGGTCAAGACCACCACTTCCTACGCCAAGTGCGACGTATATGACAACCCGGTCGCCACCGCCGACGCCGACAACGCCAGCCCGGTAAACGACGCCGGCAAGATCACCTGCCAAAAGCCCGACCTGACCATCACCAAGACCCCGAACGCCCAGAACATCAACGCCGGCGATGACGTCGTCTTCGACATCACCGTCGCCAACAGCAACGCGGCCGGCACCGGCACCGCCAAGGGCGTCACCCTGACCGACCCGCTTCCCCAGGGAGTCGCCGGCGACTGGAGCCTGGTCGCCCCGGTACCTACCGGCTGCACGATCGACACCTCCGACCCCCAGCCTGATGACCGAGCTGCACCCCCAGGGACCTCGCCCCCGGCCAGAGCCTCACGGTCAAGGTCAAGGCCCCGACCAACGCCGCCAACTGCGGCACCTACAACAACACCGCCAGCTTCACCTCGACCAACCACCCCAACGGCTCCGACCCGGGCCAGGTCACCTGCCAGAAGCCCGACCTGACCATCACCAAGACCCCGAACGCCCAGAACATCAACGCCGGCGATGACGTCGTCTTCGACATCACCGTCGCCAACAGCAACGCGGCCGGCACCGGCACCGCCAAGGGCGTCACCCTGACCGACCCGCTTCCCCAGGGAGTCGCCGGCGACTGGAGCCTGGTCGCCCCGGTACCTACCGGCTGCACGATCGACACCTCCGACCCGCCAGCCTGATGACCTCAGCTGCACCCCCGGGACCTCGCCTCGGGCCAGAGCCTGACGGTCAAGGTCAAGGCCCCGACCGACGACGAACCAACTGCGGCACCTACAACAACACCGCCAGCTTCACCTCGACCAACCACCCCAACGGCTCGGGCCGCGACGCAGGTCGACTGCCAAAAGCCCCGGTCTCGGAGTGATAAAGACCGCCGTACAGGGCACGATCAACGCCGGCGAGGACGCCGTCTTTGACATCACCGTGACCAACACCGGTACCGGCACCGCCACCGGCGTCACCCTGAGCGACCCGCTGCCTAGTGCCGTATCCGGCGACTGGGTCGTATCCGGCGACGACGCCGGTTCCTGCCAGGTAAACGGGGTATCCCCGAACCAGACCCTCGATTGCGACTTCGGCGACATCGACGCCGCACCGGGTGACAACGTCCGCACGGTCACGGTCACCGCGCCGACCGACTTCGACAACTGCGCCACCCTCGACAACGAGGCCACCGCCTCCTCGACCAACGCGCCGGATGCCTCCGACGACGCCTCGATCAACTGCCAGAAGCCGAACCTGACCGTCGACAAGACTCCCGACGCCCAGAACATCAACGCCGGCGAGGACGTGGTCTTCGACATCACCGTGACCAACAACGGCCCCGGAGTTGCCAAGTCGGTCAAGCTGGTCGACACCCTCCCGACCGGGGTGATCGACGACGAGTGGAACGTCTCCGGCCCCGACGCCGGCGCCTGCAACGGCAACCCGGTCCCCGGCGGAGCGCTCGACTGCGACTTCGGCGACCTCGGCGACGATGTCTCAAAGACGATCAAGCTGACCGCCAAGACCGACTTCGAAAACTGCGAGGTCTACGACAACACCGCCACCGCCTCGGCCGCCAACGCCGGTGAGCCGGCGACCCGACGGCCAGGTCACCTGCCAAAAGCCCGACCTGACCATCACCAAGACCCCGAACGCCCAGAACATCAACGCCGGCGATGACGTCGTCTTCGACATCACCGTCGCCAACAGCAACGCAGCCGGCACCGGCACCGCCAAGGGCGTCACCCTGACCGACCCGCTTCCCCAGGGAGTCGCCGGCGACTGGAGCCTGGTCGCCCCGGTACCTACCGGCTGCACGATCGACACCTCCGACCCCCAGCCTGATGACCTCGGCTGCACCCCCAGGGACCTCGCCCCCGGCCAGAGCCTACGGTCAAGGTCAAGGCCCCGACCGACTACGAAAACTGCGGCACCTACAACAACACCGCCAGCTTCACCTCGACCAACCACCCCAACGGCTCCGACCCGGGCCAGGTCACCTGCCAGCCCCCGGGACTGGGAGTCCTAAAGACCGCCGTACAGGGCACGATCAACGCCGGCGAGGACGCCGTCTTTGACATCACCGTGACCAACACCGGTACCGGCACCGCCACCGGCGTCACCCTGAGCGACCCGCTGCCTAGTGCCGTATCCGGCGACTGGGTCGTATCCGGCGACGACGCCGGTTCCTGCCAGGTAAACGGGGTATCCCCGAACCAGACCCTCGATTGCGACTTCGGCGACATCGACGCCGCACCGGGTGACAACGTCCGCACGGTCACGGTCACCGCGCCGACCGACTTCGACAACTGCGCCACCCTCGACAACGAGGCCACCGCCTCCTCGACCAACGCGCCGGATGCCTCCGACGACGCCTCGATCAACTGCCAGAAGCCGAACCTGACCGTCGACAAGACTCCCGACGCCCAGAACATCAACGCCGGCGAGGACGTGGTCTTCGACATCACCGTGACCAACAACGGCCCCGGAGTTGCCAAGTCGGTCAAGCTGGTCGACACCCTCCCGACCGGGGTGATCGACGACGAGTGGAACGTCTCCGGCCCCGACGCCGGCGCCTGCAACGGCAACCCGGTCCCCGGCGGAGCGCTCGACTGCGACTTCGGCGACCTCGGCGACGATGTCTCAAAGACGATCAAGCTGACCGCCAAGACCGACTTCGAAAACTGCGAGGTCTACGACAACACCGCCACCGCCTCGGCCGCCAACGCCGGTGAGCCGGTCGACAACGACGGCCAGGTCACCTGCCAAAAGCCGGACCTGACCATCACCAAGACCCCGAACGCCCAGAACATCAACGCCGGCGATGACGTCGTCTTCGACATCACCGTCGCCAACAGCAACGCAGCCGGCACCGGCACCGCCAAGGGCGTCACCCTGACCGACCCGCTTCCCCAGGGAGTCGCCGGCGACTGGAGCCTGGTCGCCCCGGTCCCGACCGGCTGCACGATCGACACCTCCGATCCCCAGCCTGATGACCTCAGCTGCACCCCCAGGGACCTCGCCCCCGGCCAGAGCCTCACGGTCAAGGTCAAGGCCCCGACCGACTACGAAAACTGCGGCACCTACAACAACACCGCCAGCTTCACCTCGACCAACCACCCCAACGGCTCCGACCCGGGCCAGGTCACCTGCCAGCCCCCGGGACTGGGAGTCCTAAAGACCGCCGTACAGGGCACGATCAACGCCGGCGAGGACGCCGTCTTTGACATCACCGTGACCAACACCGGTACCGGCACCGCCACCGGCGTCACCCTGAGCGACCCGCTGCCTAGTGCCGTATCCGGCGACTGGGTCGTATCCGGCGACGACGCCGGTTCCTGCCAGGTAAACGGGGTATCCCCGAACCAGACCCTCGATTGCGACTTCGGCGACATCGACGCCGCACCGGGTGACAACGTCCGCACGGTCACGGTCACCGCGCCGACCGACTTCGACAACTGCGCCACCCTCGACAACGAGGCCACCGCCTCCTCGACCAACGCGCCGGATGCCTCCGACGACGCCTCGATCAACTGCCAGAAGCCGAACCTGACCGTCGACAAGACTCCCGACGCCCAGAACATCAACGCCGGCGAGGACGTGGTCTTCGACATCACCGTGACCAACAACGGCCCCGGAGTTGCCAAGTCGGTCAAGCTGGTCGACACCCTCCCGACCGGGGTGATCGACGACGAGTGGAACGTCTCCGGCCCCGACGCCGGCGCCTGCAACGGCAACCCGGTCCCCGGCGGAGCGCTCGACTGCGACTTCGGCGACCTCGGCGACGATGTCTCAAAGACGATCAAGCTGACCGCCAAGACCGACTTCGAAAACTGCGAGGTCTACGACAACACCGCCACCGCCTCGGCCGCCAACGCCGGTGAGCCGGTCGACAACGACGGCCAGGTCACCTGCCAAAAGCCGGACCTGACCATCACCAAGACCCCGAACGCCCAGAACATCAACGCCGGCGATGACGTCGTCTTCGACATCACCGTCGCCAACAGCAACGCAGCCGGCACCGGCACCGCCAAGGGCGTCACCCTGACCGACCCGCTTCCCCAGGGAGTCGCCGGCGACTGGAGCCTGGTCGCCCCGGTCCCGACCGGCTGCACGATCGACACCTCCGATCCCCAGCCTGATGACCTCAGCTGCACCCCCAGGGACCTCGCCCCCGGCCAGAGCCTCACGGTCAAGGTCAAGGCCCCGACCGACTACGAAAACTGCGGCACCTACAACAACACCGCCAGCTTCACCTCGACCAACCACCCCAACGGCTCCGACCCGGGCCAGGTCACCTGCCAGAAGCCCGACCTGACCATCACCAAGACCCCGAACGCCCAGAACATCAACGCCGGTGACGACGTGGTCTTCACGATCGCCGTCGACAACGCCGGCCCCGGCACCGCCAAGAACGTCCAGATCTCCGACACCCTGCCGACCGGCGTGGTCGGCGACACCTGGGTCGAAGACCCCGACAACCCGCTCTGCGAGATCACCGGTGGCAACCAGCTGAGTTGCGACTTCGGCGATCTCGGCTCGGGCGAGGGCGACTCGGTCACGGTCAAGGCCCAAACCGACGCCGACAACTGCGCGGTCTACAACAACACCGCCGATCTGACCGCCGACAACTCCCCCGACGACTCCGACGACGGCCAGGTGACCTGCCAAAAGCCCGGTCTCGGAGTGATAAAGACCTCGGTCCAGGGCACGATCAACGCCGGTGAGGACGCCGTCTTCGACATCACCGTGACCAACACCGGTCAGGGCACCGCGACCGGCGTCACCCTGAACGACCCGCTGCCGAGCGGAGTTTCCGGCGACTGGGTGGTCTCCGGGACAGACGCCGGCGACTGCCAGCATCACCGGGACCTACCCCAACCAGACCCTCGAATGCGACTTCGGCGACATACTCCCCGCACCGGGTGACAACGACCGCACGGTCACGGTCACAGCGCCGACCGACTTCGACAACTGCTCGTTGCTCGACAACGAGGCCACCGCCTCCTCGACCAACGCGCCGGATGCCTCCGACGACGCCTCGATCAACTGCCAAAAGCCGAACCTGACGATCGACAAGACCCCCGACGCCCAGAACATCAACGCCGGCGAGGACGTGAGCTTTACGATCCAGGTCGATAACTCCGGCCCCGGCACAGCCAAGGCGGTCACCCTGACCGACACCCTGCCTTCCGGCACCGCCGGCAACTGGGTCGAGGACCCCGACAACCCCGACTGCTCGATCACCGGCAACGACCTGACCTGCGACTTCGGCGACATGATCGCCGGCGCCTCAAAGACGGTCACGGTCACCGCGCCGACCAGCTTCGCCAACTGCGGCACCTACAACAACACCGCGACCGCCTCGGCGACCAACGCCGGCGAGCCGGTCGACGACTCCGGCCAGGTGACCTGCGAAAAGCCCGACCTGACGGTCGAAAAGACCCCCGATGCGGGCACGGTCAACGCCGGTGAAAACGTCGAGTTCACGATCCAAGTCAACAACGCAGGTCCCGGAGCCGCCTCGACCGTGACCCTGAACGACCCGCTCCCGGCCGGAGTTGCCGGCAACTGGACCATTGGCTCTCAGCCCGTCGGCGACCCCTGCTCAATCGCCGCAGATGTTCTCAGTTGCGACTTCGGCACCCTGGCCTCCGGCGAGTCGGTCTCGGTCACGGTCCAGGCGGCTACCGATTACGACAACTGCACGGTCTATGACAACACCGCGACCGCCAGCTCGACCAACGCGCCCAACGACTCAGACGACGGCAAGGTCACCTGCCAAAAGTCCGACCTGGTGATCGAAAAGACCCCGGACGCCCAGGTGATAAACGCCGGCGATGACGTGGTCTTCACGATCGACGTGACCAACAACGGCCCCGGCCTCGCCAAGGCGGTCAAGGTCTCTGACACCCTGCCGGCCGGAGTGATCGGCGACAGCTGGGTTGAGGACCCCGACAACCCGCTCTGCGAGATCACTGGTGGCAACCAGCTCGACTGCGACTTCGGCGACCTCGGCTCCGGCGAAGGCGACTCGGTCACGGTCAGGGCCTCAACCGACATCGACAACTGCGCCACCTACGACAACACCGCCAACTACACCTCGACCAACGCGCCCAACGGCTCAGACGACGGTCAGGTGACCTGCAAGAAGCCCGGCCTCGGAGTCATAAAGACCTCGGTCCAGGGCACGATCAACGCCGGCGAGAACGCTGTCTTTACGATCCAGGTCCAAAACACCGGTGAGGGCACCGCCAACGGCGTAACCCTCAATGACCCGCTGCCGACCACCGGGGTCTCCGGGCCCTGGGTCGTCTCCGGGACCGACTCCGGCGCCTGCGTCAGCCCGATCGTCGGCAACACCCTGGTCTGCGACTTCGGCGACCTGACCGCCGGTCAGTCGCGCACGGTCACGGTCACCGCGCCGACCGACTTCGAAAACTGCTCGTTGCTCGAAAACGAGGCGACCGCCTCCTCGATCAACGCGCCGGATGACTCCGACGACGCGACGATCAACTGCCAGAAGCCGAACCTGACGATCGCAAAGACCCCCGACGCACAGACGATCAACGCCGGTGACGACGTGAGCTTCACGATCCAGGTCGATAACTCCGGCCCCGGCACCGCCAAGGCGGTAATGGTGACCGACACCCTGCCTTCCGGCACCGCCGGAGCCTGGGTCGAGAGCCCGGATAACCCGGACTGCTCGATCGCCGGCAACGATCTGACCTGCAACTTCGGCGACATGGCCGCCGGCGCCTCGAAGACGATCACGGTCACCGCGCCGACCAGCTTCGCCAACTGCGGTGTCTACGACAACACGGCGACCGCTTCGGCGTCCAACGCGGGCGAGCCGGTCGACGACTCCGGCCAGGTGAGCTGCGAGAAGCCGAACCTGACGATCGTAAAGACCCCGAACGCCCAGACGATCAACGCCGGCGATGACGTGGTCTTCTCGATGCAGGTCGACAACTCCGGCCCCGGCACCGCCAAGGCGGTCACCCTCTCCGACACCCTGCCTTCCGGCACCGCCGGCAACTGGGTCGAGGACCCGAACAACCCCGACTGCCAGATCAACGGCAACCAGCTGAGCTGCGACTTCGGTGACATGGCCGAGGGCGCCTCAAAGACGGTCACGGTCAAGGCCCCGACCAGCTTCGACAGCTGCGGTACCTACAACAACACCGCGACCGCCTCGGCGAGCAACCACCCGAACGTGAGCGATCCCGGCCAGGTGAGCTGCCAGAAGCCGAACGTCTCGGTCCAAAAGACCGGCAACGGCACAGTCAGCGCCGGTGAGGACGTCACCTTCACGATGGTGGCCTCAAACGCCGGACCGGGCGTCGCCAAGAACGTGGTCCTGGCCGACCAGCTGCCGACCGGCACCGTCGCCGGCTGGCAGATCACCGACCAGCCACAAGGCAACCCCTGCATGATCGCCAACGGGCTCTTGGCCTGCGTCTTCGGCGACATGGCCGCCGCTGCCTCGAACTCGGTCACGATCAGCGCCGCCACCGACGCCGACAGCTGCGCCACTTACAACAACACGGCCACCGCGACCTCGACCAACGCTCCGGATGCCTCCGACAGCGCGACTGACGTCTGCCAGAAGCCGAACCTGCAGGTGGCAAAGACCGGCAACGGCAACATCAAGGCCGGCGAAGACGTCACCTTCTCGATCCAGGTGACCAACGCCGGACCGGGCACCGCGACATCGGTGGCCCTCTCTGACCCGCTGCCGACCGGCACCGTCACCCCCTGGGAGATCACCTCCCAGCCGGCAGCCGGCAGCTGCGAGATCACCGACGGCACACTCAACTGCGCCTTCGGGGACCTGGCCGCCGGAGCCTCGGTGACCGTCGCCATCAAGGCGCCGACCGGGACCAACAACTGCGAGGTCTACGACAACACGGCGACCGCGACCGCGACCAACGGCCCCGATGCCTCAAGCGGTGACACGGTCACCTGCTCTGACATCAAGCCGAACGTGGTCCTGACCAAGCAGGCCAACAAGAAGAAGGTCCAGCCCGGCGCCAACGTCAAGTACACGATCAAGGTCAAAAACACCAAGGACGGCTCGGTCGCCAAGAACCTGAAGGTATGCGACAAGCTGCCCTCCCAGATGACCGTGGTCAAGAAGGGCAAGACCGCCTTCTTCGACAACGGCCGCCTCTGCTGGAACGTCAAGAAGCTGGCCGGCGGCAAGACGAAGAAGTTCACCTACACCGCCAAGGTCAACAACGGCGTCAATGCCGGGACCAAGCTAAAGAACGTGGTCACGGTCGGCAACGAGAAGGCGACCAAGACGGTCCGGGTCAAGAAGCCCAAGACCAAGCCGAAGAAGAAGAAGGTACCGGTCACCGGTTAGGTGATCGATCACTGGGCAGGTGATCGAGCATGGAAACCGAAATGACCAGGCCAGGCAGGCCGACGGTTCCCGGCAATAGAGCCGGGACCGTCCGGCAAAGCTCGAGGCCGCTCCGCTGGGCCGTCCTGGCGGCGGTAGCCATCGCCGTCTTTTTGAGCGGCGCCCCGGTGCAGGCCAAGGCCTCCGGGGACCCGGCCGCCGAGCCCGCCGCCCAGCTTGACCGCGGGATCAAGGTCTCGCATCTAAAGACCCAGTCGGTGCCGGGCCCCTCGAAAAAGGGCGGCACCTACACGGCCAGGCTCCTGATCGGGACCGCGGTCAGGAAAAAGCCGGGCCGGGCCGGGACGATCTGGTATGCCAGAACAACCACCAAGTGGTCACGCCGGGGCCAGCGGCTGATGGTCCTGGGCTCGGCCTACGCCCGCGGGAGGACCTGGCTGAAGGTCCGCCTGCCGATCAGGCCGAACCACACCGCCGGCTGGATCCCCAGAGACCGCGTACAGCTCGGCCACACCAGGCGCTTTATCCTGGTCGACACCTCGCGCAAGCTGCTTCGGGTCTACCACAAGGGTCATGTGATCGTCAGGCACCGGGTCGTGGTGGGGGCACCCAAGACCCCGACGCCGACCGGCCTTTTCGCGCTCTGGGACCGGGCAAAGCAGGCCGACCCCAACGGTTTCGTCGGCACCTGGACCC
Organism: uncultured Solirubrobacterales bacterium; assembly: GCA_963766115.1. Lineage (GTDB taxonomy): Bacteria > Actinomycetota > Thermoleophilia > Solirubrobacterales > 70-9 > 67-14. The sequence goes on from CAVXYR010000003.1 coordinate 866,568, forward strand.
TGCCGCTCACGGCCCACTCGAACAAGCTCCGCCGCTACGACGGGGGACCCGGGCTGGTCGCATTCCACGGACGGGGCGGGGCCAGCCTCAAGGACCCGCTCGGCTCGGCCCGCTCGCACGGCTGCGTGAGGATGAACAACTCCCGGATCGCCTGGATGGCAAGGGCGATGATGGGCACCGCGGTCAAGATCAGGCGGTAGGGCCCGGGGCCGGGGGGGTTGGTCCCCGTTCCTGACGGGCGTGACCGGCTTTCCTGCGGGGGGTGGCTGGCCCAGTGCGGTCGATCCTCGAGCTGGAGGCGCAGCCCGCGTCCGAACGCATCGGCTATCGTTGACGTTGCAGTCGCGCTTGTAGAGCGCCGCGCTGCGCAGAATCCACATCCGGTGAGCAGATCCGGATTTCAAGCCGCAACGCGCAGAACGAAGAAGAGGTTTCGAATGATCGCTGGATCGAACAGGGTCGAGTTGCTACCCGGCAGATGGGAGAAAACCTTGCCCGTCCGACGGGCCGTTTTCTCGGCGGCCGCCGCCGCCGGACTGCTGGTTTCCCTTTTCGCAGCGGGACAGGCTTTTGGGCAGTCGGCCGAGAGCGTTGACCAGGGCACCGAAATATCGTCGCATCCGAAAAAGAAGATCCGCGGGCCTTCGCGCAAGGGCGGGACCTATACCGCCAGGCTGCTGATCGGAACGGCGGTCCGCCGACGGCCTGGGCGCGGCAAAAAGGTCTGGTTCGCCCGGACCCGGACCAAGTGGTCGGGTGCCGGCCAGCGGTTGATGGTGATCGACTCTCGCAGGGTTCGTGGCGAGACATGGCTCAAGGTCCGGTTGCCGATCCGGCCGAACAACGCCGCCGGCTGGATTCCCAGAGACCGCGTACAGCTGGCCCACACCAGGCGCTTCATCCTGGTCGACACCTCGCGCCGGCTGCTCCGGGTCTATCGCAAGGGGCGCGTGGTGGTACGGCACAAGGTGGTGGTAGGCGCTCCGTCGACCCCGACCCCGGTCGGTCTGTTCGCGCTGCATGACCGGGTGAAGCAGGCCGATCCCAACGGTTTCGTCGGCACCTGGATAGTCACCCTCACCGCTCATTCAAGGGAGCTCCGTCGGTTTGACGGAGGCGATGGCCTGGTCGCTTTCCACGGTCGCGCCGGGGCCAGCCTGTTTGATCCGCTGGGGAGCGCCCGTTCACACGGCTGCGTCCGGATGAACAACTCCCGTATCGCCTACATGTCGAAGGCGATGATGGGCACCGCGGTCAGGATCCAGCGCTAGAGGGTCCGACCGGAGCCCGCGTTCCCGCTAGATGATCCCCTTGGCCGGGTCGCCGATCCCGAGCGGCTGGCTGATGCTGATTCTGGGCACACCGGCGAACAGGGGGACCATGGTCTCATTCAGCTGCTGGAGATGTGGCTGCTTCAGGTGGCTCTCGTAGGCCTCCCTCGATTCCCACTGCTCGATGATCAGAAGCACGTCGGGATCGTCTACATCGCGGTGCACGGCGAACTTGATGCATCCCGGCTCCTGCTGGGAAAGCTCGGCGGCCGGTGTCAACGCGGCGATTGCCGCCTCCGTTTTTCCCTTTGCGAAAAGCATGTGAACGACGACGAGGAGATGATCCATGGCCTCACTTTATAGCGGTATCGCGGCGACATGTGACGATTCCGCTCCGAGAAACGGGTTTCCCAGCGTGGGCGCGAGCCCGGTCATGGTCCCCGGGAGGCCGCTACCGTCGCGTGAACTCTCCGTTACTTGGGATGTCGAGCAGTAATCGGGGAGCCTCCCGGGGACCATGACCGGGCCCGCCTCCAGACGGAAAAACTGCGTCCTGAAGCCGAAAACACCACCGGTGGACCCGTCCGAACGACCCGAACGGCTCGGTCGGCGCTTGTGTGGCCTGGCGAGGGGGGTGGGTGGGCAATTCCAGGGGCTCTTCGATTTCTTCGCGGCCGCCGTCGAAGAAGAGGGTTCCCGCGACGGTAGCGGCCCCTGGAATCGCCCGCCCACCCCGCGCGGTGCACCCCAAGTCGCAGCGACGATCGCCAGGGCCGGTCGTTCAGACGGGGAAACCGTGCTCGACCGTCTCGATCGCCCAGTCGGCCCCGGCTCTGCTCAGCTCCTCGACCGGGAAGTGACCGGTGGCGACTCCGATCACCCGGACCCCGATCGCGTGCCCGGCTTCTACGTCCCTCGGCGTGTCGCCGACCGAGATGAAGTCGCCGGCCGTGAGGCTGCCGCCGGATTGCTCAATCCCCCGCTCCAGCGCCTTTCGGGTGAGCTCGGAGCGGAGGTTCGAGTCCGAGCCGAACCCGCCGAAGCTGAAGAACCGGTTCAGGTCACCCCGATCCAGCTTGATCCGGGCCGCCGGCTCGATGTTGCCGGTGGTCAGTCCGAGCAGCAGGCCGGCGTCGCTGAGACGTTCGAGCAGAGGAGTTATCCCGGGAGCCAGCCGGTAGCGCTCTGACTCGGCGACCGCTTCGGGCAGGTTCTCAAGATAGAGCTCGGTCAGCTTCTCGATCTCCGATGGCTCCGGTTTGCGCTTGACCACCGAGGCGAACGCGGTCGAGGCGACATCGGAGTCGGGCATCCCGGACTCGGTCACGGCCTCGATGTCGACCGGGGTACCATAGAGCTCTACAAACGCCTTGCTCCAGGCGGTGGCCCCGGCGCCGCCGGTGGTCAGCAGGGTGCCGTCGATGTCGAAAAGGATCGCTTTGATCGAGGCTTCGACCAGCACCGGTTCGTCAGGCCCAGTGCCGGATCAGGCCCGTCCTTGAGCCTTGCGGTAGCGCCGGATCAGGTTGCTGGTAGAGCTGTCGTGATCGAGGTCGGGGGAGGCTTCGCCGGTCAGTTCGGGAATGATCTTCTGGGCCAGCGCCTTGCCCAGCTCGACTCCCCACTGGTCGAACGAGTCGATCCCCCAGATGGCGCCCTGGGTGAAGACCGAGTGCTCGTAAAGCGCGACCAGGGTCCCGAGAGAGTGGGGGGTGAGCCGGTCGACCATGATGGTCGAGGTCGGGCGGTTGCCCGGGAAGGTGCGGTGCGGGATCAACCCGGCGTCGACATCTTCGGCCTCGAGTTGCTGAACGGTCTTGCCGAAGGCGAGCGCCTCGGCCTGGGCGAAGACGTTGGAGATCAGCAGGTCCTGGTGGTTACCCAGCGGGTTGAGCGCATGGTTGAAGCCGATGAAGTCGCAGGGGATCATCTCGGTCCCCTGATGCAGGAGTTGGTAGAACGAGTGCTGCCCGTTGGTCCCGGGCTCGCCCCAGAAAACCGCGCCGGTTTCGGTCGTGACGGGCTCGCCGGCGAGGGTGACGCTCTTGCCGTTCGACTCCATGGTCAGCTGCTGGAGGTAGGCGGGAAAGCGGTGCAGGTACTCGCTGTAGGGGAGTACGGCCTGCGTCTGGCTGCCGAAGAAGTTGCGGTACCAGACCGCGAGCAGTCCATGGATGACCGGCAGGTTGTGCTCGAGCCCGGTCTCGAGGAAGTGCTGGTCCATGTCGTGGAATCCGGCCAGCATCTCCTGGAACCGGTCGGGGCCGATCGCCAGCATTGTCGAGAGCCCGATCGCCGAGTCCATCGAGTAGCGGCCCCCGACCCACTCCCAGAAGCCGAACATGTTGTCGGTATCGATCCCGAAATCGGTGACCCCTTCGGCGTTGGTCGAGACGGCGGCGAAATGTCGGGCGACCGCGGCCTGATCGCCTCCCAGCCCGCCGAGCAGCCAGTCCCTGGCGGTGTGGGCGTTGGTCATCGTCTCCAGCGTGGTGAAGGTCTTCGAGCTGACGATGAACAGGGTCTCGGCCGGATCGAGATCCCGGGTCGCCTCGAAGAAGTCGGTGCCGTCGACGTTGGAGACGAAGCGGAAGTCCATGTCCCGCTTCGAGTAGTCCTTCAGCGCCTCGTAGGCCATCACCGGCCCCAGGTCGGAGCCGCCGATGCCGACGTTGATCACGTTCCTGATCGGCTTTCCGGTGTGCCCGAGCCAGCGGCCCGAGCGGACCTCCTCGCAGAAAGCGGCCATCCGGGTCAGTACCTCGTGTACCTCCTTGACCACGTCGACGCCGTCGACCACGAGTGAGCGGTGGCGGGGCATGCGCAGTGCCACATGCAGGACCGAGCGGTTCTCCGACCGGTTGATCCGCTCGCCACGGAACATCGCGTCGCGGTGGCCGGGCATGCCGGTTTCCTCGGCCAGCCCGGCCAGGTGGGCGATCGTGGAGGCATCGAGTCGGTGCTTGGAGTAGTCGAGGTAGAGCCCGGCGCCCTCGGCCACCATCGATTCGCCCCTTCCCGGGTCGGTCGCGAACAGCTCCCTCAGGTGGGTTTCGCCGACCCCCCTGCGGTCGTCTTCGAGCGTCTTCCAGGCGGGGGTCTCTCCTGGTGCGGTCAAGATCAGCCCTGGCGTGACACCTGGTCGCGGGCGGCGTCAACCACTTTGTCGTGGGTGAACCCGAAGTACTCCTGGAGATCCTTGAACGGCGCCGAGGCGCCGAAAGTGGTCATGCCGAGGATCGTGCCGCCGCTTCCGGCGTAGCGTTCCCAGCCGAGAGTCGCCGCCTGTTCGATCACCACCCGCGCCGAAACGTCAGGGGGCAGGACTTCGTCGCGGTAGCCCTGGTCCTGCTTTTCGAAGGTGTGCCAGGAGGGCAGGCTGACCACCCGGGATTTGATGCCTTCGACGGTCAGCGTTTCATGTGCCTCGACTGCGATATGGACCTCGCTGCCGGTGGAGATCAGGATCACTTCCGGGTCGCCGTCGCAGTCGGCGAGCACGTAGCCACCGCGGGCCAGCCCTGAGGCAGGCGCGTACTTCTCTCGGTCGAGAACCGGCACCGACTGCCTGGTCAGGACCAGCGCGGTCGGTTCGTCCTTCCTGGCCATGATCACACGCCATGCCTCGGCGACTTCGTTGGCGTCGGCCGGCCGCAGTACGTCGAGGCCGGGGATCGCCCTGAGCGAGGCCAGCTGTTCCACCGGCTGGTGGGTCGGGCCGTCCTCGCCGAGGCCGATCGAGTCGTGGGTGAGCCAGTGGACGACTGGAATCTCCATCAGGGCGGACAGGCGGATCGCCGGACGGGCGTAGTCGGTGAAGATCAGGTAGGTCGACCAGACCGGTCGGATCCCGCTCAGCGCCAAACCGTTGGACTGGGCCGCCGACTCATGTTCGCGAACCCCCAGGTGGAGTTCGTGGCCGGCCCGGTTATCGGGGGTGAAGGTGCCCTCGAGGTCGGTGTCGAGGCCACTTGCGGCCGAACCGGTGAGGTCCGCCGATCCGCTGATCAGCCAGGGAACCTTCGGGGCGATCGTACCCAGGACCTTCTGCGACGCCTTGCGGGTGGCGATCGATTCGCCCGCTTCGAAGCCGGGGATGTCGGCGTCCCAGCCTTCCGGGATCCCGCCGTCCACGATCAGCCTGATCGCTTCCCGGGTCTCTCCGGATGCGGTCTCCAGGCGCTCGTTCCAGGTCCGGCTGAGCTCGGCGCCGCGGGCACCGACCCCTCCGGCGAAATCCTCGCGGACCCCGTCCGGCACCAGAAAGCTCGAATCCTCCGGCCAGCCGTAGGCCTGTTTGGTCAGCCTGGTCTCCTCGGCGCCCAGCGGCGAGCCGTGTACGGCCGCGGTATCGACCTTGTTCGGCGACCCGTAGCCGATGTGGCTGTGGACGATGATCATCGTCGGGCGGCCGGCCTCGGCCTTGAACTTCTCGATCGCGGCCCCGATCTCATCGAGGTCGTTGGCGTCGTCTACCCGGTGGACTGCCCATTCCTCCGCCTTGAAACGGGCCTCGACGTCCTCGGTGAACGCGAGCTCGGTGTCGCCGTCGATCGTGATCCGGTTGGAGTCATAGATCCAGCAGAGGTTCTCGAGCTTCAGGTGGCCGGCCAGAGAGGCCGCTTCCTGGGATACCCCCTCCATCATGTCGCCGTCGCCGCAGATCGCGTAGACGTCGTAGTCGAACAGCTCCTCGCCGAACGTGGCGCGCTTGAAAAGACCGGCGATGGCCATGCCGACCGAGGTGGCAACCCCCTGGCCGAGTGGGCCGGTGGTGGTCTCGATCCCGGTGGTCAGGTGTGACTCGGGGTGTCCCGGGGTGGAGGAGCCGAGCTGGCGAAAGCGTTCGACGTCTTCCATGGTGACCGAGAGCTCGTCGGAGACCGTGCCATCCGGGTCGACCTTTCTCACCCCGGCAAGGTGAAGCAGCGAGTAGATCAACATCGAGGCGTGACCGATCGAAAGCACGAAGCGGTCACGATTGGGCCAGTGCGGGTCCAGCGGGTCGTAACGGAGGTAGTCCTGCCAGAGCTTGTAGGCGAGCGGCGCCATTCCCATCACCGCCCCGGGATGGCCGGAATTGGCCTTCTCGATCGCGTCGATCGAGAGAGTCCGGATCGTGTTGATGCTCAGCTGTTCTGGGCTCTGAGATGCGAGGGTGTCGGTCACGCGCGTGATCCTAGATCATCCGGGGCCCTGAGTCGCCTTGGTGTGCCCCGGTCGACTTGGATAGCGGAAACCGGCCTCAGTAGGTGCCGCTGGGCTCGCCGAGGCCGTGAGATCCCGAAGCACCGAGCGAGGTGGCCCGGTCGACTTCGGTGACCACGCCTTGCGGATTGGCAACGCCGTTGAATACGAACTCGTTCTCGGAGTCGGACGAGGCGGTGTCGAAGTCGACGTCGCCGACCTGGAGGGCCCGCTGGAACACGGTCTGCGAATAGCTGACGTTCTGGACCCGCTCGAGCCGGGTCTCCTGGATGTCGCGGGCGAAGATGCCCCGCTTTATGTTGAGCCGCCGGTTGGTGATCGTGTAGGTGGTCGCCATCCGCTTGATGAAGCCGACCAGGATCGCGATCCCGAGGGCGATCAAAATGATCAGGAAGACCGTGAAGGTGCCCTCTCCGATCAGTTTGGCGATCACCGCGATCACCACGCCGATCAACAGGCCCTTGAGATAGAACGCCAGGAGCGCCCGCCAGGAAGGGTGGCCCTGAAAGATGACCTGCTCGCCGGGACTGGGGGAGAACGCCATGACCGAGAGCATATGCCAAGGCGGACCGCCGGTGTGGCCGCCGACCGGTCCGCCCGCCGGGCCAGCGGATCGCCCGTCCGGGTAAGTCCCTACCTTGACGTGCATGCCAATCGCCAGGGTCGAGCCACTGACGACGGCCCGTGCGCTGCGGGGGCCGTTCGACTACCTGATTCCCGAGCGGCTGGACGAAATCGGGGTCGGGTCGGTGGTCGAGGTGCCGTTCGGGCCGCGGCGCATCACCGGAGTGGTGGTCGGACTGGCCGAGAGTTCGGAGATCCAGCCCGACCGGCTGTCCGAGCCGGTCCGGGTGCTGGGCGACGGGACCACTCCGGAGTTGATCGATCTCGGGCTCTGGGTCGCCCGCGTCTACTGCTCGACCCCGGCTCGCGGCCTTGGCCTGGTGCTCCCCCCGGGCACCGGGACCGGCGGCGAACGTACCCGGGCCCGGACGGAAAAGCTGGTCCGGGTAACCGAGACCGGCCGGGAGGCGCTTGCCGGCGGCGGCCGGCTCGGCAGCCGCCAGGAACTGGCGCTCCGCTCCCTGCTCGAGGGCGAGATGACCACCGGAACCCTGTTCCGGCGGACCGGGGCCGACAGCTCGACTCTGAAGCGACTCGAGGCAAGGGGGCTGATCGAGCGAGAGCAGGTCAGGGTCAGGCGAAAGCCCTAGCGGTCCGGTGTCGGCCCGGCGGCCCGGCGTCCGCCCGAGCTCACCGGTCCGCAGGCGGAGGCGGTGACCGACCTCACGGCGAGGCTCGAAGAGGCCGGGCCCGGAGATTCGGAGGTGCTGCTCGCCGGGGTGACCGGGTCGGGCAAGACCGAGGTCTACCTGGCGATGGTCGAGAAGGTCCTCGATGCCGGCAGGAGCGCGATCGTGCTGGTTCCGGAGATCGGCCTGACCCCGCAGGCGGTGGGCAGGTTCGAGGCGAGGCTCGGTGACCGGGTAGCGGTTCTCCATTCTGCCCTGACCGCGGGGCAACGTTATGACGAATGGCAGCGGCTGAAGGCCGGGGAGGCCACGGTCTGCGTCGGGCCCCGTTCGGCGGTGTTCGCGCCGGTCGCCGACCTGGGACTGATCGTGATCGACGAGGAACACGACCCCTCCTACAAGCAGGAGAGCGATCCGAGGTATGACGCCCGCGACGTTGCCCGCGAGCGAATCCGGGTTTCCGGGGCCCTCCTGGTCCTCGGCACGGCGACACCGCGGCCGGAGACCTGGTCGAGGTTGCCCCGGATCGAGCTTGCCGAGCGGGTTGACGGCCTCGCCATGCCGCCGGTCGAGGTGATCGACATGCGCGACGCGGATCCGCGGGCGGGTCCGATCCACCCGAGGACGATGGAGGCCCTGATCGCGGTCCGTGGCCGGGGTGAGAAGGCGATAGTGCTGATCAATCGTCGCGGTTTCGCGCCGTGGCTGACCTGTCAGACCTGCGGCCACCACTGGGGCTGCGTCAACTGCGACGTCTCGCTGATCGTGCACCGCGAGTCCGGCCAGCTGATCTGCCACCACTGCAATCACGCCGAGCCGATCCCGCGGCGTTGCGGAGCCTGCGGCGGAACCACGCTCTCCCGGACAGGAGCCGGCACTCAGCGGATCGAAGGGATCCTGGCCGAGCACCTCGCGCCGATGGAGGTGATCAGGCTCGATGCCGACACCAGCGCCGGGCCAGGCGGCCACGGCAGGATCCTCGGCCGATTCGACCAGGCCGAGAGCGCCGTTCTCGTGGGCACCCAGATGGTCGCCAAGGGTCACGATTTTCCCGAGGTCACCCTGAGCGTGATCCTCGACGCCGATGCCACCCTGCGGTTCCCGGACTTCCGCGCGGAAGAGCGGACCTTCTCACTGGTGACTCAGCTGGCCGGGCGTAGCGGGCGCGGCAGCGCCGGTGGGAAGGTGATCGTTCAGACGCTTGCGCCGGGTGCCCCCAGCATAGGCTGCGCCGCCCGGCACGATTCACCGGGCTTTCTCGAGGGCGAGCTCGAGAGACGCGCAGAGCTCTCCTATCCACCGTTTTCCGAGCTGATCAGGATCCAGATGGGGGCTGAGGACGAAGCCGTGCTGGACCGGGCGGCCGCGGTCGTCGGTGAAAGGCTGGCCGATGCCCTACCCGGGGAATCGTTGCTGCTCGGCCCGGCACCGATGTTCCGGGCGAGGAACCGCTACCGCCGCCGTTTCCTGATCAAGTCAGGACCGGGGGCGGGAGCGGCGACCCCGGTCCAGGAATCGGTCGAAGCTATGGTCGGCGAAAAGCTGTTCCGCGGCATCGCTCTCAGCATCGACGTCGATCCGCAGTAGGGAACTCCCGGCGGGCCCCGGGGCGGAGCCCGGGTAAACTCGGGGGCGATGTCAGAGCAAGAACTTGACACCGCCGAAACCGCTCTGGAGGAGCCTCCGGGAGCCGACGAGAACCGGTCGCCGGGTGGCCTGGACGAGGAAACGCTGCAGCGGCGCGAAGCGGCGCTGGCCCGGATCGTCCAGTTCGGCGACCCGGTGCTGAAGAGCAGGGCTTCACCGGTGACCGAATTCGATGATGCGCTGCTCGAAGAGATCGAGCGGATGATCGGATTAATGCAGGACGGGCTTGGCGTGGGCCTGGCTGCGACCCAGGTCGGGCGGCTGCGCCGGCTGCTGGTCTTTCAGACAAATGCGGATGCCCAGCCCAGGGGCCTGGTCAACCCGGAGATCGAATGGCTTTCGGAGGAGTCCGAGACGATGACCGAAGGCTGCCTCAGCATCTCGGGCGTGGTCGTCGACGTCGAGAGACCGCTTTTCGCCAGGATCCGCGGCCGGGACGAAAACGGGGCCGAACTGCTGATCGAGGCGTCCGGCCATGAGGCCAGGGTCCTGCAGCATGAGATCGACCACCTCGACGGCATCCTGATCCTCGACCGGACTGAGCGGAGCCAGCGCCGCGGGGCGATGAAGGCGCTGCGTCGAGGCGAGAGCTACTCGCCCCCGTCGGACGAGGTCGCGGGCGAACCCGGCGACGGGGAGTCGTGAGCGGCGCCGCCTTTCTCGGCACCTCGGAATTCGCGGCGACCGTACTCGAACTGCTTTCCGCCGGTGGCCATCCGCCCGGACTGGTGGTCACACTTCCCGACCGGCGCCGCGGACGGGGCCGCAGGGAGCTTCCGTCTCCGGTCGCCGTCCGGGCCGGAGAACTGGGGATCGAGGTGCTGAAGAGCGCCGACGTGAACGCGCTGGCCGACCGTGAGCGGATCGCCGCCCAGGGTGGGGAGTGGGCATCGATCTGCGCCTTCGGCCAGCTGATCAGAGAGCCGCTGCTCTCCGAGATCCCGATGTTGAACGTGCACCCCTCGCTGCTTCCCCGCTGGAGGGGAGCGGCGCCGATCGAGCGGGCGATCATGGCCGGCGACCAGCGGACCGGTGTCTCGATCATGAGGCTGGTCGCCGGACTCGACTCCGGGCCGGTCGCGATGTTCGAGGAGACCGCGATCGGGCCCGATGAGGATTTTGGCACGCTGTCGGGAAGACTCGCGGCGATCGGCGGACGCCTGCTGGCCGAGACGCACGGCGCGGCCGTTGAGGGAGGGATCGAGTGGACCGAGCAGGATGACGCGGCCGCTACCTACGCCGAGAAGATCGAATCGGCCGAGCGCCGGATCGATCCCCGGTCGAGCGCGAAGTCGATCCATGACCGGGTTCGCGCGCTGACGCCGCATATCGGCGCCTGGCTCGGCCTGGCAGACGGTGACCGGATCGGGGTGCGGGCGGTGACGTCGCTGGCCGGCGTCGACCTGGACCCAGGCGAGATCGAGCCGGACGGCCGGGAGCTCATAATGGGTTGTGGCGAGGGAGCCCTGCGGCTCGACCTGGTCCAGCCGCCCGGCAAGAAAGCGATGGACGGAGCGGACTACCTGCGCGGCTACGGGAGGCCGGAGCTCGCCGGAGAGCCGGGATGAGTCGGGTAACACCGGAGCGGCTGGCCGCCTATGCCGTACTGAGAAGGACTTTCGAGCAGGACGAGTACACCGAAGTCGCCTTCAGGGACGAGGCGACCACTCACGATCTGAGCGGAAGGATCCGCTCACAGGCCCAGCGACTGGCCTACGGCGCGGTCCAGCGTCGCGGGTCGATCGACGCGATCGTCGCCGGGTTCATCAACAAACCGGGAAGGCGGCCCGACCCTCCGGTCATGGCGGCGCTCCGGCTGGGCATGTTCGAGCTTCTTTTTGCCGACGGAACGCCCGACCACGCCTCGGTCGACCAGGCAGTCAGCCTGACCCGTGAAGCGGGAGCCGAACACGCGGCCGGTTTTGTCAACGCACTGCTACGACGCACCCTGCGTGAACGTGACCGGATCAGGGGAGAGCTGAGCGACGATTCGACTCCGGCGAAGGCGGCGCAGGCGCACTCCGTACCCCTCTGGCTGGCCGAGATGTGGTGGCGGGAGCTGGGGCCGGAGCGGGCCCGCTCGGTTCTCGCCGCGACAAACCGGCCTTCGGAACGGGCGGTCCGGGTAAACACGGCCCGGCTTGGCCGGGAAGAGGCGATCGACCGGATCTCCGGCGGGGATCTCGAGCTTTCTCCGGCCGAAGGCGAGTGGCCGCTCGCCCCGGAGGAGCTGCTCGTCGCCCGGGGCAGCCTGGCCGATGTCGAACGGGCCGCCGCTGAAGGCCTGGTCGTGGTCCAGTCCCGCGGTTCGGCCTCTGTGGTCGAGGTACTCGATCCCCGGCCGGGGGAAAGGGTCCTCGACCTGTGCGCCGGCCCGGGGATCAAGACCGGTCAGATCGCGGCCAGGGTCGGCAGGCAGGGCAATCTCGTCTCGATCGAGTCGGATGCGCAGCGGGCCCAGGAGGTCGCCGGCCAGCTCGAACGGCTCGGCTTCCACAACGGCCTGGTGATCGAGGCGGACGCCCGCGAAGGCGAGATCATGTCCAGTTTCGACCGGGTACTGGTCGACGCGCCCTGTTCCGACCTGGGGGCCCTGGCTTCGCGACCGGACGCCCGCTGGCGCAAGTCGCCCGCCCTGATCGAGCGGGTCAGCGCCCTGCAGAGCGAGATCCTCGACCGGGCGGCCGCGATGCTCGAGCCCGGGGGCACCCTCGTTTATTCGACATGCACCATCTCGGAACAGGAAAACGCCGGCCAGGTTCGCGCCCTCGCCGGGAGGAGCGGCCTCGAGGTGGACGACCTCGGAGCCCTGGCCCCCGACCTGGCCGACGGCGGCGATGGCCGGTTCCTACAGCTGCTGCCCGATCGCGACCGGACCACCGGCTTCTTCATTGCCCGACTCCGGAAAAAGGCTGCCCAGGGCGGAAACCGCCGGACCGATCGGGATAATACCTTCCATGGCGAGTGAACCCGAGCCAACCGTCACCAGCGTAGAGAAACGGCCGAATTGCCCCGACTGCGGCGAGCCCTGGCTGCGGCCGACCCAGCTTCCGGGGAGGTTTCGCTGCGTCTACTGCCTCAGCCGCTACGAACTGGTCTCCCAGTGTCCTGAATGCGGCGTACACCAGACGATCGCCCGGATGAGCACCACTGAGGACATGCTCTGCCAGTCCTGCGGCGGTTCGATGCTGAGTCCGATATGAGCGGCCTGCCCGATCACGAGGGCCGGCTTGAATCGCTGGCGGGCCTTCACGTCGCTCCGTCGATCCTCTCGGCCGACTTCTCCCGGCTCGGTTCGGCGATCAGCGAGGTCATGGCGGCCGGCGCCAGGGTGATCCACTTCGATGTGATGGACGGCCATTTCGTGCCGCCGATCACGATCGGGCCGCTGGTCGCGGCGTCGATCGCGGACCAGGTCCACGAGGCCGGGGGCGTGCTCGACGTCCATCTGATGATCGAACGGCCCGAACGCCAGTTCTCTGAGTTCGCCGAGGCCGGCGCCGACTGCATCACCTTCCACGAAGAGGCCACCCCGCACGCCCACCGGGCGCTGGGCGCGATCCGCGAGCTCGGCTGCGTCGCCGGGATTGCGATAAACCCGGGCACCCCGGTCGAGGCGGTCAGCGAGCTGAGCGGGGCGGCCGACCTGATCCTGGCGATGACCGTGAATCCGGGCTGGGGGGGTCAGGCATTTATTGAATCTTCGCCCGACAAAGTCCGGCGGCTGAAAGAGATATCGGGCGACGCCGTGATCGAGGTCGACGGCGGCATCGGCCGGGACACTGCCCGGCCGATGGCCGAAGCCGGGGCGACGATGTTCGTTGCCGGGTCGGCGATCTTCGGAACCGGCGATCCGGCCGCTGCCTACTCGGAGATCGCCGCCGCCGCCGGGGCCTCCGCCGGCAGCTGACGCCCGGCCGGTTCCCGGTGATGGCGGCAGCAGTGAAAAGCGGCAAGGCAGGGAGGTTTCTGACAGCAGCCGGGGTCGCCGCGGGAGCGGTCACGATGCTGCTGACGCCGCCTTCGGCCGCCGGCGCGCGGACTATCGGGGCCGACCTCAATCGCCCCGCGAACGCAACATTCGGCAGCGGCGCCGACAAGGTCGTCACCAGCCAGAAGCTGAAGATCCGGCTCTAGAGGTTTCCTTCTTCGAGCCCGGCCAGGCGTGTCTCGATGTCGGCGGCGCTCCCTTCCAATGGCAGGTCTTCCCTGATGCCGTCCGGCCGGCGGTAGATGAAGAACAGCAACCCGAGAAGGATCAGCGCGGTCAGGGTGAAGCCGATCTCGACCCTCAGGTTGCCGTCCGAGATCAGCGGCAGCAGAGTCCAGACGACGAAAAAGACCGCACAGGAGATCCAGCGGATCGAGGCCCGCCGGGCCTGGCCCTGCGCCAGGCAGGCCTGGTTGACCGTGACCGCGGCCAGGTAGAGGCCCATGCCGGCGGTTACCAGCAGCAGATCGGGTCGGTCGTAGGTGAACTTGTCGGAGAAGGCGAGCTGCATCAGCTGCGGGCCGGCGATCAATACGACCACGGCGACGGCCGCCGTGAAGGCGAGCAGCCCGAGCAGGACCATGCGTACCGAGTGGTGGAACTGCTCTTCGGAGCCCGGCTTCTTGCTGTGGTGCAGGGATGTCAGGTGGGGCAGGATGCTGGTCGAGACCGCCTGGAATAGCTGAAGAGGGGCCCGGGCGATCATCAACACGTTGAAGATGAACCCGGCTGCGGCCGCCCCCTCGATCCCTCGGACCACCAGCGGGCCGGCGTTCAGGAAGACCTGTTCGCTGAACATGATCAGAAAGACCGAACCGACGAAACCGGCTCCGTGGGCGAATGAGAATACGGTCTCTTCGGCTTCCCCTTCGGGATCGTCTTCGGCTTCGCGAGTAGCTTCTTCACGCCGGGTGCGACGGGTGATAGCGAACGGGACAACCATCAGGCTGAGCAGCGGGGCGGCCACGATGCCCATCGCGTACATGGTCTGCCCGCCGAGCAGCCCGACGACGACCACGACGGCGAACATCGTCCGGAACACCGATTCGGAGAGGATCAGGCCGGTGAACAGCCCGAAAAGCTGGTGACCTGCCAGATAGCCACGTGCGTAGTAGCTGGCTGCGTAGAAGAGCACCGAACTGAAGAAGATCCAGTAGAGCGCAGAATTACCTTCCAGCAGCCCGTCCTGGAGCGGGCCCCTGAGGATCAGGGCGACCACGGCGAACCCAAGCGCGAGGGTGACCTGGATCTTGGCCGCCACCTTGACCGTGGCGACGTCGGTCTCGCCGCGCTCGAGGTGCTCGGAGATGTGCCGCGAGAGCAGCTGGTCGACCGGCCGGTAGAGGGTCGAGACGGTGATGAAGACGGCCGACCAGAGGACGGTTATTTCGCCGTACTGCTGCTTGCTGAGGTCGTGCGCCCCGATGAAGAAGTAGACGTAGGTGAGCAGCCCGGTGAGGCCCACCCCGATGGTCAGAAAGCCGGCGGTCCTGCCGTAATCGCGGCTGCTCGGTCCGGGCTCCGGCGACTCACTCGGTTCAGGGGTTTCCGGTTCCAAGCCTGTCTAGACCGGTGAGCGATCGTGCCGCTGTTCGTCCTGCCGGCCTGTCTGGAGCCGGTGGGCCGGTTCGACCCCGAGTTCGAGCTCTATCCGCCGGACGCGCTCGTAGACCCTCTGCGTCATCACCCGCTGGCCGGCGAGCAGGTCTCCGATGATACCGAGGGCGAACAGCTGGATCGCGACGATGAACAGGACCGCTCCGAGCAGCAGCGACTGGATATGGCCGCTGCGGTCGCCGTTCGCGACCCAGTCGATCAGGAAAGGCATCCAGGCGGCGATCGCGGCGACCAGTGAGACCGCGGCCATCGCCGAGAACACCTTGAGCGGTTCGTAGCGGGTGTAGATCCGAAGGATCGCCAGACCGTTTCGCCGGACGTAGGCCGAGGTCGAGCCGAACAGCCTCGATTCCCTGGTTTTTGCGTTGGTTCGGATCGGCACCTCACCGACCGCGACCCGGGTCTTCCCGGCCTGGATCAGGCTTTCCAGGGTATAGGTGAAGTTGTCGACCACCAGCAGCTGCAGCGCGGCTTCACGGTTGTAGGCACGGAAACCGGAGGTCGCGTCGCTGATCCCGGTGTGGGAGAGGCGCCGGACGACCGAGCTGCCGAGCCTCTGCAGCCACTTCTTGGCCGGCGAGAAATGCTCGATCGCCGCCACCTCGCGGTCACCGACGACCATTTCGGCCTCGCCCCGCAGGATCGGCAGGATCAGCTTGGGGATGTCCTGACCGGAGTACTGGTTGTCGGCGTCGGTATTGACGATGATGTCGGCTCCGAGCTTGAGGCCGGCATCCAGCCCAGCCTGGAAACCGGTCGCCAGTCCGCGGTTGTTGGGCAGCTTGACGATGTGGTCGACGCCGCACTCAAGAGCCACATCGACCGTGGCGTCGGTCGAGCCGTCGTCGATGACGAGGGTCTCGATCAGGTCGACCCCTTCGATCTCGGTGGGCAGGTCTGCCAGCGTCGCGGGGAGGTTTTCCTCCTCGTTCAGGCAGGGGATCTGGATGATTACCTTCATAAGTCGTCAAGATTCTCCCATGCCGGCCGAAAGGTCACCGTCCGAACGACAGTTTTGGGACAGAGCCATCGCTCTCGCCCGGCTCGGCCGTGGAGCGGTGAGTCCGAATCCGGTAGTCGGAGCGGTGCTGGTCAAGGACGGCCGGGTGATTGGCGAAGGCGGGCACCAACGGAGGGGTGGCCTGCATGCCGAGCGGGTGGCCCTGGTCGACACGCTCGGCCGCGGCAACGACCCCCGGGGAGCGACCGCCTTCGTCACCCTCGAGCCCTGCGCCCACACCGGGCGCCAGCCGCCCTGCAGCGACGCGCTGATCGAAGCCGGCATCGCCGAGGTCGTAATCGGCTGCGAAGACCCGACCCCGAAGACCTCCGGCATCGGCCCGTCAAGGTTGGTCGCCGCCGGAGTCAGAGTTCGCTGGGCCGACCCGGAGATCGCGTACGAATGCCTCGACCTGATCCAGGACTTCCGCAAGCTGGCCATTGCCGGAACGCCGCTGGTGACGCTCAAGATGGCGATGAGCCTCGACGGCAAGGTGGCGACGAGGACCGGAGACGCGCGCTGGATCTCGGGCCCCGAGAGCCGGGAGGTGGTCCATCGCTGGCGGGCCGAGAACGACGCGGTCGCGGTCGGCTCGGGAACCGTGCGGGCCGACGACCCGCGCTTGACCGCCCGCACCGGCGACTTGGACGTGCGGCAGCCGACGCGGGTGATCTTCGACTCCGGTCCGCGGCTCATCCCCGGGGCGGCGCTGTTCGGCGATATCGAGGCCGCACCGGTCGTGGTCGTCACCGGCCTCGAGGCCGATCCGGAGAAGCTGGCGAGGCTCGAGTCCGCCGGCGCACAGTCGGTGATCGCGGTCGGTTCCGATCCGGCCGCCAGGTTCACCGACGCACTCCGGAAACTCGGCCGGTGGGAGATCTCGTCGCTGTTGCTGGAGGGTGGTCCGACGCTTGCCGGCGTGGCGCTTGCAGCAGGCCAGGTCGACCGGGTCGAGGTCTTCGTGGCGCCGATCATCCTAGGCGGAGGACGGGCTGCGACAGAGGGTCCAGGACCGGCCCTTGTGGCCGACGCGGCCAGGGTTCCGGGGATGATCGCGACGCCGGTCGGTCAAGATGTACTGATGAGCGGAACGATCAAGGTGTGGTGAACGGTGTTCTCGGGGCTGATAAACGATATGGGCCGGGTCGAGGCGGTTCAGGCCGATCGGGACGGCGCCCGGCTGGAGATCGGCACCTCGCTGGCCGGGCAGGTCGAGCCCGGTGATTCGGTCGCCGTCAACGGCGCCTGCCTGACCGCGACCCGGGTCACCCGGGCCGGTTTTTCAGCCGACGCGATGCGGCAGACCCTTGAGATGACTTCGTTGGGACTCCTGGAGCCCGGGTCGCCGGTCAACCTGGAACTGGCACTCCGGGCCGACCAGCGGCTGGGTGGGCATATCGTCCAGGGCCACGTCGATGGTGTCGGACGGGTTTCCGGGCAGGAGGAGGAGGGGTTTTCGCTGCGGGTCCGGGTCGAGATCCCGGGTCCGCTCGGCCGCTACGTCGTGTCCCAGGGCTCGATCACGATCGAGGGCGTGAGTCTCACCGTTTCCGGGGCGGGTAAGGGGTGGGTCGAGGTGGCGCTGATCCCGGAGACCAGGGAGCGGACCACGCTGGGCGACCTGGGTCCCGGTCAGGCGGTCAACGTCGAGTGTGACGTAATCGCCAAATACGTTGAACGAATGGTGTCACCATATGCATCAGGCGAAACCGCTCCCGACGGCATCGCTGCCGAAGATGTTCCAGGAACCAGCGAAGGTGAGAACGACCGGTAGATGAGTCAGACCGCAGACAGCCCCGGAAAATCCGGCGTGACCGAACAGGACAGGCCCTTTTCGTCGGTCGAGAAGGCTCTCGAAGACATCCGCAGAGGGCGCATGGTGATCGTGACCGACGACGAAGCCCGTGAAAACGAAGGCGACCTGGTCATGGCGGCTCAGTTTGCGACGCCCGAAGCGATCAATTTCATGGCCAAGGAGGCTCGCGGCCTGGTCTGCCTGGCGCTGACCTCGGAGCGTTGCGACCAGCTCGGGCTGAAGCTGATGACCGCCAAGAACGAGGCACCGCTGGAAACGGCGTTCACGGTCTCGATCGAGGCGGCGGAGGGAGTAACGACCGGTATCTCCGCCCAGGACCGGGCCCATACCGTCCAGGTGGCTATCGACCCCGAGGCGAGCCCCCGCGACATCGTCGTCCCGGGCCACGTCTTCCCGCTCAAGGCGAAAGACGGCGGCGTTCTCGAGCGGACCGGCCATACCGAGGCGAGTGTCGACCTGGCCCGCCTGGCCGGGCTCGTCCCGGCCGGGGTGATCTGCGAAGTGATGAACGAGGACGGAACGATGGCCCGGGTCGGCGACCTGGCGCTCTACGCGGAGAAGCACGGGCTGAGGATGATCACGATTGCCGATCTGATCGCCTACCGGCGCGAGAACGAAAAGCTGGTCGAGCGGGTCGTATCGACCGCGCTGCCGACCTCATTCGGTGATTTCCGGGCGGTCGGCTACCGCTCGCTGGTCGATGACAAGCACCACGTCGCCATGGTCAAGGGAGAAGTCGACACCGGCGAGCCCGCCCTGGTCAGGGTCCACAGCGAGTGCCTGACCGGCGACGTCTTCCACAGCATGCGCTGCGACTGCGGCGAGCAGCTCGCGGCGGCGATGGCGATGATCGAGAAAGAGGGCAACGGGGTCCTGCTCTACCTCTCCCAGGAGGGCAGGGGAATCGGGCTGCTGAACAAGCTGCGCGCATACAAGCTCCAGGAGGAAGGGCTCGACACCGTCGATGCCAACCTCAAGCTCGGCCTGCCCGCCGACCTGCGGGACTACGGCATCGGCGCCCAGATCCTCAGGGACCTCGGCCTTCGCAAGATCCGCATCCTGACGAACAATCCGAAGAAGATCATCGGCCTCGAGGGCCATGGGCTCGAAGTGACCGAGCAGATCAAGATCGAGGCCCCGCCGAACCAGCACAACGAGTCATACCTCAGGGCCAAACGCGACAAGCTGGGCCACATCCTCCACCACCAGGGCCTGGCCTTCGACGAGGAGATGCTTCACGGTGAGCGGGTCCAGGACCAGGAACTCGAGTCCAGGAGACTGACCGGTACCGGCAAGGGTTCGCCCGAATCAACGGATGAGGACGGCGGCGAGGCAGAAGGCGATCCGGATGCCTGACGCGGTCGACGGTGCCACCGGCCGCTACGCGATCTGCGTCGGCAACTTCTACGAGGATCTTGCGGCGCGGCTGGTAGAGGGAGCGAAGTCCGAGTTTTCGGCGGCCGGGATCTCCGACGATGACATCGAGACCTTCGAGATCCCGGGGGCCTTCGAGCTGCCGCTGGCCGCCCATTACTGCGCGATCTCGGGCCGGTTCAGCGGGGTCGCCTGCCTCGGTGCGGTGATCCGCGGTGAGACCGACCACTATGACTTCGTCTGCAGCGAAGCCGCCCGGGGCATCCAGTCGGTCCAGCTCGAGACCGGTGTTCCCTGCGGTTTCGGGGTGCTCACCGTCGAGAACATGGAACAGGCTCTGGCCCGGACCGGGGGAGGCAAGCGCGATCAGGGCGCCAATGCGGCCCGCGCGGTTCTCCGCATGAACGAGATGCGCCGGGAGTGCGGCCCGCCGGCTTCCTGACCCGGCTCCCCGGCGGTCCGCCTGAATGCCGGTAAGGCCGTCCATCGGCTAGGATGCCCGGTCCCATGGCTCGTGTATGTCACAGCTGCGGCAAGGGTCCGTCGTTCGGAAACTCGCGCAGCCATTCAATGGTCGCCACCAGGCGCCGGTTCGATGCGAACCTGCAGAAGGTCCGAATCGTCGAAGGCGGCGCCCGCAAGCGGGTCAACGTCTGCACCCGCTGCCTCAAGGCAAACAAGGTCTCCAAGGCATAGCAGGGGGGTCGCTGCCTCGCGGCAGGTCCTACCGCCACCCCGTACCTTAGTATCGGCAGTCGTGGCCGATCCGAGCATTGAGAGGTTCAGGCGCGTTGTCGCGTCCGCCTACGGTTCCCTCGAGGCCCGCAGCCAGGAGGTCAATGACCTGAACGTCTTTCCGGTCGCCGACGGTGACACCGGGGACAACATGGCGATGACCATGCGGGCGGTGATGGAAGAGCTCGACCGGATGGATGACGGGCGGTCGCTCGACGAGATCGGCCGGACCGAACTCGTATCGGCCTTGGCCCGGGCCGCCCTGATGGGTGCGCGCGGCAACTCCGGGGTCATCCTGAGCCAGATCGTCCGGGGCGCGGCCGAGGAGCTGGCCTCGAGACCGGGGGAGCTGGTCGACCCGGTCCTGGTGGCATCGGCTTTCGCGACCGCCGCCGACGCGGCCTACGAGTCGGTACGCGAGCCGGCCGAGGGGACGATGCTCACCGTTTTCCGGGAGATGGCCCACTCGATCTCGCGGCAACTCGCCCACATCGAGCCCGAGCGGCAGCGGCTGATGCCTGACGCGACCACCGACGAGCAGGACGACGTGCTGGCCGAGGTGCTCGAGCAGGCGATCGCCGACGGGCAGAGGGCCGTGGACCGCACCCCCCAGCAGCTCGACGTGCTGGCCGAGTCCGGAGTGGTCGACGCCGGCGGCTACGGGCTGGTCCTGATCCTGGCCGGCGTACTGGCCGCGCTCCGTGGTGAAGACGCCGATCTGCCGGTCATTGAGCACCACTCGCCGGCCCGGACCGGCCAGCCTCAACACGAAGACAGCCGGTTCCAGTACTGCCACCAACTTCATCGTCTCCGGCTCGGGGCTGGTTCCGAGGGAGTTCGTCGACCGGCTGGAGCAGCTGGGGGACTCCGTCCTGGTGGTGGGGGACCAGGCCACCCTGAAGGTTCACGTCCACACCGATGACCCGGAGTCGGCGATGGACGTTTTCGCTGACGCCGGATCGGTCACCAACCTCGACGTCGCCGACATGCGCAAGCAGGTTGCCGAGCGCGACGCGCGGCTGGGCCCGGACCTGAAGACCGGAGTCGTCGTGGTCGGCAGTGGTCCGGGGCTGGAGGCGATCTTTGCCGAGATGGGCGCCCGGGTGGTTCCGGGCGGCGAGACGATGAATCCGTCCACCGCAGAGCTCTGGGCCGGCATCAGGGAGGTCTCGGCCGAGGCGATCCTCGTGCTGCCCAACTCCTCGAACGTGATCATGGCGGCGGAGCGGGCCTGCGAGCTCTCCGAGAAGAAGGCCGAGGTGATCCCGACCAGGACCCAGCAGGAGGGCCTGCTGGCGCTGATCGAGTTCGACGCGGAGGCAGATCTCGAGGCCAACCGGAGCCGCCTCGGCGCGGCCATCGCCGACCTGAGGGTCGGTGGGATAGCTCCGGCTGCCCGCGACGACGCCCAGGACCGTTTCCACAAGGGCGATGCCGTCGGCTTCGTGGATGACGCAATTGTCGCCTGGGGCGAAGCGGCCCCGACCCTGATGGCGACGATCAGGCGGATGGCGGAGGGGGCCGAACTGATCACGGTGATCGCCGGGGACGAGGCCCCGATCCCGCTCGACGAAATCGAGGATCACGCCGGGAGCGAAGTCGAGCTCGAGCTTCACGAAGGCGGCCAGCCGAGCTGGTGGTGGCTGCTAGCCAGCCAGTAGCGCCGCCTCCGTTCGGAGGTGGCGTCAGGCCGTCGCGGGCCGGGTTGCTGGCCGCGCCGGTCAGGTGGCCTCGGCCGGAACGGCTCGGGCAGCCGATCGGCGAGCTTTCCGGGATCGGGCCGAAACTGGCCTCGCAGGCCGAGGAGGCGGGAGTCGAAACGATCTTCGACCTGCTCTGGCGGGTGCCGCGGGCCTACGGTGAGGTCCCTGACCGGGTCGCTCTGGACCGGCTTCGACCCGGCGAGCCTGCGATCGTCGCGGTAGAGCTGCTCAGCGCACGGACCGTACGGGTCCGACGGCGGGGATTCAGCGTGATCGAGGCCAGGGTGGCCGACGACTCGGGGGAAAGGAAGGCGGTCTGGTTCAACCAGCCATGGGTCGTCGACCGGCTGGCCGGCGGAGACCACTATCTACTCGAGGGCAGGCTCGAGGCCAAGGGCTTCACGGTCGCCGCGCTCGAGCCACTCGACCGGTCGCCGTCCCCCGGGAGCGGATCCCCCGGGGCCACGGTCGCGGCGACCGCGCGCCCGGACCAGACCACTGCCGGCTGGGGATCGGGAGACCCCCCGGGGCTGGGGGATGAAGGCATACGCGGCCGTCACCCCGGCGGCGAGTCGATAAAGCCGGCCCGCTGGCGGCGCTGGGCCTGGCAGGCGACCGGCCTCGCCGGGGAAATGGCGGAGCCGCTCCCGGCAGCTCTGCTCAGGCGGCGCGAGCTGCCGGGTGCCGTGGCGGCGATCCGCGAGGCTCATTTCCCCGCATCCGGCGCGCGTTCCGAGCTGGCGGCGCGACGTCTGGCCTATGAAGAGCTCCTGCTTCACCAGGTCGTGCTGAGGAGGGGCCGGGTCGAACTACGCCGGGAGGCCGACCCGCCGCTTGTGCTGGGCGAAACCGGCGGCGGCCGGACCCGGGCCCTGGCCGGGTGGGCCAGCGGGCTGCCGTTCGAGCTGACCGGCGACCAGCTTCGGGCAATTGCCGAGATCGACGCCGATCTCGAATCCGGGCATCCGATGCGACGGCTTCTGATGGGCGAGGTCGGCGCCGGCAAGACGGTGGTAGCCGTCCAGGCGATGCTGAGGGCATGCGCGGCCGGAGCCCAGGCGGCGATGATGGCCCCGACCGAGGTCCTGGCCGAACAGCACGCGGTGACGCTGTGCCGGCTGTTGGCCGGGACGGAGGTCCGGGTCTCCCTGCTGACCGGATCGGTGCAGGGGAGGCAGAGGGGCGTGATCCTGAACGATCTGGCCAGCGGCGAGGTCGATATCCTGGTCGGCACTCACGCCCTGCTCGAAGAGCCGGTCGTGTTCCGGAGGCTGGCGATCGCCGTGGCCGACGAGGAACACCGCTTCGGCGTCTCGCAGCGGGCGAAACTGGCCGGCAAGGCGCCCTCCGGACACTCGCCCCACTTCCTGCAGATGACCGCGACCCCGATACCCCGGACCCTTTCGCTCACGACCTACGGTGACCTCGATGTCAGCGCGCTGCACCAGCTACCGGCCGGTCGGAAGCCGATCGAGACCGAACTCGCCGCAGAGACCGATCGCGCGGCGGTCTTCGAACGGCTGAAGGGCGAAATCTCCCGCGGCCGGCAGGCCTTCGTCGTCTGCCCCCTGGTCGAGGGCTCCGATGATCTGGAGGCGAGGGCCGCCACTGCCGAGGCAGAGCGCCTGCGGGGGGGCGAGCTTCGCGAGTTCGAAGTCGGCCTGGTCCACGGCCAGATGAACGCCGCCCAGAAGGAACTGGCGATGGCGGCCTTTGCCGACGGCCGGACCGACGTTCTGGTGGCGACCACCGTGGTCGAAGTCGGCATTGACGTAGCCAACGCGACTGTGATGGTGATCGAAGGGGCCGAACGGTTCGGCCTCTCCCAGCTCCACCAGCTGCGGGGCCGGGTCGGTCGGGGCCGGCACGGCGGGACCTGCTTCCTGATCGCTGACAGTCCAGGCGCCACGGCCCGTCGGCGCCTGGCCGCCGTGGCCGGGGAATCGGACGGATTCAGGCTTTCCGAGATCGATCTCGAGATCAGAGGGGAGGGGGAGATAACCGGTACCCGGCAGCACGGCCTGCCTCGGTTCCGGGTGGCCGACCTGCCTCGTGACGCCGAACTTCTCGAACATGCCCGGGGTGACCTCGACCGGTTGCTCGAACGGCACGGCGGTCTCGACTCCCCGGCATTGTCACCGCTCTCGGAGTTGGCCGGCGCTCGCTTCGGCCCGGAAGGCATCCGCCGGTGAGGGTGATCGCGGGGCGCCTGGGAGGTCGCCGGCTGCTGGCCCCCAGGGGCTGGAAGGTACGGCCCACGTCGGAGCGGGTCAGGGAGGCGGTGTTCTCTGCCCTCGGTCCGATCGAGGGCGCCTCGGTCGCCGATCTCTACTGCGGCACCGGCGCCCTCGGGATAGAAGCGATCTCGCGCGGCGCAGCCGGGGCGGTGATGGTCGACCGGGACACGCGCCCGGCGCTGGGCAACGTTCACAACCTCGGCCTGACCGGTGAGGTCGAGCTTTGCCGGGCCGATCCGGTGACCTGGCTCGGCTCGTTCGGGCAGGGTCGGGGGTTCGACCTGATCTTCATCGACCCTCCGTACCGGATCGCCTCCGATGTTGCGACCGCCCTCGACCGGGCGATCCCCGGAGCGCTGGCCTCAGAGGGCCGGGTGGTCACCGAGAGTGGGACCGGCGGCCCGATCGAGCTGCCGTCGCTGGACCCGGTCAGGGAGCGCCGATACGGTCGCACCGCAATCACCTTCCACCGTCTCCACCAGGCCGGGGAGTGAGGCCGACCCGGCGGCTGGCCGGAAGCCGCAGATCGACCCGCCCCGTGTACCTTGCCTCTACATGAGTGAAAGAACTGAGCGAATAGCCATCTGCCCGGGCAGCTACGACCCGGTGACCAACGGCCACCTGGACATCATCGGGCGGGCTTCGAGGACTTTCGACCGGGTGGTTGTCGGCGTCGTCAACAAGCCGATGCGCAAGAACGCGACCCTCTTCACCGCGGAGGAACGGCAGGCCTTCATCGTTGACGCGACCTCCGAGCTCGAGAACGTCGATGTGCAGATCTTCTCCGACCTGCTGGTCGAGTTCGCCCGCAGCGTCGGGGCCGGAGCGATCGTGAAGGGGCTGCGGGCGATTTCCGACTTCGAGTACGAGAACGAGATGGCCCAGCTCAACCACCGGCTGGACCCGGAGATCGAGAGCGTTTACGTTTTCGCCCGCTCCGACTTCAGCTTCCTTTCCTCGACCGGGGTCAAGGAGATGGCGATCTTCAACGCCGACATCACCGAATTGGTCCCGGCACCCGTCGCGGCCGCCCTGGCAGATAGACTCGGGCGGAAATAATGTCCCCGGGGTTCCGTAAAGGAGTGGGCGATTTCGTGCAGAATGTGCAGGAAATCAGCAACTTCGACCCCGAATACGACGGAGACGCATAGGGTTCCCTGAGACATGGATGTTCTAGTCCTCATAGACAAGCTCGATGATCTCGTCCACAACGCGCGGCCGGTGCCTCTCACCGACCAGGTTAGGGTCGACCGCGAAGAGATCTATGACCTGCTCGATCAGATGCGTGCCACGATCCCGGAAGAGATCAAGCAGGCCCGCTGGATCGTCAAGGAGCGTCAGGAGATGCTCGAAGAGGCCAAACGCGAGGCCGAGAGGGTCGTGCGGGAAGCCCGCGAGCAGCAGGCAAGGCTCGTGTCAGACGAAGAGGTGACCAAGCAGGCCGAACGTGCTGCCGACGAGATCGTCGAAGACGCCCGCTCCCGCGAGCGCGAGATCCGACTCGGCGCCGAGGACTACGCCGACGAGATCCTGAACACGCTCGAGGTCAACCTGCAGAAGTTCACCGCGGCGGTTCAGCGTGGTCGCGACCGGCTGGCCGGGCGCGACGAAGAGCCGCTGGACGACATCGAAGAGTAGGACCGTCAGCGGTAGTCGGCGACGACGACCGTGAGGTCGTCGCTCGACCAGGCGACTTTTCCGCTACACCAGGAGGCCAGCTCGTCCGCAGTGTCCGGGTAGGCCTTTCCGGGCACCTCGGTCTCACCGCCTCCGTCCTCCAGGGCCACGAAATCGCCGATCACCAGTGCCTTCGAGTGCTGGCGGACCCGCCGGAACAGGGTCCGCTTCTGTTCGTCGGTGAGCCGGTGGATCGAGAGCACCGAGATCACAAGGTCCCAGGGGCCGTCCGGAAGCGGATCCTCGATCCGGGCAAGGCGCACGTCACTGAGCTGCCGGCGGGCCCGGAAGACCATTTCCGGATCTGAATCAAGCCCGGTGATCCGGGCGGACGGAAAGCGGGCAAGCAGCCGTGACCCGGTCTCGCCGGTGCCCGTGCCCAGCTCCAGGACCGTGTCGGGCTCGAACGGGACGGCCGCGACTGCGGCCTCCTGAAGCCGGTCGTAGAGGGGAACCTGTGAACGGACGGTCTCCAGGTAGCTGCTGTCGGTCGAGTCGGATCTGGTCATGTCGGTACGCTAGGGCGAGAGAGTCGACATCGTAGTCGTCTGCCAACCCGGAGCACCGACCATGACCATAGAAACAGTTGAACTCGATGGCCTCGGACTCACTTACGGCGACGCGACCCGGATCGACGGAACCGTTTCACCGGACCCGGTCGAACTAGGAGGCCAGACCTATGTGGCCGACCCGGCCGAGGCCGGCGTCCGGCTCGATGTCTCCCGGACCAGCACCGGATACGCGCTTCGCCTGCGTTTCGAGGTCGGGTTGGCCGGCCCCTGTGTTCGCTGCCTCGAGTCCGCGGTCGCCACCGTCGCCGTCGATGCCCGCGAGGTCGACCAGCCTCCCGAGCCCGCGACCGGCCGCCGCTCCGGCTCGGCGGCCGAAGAAGGGGAGGACGAGATGACCGCGGCCGAACTGGTCAGCCCTTACGTCGAAAACGGGGTGTTGGACCTGAGCGCCTGGACCCACGACGCCCTGATCCTCTCCCTGCCAAATCAGATCCTCTGCCGGCCCGACTGCCTCGGCCTCTGCCCCGGGTGCGGGGAATCGCTTAATGGAGCCGATCCGGCCGATCATGAGCACGGCCAGGCGACCGACCCCCGCTGGGCCAAGCTGCGCGACCTGAGCTGACCCTGCCGGGACGCTGAAAAGGCACGCTTTCGTCTAGACTGCCCGCCTCCATGGCCGTACCGAAGAAACGAACCTCAAGAACCCGCCGGGACAAGCGCCGCGCCACGCATCGGGCCGCGAAAGCCCGGGTAAATCACTGCAGCAAGTGCCACTCGCCGCGCCTGCCGCACCGGATCTGCCCCACTTGCGGCGAATACGCCGGTCGCGAAGTAATCGTCCAGCGCACCCCTGAGATCGGTGCGCCCGCCCCCTCGGGCGAGTAATTGGACTACAGCGGGACCACGGTCGCTCTCGACGGTTTCGGGGTCGAAGGTGGCTTCGACGTGCTCGAGGCGGGTATCCGCGAAGCCGCGGCCGACGGCGTGAAGCTGCGTGTGTTCGGGCCCCGGGATCAGATCGATCTGGGAGGGATCGACGGGGTTGCCCTGATCGATACGAACGAGGCGATCACCAACGAGGACGATCCGGTCAGTTCGGTCCGTTCGCGCCCGGAAGCCTCGATCGTCAAAGCGGTCGCCGACGCCGCCGCCGGCGACTCGCAGGGCGTAGTAAGCCTCGGCTCGACCGGGGCGACGATGGCGGCAGCCACTTTCGGCCTGAAGCGATCCAGGGGTGTCAAGCGGCCGGCCCTTGCGGCACAGGTCCCGGTTCCCGGAAAGGCGGTCCTTTTTCTCGACGTCGGCGCCAATCTCGATGTAAGGGCCCAGCATCTGGTCCAGTTCGCGTGGCTCGGCATGGCGTTCTCGAGTGCAGATCCTCGGGGTGGAGCGGCCAAGGGTAGGGCTGCTCTCGGTGGGTGAGGAGGCGGGCAAGGGGCGCGAGGCTGTGGTCGAGGCCAACTCGATCCTGAGCCGCTCGCCCGAGATCGACTTCATCGGCAACGTGGAAGGCGGGGACATCCCGGCGAGCACGGCCGACGTGGTGGTCACCGACGGATTCACCGGGAACGTCGTGACCAAGACGATGGAGGGCACGGCCAAGGCCGTCGGCGACGCGATCTCCGGGGCAGCCAGGAAGAACCCGGTCTCGGCGCTCGGCGGCTTGATGATGAAGTCCGCCCTCGGTGGCTTGAGAAAGGACCTGCACCCCGATACGACCGGGGGCGCGATTCTGCTCGGGCTGCGCAAGGTGGCGGTGGTCGGGCACGGCAGCTCGGGCCCGGAGGGGGTGGCCAACGCGATCAGGGTGGCGGCCCGGGCGGCGGCCGTCGATTCATCGGGACGTACCGAGGAAATGCTGCACCGGGTCGGGGCCAACCGGGGAGCGATCGACTCCGGGGAGAACTCATGATAGGAACAGACAATGAACCGCGATGAAGTCATGGACCTGGTCAGGGATCACCTGGCGATCGAACTCGAACTGGAGCCAGACCAGATAACCGAGCAGTCAAGTTTCAAAGAGGATTTCGACGCCGATTCGCTCGATCTGTACGAACTCGTGATGGAGCTCGAGGATCGCTACGGGATTTCGGTCTCCGAACAGGAAGCAAGCCAGATCAGCACGGTAGGAGACGCGATTGACTTTGTCGTGGCTAAAAAGGGCCCGTGAACGCAGACAGGGGCCTGACGGCGCCAGCAGGGCGCTCTCCGGCCTGATCGACGAGTTGCCGGATGAGGCCCGCCGCGAGGCGCTGACCCATTCCTCCTGGGCCGGCGGTCGGGTCGGTTCGTACGAACGGCTCGCCCTGCTGGGCGACAGCGTGCTCGGGCTGGCGATAGCCGATGAGCTCTACTCGTCACTCCCCGGCCTCGATGCGGGTGCCCTGACCAAGATCCTGAACCAGGCTGTCAGTGGTGAGGCCTGCGCGGCGGTAGGCCGGGAACTCGGCATTCCGGAGATGCTGCTGGAGGCCGATCCCGGGCCAACGGACGGCACCCAGACGCCGGCCCGGCTCCTGCTCGAAGGGGAGCGACCGCTGCCCGAGATCACCGAGGCGATGATCGGGCGCTGTTTCATCAGCTTCGGGTACGAACGCACCGCAGCGGCCGTGGTCGATGCCTTCGGGGCGCGGATCGAGGAGGTCCAGGCGAACAGAAGGGACTTCAAGTCCGCCCTCCAGGAGATCGTCGCCCGTCGCGGAGAAACCGTGGCCTACGAGGTCGTCGGCTCCAGCGGACCCCCCCACCAGCGCACTTACGAGGTGGCGGTGAGCCTGCGCGGCGAGGAGGTCGGCAGGGGGGAGGGCCGGAGCAAGAAAGCGGCGGGGCAGGTCGCCGCCTCCCGGGCACTGGAAACTCTCGGTGACTGACCGCGGGAACGTCCGACCAATTCGGCAGCCTTAGGGGAGCATGTACCTGCGCTCAGTGACCATGAAGGGGTTCAAGTCGTTCCCGACGCGGACCGAACTGGATTTTGCACCCGGCGTCAGCGTGATCATCGGCCCCAACGGCTCCGGCAAATCGAACATCACCGACGCGGTGCTCTGGGCGCTCGGCGAGCAGAGCCCGGGCGCGATCCGGGGCGCTTCGATGCAGGACGTGATCTCGGTCGGCGGGCGCGACGTCGGATCCCGCTCGGAGGCAGAAGTCGAGGTGGTTATCGACAATTCGGAAGGCCGGCTAGGGACCGATCTGACCGAGATTGCGATCACCCGCAAGCTCGACCGTAACGGGGAGGGCGAGTACCGACTCAACGGCGCACGCTGCCGCCTGGTCGACATCGTCGAGATCCTTTCGGACGCGAACCTGGGCCGGGAGATGCACTCGGTCATCAGCCAGGGCAAGGTCGATTCGATCGTCCACTCCAAACCACGCGAACGACGCCTGCTGATCGAGGAGGCCGCCGGCCTGGGCAAGTTCCGCAAGCGCCGGCGGCGCTCCGAGCTGAAGCTGAACGCGACCCGGGACAACCTCGACCGGGCTCTCGATGTCGAGCGCGAGGCTCGGCGGGCACTGAGGCCGCTCAAGCAGCAGGCGAACGCGGCCGAGATCGGGGCCCGAATCGAGCGCGAGGAACTCGGACTCAGAGCCAGGCTGGTCGCAGAAGAGCTGAGGTTCGGTGAGGGCCGGCTGGAAGCGGCCCGCGAGGCTGCCCGCAAGGCCAGGGCGGTGCGTGAAGGGCTGGAAAAGGACCTGTCCGCGGTTTCCGAACGCAGGAGGGCCGCCGAGGAGCGGTTCGCCGAACGCGACCGCGAGCGGACCGAGATCTGGGGGATCCTCAATTCGCTGCGGTCCGGTCAGGAGAGGATCGCGATCGGCGGTTCGGCGATCGGCGAACGGAGCCGGGTCCTCGAAGCCAGGTTGGATGATCTGCGGCTCGAACTCGCCCCGCTGACCCTAGACGTCGGTTCCAGCGGCAGCGCCAGCGAGCGGGCCCGCCGGCTGGTCGAAGAGCTTTCCGAGGTTGACGCCGGCCTCTCGACCGCGACCGAGGGCCTGAGGCAGGCCCGGGCCGAAGGGGCCGAGGGTGATCGTCTGGAGGCCCTGGCCGAGGTCCATGCGGGTGCCGAGCGCGCGACCCGCCACGCCCGGCGCGCGGAGGGTCTTCTGGGGGAGCGCCACCGCGAGCGGCTGGGTGAGCGGATGGACGCGGTTGAGAGGTTGATGAGCCTGATCGTCGATCTGATCTCGGTCTCCGAGAGAGCCGGACAGGCGGTTCGCGGCCGGGTGTCCCGGGCCGAGAGGACCGTGATCGGAGACCAGGGCGACGCGGATGAGATCGCGGCCGAACTGAAGTCCTGCTCCGACCGCGAGGTCGAGGTCCAGGCCAGGCTCAGGTCGGTCGCCGAGCAGGTGACCGCGGCCGAGGTCGAGGCCGCCCACCTGGGCGACCGCCGCAGCGAGGCGGCCGGGGAACTGGCCCGGATCGCCGAAAAACTGGGCGAGGACGTGGCCGAGGCCGACCAGCCGCTGGAAGAGGAAGAGCGGGAGAAGATCGATCGCCGACTGACCAGCCTTCGCCTTCGCCGGGAGAAGATCGGACCGGTGAATCCGCTGGCCGAGAGCGAGTACGAAGAGGCGCGTCAGTACGTCGAGGAACTGGTGGCCCAGCGGGAGGACACCGAGCGGGGGATGAGGGAGCTGGAAAAGGTGATCCGGGACATCGATGCCGAGATCAAGCGGTCATTCGATGAGACCTTCGCCGCGGCCGCGGCCAACTTCGAGGAGATGATCGCCGAGCTGTTCCCCGGAGGCAGCGGCCGTTTGCGCGCGGTCGACCTGAAGCCGGCCCCGGAACCCGAACCGGAGGCGGGTGGTGACCCTTCCGAACGGGGTGATTCACCGGACGAGACCGGCGACGCCGAGGAAGAGGGTGATGCCCAGGCCGAGTTCGGGGTCGAGCTCGAGGTCACCCCGGCCGGCAAGCGGATGAGGCAGATGAGCCTGCTCTCGGGTGGAGAAAAGGCGATGACCGCGCTCGCATTCGTCTTCGCCGTGTTCCTCGCAAGGCCCTGCCCCTTCTACATCCTGGACGAGGTCGAAGCGGCCCTCGACGACGCCAACATCAACCGGTTCCTCGGACTGATCAGCCGGTTCTCCGACCGGACCCAGTTCGTGATCGTCACTCACCAGAAGCTGACGATGGAAGCGGCCGACGTGCTCTACGGCGTGAGCATGGGCGGCGACGGCGTCACCCAGGTGGTTTCCCGGCGCCTGCCGCGCAAAATCGAGACGATCGACGGTTCACCGCTCGAAGAAGTGGCCTGAGCCGCGACCCGGCCGGCTCCGGGTCGGATGTGCCGTCCCGCAGGAATCGACCTCATCAGGCAAGATCCCGGGCAATCTTGAGCACGACCTGGACAGACATCCTCGACCTCGGAGATCGTGCTGCTCCGGAAGGGGCGCCGCCAAGCGGGGCCGAAGAAGAGGCGCCGAGGCGCCGCGGCGCATTCAAACGGTTGCGCGAAAGCCTCACCAAGAGCCGCAGGGCACTCTCGGAAGAGATCACCTCATCACTTTTCGACCGGATCGACGAAGAGACCTGGGAGCGGCTGGAAGAGGCGCTGATCCTGGCCGACGCGGGCGCGGCCACCACGGCTCAGGTGGTTGAGCGGCTCGAGCGGGAGGTCGATTCCGGCGAGGTCCCCCCGGATGGCCAGGCGATCAAGGACCGGTTGATCGAGATCCTTGCCGAGATCGCGTCTGCCGGGCTGTCGCCGATCGATCTGAGCCAGGACCCCGCGGTACTGCTGATGACCGGAGTGAACGGCACCGGCAAGACTACTTCGATCGGCAAGATCGCCTGGCATCTGAATAACGAGTTCGGGCTTTCGGTGCTGCTCGGTGCGGCTGACACCTATCGCGCGGCGGCGGCCGAGCAGCTGACCGCCTGGGCCGAGCGGGCGGGAGCAGGAATCGTGCGCTCGAACGAAGGAGCCGACCCCGGGTCGGTCGCTTTCGACGCGGTCAACGCTGCCAAGTCCCGAGGGACCGATGTCCTGATCATCGACACGGCCGGCCGTCTCCACACTCAGGGCAACCTGATGGACGAGCTGGGCAAGGTCCGCCGGGTGATCGAAAAGCAGATGCCGGGCGCACCGCATGAGACCCTGATCTCGATCGACGCCACCACCGGGCAGAACGGCCTTCGCCAGGCCCAGGCGTTCGCCGAGGCGACCGCGGTGGACGGCGTGGTCCTGACCAAACTGGACGGCACCGCAAAAGGGGGCATCACCCTGGCGATCGCCAACGAACTCGGCATCCCGGTCAAGCTGATCGGCGTCGGGGAGGGCCTCGAAGACCTGCGGCCTTTTGATCCGACCGATTTCGCCACGGCTCTGCTCGACGAGACCTGAGCCCCGGGCCGGCCGTGCCGACACACCCCTGGGGGCAGGGCCCTCCGGGGAGGCCCTACCGTCGCGCCGCGTCTCGACTTCGCCGGGGCGGGTTCGAAGTAATCGGGAGCCTCCCCGGGGGACCCTGTCCCTGGGGTGCGCCGCGACGGGCTGGCCCGGTGGGATGATCTGCGGCTCTAGACTTTTCGTGGCATGCGTGCCCGCCCTCTCGTCAATCCGGTTTGCTTGCTGCTCTTGGCGGGACTGTTGCTGGCGATCCCCGGGGTGGTCCAGGCGAAGACTTCGCAGGGTAAGCCGAAGCCGGTCACTGTGTTTCCCAGCCCGAGGACTCCGGTGGCTTCCGACTCGACCACTTTCAGCTTCCGGGGGCTCAAGCCGAGGCACCTCGGACCGGTGAAGATCTACGGCTCCCGGACCGGCTTTCACCACGGCCGCCGGCTGGCCCATTCGGACGGCCGCGGAGTCAGCGTGATCCCGAAACGCGGGTTCGTGCCGGGCGAAGTGGTGAGGGTCTTCACGCGGAAGCGGATCCGTGGCGCGCGCGGCGGCGACTTCCGGATCAGGATCGGGCGATTTTTCAGCGATGGCAGGAAGCGCAGCAGGCCCAAGAAACCGAACCGGTTTCCCCGGCTCAGGTCGCGCCCGGACCTCCGGCCCCCGACTTTGCAGGTATTGACGACCGACCCGGCCGCGGCGCCGGGGCAGGTTCTGTTCGCCCCCAAGCAGACCGGCCTGGTGATCGCCGATGAGCTCGGCCGGATCTCGTGGTTTCGGCCCACCGGATATGGCGGCAGGGGCCAGGAGGTCCAGGACTTCAAGGTCCAGCGCTACCGGGGCAGCCCGGTCCTCACCTTCTGGCGGGGCGATGCCGGCCGCAACGGTCCGTTCCAGGTTGGCAGCTACAACGTCCTCGACCGGCACTACAACGAGATCGCCAGGTTCGGGACCGGCAATGGCTACAGGCCCGACGCCCACGAGTTCTCCATCACCTCGAGGAACACGGCGCTGGCAATCGCCTATAGGAGCGTTCGCTGGGATCTACGAAAGCAGGGTGGCAGCCGGCACGGAAAGGTGTTCGACAACGTGGTACAGGAGATCGACATCAAGACCGGGGCGGTGCTGTTCGAGTGGCACAGCCTCGGCAACGTCGGGCTGGACGCCAGCGTGAGCAGGCGCCCGAGGAATGGTGATACCTGGGACTACTTCCATGCCAATTCGGTGGCCGAAGACGGCGACTCCCTCCTGGTCTCGGCCCGCAAGGTGAGCACCATCTACCGGATCGGGAGGAAGTCGGGCCAGGTGAAATGGCGGCTCCGCGGTGACGGCCGCAAGCCCGGGGCAAACGATTTCCGGGTAGGCCCGGACGCCCGTTTTGCGTTTCAGCACGATGTGGAGCGCCTGCCGAACGGCGACATCTCGTTGTTCGACAACGGCTCGGCCGGCTCGCTCTCGACGGTTGTCAGCAGCCAGTCCAGCGCCTTGGTTCTTCGCCCGCGAGGCAAAGGGAAAGAGAGCGAGGTGATCCCGGTAGGGCGTTTCGAGCACCCGCAGCCGATCGTCGCCGGATCCCAGGGGAGCGCCGAGGTCCTCCCCGGCGGCAACGTCTTCGTCGGCTGGGGATCGAGATCGCAAATCACCGAGTTCGCACCCGATGGGGAGGTGGTTTTCGACGCCACGTTCAGCGCACCGGCGAACTCCTACCGGGCGACCAAAGCCGATTGGACCGGCCGGCCGAAAAGCAGGCCCGCGATCGCCAGCAAACGCGGCCGGGGCGAACCGATGGTCTGGGCCAGCTGGAACGGTCGAAACGACATCGCCTACTGGCGGGTTTTGACCGGGCCCGGACGCAAGCGCCTCGGGCCGCTGACCGCCGCTTTCTGGACCGGGCTCGAAACCGCGATCCCGGCAGAGCGCCTTGGAGCGAAGGTCCGGGTCCAGGCGTTCTCCGGCGACGGGGCCATGCTCGGCCAGTCAAGGGTGGCGCGGGTCGGCACTCAAATCGGGGGTCACGTCAAACCGTAGGTCCGGGCCCGGCGGGCACCTATCGGGCATCGACCGCTGGCGGTTCAGTTCCGCCGAGCGGTGCTCCGACTTGGGGACGGGGCGTCAGGGTTCGGGGACGGTCCCCGGGAGGCTCCCCGATTACTTCGACCCACAGGAGCGAAGGGGACGGTTTCCGCGACGGTGGCGGCCTCCCGGGGACCGTTGCCGAACCCACGGCGCGCGTACTCCTGCGCGGAGAACCGGCCCGGTAGGCTGCTCATGATGTTCGATCAGCTCTCCGAACGCCTCCAGTCGACCCTCTCGGACGTCCGCTCGAGGGGCAAACTGACCGAGGCCGATGTCGACCGCGCGATGCGGGAGATCCGGCTGGCCCTGCTCGAAGCCGATGTCAACTTCAAGGTGGTCAAGGCCTTCACGGCCAGGGTCAAGGAGCGCTGCCTCGGGGCCGACGTGCTCGGCAGCCTGAATCCGGGCCAGCAGGTCGTGAAGATCGTCAACGAGGAGTTGACCGACCTGATGGGCGGCGCCGGGCGGGACCTGGTCTTCTCCCAGAAGGGGATCACGGTGATCCTGATGGCCGGCCTGCAGGGCTCGGGCAAGACGACGACGACGGCCAAGCTCGCCCGGTTGCTGACCAAGGAGGGCAAGAAGGTCGCGCTCGCCGCATGCGACGTCTACCGCCCGGCTGCGATCGAGCAGCTGGAGACCGTCGGCCGGCAGGCGGGGGCTGTCGTCTACCAGCAGGGCAGCGACGCCGACCCGGTCGAGATCGCCGATTGGGCGCTGGGCAAGGCGAAAGACGAAGGTCGGGACGTGTTGATCATCGACACCGCCGGCCGTCTTCACATCGACGAAGAGCTGATGGACGAGCTGTCGCGGATCCGCAGGAAGACCAAGCCTCACAACGTGCTTCTCGTAGTCGATGCGATGACCGGCCAGGACGCGGTCGGGGTCGCCGAATCGTTCGCGGAGGCGGCCGAGTTCGACGGGGTGATCATCTGACCAAGCTCGACGGCGACGCCCGCGGCGGCGCCGCACTCTCGGTCAAGGCGGTCACCGGCAAGCCGATCCTGTTCGCCTCGACCGGCGAGAAGCTCGACCAGTTCGAGCACTTCCACCCCGACCGCATGGTCGAGCCGGATCCTCGGCATGGGGGACGTCCTGAGCCTGATCGAGAAGGCCGAGGAGCAGGTCACCGAAGACGAGGCCGAAGAGCTCCAGCGCAAGATGGCGTCCGAGACCTTCACGCTCGAGGACTTCCTCAAGCAGATGCGGCAGGTCCGCAAGATGGGCCCGATCGGCAACCTGATCGGAATGATGCCCGGCATGGGCGCGATGAAGCAGATGAAGGACGCCGACGTGGACGAAGGCGAACTCGACCGGGTCGAGGCGATCATCCTCTCGATGACCCCGTACGAGCGGGCGATGCCGGAAATCATCAAGGGCTCCCGCCGTCGCCGGATCGCCGAGGGATCGGGTACCAAGATCCAGCAGGTAAACAATCTGGTCAAGCAGTTCGGCCAGATGCGCTCGCTGATGAAGCAGATGGCGAACGGCAATATGCCGGATCCCCAACAGCTCGCCAGGATGAGCGGCAAGACGCAGCGTCCCAAGATCCGCCGCCGCTGAGAATCTGTACGGATTGCCCGTCCAATGGCCGTCCGAATCAGACTCAGAAGAGTGGGTTCCAAGAAGAACCCGATATGGCGAATCGTCGTCGCCGACAAGCGCTCCCCGCGTGACGGCCGGTCGATCGAGACGATCGGCCAGTACAACGCCCAGACGGATCCTTCGACGATCGTGCTCGACGAGGACCGGGCCAGGTACTGGCTCGAAAAGGGCGCCCAGCCCTCGGAGCGGGTCGCCGGCCTGCTGCGGATCAAGGGCATCAAGGCCTCCGGCAGCTGACCCAGATGCGGGAGATGCTCGAATTCCTCACCCGGGCCCTGGTTGAGGTTCCCGATGCGGTGCAGGTCGAAGAGGTTGAGGAAGACGGCGACCTCGTCTACGAGATCACCGTCGATCAGGACGATCTCGGTCGGGTGATCGGCAAGGGCGGAAGGGTCGCAAACGCGCTGCGTACGGTGGCCAAGGCGGCCGCCGTGCGAGAAGAGCGCCGGGTGCTGGTCGACATCCTCGACTGAGTCGGCCCCCGTCTCGGACCGCCGGCCCGGGCGAATCTTGAACCTAGACATCTTCACCCTCTTTCCGGAAGCGTTCGCGTGGCTGGCGGAGCAGCGCCCCGTACGCAAGGCGATTGAGCAGGGATCCCGGCTCGACCTGCGCGATTACCGCGATTGGACCCCGCTGAAAGGTGGCAGGGTGGACGACTCGCCGTACGGGGGCGGGGCCGGCATGGTCCTGCGGGTCGATGTTGTCGATGCGGCCCTGAGAGGGGTCTATGGTGAAGAAAAGCGTCCCCGGACGGTGGCTCTCGCCCCCTCCGGCCGTTTGCTCGACGAGTCGATCGTGACCGAACTGGCCTCCGAACCGGGCCTCGCCCTGCTCTGCGGGCGCTACGAAGGATTCGACCAGAGGGTCCATGACCACCTGGCCGACGACGAGATCTCGATCGGCCGCTACGTGCTCGCCGGGGGTGAACTGCCGGCGATGGTCGTGGCCGACGCGATCATGCGAAAGCTCCCCGGGGCCCTCGGCGATCCCGACAGCGCCGTCGAGGAGTCCTACAGCGAGGCATTGGACGGGATGCCGGAGTATCCGCACTACACCCGTCCTCCCGAGTATCGGGGCTGGGCCGTGCCCGACGTCCTGGTTTCCGGAGACCACGCCAGGGTCAGGGAGTGGCGGCTGGAGCAGTCGAGGCGGCGAGAGGGTCGCCGCTGACGAGGAGTCGGTAGCATTGCCGCTTCGCGGGCCACCCGGCCCGTCTTTTTGAGCCATGAGCACTGTAATCCAGGACATCGAAGCCGGCCAGATACGTAAGGGACTGCCGTCCTTTGCGCCCGGCGACCGTGTCCGGGTCCACTTCCTGGTGATCGAGGGCAATCGCAAGCGCCCCCAGGTGTTCGAAGGAGTGGTGATCAAGCGCCAGGGATCGGGAGCACGCGAGACGTTCACCGTGCGCAAGCAGTCGTTCGGCGTCGGGGTCGAGCGTACGTTTCCGCTCCACTCGCCGAAGATCGAAAAACTTGAAGTAGCTTCACGCGGCCGGGTCCGCCGGGCCAAGCTCTACTACCTGAGGGGCCGTGTCGGCAAGGCCGCCCGGGTCGCCGAGCGGCGCTGGGGGATCGACGAGGACATGATCGGCACCTCAGAGGCCGGAGCCGTGGACGCCGCCGGCGAGGCCCAGGAACCGGTCGAAGAAATCGAAGAGACCGAGGCTGCCGCAGCCGGCGACGAGGTCGCTGAAGCTGACCTGAATTCGACCGGCGATTCCGACTCCGGAGAGCCTGAAGGCGAAACCGCCGAAGCGGACGTTGAGACCGCGGACGCCGCGTCGGAAGAGGCCGAAGCGTCGGAAGAGGCCGCACCCGATGCCGACGGCGAGTCAGCCGACGGCGAGCAGAACGAGAAGGACCAGGCCTGAACCCGCACATCCCCAAGCCGAAGACGGCCGGGGGGAGCGTAGTTGAACTGGTCGTGATCGTGGCGATGGCCCTCGGCCTTGCGCTGCTGATCCAGGCGTTCCTGATCAAGCCGTACCAGATTCCCTCCGGCTCGATGGAGCCGACCCTCGATGTCGGCCAGCGCATCCTTGCAGAACCGCTTCATCTACCATTTCACCGATCCCAAGGCGGGTGACGTGGTCGTCTTCCGCCCACCCGCCGGCGTCGACCGCGGCGGGGCGGTCTGCGGGGCGCCGCGCCAGCCGAACACTCCGTGCGCCGAAGCGACACCGGAGAAGTCCTCGGAGACCTTCATCAAGCGGATCGTCGCCGGGCCCGGAGATACCGTCGCGGTGAGACGGGGCCTGCCGGTGGTCAACGGGGTGGTCCAGAAGCCGGACGGGTACGAGATCAACCGCTGCGGGCCGGCCGGCCAGGGGTGCGATCTCCCCGATCCGATCAAGGTCCCAGAAGGTCATTACTTCCTGATGGGCGACAATCGCGGCCAGAGCGAAGACAGCCGCTTCTGGGGCCCTCTTCCGGAGGAATGGCTGATCGGCAAGGCATTCGGAACCTACTGGCCCCCGAATCGGATCGGTGGACTCTAAGCCGCCCCTCGATCCCGATCCCGGTGGGCTTTTCGCGTACGACCGGGAACTGGGGACCGACTTCGTCGCCGGAGCCGACGAGGCTGGGAGGGGCTGCCTGGCGGGTCCGATAGTCGCAGCAGCGGTGGTCCTCGACCGGCGCTGTCTCGACGATTTCGGATCGGGAAGGCTTATCGGGATCAAGGATTCGAAGAAGATGACCGTCAAGGCGAGGGAGCGGCTCTATCCCCACGTGCTGGCATGCGCCGCGCGGGTTGCCGTAGTGATGCGGTCGGCCCGCTACATCGACGCCAACGGGCTCCACGCCAGCAACGTCGAGTGCCTCTCGCTCGCTCTCGAGCGGCTCGGCGAATCCTACGGCTCGATCGTCAGGCTGGCCGACGGGTTCCGGTTGGACGGCTGCCGGGTCGAGCACCGCAAGCTGGTCAAGGGGGACAGCACCAGCGCCGCGGTGGCAGCGGCCTCGGTGGTGGCCAAGGTGACCAGGGACCGATGACATGATCCGGGCCGGCGAGTGGTACCCCGGATACGGCTTTGGAGGCCACAAGGGTTACGCCAGCCCGGCCCACCGGCAGGCGATAGCCGAGCTGGGGCCAACCGGGATCCACCGGCTGTCATTCAACTCGGCCGCCTACGCCTGAGAGCCCGACGGTCCGAGGCCCCGGCTCGACCGCACACGCCGGTCATGGCCGGTCAAAACGCGTTCTCGATGTGGTCATAGGCGCCGACCTCGCCATCGTGGTCGAACAGGATCCCGACTACGTCGAACCTGACGTCTTCGAAAGTCATGTTGCGGCCGTGGCCTGCGAGCCAGGCCGACGCGAGCCGGCGAATGCGACGTTGCTTGTCCGGGCCTACCGAGAGGGCCGGGGCTGTCGGGCCGCGCTTCAGGCCGGAATGGGTCGACTTGACCTCGACGATGACCAGCGTGCCGCCGGTCCTGGCGATCAGGTCGAGCTCACCGGCCCTGATCCTCCAGTTGCGGGCCAGGATCTGCCAGCCCAGCCCGGCAAGACGCCGGGCGCAGATGTTCTCTGCGGACTGCCCGGTCTTGCGGCGGGGATCTCCCATAGATGAAAAATAGGGTCGCCTCGCCGCTCGCGGAGCAGGCTTCTGCTACTTGTCCGGTTTCGGTCGAGGTCTTGTTGCGCTACCGCGGCAATCGGTGAGCGATGGCGGCATAGCTTGCTCTCGTGCTCGCCGAAACGACCTCATTTACGCTCGACGGGATCTCGGCCCGCCCGGTCAGGGTCGAGGTCGACGTCCATCGGGGTCTGCCGAGCTTTCAGATCGTGGGGCTGCCCGACACCGCGGTACGGGAGGCCAGGGAACGGGTGCGCGCCGCGATGGTCAACTGCGGCTTTGAATTCCCCCTGCGCAGGATTACGGCCAACCTGGCGCCGGCCGACCTGCGTAAGGTCGGGCCGGGACTCGACCTGGCCCTGGCGGCGGCGCTTCTCGGGGCCAGTGGGGAGGTCCCCCCGGCGCTGCTCGAGAGGTGGGCCTTCGCCGGCGAGCTGGCCCTCGACGGCTCGGTCCGCCCGGTGCGCGGGGCTCTGGCGATGGCCGAGGCGGCCCGCGAGTCCGGCAAGGATGGGATCGTCTGTCCGGCCCACAACGGTTCCGAGGCATCGCTGGCGGCCGGGGTGGAGGTGCGGACGGTTGGCAACCTGGCGGCGCTCCGGAGCCTGAGCCGGGGAGAGTTTCCGGGCGAGGTGCCGGCTGCCGCCGAGTTCGACCGGGGGGCTCAGCCGCCTGACATCAGGGATCTCCGGGGCCAGGAACATCTGCGAAAAGCGATGGAAGTGGCCGCGGCCGGCGGTCATGGCCTGTTGATGGTCGGCCCGCCGGGCGCCGGCAAGTCGCTGGCTGCACGGCGGATGCCGTCGATCCTGCCGCCCTTGGCGGGCGACGAGGTGCTGGAGGTGGCCAGGATCGCCAGTGCCTGCGGGACCGGGAACGGCGCGATCAGCACCTCGCGACCGTTCCGCGCTCCACATCACACGGTTTCCGCAGCCGGGCTGGTCGGAGGCGGTAGCCCGCCGCGACCGGGTGAGATCACCCTGGCGCATCGTGGCGTGCTGTTCCTCGACGAGATCTGTGAGTTCAGCCGTGCGGCGCTCGAGGCACTGCGGGAGCCGCTTGAGAATGGCCGGGTAACGATTTCACGGGCCGGGGGCCGGCAGACTCTGCCGAGCCGTTTCATGCTGGTTGCTGCCGCGAATCCGTGCCCTTGCGGTCGTGGCGATCAAGACCCCGAGTGCCGATGCGGCGCGGCCGCGATCGGGCGGTACCGCAGCATGCTGAGCGGGGCCCTGGTCGACCGGATAGACATGACCGTCGCCGTGGCCCAGCCCCCGGCGGGGGCACTGACCGCGCCCGGTCGCGAGGATTCGGCCACGGTCCGCCGCAGGGTGGTCCGGGCGCGGGAGATCATGGCCGCGAACCTCGGGCCGGGTCGGACCAACGCCGTCGCCTCTGACCGCGACCTGGATGGTTTCGCGCTCAACGGAGCCGCCGGCTCTCTGCTTGACGATGCCTACCGCAGGCAGGGCCTCAGCGGGCGGGCCCACTCCAGGGTTCGGCGGCTCGCCCGTACCCTGGCCGACCTCGACGGGGGCGGCCCCGCTACCGAGTCGCACGTCGCCCGGGCCCTCCAGCTCCGCAGGAGGACCGAGCGGTGAGTCGGTCAGGGGTTTCATCGCGCTCGGCCTGCCCGGAATGCCTCAGGCGTTCATGGCTGATCGCCCGGCTCGCCCCGTACATCCAGAAGGCGTGCGAGAACCGGGCTGGCAGGCGCGTCCCGGAGCTGCTTCGCCTCGACGGTGAAGACCTGGCCGGGGCGATGGCGCCCCGTCGGGCCGACCGGATCCTCTCCGAGGTCGATCGACTGAGCGAGAAATCGATCCGCGAGGAACTGGCGCGGGCCGGATGCTGGGCCTGCTGCCGGCATGACGATCACTTCCCCGACGGGCTGGGCGATGCCGCCGATGCGCCGCACGCGCTGATCGGCCGGGGTGATGGATTTCCGCTCGGCGAACTGACGCTGGACGGATCAGTGACCGTGGTCGGGTCGCGAAGGGCGACCGGTTACGGACTGGAGGTTGCCCGACGGCTCGGCGGTGAGCTTGCCGGTGCCGGGCTGACCGTGGTCAGTGGCATGGCGCTCGGCATCGACGGGGCAGCTCACCGCGGGGCCCTGGAGCGCGGCAGGACCGTATCGATCCTCGCCTGCGGCCCCGAGCGTCCTTATCCGCCGTCGCACAGAGGGCTCTACTCACGGTTGTTGGAGAACGGACTGGTCGTCTCTGAGATGCCGCCCGGCACCGGGGTCTGGCGGTGGGCCTTTCCGGCCCGGAACCGGATCATGGCCTCGCTTTCGCAGATGACCGTGGTGGTTGA
Source organism: uncultured Solirubrobacterales bacterium (assembly GCA_963766115.1). Classification (GTDB taxonomy): domain Bacteria; phylum Actinomycetota; class Thermoleophilia; order Solirubrobacterales; family 70-9; genus 67-14. The sequence goes on from CAVXYR010000003.1 coordinate 908,545, forward strand.
AGCGGCCGAGCGTTCCGGCTCGTTGATCACGGCCGAGATGGCCGGCGACGCCGGGCGCGAGGTAGGGGCGGTGCCGGGGCAGGCCACGATCGCGGCCGCCGCCGGCACCAACGAGCTGATCGCCAGCGGGGCCGCGCTGATACGGGACGGGCGTGACGTGCTCGACCGGGCATTCGGTGTGGGGAGGAAGGTGCCCGAAATGTTCGGCCCGGATCCCGGACCGGCTGGAGCCGCGGTACTGGGGGCGGTCGAGACCGGGCATGAAACCGTCGACCGGGTGGCCGGCTTTCTGGACGCCGACGCCGCTGACAGCGCCGGTGACCTGGCCCGGCTGGAGGTGCTCGGGTATCTACGCTGCTCGATAAGCGGCACCTGGTCCCGTACCGGGCTGAGGGCTCCGTATCCTTCACCGCCTGATGCCCCGACCTGAAACAGTGACCGTCCTGGCGATAGCGGGATCGGATTCCGGCGGCGGCGCCGGGATCCAGGCCGACCTGAAGGCCTTTGCCCGGTGCGGAGTGCACGGCATGACCGCGATAACCGCGATAACCGCCCAGAACACGGTCGGCGTCGAGCGAATCGAGGCTGTCAGCCCGGAAATGATCCGGGCCCAGGTCGCTGCCGTCGCGGATGACATCGGTGTCGATGCGGTCAAGATCGGCATGCTCGGGAACCGGGACACGATCGAGGCGGTCGCCGGAGCGCTCGACCTGGTCGGTCCGGCACCGGTGGTGCTTGATCCGGTGATGGTCGCCGAAAGTGGGGCCGACCTGCTCGAGCCGGGGGCCCGGGACGCGCTGGCCGAGCTGATCCTGCCACGGGCGACCGTCACCACCCCGAACATCCCGGAGGCGCGCAGCCTGACCGGGCTCGATGAATCGGCCGGTCAGGCTGAGCTGGCCGAAGCGGTACTGGCGCTCGGCCCGAAAGCGGTGGCAATCACCGGTGGGCACAGCGAGGATCTGGTCGATCTCTTCCGCGACGGCAGCCGGACGGTCGAGATCACCGGGGCCCGGCATCGCAGCACCGCGAGCCACGGGTCGGGCTGCACCCACTCTTCATGTCTGGCCGCCTTTCTCGGACGGGGCTTCGAGATGCTCGCTGCGGTGAAGGCGGCCCGGGAAATCGCTTCGCAGGCGGTGGCCGACGGCCTCGATCCGGTCGGCGCCGGACCCGGTCCGGTCGACGTGATCGGGCTCGAGAAGATCAGGCGCGACCTTGCCCGGCGCGGGCTCTAGGATGGCGGCTATGTCTGCCGACGGATCCACCTCACAAGCACTGCCGCGCCCTCGGTCCGCTGCGGTCTTCGACGGTCCCGATCGGGCTGCCGCCCGGGCCTACATGAAGGGCATCGGCTACACAGACGAAGATCTCAGCCGTCCGACAGTCGGGATCGCCAACACCTGGACCGACGCGATGCCGTGCAACTACGGCCTTCGGGCGCTGGCCGAGTACGTGAAGGAAGGCGTCCGGGCCGCCGGAGGAACTCCGATGGAGTTCAACACAGTCGCGGTCTCCGACGGGATCACCATGGGTACACAGGGGATGAAGTCATCCCTGGTCAGTCGTGAAGTCGTGGCCGACTCGATCGAGCTCATGGCCCGCGGCTACCAGTTCGACGCGGTAATCGGGCTGGCGGCCTGCGACAAGACGATTCCTGGTGCGGTAATGGGCGTAGCCCGGCTCGACGTGCCGTCGCTGGTGCTCTACGGCGGCTCGATAAAGCCGGGCCGCTACAAGGGTGAGGACGTGACCATCCTCGAGATGTTCGAGGCGATCGGCGCGCACGCTGCCGGACATATTTCCGATCAGGAGTTGAGCGAGCTCGAGGAAGTCGTCAGCCCGGGCTTCGGAGCCTGCGGGGGCCAGTTCACCGCCAACACGATGGCCTGCGCCTTCGAGGCATTGGGGATCTCACCGGCATTCTCGGCGATGGTTCCAGCAGAAGACAGCGAGAAGAACGTGGTTGCCGAGCGGATCGGCGAACTGGTGATGAAGGTCCTGGCCGACGACCTGAGGCCGAGCCGGGTGATCACCCGCAAGTCGCTGGAAAATGCGATCGCCTGCGTCTGCGCTTCGGGTGGCTCGACCAACGGGGTACTCCATCTGCTGGCCGTGGCCCGCGAGGCCGGGATCGAACTCGACATCGACGTGTTCGAAGAGGTTTCCCGCCGCACCCCGCTCCTGGCCGACCTGAAGCCCGGCGGGCGATTCATCGCCACCGACCTCTACCGGGCCGGCGGGGTGCCGCTGATCCTGAAGCAACTGAAGGATGGCGGCCTGCTGCACGTGGACGAGATCACGGTCACCGGCAGGACGATCGGGGAAGAGGCTGACCGCGCCGAAGAGGAGCCTGGCCAGGAGGTCGTGCTGCCGGTCGATTCGCCGCTCAAGGCCCAGGGTGGGCTGGCCATTCTGCGCGGAAACCTCTGTCCGGACGGTGCCGTGGTCAAGGTGGCCGGTACCGAGCGTCGCAAACAGACCGGCCCGGCCCGGGTGTTCGAGCGCGAAGAGGACTGCTTCGCCGCGGTGAGGGCCGATGAAATCGAGAAGGGCGACGTGATCGTTATCCGCAACGAGGGTCCTGCCGGCGGGCCGGGAATGCGCGAGATGCTTCAGGTGACCGCCGCGCTGGTCGGCAAAGGCATGGGGGAGCATGTCGCCCTGCTCACCGACGGCCGCTTCTCCGGGGCGACCCGGGGACTGATGGTCGGCCACGTGGCTCCCGAGGCGGTGAAGGGAGGCCCGATCGCGGCGGTGCACGAAGGCGACATGATCACGCTCGACATCGACGGACGAAGCCTGGACGTCGACCTCTCGCTGGCGGAAATCGATCAGCGGGTTGCGGCCTACGTCGCGCCCGAGCCGCTTTTCGAGCGGGGCGTGATGGCCAAGTACGCGCGCGGAGTGAGTTCGGCATCGCTCGGCGCCGTTACCTGAGGCAGTCTCCGGTCGGGGCCCGTACGGGAAACCCTTCCGGACGAACCGAATCAGTCGACGATGCGACGGGTTTCAGTGCCACCTGCCACCGAACGGGCCTGGCGTCGTCCTGAACGGGATTCCGTCAATATCCAGAGGGGCAGAGGGTTTACCAATCCCGGTCGAGAGGGCCGTCGAACCTAGGAGAGCAATGTCGGAAGTGAATGTCTTTTAGCGCTTCGCCGCAGCCGTGGCAGTTTCAGTGGGCCTCGGAGCCGCCTTCTTTGCCGGTAGTGCTAGCGCCGGATTCGCCACCGTTCCGGGCGAAACCTCATGGCTCTGCAAGCCCGGGGACCCCGATGACCTGTGCGCGGGGACGATCGACGGAACCGTGGATCCTCCCCCGGGGCAGAGCGCGACCCCACTGACCTACACCCGACCCGACGTCGCGCCGGTCGATTGCTTCTACCTCTACCCGACCCAGAGCGAACAGGGGACTCCCAATTCCAACCTGGACAAGGATCCCCCGATCCGTCGCGTCGCCGTCCAGCAGGCGAGGATGTTTTCGTCGGTTTGTGACGTGTACGCGCCGATGTACAGGCAGGTCACCTACAACGGGTCTCAGGCGTCCCACAACGATCAGGTCGAGACCGCCTATCAGAGCGCGCTTGCCGGGTGGAAGGACTACCTGAAGAACTACAACGATGGTCGTGGGTTCATTCTGCTCGGGCATTCTCAGGGTTCGGCCCACACGGCAAGGCTGATCGACGAAGAGATCGACGGCAACCCGGAGCTCAGGGACCGCATGGTCGGCGCGTTTGCCCCGGGGGCGAACATCAACGTCCCGGTCGGCAAGCTGGTCGGCGGCATGTACGAGAACGTCCCGGCCTGCTCTGAGGGCGGCGAGATCGGGTGCCTGGTCGCCTTCTCGACCTACAAGGGATACCCCGGGGATGCGGCCGGCTTCTCCCGGCTCGACGTCGGTTACTGGATTTACGACCTGCCCCGGCCGGACGCCGATCAGCAGGAAGTCGTCTGCGTGAACCCCGCTCGCCTCGATGGCGGGGACGGGACTCTCGAGCCGCTGGTCAACTTCGACTACCTGTTCGCCCCTCCCGCCGGCCCCGAGTCAGCAGCCCCGTGGAGATCACAGCCCGACTACTACGCCGGTGAGTGCATGCGCCAGAACGGGGCACACTGGCTGAACCTGAGCACTCTCGACCTGCCTGGCGACACTCGCCCCGATCTGGGCTCCCTGGTTGCCTCCGGCAACAACTACCACGTGCCCGAGGTCAACCTGACCGAGGGCAACCTGCTTCGGATCGCTCAGCTTCAAACCGACGCCTACGTCGCCCGTGATGCGCTGCGGGCTGACCTGAGCGCGGCTGAGGCCAAGCTGTCGAACAAGCAGAAGAAGCTGAAGAAGGCCAGGAAGCAGCGCCGGAAGCTGGGCAAGCGAGTCAAGAGGGCCGGGAAGAAGTGCAAAGCGGCGAAGCAGTCCGGGCGCAAGGCCAAGGCGAAATGCAAGACCAAGCGCAAGCTCAGCCGCAAGAAGTCGAAGGCCGGCAAGCGCGTCAGGAAGCTGGCGGCCCAGGTCGAGACGCTCAAGACAGAGATCCAGGACCTGGAAGGTCAGATCGGCTGAACCGGAGTCCGGCGCAGGCTCCGGGCCGGTCAGCCGGCCGGTCCGGAGGCGAACGCCTCGACCTCGCGGTTGAACCGGGCCGGTCGCTCCATCTGGACCATGTGGCCGGTGTCGTCGATGATCGAGAGCCGGGCGCAGGGGATGCGCGCCAGGTAGTCGTGGGCGGCGGCGACCGGAACCAGCCGGTCCTTCCTGCCCCACATCACAAGGGTCGGGATTTCGATCTCGGCCAACCTCTCGCGCGAGTCGTACCCGTACAGGGCATCGGTTGCTTCGATCATGCCGGGAGCCGTCGCCGCATACCGGGCCAGCTCCCAAAGGATTTCCCGGTCGATCAGGCTGGGGTGGGCGACAAGCCCGGAAAACGAGGCGGCCCGGAGCCGCTTGCGCTGCAGAGTCCGATCGACCCGGTTGGCCATCAGAGGCCGGATCATCTTGATCGCCGCGCTGGTCACCGATTTCCTCGAGTCACTCATCGCCGCGAAGGTGATCCCTGCGGCGGCGACGAGTGTGAGGCTCGAAAACCGCTCCGGGGCGCCGGTAACCGCATCGGTCGAGATGAAGCCGCCCATCGAATGGCCGACCAGGGCCGTCTCGGGGCCGAGGCCGAGGCGGTCGGCCACGGCCACGACCAACTCTCCGTAAGCGGTGATCGAGATCTGCTCCGGCGGCATCGGACTGGTCCCGAATCCCGGCAGGTCGATCGCCACCACCCGGTGGTCCCGGGCGAAAAACGGCAGGTTCTCGAGCCAGTTGCGCCAGCTGCCGCCCAGGCCATGCACGAACAGCACCGGCGGCCCCTCGCCGAGCTCGACGTAGTCGACCCGGGTCGTGCCGAGTCCGGTCTCGACCACGGTGTTTCGCAGCAACGCCCCCCAGTCCATATTCAGCCACTCTCCGCCCGACCGGCCGTAGTCGTCAAGCGCCGGGCCGGTGGGGGTCATCCTGTCGGTCTCGGTTGAGCCCATCGCGGAGAGATTATCCGGTCCCCGGCGTGCGACAATCAACCATGGCCAAGGACGAGCAGGAACGCGATCAGCAGGGCGCCCGGCGCGTCCTGGTGACCGGGGTGTCGAACTACTGGGGCGGTCGCCTGGCCGGCGCGCTCGAGTCGAACCCTTCGATCGAGGCGATCATCGGGGTTGATTCGAACGAGCCGACCAGAGAGCTCAACCGGACCGAGTACGTCAAGGTCGGTGAACAACACGGCCTGATCGAGAAAATCGTCAGGGCCGCCCGGATAGACACCGTCGTCGACACCCGTCTGAAGGTCGATTCGGTCCGTGGTCCGGCCGGCAAGGCGCCTGTCTCTGTCCACGAGAGCAACGTGATCGGAACCCTGAACATCCTCGCCGCCTGTTCGGCCGCCGACTCTCCGGTGAGAAAGCTCGTTTTCAAGAGCTCCGCCCACTGGTACGGCTGCGAGCAGGATGATCCTGCCTTCTTCGCCGAGTCGATGAGCCGCAAACACCCCCCGAAGACGGCGATCGAACGCGATGTGGTCGAGGCCGAGGCGGCGGTCGACGAATTCAGGAGACAGCGTCCCGACGTGATGGTCTCGGTGCTGCGCTTCGCCAACGTCCTCGGTGGCGAGGTGGATACGTCCCACGTCCGGCTCTTCGGCATGCCGCTGGTACCGATGATCGCCGGATTTGACCCCCGGTACCAGTTCGTCGACGAGGTGGACGTCGTGCACGCGCTCGAGCACGTGACCGTCCGGGATCTTCCCGGCATCTACAACGTCGCCGGCGATGGCGTGCTCACCCTCTCGGAGACGATTTCGCTGCTCGGCAAGCGGCCGCTGCCGGTGATTCCGCCATGGGGCACCGGTCTTGCCACCGCGGCGATGAGGCGGCTCGGCTTCAGCCTCCCGGAAGAGATGGTCAACCAGCTCCGGTTCGGCCGGGGCATGGACAACCGGCTGTTCAAGGCCGCCGGCTTCCACTACCGCTTCACCTCCAGGGAAGCGGTGGTCCATCTGCGGGAGCGGCTCCGGCTGGATCCGGTTCTGCCGGGGTGGCCAATCCGTACCGATACGAGCCCGCGGTCGAGGAGTTCCTTCGCCACAGCCCTAACGTGATCCGGGAGCCGAGTGACGCGGTCGGCCGGGAGGATGCGGCAATGTTCGACCCCTCACCGCCGATAGACGACTGAGCCGCCGCCCCCCGGGGGTGTGCAAGCTCGTTTGCCGGTCCCGGCAGGATTTTGCCGGTCCGCCGTGGTATCTACAATTGATGGCTGCTGCGGAATTGGCCCCTGCCAGGATGCGAGTCGGATGTCACGCAAGTCACAGGTATTGATCGTCGCCCTCTGCTCTTAGGAATACTAACGAACCAAGTACGTAACA